>NZ_BCWI01000013.1 GCF_001592125.1 Microbacterium hominis NBRC 15708
GGGGCGGGCCCGGTCGTTGAGCGAGGCGCGCAGCGCCGAGTCGAAACGCGCCGCACCCGGCATCCGCCCAGGTTCCGGTCACCTGCGGTGGGTACCGTCGACGCCATGGCGATGGCATCCGACGGCTCGTGGCTCACCGCGCTCGTCGATGCGGTCGTCGGCCTCATGAACCTCATCGGGGCCCCCGGCGCGGGCATCGCGATCGCGCTCGAGAACCTCTTCCCGCCGCTGCCGAGCGAGGTCATCCTCCCGATGGCGGGACTGGCCGCGGCACGCGGATCGTTCACGCTCGTCGAGGCGCTGCTGTGGACGACCGCCGGCTCGGTCGCGGGCGCCTTCGCGCTCTACGGCCTCGGCGCGTGGCTCGGTATCGCCCGGCTGCGTGCGCTCGTACGACGGATGCCGTTGCTGAAGGTCGACGACGTCGACCGCACGGTCGCGTGGTTCGAGCGCCACGGCGGCAAGGCGGTGTTCTTCGGGCGCATGCTCCCGATCTTCCGGAGCCTCATCTCGATCCCCGCGGGCGTGACACGGATGCCGCTGTGGCGCTTCGGACTGCTGACCCTCGCCGGGTCGTTCCTCTGGAACGCCGTGTTCGTGCTGTCCGGCTATCTCCTGGGCGACCAGTGGCACGTCGTCGAGGAGTACGCCGGGGTGCTGCAGTACGCCGTCATCGGCGTCGCCGCCGCGGCCCTCGTCTGGTTCACGGTGAACCGCGTGCGCCAGCTGCGCGGACGGACCGCGGATCGCGATCCCGCCTGAGCGCCGCCGCGGGCTCCGTTCCCAGCCCGGCCACAGATGAGGCCCGCGTAGACTGAAGGTGTGCCCGCCGATCGCCTCCACCTCGTGCGCCATGGCGAGGTCCACAACCCGGGCCGCGTGCTGTACGGTCGCCTCCCGAACTTCCGGTTGAGCGCCGACGGGCGCGAGATGGCGCGCAGCGCCGCCGCGCACCTGTCCGCTCTCGGTCGTCCCGTCACGGCGCTGTACGCCTCGCCGCTGCAGCGCACGCGCGAGTCCGCCGAGCCGATCGCGGAGCTGTTCGACCTCGATCCGATCATCGACGAGCGCGTCATCGAGCCGACCAACGTCTTCGAGGGCAAGCGCATGAAGCGCGCCGTGCTGAACCCGCTCAACTGGCGTCACCTCGCCCGCCCCGCCGTGCCCAGCTGGGGTGAGCCCTACGCCGAGGTCGTCGCCCGCATGGATGCCGCGATGACGGAGGCGTGGAACGACGCCGACGGCGGCGATGTCGTCATCGTGTCGCACCAGCTGCCGATCTGGGTGACGCACCTCGCGGTGGCCGGCGAGGCGCTCCGTCACGATCCGCGCAAGCGCCGCTGTGCGCTGTCCAGCGTGACGAGCTTCGAGCGCGACGGCGCAGGCTGGCGCGAGGTGGCCTACGCCGAGCCGGCGTCGACATCGCGCGCCGTGGACGTGGGGGCGGTATGAGGCGCTCGACGACCGCGAAGCTCGCGGCATCCCTGGTGGCCCTGGCGCTCGCCGTCGGTCTGGCGGGGTGCAGCGGAGCCAACGACGACCTGGCCAACCAGTACAAGCAGGGCGACGGCAAGGGGTACATCTCCGGCGACGGCAGCGTGCAGGAGATCGCGCCGGAGGACCGCACGTCCGCCGTCGCGTTCACCGGGACGGCCGTCGACGGCTCCACGGTCACCAGCGCCGACTACGCGGGCAGGGTCCTCGTGCTGAACTTCTGGTACGCCGGCTGCGGTCCGTGCCGGGCCGAGGCGCCCACCCTCGAGAACACCTTCCAGTCGGTCGAGCCTGCCGGCGCGGCCTTCCTGGGCGTCAACATCTACGACGGGCCGGAGGCGGCGACCGCGTTCGAGCAGACGTACGGCATCAGCTACCCGTCGCTGCTCGCGAAGGACGACGCCGACCTCAAGCTCGCCTTCGCCTCGTGGACGCCGCTGCAGTCGGTGCCCATCACGCTGGTGCTCGACAAGCAGGGCCGCGTCGCGGCGCGCTTCGTCGGTCGCGTCGAGAGCGAGTCGATCCTCAAGACGATCGTCAACGACGCGTTGTCGGAGACCTCGTGACCGAGGTCGTCTTCAGCGGGGCGCTGTGGCTCGCGATCCCGATCGCCATGCTCGCCGGTCTCGTCTCCTTCCTCTCGCCCTGCGTGCTGCCGCTCGTCCCCGGCTACCTCGGCTTCCTCGGCGGGGCGTCCGGCGCCGCCGCGGCGCGCGGGCGCACGGTGCGCGCCGGCCGCGGACGGCTGCTGATCGGCGTGCTCCTGTTCATCGCGGGCTTCACCGTCGTCTTCGTCGCGATGGGTGTGCTGGCGGGCACCGCCGGCCGCTTCTTCATCCAGTACGGAGAGCTGCTGACGCGCATCCTCGGCGTGGTCGTCATCGTCATGGGGCTCGTGTTCCTCGGGCTGTTCGGCTTCGCCCAGCGGACGCTCAAGCCGCAGGTGCGCAGCGGCCTCGGCCTCGCCGGTGCGCCGCTGCTGGGGGTCGCGATGGGCATCGGCTGGGCGCCCTGCATCGGCCCCACCTACGCCGCGATCCTCTCGATCTCGCTGACGCAGGCCGATCCGCTGCGGGCCGTTCTGCTGGCCGTCGCGTACTCGCTGGGCCTCGGCATCCCGTTCCTGCTGCTGGCCGTCGGGTTCGGCTGGGCCACGCGGTCGGTCGCGTTCCTGCGCCGCCACATCCGCACGGTCAACGTCATCGGCGGCCTGCTTCTGATCGTGCTCGGTCTGCTGATGGTGACCGGGCTCTGGACCGCGGCGATGTCGCAGTTGACGGGGGTGATCGGCGGTGTCGAACTCCCGCTCTGAGCGCGCGGGCAGCGATCCGCTGCGTCCGGACGACCACGCGGATGCCGAGGCGCCCGCCACCGGGATCGCCCAGCCGCGGCTGGGCGTGGTCGGCTGGCTGCGCTGGGGGTGGCGCCAGCTCACCAGCATGCGCACCGCGCTCGTGCTGCTGCTGCTGCTCGCGATCGCGGCGATCCCCGGCTCGATCGTGCCGCAGCGCTCCGCCGACCCCAACGGCGTGCTGCAGTACAAGACGGACAATCCCGACCTGTTCCCCGTCCTCGACACGCTGCAGCTGTTCGACGTCTACTCGTCGGTGTGGTTCTCGGCGATCTACATCCTGCTGTTCATCTCGCTGATCGGGTGCGTCATCCCGCGTACCAAGCACCACTTCAACGCGCTGCGCGCGCGTCCGCCCCGCACGCCGGTACGGCTCTCGCGCCTCGACGACCACGCGGAGATCGACCGTGTCGTGCCCGCGGGCGCGGACGCCGCGGCCTACGCCGAGGCCGCCGTCGAGCTCGCGCAGGCGCAGCTGCGCAAAGCGGGGTACCGCGTCGAGCGGTACGACACGCCCGCGACGGGCAAGCGTCCCGCCACGGCATCCGTCTCGGCGGAGCGCGGCTACGCCCGCGAGACCGGCAACCTCGTCTTCCACGCCGCGCTCGTCGGCGTGCTGATCTCCGTGGGCGTCGGCGGCGGTCTCACCTACACGGGCCAGACCGTGATCGTCGAGGGCGACAGCTTCGTCAACTCCCTGGGCCTGGGCTACACCTCCTTCAACCCCGGACGCTTCGTCGACACGAACGCGCTCCCGCCCTACTCGCTGACCCTCGACAGCTTCGATGTCACGTACGTCCCGGTCGGCGAGGCCGGGCAGGGGCAGGCGGGCGACTTCGCGGCGAACCTGACCACGCGCGAGCCGGGGCACGATGCGCAGCAGCAGACCGTGCGCGTCAACCATCCGGTCGACATGGCGGGCGACCGCGTGTACCTCATGGGCAACGGCTACGCGCCGACCATCACGGTGCGAAACCCCGCGGGCGATGTCGTGCTGCGCGAAGACGTCGAGTTCCTGCCGCAGGGCGCCACCATGACCTCGCTGGGTGTCGTGAAGGTGCCCGATGGGCTCGCGCAGCAGGTGGGCCTGGTCGGCTTCTTCTATCCCACCGCGGCCAAGCTGCACTCCGGTGCATTGACATCCTGGTACCCGGCCCTAGCCAATCCGGTGCTGACCCTCGACGTCTACACGGGCGACCTCGGCATCGACGACGGCACCCCGCGCAACGTCTACGCACTGGACGTCAGCGGCATGACGCAGCTCACGGGCCGCAGCATCGACGTCCCCTCCCTCGAGCTCGCGCCGGGGCAGACGGTGGACCTGCCCGACGGTCTGGGCACGATCACGTTCGAGGACGCCAAGGCCAGCGGGGCCGCCGAGCAGGTGAAGCGCTACGTCTCCCTCTCCATCCACCGCGACGTCGGTGCGCCGTGGGTGCTGGGCTTCGCGATCGTCGCCCTCGCCGGGCTGCTCGCCGCGCTGTTCGTCCCGCGTCGGCGCATGTGGGTGAAGGCGACCGCCGACGGCGACGTCGTGCACCTGGAGTACGCCGGCCTCGCGCGCGGCGAGGACCCCGCGATCGCGGCGGCCGTCGCCGACCTCGTGCGCGAGCACGGTGCCGCCATGGATGCCGCGGGAACCGCCGGCGCCGCGGCATCCGACCGGACCGCTGCGCAGACCGCCGACGTAGACTGATCGTCATGCCCGACGGCCTCTCCCTCGACGAAATCTCCCGGCTCCTGGTGTGGACCGCGGTCGCGATCTACGCGCTCGCGTTCATCGCCTACGCGATCGACCTCGGGCGCCGGTCCGACCTCGCCATCCAGCAGAAGGATGCCGCCCGGGAGCGGGTGCTCGTCGGTGCCGCCGCGGCGGTGTCGGCCACGGCAGCCACGTCGCTCGCGAGCCCGCTCGACGAGATGCGGGCGCAGCAGCAGGCGGCCAAGGCGGAGCTGGAGGCGCCGCTCGCCCGCCGCACGCGCTACCTGTGGGCGCGCATCGGCACGTCGCTGACGGTGCTCGGCTTCCTGTTCCACGTCGCCGGCGACGTGCTGCGGGGCATCGCCGCCAGCCGGGTGCCCTGGTCGAACATGTACGAGTTCGCGCTCACCGGGACGATGCTGATCATGGCCGTCTACCTGGTCGTGCTGTTCAAGTACGACCTGCGCTTCCTCGGCACCTTCATCACCGGCCTCGTCGTCGTGCTGCTGGGCGGCACGGTCCTCTGGTTCTACACCGCGGTCGTGCCGCTGTCCGATCCGCTGAAGAGCGTGTGGCTCGTCATCCACGTCTTCGTCGCGTCGCTGTCGACGGCCCTGTTCGCCCTCGCGTTCGCCCTCTCGGTGCTGCAGCTCATGCAGGCCCGCCGCGAGCGCCTCGCCATCGCCGCCATCGCCGCCGCGGGAGAGGAGAGCACGACGCGCCGCCGCGGTCCGCGCTTCCTGCGGACGTTGCCGTCGGCCGACGTGCTCGAATCGCTCGCGTACCGCTTCACGATCATCGGCTTCATCTTCTGGACCTTCACCCTCATCGCCGGCTCCATCTGGGCCAACGACGCGTGGGGTCGCTACTGGGGCTTCGACACGAAGGAAGTCTGGACGTTCGTCATCTGGGTGCTCTACGCGGGCTACATCCACGCGCGCGCGACCCGCGGGTGGCGGGGCACGCGCTCGGCCTGGCTGTCGATCATCGGCTTCGCGGCGGTCATGTTCAACTTCACGATCGTCAACATGTTCTTCAAGGGCCTGCACGTCTACAGCGGCCTGAACTGACCCGCGGTCGGCGGCGTCCCGCTGCCGCGCGGGCCGTCCGCAGCGGTCAGGCCAGGGCGGGGGATGCCGCGAGCAGCGCGCGGGCGCTCGCCGTGCGGCGCCGCGTTACGGCGATGGTGCTCGCGATGAACGCCAGCACCGCCCACGCGATCATGGCCGTCAGCCCGGCCGCCGCTCCGCCGGCCGACGTGGTCGCCGCGAGCAGCGCGGTGTAGGCGGGCGAGGTGGGCATGACGCCGGCGATCGAGGCGAGGATGCCCGGGATCGTCGACACGATCCCGGTCGCCACCGCGAGCACGCCCACGAGCGTCGAGATCCACCGGCCGGCGCCTCCGAACACCGCGACCAGCGCCTGGTTGACGGCGGCGAACGAGATGCCGGCGACGACGGCGAGACCCGCGAAGGCGAACCAGGTGCCCGCGTCGTAGTTCGCCGCGATCTGGGCGACACCCGCGACCAGCAGGCCCTGTGCCGCGCCGATGGCGGCGGCCGGAGCGAGGCTGCGCAACGCCAGCAGCACCGACGGGCGGCGCGAGCTCAGCGCGTGGCGCGGCACCGCCTGGAGCGCGATGAACGAGCCCAGACCGCCGAACCAGAGCGCGAGCATCGCCAGCAGCGGGATCGCCGACGCGCCGAAGAGGTTCGTGCCGATGCCGTCGGCGCTCACGGGGTTCGCCACCACCTCGGCGGTGGCGTCGGCCTGCTGCTGCGAGTACGTCGGGATCTGCGAGACGGCCGAGTCCAGGCCCTGCGCCAGCGAGCTGGAGCCCGAGGCGAGCTGGGTCACGCCGGTGCTGAGCTGGGTCGCGCCGTCGGCGAGCTGCGTGGCCCCGTCCGCCAGCTGGGAGGCACCCGTCGACAGCCCGGTCGCGCCGGTGGCCGCCTGGTCGATGCCGTCGGCGAGCTGGCCGAGACCGGACTGCAGCCCCTGGGCTCCACCGGTCAGCTGGGCGATTCCCGCGGCCGTCTCGGGCAGCGCCTGGTCCTTCAGACCGTTCGCGTATCCCGCGGCGTACCCGGCGTTCGTGGCGGACGCCTTCACGCCGTCGGCCATCGATCCCAGAGCGACGCAGACCGCACCCTGTTCGGGCGTCGTCGGCGTCGCGGGCGGAACGCAGTTGTTGTCGGCGAGGAGCTTCTGGTACTGCGTCGCCAGGCTCTGCGTCGAGGCCGCCGCCGCCGACGCGTACTGCGCCGTCGTCGACACCGTGCCGCCGAGCGTGTTCGGCTGCGTCGAGGTGACCTGCGCCGACAGCTGGTTCAGCCCGCCGGCGAGCTGTCCCGCTCCCGCGGACGAGTCGCGCGCACCGGTCGCGAGCGTCGCCAGCCCGCTCGACAGGTCGCTCGCGCCCGAGCCGAGCTGGCCCGCTCCGGAGGCGAGTGCCGTCGCCCCGTCCGGGAGCTGCGCGGCGCCCGTCGCCGCCTGCTGGGCGCCGCTGGCGAGCTGGTCGGCGCCGTCGGCGGCCTCACCGAGCTGGTCGTGAAGCGTCGTGAAGCCCATGAGCACGTTGGTGAGGTACTGCTGCGAGACGGCGCTGCCGAACACGGATGCCGCGGTCTGGGTGATCGTCGCCGTGATGGCGCCGTCGACGACGCGGCCGTCGGGGGCGGTCTGCACCTGGATGGTCGCCTTCTCCGGCGTCTTGCCGGGCGCGGTCGAGGTCGCGGCCGCCGAGAAGTTCTGCGGGATCGTGATCACGGCGTCGTAGGTGCCGTCGGCGAGACCGGAGGCGGCGTCGTCGGTGTTCGAGATCACCCAGTCGAGGTTGCTCGGCACGTCCGACGAGCCCTCTACGAGGCCGGCGGTCAGCTGCCGCCCGAGCGGTGCGGTCTGGCCGTTGATCGTGACGGGCTCGTCGTTGTTCACGATCGCCGCGCGGACGTTGCCGAGGCGCTCGGTCGGGTTGTAGAGCGCCGTGAGGAGGATACCGCCGATCAGCACGGGCAGCAGGAGGACGCCGAGCACCGTGAGCCAGGTCACGGGGCGGCGGGAACGAGCGCGTTCGAGGGGGAGAGTCATGCGGAGATCACCTGCGTGGGAGAGTCGGCGGTACCGGTGGTGAGGGCCAGGGCGGTCACGCTCTGGCGATGAGCGTCGGCGAGCACGTCGAGGGCGGGGCCCTCGCGACGTGCCGACGCGATGAGGGTGAGCGGGCGGGCGTGTGCGCCGCCGCGGGAGATGCGCGCGGCGGCGCGCTCCTGGGCGTCGCGCAGCAGGGCGGCGGCCTGATCGCGGTCGGCGCCCGTGAGCGTGTCCAGGCCGTCGATGGCGACGATGGTCGTCCCGCCCGCGAGCGCTCGCCGCAGCTCCGTGAGCGGAGCGGCGGCGCCGTCGAGGAGGGCGACGCCCACGTGGGCGCGCACCCACGCCCCGCGGCCGGGCAGGAGGTGCCCAGCGACGCGCAGGCGCCCCTCGCTCGGGTCGACGCGGCCGGCGACGGCGAGGACGAAGGCGCGTCCGGCGCGCGGGTCGGCCGCCGTCGCCAGCAGGGTGCCGCCCTGCTCGAGACGGATCGTCGACGCGCGGAAGAGCATGACCTCGCCGACACCGGCCCCGCCGTCGACGCGGACGGTCAGGTCGTCGGCGGCCAGCGCGCCGTCGTAGCCGGGCTCCGGCCATGCGGTGAGCGCGAGCTCGCGCTCGACGGCCTCGCCCTCGATGTCGAAGTGCGGGAGCACACGGTCGAGCCATCGCGGCATCCACCAGGCCTTGTCGCCGAGGAGCGTCATGATGGCCGGGCCGAGCGTCATCCGCACGAGGAAGGCGTCGACGGCGATGCCGACGGCCAGTCCCAACGCGATCGGTTTGATCGAGGTGTCGCCCTCGGGGATGAACGCCGCGAAGACCGCGAACATGATGACGGCCGCCGCGGTGACGACGCGCGCCGAGGCCGTGAAGCCGCTGCGCACGGCGTCGACCGCCATGGCCCGGTCGGCGCGCCCGCCGCGGTCGCGGCGCGCGTGGACGAAGTCCTCGCGCATGCGCGAGACGAGGAAGACCTCGTAGTCCATCGCGAGGCCGAACAGCACACCCATGAGGATGATCGGCATGAAGCTGATCACCGGCCCGGTGCGCGTCACGTGCAGGGCGTCGGCGAGCCAGCCCCACTCGAACACCGCCGCGACGGCGCCGAACGCCGCGAGGATCGACAGCAGGTAGCCCAGCGTCGCCTTCAGCGGCACCCAGATCGAGCGGAACACGATCATCAGGAGCACGAACGACAGGCCCACGACGAACAGGCCGAACGGCAGCAGTGCGGCGCCGAGGCGATCGGAGATGTCGATCGCGATCGCCGTGAAACCGGTCACCTTCAGGTCGATGCCGTACTTCTGGAGCCACTCGTCGTGGTGGGCGCGCAGCTCGCGGACGAGCTCGGCGGTCTGCGGCGCGTCGGGGGCGGTGGTCGGGACGATCTGCACCAGCCCCGTGTCCGCCGTCTCATTGGGGGTCGAGAGGGCCACGCGCTCGACGCCGGGGATCTTCTCGACATCCGCCTTGAGATCGGCCATGAGCGTGAGCGGGTCGGTCGAGGTGACGATGGTGCCGGTGAGGATCAGCGGCCCGTTCGCACCGGGGCCGAAATGCTCCGCCGTCAGGTCGTACGCCTGGCGGGCCTCGCTGGACGTCGGCTGCATGCCGGCGTTGGGCAGCGCGAGCTGCAGGCTGGAGGCCGGGATCGCGATGACGCCGAGCGTCAGGATCACCGCGAGCGTGCTGACGACGGGATGGCGCGTCACGAGGGCGACCCACGGGTTCGTCTTCGTGACGGGCGCCGCACCGGCGGCATCCGCCTGCGCGCGCGCCGGGCGGCGACGGCGACCGACGCGGATGCCGCGACCCAGGACGCGGCTCCAGCCCACGACGCGGCCCTTCGCGAAGCCCAGCAGCGCCGGGGTGAGGGTGATCGCGACGACGACGGCCACCGCCACGGCGCCCGCGGCGGCCAGGCCCATCGTCGTGAGGAAGGGGATGCCGGCGAAGCCGAGGCCGACCAGCGCGATGAGCACCGTGATGCCCGCGAACATGACCGCCGAGCCGGCCGTCCCCGTCGCGCGGGCCGCGGACTCCTCGGGGTCGACACCGGCGCGCACCTGATCCTGATGTCGCGCCACGATGAACAGCGCGTAGTCGATGCCGACCGCGAGCCCCAGCATGATGGCGAGCATCGGCGTCGTCGAGGACACGGTCGCGAACGCCGTGGAGGCGAAGATCAGCACGACCGACAGGCCGACGCCGATGAGGGCGCTCACCAGCGGGAACCAGGCGACGGCGAGCGAGCGGAAGGTGACGATCAGCACGAACAGGGCGATGAGCACGCCGATGGCCTCGATGATCGACAGGGCGGGCAGCGAAGTGGAGAACAGGTCGCCGCCGACCACCACGGTCGAACCGGCCGGCAGGGCGGCGTCGAGCGAGGTGGACAGGTCTTCGAGCGTGGTCTTCGTCGCGGCCGGCACGTCGGTCGCGGTGCCCTGGAACTGCAGGCGGATGAGGGCGGCCTGACCGTCGCCGCTGACCATGCCGTCGACGTTCTCGCTGAACGGGTCGGTCACGGCGAGCACACCGTCGAGCGAGCCGAGCTCGGAGACCGCCGAGGCGATCTCGTCGGAGTACGGCTTCTCGTCGACGCGGTCGCCCGCAGCCGCGACGACGATGTACTGCGCGCTCGTCCCGCTCGCCTGGGGGAACGTGCGGTTGAGCAGCTCGAGGCCCTCCTGACCCTCGGTGCCGGGGATCGAGAAGGAGTTGTCGAAGCCCTTCACGGCGCCGGTCGCGACGCCGACGCCGACCGCGCCGCCCACCACGCCCAGCAGCAGGAGCCACGACACGAGGACCCGCCACGAGTGGCGGTAGGACCAGCGGCCCAGCGAGTAAAGCAGAGTGGACACAGGTGCTCCGGTTCAGACGATCGGGGTGGGGGCGGACAGGGATTCGATACACCGCTGTATCCGATACACAGATGTATCCTAAGAGCCGGGGTTCTCGCAATCCTGAGCACTCGATGTGAAACTGAGGACCGGCGCCGAGCGCCGCATCCCGCCGACGAAGGGAGGGCACCGTGACGGACATCGCCGAACGCGCCGACGGCAGTCGCCCGCCCAGCCAGCGCCGCGAGCAGACCCGGGCGCGCCTTCTCGACGCGGCGCACGACGTGTTCGCCGAGGTGGGCATGGATGCCGCGTCGGTCGAGGCGATCTGCGAGCGCGCGGGGTTCACCCGCGGGGCGTTCTACTCGAACTTCGAGTCGAAGGACGAGCTCTTCCTCGCGCTCGTGACCCGCCTGTCCGACGCGAAGCTCGACGCGGTCGCCAGCCGGGTCCACCGCCTCTCGCCCGACGGTCCCGTCGACGTCTCCGAGCTCGTGGGCCAGCTGGGAGCGCCGTTCGGCGAGGGCATGGATCCGCAGCTCATGACGGAGATCCGCGTGCAGGCGCTTCGCGACCCGCGACTCGCCGAGGCCTTCCTCACCCTGCAGCGGCGCATGCTCGACCGCATCGAAGGCTTCCTCGAGCACATCATCGCGACCTACGGGCTGACCCTGCGTCTGTCGGTGGCGGAGGCGGCGCGCATCCTCCTCGACGTCGCGAACGAGACCTGCACGACGGCGATGCTGCAGGGCATCGAGGACGACGGGGTCACCGCTGCGCTGCGCGGACGCCTCGACGCCCTGATCCCGGCGCTGGTCGCCGCCGGTGGGGAGCGGGCCTTCCGCTACGCCGACCGCTGACCGCCGCGGGGTCGACCCCCGACGCGATCCGCCGCGGTCACAGCAGCGCGGCGCACCGCTCCAGGCGGTCGAGCCACCACGCGCGCCGATCGGGCGTCGCCGCGTGCCGGGCGAGCGCGGCGGCATCCGGGACGACCCGCCCCACGGGCAGCATCCCGCCGGAGGGACGCAGCGGCCGCGCCGTGACATCCGCCGCGAGCAGCGAGGCCGTGCCGAGGCCGCAGTCGTAGGGCAGATCGGGCAGGGCCGCGGCGAGGGTCGTGCCCATCGACAGGCCGATGCTCGTGTCGAGAGCGCTCGAGACGACCGCCGGAAGGCCCGCCTCCTCGACGATCGCCAGCGCCGCGGCGACCCCGCCGAGGGGCTGCGCCTTCACGACGAGCAGGTCGGCCGCGCCGGCGCGCGCGACGGCGACCGGGTCGGACGCCTTGCGCACCGACTCGTCGGCGGCGATCGGGATGTCCCAGTCGGCGATGCGCGCACGCAGCTGGGCGAGCTCCTCCACCCCGGTGCAGGGCTGTTCCAGGTATTCGAGGTCGAACTCGGCGAGCGCGTGCACCGCATGCTCGGCCTCGTCGACGTTCCACCCGCCGTTGGCGTCGAGGCGCACCCGCCCCTCCGGGCCCATCGCGGCGCGCACGGCACGCACCCGCGCGACGTCGTCGACGAGCGTCTGGCCGCGCTCGGCGACCTTAACCTTCGCGGTGCGGCACCCGTCGAAGCGGGCCAGCACCCCGGCCACCTCGTCGGCCCGGACGGCGGGGACGGTGGCGTTGACGCGGACGGTGTCGCGCCGCGGATCGGGCTGGCGGCGCCATCCGAAGTCGATCGCCGCGGCGAGCCAGACGGCGGCCTCCGCGTCGTCGTACTCGAGAAACGGCGAGAACTCGGTCCAGCCCTCGGGGCCCTCCATCAGCACCGCCTCGCGGTGGTCGACGCCGCGGAAGCGGGTGACGAGGGGCAGCGATACCACGTGCGCCGTGGCGAGCAGCTCGCCGAGTGCGGGGACGGTCATGGCTCCATCCTGCCTCGGGAGGCCGCCGCCGCGGGGACCCTGCGTCGCGGCCCGCCGTCTGCGGCGGCGACGCCCGTAGAATCGGGCGGTGACCGCCTCCCTCGCCGCCGCCCGCTTCGCGCTCGACATCGACGGTGTGCCGCGCCCCGCCCGGGCGCAGGCGCTGCTGGACGCCCTCGCCGAGCGGGTCGTCATCGCCGACGGGGCGATGGGCACGATGCTGCAGCGTCATGACCTGCGGATCGACACCGACTTCGCCGGCCTCGAGGGCTGCAACGAGATCCTGAACGTGACGCGACCCGACGTGGTCGCCGACATCCACGACGCCTACTTCGCGGTCGGCGTGGACGCCGTGGAGACGAACACGTTCGGGGCGAACTGGTCGAACCTGTCGGATTACGGCATCGACGACCGCATCACGGAGCTCGCGGCCGCCGGGGCGCGGATCGCCCGCGAGCGCGCGGAGGCGGCGGAAGCGGTCGACGAGCGGATGCGCTGGGTGCTCGGCTCGATGGGGCCCGGCACGAAGCTGCCGAGCCTCGGCCACACCACCTATGCGCATCTGAAGGAGACGTTCGCCCTTCAGGCCGAGGGGCTCATCGACGGCGGCGCGGATGCGTTCCTGGTCGAGACGAGCCAGGACCTGCTGCAGACCAAGGCCGCGATCAACGGCTGCAAGCAGGCGATCGTGGCCCGCGGCATCCGGCTGCCGATCTTCGTCGAGGTCACCGTCGAGACGACCGGCACCATGCTGATGGGCTCGGAGATCGGGGCGGCGCTCACGGCGCTGGAGCCGCTGGGCGTCGACGCCATCGGCCTGAACTGCGCGACCGGTCCGGCCGAGATGAGCGAGCACCTGCGCCACCTGTCGAAGCACTCCTCCGTGACGATCGCCTGCATGCCCAACGCGGGGCTGCCGGTGCTGACCGCCGATGGTGCGCACTACCCGCTGACGCCCGCGGAGCTCGCCACGGCGCACGAGCAGTTCGTGCGCGAGTTCGGCCTGGGTCTCATCGGCGGATGCTGCGGCACGACGCCCGAGCATCTCGCCGCGGTGGTGGAGCGGGTGGGGTCCCTCTCGGTGACCTCCCGTCGGATCGTCGACGGGCTGCCGGGGGACGCGGCGACGGAGTACACCTCGCTGGCCTCGCGCTCGCGCACCACGCTTGTCGGCGCGGCGCCCCTCGCGGTCGACCGCGAGCCGGGGGTCGCCTCGCTGTATCAGCACGTGCCGTTCCGGCAGGATGCCAGCTACCTCGCGATCGGGGAGCGCACCAACGCGAACGGGTCGAAGGCGTTCCGCGAGGCGATGCTGGAGGGCCGGTGGGACGACTGCGTCGAGATCGCCCGCGGGCAGATCCGCGTCGGCGCGCACCTGCTCGACGTGTGCGTCGACTACGTCGGCCGCGACGGCGTCGACGACATCCGCGAGGTGGTGTCGCGGTTCGCCTCGGCATCCACTCTTCCTCTCGTGATCGACTCGACCGAGCCGGCCGTCATCCAGGCGGGGCTGGAGCTGATCGGCGGCCGTCCCGTCGTGAACTCCGTCAACTACGAGGACGGCGACGGCGCGGCATCCCGCTTCGGGCGCATCATGCCGCTCGTCAAGGAGCACGGCACCGCCGTCATCGCCCTCACGATCGACGAGCAGGGTCAGGCGCGCACCGCCGAGGACAAGCTGCGCATCGCGTCGCGGCTCGTCGACGAGCTCGTCGGGGCGTGGGGCATGCGGGTCGAGGACATCATCGTCGACTGCCTCACCTTCCCGATCGCGACGGGCCAGGAGGAGACCCGCCGCGACGCGATCGAGACCATCGAGGCGATCCGCGGGCTGGTCGCGAAATACCCGGGCATCAACACGACGCTCGGCGTCTCCAACGTCTCGTTCGGGCTCAACCCGGCCGCCCGGTCGGTGCTCAACTCCGTGTTCCTGCACGAGGCGACGCAGGCGGGGCTGACGAGCGGCATCATCGACGCCGCGAAGATCGTGCCCCTGGCATCCCTCCCCGACGAGCAGCGGAAGGTCGCGCTCGACCTCGTCTGGGACCGGCGCGAATGGGATGCCGACGGCACCCTCACCTACGACCCGCTGGCGACGATGCTCGACCTGTTCGCCGGGGTCGACACGGCGGCGCTGCGCGACCAGCGCGCCGCCGAGCTGGCCGCGCTTCCTGTGGGCGAGCGGCTGGAGCGCCGGATCATCGACGGCGAGCTGAAGGGTCTCGAGGCCGACCTCGACCTGGCGCGCGCCGGCGATGCGGATGCCGCGCCGCTCAGCCCGCTGCAGATCATCAACGACCACCTGCTGGAGGGCATGAAGGTCGTCGGCGAGCGGTTCGGGTCGGGCCAGATGCAGCTGCCGTTCGTGCTGCAGTCCGCCGAGGTCATGAAGACCGCGGTTGCGCTGCTCGAGCCGCACATGGAGAAGACCGACGAGGCCGGCAAGGGAACGATCGTGCTCGCGACGGTGCGCGGCGACGTGCACGACATCGGCAAGAACCTCGTCGACATCATCCTCACCAACAACGGCTACACGGTGATCAACCTCGGCATCAAGCAGCCGATCGCCGACATCATCGCCGCCGCCGAGGAGCACGGCGCCGACGTCATCGGCATGAGCGGCCTGCTCGTCAAGTCGACGGTGGTGATGAAGGAGAACCTGCAGGAGCTCTCGGCGCGAGGGCTCGGCACGCGGTGGCCGGTGATCCTCGGCGGTGCGGCGCTGACCCGCGCGTACGTCGAACAGGATCTCGCGGAGCTCTTCGACGGCGAGGTCCGCTACGCCAAGGACGCGTTCGAGGGGCTCGCGCTCATGGAGCCGCTCGTGCGGATCGCGCGCGGCGAGGCTCCGGATGCCGTCGGCCTGCCGCCGCTGAAGAAGCGCATCCACGCCGCGGGGTCGCGCCTGACCCTCACCGAGCCCGAGGCCATGCCGGCCCGGTCGGACGTGGCATCCGACAACCCCGTGCCCGCGCCGCCGTTCTGGGGCACGCGCATCGTCCGCGGCATCGCGCTCGCCGACTACGCGGCCTTCCTCGACGAACGCGCGACGTTCATGGGGCAGTGGGGGCTCAAGCCCGGGCGCGGGGAGGACGGGCTGTCGTACCAGCAGCTGGTCGACACGGAGGGTCGTCCGCGGCTGCGGTACTGGCTCGACCGCATCCTCGCCGAGCGCATGCTCGACGCGTCGGTGGCCTACGGGTACTTCCCGGTCGTCTCCGAGGGCGATGACCTCGTCGTGCTGCACCACGGCGACGACCCGACCGGTCTGCTCGGGCCGGCCGGGCTGCTGGCGCCGGACGGCGGATCGGGCGGCGCCCTCGGCAGCGACCGGCTGCGCTTCCACTTCCCGCGGCAGCGGCGCGACCGCCACCTGAACCTCGCCGACTTCGTGCGCTCCCGCGCGTCGGGGCAGGTCGATGTGCTGCCCGTGCAGCTGGTCACGGCGGGGGCGGCCATCGACGCCGTCACCGCGAAGATGTTCGCCGAGGACCGCTACCGCGACTACTACGAGCTGAACGGGCTGGTCATGCAGCTCACCGAGGCGCTCGCCGAGTTCTGGCACGCGCGCATCCGCGCCGAGCTCGGCTTCGCCGGGGAAGACCCCGCCGACACCGCGGGACTGTTCAAGCTCGAATACCGCGGCGCGCGGTTCTCGCTCGGCTACCCGGCCTGCCCCGACATGGAGGACCGCCGCAAGGTCGTCGAGCTGCTGCGTCCGGAGCGCATGGGCGTCGAGCTGAGCGAGGAGCTGCAGCTGCATCCCGAGCAGTCGACCGACGCGTTCGTGTTCCACCACCCCGAGGCGAAGTACTTCTCGGTCTGAGCCGGTCGCGGCATCCGCGGGTGGGGCGGGTGCGGGTGGGGCGGGTGCGGGTTCCGGGTGTCTCGGCGCCGGGGCCGAACTGCAAGGGATGCCGGGCGACACGCCGTCGCCGGGCGCGGGGTGGCGGCGCGTCGCGGCTACGACCTTGCAGCTCGGATGCGGCCCGCGGGTGAGGGTCAGGCGACGGGAGCGCCGCACATGCCGCAGATGCCGGTCGCGGGCACCTGCACGAAACAGTCCGGGCACATCACCGCGGGGCGCTCGGGGATGGTGGGGGCGGCGACGGTGCGCGGCGTGCCCGAGGCGACGCGGGCGGCGCGGGCACGCTCGCGCGTGGTCGGCGCGGGCGCGGCGGCGAGCTTGGCCGCGGGCTTGTGGTCGGCGCAGTAGAACCGCACGAATCCGGCCGGATTGTTCGGATGCCGGTGCTTCATCACCCACAGCGCTTCGCGCGGCCACGGCTCGCTGGTCGGTCCGCAGCCCGAGCACCGGGTCGCGTCGCCCGGCACGGCCTGCTCGGCGGCGACGGCGATTTCGAACGGCAGGGCATCTCGCCAGTCCGAGGAGTTCCTGATCTGCACGACATGCCCTTCCGGCGGCATCCTCGGGTGGACGACGGCCGTGCCCCATTCTCCCACGGCCGCGCCGCCGGCGGGTCTCACTCCGCAGCGGATGCCACCGCGGATGCCGCCCCCGCCCATCCCGACCACTCCGCCGCGTCGACGACGCAGAACCGGTTGCCCTCGGGATCCTCCATGATCACGTAGTCCGCATCGGCCGGCTGCCGGTCCCAGACGACGCGGCGCGCGCCCAGACGCTCCAGGCGCGTCACCTCGGCGTCCTGGTCTTGCGCGTAGAGGTCGAGGTGGATCCGCGGGGGCAGGACGCGCGGCGCCGCGACGGCATCCAGCGACACGCTCACCCCGGCCCCGTGCCGCGGATGCAGCAGCGCGAAGTCGTCGCCGGCGGGCTCGCGCACCACGTAGTCGAGGGCCGCGGTCCAGAAGGCCGTCTCCCGCGCGAGGTCGTCGACGCGGATCACGACGGAGCCGACGACCAGCATCACCCGGCCTCCGGGTTGCGAGCCGTCACCGTGATCCACGGGTCGGTGGCCGCGGCATCCGGGGCCGTCGCGTCGCGGACGACGACGTCGGTCCAGCCCGTGGCGGCGAAGGCCTCGGCCAGCGGATCCTCGCGCCACAGCACGAAGTATCGCGGCGCGTCGAGCTTGTGCGCCGACCAGTGCTCGCCCTCGCCCTTCTTGAACGAGGCGATCATGACCCCGCCCGGCCGGGTCGCGGCGCGCGCTCGCCGCAGCACGCCCCGCAGCCGCGCCCGCGGCACGTGCAGCAGCACGGCGCTGGCGAACACGGCGTCGTACGGGCCGCCGAAGTCGGCGTCGCGCACGTCGAGCAGGCGTGCGCGATGGCCCGCCGCGTGCTGCAGTGCGATGAAGGATGCCGCGGCATCCGTGCGGTCGACGGCGAAGCCCGCCGCCTCCAGTGCATCGGCGTCGCGGCCCGGGCCCGAACCGAGCTCGAGCACGGAGGAGCCCGCCGGCAGCAGTGCCGCCAGCTCCGCGACGAGCGGCGACGGCGTGGCCGACGTGCGCTGCGCGTAGCGCAGGGCGTGGTCGCGGTAGACGGCGAGGGTCAGCTCGAGCGGGTCGCCGAGCGGCGGGATCGTGCAGTCGTAGCGCTGCCGGGTCGGCCACCGCGGGTCGCGCGGCGCATCGGAGACCGCGAAGCCGAGGCGACGGTAGAACTCGACCGCGTCGTCATCGGTGCTCGCGAACAGCGGGAGGGTCGGGTCGGCGCGACGCGCGGCATCCACGAGCCGGGACCCGAGACCGGTGCCCCGCGCCTCGTGCGCGACGGCGATGTAGTGCAGCTCCGTGCGGCCGCGGGCGGGGTCGGGGCCGAAGGCGGCGAAGCCGAGGATGCCGCCGGCCACGACGCCGACGACGGTGAGCCGGGGCAGTTCGGCGTCGCGGATCCACAGGAGCGCGTCGGCATCCACCCCGGCCGCCTCCCAGAGGAGGGGGAGGAACGCCTCCGAGCCGATCTCGTCCGGGGTCAGGGGCCGCACCGTCGTGGTCATGATTCGACTGTAGCGAGCGCTCCGCGGGGTCTCGGAGGGGGCGACGGCGGCCCGGGAGCCCCGGCGACGGGCTTCGCGCGCCGCAGCGAGCGCAGCAGCGCACGCCCGATGAGTCCGATCCCGATGACCGTGGTGACGGCGCGCAGCGTGTCCCAGCTGAGGGTCGAGGTCACCAGCGAGTAGACGAGGAAGTTCCCGAGGTTCTCGGTGAGGGGCGCGCCCGGGCTGTAGGAGATGCTCGTCCCGGCGCCGACGGCGAACGGCCAGAACCACATGTTCATGATCAGCCCGAACACATACGCCGACACGACGCCGTACGCCGCGAGCATCGCGACCTCGGCGCCGCCGCGCACGCGCCGCGGCAGCAGCCCCGCGCCCGCCGCGACCCAGCCGCAGGCGAACATCTGGAACGGCAGCCACGGCCCGACCCCGCCCCACAGCACCGCCGACAGGGCGAGGGATGCCGCGCCCAGCAGCAGTCCGAAGCGCGCCCCGTACGCCCGCCCGGCCAGGATCAGGAGCACGAACAGCGCCTCGACGCCGCCCACCCCGGTGCTCGCGATGCGCACGGCCCCCCCGATCGCCGCGAGCACGGCCAACAGCGCGAGGGTGTGCGCCGACCGCACCGTCGTGTCGAGGCTCGCGAGGGCGACGATGATCGCGAGAGGGGCGAGCGCCATCGCGATGACCGGCGCGGCGGCCTGCGCCTGCGCCGGCACCGCCGTCGCCACGAGGGGCCACAGGAACGCGGCCGCCGCGAGGAGGTTCGCCGCGATCAGGGCCGCGGTGAGGCCGCGCCGCGGTCGGGGTTGGGGCCGGGGCTGCGGGGTCCGGGCTGCGGCTCGCCGTGGGGTGCGGGTGGGGGGCGTGTCCCGGACTCCTCCGGGTTGCGGCGCGGGGCCGGGCGGGGGCCCCGAGACGGGGTCGGCGGTCGCGGATTGGAGGAGTTCGGCGCGGGCGGGGTCGGCGAGGGCGGGCTCGGTGCGGGCGGGCGGGGCGGCGGGCGAGGCGGCGAGCCGCCCGGCCGCCAGGGGCAGCACGCGGTCGGCGCGGGCGATGGCCGACGGATCGTGGGTCGCGATGAGGACGGCGGTCCCGGCATCCGCGAGCCGCGCGAGGGCGGCGTCGACCAGGCGGCGCGCGTCGGGGTCGAGGCCGCGGGTCGGCTCGTCCACGAGCAGGACGGGGGCGCGGGTCGCCGTCTGGATCGCGAGAGCGAGGCAGCGCCGCTGACCGGCGGACAGGTCACGCGGATGCCGGTGCCACAGCTCTCGCGCCGCCTGCACGCCGCCCTCGTCGTCGCTGCCGCGACCGAGGAGCCCGGCGAAACGGTGGGCGGTCGTGCCGGCCGGCAAGCGCGCCCGCCGGTCGGTGCGCCGACACTCGGCGGCGACGGTGTCGCGCACGAACAGTGCGTCGGAGTCATCGGGGACCAGTCGCACCTCGCGGGCGTGCGCGCCGGTGGCGAGGGCGACGAGCAGGCTCGATTTGCCGGCGCCGTTGGGGCCGACGAGCGCCACGATCTCGCCGGCGTGGAGCGCGATCGGTGCGTCGTCGACGGCGACGCGGTCCGCGTACCGCACGGTGACGCGGGTCGACAGCACCGGTTCCGTGGCGGGAGTCCGGGGGGTCGCCGCGTCGGGCGCCGTCCGCGGCGGTCGGGGACGACCTGCGAGCGCGAGCCCCGAACCCGCCAGCCCCGCACCCGCGGTCGCGAGCACCCCGGGCCGCCCGCGGGAACCACCCGCGTCGATGCGCAGCCACGCGTCGGCGACCGCGCCGAACTCGTCGCCGCGGTGCTCGGCGACGACCACGCAGACGCCGGCCTCGTGGGCGAGCGCGCCCAGGAGCGCCACGATGCGGGCGCGGGTGGTGCGGTCGAGGTCGGCGAGCGGCTCGTCGACGAGCAGGAGGACCGGCTGCTCGATGATCGCGGCGGCGATCGCGACGAGCGTCGCCTGCCCCGCCGACAGTGCCCCCAGCTCGCGGTCGAGCAGGTCCACGATCCCGACCCGCACCGCCACCTCGCGGACGCGCTCGTCCACGACGACGGGGGCCACGCCCCGCAGCTCCAGGGCGAGGCCGATCTCGTCCCGCACGCGCGTCGTCGCGAAGGCGGCGCGCGGGCTCTGCAGCACGACGCCGACGACGCGCGACAGATCCCGGGGCGCGGTGGCGCTGCGCTCGTGTCCGGCGACGCGCAGCCCGCCGCGGATCCACCCGCCGTCGACATGGCTGTGCAGGCCGCTCAGCGCCCGCAGCAGGGTCGTCTTGCCCGACCCGGTCGCTCCCGTGAGCACGGTGAGGGCGCTCGGGCGGATGCCGCGCCCCACCGCGTCCGCCACGACGACCGGATCGCCGACGCCGAACCCGAGCGCGACGTCCTGCCCGGCCACGGGGTGCGCGCAGTCGCCCTCGAGCCCCCGTCCGGCGTAGCCGCGCAGTTCGAGGGCCGCGGCGACGGCGCTCGCACGCTCCAGCGTCGCCTCGAGCACCGGCGCGAGCAGTCGGGCCGAGCCCGCGACGCCGACCCGTTCGCCGCGCAGCCGCGCCGCCCGCCGTGCCGAGCGCACCGCGTCGGCGAGCGACGGCAGCGTCGCCCAGCCGATCGACAGCGCCCGGGCGAGGCCCTGGAAGGGGCCGCGCCGGGCGCCGCGGGCGAGCAGGCGCGGCAGGTCGAGCACGGCGCTGAGCAGTCCGAACGCGAGGATCGTCAGCGCGATCGGCAGGGCGCTGACCGCGGCATCCCAGAGCCCTCCCGCCGTCGCGGGGCCGAGCACCTCGACGTGGGCGAGCGGCGGCGCGAGGCGCCACAGCGGCAGCGGCAGCACCACCGGCCCGGCGCCGTCGGCGCCGTGGAAGAGCACCCGGTACCCCACGCGCACCGCGACGAAGCCCACCGCCAGGGCGGCGGCGGCACGCAGGGGGCCGGGGCGGAAGCTCACGCGCCGAGATTACGCGCGTCGGCGCCGCTCAGGCCGCGGGAGCCGCGGGCGCCCCGTCCAGGCTGAAGAGCAGCTCGACGCTCTCACCCGGCTGAGCCGTCAGCGTCGACACGCCCTCCTGGGCGTAGTCCCACGCGCCGCCGGCGGGCTTGGTCCACAGTGCCCAGTACGCGAACGCGGCGGGCATCGACTCGCACTTCTCGACATACGCCGGGTCCTGGGTGGAGCCGACCGGCTCGGATGCCGAGGGCAGCCCGTCGACGCGGCAGATCACCTGGTCGCCGTACTCCTTCGTGCCCTCGATCTCGAGCCCGGCCGCGGCGACGATGTCGGCGACGGCGACCTCGGCGGTGGTCGTGTAGCACCGCGTGTCGGAGGTGCCGCCCGCCAGGGCGGAGGAGTCGACGACGAGCGTGACGCCCTCGGTCCCTTCGCACGCGCCGGCGGTGATCGGCGACGCGGTCGCGTCGGTCGCGGTCGGCGACGCCGCACCGCCGCCCGTCGAGGCGCAGGCCGACAGGCCGAGCGCGAGGGCTCCGGCGGCGAACAGGGCGAGGATGCGGGGGGTCGACGTCACCGTCCCAGCGTAGGGGGAGTCGCCCACCCGTCCCGGCCATATGACGACACCCTCACGACGCCATGGCGATGCCCGCGCGTAGGCTGGCCGGGTGACCGACACCTTCGTCTCCGAGCTGTTCGATCCGACCGCGTGGACGCTCGCGCCCGGCGCGGCCGACTACACCGACATCACGGCGCACGTCTCCGGCGACGGCCGCATCGCGCGCATCGCGTTCGATCGGCCCGAGGTGCGCAACGCCTTCCGGCCGCACACGGTCGACGAGCTGTACCGGGCCCTCGACGTCGCGCGACAGGACCCGCGCATCGGTGTCGTGCTGCTGACGGGCAACGGGCCGAGCCCCAAGGACGGCGGCTGGGCGTTCTGCTCCGGCGGCGACCAGCGCATCCGCGGCCGGCACGGCTACACCTACGCGGCCGACGACGCGACCGCCCCCGACCCGGCCCGCGCCGGCCGGCTGCACATCCTCGAGGTGCAGCGGCTCATCCGTTTCATGCCGAAGGTCGTCATCGCCGTGATCCCCGGGTGGGCCGCCGGCGGCGGGCACTCGCTGCACATCGTCTGCGACCTGTCGATCGCGAGCGCCGAGCACGGCCGGTTCAAGCAGACGGATGCCGACGTGGGCTCGTTCGATGCGGGGTACGGGTCTGCCTACATGGCGCGTCAGGTCGGTCAGAAGCTCGCGCGCGAGGTGTTCTTCCTCGCGGAGGAGTACTCGGCGCAGCGCGCCTACGAGATGGGCGCCGTGAACCGCGTGGTCCCGCACGCGGAGCTCGAGCGCGAGGCGATCGCGATGGCGCGGACGATCCTCGGCAAGTCGCCCACCGCGATCCGCATGCTGAAGTTCGCGTTCAACGCGATCGACGACGGCATGGTGGGCCAGCAGGTGTTCGCGGGCGAGGCCACGCGCCTCGCGTACGGCACCGATGAGGCCGTGGAGGGTCGCGACGCCTTCCTGCAGAAGCGCGACCCCGACTGGTCGCCCTATCCGTACCACTACTGACGCGACGGCGCGGAGGCGACGGTGAAGCTGGAGCGGGTGGATGCCGCCGATGCGCGCGCGGTGCTGCGCGGACTGCGGGGCGCGGTGCTGGGGGCGGGCCCCGCGATCGCCCTCGGCGCGCCGTCCGGTTCCGGAGATGCGCTGCCCGCGGAGGTCCCGGCCGGCACCGCGGTGGTCGTCACGACATCCGGGTCGTCGGGGTACCCCAAGGCGGTCGCGCTCAGCCGTTCCGCGCTGACGGCCTCGGCGCTCGCGACGAGCGCGCGCATCGGCGAGGGGGCGTGGCTGCTCGCGCTGCCGCCGGGCTACATCGCCGGGGTCCAGGTGCTCGTGCGCGCGCTCGTCGCCGGACGTGAGCCCGCGCTCCTGTCGGGGCCGTTCCGCACGGCGGGGTTCGTCGCCGCCGCATCCTCCATGGCATCGAGCCACGGGGGGCGGCCGGTGCCGACGTACACGTCCCTCGTCCCGGCGCAGCTGCAGACCCTCCTCGACGCCCCCGATCCGGCCGCCCGCCGCGCACTCGCCGGGTTCTCGGCGGTGCTGGTGGGCGGGCAGGCGCTCGCCCCCGCGCTCGCCGCGCGCGCCGCCGACGCCGGCGTCCGCATCGTGCGCACCTACGGATCGAGCGAGACCGCGGGCGGCTGCGTCTACGACGGCGTGCCGCTCGACGGCGTCGGCGTCCGCATCGACGACGGCGAGGTGCTCCTGTCGGGTCCCACCCTCGCCGACGGCTACCTGGGCGATGCCGCGCGCACCGACGCCGCCTTCTTCCGCGACGCGGCGGGCACCCGCTGGTACCGCACCGGTGACGCCGGCGCGTTCGACGGACGCCTCGCGATCACCGGTCGCCGCGACAACGTCATCATCTCGGGCGGGATCAACGTGGCGCTCGACCGCGTCGAACGGGTGGTGCGGACCCTTCCCGGGCTCGTCGACGCCGTCGTGGTCCCGGTACCCGACGAGAGGTGGGGCGAGGCGTCGGTCGTGGTCGTCCCGGCCGGCGCGGGGGATGCCGATGACGCCCTCCGCGGCATCCGCGCCGCCGTCGAGGCCGAGATCGGTGCGCCCGCGCGCCCCCGGGCGGTCGTGCCCGTCGCCGCCATCCCGCTGCTGCCGAGCGGCAAGCCCGATCGCGCCGCCCTCCGCCGGCTCGCGGCGGACGCCGGCGCGTGAGCGCGCCGCGTCGGCATCACAGGGGACTCATGCGTCCGCGGGCATAGGATTCTCGCGTGGCAGGCAGCACCCGTAAGAAGAAGGCCCGTTCGGGACGGCGCTCCGCGGCGCACACACCGCGCGGCAATCCGCAGAGGGCGCAGCTCTCCGGCGACCCCGCGCACGTCGCGCGCGCCACCGCGCGCGACTGGATCGGCGCGGCGCGCCTGCGCACCCTGCCCCTCGCCGTCTCGCCCGTGCTCATCGGCACCGGCGCGGCGCTGCTCGGCGGGATGCCGCTGCGCTGGGTGGTCGCGCTGTGCTGCCTCGTCGTCGCGGTGTCGATCCAGATCGGCGTCAACTACGCGAACGACTACAGCGACGGCATCCGTGGCACCGACGACCACCGCGTCGGGCCGGCGCGGCTCACCGCGTCGCGCAAGGCGCAGCCGCGCACCGTCCTGATCGTCGCCCTCGTCTTTTTCGGCATCGCGGCGGCCGCCGGTATCGCCCTCATCGTGCGCACGGGGTACTGGTGGATGGCGCTGATCGGTGCCGCGTGCCTGGTGGCGGCCTGGTTCTACACCGGCGGCAAGCGTCCCTACGGGTACGCCGGTCTCGGCGAGCTGTTCGTCTTCGTCTTCTTCGGCCTGGTGGCCACGGTCGGCACCACCTTCGTCCAGGTCGGCACCGTGCCGCAGGAGAGCTGGTTCGGCGGCGTGATCGCCGGGCTCCTCGCCTGCGCCGTGCTCCTGGCCAACAACCTCCGCGACATCGATCAGGACCGCCTCGCCGGAAAGCGCACGCTCACGGTGCGTATCGGGCGCCGGGCGACGCAGATCCTGTTCACGGTGCTGGTGGTCGGCGCCTTCGCGATCGTGGCGTTCCTGGCGGTCTTCTACCCGCTCGCCTGGCTGGCGCTGCTCGCGCTCATCCCCGCGGCCTGCGCCGTCCTGATCGTCTGGACCTATCGCGCGCCGCGGGAGCTGGTCGTGGCGCTCGGGCTGACGTCGCTGACGTCGCTGGCCGTCGCGGCGCTGCTGTTCTGGGCGTTCACGGGCTGACGGCACCGGTCACCCGGCGCCCGCGCTCACTCCGTCGGAGCGGCGGCGGCCCGGTCGGCCGCGGCATCCTCGACGTCTTCGTCGGTCGCGGTGCGGCGCGCGCGACGCTCGGCGAGGCCCGCGGTCAGATCGTCGAGCGGACGGCGCAGGAACAGCACCGACAGGCTCAGGCCGATGAGGGCGGCGAAGATCGCCGACAGCCAGTAGTACTCGCGCATGACCGGGAACAGCATCATGATCCCGAACGGCACCACGAACACCAGGAGACGCAGCACGCTGTAGACGAGGGCCGAACGGACACGCATGCCTCCAGCCTACGCGCGTCGTCCGTGCGCCCATACCCGTGCCCGCGCCCGCCGAGGATGCCGGCGCGCGCCTAGGATGGAGGGGTGGTGCGCATTCTGCTGCCTCTGGCGCTGTTGCTGATCGCCTTCTGGGTGTACAGCATCGTCGACTGCGCCCTGCAGCCGCCGACGCGCCATCGCGGCGTCAGCAAGCCGGTCTGGATCCTGCTCGTGGTGCTGCTGCCCATCATCGGCGGCGTGATGTGGTTCGTGGTCGGTCGCGGCCGTCCCCAGCGGGCGAGCACCTTCCGCGCCCCCGACGACAACCCCGACTTCCTCGGCAGCCTGGGCGCGATCTCGATCGCCGACCAGGACGAGCGCATCCGCCGCCTGGAGGCGGAGCTGGCCGCCCTCGACTCCGAGGGCCCGGAGCCCGACCGCCGGCGCGGCGCCGGCGACGAGCCCGCGACCGCCCCGGACGACGACCCCGACGAGAACCGTCGCGGCAGCGCCGCCTGACATGGACGAGAGCCCTCTCGCCGGTCGCGCGCCGGCGACGGATGCCGCCGCGGCGCTCCTCGGGCGCCTCGTCGAGCTCGGCGTGGGGCACGTGGTCGTCAGCCCGGGATCGCGCTCGCAGGCGCTGGCCCTCGTCGCGGCCGAGCTGGAGAGCCGCGGCGCCGTGCGCGTGCACGTGCGCATCGACGAACGGGTCGCCGGCTTCACGGCGCTCGGCGTCGGGCGCGAGTCGGGCATGCCCGCGGTCGTCGTGTGCACCTCCGGCACCGCGGTCGCCAATCTCCTTCCCGCCGCGCTGGAGGCGCACCATGCCGGTGTCCCGCTGATCCTGCTGACGGCCGACCGTCCGCCCGAGCTGCGCGGCGTCGGCGCCAACCAGACCACCCGCCAGCCCGGCATGTTCGCTCCGAACATGCGGCTGGAGGAGGATCTGCCGGTGCCGGACGAGGTGGATGCCGACGGCACCGGGGAGCAGTCCGCCATGCTGCGGCGGGTGGCGGAGGACGCGGTCGCCGCGGCGCTCGGCGCGGGCACCCGTCAGGCCGGGCCCGTGCACCTCAACCTGCCGCTGCGCGACCCGCTGGCCGGCGGCCTGCCGCCGTGGCTCGGCACGCCGGAGCTCGAGCTGGACACCGCGCCCGTCGGGCCCGACGTCGCCGCGGAGGATCCGGTCCAGATCGAGCCGTCGGGCGCGCTGTACCAGGGCGGCGGCGGCATCGGCGAGTCGAACCTGCCGACCGATCCCGACGGCGACCCGCACGTGCTCGTGCGCGGACCGCGCACGGTGGTGATCGCCGGCGCGGATGCCGGGACCGGCGCCGAGGCGCTGGCGCACGCCGGCGGGTGGCCGCTCGTCGCCGAGATCGTCAGCGGGGCGCGGTTCGGCCGCAACCTCGTGCACGGCTACCGCCTGCTGCTCCGCGACCCGGAGCTCGGCGGTCGCATCGAACGCGCCGTCGTGTTCGGGCATCCGACGCTCAGTCGCGAGGTCGTCGCGGTGCTCTCGCGCGACGATGTCGAGGTGCTCGCGGTGCGCGGCCCGGGGGAGCCCCTCAATCTCAACGGGTCGTCGATCGCGGTCGATGCGGTCGTCGCCGCCGTGGGCGACGTCGACCGCGATTGGTTCGGCGCGTGGATGCGGGCGTCGCGCGCGGCATCCGTCGATCTCGCGCCGCCGGCGCCCGACGCCGAGGCCCTGTCGTCGGCCGTTCCCGCCGAACGGCTGGGGGCGATCGCGTCGGAACTGGCGATCGCGCGCAGGCCGATCGACCGGGTCGCGCTGGTCGACGCCGTCTGGCGGGCCACCTGGCCGCACGACCGGCTGCTGTTCGCGTCGTCGCGGCTGGTGCGGGTCGCCGACGAGGTGCTCGGCGGCAAGAAGGTCCCGGTCCACGCCAACCGCGGACTGGCGGGCATCGACGGCACGATCGCCACCGGGACCGGCATCGCCCTCGCGAGTCAGGCGACCGCGGCGGTCGGGGTGACCCGGGTGCTGACGGGAGACCTCGCCTTCCTCCACGACGTGGGCGCGCTGCTGCTGCCGGTCGGTGAGGAGGCCCCGCGCCTCCAGGTGGTCGTCGGCAACGACGGGGGCGGGACGATCTTCGACGGTCTCGAGGTCGCGTCGGTGGCTGCGCCGTCCGCGATGGAGCGGGTGCTCTACACGCCGCAGGACGTCGACGTCGCCGCGCTCGCCGCGGCCTACGGCTGGGACTACGTCCGCGCCGCGACGCGGACCGAGCTGGATCAGGCGCTCACCGCCCGCGTGGCCGGCCGTCAGATCGTCGAGGTCGCGCTCGATCGCTGAGCCCTGGCCGAAACCCCGGGGTCGCGCCATGATGTGGTGATGACCGCGAGAAGCCAGAAGCACTGGAGCGCCGACCCCGCCGACATCCTCCGCGCCGACCCCGGATTCCGCCTCGCCGACCTCGACCCGTCCTCGACGCCGGGGTACGAGGAGGGCAAGAGCAGCGGCCGGTCGGACCTCGAGGCGGGCGCCGACGAGCTGGACGAGCTGCAGGAGCGCCTGTACGCGCAGAGCCGCATCCAGGAGGACGCCCCCGCCGTGCTCCTCGTGCTCCAGGCGATGGACTCCGCCGGCAAGGGCGGCATCGTCCGCCACGTCGTCGGCTCGGTGGACCCGCAGGGCATCGCGCTCGCCGCCTTCAAGAAGCCCACGCCGGAGGAGCTCGCGCACGACTTCCTGTGGCGCATCGACAAGCGCGTGCCGGCGCCGGGCCTCATCGGCGTCTTCGACCGCTCCCACTACGAGGACGTCCTCATCGGGCGGGTGCGCGCGCTGGCCCCGGCCGAGGAGATCGAGCGCCGCTACGGGGCGATCGTCGACTTCGAGAAGGGCCTCACCGACCGCGGCATCCGCCTCGTGAAGGTGATGCTGCACATCTCCGCCGACGAGCAGAAGGAGCGGTTGCGGGAACGGCTGGACCGTCCCGACAAGCACTGGAAGTACAACCCCGGCGACGTCGACGAGCGGCAGCGCTGGGACGAGTACATGGCGGCCTACCAGACGGTCTTCGAGCGGACGTCCACGCCGAACGCCCCGTGGCACGTCGTGCCCGCGAACCGCAAGTGGTACGCGCGCCTCGCCGTCCAGGCGCTCCTGCTCGACGCCCTCGAGGACGTCGATCCGCAGTGGCCCGCGGCGGACTTCGACGTGGAGGCCGAGAAGGTCCGCCTCGCCGCGACCTGAGCCCGCGGCGCCCGGTCGTTGAGTTGCGGCGCGCAGCGCAGAGTCGAGACGCCCTACGCCAGCGCGTCGACGATCGGCCGGAACTTCACGCGGGTCTCCAGCATCTCGGCCTCGGGGTCGCTGCCCGCGACGATCCCCGCGCCCGCGTGGGCGCGGAACGGGATGCCGCCGGCATCCGTCGCCGCGAGGTCGAACTGCGCCCCGCGCAGCGCGATGGCCCACTCCCCGTCGCCGTGGGCGTCGACCCACCCGACCGGGCCCGCGTACCGCCCGCGGTCGAACGGCTCGATGCGGCGGATGGCCGCGAGCGCCGCGGCCGTCGGTGTTCCGGCGACGGCCGCCGTGGGATGCAGCACGCCCAGCAGATCGAGCGCCGACGTCTCGGGCGAGGTGGTCGCCTCGACGTCGGTGGCGAGGTGCCAGACGTTGGGCAGGGCGAGGGTGAAGGGCTGTTCGGCGGCGGCCAGCGCGCTCGTGTGCGGGGTGAGCGCGTCGACGAGGCTGCGGACGGCGTACTGATGCTCCGCCAGATCCTTCGCGCTGGTGGCGAGCCGCAGAGCCGCCTCGCGATCGGCATCCGGACCCGAACCGCGCGCCACCGTGCCGGCGAGCACGCGCGCGGTGACCTGGCCCCCGGAGACCGTCACGAGCGTCTCGGGGCTGGCTCCGATGAGACCGTCGACCGCGTAGACCCAGGTGTCGGGGTAGGCCGAGGCGAGGGAGCGCACCAGCCGGCGCAGGTCGGCGTCGGCCGGCACCGTGCCCGCCAGCTCGCGGGCGAGGACGACTTTGCTGACCTCGCCCGAGGCGATCGCCGCGAGGCCCGCGCGCACCGCGTCCTGGTAGCCCTCGGGGGTGAGCGCGCCGGGGCCGACCGCGGCCGACCAGTGCGGTCCGTAGCCGATGGCGCGCGGCTCGTCGGGTTCGGGGGCGCCCTCCTCGGGCAGCACCCACGACGCCCACGTGCGCCCGTCGCGCGAGCCCACGGTCAGCAGCGGCACGGTGAGGACGGCCGACGAGGCGGACTGCGTGTCGAAGGGGAGTGCGCCGAAGGCGATCAGCCCCGTTCCCGGCGCCCGGACGTGGTCGTCGACCACCGCCGCCGCCGCGACCTCGCGCCAGCGGTCGGCGAGGGTCGCGGCATCCGTCGCCGAGGCCGTGAGCGTCAGGGCGGAGCCGACACCGACCAGCCACGAGCCGCGCCGGGTCCACACCAGCGGATCGGCCGGGTCGGCGTACTCGAGCGGGTCGTCGATGGGGGCGATCTCGCGGGTCACGATGCGCAGACGGGGCGGACGGGACGGCGCGGAACTCACCCGTTCAGCCTAATCCGCCGCGTCCGCGCCGTCCGCGGGTCGGTGGCGGCCGGTTAGGCTCGCGACCATGACCGCTCGCCCCGCGCCCGGCGCCCCGCTCGTCTTCCGCTGGCGCAAGTGGGACGGCGGCCCGCATTGGGAGCACGAGTGCGTGTTCCTCGGCAGCGACGAGCACGGCGACTGGGTCGGCCAGCGTGACGGCTGGCGCAGCGCGCGCCCCGGCGTCGACACGGTCGGCCTCGGCGACAACGTGACGCTCGTCCCGCCCGGCGGCGAGTATGCGGCGACCCTCAACGCGACCCATCCGCGCATCGCGATCTACATCGACATCGCCTGGGATCTGCGATGGGATGCCGCCACCGACGCCGACGGCATCCCGACGCCGACGGGCATCGACATGGACCTCGACGTCGTGCGCGCCCGCGACGGCCGGGGCATCTGGATCGACGACCGCGACGAGTGGGACGAGCACCGCGTCCGCTATGGATACCCGCGGGAGATCGTCGACCGCCTGGAGGACGTCGCGGTCGCGCTCGAGGCCGACGTCCGCGCGGAGCGGGCGCCGTACGACGGCGCCACCGCCGCGCGCTGGCTGGCGGTGCTCGACGCGGTCGCGCCCGGCGGGGGCGCACCGTGGGCCGGGACCCGCGCCTAGGATCGAAGGGTGAGTGAGCACCGCGCCGACCTGGGCAAGGATCCGTCCCGCGTGAGCGGCATGTTCGACGAGGTCGCGGCGGGGTACGACCGCACGAACACGGTCCTCAGCCTCGGCAACGACCGCCTCTGGCGCATCGCCACGACGCGCGCCATCGCGCCCCGCCCGGGCCAGCGCATCCTCGATCTGGCTGCGGGGACGGGCGCCAGTTCCGTGGCGATCGCCCGCAGCGGCGCCGAGGTCGTGGCCGGGGACTTCTCTCCCGGCATGATCGCCGAGGGTCGTCGCCGGCACGGCCACGTCCCGAACGTCACGTTCGTCGAGGCCGACGCGATGGCACTGCCCTTCGCCGACGACGAGTTCGACGTCGTGACGATCTCGTTCGGGTTGCGCAACGTCAACGACCCCAAGAAGGCGCTCGCAGAGATGCTGCGCGTGACCGCGCCCGGGGGCAGGCTCGTCGTCTGCGAGTTCTCGCACCCGCAGAACGCGGCCTTCGCGGGCCTGTACCGCTTCTACAACGACCGGATCCTCCCGACCGTGGCCCGGACGGTGAGCTCCAACGCCGACGCGTACGACTACCTCAACGAGTCGATCAAGGACTGGCCCGACCAGGTGACCCTGTCGTCGTGGATCCGGGATGCCGGGTGGACCCGCGTCGCGCACCGCGATCTCACCTTCGGCATCGTGGCTCTGCACCGCGCGGTGAAGCCGCTGGTCTGAGCCCGCGGCGGGCGGGACCTGACGGCCGCGGGTAGGCTGGGATGGTGACTCCGAGCCCTTCCGCTGCCGGCGCGCGACTGACGGCCAATCTCGGCCTGACCGAGCGCGTGCTCGCCGGTCCCCGGATGCGCAAGCTCCTCGCGGTCGTCGAAGACGGCCTCGACCGTGTCGAGGACACCCTCGCCCGCGAACTGCGCGTGAGCGATGCGCTCGCCGACGCCACCACCCGCTACCTCTACGAGGCGGGCGGCAAGCGGGTGCGGCCCATGCTGACGCTGCTGACCGCGCAGCTCGGCGAGGGCACGACCGAGCAGGTCGTGACCGGTGCGACCGCGCTCGAGATGACGCATCTGGGCTCGCTCTACCACGACGACGTCATGGACGGCGCGGACGTGCGCCGCGGCGTCCCCAGCGCCCACGCGGTGTGGGGCAACAACGTCGCGATCCTCACCGGCGACCTCATGTTCTCGCGCGCCAGCCAGCTGATGGCGCAGATCGGCGAGCGGGCGATCCGCCTGCAGGCCGACACGTTCGAGCGTCTCGTGCTCGGTCAGATGCACGAGACCGTCGGCGCGCAGGCGGGCGAGGATCCGGTCGACTTCTACCTCCAGGTGCTGGCCGACAAGACGGGCTCGCTGATCGCCGCATCCGCTCAGGCCGGCATCCTGTTCTCGGATGCTCCGTCCGAGTACCGCCGGCCCGCGCTGGAGTACGGCGAGAAGGTGGGCGTCGCCTTCCAGCTGCTCGACGACGTCATCGACCTCTCCGACGATCCCGCACAGACCGGCAAGGTCCCCGGCACCGACCTGCGCGCCGGCGTTCCGACGATGCCGTATCTGCTGCTCGGACGCGCCTCCGACCCGGCGTCGCGCGCGCTGAAGGCGACGATCGACGACGGCGTGGCCCGCATCGCCGACGGCGCCGATCCGGCGATCCTCGACGAGGCGATGGAGCAGCTGCGCACCCACGCGGTCACGGAGGCGACCCGGGCGAAGGCGTACGAATGGGCGGATGCCGCGATCGAGGCGATCGACCCGCTCCCGGCCGGCCCCGTCCGCGACGCGCTCGTCAAACTCGCCCACGTCATCGTCGACCGCTCCAGCTGACCGCGTGTCGGCGCGGGCCGGCCGGCCCGGGCTCAACGACCGCAAGAACACGAAGGAAACACCCATGACCAAGCTGAGGCTGGCCATCGTCGGCGCGGGTCCTGCCGGCATCTACGCGGCGGACATCCTGCTGAAGGCGGAGCGCAAGTTCGACGTCTCGATCGACCTGTTCGACCACCTCCCGGCCCCGTACGGGCTCGTCCGCTACGGCGTGGCGCCCGACCACCCCCGCATCAAGGGCATCATCACGGCCCTGCGCGACGTGCTCGACCGCGGCGACATCCGCATCTTCGGCAACGTCCGCTTCGGCGAGGACATCACCCTCGACGACCTCAAGCAGCACTACAACGCCGTCATCTTCGCGACCGGCGCGATCAAGGACGCCGAGCTCGACATCCCGGGCATCGACGCCGTCGGCTCGTTCGGCGCGGCCGACTTCGTCAGCTGGTACGACGGCCACCCCGACTTCCCGCGCGAATGGCCGCTGGATGCGGCATCCGTCGCCGTCATCGGCAACGGCAACGTCGCGCTCGACGTCGCGCGCGTGCTCGCCAAGCACGCCGAGGACCTCCTGGTCACCGAGATCCCCGCGAACGTGCACGCCGGGCTCGAGGCGTCGCAGGTCACCGACGTGCACGTGTTCGGCCGCCGCGGCCCGGCGCAGGTGAAGTTCACGCCGCTCGAGCTGCGCGAGCTCGGTGAGCTGCGCGATGTCGACATGGTCGTCTACGACGAGGACTTCGACTACGACGAGGCCTCGCGCGCCGCGGTCGCGAGCAACAAGCAGGTCATGGTCATCGACCGCGTGCTGCAGTCGTGGCGTCAGCGCCCGGGCGTGAATAACGCCGGTGGTGAGGCGTCGCGCCGGCTGCACCTGCACTTCTGGGCCAAGCCGGTCGAGGTCAAGACCGACGACACCGGTCGCGTCGCGGCCCTCGTCTACGAGCGCACCCGTCCCGATGCGGAGGGCGGGGTGGTCGGCACCGGCGAGCTGCGCGAGGTGCCGATCCAGCAGCTCTACCGTGCCGTCGGGTACTTCGGCTCCCCGCTTCCCGGCGTCCCGTTCGACAAGAAGCACGGCGTGATCCCCAACCACGAGGGCCAGGTGCTGCACAAGGACTCCAACGAGCGTGTCCCCGGTGTGTACGCCACGGGCTGGATCAAGCGCGGTCCGGTGGGACTGATCGGCCACACCAAGTCCGACGCGATGGAGACGATCAGCCACCTCATCAACGACCAGGCGTCGTGGTGGCAGCCGGCCGATCCCTCCGCCGAGGCGATCCCGGCGCTGCTGGAGTCGCGCGGGGTCGCGTGGACGGATCTCGACGGCTGGCACCGCCTGGACGAGCACGAGGTCGCCCTCGGGGCGGCCCAGGACCGCGCCCGCATCAAGGTCGTCGACCGCGACGAGATGGTCCGGGTCTCCCGCGGCGAGTAAGCCGTCGGTTCGGGAGGACATTTCGCGTCGGGAGGTCGTTTTCGCGGCATCCATCCTCCGGAACGGAAATCTCCTCCGTTGGCGCGCACGGGTCGGCCTGCTTCGGCTCCTCCCCAGCGGGGCGAAAGCGACAGGTTGTACACGGATGCCGCGGCGTGCGGGGTCGCCGGATGCGCCGCGGGTCACGATGTCGCACATGGACGCCGCGACGTGGGCCCGAGAGCGCGGGGGCGTGGTCCGCAGCGACCGGATCGGGCGAGCCGGATACGGGCGCGGTGCGCTCGACCGTGCGGTGGCGCGGCGGGAGCTGGTGCGCGTGGCCCGCGGCTGGCTGGCCGTACCGGATGCCGACCCGCACCTGATCGCGGCGGCACGGTCGGGCGTGGTGATCTCGTGCGTGACGCAGGCGCGCCGGCGCGGGTGGTGGGTGCGCGACGACGACACGCGGGTCCACGTCGCCGCTCACGCGCACGCGGGGAGGGCGCCGACGGCCACCGCGGTCGTGCACTGGGCGCGGCCGGTGGTTCCGCGGCATCCGGATGCCCTGGTCGATGCCCCCGAGAACGTGCTCGCTGCTGTCGCCGCGTGCCAGCCGTTCGAGGTCGCGTTGGCGGTGTGGGAGTCGGCGCTGCGGAATGCGGAGATGGATGCCGCGGCGCTCGCGCGGCTTCGTCTTCCGGCCTGTGCGCGCCGCGTGCTCGCCGCGGCGGAGGTCTGGTCCGACTCGGGGCTCGAGACCTTCGTCGTGCCCCGGCTGCGGTGGATGCGTCTGCCGCTGCGGCGCCAGATCTGGATCGCCGGCCACCGCGTCGATCTGCTCATCGGTGAGCGGCTCGTCCTGCAGATCGACGGCGGCCATCATGTCGGGCCGCAACGGCTCCACCGTGCACGATGAACCGCTCGGGAGGAGATTTCGCGTCTGGAGGTCGTCTTCGCGGCATCCGTCCTCCCGAGGAGAAATCTCCTCCGCTCGCGCCGGCGAGGCCGGCATCCGTGCCGCGCACGGGTCCCGCCGATAGGCTGGCGGCATGGCGGGCGGGTGGGGCGCAGACATCCTCGGGCCGGGCTTCGAACAGCTCACGCTCGAGCTCGAGGCGGACGCCGGTCCTGCCACCCTCGTGCGCTCCCTCCCACGGATGCCGTGGCTGCGCGCCCTGAACGGCGTCGACGTGCTGTACGTGCACGGGTGGTCGGACTACTTCTTCCAGACCGGGCTGGCCCGGCTGTGGACTGGCCTCGGCGCCCGGTTCTACGCGCTCGACCTGCACGGCTACGGGCGCAGCCTGCGCCCCGGCCAGACCCCCGGCTACGTCGCCGCCCTCGAGGACTACGACGGCGACATCGCGGCGGCGCTGGCCGCGATGGGACACGACGGCGCGAGCCGGCGACGGCTCGTGCTCCTGGGGCATTCCACGGGCGGGCTGACGCTCAGCCTGTGGGCGGCGCGGCATCCGGGCGTCGCGAGCGCCGTCGTGCTCAACAGTCCGTGGCTCGAACTGCAGACCGGCACGATCGGGCGTCAGGCGATCGCCCCGCTCATCGAGATGCGCGCGCGCTTCGACCCGCTCGGGGCGCACCCGGTCGTCGACCTCGGCTTCTACACCCGCGCGCAGCGCGAGCTCGGCACCCTGCCCGACAGCCCTGAGGGGTGGCGGCCCGAACGCGGGTTCCCGACCCATCCGGGCTGGCTGGCCGCGGTCATGCGTGGCCACGCCACGGTCGCCGCGGGCGTGACGATCGACGCGCCCGTGCTCACGATGCTCTCGACCGGGTCGACCTCGCCCGTGCTGTGGAGCGCGCAGATGACCTCGACCGACAGTGTGCTCGTCGTCGACGACATCGCCCGCGCCGCGACGCGGTTGGGTCCGCTGGTGACGGTCGCGCGCATCGACGGCGCGATCCACGACGTGTTCCTGTCGGCCCCCGGCCCGAGGGATGCCGCGTACGCCGCGCTCCGGCGCTGGCTCCTGTCCGGCGCGATCTCCTGATCAGGCCGTCGGCGAGGGCGCCGGTGAGGGCGTGGGTGTGACGGCGGGCCGACCGAACGCGCCCGCTCAGCTACACATACGTCGACCGTAATGCAACCCCTCCGGGGCTGTTTCCGCGGCGTGCGAGGATGTCGCTGCGGATATCCCATCCGATCGGGCCTCGGCTCCGAACACCAGGTAGCCACGCCCCATCCGAAGGAGAGCTCTGCCCGTGAGAGAAGCGACGACCGCGCCACTGGCCGACCTGACCGCCTACCGCAACGTCACCGACCTCCTCGTCCGCCGCGTCGCGGAGGCACCCGACCACGTCGCGTTCGACGTGCGCAGCGCCGGCGCGAGCTGGCGCGGTGTCCGCACCGCCGCCTTCGCCGACGAGGTGCGCGCCGTGGCCAAGGGGCTGCTCGCCGGAGGGCTCCAGGCGGGGGATGCCGTGGCGATCATGGCTCCGACCCGGTACGAGTGGGCGGTCGCCGACCTCGCGGTCTGGTTCGCGGGCGGCGTCGTCGTGCCCGTCTACGACTCCTCGGCGCCGAGCCAGGTGGCGGCGATCGTCGACGACGCGCAGGTGCGCGTCGCCTTCTGCGGAGACGCGCGTTCCCGCGCCGCGCTGGAGCAGGCCGGCCTCGCGACGGTGATCTCGCTGGCCGACGGTCTGCCCGCGCTCATCGCGAGCGGGGCCGGCGTCGGCGACGACGCGCTGGAGCGGGCCCGGACGCAGGCCGGACCCGGATCGCCCGCGACGATCGTCTACACCTCCGGCACCAGCGGCACGCCGAAGGGCGTCGTGCTCACCCACGAGAACTTCCTGGGGCAGGTGCTCAACATCGCGGCCGCCTACTCCGACATCGTGCGTGCCGACGGCAGCACCGTGATCTTCCTTCCGCTGGCGCACGTGCTCGCCCGCGGGCTGCAGCTGATCTGCCTGGCGAGCGGCATGCGCATCGCCCACCTCTCCGAGCCGTCGGAGGTCGTCGCGTCGCTGTCGGTCCTGCGCCCGACCTTCCTGGTCGTGGTCCCGCGCATCCTGGAGAAGATCGCCGCGGCCGCCGGTGCCAAGGCCGCCGAGAAGCGTCTGGGCGGCGTGTGGTCCGCGGCGGCGCGGACCGCCGTGCAGGCCGCGCGCCGGGAGGAGCGGATCGACGACGGCGAGGTCCCGGCATCCTCGTGGAGCCTGTCGCTGCGTCGGCGCCTGTTCGACGCGCTGTTCTACCGTCGTATCCGCGCGCTCATGGGCGGGCGGATCCGCTACGTCCTCTCCGGAGGCGCCACCCTGCCGTCGCGGCTGTCGCTGCTGTTCCGGGGGATGGGCATCCCCGTCATCGAGGGCTACGGCCTGACCGAGACGACGGCGCCGCTCACCGGCAACCTCCCGGGGCGCATCCGCTCCGGGACGGTGGGCGTGCCGCTGCCCGGCTCGACCGTGCGCATCTCCGACGACGGCGAAGTGCTCGCCAAGGGCGTCGGCGTGTTCTCCGGCTACCGCAACCCGGACGATGACCGTGAGGCGTTCGTGGACGGCTTCTTCCGCACCGGCGATCTCGGCACGCTCGACGAGCGCGGCCGGCTGGTGCTGCAGGGCCGGGTGAAGGATGTCGTGACCACCTCCGGCGGCAAGACCGTCGCGCCCGCGCGCTGGGAGGCGGCGATCGAGGAGCACCCGCTCATCTCGTCCGCGGTCACCGTGGGGGAGGGTCGGCCCTACCTGACCGCGCTGATCGTGCTCGATCAGGACGCCGTGACCTCGGCCCATGACGGCCGCAGCGTCGCCCTCGACGACCCCGATCTGCGGGCGGCCGTGCAGCGCGCCGTCGACGATGCGAATGCGCTGGTCTCGCGCAGCGAGCAGGTGCGCCGCTTCGCGCTCGTGTTCGCGGATGCCGAGGACCGCGAGATCGTCACGCCCACCCTCAAGATCCGTCGGCGCGAGCTGCTGAACCGCGAGTCGCGCACGATCGACGCCCTCTATAGCTGACCGCTCCGCCCCCGTTCCCCGTCCCACCCGCCCGACCCGTCCCACCCGGAGAGACCCCATGTCACAGCGCCCCGGAGCCATCCTCGTCACGATCCTCGTCGCCCTCGGTCTCGGCGCCGCGCTCGCCGTCGCCGGCAGCACCGCCGGACAGTCGCTCGGCGGCATCCCCCTGTTCGCCCTCGCCGTCGCCGCGGCCTTCGCGATCCAGCTGATCGCGTACCTCCCGGCCGTGCTGCTGCGCACGGAGAAGTTCTTCGACCTGACCGGCGGCCTGACCTTCGCGCTCGTCGCGGTGGGCCTGCTGATCGCGGTCGCACCCGCCGATGCGCGGGCCTGGGTGCTGGTCGCCATGATCGTGATCTGGGGCGTACGGCTGTCGGTGTTCCTGTTCGTCCGGGTGCACGCCCAGGGCTCGGACGGGCGTTTCGACGACATCAAGGTGAACCCGCTGGCGTTCCTGCGGGTGTGGATCATGCAGGGTCTCTGGGTCGCGGTCACGTCCTCGGCGGCGTGGGTGGGCATCACCGCGCGAGAGAGCCGGGGTTTCGACGTCTGGATCGTCGTCGGCGCGGTCGTCTGGCTCGCCGGTCTCGTGATCGAGATCGTCGCGGACGGGCAGAAGGCCGCGTTCCGGCGCGATCCCGCCAACACGGGCCGGTTCATCGACGTGGGCGTGTGGTCGTGGTCGCGGCATCCCAACTACTTCGGCGAGATCCTCGTGTGGGTGGGTGTCGCCGTCGTCGCGCTGCCCGCCGCGACCGGGTGGCAGTGGGTCACCCTCGTCTCGCCGGTGTTCGTCGTGCTGCTGCTGACCCGCGTGAGCGGCATCCCTCTGCTCGAGAAGCGCGCCGACGCCCGCTGGGGCGACGAGCCCGCCTACCGGGAGTACAAGCGGCGCACGCCCGTGCTGGTGCCGGGTCTCGGCCGCGGCTGAGCGCGCGGCCGGCGCCCTTACCTGTAGTTGGTGAACTGGAGGTCGACGTCGAGGTCGGCGGCCTTCAGCATCCGCTGCACCTCCTGCAGGTCGTCGCGCGACTTGGACTGCACGCGCAACTCGTCGCCCTGGATCTGCGCCTTGACCGACTTGGGTCCCTCGTCGCGGATCATCTTGCTGATCTTCTTCGCGTCCTCCGAGGAGATGCCCTCCTTGAGCGTGGAGGTGATGCGGTACTCCTTGCCGGATGCCTGCGGCTCGCCCGAGTCGAGCGACTTGAGCGAGATGCCCCGCTTGATCAGCTTCGTCTGGAACACGTCGAGCACGGCCTTCGCGCGCTCCTCGCTGTTGGCCTTGATGAGGATCGCCTCGCCGCTCCAGTCGATGGAGGCGTCGGTCCCCTTGAAGTCGTAGCGCTGCTCGACCTCCTTGCGGGCCTGGTTGAGCGCGTTGTCCGCCTCCTGGCGATCGATCTTGGAGACGATGTCGAAAGAGCTGTCAGCCATGCGTGGCAGTCTAGCCGCGCCCGCGCGAGCAGACCCCGGATGCCCGCCCCCGCGGGCGCGGACGCGTTCGTAGACTGGACGGATGCAGCCGCTCACGGAGGATCAGGTGCGCGCCGCGCTCGTCAACGCGACACCCGACGAGGTCGATCGGATGGGCGTGCCGCTCTCGCTCGTGCTCGCCGACTGGGACCACCTGGACTTCCTCGCCTGGTCCGACCCCGACTTCCGCGGCCGCGGGTACCTGGTCGTTGAGCGCGACGGTGTGCCCACCGGGATCGTGCTGCGCGCGGCATCCGGAGCGCGGCCGCGCGCCGCGATGTGCAACCTCTGCCACACGATGCAGCCCGGCAATCAGGTCGCCCTGTTCACGGCGCGACGGGCGGGGGATGCCGGGGCCCGCGGCGACAGCGTCGGCACCTATATCTGCGCCGATCTCGGCTGCCACGAGAACGTCCGGCTGGCCGCGCCGCTCGCGCCGAGCGAGGTGCGCGCGAGCGTGGACCGGCGGATCGACGGCACGCGTCACCGCGTGGAGGCCTTCGTCGATCGCGTCGTCGCACCCGTCTGACGCGGCGATGCGCCCTCCGGTTTTTCGGAAGGCGCCCGGCCGGGTAAGATGGTTGATCGCGCCTCCGGTCGACTGCAAAAGCCGGGCGGGTGCGCACTTGGCGAGTTACCCAAGCGGCCAAAGGGATCTGACTGTAAATCAGCCGTCTTCGACTTCGGGGGTTCGAATCCCTCACTCGCCACCCACAGGAAGGCCCCGTTTCGGCGGGGCCTTTCGCGTTCCCGGGTAGCGCGCCGCTCGCCCGCATACCTGCACGGCCGGCGCACCCCGTGTCAGGATGGGGGAACGGATGGATGCCCGACGAAGGGAACGACATGACCGAGCCGACGAGCTCACCGCACTCCACGAAGATCCTGCGGGCGACGATCTGGGTGGCGATCGGGGCGCTCATCGCCGCGGCGCTCGTCTGTGTCGTGTGGGTGCTGATCGGCGACTCGAACGGCATCGTCGGCAAGGCGTTCCTGACGATCCTCCTGCTCGCGGGCTTCGCCGGCGTGGCGATCGGCGAGTCGAACCTGGCCCCGCGCCGCCCGACGTGGCTGGCGCTGACGAGCATGATCTCCTGGGTGCTGATCCTCCTGGTCGGGGCGGTGCTCATCTGGATGCCGACCACCGGCTACTTCGGCTCCGGCGCCGAGCGTGTGTTCCGCTTCATCCTCATCGCCCTCATCATCCAGGGCGCACTGCTGCACACGCGCCTGTACCTCAACGCATTCCTGCGTCACCAGACCACGTTCACGTCGATCGTCGCCTACGTCACGATCGGCCTGGTGGCGATCCTGATGGTCATGCTGGTGCTGCCTCTCATGACCGACGAGTACGTGACGTACCGCCCGCTGTACTGGCGTGTGGTCGTCGCGCTGGCGATCCTCGCCGCGGTCGGCACCGCGCTCATCCCGCTCATGAACGCACTGTTCGCCCCCAAGCGTCCCCGCCCGTCGGTGCCCGCTCCCGCGCCCTACGGCGCTGCCCCCTACGGCGCTGCCCCCTACGGCGCTGCCCCCGCGCCGCAGCCGGCCGCTCCGGCCGCTCCCGCCGCGGAGTTCACCCCCACGGCGCCGTCGCCCGCGCCGTGGCCGACGCACGCCGACGGTCTGACCCCGCTGCCGGTGTTCCCCGACGGGTCTCCCGACTGGAACGCCTATTACACGGGGCAGCCGTCGCCGGGTGCGCGCGTCTGGTTCTCGGATGCCGCGGCGCCCGCCGCCCCCGCGGCGCACCAGCCGCAGGCCTCCGCATCGCCCTCCGTCGAGAGCCCGTCGACTCAGGGGTACGAGGGCTTCCCGCCGCCGCCCCCGCTTCCTCCGCAGCAGCACAGCTGACGGTCGGCCGGCGGCGCGCCGCGCCGCCGGCGAGCTTCATCCCAGGATCTCGAGAGCGGCCATCGCGGCGTTGTGGCCGCCGATGCCGCTGACGGCGCCCCCGCGGCGCGCTCCCGATCCGCACAGCAGCACGCGATCGTGGGAGGACGCGACGCCCCAGCGCTGCGCGGGCGAGTCCAGAGGCTCATCGTCCGCCGCCCAGGGCCACGCGAGCGGGCCGTGGAAGATGTCACCGCCCGTCATCCGCAGCGACCGTTCGAGGTCGACGGTCGTGCGCGCCTCGATGCACGGCGTGCCGTCGGGGGCGGTGTAGATGCAGTCCGCGATCGGTTCGGCCAGCACCGCGTCGAGCGTGCGCTGAGCGGCATCCATGAGCCTCGCGCGGTAGTCGTCGGGATCGGCGCCCGCGCTCAGCCGGTGTGGCAGCTGCAGACCGAAGAGGGTGAGCGTCTGCGCCCCCGACGCCTGCAGCCGGGGGCCGAGGATCGACGGGTCGGTGAGGGAGTGGCAGTAGATCTCGGCCGGGAGGGGGTCGGGGATGCCGCCGGTCGCGGCCGTCGCGTAGGCGTCGTCGAGCTGGCTCATCGTCTCGTTGACGTGGAACGTGCCCGCGAACGCCGCCTCGGGGGCCACCTCGTCGTCGCGCAGGCGTGGCAGGCGCGACAGGAGGAGGTTCACCTTCAGCTGAGCCCCCTCGGGCGGATCGGCCTCGTCTGTGCGCGGATCGCCGAGGAGATCGGCGAGCACCGCGGGCCCGACCCCGCTGAGCACGAGCCGCCCGGAGAAGGTCTCGCCGGAGGCGAGCGTGACGGTCCCGTCGGGATCGATCGCGACCACCTCCGCCTCGGCGCGCAGCTCGGCGCCGGCCGCCCGCGCCGCGTGCTCGAGCGCCGCGCTGACGCTCCCCATGCCGCCGACCGGAACGTCCCAGTCTCCGGTGCCGCCGCCGATCACGTGATAGAGGAAGCACCGGTTCTGGCGCAGCGAGGGGTCGTCGGCCCACGAGAACGTGCCGATGAGACCGTCGGTCAGTGCCACGCCGCGCGCGATGTCGGTGTGCAGGCTCTCGCGCAGGAGATCGCCGAGCGGGCGTCGGGTCACGGCACCCCAGATGCCCGCGTCGGGCAGCAGCGCGCGCAGCTCGGATTCGCGCCGGAGCGGTGAGGTCACGGTCGGGAACACCGCGGCGGCGAGCGGGAGCAGGCGATCGGAGAGCTCCGAGAAGCGCTCCGCCTCCCGCACGTCGCCGGTCGTGCGGATGAAGCTCGCGGTGGTGGCCGCGGCATCCGCGTTGTCGACGAGGAGACCGCGAGTCGGATCGCCGGGGCCGGGTGTGTACGAGCTGTAGCGGCGCCGGCGCAGATCCAGCGGGAGGTCGAGGTCGTCGACGATCGTCCGCGGCAGGAGGCTCACGAGGTAGGAGTAGCGCGAAAGCCGCGCGTCCACTCCTGGCCAGGGGTGTTCGGACACCGCCGCCCCGCCCCATCCGTGCTGTCGTTCCAGCACGACGACGCGCTTGCGCGCGCGGGCGAGATAGGCGGCGGCGGTGAGGGCGTTGTGGCCCCCGCCCACGATCACGACGTCGTAGAGCGCGCTCATGAGCCCACGGTAGTGCGCGTACGGTGGAGGCATGGTGGATGCCGAGCGCTTGCACGTGATCGCTGTCGAGATCGCTCGGGAGGCGGGTGCGCTCGCACGGCGACGGCGCTCCGAGGGCGTCGCCGTGGCGGCGACGAAGTCCACGCTCGCCGACATCGTCACCGAGGCCGACCGTGAGGTCGAGCAGCTCATCCGCGACCGGCTCTGCGCGGAGCGACCCGATGACGGTTTCGTCGGAGAGGAGTCCGACGCGCAGCCCGGCACCAGCGGGGTGACCTGGATCGTCGACCCGATCGACGGCACCGTCAACTATGCCTACGGCATCCCTCACTACGCCGTCAGCATCGCGGCGGTGACCGGTGAGCCCCGCCCGGGCCGGTGGGAGGCGCAGGCCGCCGCGGTCTACAGCCCCGTCGTGGACGAGCTGTTCCATGCGGTGCGCGGCGGGGGAGCCTGGCTCGGCGAGCAGCGGCTGGCCGTGTCGACGGTGACGGATGCCGGGGCCCTCCTGGCCACCGGCTTCGGATACGACCCGGCGACCCACGACGGCGACCTGGCGCGCGTGCGGCGCCTGATGGTGCTCGCGCGCGATCTTCGCCGGGCCGGAGCCGCGTCGCTCGATCTCGCGTACGTCGCGGCCGGGCGACTCGACGGCTACTTCGAGCGCGGATTGAAGCCGTGGGATCACGCGGCGGGCGCCCTGCTCGTCACCGAAGCCGGTGGCCTCGTCGGCGGTCGGCCCGGCGGAGCACCCGGTGCCGACATGACGATCGCCGCCGGGCCCGGCCTGTTCGAGCGGATGCGCGACCTGCTCGACGAGGTCGACGGCGTGGGCGGAAACGGATAGGAACGTCCACCGCGCGTCCATGGCATTCCCAGCGTGCAGCATGTAGTGTTTACCCGATCGTTATCTTTGCCGGCCCGAACGGCAGAGTGATCCGAAGCCCGTAGTACGTCGCCGCCCGGAGCTCCCCCTTCCGTGCGGCCTGACGAGAGCCTGTGATGTGACCCTCGACACCCCCACGGCTGACGCCGCGCCGTCACGGCGCGCAAGCCGACGACCCGAAGCGGCGGCGACGCCGAACGGGTCGGGTGTGCTGACCCGCGCGGAGTACCGGCGCCGGGCTGCCGAGGCGGCCGCGGCCTCCGCTCCCGACGTGGTCTCGCCCGAATCCGCGCTCGCCGGGCCCCCCGTCGACGAGCTGACCGACGAGCCCTCGCTCGCCGAGGCCGTCGTGGCGGATGTCGCCGCGGCGATCGTGGCCGAGACCGTCGTGGGCGCGCAGCCCGACGAGGCGTCGCGTCGGCGTCTGCGCCGCGCAGCCCGCGCCGTCTTCGAGTCGGTCGCCGCCGACGGCGCCGCCGAGGTGGACGTCCACGTCGACGCCGCCGACGACCAGCCGGTCGCCGCGCAGTCGATCCCCGTCGCCGAGCAGCTTCCGTCGGGCTCCGCCTTCACGGCCCCCGCGGACGATGCCTGCGACCTCGACGAGTTCGAGTTCGCCGCGCGACTGTTCTCGTTCACCGGTGAGACCCCCGTCCAGCGCCCGGTCGTCGACGCCACGGACGACACCGTGTCCGCTGCCGAGCCGGCCCCGCACGTCGCACCGCGTCGGCCCCGTGCGACGGCGGTGGTGAAGCGGATGGCGGCGGCATCCTTCTCCGTGGGCGTCATGGCCGTCGTGGGACTGCTCGCGGTCAGCACGACGACTCCCGCCGCGGCGATCGCCTCGGCATCCGACACCACCACATCGACCTCGACCTCGACCGCCGTGACGGCCAGCCAGAAGCTCACGACGGGATCGGGCAGTCAGATCCAGGCGTTCGTCGCTTCGGGCGCCGAACAGCCCAACGCCCTCGATCGTCCCGAGAGCTACAACGTCACCTCGATGGCGGAGCTCGCGGCCGAGTCCGGTGTGCGCCTGTTCGCCAACACGTGGGTCAACGACCCGACGTCGCCGATCCAGTACCCGTTCCCCGTCGGTGTGCCGATCTCGGCCGCCTTCGGATCGCTCGCCTACGAGTCGGAGTTCGCCACGCCGCACAACGGCGTCGACCTCACGCCGGGCGAAGGGGCCGAGATCCACGCCGTGGCGGCCGGGACCGTGCGCATCGCGACCGAGGCGGGCGGCGACTACGGCGTGACCGTGCTCATCGATCACATCATCGACGGTCAGCTCGTCTCCACCCGCTACGGCCACATGCAGTACGGCTCGCTGCAGGTGAAGCAGGGCGACAAGGTCACCGCCGGTCAGGTGATCGGCCGGGTCGGCCAGACCGGTAAGGCGACCGGGCCGCACCTGCATCTCGAGGTGCTCCTGGGCGGCACGACGCGCATCGACCCGATGCCGTGGCTGGCCGAGCACACCAAGGGCGGTCACACCGTCGGTTGACCGATTCTGTCGGACGCCTCGGCTCTGATATTCTTTTCTGGTTGCCCCGCGAGGGGCGGCACGCCCCGATAGCTCAGTGGCAGAGCACTTCCATGGTAAGGAAGGGGTCGTCAGTTCAATCCTGACTCGGGGCTCGCAGCATCCACATCTCGCCGTGTGGGTGCGGCGCGGCGGGGTAGCTCAGTTGGTGAGAGCGCACGACTCATAATCGTGAGGTCGCGGGTTCAAGCCCCGCTCCCGCTACAAAAAACCCAGATCAGCCCCGGGAATTCCGGGGCTGTTTTGCGTTATGGGTCACGCTGTCCCGCACTTACCGCGCGGATCCGGGACGCGTGCGTGTCGGCGCCCGGCGATAGCATGAACCGTTCCCACCTCGCCCCGCAGACGGAGTGCCTCATGCTCGGAAAACTCCTCGTCCGTTACCTCTGGACGTACAAGTGGTGGCTGCTGGGCGTGCTCGTCTTCCAGTTCGCCTCGGCCATGGCGTCCCTCTACCTCCCGCGACTGAACGCCGACATCATCGACAAGGGCGTCGCGGCGGGCGACACCGGCTACATCTGGTCCCGCGGCGCGTTCATGCTCGTCATCGCGCTGGGCCAGATCGTCGCGTCCGTGATCGCGACGTTCTTCGCGGCGCGCGCGGCGATGAGCGCCGGCCGCGACATCCGACGCGACGTCTACGACAAGGTGAGCGGCTTCTCCGAGCGCGAGGTGTCGTCGTTCGGCGCGGGCACCCTCATCACCCGCAACACCAATGACGTGCAGCAGGTGCAGATGCTCGCGATGATGGGCGCGACCATGCTCGTCACGGCGCCGCTGCTGGCGATCGGCGGCATCATCATGGCCGTCCAGCAGGATGTCGGTCTGAGCTGGCTCATCGCCGTCGCGGTGCCGACGCTGCTCGTGATCGCGGGCTTCATCATCAGCCGCATGGTCCCGCTGTTCCGCGAGTACCAGGGCAAGCTCGACGGCGTCAACCGGGTGATGCGCGAGCAGCTGACCGGTGTGCGGGTCGTGCGCGCCTTCGTCCGCGAACGCATCGAGGAGGCGCGCTTCCGCGTGGCCAACACCGACATCATGGTCGTCGGCCGCCGCGTCGGATCGCTCTTCGTGATCATGTTCCCGCTCGCGATGCTCGTGCTCAACGTCACCGTCGTCGGCGTGATCTGGTTCGGCGGCATCCAGGTGGATGCCGGTCACGTCGAGATCGGCACCCTGTTCGCGTTCATGCAGTACGTCGGCCAGATCCTCATGGGCGTGCTGATGGCGACGTTCATGACGATCATGATCCCGCGCGCCGCCGTCTCCGCCGACCGCATCGGCGAGGTGCTCGACTCCATCGATGCGCTGCACCGTCCCGCCCAGCCGATCGACCGCTTCCCCGAGCTGGGCGCCGTGGAGTTCGACGACGTGTCGTTCAGCTACCCCGGCGCCGAGTCGCCCGTGCTGGAGCACATCTCCTTCCGGGCCGAGCCCGGTCAGACCGTGGCGATCGTCGGGTCGACCGGCTCCGGCAAGACGACGCTCGTCTCGCTCATCCCGCGGCTGTTCGACGTGACCGACGGCACCGTCCGCGTCGGCGGCGTCGATGTCCGCGAGGCCGATCTCGACGAGATGTGGCGCGGCATCGGCTACGTTCCGCAGCGTGCGTTTCTGTTCACCGGCACCGTCGCCAGCAACCTCCGCTTCGGGCGGGAGGATGCCACCGACGACGAGCTCTGGGACGCCCTCGACATCGCCCAAGGGCGCGACTTCGTCTCCGAGATGGAGGGCGGACTCACGGCACGCATCTCCCAGGGCGGCACGAACGTGTCGGGTGGGCAGCGCCAGCGGCTCTCGATCGCCCGCGCGATCGTGCATCGCCCGCACGTGCTCGTCTTCGACGACTCCTTCTCGGCGCTCGACGTCACCACCGACGCGCGACTACGGCAGGCGCTGTGGCGCGAACTGCCCGACGTGACGAAGATCGTGGTCGCTCAGCGCATCTCCACGATCGCGGATGCCGACGTCATCGTGGTCCTTGACGACGGGCGCCTGGTCGGCATCGGAACCCACGACGAACTGCTCGCCGGCAACGACACCTACCGGGAGATCGTCGAATCGCAGCTGGGGGTGGACGCATGAGCGCGCCGAACACGGCGGCCCTCTCCGAAGAGGAACGCGAAGAACTCGAGCTCGCCGAACAGGCGCGGCTCAACTCCGGGTCGTGGGACTCGGTCGCCCCCGGCAAGGCGGCGAACTTCGGTCGCAGCTTCGGTCGGATGATCGGCCTGCTCGCCCCCTACAAGTGGGCGTTCGCGTTCGTCTCCGTCCTCGGGGCGGTCGGCGTCGTGCTCGCGGTCATCGCCCCCAAGGTCCTCGGCGAGGCCACCAACATCCTCTTCGAAGGGGTCGTCTCGACGTCGCTGGCCGCCCAGTTCCCGGCCGGCACGAGCCAGGACCAGGTCGTCGACGCCCTGCGCGCGGCCGGACAGGGCGACATCGCCAACATCGTGTCGGCGATGCACGACTTCCAGGTCGGCACGGGTGTCGACTTCGAGCGCCTGAAGTGGGTGCTCGTCGCGGTCCTCGCCATTTACGTCGTCTCCGCCGTGCTGACCTGGCTGCAGGGCTATGTCATCAACGTCATCATGGTGCGCACGATGTGGCGGCTGCGCGAGTCGGTCGAGGCCAAGATCAACCGCCTGCCGCTGTCGTACTTCGACCGCGTCCAGCGCGGCGAGCTCATCTCGCGCGTCACGAACGACATCGACAACATCACCCAGACGATGCAGCAGTCGCTCTCGACTGCCGTCACCAACGTGCTCACGGTCGTCGGTGTGCTCGTGATGATGTTCTCCATCTCCTGGCAGCTCGCGATCGTCGCCCTGGTCGCCCTTCCCCTGATGGCCGTGATCTTCGGCATCATCGGGCCGAAGTCGCAGAAGGCGTTCGCCACCCAGTGGCGCAAGGTCGGACGCCTCAACGCCCGCGTCGAGGAGTCGTTCTCCGGCCACGCGCTGGTGCGCGTCTACGGACGCGAGCAGGACTCGCGCGAGAAGTTCGAGCAGGAGAACGAGGAGCTCTACCAGGCCGCGTTCAAGGCGCAGTTCCTGTCCGGGCTGATGATGCCCGCGATGATGTTCATCGGCAACCTCTCCTACGTCGGCATCGCGGTGCTCGGTGGCCTGATGGTGGCCTCCGGCCAGCTCCGGCTCGGCGACGTGCAGGCCTTCATCCAGTACTCGCAGCAGTTCACCCAGCCGCTGTCGGAGCTCGGCGGCATGGCCGCTGTGGTCCAGTCGGGCACGGCCTCGGCCGAGCGCGTCTTCGAGCTGCTCGACCAGGAGGAGCAGGAACCGGATGCCGAGGACGCGCCGCAACTGCGCGACGGGCGCGGCGTCATCGAGTTCCAGAACGTCGCGTTCTCCTACACCCCCGACAAGCCGCTCATCCGCGACCTGTCGTTCCGCGTCGAACCCGGTCAGACCGTCGCGATCGTCGGCCCGACCGGCGCGGGGAAGACCACCCTGGTCAACCTCCTGATGCGCTTCTACGAACTCGACGGCGGTCGGATCCTCCTCGACGGGCAGGACATCTCCGCGCTCACCCGCGACGACGTCCGCTCCCGCACCGGCATGGTGCTGCAGGACCCGTGGCTGTTCGCCGGCTCGATCCGCGAGAACATCCGCTACGGCAACGAGTCGGCATCCGATCTGGAGATCGTCGAGGCGGCCGTCGCGACGCGGGTCGACCGCTTCGTCCACTCGCTGCCCGACGGCTACGACACCGTGCTCGACGAGGACGCCGCGAACGTCTCGGCGGGGGAGAAGCAGCTGATCACGATCGCGCGGGCGTTCGTGGCGGAGCCGAGCGTGCTGATCCTCGACGAGGCGACGAGCTCCGTCGACACGCGCACCGAGCTGCTCCTGCAGCATGCGATGTCGGCGCTGCGCGAAGGACGCACGTCCTTCGTGATCGCGCACCGTCTGTCGACGATCCGCGACGCCGACCTCATCCTCGTGATGGAGCACGGCGACATCGTCGAGCAGGGTACGCACGAACAGCTCATCGCCGCGGAGGGGGCCTACTGGCGGCTCTACCGCTCGCAGTTCGAGCAGGCGGCGACCACCGTCGACCAGAGCACCGCGGGAACCGACGCGTGAGCGCGGCCGTACCGGCGGCGCCGCAGCGCCGCCGCGACCTGCGCTTCGTGCTCTCGTGCGTCGGCGTGGGCCTCGCCGCGGGACTGCTCTCCGGCCTGTTCGGCGTGGGCGGCGGCACGGTCATCGTGCCGATGCTCGTGCTGCTGCTCGGATTCGATCAGCGACTCGCGGCCGGCACCTCGCTCGCCGCGATCGTTCCCACGGCATCCGTGGGCGTCGTCTCCTACGCCGTGCACGGGTCGGTGGCCTGGATCCCGGCCCTGATCCTCGCCGCGGGAGCGGTGGTCGGCGCGCAGATCGGGTCGTGGCTGCTCGCCCGGATCCCGCAGAACGCCCTCCGGTGGGGTTTCGTCGGATTCCTCGCCGTGGTCATCGTGATGCTCTTCATCGTCGTGCCGTCCCGCGACGCGGTGCTCGAGCTCACCGTCGCCTCGGGCATCGGACTGGCCGTCCTCGGGCTGTTCACCGGCGTGATGGCCGGGCTGCTGGGTGTCGGGGGCGGGGTCATCGTCGTGCCCGCACTGATCTTCCTGTTCGGCACCAGCGATCTGATCGCGAAGGGCACCTCGCTGCTGATGATGATCCCCACCGCCGTCTCGGGGACGATCGGCAACGTCAAGCGCCGCAACGTCGACCTCGTGGCCGCGGCCCTCGTCGGCGTCGCCGCCTGTACGACGACCGCGCTCGGCGCGTGGATCGCGACGCTGCTGTCGCCGTTGGTCGCCAACATCCTCTTCGCCTGCTTCCTCACCTTCATCGCGGTGCAGATGGCGATCCGCGCGGTGCGGGCCCGTCGCACCCGCTGAGCGCGTTCGTCCGTCCCGCACGGCCGCTACGGGGTGTTTATCGCGGCGGTGAGGGACGGATGAGGGCGGGAGCCCCTCGGTAGGATCGAGGGGTGTCAGTGAACCCCGATCTGGTGGGACGTGCGTTCCCGCCGACCGCGTCCTATCTCGTGGGCCGTGAGAAGGTGCGCGAGTTCGCGCGCGCCGTCTTCGCCGAGGCACCGCAGCACTACGAGCCGGAAGCCGCGCGCGCGCTCGGCTACGCCGACGTCGTCGCGCCCCCGACGTTCGCCATGGTCGTCCAGGACCTGACGATGCAACAGCTGCTCGCGGTCGAGGACTCCGGCATCGCGCTCGAGCGCACGGTGCACGCGGAGCAGCGCTTCCGTTACTCGCGTCCCATCGTCGCCGGGGACGAGCTGGTCGCGCAGCTCAGCATCACCGGCGTCCGCCCCTTCGGCGCCGGTGCGATGGTCACCAGCGAGGCCGAGATCACCGACGTCGACGGCAGCCACGTCGTCACCGCGACGTCCGTTCTCCTGATCGGAGGCGAGGTCGCATGACATCCGCACCCCTCGAGATCGGCGTGGTCGTCGCCGAGCGCACCGTGCACCTCACGCGGGAGTCTCTCGTGCGCTACGCCGGTGCGTCCGGAGACCTCAACCCCATCCACTACCGCGACGACGTCGCCGCCCGGGTGGGCCTGCCGGGTGTGCTCGCGCACGGCATGCTCACGATGGGCCTCGCCGTCGAGACCATCGTCGAATGGCTCGGCGACGCCGGGCGCATCCTCGAGTACGGCGTGCGTTTCACGCGCCCCGTCGTGGTGGATGCCGACGCCGGCGCCGACCTGGTCGTCACCGCGAAGGTCGGTGCTCTCGACGACGACACCGCGCGCATCGATCTCACCGTGACCTTCGCCGACACGACCGTGCTCGGCAAGGCGCAGGTGCGCGTGCGCCGGCAGCCCTGATGGGCGAGATCGCGCCCATTCCGCTCGCGCAGCTCACCACGCTGCGCGTCGGGGGCATTCCGGAGCGGATGGTCGAGGCCCGCACCCGCGACGAGCTCGTCGCGGCGCTGCAGGACGTGTGGGCCGCGGGGGAGCCGTGGCTCGTGCTCGGCGGAGGGTCGAACCTGCTCGCCGGCGACGAGCCGTTCGAGGGGACCGTCGTGCTGGTGCGCACCTCCGGCATCGAACGCCTGGCCGACGCCGGCGACGGCCGCGTGCGGCTGCGCGTGGAGGCCGGTCACGACTGGGACGATCTCGTCGAGTACACCGTCGCGGCGGGACTGGCCGGCATCGAGGCGATGAGCGGCATCCCCGGGTCGGCCGGCGCCGCGCCCATCCAGAACGTCGGCGCCTACGGTCAGGAGATCGTCGAGACGCTCGTCGAGGTGGAGCTGCTGGACGAGGCCACCGGCGAGATCGAGGTGGTCTCCGCCGCCGATCTCGAACTCGGCTTCCGCACCTCGGTGCTCAAACAGCACTACGGCCGCGGCGCGCTCCGTTCGGGCGTGATCGTCTCCATCACTCTCGAGCTGCACGATGTCGGCCACGGCGAGGTCCCGGTGCGTGGCGGCCAGCTGCGGCAGGCGCTGCGCCTCGCGCCCGACGCCGCGGTGTCGCTGCGGTGGATCCGGGAGACGGTGCTCGCGACGCGCGCCTCGAAGGGCATGGTGCTCGACGACGCCGATCCCGACACCCACAGCGCGGGCTCGTTCTTCCAGAATGCGATCGTGTCGGCATCCTTCGCCCGCACCCTCCCGCCCGAGTGCCCCCGGTGGCCTCTCGCCGTGGAGGTCGACCCGGTGACGGTGATCCCGCTCGCGGCGTTCGACGGCATCGTGCCGCCGCCGGTGTCGGTGCAGCCCGACGTGAAGGTCAGTGCGGCGTGGCTCATCGAGCACGCCGGGCTGGGGAAGGGCTTTCGCCTGCCGCGGTCGCGCGCGGCCCTGTCGACCAAGCACGCGCTGGCCCTCACGAACCGCGGCGGGGCGACGGCGGGCGAAGTCGCCGAGCTGGCCCGCTACATCCAGCACCGCGTGCAGGCGGAGTTCGGGCTGCTGCTGCAGCCGGAGCCCGTCCTGGTCGGCGTGGAGCTCTAGGGCTCCCCGCGTCGCTGCGGACCGGACACCGCCGGCGCCGGTGCCGGTCGCGGTGCGTCGCGCAGGAACGGCACCAGCGGCATGATCGTCCGCACCCAGATCAGCCGGGCGGCGGGGAAGACGCCCAGCACCCACAGCACGGAGGCCACGGCGTCCGTGGGGTAGTGCACGCCGATGATCGACACCGAAGCGGCCATCACGACGACCGCGAGGGCGCCGACGACGATCGCGAAGGGACGCCAGCGCGAGCCCTTGAGCATGACGACCACCGTCACCGCGACGGCCGCGACGAAGACGACGTGACCGCTCGGGTACGACGGGTCCACGGGCATGTGATCGACGGGATGCGGCAGGAGGGTCGCGTCGGGACGCGGGCGGGCGACGGCGATCTTGATGATGTCGGCGGGCACCCACGTGACGGCGACCGTTCCGGCGAACGCGATCGCGAGGGCGATGCGCCCGCTCACCGCCCACACCAGTCCCGTCGCGATGATCGTGATCACGATCGCGGGGACGGGTGAGAACAGGTCGTAGACCAGCGCGGTCACCTGCCCGGCCCCGGCGATGTGCCAGCTGTTGAGCGTGCGCGACAGGTCGGCGTCGATCGGGGCGGCGCGCAGCGCCAGCCCCGCGCTGATCAGGAAGACGACGGTGGCCAGGCCCACCACGAGCGCGGTCGCCGGGTGCACCGAGGGGGCGAGCAGGGCGTTGAGCGGTCGCCGCGACCTGCGCGATGCCGAGACGGAGACAGGGGACGACGAACGCATGAGTCCCGATCGTCCCCCGCTCGTCTCTGAGGTCTCTGAGTGCCGGCTCGGGCTCACTCCGTGCCGAAGAGCTTCTGCAGTCGTTGGACGCCCTCGAGCAGCTGGTCGTCGCCGAGCGCGTACGACAGGCGCAGATAGCCGGAGGGGCCGAACGCCTCGCCCGGCACGACGGCGACCTCGGCCTGCTCGAGGATGAGGTCGGCGAGCTCGAGCGACGTGTCGACGCGGGTGCCGTTCCATTCCCGTCCGAGCAGCCCGGTGACGTCGGGGTAGACGTAGAACGCGCCGAGCGGGTTCGGCACGGTGACGCCCGGGATCTTCGCGAGCTCCGCGACGATGAGCCGGCGGCGGCGGTCGAACGCCTGGCGCATCTGCTCGGCCTCCGTCTGCGGGCCGGTCAGCGCGGCCAGCGCGGCACGCTGCGCGATGTTGTTGACGTTCGAGCTGAGGTGCGACTGGAGGTTGCCGGCGAGCTTGATGGCGTCGGCCGGCCCCACCATCCAGCCCACGCGCCACCCGGTCATCGCGTAGGTCTTGGCCACACCGTTGACGAGGATCGTCTGTCCGGCAAGCTCCGGCACGGCCTCCACGATCGACACCGCGCGCGCGCCCTCGTAGACGAGGTTCTGGTAGATCTCGTCGCTGACGACCCAGATGCCGTGCTCCAGCGCCCATGCCCCGATCGCCTTCGTCTCCTCGGGCGTGTACACGGAACCGGTCGGGTTCGACGGCGAGACGAAGACCAGCACGGTGGTCTTGTCGGTGCGGGCGGCCTCGAGCTGCTCGACGGTCACCTTGTAGTCCTGGTCGGCGCCGGCGAAGACCTCGACGGGGATGCCGTCGGCGAGCGCGATCGCCTCGGGGTAGGTCGTCCAGTAGGGCGCGGGCAGCAGCACCTCGTCACCGGGGTTCACGACGGCCTGGAACGCCTGGTAGACGGCCTGCTTGCCGCCGTTCGTGACGATGACCTGGGACGGGGCGACCTCGAGCCCCGAGTCGCGCAGGGTCTTGGCGGCGATCGCCTCGCGCAGCACCGGCAGGCCGGCCGCGGGCGTGTAGCGGTAGTTCGCGGGGTCGTGGAGGGCGTGGGCCGCGGCATCCACGATGAACGCCGGCGTCGCGAAGTCGGGCTCGCCCGCCGCGTAGGAGATCACGGGGCGGCCGGCGGCCTGCAGCGCCTTCGCCTTCGCATCGACCTTCAGGGTCGCGGACTCGGCGATGGCGGACAGCTTGCGGGACAGGGGAGCGCGTTCGGTCACAGGGAAAGCGTAGTCGTCCGTCGACCGCTCAGACGAGGGCGGCGATGGCCGCGCGGATCGCGTCGTCGTCGCGCCCGTCCGCGCTGTTGTCGTAGAGCGCGTGGTGGGCTCCGCGCCACCGGCATTCGGCGGCCTGGGCGCTCGCCCAGAACTCATCCCAGTGGGCGAGCTTCCAGGTGTCGCGCTGGTAGCCCCGACCGGCGACGCGATCGCGCACCCGCGCGCCGTCGACGCTCACGTGCACGACGGTGATGCGGGTGTCGGCGGGCCAGTCGTGGGCGAGCGCGGCGCGCTCGAGGTAGTCCGGCTGCGGGAAGTACCTCACGAACGGAGCGTCGAGCACCACCGGCGTCCCGAGCCGGAGGTTGTCGCCGGCGAGGCGCAGCAGGGTCTGATACTCCAGATCCATCACGACCTGCTGGTAGTACGCGTTGTTGTCGCGCTCGTGGGGATCGCTGCCGTGGGCCACCAGGAGCGCCTCGGTGAACAGGGTCGCGACGCTGTCCTTGTCGAGGTAGGCGGCACCGAGCTGGCGTGCGATGAGCGTGCTGACGGTCGATTTCCCGCTGCCGGCGGGACCGATCACGAAGAAGAGATGCGAAGTCATGTGACTCTCCAGGGCGGTGGCGAGGGGCGTCGCCGCCCCTCGCCGCGGGCTCAGGCGGTGCGGCCGGAGCGGTCCTTCACGAAGAAACCGTAGGACAGCGCCCCGACCAGCAGCAGCACCCCGCCGATGAGGAAGACGAGCGTGTAGTTGCCGCCCGTCGCGGTCAGGATCGCGCCGGTCACCACGGGAGCCACGGCGGCGCCGACGAACCCGCCGAAGTTCTGGATCGCACCGAGCGAGGCGACCTGGTTGGAGGGTGCGACATCGGAGGCCAGGGTCCACAGGCAGCCGATCGGCACCTGCGAGGCGAAGTAGCCGATCGAGAGCAGGGTGATCGCGAGGGGCGTGTTGTCCACGTAGGCCACCGGCAGCACCGCCGCGGCCGCGAGCACCGCGCCGCCGACGATGGGGATCTTGCGCGCGCGCACCGTGTTGACGCCGCGCGAGACGAGGCGGTTGGAGAGCCAGCCGCCGAAGACGACGCCGATGATGCCGCAGAGGAAGGGGAGGGAGGCGAGCCAGCCGCTCTGGGCCAGACTGAAGCCGCGGGCCGTCTGCAGGTAGCTGGGCAGCCACGTCAGGTACACCCAGACGGTGTAGAAGATGCCGAAGGCGCCGAGCACCATGAACCACGTGTTGCGCTGCTGGAGCAGCCGGCCCCAGCCCACCTTCGGCGCGGTCGAGGCGATCGCCTCCTGCGCCTGGGCGCCCTTGATCAGCGCCTGCTCGCTCAGCGTGGGGTCGCGGTAGATGCGGAGCCACACCAGAGCGACGACGATCCCGAGGGCGCCGACGATGACGAACATGCCGCGCCAGCTCATCGTGAGCAGCAGGAAGGTCAGCAGCGGCGGGGCGATGGCGTTGGCGATCTGCGAGCCGGTGTTGACGAGGGCGACCGGCAGAGCGCGTTCGCGCTTGTTGAACCAGCGCTCGTTGACCTTCAGGGCCGAGGTGAAGAACGGCGACTCGGTGATGCCGAGGGCGACCCGCAGCGCGTAGAGCACGCCGAAGGAGTTCGCGGCCGCGGTGACCATCGACACCAGCGACCAGGCTCCCGCGGCGAAGGCGAACATCCGCTTCGGCCCGAACTTGTCGACCAGGTAGCCCGCGGGCAGGTTCGCGATCGCGTAGGGCCACGAGAACGCCGACAGGAGCAGGCCCATCTCGAAGGCGTTGAGTCCGAACTCCCCGGCGATCGTGGTGTTGGCGACGCTCAGGGTCGAGCGGTCGAGGTAGTTCACCACACCGCCCAGGATGAGGAAGCCGACGAGGAACCAGCGGATCCGGACGGACCTCTTCTCCTGCGTGGTCAGAAGCGGTGTCTCCGCGAGGGTGTCGGTCATCGTGTGCACTCCTTTGTGGTGGGCGGTTCGGGGGTTGTCGTGGTCGGGAAGGGGAGGGTGGGACGGGCGGCGTCGCCCGCGCGGGAAGGGCCCGCGGGGGACGGGTCAGTGGCGCGCGTCGCGGATCGCGTCGAGGAAGTCGGTCGCGGCCCGGGTCACGCGCAGGTAGTCGCCGTCGGCTCGCGCCGCCTTGGTGACGGCCGAGCCGACGCCCACGGCGAGGGCTCCGGCGTCGAACCAGTCGCCGACGTTGTGCACCGTCGCACCGCCGGCCGGCAGCACCGGGGTCTGCGGCAGCGGTGCCAGGACCGTGCGGAGGTAGTCGGGGCCGGCGATCTCGGTGGGGAACAGCTTGACGATGTCGGCGCCGCTCTCCATCGTCTGGACGAACTCCGTCGGCGTGAAGGCGCCGCTGATCGTGGCGACCTGGTAGCGGTTGGCCAGGCGGATCATCTGCGGGTTGAGGTTGGGGCTCACGAGCAGCCGGGCTCCGGCGGTGATGGCCGTGAACGCCGCCTGCTCGTCGAGGACCGTTCCCGCCCCCACGGCGATGCCGTCGTCGGCGAACTCCTGCGACAGCGTGCGGATGACATCGAAGGCGCTCGGGACGGAGAGCGTCACCTCGAGTGCGCGGATGCCGCCGGCGACGGCTGCCCGCGCGACGGCGAGGGCCTCGTCCGCCGAGTCCAGGCGGATGATGAGCAGGGCGCCGGTGTCGGCGATGGCGTGGAGGACTTCATGTTTGCGTAACATCGATGCACACGGTAGCACAAGAATTCACATGTAGTAACAATCTCGAACGTGCGCGTGCCGCGGGCGGTCGCGGGACCGCCCTAGAATCAGACGACATGGCCAGCGATCCGCCCCTCATCCCCGAGCAGCGTCAGCACGAGCTGCTGCGGCTGCTGCGCGGCGCCGGTGCCCTCAGCATCCGCCATCTCGCCGAGCTCCTCGGCGTCTCGCACATGACGGTGCGCCGCGACATCGTCGTGCTCGAATCCGAGGGACGCGTCGTGTCGGTGCAGGGCGGCGTACGCCTCACGGAGCGCGCCGGCACCGAGACGCCCCGGGAGCGCACCTCGCGCGCCGTGCTCGAGCTTCCCCGCAAGAAGGCCATCGCGGGCGAGGCGGCCGCGTTGGTCGTCGACGACAGCGTCGTCTTCCTGGATGCCGGGACCACCTGCGAGGCGCTCGTGCCGCATCTGGCGCTGCGCAGCGGGGTCACCGTCGTCACCAACGACTTCTTCGCCATCGCGACGCTGCGCGACTACCCCTCGATCCAGACCATCCACACCGGCGGCACCGTCGACGCCGCCAGCGGATCCGCGACGGGCCCGCTGGCCGCCGCGACCCTCGGCGCGCTCGCCGTCGACGTCGCCTTCCTCAGCACGGGCGCGTGGGACACGACCCACGGCGTCACGACCCCGGAGCTGGACAAGGTCACCCTCAAGCGCGCCGTGCTCGACGCCGCCTCGGTGTGCGTGCTCGTCGCGGACAGCACCAAGTACGGTGCGAGCGAGCGCTTCAAGGTCGCGCCGCTGGATGCCTTCGACGTCGTCGTCACCGATGACGAGCTCGACGAGGTGGCGGCCGCGGAGCTTCGTGAGCGCGGCGTCGAGGTGCGGCTGGCGCCGATGGCGGCACCGTGACGGCCCGCACGCGGCCGCGTGGGGAGCGCTCGCGCGCCCGCCGTGCCGGTCTGTGGGCGCTGGTCCGGCTGGGCGTCGCCACCGCCGCGGTCGGCGTCGCGACCGGAGTGGCCGTGCTCCTGCTGGTGTGGATCGTGCACACGGTCGAGCACCTCGTGTGGGGAAGCGCCGAAGGCCCCTTCCTCGACGGCCTCGCCCTTCCCTCGCCCTGGTGGCTCCCGATCGTCAGCCTCACCGCCGCGGGCGTCATCGCCGCCGGGGGCTGGTACCTGCTGCGCCGGTTCGGCCGGCGCATCGCGAGCGTCGAGGAGGGCGTCGCGGGCACGCGGATGCCGGTGTGGGAGACGCTCGCCGACACCGTCATCCAGGTGACCTCGGTCGGTCTGGGCGCCTCGATCGGCAAGGAGGTGGCGCCGCGGGAGCTGTCCGCGATGGCGGGCTCCACCCTCGTGCGGTGGTTCGGCATCGACGCGCGCTGGCGGACCATCCTCATCGCCTCGGCGGCCGGCGCGGGTCTCGCCGCCGTCTACAACGTCCCCCTCGCGGGCGCCCTGTTCGCGATCGAGATCCTGCTGGCGCGGTTCAGCGCCGGGGCCGCTGTCGTGGCGCTGTCGGTGAGCGCCATCGCCACCTTCGTGGCCCGTCCGCTGGTGGCCGACGGATCGCTCTACCAGGTGGCGCCGGTGGAGGTGAACCCCTCGCTGCTGGTGGCGGCGCTGCTCATCGGCCCCCTCATGGGCTGGGGGGCGACCAGCTTCTCCGCGGTCACCGCACGACTGTCGCGCCGGCGACCCACCGGGTGGCGGCTGCTGCTCGTCCTCCCGCTGACGTTCGCGGCGGTGGGGGTCGTGGGCTCGTTCTTCCCCCTGCTGCTCGGCAACGGCCGGGCGCTGGCGACGGCCGGGTTCGATCTCACGCAGCCGGCGCTCCTGCTGCTCGCTCTGGCGGTCCTGAAGTACGTGGTCACCGCGATCTCGTTGGGCTCGGGTGCGATCGGCGGCACGCTGCAGCCGTCCGTCGCGATCGGCGCGTCGCTCGGCGCCGCGGGTGCGGCGGGATGGGCGTTCATCTGGCCGGGCGCCGACGCGACCGCCCTGGCGATCGTGGCGGCGGGAGCCTTCCTCGCCGCCAACATGAGGGCGCCCTTCACGGCCATCGCGCTGATCATCGAGTTCACGGGCACCGGTTTCACCCTGCTGCTGCCCATCTTCCTGGCCGTCGCGGGCGCGCTCGCCGCGTCACGACTCGTCGGCGGAGGCGGTCTGGGCCGCTTCGCGCCGATCGATCCGGGACGGGAGTGACTCCGCCCCCGGCGAGAGCTCTCAGCTCGACCAGGTCGACAGCATCCGATCGAGCCCGGCGATCAGCCGCGCGAAGCTCTGCTCCACGCTGACCGGCATCGCGAACCCGCCGCCGTTCTCCAGGGCGCAGAACCCGTGGAGCGCGGCGCGGAGCGCGCGGGTGGCGTCGACGAGCTGATCGTCGTCGGCGATGTCGTAGCCGCGCAACGTCGCCGAGACGACCTCCTGCACCTCGGCGGCGGCGCGCGTGTGCGCGTCGTCGCGGCTCTCGCCGGGCAGCGGCGCCCGCTGGGTCGCCGCGTAGCGTCCCGGATGCCGCAGCGCATACGACCGGTAGGTGCGGCAGAGCCGGTCGAGCGCCTCCGCCCGGGAGACGCCGACGGCCGACATCCGCAGTTCGTGCGCGAGCTCGCGAGTCGCCGCCGTCGCGACGGCGGTGCGCAGGACCTCGAGCGAGGCGACGTGCTTGTACAGGCTCGGGACCTTGACACCCGCCCTCGCCGCGACCTCCGCAAGGGTGAGCGCCTCGCTGCCGACGTCGTCGATCGCCTCGAGCGCGACGGCGACCACGGCGCCGGGGGTGAGCCCGGCCCTAGGCACCCGTCACCTCGCGGCAGAAGGCGACGAGCGCCGGGGTGACCCTCTCGGGATCCTCGGCCTGCGGGTAGTGCCCGGCCCCGTCGATCAGCTCCACGCGGGCGTTCAGGCGCTCGGCGACCCACGCCGCCTCCGCCGCGGGGTCGCGGAAGTCGGGATCGGCGGTTCCCATCACGACCAGCGTGGGGGCCGTGACCCGGGGCAGGCGTTCCTCCGCCGGGGTGTGGTCGGTCCGCGTGGTGCGCACGAAGGCCGCGGTCGCCCCCGGTCGCGTCATCGCCGCGCGGATGGCGTCGCGGTGCGCGGCGAAGTCGGCGGGGAGGCGGCCCGGGTAGAGCTGGGGGAGATAGGCCAGCCAGGCGCCGCGCGCCCACGGGCGCTGCATGAGCAGGCGGAAGACTGCGGCGGCAACCGGGTTCGTCGGGGCGTTGCGGACGAACGGGCCGATCAGCGCGAGGGCGCGGACCGCCTCGGGCGACTCGGCCGCCGCCCACACCGCGGCGCCCGCCGCCATCGAGGTGCCGACGACGACCGCCGGGGCCCCCAGGTGTGCGATGAGCGCGAGCACGTCGCTTCCGGCGGCCGCATCGTCGTAGGCGGAGAACGTGGCGTCGGAGTCTCCGTGGCCGCGCAGGTCCATGACCGCCACGCGGAAGCCGGCGGCGCGGAGCGCGGGCACGGTGTAGCGGTACGCGGCGGCGATCTCGCCCATCCCGGGGACGCAGACGACCAGCGGTCCTTCTCCGGTGAGGCGGTAGGCGACGCGTCCCTCGGGGCGGCGCAGGTGATGGATGCCGAGTCGCGCGAACGCGGCGGCGGCGGTGTCGTTCGGGCTTGTTTCCATAGCCCTAAAGCTAATGACATTAGCCATACCTGTCAACCCCGCTCCGTCGACGGTCAGCGCACCTCCGCGTCGGTCGTGCCGAACAGTCCGTCGCCGTGCTCCACCAGCGCGTCGAACGCCTCGCCGTAGGTGGTGGGGATGACGGCGTCGCGGTTGAAGCGCGACATCAGCAGCCCCACCAGTCCGCGCGCGGGCGACGTGAGCGGCCGCCGTTTGTGCGTCGCGGTGGTCTGCTCGGCGACCGCCTCGGGGTTGGGCGGTCGCCACAGCGACGACGGCTGCGGCCACGTGTAGGGCTGGCGCGGCACCGTGAGATTGATCGCGTTGAAGACGGGGTTGGCCCCGGCATCCCTCGCGGTCAGCGGCCGGAGCCCGTGGAGGCGGCAGAGCGTGTTGATCACCGAGCCGTGGTGCATCTCGTCGTGGATGACCGTTCCCGCGGCGGTGTAGGCGCTGACGACGATCGCCGGCACCCTCAGACCGAGTCGGTCGAAGCGGAAGCCCATCTCGCCGGGCTCGCCCGATCCGGGCGGAGCCGCGGCGGGCGGCGCCACATGGTCGAAGGTCCCTCCGTGCTCGTCGAAGGTGATGACCAGGGCCGTGTTCATCGCGTTCGAGCCGCCGCGGGTGCGGCTCGTGCGGATCGCGTCGTAGACGTCCTGGATGAGCTTGTCGCCCGCGCGCACATCCGACACGGCGCTGTTGTCGATCTCGAGCGTCGACCCGTCGTCGAGGGTCAGGGTGCCGTCGCGCAGCTCGCCCCAGGGCGGGTGCATGTCGTTGTGGTTGAAGATCATGCGGGGCTCGATGAACGAGTACGCGGGCAGCGTGCCCTGCGCGGCATCGGCGTAGAACTGGCGCATGTCGCGGAAGTTCGTCTTCCAGTACTGCTCCAGCACGGGCGCGTGCAGCATCCCGGTCAGCGACACGAGCTGCGTCGGGTCGTAGTACACCCGCCACGGGATGCCGGCCGCCACCAGCCGGTTGAAGATCGTCGGTGTCGCCGGCGCCTCGATCCACTTCTCGTAGTCGTCGCCGTCGTGGTTCGTGACGAACCCGTGGGACGTCGACGCGTGGAAGAACGACCGGTTGCAGAAGGTCTGCGACGGCACGGCCGCGAACCACCGGTCGTACACCGCGAACTCGCGGGCGAGGGTCGAGAGCACCGGCAGCATCTCGGGGGCGAAGCCGCCCATCGCGACCGCCACCTCCTCGGCCGTGGGCTCCCGTCGCATGCTCAGCCGGAAGTTCACGATGTAGTCCGTGACGAACCCGCTGTTGGCCGGCTGCATGCCCGCCGGCGGCGCGTTGAACGGATCGGACAGGGGGTGCGCCCGCAGGTCCGCGTTGGACGGCGGGTCGATGACGTCGAACAGCTGCGTGTTCACGTGGGGGTAGGTCTCGCCCGGGTCGGGCTGCGGCTGCTGCATGATCGCGTCAGTGGAGCCGGCGTAGATGTGCGCCGGAACCGGCACGCCGTCGGGTCCCGCGTTGGCGTACGCGCCCTGCGCGATCCCGTCGAACTCGCCCGCCGACTTCTCCTGCGCGCTGTAGAGGTGTCCGAGCACGTTGTCGAAGCTGCGGTTCTCGAACATCACGACCACGACGTGATCGAAGCCGGGCGCGTGACGCGGGGCGAGCGGCGTGAACTCGGGCGGGTGCACCGTGGCGGCCGTCGTGACCGCCGCCGCCGCGGAGCCGCCGATCGCCAGCCCCGCCGCGCCGATCCCCGTGCGGCGCAGGAACTCGCGCCGGCTCGTCCCGGCATCCGGGCCCCGTCCGCCTTCCATCCCCCGATTGTAGGGAGGATGTCGGCTACTCTCTGCCCATGGCTCCGACTCTCCGCTTCGACGGCGCCGCCCGCTACGGGGCGGCCATCGTGCTGGTGATGTTCGGGGTCTACCTCGGGGTCGCGACCGACTTCTCCGCGATCGTGCAGTCCGAGAGCTTCGCGGGGACGATCGCCACCGACATCCCCTTCCTGAACGCCGCGCAGTTCCTCCTCGTGCTCGGCGCGATCCTCATCGCGATCGTCCTGCTGCCCACGTCGGGGTGGCGGCGCCTCGGGGCCTTCACGCTGGCCGCCGTCGTGCTGCTGCTGTGGGCCACCTTCGGGCTCCAGCGCGCCGGCGGGAACCTCGTCGAGCCGGCCGACGTCTGGCGCTTCGTCCTCAACCAGGCGATGGTGATGCTGATCGCCGGTGTCGGAGGGTGGCTGATCGCCCGGGGACGCCACCCCCTGTCGTGGATCGTGCTGGTCCTCGCGATCATCCCCGCGCTGGTGACGCCGGTCATGACCCAGCACAGCTTCCCGAGCGGAGCGATCGCCCTGATCACGCAGGCGATGACCGCCGTGATCGGGTTCGGCGCGGTCTGGCTCGCGGCGGTGATCGACCGTGCCCAGGGCGGACGCACGCAGACGGGGGCGGATGCCGCGGCATCCGCCCCCGCCTCCGACGCTCAGTCCTCGTCGGTCAGGTAGTCGGCGTAGGCCCCGAGGGTCAGGAACGTCGGAAAGTCCTCGCCCAGCGCGACATCGCGGAAGATGGCCGCCGCGTCGTCGAACCGGTCGCCACGGTCCTCGGCGGAGACGGGGCGCCGATCCACCTCGCCGAGCACCCGCTCGATGAGGCCCTCCACGTACTCGCGCGTGATGCGGGTGCCGTCGTCGGTGGTGCGGTCCTGGTGGATCCACTGCCACACCTGGCTGCGGCTGATCTCGGCGGTCGCGGCATCCTCCATGAGGTTGTCGATCGCGACGGCGCCGAGGCCCCGCAGCCACGCCTCGATGTAGCGGATCGCCACCGACACGTTGCCGTACACGCCCGCCGCCGTGACCGGCAGACCGATGTGCACGTCGATCAGCTGCGATGCCCGGACGTTCACCTCGGGCCGCTGGCGGTCGATCTGGTTCGGGCGCTCGCCGAGCACCGCATCGAACTCCGCCTGCGCCACCGGGATCAGGTCGGGGTGGGCCACCCACGTGCCGTCGAAGCCGTCGCCGGCCTCGCGCTTCTTGTCCGCGGCGACCTTCTCGAACGCCTGGGCGGTCACCTCGGGGTCGCGCCGGTTGGGGATGAAGGCGCTCATGCCGCCGATCGCGAAGGCCCCGCGCTTGTGGCACGTCTTCACGAGCAGTTCCGTGTAGGCCCGCATGAACGGCACCGTCATCGTCACCTGGCTGCGGTCGGGCAGCACGAAGCGCGCACCGCGGCCGCGGTAGTTCTTGATCATCGAGAAGATGTAGTCCCAGCGCCCGGCGTTCAGGCCCGCGACGTGATCGCGCAGCTCGAACAGGATCTCCTCCATCTCGAACGCGGCCGGCAGCGTCTCGATCAGCACCGTCGCGCGGATCGTGCCGTGCGGGATGCCGATGTACTCCTCGCTGAAGGTGAACACGTCGTCCCACAGCTTCGCCTCTTCGGCCGACTCGATCTTCGGCAGGTAGAAGTAGGGGCCCACGCCGTTGTCGATGAGGCGCTGCGCGTTGTGGAAGAAGTACAGGCCGTAGTCGACCAGCGAACCGGATGCCGCGAGGTCGCGGCCGGCGCGGTCGGTGTAGCGGATGTGCTTCTCCACCAGGTGCCAGCCGCGCGGGCGCATCACGATCGTGGGCGTGCGCTCGGCGGTGACGCGGTACTCCTTGCCCTCGGGGCTCGTGTACGACAGCTGCCCGCGGATCGCGTCGAACAGGGAGAGCTGACCCTCGATGACGTTGCGCCAGGTGGGGCTCGTGGCGTCCTCCTGGTCGGCCAGCCACACCTTCGCCCCCGAGTTGAGCGCGTTGATCGTCATCTTCGGGTCGGTGGGGCCGGTGATCTCGACACGGCGGTCCTCCAGCCCCGGACCCGCCCCGGCGACCGTCCAGTCGGCGTCCTCGCGGATGTGGGCCGTGTCGGAGCGGAACTGCGGGTCGTGCCCGTTGCCGATCTCGAAGCGGCGCCGCATCCGGTCGGCGAGCCGGTCGTGGCGGCGGCCGGCGAAGCGGACGTGCAGCTCCGCGAGGAACGCGATCGCCGCAGGCGTGAGGATCTCGTCGTAGCGGTCGCGGATCGGTCCCGTGATGGTGATGGTCGATGCGGGCGCGGTGCCCGTGGCGGTGGGAGTCATGGCCCTGCTCTTTCTGTGTCGTGTGGGGTTGGGTGCTCAGTGGAACTGTTCGGCCTCAGTGGATCCCACCAGAGCCAGGGTCGCGCTGTCGGGGTTGAGCGCCGTGGAAACGACGTCGAAGTAGCCGGTGCCCGCCTCGCGCTGGTGCTTGGTGGCGGTGTAGCCGCGGGCCTCCGCGGCGAACTCGGCTTCCTGCAGCTCGACGTACGCGCTCATGGCGCGCTCGGCGTAGCCGGAGGCGAGATCGAACATCGAGTAGTTGAGGGCGTGGAAGCCCGCGAGGGTGATGAACTGGAACTTGTAACCCAGGTCGGCCAGCTCCTGCTGGAAGGTCGCGATCTGCTCGTCGCTGAGGTGACGCTTCCAGTTGAAGCTCGGCGAGCAGTTGTAGGCGAGCATCTTGCCGGGGAACCGCTCGTGGATCGCGCTCGCGAACGCGCGGGCCAGCTCGATGTCGGGCTCGCCCGTCTCCACCCACAGCAGGTCGGCGTAGGGGGCGAAGGCCAGGCCGCGGCTGATGACCGCCTCCAGGCCCGGGCGCACCCGGTAGAAGCCCTCGCTCGTGCGCTCGCCGGTCGTGAACTCCTGGTCGCGGGGGTCGACGTCGCTCGTGAGCAGATCGGCCGCCAGCGCGTCGGTGCGGGCGATGATGACGGTCGGCACGCCGGCGACGTCGGCGGCGAGCCGAGCCGCGTTCAGGGTGCGGATGTGCTGCTGCGTGGGCACCAGCACCTTGCCGCCGAGGTGGCCGCACTTCTTCTCGCTGGCGAGCTGGTCCTCCCAGTGGATGCCGGCGGCACCCGACTGGATGAGCGACTGGGCGAGCTCGTACGCGTTGAGCGGGCCGCCGAAGCCGGCTTCGGCATCCGCGACGATGGGCGCCAGCCAGTCCTGCGTGAGGGTGCCCTCGGTGTGCTCGATCTGGTCCTGGCGGATCAGCGCGTTGTTGATGCGGCGGACGACGGCGGGCACGGAGTTGGCCGGGTAGAGGCTCTGGTCGGGGTAGGTCTGCCCGGCGAGGTTGCCGTCGGCGGCGACCTGCCAGCCGGAGAGGTAGATGGCCTTCAGGCCCGCGCGCACCTGCTGCACCGCCTGACCGCCGGTGTACGCGCCGAGCGCCCGGATGTAGTCCTCGGTGTGCAGGAGGTTCCAGAGGTTCTCCGCGCCGCGGCGGGCGAGGGTGTTCTCCTCGCGGACGCTGCCGCGCAGGCGGACGACGTCCTCCGCGGTGTAGGTGCGCTCGACGCCGTCCCAGCGCGGGTCGGTGTCCCAGATCTCCTGCAGCTCGGCGGCGGTCTGCGTCTGGTCGCCCGCGCGGAGGGGCGGCTGACCGGGGGTGGCCTGGATCGTCATGGTGCTCTCCTTCATCGGATGCCGGGGCGGGGCCGGCGGTGGCTCGTGTCTCCACTGTGGGTGAAGTTTGAGGCCAGGAGTAACCAAATCCATTGTGAAGATTGATCGAAGTTCACGTTCTGTGACACAATCCCGGACATGACGAACGTCGATGTTCCCTTCGCCGACCTCTCGGGCGCCGCCGACGATGAGGCCGACGCCCTCACGATCGGCCGGCGCATCCGGCAGCTGCGCACCGCCCGCGGCCTGACCCTCGACGAGCTCGCGGCGGCCGTCGAGCGCGCGCCGAGCCAGCTGTCGATGATCGAGACGGGCAAGCGCGAGCCCAAGCTCACCCTCCTGCGCACCATCGCGAAGGCCCTCGGGGCGACGGTCGACCAGCTCCTCGAGGCGGAGCCGCTGGATGAGCGCGCCACCCTCGAGATCGCCCTCGAGCGCGCCATGAAGGGCCAGACGTTCCGGGCGCTCGGCATCGAGCCGTTCCGCATCGGCAAGTCGGTCCCCGACGACGCCCTGCGGGCGCTGCTCGCGCTGCAGGGGGAGATCGAGCGGCTCGGCGACGAGCGTTCCGCCACCCCCGAGGAGGCGCGGCGGGCGAACGTGGAGCTGCGCCACCTCATGCGACGGCAGGACAACTACTTCGCCGAGCTGGAGGAGCACGCCCGCGGCATCCTGCGCGCCGTCGACCACCCCGGAGGTCCGCTCACGCAGCGCACCGCGTCGGACATCGCCGCCCATCTGGGCTTCTCCCTGCACTACGTCGCCGACCTGCCGGCGTCGACGCGGTCGGTCGCCGACATCAAGCACGGGCGGCTGTACCTCTCGAGCACGGTGCCCGCGAAGGGCGACTCGCGCACAGCCGTGCTGCAGGCGCTCGCGAGTCGCATCCTCGGCCACGCCGAGCCGCGCTCGTACGCCGAGTTCCTGCGCCAGCGCGTGGAGACGAACTACCTCACGGGGGCGCTGCTGATCCCCGAGGATCACGCGGTCCCGGTGCTCCACGACGCGAAGTCGCGCCGCGCGCTGTCGATCGAGGACCTCCGCGATGCGTACTCGGTGTCGTACGAGACCGCGGCGCACCGCTTCACCAACCTGGCCACGCGTCACCTCGGCATCCCGGTGCACTTCCTGAAGGTGCACGAGTCGGGGACCATCACGAAGGCGTACGAGAACGACGACGTGAACTTCCCCTCCGACCGCCTGGGGGCGATCGAGGGGCAGCTGTGCTGCCGCCGCTGGACGAGCCGGGTCGTCTTCGACATCCCCGACAAGTTCAACCCGTACTACCAGTACACCGACACCGGCAACGGCACGTTCTGGTGCACCGCGCGCGTGGAGGCCTCGAGCGAGGGCGCGCACTCGGTGTCGGTGGGGGTGCGCTTCGACGACACCAAGTGGTTCGTCGGGCGCGAGACCACCAACCGCGGCGTCTCGCGCCATGCCGTCGAGGTGTGCTGCCGCCGTGCTCCCGCCGAGCTCGAGTCGCAGTGGCGCGACCAGGCCTGGCCCAACGTCCGCACGCCCCGGACGCTGCTGGCGACCCTGCCGACCGGCTCGTTCCCGGGCGTCGACACGACCGACCTCTACGAGTTCCTCGAGGCGCACGCTCCGCGCGACTGAGCGGCTCGCCGCTCCGTCGGCGAGAAACCGTTCGCGCACCGAGAAACGCCGCGCGCAGCGGTGTCTCGGTGCGTCGATGGTGTTTCGCGGGACACTGTCTTGACGAAGGTTATGCGCATAAGTAAAGTGGCCAGCGACACCGCAGCGGGTGTCCCGTTCGAGGAGGAACCATGAAACATGTCCGGCTGGGAGCCGTCGCTCTCGTCGCCATCGGCGCGCTCGCGCTCGCGGGATGCGGTCGCGCAGACGACGCCGCGAGCGCACCCGACAGCGCCACGACCATCGGAAGCGAGCCGGCCACCGGCACGATCACGATGTGGGCGATGGGTGCGGAGGGCGAGGCGCTGCCCGACTTCGTGAAGACGTTCGAAGAGGCCAACCCCGGCGTCACCGTCGAGGTCACGGCGATCCCGTGGGATGCCGCGTACAGCAAGATCCAGACCGCCATCGCCGGCGGCACGACGCCCGACATCGCCATGATGGGCTCGACCTGGATGGCCGACTTCGCCGACGCGTTCCAGACCGTGCCGACCGACCTCGACACCTCCGGGACCTTCCCCGGCGCCGTCGCGTCGACCCAGGTGGGCGACCGCATGACCGGGGCGCCCTGGTACGTCGACACCCGCGTGCTCTACTACCGCACCGACCTCGCCGAGAAGGCGGGCTGGACCACGGCCCCCACCACGTGGGACGAGCTGAGCCAGATGGCCGCCGACATGCAGTCCAAGGCCGGTGCCGAGTACGGCATCCGCCTGCCGGGCGGCAACGACTCGTTCCAGGGCACGCTGTGGATGCCGTGGTCCAACGGCGCCTCGCTCGTCGACGGCGACACCTGGACCGTCGACACGCCGCAGATGGTGGAGGCGTACGAGTACTACCAGAGCTTCTTCCAGAAGGGCATCGCCAACCCGGCGGCCGACCGCTCGTCGGGCGCGCAGGAGGCGGACTTCGTCGCCGGCACGACCCCGATGCTCATCGACGGGCCGTTCATGATCGGCTCGCTCGAGAAGGTCGGCGGGGAGGGTTTCTCCAGCAAGTTCACCACCGCGGTGCTGCCCACGAAGGAGTCGTCCACCTCGTTCAGCGGCGGCGCGAACCTCACGGTCTTCAAGAACTCGAAGAACGCGCACTCCGCCTGGAAGCTCGCGCAGTGGCTGACCGACCCGACGACGCAGGCGCAGTGGTACGAGAAGACCGGTGACCTGCCCGCCGTCCAGGCCGCGTGGAAGGAGCAGGCCCTCGCCTCGCAGCCGACGCTCGCCGCGTTCGGCACGCAGCTCGAGACCGCGAAGTCGGTGCCGGCGACCACGACGTGGGTGCAGGTCGCCGCCGCGGGCGACGCCGTGCTCGAGAAGGTGCGCCTGGGTACCCAGAGCCCTGCAGACGCCATGAAGGAGCTGCAGAGCAAGGCCGACGCCCTCGGAATGGGCTGATCGAGATGACGCAGGCATCACTGGCCGCGACCGGAACGGCCGCCGCCGTCTCCGGTCGCGGCCGTGGTCGCCGACCCGGGTCGTCCCGGCGTCGGCGTCAGGGATGGATCGCGTGGGGGTTCGCGCTCCCGTTCGTGATCGTGTTCGCGGTCTTCATGATCGTGCCGATCGTCGGCTCGTTCGCGATGTCGTTCACCGACTTCCGCGCGCAGGACATCCGCTCCCCGTTCGCGGTCGACTTCGTGGGCCTCGATCAGTACGTCAAAGTGCTGACCGACCCCACGTTCCTGAAGTCGATGGGCGTGACGGCGACGTTCGTCGTCGTCGGCATCCCCGTGACGATGGCCGTCGCGCTCGCATTGGCCCTCGCCCTGAACTCCGGCGGCGGGCGCATCGTCTCGTTCCTGCGCGTCGGCTTCTACGCACCGGTCGTGACGAGCATCGTCGCCGTCGCGGTGGTGTGGCGCTACATCCTGCAGCCGGACGGGCTGCTCAACAGCGCCCTCGCCGTCGTCGGCATCCAGGGGCCGGACTGGCTCAACGACACCACCTGGGCGCTGCCGTCGCTCATCGCGATGGCGGTGTGGCGCAACGTGGGCACGCTGATGGTGATCTTCCTGGCGGGCCTGCAGGCCATCCCGACCGACGTCAAGGAGGCCGCCATGATGGACGGCGCCTCGGCGTGGCGGCGCCTCACCGCGGTCACGCTGCCGATGCTGCGCCCGACGCTGCTGCTGGGCGCCGTGCTCATCTCGGTCGGCTTCCTGCAGTTCTTCGAGGAGGCCTTCGTGATGACCCAGGGCGGCCCGCTCGACTCGACCCTGTCGGTCGCCTATTACACGTTCAAGCAGTTCGGCTTCGGGCAGTACGGTGTCGCCTCGGCGGCCAGCTACATCCTGTTCCTCGCGATCGCGCTGCTGAGCCTGCTGCAGTTCCGGCTGCTGCGGACGAAGGACTGAGAGGACCCCGCCATGACCGCTCCTGTCACCGCCCGCCCGACGCGGCGCGCGCGCCGCGCCGTCACCGGCCGGGCCGTCACCTACACCGTGCTCGTCGTCGGCCTCATCGTGTGGATGCTGCCGTTCGCCTGGATGCTGCTGGGCTCCGTCAAGACCCAGGCCGAGATCCTGCAGCGCCCGCCCACGTGGTGGCCGCGCGAGTTCACGTGGGACAACTTCGCCCAGTGGTTCGGCCCGCTCGACATCGGCCGCTTCTTCACCAACAGCATCGTCGTGGCACTGCTGACCGTGCTCGGCAACCTCGTGTTCTGCTCGATGGTCGGCTACGCGCTGGCGAAGATGGACTTCCCCGGCAAGAAGATCCTGTTCGCCGTGGTGCTCGTGACGCTCATGGTGCCGGGCGTCGTCACCTTCGTGCCGCTGTTCGTGATGGTCTCCTCGCTCGGGCTGACCAGCAGCTACGCGGCGCTGATCCTGCCGTTCATCACGACGCCGCTCGGCGTGTTCCTCATGCGCCAGTTCATGCTCGGCATCCCCGACGAGCTCATCGAGGCCGCGCGCATCGACGGGGCGGGGGAGCTGCGCATCTTCGCCCGTGTCGTCATGCCGCTGTGCGGGCCGCCGCTGGCGACCCTCGGCATCCTCACCTTCCTCGCGTCGTGGAACAACTTCCTGTGGCCGCTCGTCGCGGCCCAGACCGAGAACATGTACACCCTCCCGGTGGCGCTCTCGCTGTACTCGACCGGACAGAACGCGACCGACTACGGCCTGCTGCTGGCGGGGTCCGTGCTCGTGATCGCGCCGATCCTGCTGCTGTTCGTCTTCCTGCAGCGCTACTTCATCCAGGGCGTCGCCACGACCGGGCTCAAGTGAGCCCCCGCGACCCGCCTCGAGAAAGAGAATCATGACCCCCACGTATCTCACCGCGCCCGACGGCACCCGCTTCCGCGACCTCAACGGCAACGGGGTGATGGATCCGTACGAGGATCCGCGCCTGAGCGCCGACGAGCGCGCCGCCGACCTCGTGGCCCGGATGAGCCTGGAGGAGAAGTGCGGGCTGATGTTCCAGACCGTCATCGAGGTGGGGGAGGAGGGCGAGCTGCTGGAGGCGCCCGGGCGCATCTCGAAGTCGCCGACGACCACGGTCGTCCGGGGCAAGCACCTGTCGCACTTCAACGTGCACGCCATCCGCTCCGCCCGGCAGGCCGCCGTCTGGAACAACAACCTGCAGGCCCTGGCCGCGCAGACTCCGCACGGGGTGCCCGTCACCGTCAGCACCGATCCGCGGCACGCGTTCGTCGAGAACACCGGCGTGGGCTTCGCCGCCGGGCCGTTCTCGCAGTGGCCGGAGGGCCTCGGACTGGCGGCGATCGACGACGTCGAGACGGTGCGCCGGTTCGCGGACGTCGCGCGGCAGGAGTACCGCGCCGTCGGCATCCGCGCCGCCCTGCACCCCCAGATCGACCTCGCGACCGAGCCCCGCTGGGGGCGGCAGGCCCAGACCCTCGGGCAGGATGCCGGGCGGGTCGCCGAGTTCACCGCCGCCTATCTGCAGGGCTTCCAGGGCGACGCGCTCGGACCCGACAGTGTCGCGTGCACGACAAAGCACTTCCCGGGCGGCGGTCCGCAGAAGGACGGCGAAGACGCGCACTTCCCCTACGGGCGCGAGCAGGTCTACCCGGGCGGCATGTTCGAGTACCACCTGGAGCCGTTCCGCGAGGCGATCCGCCGCGGCACCGCCGCGATGATGCCGTACTACGGCATGCCGATCGGGCTGGAGCGCAACGGGGTGCCCATCGAAGAGGTCGGCTTCGGCTACAACCGGCAGATCGTCACGGACCTCCTCCGCGGCGAGCTCGGCTTCGACGGGGTCGTCGTCACCGACTGGGAGCTGGTCAACGACAACCATGTCGGCGACCAGGTGCTGCCGGCGCGCGCCTGGGGCGTCGAGGAGCTGTCGCCGAGCGAACGCATGCTCAAGATCCTGGATGCCGGGGCCGACCAGTTCGGCGGCGAGGAGTGCGTCGACCTGCTGATCGCGCTCGTGCGCGCGGGGCGCGTCGACGAGGCCCGCATCGACGCGTCCGCGCTTCGCCTCCTGCGCGTGAAGTTCCAGCTGGGCCTGTTCGACGACCCGTTCGTCGACCCCGACGAGGCGGAGCGCATCGTCGGGAACGCGCAGTTCCGGGCGGAGGGGGAGCGCGCGCAGGCGCGTTCGCTGACGGTGGTGCAGAACCGTCCGACGCCGGGCGCGGATCACCCGGTGCTGCCGCTGAGCGGAGCCGGGCGCCGGGTGTACGTCGAGGGGTTCCGCCCCGAGGACGTCGCCGAGCTGGGCGAGATCGTCGCCGACCCCGCCGACGCGGATCTCGCGCTCGTGCGCCTCGGTGCGCCGTTCGAGCCGCGCGACGACCTCTTCCTCGAGGCGTGGTTCCACCAGGGCTCGCTGGAGTTCCCGCCCGGCCGCGTCTACCGGATGAGGAGCATCGCCGCGCACTGCCCGCTCGTGCTCGTGGTCAATCTCGACCGTCCCGGCATCCTGACCCCGTTCGCGGCGTTCGCGTCGGCGATCGTCGTCGACTTCGGCAGCTCGTCGCGCGCGGTCGTCGACGTGCTCACGGGCCGCATCGCCCCCGAGGGGCGCCTGCCGATCGAGCTGCCGCGCTCGATGGATGCCGTGCGCTCCTCCCGCGAAGATGTACCGTCGGATACGGGCGACCCCCTCTTCCCGGTCCACTTCGGCCTGGAGCTGCCGATGCGGGTCGGAGGCCGCGCCGACGCGTGAGGCGGCCGTGGACACGAGGAGGGGCTGCGCATGAGTGACGCCGGCTCGCGTCGCCCGACGGTCTACGACGTCGCGCAGGAGGCGGGCGTGTCGATCGCGTCGGTGTCGTTCGCCTTCCGCCGGCCCGAGCGCATCAGCGAGGCGACGCGCGAGCGCGTGCTGGCCGCGGCGCGCCGCCTCGGCTACGCCCCGAGCGCCGCCGCCCGTGGGCTCGCGAACGGTCGCACCGGCATCCTGGGCCTGCACGCGTTCGACCTCATGCTCGAGCGGGCCGACCCGAGCGACATCGCGCCGCCGCGGCCCGACACGCGCCGTCCGCCGCTGGATGCCGGGGCCATCATCCCGTGGTCGCAGACAGACGACGAGACGCTGTCCGATCCCCGCGCGTTCCCGCTGTACGTCGACGAGGTCCAGCGCGGCTTCGCGCTGGAGTGCTGGATGCTGGGGCGGCCGGTGGTGCTCTCCAGCGGCTCCGACAGCGACGTCTCGGTGGCCGACACGGCGGGCCGGGTCGACGGTCTGGCGATCTTCCCGTCGCCCGTGCTGCCGACGGCGCTGCTGCGGATGCCCGCGACCATACCCACGGTGCTGTTCAGCGTCGCCCCGGGCGATGACCCGCACCATCGCGTGCGCGTGGACAACGCGGGCGGCATGAGCGCGCTCGTGGATCATCTCGTGCGCGATCACGGCTACGACGACGTCGCGTTCGTCGGCCGGCAGGAGGGCTTCGACAACGCCGAGCGGTTCGCCGCCTACCGTGCGTCGCTGACCCGCTGGGGTCTGCGCCCGCGCGACGAGCCGATCGACGGGACGGTGCGCGGTCCGCACCGCATGGTCGAGCAGCTGAGCGCGCTGCACGCGAGCGGTGCCCTGCCGCGCGTGCTCGTCTGCGCCACCGATCAGCACGCCCTGATGGCGCTGGACGCCCTCGCCGCGCTCGGCGTGCGGGTGCCCGACGAGGTCGCGGTCACCGGGTTCGACGGCATCCTGGCCGGTCGTCTCAGCACGCCGACGCTCACGTCGGTGCGTCAGCCGATGGAGGCGATGGGCCGCGCCGCCGCGCGCATCCTGGCGGGCACCGCCGGCCCGCTCCCGGAGGGGCAGACGCGCTTCGATGCGGTGTTCGCCCCGCGCGTGGTGATCCGCCACAGCTGCGGCTGCTGAGCTCCGGCCCGCCTTCCTGTCAGGTTCCTATGGATGCCGCCGGGGCGGCGGATTCTTGGCCTTGTCTCAGAGCCGCTCGGCGACGCTCGACGCATGACCACCCAGGCCGCCACCCGAGCCACCCGAGCCACCTTCGTCGCCGCCGCACCCGCCGTGCGCGCCCGGTCGTGGCGACCGGTGCGGCGCCTCGTCGCGATCGCCGTCGTCTGGGCGACCAGCCTGTTCGTCGTGGCGCTGTGGGTCGCCGGCGGCGCCGTGCAGGATCTGCTCGCGTGGGATGCCGACACCCTCAACACGCTGGGCCGCATCACGGGCCTGGTGTCGGCGAACCTGCTGCTGTACCAGGTGCTGCTGATGGCGCGCGTGCCGCTGTTCGAGCGGGCGTTCGGCCGCGACGCGATCACGCGGATGCACCGCTGGGTCGGCTTCTGGTCGTTCTGGCTGCTGCTGGCCCACATCGCCCTGCTGGTCGCCGGCTACGCGGCGCAGGCGGACGTGAACGTGTTCGTGCAGCTGTGGGACTTCGTCTGGAACTATCCCGGGATGCTGCTCGCCACCGCCGGGACGGGCCTGCTGGTGCTGGTCGTGGTGACGAGCATCCGCCGTGCGCGCCGCGCGATGCGCTACGAGTCGTGGCACCTGCTGCACCTGTACGGCTACCTCGGCGTGGGCCTCGCGATCCCGCACATGCTGTGGACCGGCGCGGACTTCGCGGCGCATCCGCTCGCCGAGGTCTACTGGTGGGGGCTGTGGGCCGTCACGGCGGCGGCGGTGCTGGTGTACCGGGTCGGCCTTCCGCTGTGGCGATCGGCACGCCACGGCATCCGCGTCACGGCCGTGGAGGCCGACGGCCCGGTCGGCGTCGTGGTGCGCATGCGCGGCCGCAGGCTCGGGCGGCTCGGCGCCCGCGCGGGGCAGTTCTTCGTGTGGCGCTTCCTGGACGGCCCCGGCTGGACGAGGGGGCACCCGCTGTCGCTCGCCGCCGACCCGCGCCGCGGGGAGCTGGTCGTCGCGGCCCGCATGGTCGGAGACGGCACCCGGCGCCTGGCGACGCTGCGCCCCGGCACGCGCGTGCTCATCGAGGGGCCGTACGGAGAGTTCACGGGGGAGGCGCGCACCCGGCGGGGCCTGCTCCTGCTCGGCGCGGGCGCGGGCGTCGCACCCCTCGTGGCGTTGCTCGAGGCCGAGCCGTACGCTCCCGGGGAGGCGACGCTCGTGACGCGCGACCACGCGCCGGCCGAGGCGATGCGGACGGCGGCCATCGACCGCCTCGTGCGCGACCGCGGCGTCCGCCACGTCGCGCTCCACGGCCCACGGCGGGTCGAGGGCTCCACGTGGATGCCGGCGCACTTCGCCGACGGACGGGGCGCCGAGCTGCTGCGGCGGCTGGTGCCGGCCCTCGACGAGCACGACGTGTTCCTCTGCGGACCCGAGCCCTGGATGGCCGCCGTCCGGCGCGACCTGCGCGCCGCGGGCGTGAGCGCCGACCGGATCCACAGCGAAGCCTTCGGCGTCTGACGCCGGGAGAGGAGACGACGATGAAGAAGATCGTCTACGCGATACTCGCGACCCTGAGCGGGCTCGTCCTGCTCTTCAGCTACCGCACGTCGTTGCCCGAGGATCAGGCGTCCGCGTCTGCGTCCGCGGCGACGGACACGGCCACCGCCGCCGCCCGCACCGCGACGGCGCCGACCGCGACGACGCCGACGACGACGCCGCGCGCCACCGCGTCGGCCGCCGCGGCCACACCGTCCGCGACGGCCTCGTCGGGCACCGGCCTCGCCGACGGCACCTACACGGGCGCCGCCGCCGACACCCGCTACGGCGCCGTGCAGGTGCAGATCACGGTGGCGGGCGGTGTCATCACGGACGTGCAGACCCCCCAGTACCCGAGCAGCAACGGCCGCGACCGGCAGATCAACCAGAACGCGCTGCCCCGCCTGATCTCGGAGACGATGGCCGCCCAGAGCGCCGCCATCGACATGGTCTCGGGGGCGACCTACACCAGCGACGGCTACATCGCGTCGCTGCAGTCGGCGATCGATCAGGCGGCGGCGTGAACGCGCCGCGGCGGCAGGCCTGGACGGCCGCGGTCATGGGCACCACCGTCAGCATCCACGTGATCGCCGCGGGCGCCGTGCCGCCGCGTGCCGCGGACGCCGCGGCATCCACGATCGCGGCGCTGCGCGAGCTCGACGCCCTCTTCTCGCCGTTCCGATCCGCCTCGCAGGTCTCACGGCTGCGTCGCGGGGAGCTGGCGCTCGCCGACGCCGATCCGCGGCTGCGGGAGGTGGCGCAGGCCTGCGCCCGGCTCGAGACCGCCACCGGCGGCCGCTTCAGCGCCTCCTGGCGCGGCGGATTCGATCCCACCGGCTACGTGAAGGGCTGGGCGGCCGACCGCTCCGCCGACGCGCACCTGGTCCCCCTCCTCGAGGGCGGCGACGTCGTGGCCGTCGGGATCAACGTCGGCGGCGATCTGCGGGTGTGGACGGCCGCCGACGCGGACTGGTCGTGGCGCGTCGGCATCGCCGACCCGCGCCTCCCGGGCGCGCTGCTGGCGACAGTCGAGCTGCGCGCCGGCGCCGTGGCGACGTCGGGGACGGCGGAGCGGGGAGCGCACCTGCGCGACCCGCGGTCGGGCAAGCCGGTGCCCGGTCTCGTCAGCGCCACCGTCGGCGCCGACGACCTCACCACCGCCGACGCGTGGGCGACGGCGGTCGCCGTCTCGGCAGACGACGACCTCGGCTGGCTGTGGGGTGCGCCGCTGCGCTCCGGACTGGTCGCCGCCGCGACGGACGGCCCCGGCGGCGAGCCCGCGTCGCTCCGCGTGCGCCGGTGGCTCGGCGGCGTGGGCGTGGAGACGGTCGTCCACGCGGCGGCCTGATCGCGCCGCGGCAGGCGGCCGGGCGCGGGCCGAGCCGTCGTCAGGCGGCGGGCAGCCGCAGCACCATCGTCGTCCCGCGCGAGGAGGTCGACTCGATGCCCACCGTGCCGCCCACCGTCGTGGCCGCCTCGCGCACCAGTGCGAGCCCCAGACCGAAGCCCCGCCGCCTCCCCGACTCCGGACCGCGGGCGAACCGCTCGAAGATCCGGTCGCGATCGGCGTCGGAGATGCCGGCGCCGGCATCGTGCACCCGCACCTCGACGGTGTCGCCCGACGTCGCCGCGGAGATCTCGACGGTCGCCCCCGTCGGCGAATGCTGCACGGCGTTGTCCAGCAGCGCCACGCACAGCCGGGTGAGGGTGACGCGCGGCATCCGGACCAGAGCGGCGCTCGCGCCGGTGACGACGACCGCGACCCCGGCCTCCTCGGCGAGCGGCGCGATGGTCGCCGTGGCGGCGGCGATCGCGTCCGCCACCGGCGTGGGGGTGCGCTCCGAGGCGCTGCCCTCCGCGGTCAGCAGCATGTCGGTGAGCACCTCGTCCATCACGGCCGCGTCGGAGCGCAGCGCGGCGAGGGTGGCCGTCAGGTCCTCGCCCCGGCGGTGGCGCCGTTCGAGGATCTGCACCCGGCTCGTGAGGGCCGTCAGCGGCGTGCGCATCTCGTGGCTCGCGTCGGCCACGAACCCCCGTTGGAGGCGCAGCGCCGTGGCGAGAGGAGTGACCGCCCGCCGCGCGGCGAACCAGGCGACGAGGGCGAGCAGCACCACGCCCGCCACCCCGAGCGCGATCACCCAGGGCAGCACGTGGTCGACGTCGACCACGATCCGGTCGCCGTCCGGGCCGGGTCGGCCCGCGTCCCCGCCGCCCCGGTGCGCCTCGGGGCGCGCCGACAGCAGCAGGATCGAGACGAGCACGGCGACGCCGGCGGTCACCACGACGGCGGAGGCGACGCCCACCAGGACGCCCACGTTCAGCGCCGCGCGGTGCAGGCGGCGGCGGTCGGCGTCGTCGCTCATGCGCTGCTCCCGGCGCGGTAGCCGCGGCCCCGCACGGTCTCGATGATCTCGGGCGACGCCTTCCGGCGGATGTAGTGGACGTAGGTGTCGACCGAGCTGAGCGCATCGTCCGAGGAGAAGACGGCACCGAGGATCTCGTCGCGCGAGAACACGTGCTCGGGGCTCTCCGCGAGCAGAGCGAGCAGCCGCGCCTCCGTCGCCGTCAGGGCGATGCGCTCCCCGCCCGCACCGTACAAGGCTGCCGACTCGGCGATGAAGGTCCAGTCGCCGAGGTGGCGCCGCCGCCCCTCCGCCCGGTGGCCGCGCACCAGGGCGCGCAGCCGCGCGAGCAGCTCGTCGAAGTCGAAGGGCTTCACGAGGTAGTCGTTGGCCCCGGCATCCAGGCCGTCGACCCGATCCGACACGGCGCCCAGCGCGGTCAGCAGCAGGACCGGTGTCGTCAGGCGGGCGGTGCGCACGGCCTGCACCAGCTCGACGCCGTCGAGCCCGGGCAGGCGGCGGTCGACCACGAGCACGTCGAAGCGTTCGGCCAGCGCGCGGTCGCGGGCCGCGCGGCCGTCCGTGAGGTGCGTGACCTCATAGACCTCCGAGAGCACCTCGACGGTCATCCCGGCGATCGTCGGGTCGTCCTCGACGTAGAGCAGCCGTGGTCGGGCACCGTCGCGCGACATGCGTCCTCCGTTCCTGTCCGCCATCATCCACCCACACGCACGCCAAGAGTCCGCCAAGAATCCCGCGCGCGTCTCAGTCCGACGCGACCAGCGCGGCCCACAGCTCCGCCCGTGCCGGGAACCGGGACAGGTCCACGCCGAGCAGCTGCTGCGCGTGCGCGACGCGGGCGCGCACGGTGTGCCGATGGATGCCGAGGCTGCGCGCCGCCTCGTCGATGCGGGCATCGTGCGCCAGCCACGTGCGCACCGTCTCGATCAGCGCCGTCCCGTGGGCCGCGTCGTGCGTGCGCAGGGGGCGCAGGCGCGCGTCCGCCAGGGCCCGCGCGGCGGGGGAGTCGAGGCTCGACAGCACGCCGGCGGCATCCGCGAAGCGCCCCACCCGCCCGGGCGCGGCGGTGCGCAGCGCGGTGAGGGCTTGCGCGTGCGCCCGCGCGAACGCCGCGTACTCGGCGGGCTCCGAGACCCCCACGGCGGCGTCGAGCAGCCCCGAGAGCGCCTCGGCGGCCCGCTCGTCGCCGGCGGGTTCGACGAGGACGATGCCGTCGGAGCTGCGGGCGTAGAAGAGGCCGCCGCGCTCGGCCGCGCGCAGCTCGAGCCAGTCGACGGCGGCGTCCGCACGCCCGGGGGAGACGTTGGCCACCGCGACCACGACGGGCGCCGCCGGCAGCGGGCCCCACAGCTCCCGCGACACCCGTCGGGCCAGCTGGGGGTCGTCGGACAGCAGTGTCTGCAGCAGGCCCGTGCGCAGGGCCGAGCGGGCCCGGCCGAGGCCGACGTTCTGTTCGAGGGCGAGCCCGGCCATCGCGATCACCGAGGTCACGACGCTGCGCCCCTCCAGATCGAGGTCGGCGCCCACGATCGCGATGAGGCCGCGCAGGTGGCCGCCGCGGCCGAGCGTCTGCATCGTGACGTGACGGTCGCCGATGTCGAGGGTCGAGGCGGCGCGCGCGCCGCGGCGGAGGACGGCCCCGGCCTCGGTCGCGAGCGCCGCGAGCGTGGCCTCATCGAGGGCGTCGGAGGGGGCGCTCTGGGTGAGCGTGCCCGCCGCATCGAACAGCCCGACCCACGCGCCGAGCTGCGCTGCGAGCTCCGCCACCGTCGCGGCGAGCCCGTCGGGGCGCAGGGCGGCGAGCGAGATGGCGCGCTGCGCCGAGAGCGCCCACGTGCGCCGGGCGTACGCCTGGGCGGCGATCGCCTCCGCGTTCGCGCGGGCGAGGGCGATGAACGGGGTGCGGTAGGGCACCTCGAACAGCGGCATCCGCTCGGCGCGGCACGCCTCGACGAGGGCGGGCGGGATGCCGTCGCGGACGACCTCGGTGCCGAACCCGAGGCCGCGCACGCCGCGGGTGCGCAGCCGTGCGACGTAGGCCGTGTACCCGTCGAGGTCGCCGTCGGGCGCGGGGCCCGCCCCCACGAACTGGGTGCCGGTGGTCAGCAGCAGGAGGTCGTCGGCCAGGAAGGGCGTCGGATCGGCGAGGTCCGAGCTGTGCACCCACCGCAGCGGGGCCTCCAGCGCTCCCGCGTCGAGGTCGTCCGGATCCGACGCGAGGCGCAGATCGAGGTCGCGGCGCGCGAGGAGCGCGCGCAGGGTGGGCTGCGGATCGGTCACGGCGGGGCCTCCTCGGCGCGCTGCGGGGCCGCGCGCGGCGGTGCGGTCTGCGGGTCGACGGGCGCACCCCGCTGTACGCGATGTATGCCCTTCGACTCAGAATGTACACGGCGGAAGGTGTGACGCGGGGCTCGCGGCTCATACGCTCCCGGCATGAGCATCATCGACAGCGCCGTCGTCGGCGGACCGACCCTGGCGCAGGAGCGCCGCCTCGTCACCAGCATCCCCGGCCCCCGCTCGCAGGAGCTGCTGGCCCGCAAGAGCGCCGCCGTCGCCGCGGGTGTCGCGCACACGGTGCCGATCGAGGCCGTCGCCGCGGGCGGCGGGGTCGTCGTGGATGCCGACGGGAACTCGCTCATCGATCTCGGCAGCGGCATCGCGGTGACCAGCGTCGGAAACGCGAACCCGCGCGTCGTGGCGGCCGTGCAGGCCGCGGTCGCCCAGATGACCCACACGTGCTTCATGATCTCGCCCTACGAGTCCTACGTCGCCGTCGCCGAGCGGCTGAACCGGCTGACCCCGGGCGATCACGAGAAGAAGTCCGCGCTGTTCAACTCGGGCGCCGAGGCCGTCGAGAACGCGATCAAGATCGCCCGGAAGGCGACCGGACGTCAGGCCGTCGTCGCCTTCGACCACGCCTACCACGGCCGCACGAACCTGACGATGGCCCTCACCGCCAAGTCGATGCCGTACAAGAGCGGCTTCGGGCCGTTCGCCTCCGAGGTCTATCGGGTGCCCGCGTCCTACCCGTTCCGCGACGGCCTGAGCGGTGCGGACGCCGCGGCCAGGGCCATCTCGCTGATCGAGAAGCAGATCGGCGCCGACAACCTCGCCGCCGTCATCATCGAGCCCATCCAGGGCGAGGGCGGCTTCATCGTCCCCGCCGAGGGGTTCCTTCCGGCGGTCGTGGACTGGTGCCGCGCGAACGGCGTCGTCTTCATCGCCGACGAGGTCCAGACGGGCTTCGCCCGCACCGGCGAGATGTTCGCGAGCGACCTGTTCGGCATCGTCCCCGACCTCATCACGACCGCGAAGGGCATCGCCGGGGGCATGCCGCTGGCGGCGGTCACCGGTCGCGCCGAGATCATGGACGCGACCCACGGCGGCGGTCTGGGCGGCACGTACGGCGGCAACCCCGTGGCCTGTGCCGCCGCGCTCGCCGCGATGGACGCGTTCGAGAACGACGGGCTGCTCGAGCGGGCACGAGAGATCGGGGGGATCCTCCGTGCCCGCTTCGAGTCGCTGCAGGGCTCCGACGCCCGCATCGGCGACGTCCGCGGCGCCGGCGCCATGATCGCCGTCGAGTTCGTCGACCCCGCCACGAAGGCACCGGATGCCGCGCTGACCGCGGCGGTCGCCAAAGCGGCGATCGCGCAGGGCGTCATCGTCCTCACGTGCGGCACCTACGGCAACGTCATCCGCTTCCTGCCGCCGCTGACGATCTCGGACGACCTCCTCGCCGAGGGCGTCGACGTGGTCGCCGCCGCCGTCGCCGCCCACGCCGCCGTCGCCGCCCACTGAGCCCGCCCCGGCACCACGCCATCACCCCACCCCATGTCCCACTTGCGCCCGGCGATGTCCCACTTTCGGTCTTCCAGAGGCCACTGTGACAGCGCTTATTGGGACATCGTGCGGGAGCACCACGCAACCGGACCCACGACAGAGGAGATACCATGACCGAGATCACACGTGACGTCGTCGTCATCGGAGCGGGAGCGGCGGGCCTGACGGCCGCGAACCAGCTCAAGAAGGCCGGTCTGTCGGTGGCCGTGCTCGAGGCGCGCGATCGCGTCGGCGGCCGGCTGTGGACCGACACGATCGAAGGCGCGATGCTCGAGATCGGCGGCCAGTGGGTCTCGCCCGACCAGGACGCGCTGAAGGAGACCATCGCGGAGCTGGGCCTGGAGACCTTCGACCGCTACCGCGAGGGCGACAGCGTCTACATCGGACCCGACGGGGTGGCCCACCGCTACACCGGCGACATGTTCCCCGTGAGCGCCGAGACCGAGCGGATCATCGCCGAGGTGACCGCGCGCCTGGACGCGATGGTCGCCGAGATCGACCCCGACCGCCCGTGGGCCCACCCGAAGGCCGCCGAGTGGGACACCGTCTCCTGGGATGCCTGGCTGCGCGAGCAGACCGACGACGACGAGGCCATCCGCAACCTCGCCTTCCCGACGGGCTCGGCGATGCTCACCAAGCCGACGCACTCGTTCTCGCTGCTGCAGTCGCTGCTGATGGCGGCATCCGCCGGCAGTTACACCCACCTCGTCGACGCCGACTTCATCCTCGACAAGCGCGTCGTCGGCGGTCTGCAGCAGGTGCCGCTGCTGCTCGCCGAGCGCCTGGGCGACGACGTCTTCCTGGGCCAGCCGGTGCGCACCCTCGAGTACACCGAGGGTGAAGGCGTCGTCGCCGTCGCCGAGGGGGTGACGGTGCGGGCCCGTCACGCGATCCTCGCGCTGGCCCCCGTGCTCTACAACCGCATCTCGTTCGTCCCGCCGCTGCCGCGTCTGCAGCACCAGATGCACCAGCACATCTCGATGGGCTTCGTCATCAAGGTGCACGCCGTGTACGAGACGCCCTTCTGGCGCGAGAAGGGCCTGTCCGGCACCGCGTTCAGCCCCTACGAGCTCTCGCACGAGGCCTACGACAACACGAACCACGGCGACGAGCGCGGCACCCTGGTCGGCTTCGTGTCCGACCGCACCGCGGACGACCTGTTCCGCCTCAGCGCCGCGGAGCGCAAGGAGCGCATCCTCGAGTCGCTGAGCCACTACTACGGCCCCGAGGCGAAGGACCCCGTCGTCTACTACGAGAGCGACTGGGGCAGCGAGGAGTGGACGCGCGGCGCGTACGCGGCATCCTTCGACCTCGGCGGGCTCCACCGCTACGGCGCCGACCTGCGCACGCCCGTCGGGCCGATCCACTTCGCCTGCAGCGACATGGCCGGCGCGGGCTACCAGCACGTCGACGGCGCCATCCGGATGGGACGCGTCGCGGCGCAACAGATCCTCGACGAGATCCGCGCATGAGCGGTCACCTCGTCGTCGGCTACACCGCGACCAAGCCCGGTCGCGACGCCGTCGCGTTCGCCGCGCGGCTCGCGGCGGCCCTGGACGCCGTGCTCGACGTCGCGATCATCCTGCCCAGCGCGGACCGCAGCGTCATCACCCCGCCGGATGCCGGCTACGACCGTCACCTGCACGCGCAGGCCCAGACGTGGATCGCGCAGGCGATCGACCGCATCCCCGCGAACGTCGTGGCGCACGCCCACGTCCGGCCGGCGGAGTCGTTCGCCGAGGGGCTGGTGACCCTCGCCGACGAGCTGAGGGCCTCGTACATCGTGGTCGGCGCCGCCGACGGCGGCTCGCGCGGCCGCCACCGTCTGGGCTCGACGACGACCGAGCTGCTGCACTCCTCCGACGTGCCGGTCGTGCTCGTGCCGCGCGGTGCGCGCAAGATCGCGCCGGAGACCGGCATCGCACGTCTGACGGTGGCGATCGGCACCCGACCCGGCGCCGACGCGCTGATCACCGAGACGGCCGAGCTCGCCGGCGCCATCGGCGCGCCGGTCCGGCTGCTCTCGCTGCTGCCGGTCGACCTGCCGCCGTCGGCCGACACCGCGGCGATCCGCATCGCCGGCACGACCGAAGCCGACGAGGTGCTCGCCGCGGCGCGCGCCGAGCTTCCCGCCGGCCTGCGCACCGACGTGGCGGTCGCCGCGGGCGACAGCATCGAGGAGGCGGTGTCGTACCTCGACTGGCTTCCCGGCGAGGTCGTGCTGGTCGGCTCGAGCCGACTCGCCCAGCCGCGACGGCTGTTCCTCGGCTCCACTGCGGCCAAGATGCTCCACGAGATCACCGTCCCGGTGATCGTCGTCCCCCGCACCCGTTCCCACTCCGAGGAGGCTCGACGATGAGCGCACCCTCCGCATCCGACGCGCCGGCCGTGCCCGCCGAGACCGGCGGCCTGTCCAGCAAAGGGCTGAGCGCCGGCACGATCGGTCTCATCGGCGCCGTCGTCATCGGCATCTCGTGCATCGCCCCGGCCTACACCTTCACGGCGGCCGTGGGGCCCACGGCATCCGCCGTCGGCGCACAGATCCCGGCGATCATCCTCGTCGGCTTCATCCCCATGCTGCTGGTGGCCTTCGGCTACCGCGAGCTGAACAACCGCATGCCGGATGCCGGGACCAGCTTCACCTGGGCGGCGCGCGCGTTCGGCCCGTGGGTCGGGTGGATGGCCGGGTGGGGCCTGGTGGTGGCGACCATCCTCGTGCTGTCGAACCTCGCCGGCGTCGCGGTCGACTTCCTGTTCCTGCTGCTGTCGCAGGTCACGGGCAACGCGGAGATCGCCGACCTGGCCGCGAACACCTGGATCAACGTCGGCGTGTGCCTGCTGTTCATGCTGGCGGCGACCTTCATCTCCTACCGCGACATGCAGACCACCCAGAAGCTGCAGTACGTGCTGGTCACCTTCCAGGTGGCCGTGCTGCTGTTCTTCGCGATCGCGGCGATCGTGGAGGCCGTGGGCGGCAAGGGCTTCGACTTCCAGCCGTTCGACATCGGCTGGTTCAACCCGTTCGCCGTCGGCTCGTTCAGCGCGTTCGCGGCGGGCCTGTCGCTGTCGATCTTCATCTTCTGGGGGTGGGACGTCACCCTCACCATGAACGAGGAGACGAAGGATCCCGAGAAGACCCCGGGCCGCGCCGCGACGATCACGGTGCTCACGATCGTCTCGATCTACCTGCTGCTCGCGGTCGCCATGATCATGTACGCCGGTGTCGGCACGGGCGAGCTCGGCCTCGGCAACGAGGGCATCCAAGAGAACGTGTTCTTCCACCTGTCCGGGCCGATCCTCGGTCCCCTGGCGTTCCTGGTGTCGCTGGCCGTGCTCACCTCCTCGGCGTCGTCGTTGCAGTCGACGTTCGTGGGACCCGCGCGCACGCTCCTGTCGATGGGGCACTACGGCGCGCTTCCGCCCGCGTTCGCCCGGGTGAGCCCGCGGTTCTTCACGCCGGGCTTCGCCACGATCGTCTCGGCGATCGTCGCCTCGGCGTTCTACGCCGTCATGCGCGTCGTGAGCGAGAACACGCTGTGGGACACGATCCTGACCCTCGGCATGATGATCTGCTTCTACTACGGCATCACGGCATTCGCCTGCGTCTGGTACTTCCGTAAGCAGTGGTTCGACTCGGTGCGCAACGTCTTCTTCACCTTCCTGTTCCCGCTCGTCGGCGGGGCCATCCTCGCCGTCCTGTTCTTCACGACGCTGTTCGACTCGATGGACCCGGCCTACGGGTCGGGGGCCAACGTCGGCGGCGTCGGGATCGTCTTCATCCTCGGCATGCTCATCATCGTGGTGGGCATCGTCCTCATGATCTGGCAGTTCGTGAAGCGCCCCGCCTTCTTCCGGGGCGAGACGCTGTCCACGGACGCCCCCGCCAGCACCCGTCGCCTGAAGGAGGCCGCACGTTGATCAGCGAAAGCGCACTGCTCGAGAAGGTTCCCCGCGGACTGTTCATCGCCGGGGAGTGGGTGGACGGCTCCGCCGGCACCTTCCCGGTGGTCGATCCGGCGACCGGCGACACCCTCGTCGAGATCGCGGACGCGTCGCCCGAGGACGGCATCCGTGCCCTCGACGCCGCGGTCGCGGCGCAGGAGGAGTGGGCGGCCACCGCTCCGCGCGTGCGCAGCGACATCCTGCGCCGGGCGTTCGACCTGCTCACCGCCCGCGCCGACGAGTTCGCCCTGCTGATGACCCTGGAGATGGGAAAGCCCCTCGCCGAAGCGCGCGGGGAGGTCACCTACGGCGGCGAGTTCCTGCGCTGGTTCAGCGAGGAGGCGGTGCGCATCGCCGGCCGCTACGGCTCCAACCCGGAGGGCACCGGGCGGATGATCGTCAGCCAGCGCCCGGTGGGACCGTGCTTCTTCATCACGCCGTGGAACTTCCCGCTGGCGATGGCGACCCGCAAGATCGCTCCCGCGCTCGCCGCGGGGTGCACCGTGGTGGTCAAGCCCGCCGAGCTCACCCCGCTGACGACGCTCGCCTTCGTCGACCTGCTCGTCGAGGCGGGTCTGCCCGCGGGTGTCGTCAACGTGGTCACCACGACGCGCTCGGGTGCACTCTCGGCACCGATCATCGCCGCCCCCCGCCTGCGCAAGCTGTCGTTCACGGGATCGACGCCGGTGGGCAAGAAGCTCATCGCGCAGGCGGCCGAGGGCGTGCTCCGGGTGTCGATGGAGCTCGGCGGCAATGCGCCGTTCGTGGTCTTCGACGACGCCGACCTCGACAAGGCGGTCGACGGGGCGATGCTCGCGAAGTTCCGCAACATCGGGCAGGCCTGCACCGCCGCGAACCGCTTCATCGTGCACGAGTCCGTCGCGGCGGAGTTCGCCCGACGCGTCACCGCGCGCGTGGACGCCATGCGCGTCGGACGCGGCACGGAGGACGGGGTGCAGATCGGCCCGCTCATCGACCGCAAGGCGGTCGACGGCACCGAGGCGCTGGTGTCGGATGCCGTCTCCCGCGGAGCCCGGCTGCTCACCGGTGGCGAGGCCATCGACGGACCCGGGACCTTCTTCGCCCCCACGGTGCTCACCGACGTCGCCGCCGGCAGCGACATCCTGCGCGAGGAGATCTTCGGCCCGGTGCTGGCGATCGCGACGTTCGGGAGCGAGGACGAGGCGGTGCGCCTGGCCAACGACACGGAGTACGGCCTCGTCTCCTACGTCTTCACCGAGGACCTCGCCCGGGGCCTGCGGATGATCGACCGCCTCGAAACCGGCATGATGGGGCTGAACGCGGGCGTCGTGTCCAACGCGGCGGCACCGTTCGGCGGCGTCAAGCAGTCGGGCATGGGGCGCGAGGGCGGCCTGGAGGGCATCCACGAGTACCTGTCGACGAAGTACACGCTGATCCCCGCCACCTGATCCGAACGCGAACCGAGCACGATCCGACACGAACGGAGAACGACGATGACGTATGCGGTTGTGAACCCCGCCACCGGCGAGACCCTCGCCACCTACCCGGACGCCACCTCGTCGGAGGTCGAGGCCGCCGTCGCGGCCGCCCACGAGGCGGCCCAGACGTGGGGGCGCACCTCGACGCCCGCCGAACGCGCGGCGCTGCTGCGTCGCGTCGCCGAGCTGCACCGCGAGCGCCGCGACGAGCTCGCCGCGATCATCGTGCGCGAGATGGGCAAGCCGCTCGCCGCGGCCGAGGGCGAGGTCGACTTCGCCGCCGACATCACCGAGTTCTACGCCGATCACATCGACGAGATCACCGGCGACCGGCCCCTCGACATCCTGGGGGAGGGCACCGCCGTCATCCGCCGCTCGCCCCTGGGCGTGCTGCTGGGCATCATGCCGTGGAACTTCCCCTACTACCAGGTCGCCCGCTTCGCCGCGCCCAACCTGGCGATCGGCAACACGATCCTGCTCAAGCACGCGCCGCAGTGCCCCGAGTCGGCGGCGGCCATCGCGGCCATGTACGCCGACGCGGGATTCCCCGCCGGCGCCTACGTCGACGTCCGCCTCACGAACGAGCAGGCCGCCGACGTGATCGCCGACCGTCGCGTGCACGGCGTCTCCGTCACCGGCAGCGAGCGCGCCGGCGCGGCGGTCGCCGAGATCGCGGGCCGCAACCTCAAGAAGGTCGTGCTGGAGCTCGGCGGCTCGGACCCCTTCATCCTGCTGTCCACCGACGACCTGGATGCCGCGGTGCAGGCGGCCGTCGATGCGCGCCTGGACAACAACGGTCAGTCCTGCAACGGCGCCAAGCGCTTCCTCGTCGCCGACGAGCTGTACGACGGGTTCGTCGAGCGCTTCGCCGCGGCCCTGCAGGCGGCGAAGGTCGGCGATCCGTTCGCCGAGGACACCGTGCTCGGACCGCTGTCGTCCCTGGCGGCCGCGGAGCGGCTGCAGGAGCAGGTCGACCGTGCCGTCGCGCAGGGCGCGACGGTCGTGACCGGCGGCACGCGCGACGGCGCCTTCTTCCCCGGCACCGTCCTCACCGGTGTCACCGCCGACATGGACGCCTACCGCGAGGAGTTCTTCGGTCCCGTCGGCGTCGTCTACCGCGTCAGCGGCGAGGACGAGGCCGTCGAGATCGCGAACGGCACCGAGTTCGGCCTCGGCTCGTACGTCTTCACGACCGACCCCGCGCAGGCCGCCCGTATCGCCGACCGCATCGACGCCGGCATGGTCTACGTCAACATCGTCCTCGCCGACTCGCCCGAGCTGCCGTTCGGCGGCGTGAAGCGCAGCGGCACGGGACGCGAGATGGGTCTGCTCGCCGCCGAGGAGTTCGTCAACAAGAAGCTCATCCGCATCGCGGGCTGAGCCCGGTCAGGCCGGCAGCACCGCCCGGACCTCGGCCGCCTCGGCGTGACGGCCGAGGCCCTCGAGGACGTCGCCCAGCTCGAGGGCGACGGCCTGTCGGAGGGCCTCGGCGTCGTCGGCGTGGTCGAAGGCGGCGCGGTAGACCGCCACGGCGTCGCCGGGCCGGCCGGCCTCGCGCAGCACGCGCGCCGCCAGCAGCTCCGACCCGCCCGCGCCGGCCGGGTCGCCCGCCGCCGCGAACGCGTCCGCGGCCTGCAGGGCGGTCGCGACGGCGTCGTCGACGTCTCCGCGGCCGATCAGCAGACGGGCGCGGGTGTCGAGCACGTCCGCGACGAACCAGGCCGCCTCGTGGCGTCGGCCGAGCTCCAGAGCCTCGTCGACCAGGGCGAACGCCTCGTCGTCGCCGCGCTGCTGATGCGCCTGGGCGAGGGTGTGCAGGGCGTCGGCCAGCAGGCCCACCTCGTCGTCGTCGCCGCGGACGATGCCGACGGCCTCGGCGAGCACCTCGATCGCATCGTCCAGGGCGCCGAAGCGTCCGAGCAGGCGGCCCTGCTGCACGAGCGCGTACGCCCGGCCCGCGGCATCCTCGGCCTCCTCGCGGAGATCGGCCGTGTACGCCCACGCTCCCACGGCGTTGCCGTACTCCTCGGCCGCCTGCAGCGCCTGCGCCAGCAGCGCGGCGGTGAGGGCGCGCGAGGCCGGCTCGACGCCGATCTCGCTCTCCTCGCGGAGCACCTCGTTCAGCGTGTCCACCGCCTCCGCGGCGAACCCGGCGGCGAGCATCGCACGGCCCTGGCGGAAACGGACGTCCACGCTCGACAGTTCGGCGCCGTCGCGGCGCTCCGCGGCGACCCGGTAGCGGCTGACCGCCGCCGCGGGCGCACCGGCATCCTCGTGCAGCATCGCCGCGAGCAGGAAGGACTCCGAGACGATCACGTCGTCCACGCCGATCGAGACCGCGATCCGCGCCGCCTCGTCGGCGGCCGCGGCGCCCGCGGCGAACTCCTCGACGACACCGTGCAGCCGGGCACGGGTCACCAGGGCGCGCACGCGTCGGCCGTCGTCGACCGCGGGATCGGCCAGCAGCGCGTCGATGACCCGGATGGCGCCGGCCGCGTCGTCGGCGGCCGAGAGCGCGTCCGCCTCGAGCAGCCGCATGCCGTGGGCGCGGCGCACGTCGCCGGCCTCGGCGAACAGGGCCGCGGCATCGCGGGCCGGCGCCAGCGCGGCGTCGTGATCGCCCGCCCAGAGCCGGCCGATCGCGACCGTCGACAGCAGATCCGCCCGCTCGGCGATCCGATCCGCCGCCAGGGCGTCGAGCTCGTCCTGCACGCGCGGGAGCGACTCGACCAGGTCGACGCCGAACAGCACGAGTCCGAGCCGCTCCTCCAGTGCCTCCTGCACGTCCAGGCCCGCCTCCCGCAGGATGGCGCGCCGGTCCGCGAGCGCGGCGGACGCCTCGTCGGTGCGGCCGTACGAGGTGAGGGCGGAGACGAGGTGCGAGCTCAGAGCGACCCGTTCCTCCCCGACGGCGTCCGGGAGGGCGGCACGGATGGCGTCGATCGCGGTGCTCGATCCCGCGCTGGCGAGCACGAGCGCGCGCTCCACCCGCTGCTGCGGGGTCTGCGGCTCCTCGGCCGCGACCAGGGTCGAGAACTCGTGGGAGCGGATCGACACGTCGTAGCGCTCGGCCCCGCTCTCGCGCAGTCGCGCGAGAGCACGGGCATGCGCGTCGGTGCCGTTGCGCGCGTCGAACGCGGCGGCGATGCGGTCGGCTTCGGCCCACGCCCGCGCCGCCAGCTCGGCGGCCGACCACGGGCCGTCGTGCGGGCCGAGCACGGCCACCAGCTCGGCCGCCTCCGAGCCGCGCACGGGCGTGTCGGGGTGCCCGCCCGCGGCGACCGCGTCGAGGCCGACGGCGAACGCGGCCAGGGCGGTCTCGTGCGCCGCGGCATCCAGCCCGTCGTGCACCAGCCAGGGGAGGTGCTTCTCGACGAGGGCCAGGGTGCGGGCGTCGTTGCCGGTGACGGCGCAGAAGACCACGTTGTCCGCGATGATCGCGAGGTTCGCGGGGTTGTCCTTGGCCAGCCGATAGCTGCGCAGGTGCGCGGCGCGCGCCTCGTCCAGCATCCCGGCGCGCAGGTACGGCAGCAGGATGCGGGCGAGCGCGTGCTCCGGCTCCTCGCCGCACGAGAAGCCGCCCTCGATCATCTCCTGCACGAGGCGGATCGCGTCGTCCTCTCGTCCCGTCTCGGCGAAGAATCCGGCGAACTGACTGCGCACGCACGCGTCGCAGTGGCTGTAGTCGTCTCGCGGGGTCGCCTCCAGTCGCTGCTGCAGGGCAGCCGCCTCCTCGACGCGGCCCGCCGACCAGGCGTCCTCGAAGCGCGCCATGAGCACGCCCGACTCGCCGACGCCGGCGCGGCGGTAGTGCTCCGCCATGTCGTCGAGCACCGCCGCGATCTGCGCGGGGGCGAACTCGGGCGAGTTGGAGAGCGCGCCGGCCATCCACTTGTAGTGCCAGAGAAGGTCGCCGGCGGGTTCGAGCACGGCCGGGAAGCGCTCCGGGTCGGCGTCGTGATGGGCCAGGCACCACGCGAACGAGGTGAACATCAGGTCGGTGTCGCCGGCCATGTTGGCGCTCGATGTCTGCCGCAGCCGGGCCTCGTACTCGAGCCGCTCGTCACCGCTCTCGCGCGCCAGCGACACGGCGTCCGCGACGAGCGCGCGTTCGGCGGGACCCCACGGCGTGCGGTCGATCTCGTCGAAGAGCGTGCGGACGCGGGAGGCGAAGCTGGTCATGATTCTCCTTCGGGGGATGCGGATGCCGCCGGGTCGTCGGCGTGCAACGCACGGCCGAGCAGCTCCGAGAGCGAGGTCGTCATCAGTGCGCGGTCGGCCGCGCCGAGCGGGTGGTGGCCGGCCAGCAGCGACTGGACGTACAGCAGGTGGATGCCGAGGTCGAACACCCGGCCGTCCGGGGCCGATCCGAGTCGGCGCACGAGCGCGTTGGTCCAGTTCAGACACAGCCGCGCGGCGGGGGCGCCGTCGGCGGGCGCGCCGCCGACGACCGCGGCGGCGCGATCGAGCACGCCGCCCCACAGCGCACCGCCGGCGCTGCGGGCACGGCCGCGATCGAGCGCGCGCAGCACGGCGGGGTCGGAGACGAACAGGCCCGGCAGCTCGCCGCGCGCGAAGGAGCGGACCATCACGTCGACGTCGGGCAGCGCCGCCGCCGCGCGTCGTTCCAGCTCCAACGCGGCGGCGCGGTCGTCCAGTGGCGGCAGGTCGAGCCGGTCGATCTCGTCCAGCACCTCGATGCGCTCGACGGTGACGTGGGGGAAGACGTCGGGGAGGCGTCGGATCAGATCGGCGTCGTAGACGTAGCCGCCGTCGACGAGCACCCCGCCGTCGTCGATGACGCTCGCCACCTGGCGGAACTCGTCGACGGTCTCGGCGTAGCGCACGTGCGGGAACCGGCGCACGAGCTCCTCGATCCGCAGCCGGCCCTGCGTGGTCTCCACCGACAGCCAGCGGACGATGAAGCGGGCGAGCTCGTCGTCGTGGCGGACGAGCGCCTTGAGGGCGACCTCGTGGATCGCGACGAACTGCGCGAGACGGGCGGGATCGCTCAGCGCGAGGTCGAGGATCCACCGACGGATGCCGTCGCCCAGCTCCCGACGGGTCTGCTCCAGCGCGTCGTCGTCGACCAGCGCCTCCCGGCTCGCGGTCGGGTGCAGTCCCTCCGAGTCGATGACGGCGCGCGCGAAGAACGCCCAGTCGGGGAGGATGTCATCGGCGCGCTCGGTCAGCAGCATCCGGCGCAGGTACACGCGGGTGCTCTGCCGCGCCGACGGCGGCGGCGCGAACGGCAGCACGTAGGCGACACCGCGGGTCTGCGTCGCCGGCACCGTCAGCGCGATGACGTCCAGCGGTTCCGCACCGAGGAGGTCGCGGCCGTAGGCCAGCCGCGTCTCGCGGTCGGCGGACAGGAACGGCGGCGCGGTGGTGATCGTCGTCTCGCCGCCGGCGGGCAGGTCGACCGCGATCGTCACGGGCAGGTAGGCGGCGAAGGTCTCGGCGAGCTCGAGCACCGTCGCGGTCTCCACGAGGGCGCGCGTCTCGGCGCGGGGGGAGAGGTGCACGCTGGTGCCGACGGGGGTCTCCGGCGCGCCGGGGCTGACGGTGAAGGTGCCGTCGGAGCGGCCCACCCACTCGACGGCCTCGCCGGCGGCGGCGCTGCGCGAGCGGATGACGATGGTGTCGCAGACCATGAAGCACGACAGCATCCCGATGCCGAACTGGCCCAGGTAGTCGCCGCGCGGCAGGTCGAAGATGTCGCGCTTGGAGCTGCGCCCCACGGTCGCCAGCAGATCGGCGACCTCGGCGGCGGTGAGACCGACGCCGTCGTCGCGGAGGACGAACTCGTCGGATGCCGCACTCACCGGCGTGATCCGCACGCGCCCGCCCCCGCCGTCGACGCCGCGGCGCGCGGCGATCGCGTCGACCGCGTTCTGCAGGAGCTCGCGCAGATACACGCGGGGGCCGGAGTAGATGTGCCGGCTGAGCAGATCGATGACTCCGCGCAGGTCGACCTGGAACTGATGGGCGGCGTTCTCGTTCAGCGTCATACCTCGGGGTGGAGCGTCGGGGATACCTCCAGGCTATTCGAGAATTTGCCCGGCGCGCGGGGGTGGCGCCGCGCGCGCCGGCGGAGCAGGATGAGGCCATGGACACCTCGGATGCGGTCAGCTTCCTCGATGACCGGCAGTGCTGGCAGCGACTCGCCGAGCAGGAGCTCGGCCGCCTGGTCACCCACGTCGGCGACGTCCTGGACATCTTCCCGGTGAACTACATCCTCGACGGGGAGAGCATCGTCTTCCGCACCGCCGAGGGCAGCAAGCTGACCGAGCTCACGATCAACGACGGCGTGCTCTTCGAGGTCGACGAGTACAGCGACACCGACGCCTGGAGCGTGGTGGTGCGCGGCCACGCCCACCGCCTGACGACGGCCGACGACGTGCGCGCCGCGGACGAGCTCGGGCTGCGCCCGTGGATCCCGACGGTGAAGTACAACTACGTCCGCGTCGTGCCGGCATCCCTGTCCGGACGCGACTTCCGCCGGGGGCCGGAACCCGATCGGTACGGTGTGCAGGAGTACTGACGGTTCGCGCGTCCAGATGGCATGACGTACACTGGACAGTGCACTTGAAGTCTGCATTCTTTTGCCGTGCCCGCGTGGTTCCCGCGTGGTCCTCGAGCACGGGAGGCGGATTTCACCCTGGGATCCCCGGATCTCTAGGGCGGTAGCTCAATTGGCAGAGCAGCGGTCTCCAAAACCGCAGGTTGCAGGTTCGATTCCTGTCCGCCCTGCGCGTCAGCGATCAGTTGACACAGCAGGCGCGCCGGTCCACGCCGGCGCGGAAGCAAGTCCGAGAACGTCCGAGCACGTCACATGGGTGGGTACATGGTCCAGGAAGAGGCGCACGGCGAGGTCGTCGCAGCAGGCGGCACGCCCCGCGAGAAGAAGCTGAACTTCTTCCAGCGGATCGCGCTCTTCATCCGCCAGGTCTTCGGCGAACTCCGCAAGGTGGTCACGCCGACCCGCCAGGAGCTCCTGAAGTTCACCGGTGTCGTCCTCGGCTTCGTCGTCGTGATGATGGCCGTCGTGTACAGCCTCGACTTGCTCTTCACCTGGGTGGTGCAGGTCGTCTTCGGCGTGCCGAGCTGATCCAGCCGACGCCCGAGCTGTCACCGCACGACCCCCGAGGGAAGAGGACATACGTGTCTGAGAAGTACACCGACGACGTCGACTGGGCCACCGCCGCCGAGCAGTCCAGTGAAGACGACGAGGCGCAGGAGGGCAACATCCTCGCCGCCGAGGAGCGCGCCTCCGCGCCCGCGGAGCACCTCGCCGTCCACGTGGTCGACGACGAGGACGCGGCCGTCGACGACGACGAGTACGACGACATCGACATCGAAGACCCGGAGGCAGACGCCATCGTGAACGACGCACTGGAGATCGACGAGGCCGCCGAGGCCGAAGCCGCCGCCGAGGTGCTCACCGACGCCCTCGCCGAGGAGGAGGCCGACGCGGCCGCTCACGCCGCCGAGGAGATCGCGCCCTACGACGGTCCCGACGTCAACGGCGAGCCCGACGCCCCCGTGCTGGACGAGGAGTTCGTCGCCGAGGTCGAGACCGCCGGCGAGGTGGTCGAGGCCGCCGAGGACGACGCCGACGCCGCACCCGAAGACCCCTACGAGGCGTTCCGCACCGAGCTGCGGTCGCTTCCCGGCAAGTGGTACGTCATCCACTCGTACGCGGGCTTCGAGCGCAAGGTGAAGGCCAACATCGAGCAGCGCAAGAACTCGCTCGAGGTCGAAGAGGACATCTACCAGGTCGAGGTCCCCATGGAGGACGTCGTCGAGATCAAGAACGGTCAGCGCAAGATGGTCACGCGCGTCCGGATCCCCGGCTACGTGCTCGTGCGCATGGAGCTCAACGAGGACACGTGGTCGGTCGTGCGTCACACGCCCGGCGTCACGGGCTTCGTGGGCAACGCCCACAACCCGACGCCGCTGCGTTTCGAGGAGGCCTTCAACATGCTGAAGTCCCTCGTGCAGGTCACCGAGACGGCGCCCGTCAAGGGCGGCGGGGCCAAGGGTTCCGCGACCCAGGCGCGCAGCGTCATCACCGAGGTCGACTTCGAGATCGGTGAGACGATCACGATCAAGGAGGGCTCGTTCGCGGGTCTTCCCGGCTCGATCAGCGAGATCAAGCCGGAGAGCGGCAAGCTCACGGTGCTCGTCTCCCTCTTCGAGCGCGAGACGCCGGTCGAGCTGTCGTTCGACCAGGTCACCAAGCAGTGATCGCCACCGGATGCCGCGGCATCCGGTAGAATCATCAGGTTGCGCGCTCGTCGCGCGACCTCCCCACCACCTTTCGGGTCCGCCGATCGCGTGGAAGCGCGCCCCGATGCTCCGGCCACGGGCGCTCGACAGAAGGAAAGAGAATGGCACCGAAGAAGAAGGTGACCGGCCTGATCAAGCTTCAGATCAACGCCGGTGCCGCCAACCCGGCGCCGCCGATCGGCCCCGCGCTCGGTCAGCATGGCGTCAACATCATGGAGTTCTGCAAGGCGTACAACGCCGCGACCGAGTCGCAGCGCGGCAACGTCATCCCCGTGGAGATCACCGTCTACGAGGACCGCAGCTTCACGTTCATCCTGAAGACCCCGCCCGCCGCGGAGCTCATCAAGAAGGCCGCCGGCGTGCAGAAGGGCTCCAAGACCCCGCACACCGTCAAGGTCGCGAAGCTCACCAAGGACCAGGTCCGTCAGATCGCCGAGACGAAGATGCCCGACCTGAACGCGAACGACATCGAGGCCGCCTCGCTGATCATCGCCGGCACCGCCCGCTCCATGGGCATCACGGTCGAGGACTGAGGGGGAACGCACAATGGCTAAGTCCAAGGTTTACGAAGCAGCCGCGGCGAAGATCGACCGCGACAAGTTCTACACGTCCACCGAGGCCGTGAAGCTCGCGAAGGAGACGGGGTCGAAGAAGTTCGACTCGACCGTCGAGGTCGCCCTCAAGCTCGCGGTCGACCCGCGCAAGGCGGACCAGATGGTCCGCGGCACGGTCATCCTCCCGCACGGCACGGGCAAGACCGCCCGCGTCATCGTGTTCGCGACGGGCCCGGCCGCCGAGGCCGCCATCGCCGCGGGCGCGGACGAGGTCGGCGGCGCCGAGCTCATCGAGAAGGTCGCCGGCGGCTGGACCGCGTTCGACGCGGCCGTCTCCACGCCCGAGCTCATGGGCCAGGTCGGACGCCTCGGCAAGGTCCTCGGTCCCCGTGGCCTCATGCCGAACCCCAAGACCGGCACCGTGACCCCCAACCCGGCCAAGGCCGTCGAGGAGATCAAGGGCGGCAAGATCGAGTTCCGCGTCGACAAGCACGCCAACGTGCACTTCGTCGTCGGCAAGGCCTCCTTCACGGCCGAGCAGCTGGAGGAGAACTTCACCGCCGCGGTCGAGGAGATCGTGCGCCTGAAGCCCTCGAGTTCGAAGGGCCGCTACATCCAGAAGGGCGCCGTGTCGACCACGTTCGGCCCCGGCATCCCGCTGGACGTCAACTCCCTGGTCTGATCCTCGGATCGACCTCACGACGGGGCTCCACCTTCGGGTGGGGCCCCGTCGTCGTCTCAGCCGTCCCGGCGGATCTCGAAGACGCCGGAGCCCTCGGGCGCGATCTGCTCGACCTGCACGTCGTCGACCCAGCCGCCGCGCGGGCCGCGGCGGGCCCAGTCCACGACGTCGGCCACGGCCGCATCGCTGCCCTCCACCTCGGCCTCGACGCTGCCGTCGGGGCGATTGCGCACCCATCCGGTGGCCCCGGCGCGCGCGGCGACGGCTTCCATCGTGAATCGGTAGCCGACGCCCTGCACGCCGCCGCGGGCGACGAGGTGGACACGCATCATCCCCCCATCCTGCCCGCACCGCGTCAGCGGGGCCAGACGAGGCTCACCGCGAGGGCGATCATCACGACCGCGATCACGCCGTCGACGATGCGCCAGGAGCGCGGCGTGGCCAGCCGGCGCCCCAGATGACGGGCGCCGAGGGCGAGCGAGAAGAACCAGAGGACGGATGCCGCGGCGGCCCCCGCGGCGAACCACCAACGGTCCGCGCCGTGCGTGTTCGCGACGGAGCCGAGGAGGAACACGGTGTCGAGGTAGACGTGCGGGTTGAGCCAGGTGAGCGCGAGGCACGTCAGGACGATCGGTGCGAGCCGCGGCGCGCGCTCGGCGTCGCGGGGCCCCTCATCGGACACCTGCAGCGCCGCATGCGCCGGACGCAGCGCCCGGCGCGCCGCGAGCAGCCCGTAGCCGCCGAGGAAGAGGGCGCCCGCCCACCGCACGGCGTCGATGAGCCAGGGGACGGCGTGCAGGATCGCGCCGATGCCGGAGACGCCGACCGCGATGAGCACGGCATCCGACAGCGCGCACACGAGGGCGACGGCCACCACCCGCTCGCGGCGGATGCCCTGGCGCAGCACGAAGAGGTTCTGCGCGCCGATCGCGACGATGAGCGACAGGCCGAGGCCGAAACCGGCGAGGACGGTGGGGAGCACGGCTTCGACGCTAGGAGGATCGTCGTGATCAGTCCAGGTGACGATTCTCACGCCTCGTAAGCTGAGCTTATGTCCCGCATCTCGCCCGAGCTGGCGCTCACCCTCGCGACGGCCGTCGAGGAGGGGACGCTGGAAGTCGCCGCGCGCCGACTGCACCTCACCCCCTCCGCCGTCAGCCAACGCATCCGGGCGCTCGAGGACGCGCTCGGACAGGTGCTCCTCGTGCGGACGAAGCCGGTGCGCGCGACGCCGGCGGCGCACGGTGTCGTCCGCTACGCCCGCCAGCTCGCGCTCCTCGAGGCCGACGCGATCGCGGAACTGGGCGCGGATGCCGCCACGACGCGCGTGCCCCTCGCCGTGAACGCGGACTCCCTGGCGACCTGGTTCCTCGCCCCGCTGGCGCGGTTGAGCGCGCGCCATCCGGTGGTCTTCGACCTGCACCGCGACGACCAGGACTTCACGGCGGGCCTGCTCGAGTCGGGCACGGTGATGGGGGCGGTCACCTCGCGTGAGCAGCCCGTCGGCGGATGCCGGGTCAGCCCGCTCGGGGAGCTCGTCTACGAGGCGGTCGCGACCCCGGCCTTCCGCGATCGGTGGCTGACCGGCGACGCCGACGGCGACCGCGACGGGCTGCGGCGGGCGCCGGTGATCGACTTCGACCGCCGCGACGACCTGCAGACGCGCTGGTTGACGGCCCGGGGCGTGGACCCCACCGCCCCGCCGCGCCACCGCGTGCCCGCGTCGCACGACTTCGCGACGGCCGTCCAACTCGGGTTGGGATGGGCTCTGCTGCCGCGCCTGCAGTCGCGCGAGGCCCTCGCCTCCGGCGCCCTCGTGCCGCTGGGCGGACCAGAGGTGGCGGTGGCGCTGTTCTGGCAGCAGTGGAACCTGCGCTCGCCCCTGCTCGACGCGGTGGCGGGGGAGATCGTCGCGGAGGGACGCCGCGTGCTGTCGCGGTGAGTCAGCAGTCGCCGACCGCGAGGACGATCTTCCCGCGGGTGTGACCCCGCTCCACCTCGCGGTGCGCCGTCGCGGCCTCGCCCAGGTCGTAGACGTGGTCGACGAACACGCGGATCGCGCCCGAGTCGAGCAGACGCGCCAGCGTCGCCAGGACGGTGCCGTCGGGGACCACCTTGTACGAGGTGGTCCGCACGCCCGCGGCCGCGGCGGCATCCGCGTACTGCGGCCAGCCCCCGGTGGGCACGAGGACGTACAGGCCGCCCGGGCGCAGCACGCCCAGCGACCGGGTGCCCGTGTCGTCGTGCACGTTGCCGACGAGGTCGATGACGACGTCGACGGTGCCGACGACGTCCTCGAAGCGCGTGGTCGCGTAGTCGATGGCGACGGATGCCCCCAGCTCGCGCAGCCACGCGAGGTTGCCGGCCGATCCGGTGGCGATCACCTGTGCGCCGAAGTAGGCGGCCAGCTGCACCGCGAAGTGGCCCACACCGCCCGCGCCGGCGTGGATGAGCACCCGCTGGCCCTCGTGGGCGTGCGCGGTCTCGACGACGAGTCCCCACGCGGTGAGCGCCGCCAGCGGCACGGCCGCGGCCTCGGCGTGCGAGAGCGACGCGGGCTTGCGCGCGACGGAGAGGGTGGGCACCACGACGTAGTCCGCGTACGATCCGCCGGAGCGGGGGAAGGGGGTCATCCCGAACACCTCGGTGCCGGGAGGGAACGGGTGCGACTCGTAGGGCGCCGAGACGACGACGCCGCTGAAGTCGAAGCCGAGCGTGCTCGGGAACGCGTCGATGGCCCCCGACACCCCCGCGCCGGAGCGGGTCTTCGCGTCGATGGGATTGACCCCGGCGGCGACCACGCGCACGAGCAGCTCGCTCAGCACGGGAGCCGGCACGGGGATCGTGGCCTCGTGCAGCACCTCCGCGCCGCCGACCTCGTCGAAGACCATCGCGCGCATGTCCCGGGGGATCTCGGGGACGGGGGCGGTGTGGGCGGCATCCGCTGCCGCGGCGCCCCGCAGAGGCCGGAATCGGGTGAGACGGTGAGAGACCATCGGGTCGCTCCTTCCCGTGCGTGTCGGCGTTGGCTGCACGTGCGGCCGGGGAGGCGTGGTGCCCCCGTGTCGACCAGTCAACCCCGGGGATGTCTCCGCCGTGTTACGCGAGTGCTACCGGGCCGCTAAGCGTCGTCAGCGGCGCGTGACGCTCTCGCCGAGCGCGTGCAGCAGGCGGGTCAGCGCATGGATGTCGTCGAGGGGCCAGTCCACGATCGCATCCAGCAGCAGGCCCTGCTGCGGGGCCCGCGCGGCCTCGAGGCGCCCCCGGCCCTCGGCCGTGGCGGACAGCAGGCTCGAGCGGCCGTCGGCGGGGTCGGGGGCGCGCGAGATGAGGCCGAGGCTCTCCAGCTCACGGATCGTCCGGCTCAGCTGGCCCTTGTCCATCATGAGGTGATCGGCGAGCGTGGACAGGGTCACGCCGTCGCGGCGGGCGATGGTCGTGAACACCTTGTACGCGCCCGGCAGCAGGCCCGGGCTCACCCGGTTCGCGATCTCGCTGATCACCCGTTGGAAGCGGGTGATCAGCTCCCCGAACTCGGCCTCCAGCTCCCGCACCGCGTCGGTACGGGAGCTGGAGGCTGCGGAGGTCTCAGCCATCGTCGCGGGTTCCCGTGCGCACGGTGCGCACCGATCCGGTCGCGGTCAGCGTCTCCATGGCCTCCGGGACGGAGACGGTCGCGAGGTCGGCCTCGCTCGCCTGCAGGCGCTCGACGGTGGTCATCGTCGTGAGCGGCTTGTTGGGGAGGAAGACGATCGCGATCAGCGAGATCACGGCGAAGGGGACGGCGATCAGGAAGGAATGGGAGATGCCGTTGGCGTAGATGTCCTCGAACACGACACGAAGCGTATCGGGCATCGCCGAGACCTTGGGCAGCGATCCGGACTGCAGCTGCTGCCCCCAGTACTGGGCCTGGTCGCCGAGCCCCATCACGGCGGCGGTGATCTCCTCCTTGCGCTCGGCGACGAGGTCGACCACGCGCGCGGCGAGGGCGGCGCCCATGACCGAGACGCCGATGGTCCCGCCGAGGCTCCGGAAGAACGTCACACCGGAGCTCGCGACACCGATCTCCTCCGGACGGGTCGTGTTCTGCACGACCAGCACGAGGTTCTGCATCGTCATGCCCACGCCCGCACCGAGCAGGAACATGTACACCGAGACGAGGAAGAAGTCCGTGTCGTAGTGGATCGTCGACAGCAGCGACGAGCCGGCGATCAGCAGCACGGCGCCGACGATGAGGTACGGCTTCCACGTGCCGTAGCGGGTCACCAGCGTGCCGACGCCGACCGAGGCGACCAGGAGGCCGCCGATCATCGGGATCGTCATGAGCCCGGCCTCGGTCGGGGTCGCCCCGCGCGCCAGCTGCATGTACTGGCTGAGGAACACCGAGGCGCCGAACATGGCGATGCCGGTGGCGATGGAGGCGATGACCGACAGCGTGAACGTGCGGTTGCGGAACAGCGTCAGCGGCACGAGCGGCTCGCGCGAGCGCAGCTCGACGATGACGAACAGGATCGCGGCGAGGATCGCGCCGCCGACCATCAGCACCGTCGTGAGGCTCCACCAGTCGTTGTTGCCGAGATCCCACCAGTCGCCGGTCTTGGTCGTGCCGGCGTTGGTGACCCAGACCAGCAGCAGCGAGACGGCGGCCGACAGCAGCACGATGCCGAGGTAGTCGATCGTCGTCTTCTTCTTCGGGCGGGCCGGCACGTGCAGGGTCGCCTGGACGAGCACGAGGGCGACGACGGCGACCGGAAGCGAGACGAAGAAGTTCCAGCGCCAGCCCCAGGCATCCGTGATCACACCGCCCAGCAGCGGCCCGCCGATCGTGGCGAGCGCCATCACCGCGCCGAACAGGCCCATGTAGCGGCCGCGCTCGCGCGGGCTGATGATGTCGGCCATGAGCACCTGGCTGAGCGCGGCGAGGCCGCCGGCGCCGATGCCCTGCACGGCGCGGAACGCGATGAGCATCTCGGGGCTCTGCGAGAATCCGGCGGCGGCGGTCGCGAGCACGAAGATCACGATCGCGAGCTGGTAGAGCACCTTCCGGTTGGTGAGGTCGGCGAGCTTGCCCCAGATGGGGGTCGAGATCGCCGTCGTGAGCAGGGTCGCCGTGACGACCCACGTGAAGGCGGCCTGGTTGCCGTCGAGGTCGTGGATGATCACGGGCAGCGAGCTGGAGACGACGGTCGAGGCCAGCATGGACACGAACATGCCCAGCAGCAGACCGGACAGGGCTTCGAGCACCTGCCGATGGGTCATGCGCGGTGCGCCGTCGGTGAGGGTTTCTGACATAGGGGTGCTTCCTGGAGGTGCGGCGATGCGGAGGAGTCGCCGGGGGCGACGGGATGGTTGATCTCAGTCAACGTTTGAGCTGGGTCAACTATATGAGCAACGTTGACCTGCGTCAACTATTCCCGACCCGGCTCTGCCCGTGCCGAGGCCCCGGCATCCGGCGGGCGGTCAGTCGGCGAGGGCGAGGGCGCGGAACGGCTCGCGGGCGCGCGGTGCGGCGGCATCGGCCGGCGCCGCCCCGACCCGGCGCGCGGTGGTGCGGCGGTAGAGCTCGTCGATCAGCTCGGTCGCGAGGCGCACGAGGTTGCCGATCTCCCGCTCGTCGCGGTCGACCCAGGCGCACCGGGGCTCGTCGCCGACGGGCACGAACCCGTCGTGCTCCTCCCACACGACCAGGGTGCGCTCGGCGCCCAGCACGTGCTGCTGCCACCACACCTGACGCAGGTAGGTGCGGGGGATCGAGCGCCACGTCTTGTTCGTGGTCTTGATCTCCGCGAGCACGACACGACCGTCCTGATCGACCGTGATGCCGTCGGGGGTCGCGAGGTGGCGCTTCTCGACGACGGCGTGGAAGAGGGCCGACGAGGGGTGGATGCCGTGCGTCGCCGCGACCCAGGCGGCGATCTCCGGCTCGCGGCGACGTCCGTGGTCGGTGTACGCGTTGCCCGAGAAGCCGCGCCCGGCGCCGAGCTTGGCGTCGGCCGCGCGCGCGATGGCGGCGGGACTCGTCAGCTGAGCGACATCCGTCGCGGTGATGCCGCGCGAGCGGGCGCGCATCCAGCCCACGCGGTCGCGCGAGTCGGCGACGATGCGGGAGGCCAGTTCCGGAGCGATGCGTGCGAAGGCCTCCGGAGTCATGACATCGAGGCTAACCCGCGCCGTCGACAGCCGGGCCCCGCGACACCCGCGCCGCCCGGATTTGGCGACGGTGCCGGCGTCGCCTATGCTGGGGGAAGCCAAAGACCGCTGGTCTCGGCGTGCGCGCAAGCGGATGCCGACGAAGCTCTGCATCGCAGGGGCCCGCGCAGGTGTCACAGACAGCACCGGGAAACCGGACACGAAGCTCCGTGCGCTTGCGCCGGAGCTTTTTCTCGTTGTGCGGGGTCCGTATCGCAGGACAGCCGGTCGAGGCCGACGCTCCGCCACCGCGGGGTGTCACGTTCACATCAAGGAGTGACCATGGCGCAGAAGGATGCATCGGTCGCCGAGCTCACGAAGAACTTCGAGAACTCGACTGCCGTTCTGCTGACCGAGTACCGCGGTCTGACGGTCGCCCAGCTCAAGCAGCTGCGCAACAGCATCCGTCAGGACGCGAGCTACGCCGTGGTGAAGAACACGCTGACCAAGATCGCCGCGAACAACGCGGGGATCACGGCGCTGGACGAGGACCTCAAGGGCCCCTCGGCCGTCGCGTTCGTGCACGGCGACTTCGTCGCCACCGCGAAGGCTCTGCGTGACTTCGCCAAGGCCAACCCGCTTCTCGTGATCAAGGGCGGCGTCTTCGAGGGCAACGCCCTGAGCGCCGACGAGGTCAACAAGTACGCCTCCCTGGAGAGCCGTGAGGTTCTGCTGGCGAAGGCGGCGGGCATGATGAAGGCGACGATGGGCAAGGCTGCGGCCACCATCGACGCGCTTCGCGAAAAGCTGGAGACCGCCGAGGCCGCGTAAGCGACCGGCGAGCTCTTTCCCATACACCCCACCCATCTAGGAGATACATCATGGCGAAGCTCACCACTGAGGAGCTGCTCGAGCAGTTTGCCGGCCTGACCCTCGTCGAGCTCAGCGAGTTCGTGAAGGCGTTCGAGGAGAAGTTCGACGTCACCGCTGCCGCCCCCGTCGCCGTTGCCGGCGCCGCGGGTGCCGCGGGTGGCGCCGAAGAGGTCGAGGAGAAGGACTCCTTCGACGTCATCCTCGAGGCCGCCGGCGACAAGAAGATCCAGGTCATCAAGACGGTCCGCGAGCTCACCTCGCTCGGCCTCGGCGAGGCCAAGGCCGTCGTCGACGGTGCCCCCAAGGCCGTGCTCGAGGGCGCGAACAAGGAGACCGCCGAGAAGGCGAAGGCTGCCCTCGAGGAGGCCGGCGCTTCGGTGACCATCAAGTAATCAGCTCTTCTCGAAGAACTGCAGCGAAGACCCCCGGGCTCGGCCCGGGGGTCTTCCGCGTCCGTGCGGCGCGCTCAGACCCGCTCGACGCCGTCGCTGATCGGGGCCGTGGAGCTGCGCACGACGAGCCGGGCGGGAAGACGCAGCTCGGTGCGCGCGCGGCCCGGCTCGGCGATCTCGGACAGCAGCACGCCCACGGCGGCCCGGCCCTGTTCCCGCGGCACCTGCTGGAGCGTGGTGAGGGCGAACATGTCGGCGAACTCGTGGTCGTCGATCCCCACGACGCTCAGCGCCGACGGCACCTGGATGCCGAGGCGACGGGCCGCGATGATCGCGCCGATCGCCACCTCGTCGCAGACGCCCACGATGGCGGTCGGGCGGCGGCGCGTGTCGCTGAGCAGATCGGCGGAGGCGGCGTAGCCGTCGGGCAGCGTCACCTCGGAGTGCGCGTGCCGGGCGAACTGCGACAGGCCCGCCTCGCGCATCGCGTGGCGGTAGCCGGCGAGCCGCTCCTGGTCGACGTGCGCCCAGTGGCTCTCGGGAGCGCCGCCCACGAACGCGATGTCGCGATGGCCGAGGGCGATGAGGTGCTCGGTGGCCCGCCGCGCCGCATCCGCGTCGTCCACCGCGACGACGCTGGTCAGGTCGCTCGAGCCGACGACGCTGACGATCGGGCGGTCGATGCGCGTCAGACGCTCGAGCTCGTGGTCCACCGGTTCCAGGCCCACCGCGATCAGACCGTCGAACCTCTTGCGCGCCAGGAAGTCGTCGAAGATCCGGGCGCGCCCGTCGGTACCGGGCTTCGCGTCGTACAGGGTGAGGTCGAGGCCGCGTTCCAGCAGCGCCTGCTGGATGCCCTCGAGCACCTCGGCGAAGAACCAGCGGTTGACGTAGGGCATGACGACGCCGACGTTCTGCGTGCGGCCCGTCGCGAGTCCGACGGCCCCGGCGGACGGGACGTAGCCCAGCTCGGCGGCCGCCGCGCGCACCCGCGACTTCGTGCTCTCGGATACGTAGCCGGCGCCGCTCAGGGCACGACTGGCGGTGGCCTTCGAAACGCCCGCGTGGGCGGCGACCTCCGCTATGCCCGCCATCGGCGCTCCTCCTCGAGCTGATCGATCGTCTTTCTCACGGTTCAGTATGGAACCGGTTGCTCTCATCTTCGTGGCGGCGCGTTCCGCGCGATAGTTGTCGTTATCGGGTTGTGACAATCGCTGCCTTGTGTCGTGGGAGCGTGTCCAATAGCTTTGCCTGGAATCGGTTCCGGGAAGGAACCGTGTGCACAGGAATCATCCGAGCACTCAATGAGGAGGAATCACATGGGGATGTCACGGCGGCGCTGGATTGCGCCTCTTGCCGTCATGGGCGTGGCGGCATTCGCTCTCGCCGGCTGCGCCGAAGGCGGCAGCAGCGGCGGCAGCACAGGGGGATCGGCAGCGGCCGGGGGCACCGTGCGGATCGCGGGCGGTATCACCGGTTCTGAGGCCGACGCCCTGCAGAAGGTCTTCGACGACTGGAGCAAGACCAGCGGGGTCACCGTGGAGTACACGGGCGACAAGAGCTTCGAGGCCAACATCGTCACGAAGGTGACCGGTGGCGATGCTCCCGACATCGCGATCGTGCCGCAGCCGGGTCTGCTGAAGACCCTCGTCGGCACGGGCGACGTGAAGGCGGCACCGAAGGCCGTCGAGGACAACGTCGACGCCAACTGGTCGCCCGACTGGAAGAAGTACGGCACGATCGACGGCACGTTCTACTCGGCACCGATGCTCGCCAACATCAAGGGCTACGTCTGGTACTCGCCGGCGAAGTTCAAGGAGTGGGGCGTCGAGATCCCGAAGACATGGGACGAGCTGCTCACGCTGACCAAGACGATCCAGGAGAAGACCGGGGCGGCGCCCTGGTGCGCCGGCTTCGAGTCCGGCGGCGCGTCGGGCTGGCCCGGCACCGACTGGGTCGAGGACCTCGTGCTGCGCCAGTCGGGTCCCGACGTGTACGACCAGTGGGTCGACGGCACCGTGAAGTTCACGGACAAGCCGATCTCCGACGCGTTCACCGCGGTCGGCGACATCCTGCTGAACCCGTCGTACGTCAACGCCGGCTACGGCGACGTCAAGAGCATCAACAGCACCGCGTTCGGTGACGTCGCGGCGAAGGTGGCGGACGGCTCCTGCCCGATGACCCACCAGGCGTCGTTCCTCACGGCCAACTTCCTGACCGTGAAGACGGCATCGGGTGAGACCCCGAAGGTCGCGCCCGACGGTGACGTCTACGCCTTCGTGCTCCCCGGCTACAAGGAGGGCTCGGCCACGATCGAGGTCGGTGGCGAGTTCGTCGCCGGCTTCTCCGACAGCGAGGCCACGCAGAAGGTGCTCGAGTTCATGTCCAGCCCCGAGTTCGCCGACGCCCGCGTCAGCGAGGGCGGCGCCATCTCGGCCAACCTCAAGGCGGACCCGAGCAAGGCTTCGAGCGAGTTCCTCACCGAGGCGATGAAGCTGCTGCAGGACCCGAACACCACGGTCCGCTTCGACGCGTCGGACCTCATGCCCGCCACGGTCGGCTCCGGTTCGTTCTGGAAGGGCATGGTCGACTGGATCGACGGCAAGGACCAGGCCACGGTCCTCAGCGACATCCAGGCCGGCTACAACAACTAGTCACACCCACCGCGTGACACCGCGGGCGGGATGCCGAGGCCTCGGCATCCCGCCCGCGGTGCCCGCCCTCGTCGTCACCCACGTCCCGCGTCCGCCGAAGCACACGGAGGCTCATCGATGTCCGCAACCACCACCGCGCCCGCGCGATCCCAGACGGATGCCCCGAAGCCTCCGCCGGGCCGGCGCCGCGCCTTCTCTCCCCGCGTCACCGCGGGTATCGCGACCGGCGCGCTCGTCGTCGTCCTCGCGCTCGTCGTCCTGCTGCTGCTGAGCGCACCCGTCGAGGATCCCGCCAAGATCGTCATCCCGGGCGTCTCGCTCACCGCGTTCTTCCAGTGGCTCGGCGTCATGGGGCCGATCGTCCAGATCCCGATCATCCTGATCGTCTTCGGTGCGGTCGTCGGCGTGCTCCTGCTGCTGATCGAGTACGCGCCGCGCCCCGGTCGCCTCTACTTCTGGATCCGCCTCGTCGCGTGCTTCGCCATCCCGGTGATCGCGCTGATGCTGCTGCGGCCCTACGCGAACGCGTTCATCTACGTGCTCGGCATCGCCCTGGTCTCCGGGGGCGCGCTGTTCGTGCTGGACTACCGTGCGCGCAAGGGCGCCGGCTACCTCTTCCAGCTCGTGCTGTTCGCCGCTCCCGCGGCGGTGCTGCTGCTGATCGGTCTCATCTACCCGTTCATCGCCACGTTCGTGCAGTCGTTCTACGACAAGACGGGCGCCGAGTTCGTGGGCTTCGAGAACTACGTGTGGGTGTTCACGCAGCCGGAAGGCACGTGGTCGGTGATCAACACCGTCATCTGGGTGCTGATCTGCCCCACCATCGCCACGATCGTCGGGCTCGCCTACGCGGTGTTCATCGACCGTGCCGCGGGGGAGCGGTTCCTGAAGGTGCTCATCTTCATGCCGTTCGCCATCTCGTTCGTGGGCGCCGGCATCATCTGGAAGTTCATGTACGACTACCGGCAGGGCGATCAGCTGGGTCTGCTCAACGCGATCATCACGGCTTTCGGGGGCGACCCCGTCGCCTGGCTGAGCGTGACGCCCCTGATCAACAGCCTGCTGCTGATGGTGGTGTTCATCTGGAGTCAGACGGGCCTCGCCATGGTCATCCTGTCGGCGGCCATCAAGGCGGTCCCGCCGGAGCAGATGGAAGCCGCCGAGCTCGACGGCGCGAACGCCTGGGACAGGTTCCGCAACGTCACCGTGCCCGGCATCCGCTCGTCGATCGTCGTCGTGGTGACCACCGTGGCCATCGCGGCGCTGAAGATCTACGACATCGTCGCGGTCATGACGGGCGGTCGCGCCAACACCTCGGTGCTCGCCTTCGAGATGGTCAACCAGCAGCAGCGCTTCCAGAGCTACGGCCACGCGGCGGCGCTGGCGGTCGTGCTGTTCATCTTCGTCACGCCGCTGATCGTCTTCAACATCATCCAGATCCGCAAGCAGAGGGAGATCCGATGAGCACCGGCGTCGACGTCATCGAGCCCGTCACCGACACCCGTTCGGCACGGCAGGTCTCCCGCGACACGCGCAAGCACGAGGCGATGGCGCGCAAGCGCCTGTCGTCGAAGGGCGCGACGATCGCGGCACTCATCATCGCGATCTTCTGGACCATCCCCACGTTCGGCCTGTTCGTCACGTCGTTCCGCCCCGGATCGGACGTGCAGAGCACCGGCTGGTGGACGGTGTTCACCGACCCGTCGTTCACGCTGGAGAACTACCAGAAGGCGCTGACCTCCGGCGGCACCGCGCTGACGCTGGGGGAGTCGTTCCTCAACTCGCTGGCGATCACGATCCCGGTCGTCTTCTTCGCCCTCGCGGTCGCCTCGCTGCTGGCCTACGCGTTCGCGTGGATCGACTTCAAGGGTCGCAACCTCGCCTTCATCGCGGTGTTCGCGTTGCAGATCGTGCCGCTGCAGATGGCTCTCGTGCCGCTGCTGAGCCTGTTCTCCCGCGGCATGACGATCGGCGACGTGACCGTCTTCCCGGCCCTCGACCTCCGCGGGCTCGAGCACAGCTTCGCGACGGTCTGGATCGCGCACACGATCTTCGCCCTGCCGCTGGCGGTGTTCCTGCTGCACAACTTCATCGCGGAGATCCCCAGCGAGGTCATCGAGGCGGCGCGGGTGGACGGCGCCGGACACGGGCAGATCTTCTTCCGGATGATCCTGCCGCTGGCCGCGCCCGCGCTGGCGTCCTTCGCGGTGCTCGAGTTCATCTGGGTGTGGAACGACCTGCTCGTCGCGACGATCTTCGCGCCGTCGTCGTCGCTGCCGATCACCCAGTCGTTGAACTCGCTGTCGGGCACGTGGGGCGACCAGTGGTTCCTGCAGGCCGCCGGTACGTTCATCTCGATCATCGTGCCGCTGGTGGTGTTCTTCGCCCTGCAGCGCTTCTTCGTGCGGGGGCTCCTCGCGGGGGCGACGAAGGGCTGATCGTTCGGCACCGTCCTTCGGGGGAGCGGCGCGGAACTCGTGGGCACACGAGCCGCGCCGCTCCTTTAGTGTGAAGCCATGACCAGCCCCGCGCAGGACGTCGGCGTCGAGCTCGAAGAGGTGGATCCGGCCGTCGGCCTCCGCGCCGACGAGGTCGCCGCGCGCATCGCGGACGGGCGCTCCAACGCCTATCGGGCCGAGACGAGCCGCAGCGCCGCCAGCATCGTGCGCGCGAACGTGTTCACCCTCTTCAACGGCATCGTCTTCGCGTGCTTCGGCATCCTGTTCGCCCTCGGCCGCTGGCAGGACGCCCTCTTCGGCTTCGCGGCGGTGGCCAACGCCGTCATCGGCTCGGTGCAGGAGTTCCGCGCGAAGGCCGCGCTCGACAAGCTCGCGCTGCTCAACGCCGCCGCCGCGCGCGTGCGCCGCGACGGGACCGAGCAGGAGGTGGCGCAGACGGAGGTGGTGCTGGGCGACATCCTGGTGCTGCGCGCCGGTGACCAGGTGCCGGCCGATGCCCGGATCGTGGGCTCGCGCGGCCTGCAGATCGACGAGTCGATGCTGACCGGCGAGTCGGATGCCGTGGACAAGCGCCTCGGCGACGAAGCGCTGTCCGGGTCGATCGTCGTCGGCGGCGACGGCGACGCGCAGGTCATCCGCGTCGGGGCCGACGCCTACGCGAACGCGTTCGCCGACGAGGCGAAGCGGTTCTCGCTGGTGGGCTCCGAACTGCGCGACTCGATCAACCGCGTGCTCACCTGGGTCGGGTGGGGGATCGGCCCGATCGGACTGCTCGTGTTGAACGCCCAGATGCAGGTCGCGGGCGGCTGGCGCGTCGCGTGGGAGACCGGCTCGTGGGTGCAGGCGGTGGTGAACACGATCGCCTCGCTCACCGCGATGATCCCGCTCGGGCTCGTGCTGATGACGTCGATCACCTTCGCGGTGGGCGCCGCACGCTTGGCCGCCCGACAGGTGCTCGTCAACGAGCTGCCCGCCGTGGAGGGCCTCGCCCGGGTCGACGTCATCTGCCTGGACAAGACGGGCACGCTCACCGAGGGCGAGATCGTCTACGACGACGCGTTCCTGCTCGACGAGGTCGACGGCTGGCGCCGCACGCTGGGCTGGTACGGCGCCGCGCCCGACGCCAACGCGACCGCACGCACCCTGCGCGAGCCGTTCGCCGCCGAAGCCGCCGCGCGCCCCCGCGTGGCGGCGGAGACCATCGCGTTCTCGTCGGCCCGCAAATGGAGCGCCGTCTCGTTCGACGCCGACGGCGACGCCGCCGGCACGTGGGTGCTCGGTGCGCCGGAGATGGTGTTCGGCGCGGCCGCGAGCGACGTCGCCGACCCGCTCGGCTCCGCGGTGGTCGCGCGCGCCTCCACCGGCCGCCGCACCCTCGTGCTCGCGTATGCGGCGAGCGTGCTCAGCGCCGACGACGCCGAGCACGAGCGACTGCCCGAGGGGCTCGGGCCCGTGGCGGTGCTGACCTTCCGCGAGAAGGTGCGCGCCGACGCCGCCCAGACGCTCGAGTACTTCCGCGCCCAGGGGGTCGGCATCCGCATCATCTCCGGCGACAACCCGCGCACGGTCGCGGCTATCGCGCGCGAGGTCGGCGTGGATGCCGCGGAGGGTTACGACGCCCGCGAGCTCCCCGACGACGACGCCGCGCTCGCCGAGGTGCTGGAGCAGCACACCGTCTTCGGTCGGGTGAGCCCCGATCAGAAGAAGCGGATGGTCGTCGCGCTGCAGTCGAACGGGCACACCGTCGCCATGACCGGCGACGGGGTCAACGACGCGCTCGCGATCAAGACGGCCGACATCGGCATCGCGATGAACTCGGGCGCCGCGGCCACGAAGGCCGTCGCCCGCCTCGTGCTGCTCGACGGGCGCTTCTCGCACCTTCCCGACGTCGTCGCCGAGGGGCGGCAGGTGATCGCGAACATCGAGCGCGTCTCGATGCTGTTCCTCACCAAGACCACGTACGCGACCCTGCTGGCGCTGCTCTTCGGGCTCCTGCTGCTCGAGTTCCCCTTCCTGCCGCGGCAGCTGTCCATCACCGACGGGCTGACGATCGGCATCCCCGCCTTCTTCCTCGCCCTGATGCCGAACGCGCAGCGCTACATCCCCGGGTTCCTGCGTCGCTCGCTGAGCTTCGCGATCCCGACCGGGGTCATCGTGGCGCTGACCCTCACCGCGTACACGCTCGTCGTCCGCGGCGCGGGCATCGAGGTCGACGAGCTGCGCACGGGCGCCACCATCATCCTCGCCGTCGTCGGCATCTGGATCCTCGCCGTGCTCAGCCGCCCGCTCAACCGCTACAAGGGCGCCGTCGTCGGGGGGATGTTCGTCGCCCTCGTCGTCATCTTCTCCGTCGCGCTGTCGCGGTCGTTCTTCCTGCTGGTCGATCCCGGCCAGGTCACCGCGGTCGTGGTGACCGGCGCGTGCGTGGCCGCGATCGTGCTGATCGAGGTCGTGCGCGCGATCCAGCGCCGCTACGTCGCGCGCGCCCTCGCCGATGCGGCTCCGGCGCATGCCGTCTCGCACACGCGGGAGGTCTCGCGTCCGGTGCCGGTCACGATCGCCGTCGCGCTGGTCTACCTCGGTGGTCTGGCCAGCGCCATGTTCGGCATCCTGTTCCTGCTCAGCCGCTACGACGTGCCGGGGTCGATGGTGATGAGCGTGTCGCTGATCGGTGTCGGGATCGTGCTGTTCGGCCTGCTGTCCGTGGCCGCCGCGTCGGGGCTGGCCCGGGGCAGCGGGCTGTCGCGGCTGTTCGTGAGCGTGCTCGCCCTGGCGCTGATCGCGCTGCAGGCGTGGAGCCTCGCGGTCGACCACGACTGGGACGGGTGGTCGCTCGCCCAGATCGCCGTCCACGCGCTCGTGCTCGCCGCGCTGTGGGCGCCTCCCGCGCACCGCTTCTTCCGGCCCGTGCTCCACGCGAGCTGAGAGAGGATCGACATGAGCGAGCTCATCGTGACCGGCGGAGCGGTGTTCGACGGCGTGCAGCGCATCGACGCAGAGGCCGTGGGCGTGCGCGATGGCGTCATCGTCGCCGTCGGCGCGCGCGACGAGGTGCGCCGCGGGCTGCCGCACGCCGACGAGCTGGATGCCGCGGGCGGTCTCATCGCGCCCTCCTTCGCCGATGCGCACGTGCACCTCGGCCTCGTCGCCCTGGAGGGCCTCGACTGCACCCTCGACGACACCGGCTCGGAGCGGGGATGCCTCGAGCGCATCCGCGCGCACGCCGAGGCGCTCGCCGACCCGCAGGCGTGGGTGCGCGGAGGCGGCTGGCGCGCCGAGTGGTTCGCCGGCGGCACGCCCTCGCGCGCGGCGCTCGACGCCGTCGTGCCCGACCGTCCGGTGCTGCTGCTCGACAGCGACCGGCACGGCGCGTGGGCCAACTCGCGCGCCCTCGCCCTCGCCGGGATCGACCGGACCACGCCTGACCCGCCCGACGGGCGCATCGTGCGGGATGCCGACGGCGAGCCGCAGGGCACCCTGAGAGAGGGCGCCGTCGACCTGGTGGGCCGCATCGCCCCGCAGCCGGGCCCCGACGCGCTCGCCCCCGGCATCCGGACGGCCGCCGACCATCTGCTCTCCCTCGGCGTGACGGGCTGGCAGGAGGCGGCGCTCGCCTCGTTCGGCAGCATCCCGGACTTCACCGACGCGTACCTCCTCGCGCGCGCCGCGGGCATGCGCGGGCGCCCCACCGGTGCGGTCTGGGTGCCGCGGGACCTGACGGTCGACGCCGTCGCGGACTTCGTCGCCGGCCTGCGGGAGCGCGCCGATCGAGCGGATGCCACGGGTTTCCCCACCCGCACGGCCAAGCTCATGCTCGACGGCATCGTCGAGTCGGAGACGGCCGCACTTCGCGGGGGCTACCCGGACGGATCGCGCGGGCTCAGCTACTTCCCCGACGAGGTCGTCCACGCCGTCGTCGCGCAGGTGAACGCGGCCGGCATCCCGGTGCACGTGCACGCCATCGGCGACGCCGCGGTCGCCCAGGCGCTGGACGCCTTCGCCGCGGCGGGGCCCGCACCCCACGGCGTGCGCAACCACATCGCGCACGTGCAGGTCGTCGATCCCGCCGACGTCCCGCGGTTCGCCGCGACCGGGACGACCGTCAACGCGCAGGCGCTCTGGGCGTGCCGCAGCGAGGTGATGCGCACCGTCACCGCTCCGCTGCTCGGTCCGCAGCGCAGCGCGTGGCAGTTCCCGTTCGGGTCGCTGTGGCGCTCGGGCGCGGCGCTGGCGATGGGATCGGACTGGCCCGTGTCGGCGCCCGATCCGTGGGCCGCGATCGGCGTCGCCGTCACGCGGAGGGAGGCGGACCATCCCGACGTCGACCCGCTGGGCGCCGACGAGTCCCTGCCGCTGGCGGTGGCCCTCGCGGCGTACACGAGCGGCTCGCACGCGCTCATCGGCGACGGGGCGGCGGGCCGGATCCGCGTCGGCGCCGCCGCCGACCTGGCGATCGCCGACCGTGACCCGTTCGCCGGCGCCGACGACGAGATCGCCCGTACCCGGAACGCATGGACGATCGCGGCCGGGCACGTCATCGACGCGCGGCGGCACTCCGGCGCCGCCTCCGCCGACGTCTCGGCGCAGGCCTGTCCCGCCTGCGCCTGAGGTCTCAGCCGGTGCAGCCCAGGCCGGCGCGCAGCGAGGTCATCAGGTCGATCTCGGCGGACTGGGTGTCGATGACGCCCTGGGCCACCGTGAGCGCACGCGGCTCGTGTCCGAGCTGCAGCAGCGCCTGAGCCATGGGCAGCGCCCCCTGGTGGTGCCGGATCATCAGCCCCAGGAACGTGCAGTCCGCCGCGGTACCCGTCTGCGCGCGCAGCGCGGCGAGCTCGTCCGCACTGGCCATGCCCATCTGCGTCATCAGTTCGGCCTCGGACGGGCGGGCCGCACCCGTGCCGGCGTGCTGGTGCGAGGTGTCCGCGGCATCCATCCACCCCATCAGCGGGCCGCCCGCCTGCGGCAGCCCCCACTTCACGAGCCAATCGTAGAACTCGCCCTTCTGCGCCGACTGCGTCGTGGCGATGTCGTAGGCGAGCACGCGCACGTCGTCGTTGCGGGTCGTGCGGTAGATGTCCATCGCCATCTCGACGGCCTGACCGTGGTGCACCTGCATGTCGCGGGCGAACCCCGCCTCGGGCGAGTCGGATGCGGGGGCCGCCGCGGCCGCCGAGGCGCCGAACGTGGAGAATCGTCCGATCGCGAAGGCGAGGCCCGCGATCGCGAGGGCGACGATGAGCACCGCCCACCAGGGCGGCAGGGCGCGCGTCGAGGCGGGGGCGGTCACGACCGCTTGCCGGGACCGTCGATCGCGCCGGTGCACGCGGCGCCGGGCTCGGGCACGTTCTGGTTGCGCCAGTACTCCTCGAAGAAGGTCGGGATGCGGCTGTCGGTCGCGCTGTCGAGCTTCAGCTGCGCGTTCCAGGCGCTGAGCACGATGGGGGTCGGCAGCCCCTCGTACGGCGAGAGGATGACGTACGTCGACGGCAGCTGGGCCTTGAGCGCGTCGAGGTCGGCGCCGCTGACCTGGGTGGCGTCGTAGGTGACCCAGACCGCGCCGTGCTCGAGCGAGTGCACCGCGTTTTCGTTGGTCTGCGGCTGGTCGTAGATGCCGCAGTTGAGCCAGTACTGGTTGTGGGGGCCGCCGGCGGGCGGGTTCTGGGGATAGTCGACGGTGCCCGCGACGTGCTGCGTCTCGTTGGTGAAGGTCTCGACGCCCTCGATCGTCGCGCCCGTCCCACCGGCCTGGTAGGTCGCGGCGCGCGGGGCGAAGACGATCGAGGCCGCGATCACCGCGACGACCGCGACGGCGGCGACGCTGCCGACGACCCACCAGGTGAGGCGGCTGCGCCGGCGTCGCGCGAGCTGTCGCTGGTACTCGGCCAGCTTCTCCTGCTTCTGCTGCTCACGCTGCTGCTTGACGGTGAGCTCGATCTTGGCCTGCGTCGCGGGGTTGCCGCTGGCGCGCTTGCCGCGGGGGGTGGAGGGCGTCGGGGTCATGGAGAGGTCCTCGGCTCGGGGGCGGGCGGGGCCGGTCCGGGAGGGAGCGACCTTTCGATCGTATGCGCACGCATGACTCCGAGTCTGGGGAAAAGGTTAGGATCGGAACCGGCTCGAATCGTTTCGAGTCCTCACCGCCGATGTCGTCCCGCCTCGCTCGGCGCCGCGACACCTCCTCGGCCGCCGCGGCGGGCCTCGCCCGCCCCCGCCCGCTCCGCCCTTCGCCCCCACCCGTCTGGAAACCGTGCGCGACAACTCCGCCTCCCGCCCCGCCTCCGCCGCCGCCGAGCGCACCGCCACCGGTGCGATCCGCACGTTGGGCCCGCATCCCGCGACGGCGCCCGTCGTCCTGCACCCGGGAGATGCGATCTCCACGCCGCGACGCGTGGTCTACATCATCCTGCTCGGCGCTCTCACGGCCCTCGGGCCGTTCACGATCGACCTGTACCTGCCGGCCTTCCCGACGCTGCAGGCCGACTTCCGCACCTCCGCGGCCGCGATCCAGCTGACCCTGACCGGCACCATGGTGGGCTTCGCGCTGGGCCAGCTGATCGTCGGGCCGCTCAGCGACAAGGTCGGGCGCCGCCTGCCCCTGCTCGCCGTCACGGCGCTGCACGTCGTGGCGAGCGTCGCGGCCGCGCTGGCCCCCGACCTGACGCTGCTCGCGATCGCCCGGGTGTTCATGGGCGTCGGCGCCGCGGCGGGCGGCGTCGTGGCGATGGCGATCGTGCGGGACCTGTTCGGCGGGCGCCGGCTGGTCGTCATGCTGAGCCGGCTCGCCCTCGTCTCCGGCGCGGCGCCCGTCGTCGCGCCGCTGATCGGATCGGCGCTGCTCACGGTCATGCCCTGGCGCGGCATCTTCGTGGTGCTCGCCGTGTACGGCGCCGTCATGCTCGTGGCGGCGATCGCGCTCGTGCCGGAGACCCTGCCCGCGGCACGACGCCGCGAGCGCGGAGCGACCACGGTGCTGCAGCGCTACCGAGCCGTGTTCAGCGACCGGGTGTTCGTGGGCGTGCTGATCATCGGCGGCATGTCGTTCAGCGGTCTGTTCTCCTACCTCTCCTCCTCGTCGTTCCTCTTCCAGGAGACCTACGGCTTCGACGCCCAGCAGTACGGCCTGCTGTTCGCGGCCAACTCCCTCGGTCTGGTCATCGGCGTCCAGGTGGCCGCACGGCTGGCGGCGCGCTTCGGACCGCAGTGGGTGCTCGCCGTCTCGACCGGCGTGCTGGTGCTCGCGGCCGTGGCGATCATCGTCCTCGACCAGCTCGGGCTCGGACTCTGGGGCACGATGGTGCCGCTGTTCGTCTTCATGACGGCGTGCGGGTTCACCTTCCCCTGCGTCCAGGTGCTCGCACTCGACCGGCACGGCAAGGCGGCCGGCACCGCGGCATCCATCCTCGGAGCGACCAACTTCGGCGTCGCGGGGCTCATCTCGCCGATCGTCGGCTGGGTGGCCAAGGATGCCGGGATCACCGCGACCACCATGGCCTCGGTGATGGTCGGCTGCGCGCTCATCGGCTGCACCGCGCTGTGGGCGATCGTGCGGCCGTGGACGGTCGCGCGCCTCACGCCGTAGCGGATGCCGTCGGGCACAATGGGGCGATGAGAGCACCGACCGACGACGACCTCACCACCGTCGCGCTGCAGCGCCTCGTCGCGGGGGTGCTGCTGATCGCCGCCACGGTGTGGCTCGGCATCCAGGTGGTCGTCGAGGCCGACGTCAACGTGGACGAGTGGTGGAACGTGTTCGTCGACCGCTTCGCCTTCCTCGATCCGGCGGCCCTGGCGATGAACTTCCTCGGCGGGGGCTGGTTCGCGACCTTCGTCGTGCCGCTCGGCGGCGTCGCCCTCCTGCTGGTGCTGCGCCGCCCGCGCGGCGCGCTGTTCGTCGTCGTCGCCTCGGTCGGCAGCGTCGCGCTCGTCCAGCTGCTGAAGGCGCTGTTCGGCCGCGCCCGTCCCGAGGACATGATCGTGTTCTCCGACCACGGCTCGTTCCCCTCCGGCCACACCGGCAACGCGGCCACGGTCGCCACGATCGCCGTCATCCTCTTCCCCCGGGTCGCCGTCGCCGTCGTCGGCGGCGCGTGGGTGTTCGCGATGGCGTTCAGCCGCACCCAGGTGCACGCGCACTGGCTGAGCGACACCGTCGGCGGCGCCCTCGTCGGCGTCGGCGCCACCCTCGTCGTCGCGGCCGCCTTCACGCGTGTGCTGGACCGTGAGAGCGAGCGGGTCCGCTCGCTAGGCTGAGCGCCATGAGTGCTGTCGACGATGCCGAGCTCGCCCGTCTGCAGGCCGAAGCGGAGGCCGCAGAGGCGGCGTTGAAGCTCGCCCAGGCCAAGGCGGCGCTCGCCGCCGCGCAGGCCGCCCGTGCGTCCGCACCGGCAGCAGCAGAGGAGATTTCCGCCCCGGAGGATGCTGCGGGCACATCAGCTCCTCCCGAGGTGATATCTCCTCCCGAAGCGCAGGCGGCGCAGGCGCCGTCGGAGGTGGATGCCGCGGCATCCGGCCCCCTCGACGCCGACCAGGTCGCCACCATCGCGAAGGGGTACACGTTCGAGGGGCTCACGCTCGACCTCGGCGCGCTGATGAACACCGAGCCGGTGGCCTCGGCGCAGATCCGGATCCCGCTCGCGATGATGAACCGCCACGGCCTGGTCGCCGGTGCCACCGGCACGGGCAAGACGCGCACCCTCCAGGGGCTCGCCGAGCAGCTCGCCGCGAAGGGCGTGCCCGTCTTCGCGGCCGACATGAAGGGCGACCTGTCCGGTGTCGCGACGCCGGGCGAGCCCAGCGACAAGCTGCGCGCCCGGACGGCGGCGATCGGGCAGGAGTGGGCGCCCGCGGCATCCGTGACCGAGTACTTCGCCCTCGGCGGCGTGGGCATGGGCGTGCCGGTGCGCGCCACCGTCTCCGGGTTCGGCCCGCTGCTGCTGAGCAAGGTGCTCGGCCTGAACGAGACTCAGGAGTCGAGCCTCGGCCTCGTCTTCCACTACGCCGACGCCAACGGGCTCGCCCTCGTCGACCTGTCCGATCTGCGGGCGGTGCTCACGTGGCTCACGAGCGACGAGGGCAAGGTCGAGCTGAAGGAGCTGGGCGGCCTGTCGGCGGCGACGGCGGGCGTCATCCTCCGCAAGCTCATCACCTTCGCCGACGACGGCGCCGACGTCTTCTTCGGCGAGCCGGAGTTCGACGTCCGCGATTTCCTGCGCACGGCGCCCGACGGTCGCGGCGTGATCTCGCTGCTGGAGGTGCCGGGCGTCGCCGACAAGCCCGCGCTGTTCTCGACGTTCCTCATGTACCTGCTGGCGGAGCTGTTCGAGATCCTCCCCGAGGTGGGAGATCTCGACAAGCCGAAGCTCGTGTTCTTCTTCGACGAGGCGCACCTGCTCTTCCGCGACGCGTCGAAGGCGTTCCTCGCGGCCATCACGCAGACGGTGCGGCTCATCCGCTCCAAGGGCGTCGGCGTGTTCTTCGTCACCCAGACGCCCAAGGACGTGCCGTCGGACGTGCTCGGCCAGCTCGGCTCCCGCGTGCAGCATGCGCTGCGCGCCTTCACGCCCGACGATGCGAAGGCGCTGCGGGCCACGGTCGGCACCTACCCGAAGAGCGGGTACGACCTCGAGCGCGTGCTGCAGGAGCTCGGCACGGGCGAGGCGATCGTGACCGTCATGAGCGAGAAGGGGGCGCCGACCCCCGTCGCCTGGACACGGCTGCGCGCGCCGCAGGGGCTCATGTCGCCCACGCCCGTCCCCGACATCGAGCGGGCCGTGCACGCGTCGCCCCTGCTCGCGCAGTACGGGACGCCCATCGACCGGGAGTCCGCACGCGAGATCCTGACCGCGAAGATGAACGCGGCCGCGGAGGCGGATGCCGCCGCAGAGAGAGCCGCCGCGCAGGCCGCCGCGCAGGCCGCCCAGGCCAAGGCGGATGCCGCCGCCGCGCGCGAGCGGCAGAAGGAGTACGACCGCATCCTGCGCTCCACCGGCGGCGCGGGCGCCTCGCGCACGTCGCGCACCTCGCGGGCCGCGCAGAAGTCCCCGCTGGAACAGGTCCTGAACGCGAAGTCCACCCAGACCATCCTGACTTCGGTCATCCGCGGCATCTTCGGCACCGGCCGCCGCTAGCCCTTCGCGAGCCGCTACCCGCCGGCCGAGCCGCTACCCGCCGGCCCGCCCGCGCGGTAGCGGCTCCCCC
>NZ_BCWI01000014.1 GCF_001592125.1 Microbacterium hominis NBRC 15708
CCCTCCATAATAGAACAAAACTTCGAAAATCGCAAGAGAACATTGCCCTCGGCCCGAGCCGTCCATCGGGCGGGTAGCCTCGGAGCATGGTCGCCGTCCCGCTCACGCTGCGCGCAACGACGCACGCCGCGCGACAGGACGGCGCCGTTTCCGCGCCCCGGTCGACGTCGCCGGCAGCGCCCGGCGCCCCGCTCGTCGACCGCTTCGGCCGGGTGCACCGTGACCTGCGCATCTCGCTCACCGACCGCTGCTCGCTCCGCTGCACCTACTGCATGCCCGAGCAGGGCAACGAGTGGCTCGCGCGCACCAGCATCCTCTCCACCGACGAGATCGTCCGCGTGGCCGCGGTGGCCGCGGCATCCGGGATCACGACGTTCCGCCTCACCGGTGGCGAGCCGCTCCTGCGCGCCGACATCGTCGACGTCGTGCGGCGCCTTGCGGCGATCGAGGGTCCGAGCGGCCCCGTCGAGATCGCCCTGACGACCAACGGCATCCGGCTGGGGGAGGTGCTGCCCGACCTCGTCGCGGCGGGACTGCAGCGGCTCAACATCTCGATCGACACGCTCGACCGCGAGCGGTTCCGCGAGCTCACCCGGCGGGACCGGCTGGACGAGGTGCGCGCGGGGATCGCCGCCGCCGCGGCCTCGGGTCTGCGGCCGCTCAAGCTCAACGCCGTCGCCATGCGCGGCGTGAACGAGGACGAGCTCGCCGACCTGGTCGCCTTCGCGCTCGACCACGGCGCCGAGATGCGCTTCATCGAGCAGATGCCCTTGGATGCCGGGCACACGTGGGACCGCTCGCAGATGGTCACCCGCGACGAGATCCTCGCCGCTCTCGCCGCCCGGTGGACCCTCGATCCGATCCCCGGGCGGGGCGGAGCGCCCGCGGAGCGCTTCCTCCTCGACGGCGGTCCCGCGACGGTCGGCGTCATCGCCTCGGTGACGGCCCCCTTCTGCGGCGCGTGCGACCGGCTGCGGCTGACCGCCGACGGGCAGCTGCGCAACTGCCTGTTCTCGAACGACGAGTACGACCTGCTGCCCGTGCTGCGCGCGGCCGGCTCCGACGACGCCGCGATCGACGCCGTGCTGCACGACTGCGTCGCGGGCAAGCTCCCCGGCCACGCGATCGACGATCCGTCGTTCCTGCAGCCGCATCGCGGGATGAACGCGATCGGCGGCTGAGCCGCATCCGGCGCGCCCGGGTCAGGCCTCGATGCGACCTCCGGCGAGGCGCACCGTGCGGTCGACGAGTCCGGCCGGCACCTCGACGTGCGAGATCAGGACGACGGCCCGATCGGGACCGACGGCCGACAGCAGGTCGGTGAGCAGCGCATCCGAGGCGTCGACGTCGACACCGGCGGTGGGCTCGTCGAGCACCAGCACGGGGAAGCCGTGCAGCAGCGCCCGCGCCAGGGCGATGCGCTGGGCCTGCCCTCCCGACACGAGCGCGCCGCGCTCCCCGACGCGCGCGTCCAGTCCGCCGCGCTCGTGCAGCCAGTCGCCCAGACCGACCCGCTCCAGCACGGCCTCCAGCTCGGCATCCGTCGCGGTGTCGTGGGCGAAGAGAAGATTCTGCCGGATGTCCTCGTCGAAGAGCATCGGCTGCTGTTCGCACAGTCCGACCGTCTCCCGTACGTCGTCGGGATCGAGATCGGCGACGTCGACGCCGCCGATCGTGTAGCGCCCGCGCACGGTGTCGAGGAAGCGGACCAGCACGTGCGCCACGGTCGTCTTGCCCGCGCCGCTGGAGCCCACCACGAGCACGCGCTCGCCCGGGGCGATCGACAGGTCGAGGTCGTGCAGCGCGTCCTCCTGCGCCGACGGCCAGCGCGCCGACACGCCGTGGAGCACGATGCCGTCGCCCAGATCGGGGCCCGTGCCGACCGCCGGGACGGTGGCGATCGGGATGCCGGCCGGCACCGTGTCGGGCACCGCCTCGGCGATGCGTGCGGCCGCCGCGCGCACCTGACGCCAGGCGGATGCCGCGGCGGGAACGGCGGTGAAGACCTCGAACACGGCCATCGGCACGAGCACGACGACCGCGAAGGCGGGACCGGTGATCGTGCCGTCTCCGACGGCGCCCACCGTCGCGAGCACGGCGAGCAGCGACGCGGCACCGGCCAGCACCGACACGAGAGCCGTCGAGCCCGCCTGCGCGCCGGCGCGGCGGGTGACCGCGCGGCGCAGCTCCGCGTCGGCGGCGGCGATCCGTGCCGCGCTGCGCCCGGCCGCGCCGTACGCGGTCAGCACGTCGAGGCTCGCGAGATGGTCGAGGACGGCGTCGGCGAGCCGGGCCCGCAGCGGGGCGATCGACCGCTCGGCCCGCGAGCCGGCGAGCCATCCCCAGCCGACCGCGACGAGCGCCGCGACGACCAGGCAGGTCAAGAGGGTGAGCGCGGCCGGCCACCACACGAACGCGACGAGCACGACGGCGCCCAGGGCGACGGCCGCCGACGACACGAGTGGCAGCACCACCCGCAGCGGCAGGTTCTGCAGCTCGTCGACGTCGTCGACGAGCGCGCCCAGCACCGACCCGCGGCGGGTGCGGGTGAGGCCGTCCGGGGCCAGCGGGATCAGCCGTCGCACGAGATCGGTGCGCGTGACCGCGAGCTGGCGCAGGGCCGCATCGTGGCTCGCGAGCCGTTCGGTGTAGCGGAAGGCCGCGCGGCTGAGGGCGAACGCCCGCACGCCGACGACGGCGGCCGACAGGTACATCACGGGGGGCTGCTCGCTGGCGCGGACGATCAGCCACGCGCTGCAGGCGAGGAGTGCGACCGCGGAAGCCTCGGACAGGAAGCCGGCGGCCGCGCCCGGCCAGAACCGTCGCAGCGACGGCATCGCGCGCCGGAGGACGTCGGTCGTCGTGGTCACCTCGTCACCTCCTCGGCGGAGACGGCGGGAACGGCGGAGTCGGCGGGGGCGGCGGCGCGGGTGACCTCGGCGCCGGTGACGGCGACCACGCGGTCGGCGATCTCGCGTGCACTGCGGCGGTGGGAGATGAGCAGCACCGTCGCGCCGGCGTCGGCGAGCTCGCGGATGCCGCGCCAGAGGGCGGCCTCCGTCGCGGCATCCAGGGCCGAACTGGGCTCGTCGAGGGCCAGCACCGACGCGTGGCCGCGCAGGTGCCGGTACACGGCGCGTGCGACGGCGACCCGCTGGGCCTGTCCTCCGGACAGACCCGCGCCCTGGACTCCGAGATCGAGGTCCGGGTCGAGCTCGTGCGCCTGCGCGATCCGCAGGGAGCGGACGACGAGGGCACGCCGGGCGGCCGCATCGGCATCCTCGTCACCGAGCGCGACGTTCGCGGCGATCGTGCCGGCGACGAGTCCGGGACGCTGCCCCGCCCACGCGAGCCAGGTCGCCGACGGCAGCGCGCTCACCGGCATCCCGTCGAGCTCGGCCGTGCCGTCGAACCCGGCGGCGCCGAGCAGCGCCGCGAACACGCTCGACTTTCCCGCGCCGCTCGGCCCTTCCAGAAGCGTGATCGTTCCCGGCGCGGCGTCGAAGTCGACCGGTGCCAGCGTCGATTCCCCGCGGCGCACGCGGAGCTCGCGGACCACGAGGTGCCCCCGCGGCCCGGGAGGGAGCGCGGGCGCCGCGGCGCGCGCGGCCTCTCCGCCGGATGCCGCCGACGCGCGGGCCTCGTCGAGCACCGCGAACACGTCCTCCGTCGCGGCCACGCCCTCGGCGGCGGCGTGGAACTGCACGCCGACCTGGCGCAGCGGCAGGTAGGCCTCGGGGGCGAGCAGCAGCACGAACAGGCCGACGGCGAGCGTGATCGTCCCGTCGATGAGGCGGAAGCCGATGGACACGGCGACGATCGCCACCGAGATCGAGGCCAAGAGCTCGAGCGCGAAGCCGGACAGGAACGACACGCGCAGCACGCGCATCGTCTCGGTGCGGTAGGTGTCGGTGACCTTCTCGATCGAGCCGGCCGCGCGGTGCTGGCGCCCGAACACCGTGAGGGTCGACAGCCCCTGGACGGTGTCGGCGAAGCGTGCGGCGAGCCGCCCGAGCGTGCGCCACTGCCGCTGCTGGACGGTGCGCGTCGCGAGCCCGATGAGCACCATGAACAGGGGGATGAGGGGGAGGGTCAGCAGGACGGTCAGCCCCGAGATCCAGTCCTGCCACCACATGACGGCCAGCAGGACGGGCGTCGCGATGGCCGTGAGGACGAGCTGCGGCAGGTAGCGCCCGAAGTAGGCGTCGAGCGCCTCCAGCCCCCGTCCCGCGGTCACGGCCAGGCGGGCCGTGTTGCGTCCCGCGAGCCAGCCCGGGCCGAGGATGCCGACGGCATCCACCAGCTGCGCCCGCAGCTGGGCCTGCACGCGCGCGGCGGCCCGCGCGGACAGCACCTCGCGCGCCCACAGCAGCAGTGCCCGCACCACCACGACACCGCCGAGGGCCAGGAGCGTCGCGGTGAGCTCGGCCCACGGCATCCCCTCGATCGCGCGGGTGATCGCGTGGGTGAGCAGCCAGGCGAACGCGACGACGACGGCCGTCTGCGCCGCTCCGATCAGGGCGATCGCGACGAAGAACGCGCGGGATGCCGACGCATACCGCAGCAGGCGCGGGTCGACGGGTCGCACGCGTGTGTCTGCCATCCTTCGATCCTGCCTCATCCTTCATCCCCCGCGAGCCGCCATCACACGGCCGAGCCGCCACGTTCCGGCCGGCCGAAGCATGTCGGCTCGAACAGAACGTGGCGGCTCGGCGGTGAGTGTCAGTGCGCTTCGGCCAGCTCGGCCTTCTCGATCGTCGAGCGGGTGATGCGCTTGCGGAACACCCAGTAGGTCCACGCCTGGTAGGCGAGCACCAGCGGCAGGAAGATCAGCGCGGCCCACGACATGATCTGCAGCGTCATGGTCGTGCTGGAGGCGTTGGAGATCGTCAGGCTGAACGCGTCGTCGGTCGTCGACGGCATCACGTACGGGAACAGGGCCAGCCACAGCGTGAGCACCGCGAAGACGATCGTCACGGCGCCGGCGGCGAAGGCCTTGCCGTCGCGGTCGGCGATATTGAGCCACACCGACAGCAGCAGCGCGACCGCGGCGATGACGCCGCACGCGATGACGGCCCACAGCAGCGGCGCCTCGCGGCCCGCGGCGATGAAGATCGTCCAGACGACCGTGCCCGCGGCGAAGATCACGGTGGGGATCGCGAGCTTCTTGCCGAGCGCCTGCGCGTCGTGGTGCACCTGCCCGTCGGTCTTCAGGCCGACGAAGTACACGCCGTGCAGGAAGAACAGCAGCAGCGTCGTCACGCCCACCCACAGCCCGTACGGGTTGAGGAGCGTGAACAGCGAACCGGTGAAGTTCTTGTCGGCGTCGATCGGCACACCCTGCACGATGTTCGCGACCGCGACGCCCCACAGCAGGGCGGGCACGGCCGAGCCGACCACGATCATCGCGTCGAAGCGGCGCTTCCACCGCAGGTCGTCGCGCTGGTGGCGGTACTCGAACGAGACGCCGCGCGCGATGAGCGCCAGCAGGATCAGCAGCAGCGGCAGGTAGAACCCGCTGAACAGCGTCGCGTACCACTCCGGGAACGCCGCGAACAGGCAGGCGCCGGCGACGATGACCCAGGTCTCGTTGAGGTCCCACACGGGGCCGATCGTGTTGATCACCTGGCGGCGCGACACCTCGTCCTTGCCGAGGAAGGGCAGCGACATGCCGACACCGAAGTCGAAGCCGTCGAGCACGAAGTAGCCGACGAACAGCACTCCGACGATGAAGAACCAGAGATAGGCGAGGTCCATGTCAGCTCCTAGTAGACCGTGGACGGGGTCTGATCGACCGGGACGTCGGACGGATCGGGGTCACCGGGCTCGGGCAGCGGCTGCGGGCCCTCCTTGACCGTCTTGAAGATGAGGCCGAACTCGACCACCGCGAGGATCGCGTAGATCGCGGTGAAGGCGATGAGCGAGATCAGCACGGTCCAGCCGGGCACGTTGGGCGAGACGCCGTCCTCGGTGAGCATGAGGCCGAAGACGATCCAGGGCTGGCGTCCCATCTCCGTGAAGATCCAGCCGACGAGGATGCCGAGCAGGGCCAGCGGCGCCTGCCAGATGGCCAGCTTCCACATCCAGCCGGCGACGGGGCGCTTCGCCTTCTTGCGCGTCACCCACAGGCCGGCGACGGCGATCGCCGTGGCGAGCAGGCCGAAGCCCATCATCCAGCGGAAGGCCCAGTAGGTGACCCACAGGACGGGGGCGAAGTTGCCGTCGACCTGATCCGCGAACTGCGGGAACAGCTGCGTGGTGTAGAGCTGGTTGAGGTCGTTGATGCCCTCGACGCAGCCGTTGAAGTCGTGGGTCGAGAGGAAGGCGAGCACGTAGGGGACGCGCAGCGACCACACCTCGCCGGTGCCGTCGGGCGTGCCGATCGAGAAGATCGAGAACGAGGCGTCCGCGCCGCACGCGGTGTTGAACATCGCCTCCGCAGCTGCCATCTTCATGGGCTGGGTCTGCACCATCACCAGCCCCAGCTGGTCGCCCGAGAGGAACACGGCCACGAAGCCGGCGATCATCGCCCAGAGCCCGAACTTCAGCGCCGGGCGCAGCATCTCGACGTTCTGCTTGCGGGCGAGGTGCCACGCGGATGCCGCGATCACGACGCCGGCGGAGAACATGATGGCCGACGAGATCGTGTGGGGGAACTGCGTCAGGGCGACCGGGTTGGTCAGCACCTGCCAGAAGTCGGCCATCTCGGCGCGGTGGCCCGCGGCCGACATCTGGTAGCCCTTGGGGTTCTGCATGAACGCGTTGGCCGCGAGGATGAAGTAGGCCGACAGCCAGGTGCCGACGACCGTCATCCAGATGGTGAGCAGGTGGATGCGGCGGGGCAGCTTGTTCCACCCGAAGATCCACAGACCGATGAACGTGGCCTCGAAGAAGAAGGCCATCAGACCCTCGAAGGCGAGCGGGGCGCCGAAGACGTCACCGACGAAGCGGGAGTAGCTCGACCAGTTCATGCCGAACTGGAACTCCTGCACGATGCCGGTGACGATGCCCATCGCGAAGTTGATCAGGAAGATCTTCCCGAAGAAGCGCGTGAGGTGCAGCCACTTCACGTCTCCCGTGCGGTGCCAGACCGTCTGGAAGATGGCGACGAACAGCGACATGCCGAGCGTGAGCGGCACGAAGATGAAGTGGTACAGGGTCGTGAGACCGAACTGCCATCGTGCGAGCAGCAGCGGATCCAGGAAGTCCATCGTCATCCTTCCGAGGGTGGGAGTCTTCTTCGAGACTGAAGCTACACAGGGTTTTCCCAGCCTTGGAGGCGCTGGGCCGTGAAAAAGAAAAGGGTTCTGATCAGGCCGTGGCCGGGGCGAACATCAGCTGGACGACGCACTCGCGCGGGTCGCAGGAGGGGCGCATCTCGTCCACCGCGAGCGGTCCGCCGGCGGCGGCGAGCACGCTCTGCATGAGGCCCAGGTGCACCTGGCAGAGCATCTCGCGGTGCTCCGCCTGAGACGAGGCGTGCGCGCACGGCGTCAGGTCGACCGTCAGCTCCCGCTCGTCGACGAGCGGGTCGAAGCCGGCGTCGATGAGGTCCTCGACCAGGGCGTCGACCTGGTGCAGCGCGTCGGTGTCGAGCTCGGGCGCCGCGCCGGGGAGCACCCGCCGCATGAGGTCGCCGCGTTCGGCGGCGGCGCGCACCTTGCGCCGCTGGATCGGGCTCGAGGCGCGCACGCCGTCGGCCACGCTGTAGAGCACGCGCGGACGCCCTCGGGTCGTGCGGTGCTCCGCTGCCGAGACGACGTATCCCTCGTCGATCAGGCGCTGCAGATGCTCGCGCACGGTGTTCGGATGCAGCCCCGTCGCATCGACGATCTCGGTGATCGTGCGACGCGGCTGCTCCTGCACGAGGTGCAGGATCTCGACACGTGAATAGCTGGAAATGGCGCTGTACCCAACCGGGCGACCTGTGGTCATACCTCACATTATTCACGGTGACGCCCCCCACCGCCACCCCCGAAATCCGGCGCTTTCTTCCGGTCCCGCGGAAGCTCCGCATCCGCTCAGCGCGACCTCAGGTCTGCGCCCCTAGAGTCGGAGCATGCAGATCTGGCAGTTGCCGATCATCGGTGGTGCCGTTCCGATCGTGGTCCACGCCGTGGCCGCCGTGTTCCTCGCCGTCGTGCTCGTGCGCCGGTGGGATCGACGCGCCCTCCTGTGGGCGGTGATCGGCGCGGTCGCCGGGGCCGGCCTCGCGGTGCTCGCGGTGCACCTCGTGGACCGCTCGCAGGTGTTCGGCGCCGACCCGCTCCCCGCGTTCGTGCTCCAGTGGGCGGCCGGTGCGCTCGCGGCATCCGGATGGGCGATCGGGGCGATGGTCGGTGCCCGTCCGTGGCTGCGGATCGTGTCGGCGGTGGCCGTCCTCAGCTTCCTCGTCTCCGCGACGATCGGGGCCAACGCCTCCTTCGGGCTCAACCCGACGCTCGGCACGCTGTTCGGCATCGCGGTCGACAACAGCATCGATCTTCCGCACGCCGACAACACGAACGGGGCGGCGCCGGCCGTCCCGCTCGCGCAGTCGTTCGTCCCGCCCGCGGGGATGCCGCAGAAAGGCACGCGCGGAACCCGGAACATCCCCGCCACGGCATCCGGGTTCGACGCGCGTCCGGCGGGCATCTACCTCCCGCCCGCCGCCCTCGTCCCGAACGCGCCGGCGCTGCCGCTGGTGATCATGATGATGGGCCACCCCGGCAACCCCGACCCGACGGCGATCAGCGACGTGCTGGACGACTTCGCGGCGCGCAACCACGGCCTGGCGCCGACCGTGATCGTCGCAGACCAGGTGGGCTCGGCGGTCAACGACACCGCATGCGCCGATTCGAGCGCCTACGGCCGCGCCCGCACCTACGTCACGCAGGACGTGGTGGCGTGGGCCAAGGCGAACCTGAACATCATCCAAGACCCCGCCTACTGGACGATCGCGGGGTACTCCAACGGCGGCGGCTGTGCGCTGTCGTTCGGTGCCGACTACCCCGGACTGTGGAAGAACATCCTGGACATCTCGGGGGAGCCGTTCCCCGGCTCCGAGCAGGTGGAGAACATCACGAAGACGATCTTCGGCGGTGACGCGGCCGCGTTCGAGGCGTCCAAGCCGGTCAACGTCCTGGCCGCCGCGCCGGCGGGCACGTATGCCGGAATGACCGCGGTGTTCACCGCGGGAGCGGACGATCCGACCTATCGCGCCCACGCCGACGCCGTCGCGGCCGCCGCGCAGAAGGCCGGAATGACCGTGACGCGCTACGACATCCCCGGCGCCGGTCACACCGGCGACGCGTTGAAGCTCGGGATCGTGGAGGGTTTCACGGTGCTGTACCCCGTGCTCGGGCTCTCCGTGACGCCCGGCGGGTGACGACGCTTTTACCTTCGCGTCGGCGTCGCGTCAAGATCGGCGACCTCAAGATCTGCGCAAGATTTCCGCAGGCCGAGAGTGCCTCGGACGGCGTTCCCGGGTCGTATGCGCGTGAATGTTGAGGATGCCGCAAGATTCGCGCCGATCGCTGTCTCGTACGAGCCGAACCACGTAGCGTCGTCAGTACGCGAGCCGGCGCCCGAAGTCGGCCAGCGCATCGATGAGGGCGATCGCCGGTCTGGGGGGATACGGCGGTCGCCTTCATCGTCCGTCCGGCACCGACGGCGGCGCGCGGTCACTCCGGCGGTCGGCTGAAGGTGATGTGGGTCACGCCGCTCTCGGCCGCTTCCGACGTCACGCGGTAGCCGTTCTCCAGCCCGCGGAGGTCGTCCCACAGGCGGATGCCGCGCCCCAGCAGGATCGGCACGACCGCCACGTGGATGTCGTCCACGAGCCCTTCGTCGAGGAAGTCGCGCGCCGTGGTGGCCCCACCGCCGATGCGGATGTCGCCGCCGCCGGCGACGGCGCGCGCCCGGGCCAGGGCGTCGTGCGGGCTCGCGTCGAGGAAGTGGAAGCTCGTGCCGTTGGCCATCTCGATCGATGCCCGGGGTGTGTGGGTGAGGACGAACACGGGGATGCGGAAGGGCGGCTCCTCGCCCCACCAGCCGCGCCACTCGGGGTCGTCGCCGTGCTCGTGCAGACCGAACATGCCGGCGCCCATGATCTCCGCGCCCAGGTCGGCGAAGTAGCGCATCGCGTAGCGGTCGTCGACGCCGGTCGTGCCGGCGCCCGACGAGTCGTGCAGCACACGCTCGCGGAAGGTGCGGGTCGCCGTGTAGTCCCGCGTCAGCCGCATCCAGTCCTCACCGAACGGGTTCTCGGGCGTCTGGTCGGTGGTGGTGGCGAAACCGTCGAGGGAGATGTTCAGGTCGAGGCGGACGCGGCTCATGGTCACCAGCGTCGATCATCCCCGTCGCGGCGTCAATCGCCGATCCGGACGTCATGCCCGTCTGCGGAGACGCGCACCGGATTCGGATGCCGTGGCATCCGCCGTCCGAATCCGATGCGTTCCTCCGCATCCGCTCCCTACGCGGAGGCGAGGGTGGACTGCCAGCCGAGCGCCGGGGCGACGTGGCGGGCGAAGGACTCGATGATCCGCAGGTTGAACTCCACGCCCAGCTGGCTGGGGATGGTGAGCATGAGGGTGTCGGCGGACATGACCGCGGCATCCTGTCGCAGCTGCTCGACGAGCACGTCGGGCGCCGCGGCGTAGGTCTTGCCGAAGGTCGAGCGGAAGCCGTCGATGTAGCCGATGCCGTCGCCCTCCTGGCTGTGGCCGAAGTACAGCTCGTCCTCCGCGGTCGTGATCGGGAACACGGAGCGGCTCACCGAGACACGGGGCGTGCCGGTGTGCCCGGCCTCGGCCCAGGCGGCGCGGAAGCGGTCGATCTGCTCGGCCTGCAGGATGTCGAAGGGGCGGCCGTCCGCCTCGGTGACGAGGGTCGAGGACATGAGGTTGAGGCCCGTGCGCCCCGCCCACTCGGCCGTGTCGCGCGAGCCCGCGCCCCACCACACGCGCGAGCGCAGCCCGGGCGAATGCGGCTCGATGCGCTGCAGGCCGTGGCCGCCGCCGAAGGGGGAGTTCGCGTCGCGCTCGGCGAGGCCCTCGCCGTCGATCGCGCGGAGGAAGAGGTCCATGTGCTCGCGGGCGAGGTCGGCCCCGCGGGGGTCTGCCCCGGTGTAGCCGAACTTCTCGTAGCCGCGCACGACCGTCTCGGGTGAGCCGCGGCTCACGCCGAGCGCCAGGCGCCCGTCGGAGATGAGGTCGACGGCGGCGGCCTCCTCGGCGAGGTAGAGCGGGTTCTCGTAGCGCATGTCGATGACGCCGGTGCCCACCTCGATCCGCTTCGTCTTGGCGGCCATCGCCGACAGCAGCGGCATGGGGGCGGCCTGCTGGCGCGCGAAGTGGTGCACGCGCACCGCGACGCCGTTGACGCCGAGGTCGTCCATGCCCTGCGCGAGGTCGATCGCCTGGTGCAGCATGTCGCCGGCGGTGAGCTCGCGCCCGCCGCCGAGCGGGCCGTAGTGGCCGAAGGAGAGGGTTCCGAAGCGTTGCATGATGGGGGCAACGTTACGCGTCCCGCATCCATTCCACTGAATGGATGTCGCGGCTGCCGTAGGTCCGCCTCTAGCGTCCGTCGCGCACGCTGCGGACGAACGCCTCGACGTTCGCGCGCAGCGCGGCGATGCGCGCCGCGCGCGCGGCTTCCACGTCGAACCCGATGTAGGCCGACGCGGGACGACGGCGCGCGTTGTCGTTGCACTGGAAGCGGTCGCACGCGAGCGTGCCGACCGTGTCGCCGCGGCGTCCGGCGTCACCCACGCGCTTCGCGGTGAACAGCAGCACGTCGTTCGGCAGGTGGATGTCGGCGCACCACGAGCATTGCGCGCGGCTCTTCGGCCGGGTGTCGGCCTGGCGCAGCAGCAGGCCGGTGGGCTCGCCGTCGAGCTCGACGACGACGTAGCCGACCAGCGCCAGCTTGCGGTCGCGGGTGCCGTAGAACTGCCGGGAGTCCCAGTCCGTGTCCGGGAAGTCGGACGGCAGGGTGAGGCTGCGGCGTTCGGACTGGGTGACGTTGATGAGCGAGGCGCGGATCTGCGCTTCGGTGAGTGCGTGCATGAGCATGCCCTTCGGTGAGAGTCGTGCGAAGGCGGATGCCGCGGCGGCATCCGTGACGGAAGGTCGACGATCAGCGCCGGCCGCGTGCGAGACGCGGCTCACGGCGCCGGGGCGACGTCACCTCTCATCGGCGAAGAGCTCGCCGATGACCTCCCTCTGGCCCGCACGGCGGGGGCCGTTCCCGATACTCACCCCTCCAGCGTACGCGTCCGGCCCTGCAACAGATCGGAATGCGCGGAACACGTCCGCCACGGCGGTGGTTGGATCGATGTATGACCCGCATCGCGCACACCGACATCGACGTCTTCCCCCTCGCCCTCGGCGGCAACGTGTTCGGCTGGACGGCCGACCGCGAGGAGTCCTTCCGCATCCTCGACGCGTTCCACGCCGGCGGCGGCACCTTCATCGACACCGCCGACTCCTACAGCGCCTGGGCCCCCGGCCACAGCGGCGGCGAGAGCGAGACGATCATCGGTGCCTGGCTGGCCGAGCGCGGCCACGGCGACGTCACCGTCGCGACGAAGGTCAGCCAGCATCCGCAGTTCAAAGGGCTCGCGGCATCCACCGTGCGCGCCGCCGCGGAGGCGTCGCTCGAGCGGCTCGGCGTCGAGTCGATCGACCTGTACTACGCCCACTTCGACGACGCCGAGACGCCCTTGGAGGAGACGGTCGCGGCCTTCGGCCAGCTCGTGTCCGACGGCCTCGTCCGCTACACCGCCGTGTCGAACTACTCGGCCGACCGCATCCGCGAGTGGGTGCGCATCGCCCGTGAGCTGGGCGTCGCCGAGCCGGTCGCGATCCAGCCGCACTACAACCTCGTGCACCGCGAGACCGAGGACGACATCGTGCCGGTCGCCGAGGAGTTCGGCCTGTCGCTGGTGCCCTACTTCTCGCTCGCGAAGGGTTTCCTGACGGGCAAGTACCGCTCGACGGATGCCGCGGCCCACGACACCCCGCGCGCGCAGGGCGCCGCGGTGTACGCGACCCCGCAGGGCCTGCAGATCATCCAGGTGCTGGAGCGCATCGGCACGGCCCACGACGTGTCGATCGCCGCGACCGCCCTCGGCTGGCTGCGCGCGAAGCCGACCGTCGTCGCCCCGATCGCGTCGGCGTCGAAGCTGTCGCAGGTCGCCGATCTGCTCGACGGCGGTCGCGTGGAGCTCACGGCCGACGAGGTCGCCGAGCTCGACGAGGTCTCGGAGTGGACGCCCACCGACATGTGAGCCCCCGGGCTGCGCGGTGTCGGATGCGGCGGGTACCGTGGCGGCATGCATCACCTGAGCCGGGAGCAGGCGCGTCGCATCGCCGTGCGGGCGCAGCTGCTCGACGCCGATCGTCCCGGAGACGTGGTCGAGGTCGGTGAGCAGCTCGGGTCCATCAAGATCGACCCGACGGCCACGATCGCGCCCGCCGAGCAGACGATCCCGTTCAGTCGCATCGGCTGGGGCTACGAGCCCGGTCAGCTCGTGAAGGCGGTCGAGGACGACCGGGCGCTGTTCGAGTTCGACGGCCAGTTCCACGCGGCATCCCTGCTGCCGGCGATGCTCGCGCGGATGCGCGCGCGGGTCTTCCGCGCGCAGGCGGCGGGCTGGCTGGAGGCCAACGCGCGCTTCCGCGCCGACGTGATCGCGCGCCTCCGCGCCGACGGCCCGCTGCTGGCCGGTCAGATCGACGACACCAGCCAGGTCGCGCACAAGGACGAGGCCGGCTGGTACGGCTCGAACCAGGTGCCCAGGATGCTCGACCTGCTGTCGTACGTCGGCGAGACCGCGGTCGTCCGTCGGGAGGGCCGCCAGCGCGTGTGGGACCTCGGCGAACGCGTGTACGCCGACGTCCCGGTGATCGACCCCGACGAGGCGACGGCGCTGCTCGAGGAGCGCCGGCTGCAGGCGGCGGGCATCGCCCGCCAGAAGTCCCGGTGGACCCCGGTGGGGATGGCGGGGGAGCCCGCGACCGTCGAGGGCTCGTCGTGGTCGTGGCGCGTCGATCCGGCGGCGCTGGCGGCTCTCGACGACGACGCCGGCGGTCGCGTCGCGATCCTCAACCCCTACGACGGCATGCTCTTCGACCGTCCGCGCCTGACCGAGCTCTTCGCGTTCGAGTTCGTGCTCGAGCAGTTCAAGCCGAAGGCGCAGCGCCGGTACGGATACTTCGCGCATCCCATCCTCATCGGCGACGGTTTCGTGGGGCTGCTCGACGCCGAGCTCGACAAGAAGAAGGAGAACCTCGTCGTCACCGCCGTGCACGAGTTCACGCCGCTGGAGCCGGAGGAGCGCGAGATGGTGGATGCCGAGATCGACGACCTCGCCGGATGGCTGGGTGTGCCCGTGCAGCGGGCGCGGTGAGAGGAGCGGGGCCGCATGATCGACGACGCCGTCCGTGACTGGCTGCTGGATTCAGACCCGACGTTGCGATGGCAGGTGCAGCGCGACCTGCTCGATCTGCCGGAGGACGTGTGGGCGCGCACGCGGTCGCGGATCGCCGTCGAGGGCGACGGTGCGCGCCTGCTCGCGCACCAGGATGCCGACGGCCGGTGGGCGGGGGGAGCGTTCTTTCCCGCCGACTTCGACGTCGACACGCAGGATCAGATGCCCGGTCAGCCGTACACCGCGACCACCTGGACCCTGACGACCCTCCGCGAGTGGGGCACCGATGCGGGCGCGCTCGGAGACACCGCCGATCGGCTGGAACGCAGCGCCCGGTGGGAGTACGACGACCTGCCCTACTGGGACGGTGAGGTCGACGTGTGCATCAACGCCATGACGCTCGCCAACGGCGCGTGGCTGGGGCGCGACATGTCGGCGCTGGCGGCGTGGTTTCCCGCGCACCAGCTCGCCGACGGCGGGTGGAACTGCGAATGGGTCGACGGCTCGGTGCGGTCGTCGTTCCACTCGACGATCAACGCCGTCCGCGGACTTCTCGCCTACGAGCTGCTCACCGGTGACGCCTCCCTCGCGGCCTCGCGCCGGCGGGGCGAGGAGTACCTGCTCGCACGCCGCCTGCGCACCCGCCTGTCGACGGGGGAGCAGGTCGGGCCGTGGACCGACGTCATCGTCCATCCTTACCGGGCGCCCTTCACCGCGCTCAAGGCGATCGACCACGTGACGGCCGCTGCGGTGCACGACGGCATCCCGCCCGATCCCCGCGCCGCCGACAGCATCGCGATCGTGCGCGCCGCCCGCCGCCCCGACGGCACGTGGCTCCAGGGCCATCACTTCGCCGGCGACGTCTGGTTCCCGCTCGACGTCGCCGTGGGCGAGCCGTCGAAGTGGGTCACCTTCTTCGCGCTGCGTGCGCTGCGACGGTGGGATGCCGCGTACGGCTGACGCGCGACGCGTCACACGACGAAACGCGATTCGCCCGTGACCGCGCCGTCCCGGGACGATGGGGACGTCGACGCGTCCCGAGCCGTCGGCGCGGACAGGAGGACGCCATGAGCAGGCGAGGATTCGCGACCCGACAGGTGCACGAGCGCGCACGCCGCGACGGCGACGCCCGGATCGCGACGTCCCGCGCGACGCCCATCTACCTGACCGCCGGTTTCGAGTTCGGCGAGTACGACGACGCGGCCGCGCACTTCGGTCGCGGCGAGGGCTACGCCTACACGCGCATCGGCAATCCGACCGTCGACGCCGTCGAGCACACCCTTGCCGCCCTCGAGGGCGGCTCTCAGGCGCTCCTGCTCGCGAGCGGCCAGGCCGCCACCACGGTCGCCTTGCTCGGACTGCTCGAGGCGGGCCAGCACGTCGTGTCCTCGACGCACGTGTACGAGGGCACCCGGGGCCTGCTGCGCGACAACCTCTCGCGGTTGGGCATCACGACGACCTTCGTCTCCGAGATCGACGACCTCGAGGCGTGGGAGGCCGCGATCCTGCCGACCACGCGCGTGCTGTTCGCCGAGTCCATCTCGAACGCCAGCAACCGCCTCGTCGACATCCCGGCGCTCGCCGACCTCGCGCACCGCCACGGGATCGCCCTGGTCATCGACAACACGTTCGCCACCCCGTACCTCGTCCGTCCGCTGGAGCTCGGCGCCGACGTCGTCGTCCACTCGGCGAGCAAGTTCCTCGCCGGGCACGGCAGCGTGCTGGGGGGAGCGATCGTCGACAGCGGTCGCCTCGACGAGACCAGCCTCGGACGGCTCTACCCGCATCTGACGGCGCCCGGTCGCGGCGGTGTCCCGAGCGTGTTCGAGCGGGTGGGCGGCGATGCGCGGATCGCGTATGCGCGCGAGGCCGTCGCTCCCCGGTTCGGTCCCACGCCGTCGCCGCTGAACGCCTTCCTGATCGGGCAGGGCATCGAGACGCTGAGCCTGCGCGTCGAGCGGCAGAGCGCGAACGCGCTCGCGGTCGCGCAGTGGTTGGCGGGACGTCCGGAGGTGGCCTCCGTCGACTACGTCGGGCTCCCCGCCCACCGCGACCACCATCTCGCGCTGCGCGACCTCCCGGACGGCTTCGGATCCGTGTTCAGCTTCACCCTCCACGGCGACGCCGACACGGCCCGCGCGTTCGTCGAGGCCCTCGAGGTCTTCACCCACATGACCCACCTCGGCGACGTGCGGTCGCTGGTGCTGCACCCGGCATCCACGTCGCACGCCGCGCTCACGGATGCCGAGCGCGCCGCCGTGGGCGTGCACGACGGCACGCTGCGCGTGTCGATCGGCATCGAGGATGCCGCCGACCTCATCGACGACCTGTCGCACGCGCTCACCGTCGCCAGCGACGTGCCGGTCGCGGTCCTGGCATGACGCGTCCGCAGCACTTCGGCTGGTTCCTCGCGCGCGGCTTCGGGCCGCACGGGTGGGGTCATCCGTACCTGGACTGGAACTGGGACTGGACCCGGCCCGAGCTGTATCAGCAGTCCGTCCGCGAGCTCGAGCGCGCGGGGTTCGAGTTCGTGCTCATCGAGGACGCGCCCTCGCTCGGGTCGCCGGACACGATCGACCTGCGCATCCGCCACGCCTTCGGCGGACCCAAGCTCGACCCGCTGCTGCTCGCCCCCTACCTCTTCCAGGCGACGCAGCGCCTCGGCGTGATCCCGACGGTCAACCCCGCCGCGTACCTGCCCTACACCGCGGCCCGCCAGTTCGCCACGCTGCAGCACCTGAGCGGCGACCGGCTGGGGCTGAACGTCGTGACCGACACCGGCAGTGCGCGCCATTTCGGCGATGCCGCGCCGCTCGGCCACGACGCCGCCTACGACCGCGCGGAGGAATGGCTGGCCGGTCTGCGGGAGCTGTGGAACTCGTGGGGTGAGGGCGCTCTCGTGCGCGATGCCGCGACCGGCGTCTACGCCGACGGCGCCCGGCTCGACGCCGTCCGCCACCGCGGCGAGTACTTCGCCTTCGACGGTCCGCTCAACGCCGTGCCCTTCACCCGCGGGGAGCCGGTGATCGCCTCTCCGGGCGGGTCGGGCCGCGGGCTCGCGTTCGCGGGGGCGAACTCCGACATCCAGTTGGCGCTCGCTCCGCTCACCGAGCAGAGCGTCCGCGCGTATCGCGCGAAGATCCACGCCGCCGCGGTGGAGCGCGGGCGTGCGCCGTCGGATGTGACGGTGATGTTCGCCATCTCACCGGTGATCGTGTCGTCGCCGGAGGAGGCCGATCGCCTGGTCGCCGCCTCCGCGCGGCCCGACGACGACGCGCTGCGCCTGATCGCGCAGCGCCAGTCCAGCGACCTGGAGACCGATCTGACCGCGCTCGAGCTCGACGCGCCGCTGCCGGCGGGACTGTTCGCGGACCACGTCTCGCAGGGATCCCTGCGTCGGCTCATCGGCGATCGGGATGCCGCGACCGCGCCGTTGCGCGCGCACCTGACCGCGCTCGCGCGGCTGGGGCGCATCTCGGACCGGTCGGGCTTCGTCGGTACGGCGGAGGAGTTCGCCGACCTCATCGAGGAGCTCGGCGACTGGGGCAACGAAGGCGTGCTGCTGTGGGGCGACCTGCATCCCGTGACGATCCACCGCACGCTCGACGAGCTGGTTCCCGTGCTGCGTCGCCGCGGCATCCTCCGCGACGAGCTCTCGGACGGCGGCTTGCGGGCGAACCTGCACTCGTTCTGACGCCGCTCCGGCCGGCACGGGCGAGGGGTGGGGCGTTTCGACTCGCTGCGCTCTGCGTTTCGACTCGCTGCGCTCGCTCAACGACCGGGAGTTTGTAGCCCGGTCGTTGAGCGAGGAGCACAGCGACGAGTCGAAACGCAGACGAGTCGAAACGCCCGACGCCTCAGCTCAGGCCGTTGGCCTTCAGCCAGGCGGCGGCGATGTCCTTCGTCGACTTCTGGTCGACCTTGGACTCGACGTTGAGGGCGACCAGGCCCTCGGGCGTCAGCTTCGCGTTGACCGCGTTGATGACATCCGCCGCGTCGGCGGGGAACGAGCTGCTCACGAGCGGGACGACGTGCGACGCGAGGAAGAGGCCCTTGGGGTCTTCCAGCGTGACGAGGTTCTTCGTCTTGATGCTCGGGTCGGCGCTGTAGACGTCGGCGAGCTGGACGCCGCCGGCGACGAGCTCGTCGACCGTGGTGTCGGCCGTCGCGCTGAAGCTCACGGTGACGCCGTACTTGTCCTTCAGGCCGGTGGGGCCGTAGGGGCGCTGCTCGAGCTCGGGCGCGCCGCCGAGCACGAGGTTCGGGACGTTGGCCAGGTCGGCGATCGAGGTGAGGTTGTGCTCCGCGGCGAAGGCCGCGGTCACGTTGTACGAGTCCTGGTCGGTCGCCGAGGCCTGGTCGAGGACGCTGAGACCCTCGGGCAGCGCCTTCTTGAGCGCCGCGTAGACGTCCTCGGTGGTGGTGGCGGTGGTGTTCTTGTCGAAGTACTGCAGCAGGTTGCCGGTGTACTCCGGCGTCAGCGAGATGGTGCCGTTCTGCAGCGACGGCACGATGGCGTCGCGCTGGCCGATGTTGAACTTGCGCTCCACCGTGTAGCCCGCGCCCTCGAGCGCCTGGGCGTAGATCTCGGCGATGACCTCGTTGGAGTAGTACGCCTGAGAGCCGATGGTGATGGTGGAGGCCGAGCCGGTCGCGTCGCCGGTGGCGGCGGGCTGCTCGAGGGAGCTGCTGGAGCCGCAGCCGGTGAGGGCGAGGGCGGTCACGGTGAGCGCTGTCGCCGCCAGGGCGAGCCGCGCTCCGAGACGGGAGGTGCGCAGTGCGGACATGAGAGGTGCCTTTCGTTGGGTGCTGTGGGAGGAAGAGTCAGGATGCCGTCGCGGCCCGGGCCACGGGGCGCGAACGCGCCGTGCGGGCGGCGACGCCGCGGGGGACGACGATGCGCTGCAGCAGGGCGAACACGCCGTCGAGGACGAGGGCCAGCACGACGACGAGGATCGATGCCCCGAGGATCTGGGCGGTGTCGCGCAGCTGGATGCCCTGGATGATGTAGAAGCCGAGGCCGCCCAAGCCCACGTAGGTGGCGATGGTCACGGTGGCGACCACCTGCAGGGTGGCCGAGCGCAGGCCGCCGATCAGCAGGGGCAGACCGAGGGGCACCTCCACCTTCCACAGGATCTGGCGGCCGGTCATGCCGACGGCCCGCGCGGCGGAGATGGTCGAGCGGTCGATCGCCTCGAACCCCGCGTAGGCCCCCGCGAGGATCGACGGGATCGCGAGGATCACGAACGCGACGACCGCGGCTTGGCTCTTGTAGACGACGCCGACGAGGAGGTAGAGCAGCACGACGAGTCCGAGTGTGGGGATGGCGCGCGCGGCGCCCGAGAGGGCGACGGCGAACTCGCGCCCGCGGCCGGTGTGCCCGATGGCCCACCCGGCCGGGATCGCGATCAGTGCGGCGATGAGCACCGAGCCGAACGTGAAGGCGAGGTGCTGGGCGATCGCCTCGGGCAGGGGCAGCGACCCGGTGAGGCGGTCGGGGGAGAAGATCCACGCGAAGGCGTCGGCGAACAGATTCATGCCGCCTCCGCGGAGTCGAGCCGACGGGCGGCGAGACGGCGCAGTGCGCGGCGCTCGGCCCGGCTGCCGTCGCGTCGCGGCATCCACGGCATGAGCACGCGTCCGGCGAGGACGAGCAGGAGGTCGAAGACGAGCGCGATCACCACGACGATCACCACGCCCGCCAGCACCTCGGGGATGATCCGGCGCTGGAGCCCGTTGGTGAAGAGGTAGCCGAGGTTCTCGACGCCGATGAGGATGCCGACGGTCGCGAGCGCGATCGTGGAGGTCGCGGTGACGCGCAGGCCGGCCAGCAGCACCGGGCCGGCGAGCGGGAGGTCGACCGTCCAGAACCGTCGCCACGGGCCGTAGCCGACGGCGATCGCGGCGTCACGGGTGGCGGCGTCGACGGAGTCGAGTCCATCGGTGACCGAGCGCGTCATGATCGCCACGCCGTAGACGGTCAGCGCGATCACGAGGTTGCTCTCGGAGAGATAGGGGATGCCGAAGACCGCCCACAGCAGCGCGAACAGCCCCAGCGAGGGGATCGTGTACAGCAGCCCGATCGTGGTGAGCACCGACCCGCGCAGCGCCGTGTACCGCCAGGCGAGCCACCCGAGGGGGAGCGCGATGACGAAGGCGGCGACGATCGCGATCGCGCTCTGGCGCAGGTGCGCGAGCGCCAGCGAGCCGATCAGATCGAGGTTGTTCGCGACCCAGTTCATGGCACCCCGTCGACGAGCACGCCCTGTGCCCGGCCCGCGGCATCCACGAGCACCGTGCCGTGTGCGGTCTTCTTCGGCGTCAGCGCGCGCGATCCGCGCTCGACCCCCACGAACTCGGCGACGAACGCGCTGGCGGGGTTCTCGATGATCTCGTCGGGCGTGCCGACCTGCGCGATGTGCGCGCCCTTCTCGAGGATCACGACCTGGTCGCCGAGGAGGAACGCCTCGTCGATGTCGTGCGTGACGAAGACGACCGTCTTGTCGAGGTCGCGCTGCAGGCGACGCGTCTCGGTCTGCAGCTCCTTGCGCACGATGGGATCCACCGCGCCGAAGGGCTCGTCCATCAGCAGGATGTTGGGATCGGCCGCGAGTCCGCGCGCGACGCCGACGCGCTGCTGCTGGCCGCCGGACAGCTGGCGGGGATAGCGGTCGGCGAGCGCGCGATCGAGTCCGACGATGTCGAGCAGCTCGAGCGCACGCGCACGCGCCTGCTTCTTGGGCGTGCCGTTGAGGATCGGGACGGTCGCGACGTTGTCGAGGACGCTGAAGTGGGGCAGCAGCCCCGCGCTCTGCAGGACGTAGCCGATGCCCCGGCGCAGCTGCACCGGATCGCGGTCGCGGATCGATTCGCCGTCGATCGTGATCTCGCCGCTCGTCGGCTCGACGAGGCGGTTGATCATGCGCAGGAGCGTCGTCTTGCCGCATCCGGACGAGCCGACGAAGACCGTCGTCTTGTGGGCGGGCAGGACGAGGCTGAAGTCGTCCACCGCGACGGTGCCGTCAGCGAATCGCTTCGTGACGGAGCGGAACTCGATCGCCATACGTCCTCCGGGCTCGGATTCAACCACCCAACCACATACCCCCGACACGGCGACAAGGGGCTGGAATCTGGCGTCACAGTCCGGTATGCGTGAGGAATGGATGTCCAAGAGTACGACCTCATCGTGATCGGAGCAGGACCCGTCGGCGAGAACGTCGCCGATCGGGCGGTACAGGGCGGACTGACGGTCGCGATCGTCGAGTCGGAGCTGGTCGGAGGGGAGTGCTCCTACTGGGCGTGCATGCCCTCGAAGGTGCTGCTGCGCGCGGGTGCCGCGCGCGCGGACGCCGCCGACGCGCCCGGGGCCCTCGCGAGCCCGCCCGCCGGCCCGGTCGACGTGGCCGCGGTGCTCGCGCGCCGCGACGAGATCGTGCACGACTGGAACGACTCCGGCCAGGTCGAGTGGCTCGACGGTGCGGGCATCGCGCTCGTCCGCGGGCACGGCCGCCTGAGCGCGGAGAAGGAGGTGACGGTCACGCGCGACGGTGCGGATGCCGCGGTGCTCCGTGCCCGCCACGCGGTCGCGGTGTGCACGGGGTCGGCGGCGCTGCTGCCCGACATCCCCGGGCTCGCCGCGGCCTCGCCCTGGACCTCCCGCGAGGCGACCGGTGTGCGGGAGGTGCCGGAGTCCCTCGTGATCCTCGGCGGCGGCGTCGTGGCGTGCGAGATGGCGACGGCGTACGCGTCGTTCGGCTGCACGGTCACGGTGCTCGCCCGCTCGGGGCTCCTGGGCTCGATGGAGCCGTTCGCCGGGGAGGCGGTCGCTCAGGCGCTCCGGGACGACGGCGTGGACGTGCGCACGGGCGCTCACCCGCAGGCCGTGTCGCGGGATGCCGCGACGGGCGCGGTCACGGTGACGCTCGCCGACGGCGAGGTGACGGCATCCGAGATCCTCGTCGCGACCGGGCGCGTCCCGCGCACCGGCGACGTCGGCCTCGAGGTCGCCGGACGGGAACCGGGGTCGTGGCTCGACGTCGACGACACGATGCTCGTGCGCGGCAGCGACTGGCTGTACGCGGTGGGCGACGTCAACCACCGCGCCCTGCTCACGCATCAGGGCAAGTACCAGGCGCGCGCCGCCGGCGACGTCATCGCCGCGCGCGCCCGCGGCGGCGAGGTCGACGACGCGCCGTGGGGTGCGCACGTCGCGACGGCCGATCACATGGCCGTGCCGCAGGTCGTCTTCACCTCACCCGAGGTCGCGGCCGTCGGACTGACCGCCGCGGAGGCCGAGGAGAAGGGGCTCGCGGCGCGCGTCGTCGACCTCGATCTCGCCAACATCGCCGGTGCCAGCACGCGCGCGGCGCACTACCGCGGGCAGGCCCGCGCCGTGGTCGACACCGACCGCGGCGTGCTCGTGGGGGCGACGCTCGTCGGGGCCGACACGGCGGAGCTGCTGCAGGCGGCGACGATCGCGATCGTCGGCGAGGTGCCGCTGACGCGGCTGTGGCACGCGGTACCGGCGTACCCCACGCTCAGCGAGCTGTGGCTGCGGTGGCTCGAGGCGATCGGGCGTCCCGTCTGAGCGGCCCCGACCGCCCCGAGCCGTCCGTTCAGCCCGCGAGGGCGGCGCGGAAGGTGTCGACGACGGGGGTCGTCGGGCGGCCGATGAGGCGCGCCAGCGTGCCATCCGTGTCGGCGAGGACACCGCCGCGGATGCCGTCCTCCATGCCCGCGACGAACTCGGCGGTCCCGGCATCCAGACCGGCGCCCTGAAGGGCCGCGACGAAGTCGTCGCGCGAGACCGGTACGTACGCGACCTCGCGGCCGAGCGCCTCGCCGGCCGCGGCCGCGAGGTCGTCGTAGCCCAGGCTGCGGTCGCCGGCGAGCTCGTACACCTGGCCGAGGTGGCCGTCCTCGAGTAGCACGACGGCGGCGGCCTCGGCGTAGTCGGCCCGGGCGGCCGCGGCGACGCGACCGTCGGCGACGGAGGCGGCGATGACACCGGAGTCGGCGGCGCGCTGGAGGTCGGTGAGGTAGTTCTCGGTGTACCAGTCGTTGCGGAGGATCACCGTCGGCAGGCCGCTCGCCGCGAGCGCCTCCTCGGTGGCCTTGTGCTCGGCGCCGAGGGCCCAGTCGAACGTGGTCGCCTTCGAGACGCTCGTGTACACGAACTTCTGCACGCCCGCGGCGACGGCCGCGTCGATGACGTTCTTGTGCCCGGCGAAGCGGCGACCGGCCTCGGAGGCCGAGATCAGCAGCACGGTGTCGACGCCCTCCAGGGCGGCGGCGATCGTGGCGGGGTCGTCGTAGTCGACGTGGGCGGTGCGCACACCGCGGGCGGCGAGGTCGTCGAGCTTGGCGACGGAGCGCGCGCCGGCGACGATGTCGGATGCCGTGGCGCCGCGCGTCAGCAGCGCGTCGACGACGAGGTGGCCGAGGTGCCCGCTGGCACCGGTGACGAGGATGGTCATGAGTTGGTCCTTTCGTTGGGGTCCGAGGGAGGGAACCCATACGGAGGATCAGTACATTCCGAAGAACATGTACCCACTTTCACGTAAGGTACCTACGTGATGGTTAGTCTTGCGGAAATACGCACCCAGAACGATCAGGCGTTCACGGAGAACTGTCCGACGCGCGTCGTCCTCGACCACGTCATGAGCAAGTGGGGCGTCCTCGTGCTGCTGGCGCTCAGTGAGGGTACCGCCCGCTGGGGCGAGCTGCGGCGCGCCGTCGACGGCATCAGCGAGAAGATGCTGGCGTCGACGCTGCGAACCCTCGAGGCCGACGGGCTCGTCGTGCGCACCGCCTACCCGGAGGTCCCGCCCCGCGTCGAGTACGCCCTCACCGCGCGCGGCGACCAGCTCATGGAGCGCGTCCTGCCGCTCATGAGCTGGATCGCCGACAACGCCGGCGAGATCGTCGGTCGCTGATCGCGCCGCGGCAGGATCAGCGCGTCGCGCGCGCCAGGTTCGCCCGCAGTTCGTCGGCGTCCTGGCGCACGACGTAGGCCGGCTGGTCGCGCTCGACGCGCCAGCTCTCCGCGACCGAGCCGATGTCGACGGTGTCGAAGCCGAACGCGTCGTAGAGCGCCGTGGCGAGTGCCGCGGCATCCGCGTGGTCGCTCGCGATCGCGAGGGCGCGTCGGCCGGGCGTGCCGGCGGGAGCGCCGGTGGTGAGGATGTCGGCGGCGGGGATGTGGTTGAACGCCTTCACGACGCGTGCACCCGCGAGATGGTCCTGCACGAGGGCGGTGGTGGTCGTGGTCTTGTCCTCGAGCGCGGCGATGCGTCCGTCCCGCTCCCAGTAGTAGTTGTTGGTGTCGAGCACGATCTTGCCGGCCAGGGGTGCGGCCGGCACGTCGCCGATCGCCTTCAGCGGCACCGTGACGACGGCCCAGTCCGCCGCCTCCGCGGCCTCCGCGGCGGTCGCCGCGCGGGCGCGCGCGCCCAGACGGTCGACGAGACCGGCCAGCGTCTCGGGGCCGCGCGAGTTGCTGATCACCACGTCGTACCCGTGGGCGACGAGACCTTCCGCGAGCGCGCTGCCGATGTGTCCTGCTCCGATGATTCCCACTGTTGTCATGCGAGGGGCAACAGCCGTGCCTCCTGCGCGCATTCCCCGTGGGTCCGCTGTCAAGAGCTGGCGAGGAGGCGTCGTTCACGACAGGCTGAGGTCATGACCGATGACACCACGGCCGCCCGCGCTCAGCGCCTGCGCGACCTGTACACCGCCCCCGAGATCCTCCGCGTCGTGAACGTGTGGGACGTCGTCTCCGCGCAGGCGGTGCTCGCGCTGCCCGAGACCCGCGCCCTCGCCACCGCCGGCCACTCGATCGCGGCATCCTTCGGGTACGCCGACGGCACCATCCCGCTGGAGACGACGCTCGACATGGTCGGGCGCATCGTGTCCGTCGCGGGCGAGGTGCCGGTCAGCGCCGACCTGGACGACGGCTACGACGAGCCCGGCGAGACGGTTCGCCGCGCCATCGGCGTGGGGATCGTCGGCGCCAACATGGAAGACCGCCTGCGCCCCTTCGACGAGTCGGTCGCGCGGGTCGCCGCCGCGGTCGCCGCTGCCGCGGCCGAGGGCGTGCCGTTCGCGCTGAACGCTCGCACCGACGCGATCGTGCGCGGCGGAGAGCGCCCGCCGGCGGAGTCGATCGCCGACGCGATCGCCCGCGGTCGCGCGTTCCTCGAGGCGGGCGCGACCTCGGTGTTCGTCCCCGGCGTGCTCGACGCCGACGCGACCGCCCAGCTGGTCGCGGGCATCGGCGAGCGCGCCGTCAGTGTGATCGGCCTGCCCGGCGCGCTCGCGGCCGCCGACTACGAGAAGCTCGGCGTCGCCCGCATCTCGTACGGTCCGCTGACGCAGCGCGTCGCGCTGACCGCGTTCCAGGACGTCGCCGCGCAGCTCTACGCCGACGGGGTGATCCCCGAGGGGACACGCGCGCTGAACTGACGGACGGCAGCCCGGCGACGGGGGAGGAGGATGGAGGCATGTCGCGTTCCGCCTCCCTCCTGCTCGCCGCCGCCCTCGACGTCGCGCTCGTGATCACCTTCGCCGCCGTCGGCCGGGCCAGCCACGACTCCGACGTCTGGACGGGGCTCGCGACGACGGCCTGGCCGTTCCTCGCCGCCCTCGTGCTGGGATGGCTGATCGCGCAGGGGTGGAAGGCGCCGTTCGCCCTCGGACGCACCGGCCTGCCCGTGTGGGCGGTGACCCTCGTCGGCGGCATGCTGCTGCGGGTGGCGTCCGGTCAGGGCATCGCGGTCTCGTTCGTGATCGTGGCGGGCATCGTGCTCGCGGTGTTCCTCCTCGGCTGGCGGCTCGTCGCGCTGCTGCTGCGCCGGGCCACGACGCGGCGCCGCGCCGCGTGAGGCGCCCCCGCGAACTACGCTGAGACGATGCCCGACTCCACCGCGATCCGCGCCCACGCCGAGGATCTGGCCGCGTTCGTCGCCGCCTCGCCGTCCAGCTTCCACGCCGCCGCGGAGGTCGCGCGACGGCTTCGGGATGCCGGGTTCACGGCGGTCGCCGAGGACCAGGCGTGGCCGCACGCTGCCGGCGGCAAGCACCTCGTCGTCCGCGACGGCGCCGTCATCGCGTGGGTCGTGCCCACACGGGCGGACGCCGCGACGCCGGTGCGCGTGTTCGGTGCGCACAGCGACTCGCCGGCCTTCAAGCTCAAGCCGAAGCCCACGACGGGCCGCCTCGGCTGGCTGCAGGCGGGCGTCGAGATCTACGGCGGACCGCTGCTGAACTCGTGGCTCGACCGCGAGCTGCGCCTCGCCGGCCGCCTCGTCCTCGACGACGGCACGACCGCGCTCGCCGCCACCGGGCCCCTGCTGCGCCTGCCGCAGCTCGCGATCCACCTCGACCGCGAGGCGAACGACCACCTCGCCCTGAACAAGCAGGCCCACACCCAGCCCGTGTGGGGACTGGGCGACGCGGCATCCGCCGATCTGCTCGGCGAGCTCGCCGCCGCGGCCGGCGTGGATGCCGCGCGCATCCGCGGCTACGACGTCGTCACCGCCGACGCGGCCCCGGGCGCGGTCTTCGGCAAGGACGACGCGTTCTTCGCGAGCGGACGCCTCGACGACCTCGCCTCCGTGCACGCCGGGGTCGTCGCCCTCGCCGCTGCCGACACCGACGCCGACCACATCGCGATGCTCGCCGTGTTCGACCACGAAGAGGTCGGCTCCGCGACCCGCTCCGGGGCGGCGGGGCCGTTCCTCGCCGACGTCATCGAGCGGATCCAGCTCGGGCTCGGCGCCGATCGCGACCAGCAGCTGCGGGCGCTCGCGGCATCCTGGTGCGTCTCGAGCGACGTCGGCCATTCGGTGCACCCGAACTACCCCGACAAGCACGACCCGGTCGTCCAGCCCGTGCTCGGCAGCGGCCCCATCCTCAAGATCAACGCCAACCAGCGCTACGCGACGGATGCCGCGGGCGCCGCCGCCTGGCACGGCTGGTGCGACGCGGCCGGGGTCGTCTCGCAGGAGTTCGTCTCGAACAACGCCGTGCCGTGCGGGTCGACCATCGGCCCGATCACGGCGACGCGTCTCGGCATCCGGACGGTCGACGTCGGCATCCCGATCCTCTCGATGCACTCCGCGCGGGAGCTCGCCGGGACGGCGGATCTCGACGCGCTCACGCGCGTGGCGGCGGCGTTCTTCGCCTCCGACGGGTCGCATCGGGTACACTGAAGCGCTGTGTCCCCGACGGGGACGCGAAGTGCATCTACCTGCTCCACCCAGCCATCCGGCCGCGACGTCGCGGCGGGAACGCGGCCCCGGATCCATTCGGAGGGCAAGGCGGCACGTGAATAACGAGCCGATGTCCCGGAGGATTCTGTGCACCACCCCTCGACCGCACGCGGTCGGCAGTCGCTGATCGCGCACACCGGCTGGTCGTACTGGCCGATCGCCTTCATCGCGCGGCTGCCGTTCGCGATGATGACCGTCGGCGTGCTGATGCTCGTCGTCCACGCCACCGGCTCCGTCGGCTTCGGCGGGCTGACCTCGGCGGCCGTCGGCATCGGCGTCGTCATCGCCGGTCCGATCATGGGCGACCTCGTCGACCGCCACGGCCAGCGCCGTGTGCTCGTCCCGATCGGCCTCGCGAACGGTCTGCTGCTGGCCGTGTTCCCCCTCGTCGCGACCGGCGCGATGCCCGAAGGGGTCGTCCTGGCCGCCGCCCTCGCGATCGGGCTCACCGGTCCGCAGGCCGCCGCGATGTCGCGCAGCCGCCTGCTCGCGATCGTCGCGGCCCGCATCGCCCCGGAGCGCCGCACGACGACCACGGCACGGTTGATGTCGTACGAGTCGGCGGCGGATGAGACCGCGTTCGTGATCGGCCCGTTCCTCGTCGGCATCCTCGCCGCCCTCATCGCGCCGTGGGCGCCCATCGCGATCGCGGCCGCCCTGAGCTTCGGGTTCGTGCTCGCCTTCGCGCTGCACCCCACGGCCCGGATGCTGCAGAGCCGCGCCGACGCCGACGCGGAGCGCGCCTCGTTCCGCGCGGTCCTGACGCGGCCCCTGCTCGTCCTCGTCGCGGCGACCTTCGCCGTCGGCATGTTCTTCGGCTCCACGCTCACCTCGCTGACCGCCGTCGCCCGCGACGCGGGAGACGAGGCGCAGGCCGGTCTGCTCTACGGCCTGATGGGCATCGGCTCGGCCGTCCTCGCGCTCGGCGTCGTGCTGCTTCCCGCGCGCTTCGCGCTGCGTCACCGGTGGCTGGCGTTCGCGGCCGTGCTGACCGCGGCATCCATCGGGTACGCGACCGCGGCGGGACTGGGCGCCGTGGCCGTGTGGCTGCTGGTGATGGGGCTCGGCGTGGGGCCGACCCTCGTGACCCTGTTCTCCCTCGCCGGCCACCGCGCGCCGCAGGGCCGTTCGGCGACGACCATGACGCTGCTGAGCTCGGCGCTGACGCTGGCGCAGGCGCTGTCGGCCGCGTTCACGGGCTGGCTGGCCGAGCAGGTGTCGGTGGGCGTCGCGATGGTCGTGCCCGCCGTCGCCGCCGCGATCGTGCTCGCGCTCGGCGCGTGGAACGTCGCGATCGAACGCCGCCGCCCGGTCGCACCCGTCCATCCGTCCGGCGAGGTCGCTGTGCCGGCGGCGTGGCGGCACGATGGGACGGACGAACGCGCCCGCGTGCGCTGACGCGTAGACTCGCGACCCATGACAGAGGATGCCGCAGCCCGCACGATCGTGATCACGGGGGCCAGCAGCGGCATCGGCGCCGCCGCCGCGCGTCAGCTGGTGCTGGCCGGACAGCGCGTGGTGATCGTCGGCCGTGACCGGCGTCGTACGCAGCAGGTCGCCGGCGAGCTGGGCATGCCGTTCCACGTCGCCGATTTCGCCGTGCTCGCCGAGGTGCGCGCGCTCGCGGAGGAGCTGCTCGCCGCCCATCCGCGCATCGACGTGCTCGCCAACAACGCCGGCGGCATCTTCGGCGACCGCACGGTGACGGTCGACGGCCTGGAAGCGACGTTCCAGACCAACCACCTCGCGCCGTTCCTGCTCACGAACCTGCTGCGCGAGCGCCTGGTCGATAGCGGAGCCTCGGTCATCCAGACCTCGAGCGTCGCCGCACGCCGCTTCGCCCGTTGGGACATCGACGACCTCAACGCCGAACGGCGCTACTCCGCCAGTGCGGCCTACGGAAACGCGAAGCTGGCGAACGTGCTGTTCACGAAGGAGCTCGCCCGGCGCTGGGGCGGCGACGGGGTCGCGGCGGCCGCCTTCCACCCGGGGGTGATCGGCAGCAGCTTCGCGTCGACCGCGAAGGGCGCCTGGCGGTTCCTGTACACGAACCCGGTCACGAGCCGGCTGCTGACGTCGGTGGACGTCGGCGGCGCGCGACTGGCCTGGCTGGCGCTCGGCAAGCCCGGTCTGGACTGGGAGTCGGGCGGCTACTACGAGGCCAACCGCCCGGCCCGGACCTCGCCGCTCGCCGCCGATCCGGTGATGGCGGGGCGCCTGTGGGAGCGCAGTGCGGAGATGGTCGGTCTCTGACCGCGTTCATCCGTCCCGCGTGGTCGCCACGGCGGCGCGGAAGCGGCGGAACGGGACGGACGAACCGGCGGTCACTCGACGAAGCGCACCCAGTTCGCGCCGCGGCCGGTCTCGGCGCGCTGGCGGCGCTCGAGCTGCGCGCCGTCCACCGCGTAGAGCGTGACGGTCGTCGACTTCTCCCCGGCCGCGACGAGGTAACGCCCCCCGAGGCCCGTGGCGAAGCCGCGAGGCTGCTGCTCGGTCACGGTGAACGACTCGGCATCCGCGACCGTCCCGTCCGCGGCGACCGGCACCGCGGCCAGCGTGCTCTCGGTGCGCTCCGACGCCCACAGCACCGCGCCGTCGGTGCCCCAGTGCAGGTCGGCGCCCCAGATGTAGTGATGGGCGAGCGGGTCGGCGCCGAACTCGCTGTGGCCGAGGCCCTTCGACCGGTCGAAGGCGGATGCCGCGCCCACGAGCTCGAGCGTTCCCGCGGCGGTGTCGCGGCGGTAGTGCAGCACCTCGCCGGAGAACTCGGTCAGCACGTACACGGCATCCTGCGCGTCGTTGAGCACCAGGTGGCGCGGGCCGCTGCCGGCCGGGGCCGCGGCGGTCGCGGGCTCGAGCGGGACGAGCGAGAGGTCGTCGGCGAGGGCGTACTGGGCGACGAGGTCGGCTCCGAGCGAGACGAAGTACGCGAAGCGGCCGTCGGCGCTGGCGAGCACGGAATGCAGGTTCGGGTAGGCGATCCGCGAGACCGGCGCGCCGACGGAGCCGTCCGCGACGGGGCAGCTGATGCCGTAGCCGCCGCCGTAGCTCGCGCCCAGGAGGGCGGTGCCGTCGCGCGTGAGCGCCAGGTAGTTCATGCCGCCGCCCGGCAGGTCGAGCCGCGACACCGTCGTCAGCCGACCGCTCTCGCGATCGAGCGCGAGGGTCACGATCCCGGCGGGCTCGCCCTTGACCGCCGCGTAGACCAGGTCGCGCGCGGCGTCGACGGCGAAGGTCGAGCATCCGGTCAGTCCCTCGGTGACGGCGAGCCGCTCGAGGGCGCCGTCGGCGAGGCGGAAGGTCGAGATCGAGCCGTCCGCGGCGTTGGCGACGAGGACGAGGGGAGTCGTTGCGGTCATGGCTCCAGCGTAGGCGGCGGCGCGTACGCTGGAGGCACCGCAGCGACGACCGGAGGACTGACCATGGCGCGCATCCTGCTCATCGGCGGACACGGCAAGGTGGCCCTGCTCCTCGAGCCGCTCCTGGCCGACCGGGGCCACGAGGTCACCGCCGTCATCCGCAACCCCGCCCACGAGGACGAGGTCTCCGCCACCGGCGCGCACCCGCTCGTCGCGGATGTCGAGCGTTTCGACCTCGACCGGCTCACCGGGCTCGTGAGCGGCTTCGACGTCGTCGTGTGGTCGGCGGGCGCGGGCGGGGGAGACGCCGCCCGTACCTACGCGGTCGACCGCGACGCGGCGATCCGCACGATCGACGCCACGCGCGCCGCGGGGGTCTCTCGCTTCGTGATGGTGTCGTACTTCGGCGCGGGGCCCGATCACGGCGTCGACCCCGAGGACGGGTTCTACGCGTATGCCGAGGCCAAGGCCGCCGCGGACGAGCACCTGCGCGCCAGCGGCCTCGCCTACACGATCGTCGCGCCGTCGGCGCTGACGCTCGACCCGCCGACGGGGCTCATCGACGTGGATGCCGAACGGAGCGCGTCGGTGTCGCGCGCCGACGTCGCGGCTGTGATCGCCGCGGTGATCGACGAGCCGTCGACCGTCGGGCGGACGATCCGCTTCAACGCGGGCGCGACCCCCATCGCGTCGGCGCTTCGGCGCTGAGCTCCGAGCCGCGGCATCCCGGTCGCCCGCGCGCGGCAGCGTCTACGCTGGAACCATGAGCAGGAGCACTCTCGGGACCGTCGTCGGGGTCGTCGTGGCGATCCTCATCGCGTGGGTACTCGTGAACGTGGTCTTCAGCGTGCTGTGGTTCATCGCGAAGATCGGCGTCGTGCTCGTGGTCGCCGTGATCGTGTTCTTCTTCCTGCGCGGCGCCTTCGCCCGCGGCGACGACTGATCGCCGCCCGCTCCGTGCCCGCTGCTACGGTCGAGGGGCGCGGACCGCGAGAGGACGCGTGGATGCCGAGGGAGGCAACGTGACGGAACGGACCAGCTGGATCCTCGTCGACGGTGAGAACATCGACGCCACGCTCGGCGGATCGATCCTCGGTCGTCGACCGCAACCGGACGAGCGACCGCGCTGGGACCGCCTCCTCGGGTTCCTCGAGGAGCGGTGGCAGCAGCCGGTGCGCGGGCTGTTCTTCCTCAACGCCTCGACGCACCTGCCGATGCCGTTCGTGCAGGCGCTGCTCGCGCTCGGCTACACGCCCGTGCCGCTGTCGGGTCCGAGCGACGCGAAGGTGGTCGATCTGGCGATCCAGCGGACCCTCCGCGCGCTTCGCGATCGCGGGGGCGACGTCGTGCTCGTCAGCCACGACCGCGACTTCGTCGACGACCTCGCCGTCCTCGCCGGCGAGGAGCGGCGGGTGGGCCTCATCGGATTCCACGAGTTCCGCAGCAGCGAGTTCGCCGCCGTGCCGGGCCTGGAGTTCTTCGACCTCGAGTACGACGTGCACGCGTTCGACGCCGTCCTGCCGCGGGTGCGGGTCATCCCGATCGAGGAGTTCGATCCGCTGCAGTTCCTCGGCTGAGACCGCGTCGCGCCGCCCGCGCCGCTGCTCGGATTCCAAGCCCGCACACAGACGAACGATATATCGTTGACTATCGTCGAATCGTCGACGCGACATCGGGAGGCATCATGAACGACTCATTCGCAGGTGCAGACTTCGGCGGACGCCGGCCGGGAGCCCACGGCTTCGGCGGGCGCGGGTTCGGCGCGGGAGCATTCGGCGGAGGTCCGGGCGGCATGTGGGACGCGATGGAGAACCTCCGCGCGTCGTTCGAGCAGCGCACCGGCCCGCGCATGGGACGCGGGGACGTGCGCGCGGCGGTGCTCGCACTGCTCGCCGAACAGCCCATGCACGGCTACCAGATCATCCAGGAGATCGAGCAGCGTAGCGGCGGGGCGTGGAAGCCCAGTGCGGGCTCGGTGTACCCGACCCTGCAGATGCTCGCCGATGAGGGCCTGATCGCCGCCGAGGAGGCGAACGGGCGCAAGACCTACAGCCTCACCGACGCGGGTCGCGCCGAGGCCGACGCGGCCGCGGAGCGGACGGCGCCGTGGGAGACGCCGGGCCAGCGCGACGGTGGGCGCATGAGCGCGCTGCCCAAGGCCGGGTTCGAGCTCGCGCAGGCCGTCGCCCAGGTCGGACGCACCGGCACGCCCGCGCAGGTGCAGCAGGCCGTGGATGTGCTCGACGAGGCGCGTCGCCGCATCTACGCCCTCCTCGCGCAGGACTGACCGGCGTGCCGTCCGGGTCCCGCGCGCGATACCGGCGCATCCTCCGCTTCGCCGCACTGTCGCTGGCGCAGACCTGGTGGTACGACCTGTTCCTCCCGCGCGTCGGGCTGCGCCGACTGGCCGAACGTTCGCGCAGCGCCCGGATGCAGCGCATCGCACGCCGCTTCCACGCGCTCGCCGTCGACCTCGGCGGCCTGATGATCAAGGTCGGGCAGTTCATGTCGTCGCGGCTGGACGTGCTGCCGCCGGAGATCACGCAGGAGCTGGAAGGGCTGCAGGACGAGGTGCCGCCGGTGCCGTTCGCGCTGATCCGCGCGGCCGCCGAGGCCGAGCTGGGCGTGCCCCTCGAACGGGCGTTCGCCTGGTTCGACGAGTCGCCGGTGGCGGCGGCATCCCTCGGGCAGGCGCACCGCGCGCGGCTCACGCCGGCCGATGCGACGCTCACCGGTTACGGCGCGGTGATCGTCAAGGTGCAGCGGCCCGGGATCGATGAGATCGTCGAGGTCGACCTCGCCGCCCTCCGCCGTGTCGCGGGCTGGCTGAGCCGCGTGCGGCTGGTGTCCGACCGGGTCGACGCCCCGGCGCTCGCGGAGGAGTTCGCGGCGACCTCCCTCGAGGAGATCGACTATCTCCACGAGGCGCAGAACGCCGAGCGCTTCGCCGCCGACACCGCCGCCGATGCCCAGGTCGCCGTCCCGGAGGTCGTCTGGGAGCGCTCGACCCGCAAGGTGCTCACGCTCGAGGACGTCACGGCGATCAAGATCTCCGACGTCGACGCCCTGCGCGCCGCGGGGATCGACCCGTCCGAGGTCGCGCACGCCTTCGCGACGACGATGTTCACCCAGCTGTTCCGCACGGGCTTCTTCCACGCCGACCCCCACCCCGGCAACGTGTTCGTCACGCCGCGACCGGCGTCGGCGGATGCCGCGGCGCCGCCCTGGACGCTCACCTTCATCGACTTCGGGATGATGGGCACGGTCGACACGCGGCTGCGCTCGGGGCTGCGCACCGTGCTGCTGGCCGTCGCCGCGCGCGACAGCAAGCGTCTGGTCCAGGGCATCCTCGACGTCGGTGCGCTCCTGCCCGGCGCCGACACCCGTGACCTCGAGCGCGCCTACGCGAAGCTGTTCGCGCGCTTCGGCGGGATGGGCTTCGCGCAGCTGCGCGAGGTCGATCCGCGCGAGTTCCGCGACTTCGCGGAGGAGTTCGGCGACGTCGTGCGGACCCTTCCGTTCCAGTTGCCGGAGAACTTCCTGCTGATCATCCGCGCGATCTCGCTGACGTCGGGTGTCTGCAGCACGCTCGACCCCGAGTTCAACATCTGGGAGAGCGTCGAACCGTTCGCCGGTCAGGTGCTGCGCGACGAGGGCGGCAACGTCGTCAAGGACGCCCTCGCCCAGGTCGGCGACGTGTTGGCCACCTCGTGGCGGCTGCCGGGGCGTCTCGACGGCCTCATCACGGGTTTCGAGGAGGGCACGGTCGCCGTCGACATGTCGCGGCTGGAGCGGCGATTGGACCGTCTGGAGCGGATCGCCTCGCGAGGGCTCACGGCGATGGTGTTCGGCATCCTCCTCATCGCCGGCATCCTGCTGCGCGCCACCGACGGGGTGTTCGGAACCGTGCTGATGGCGGCATCCGTCGTGCCGCTCGTCATGACGCTGCTGCCGCGGTCGGGTCGACCCCGACGGTGAGGCCGCCGCGTCAGCGCGCGGCGGCGCGCAGGAGCGCGTCGACGACCGCGGGCGTCGCGTGCGGCGCCACGTGCAGGTTCAGGGCGGGCTCGACGAGCTCGACCTCCAGCAGCACGAGCCCGTAGCGGCGCGAGCGCACCGTGTCGATGCGGGCGTACAGGGGGAGGGGGCCGCCGGTCACGGTCTGCACCGCGCGCACGACCTCGGTCGCGAAGGCGACCTCGTCGTCGAACGCGGGGACCTGCTCGGGATGCTCCTCGTACACGCCGCCGATGAGACCGCCGCCCACCTCCAGCAGCGCACCCTTCGAGATCGCGTGGGTGAAGACGCCGTCGACGAGGTAGAGGGCCTTCTCCCATCCGCGCGAGAGCTCCGCCACCTCGGGCTGGATCATCGCCGTGCCGCCGCCGTCGATGATCCGCGCGGCGAGGGCGAGCGCCGCCGGGTCGACGGCGTCGAACAGCCCGGTGTCGCGGGCCCCCGCCGACACCGACGGCTTCACGACGACGCGCTCGTGGGCGCCGAGGGCCGCGCGAGCCTCGTCGACGCTCCGCGCGTAGGCGGTCGGCACCACGCGGATGCCCGCGCCGTCCAGCTCGGCCAGATAGTGCTTGTCGAGGTTCCAGCGCATGGTCGCGGGGGCGTTCACGACACGCGTGGACGCCTCGGCGCGGTCGAGCCATGCCTGGAACTGCGCGGGACGCTCGGGGTAGTCCCACGGCGATCGGATCGCGAGCAGGTCGAACGCGGCGAGGTCGACGCGATCGTCATGCCAGACCACGGCGTCCGCCGCGGCGCCGCGGCTGCGAAGAGCGTCGAGCAGCAGCGGGGTGTCGTGGTCGGGGTCTTCGTCGGAGTAGGCGTCCGTCACGACGATGCCGATGCGCGGCGCGGGCGAGCTCACCGCTCCACCCTATCGACGGGCGGGCCCGCCCCCGCGCCGTCCGCCGCCGTGAGGCCGTAGCCTGAACGGGTGCCCTCAGAACGTGCTCTCGACCCCGCGGGCGGGGGAGCACGGGCCGAGCTGATCGCGCTCGCCGCCGGCGGCGAGGACTGGAGCGTGCCGTTGCGCGAGCTGCCCGCCCCGGCATCGGCGCGGCCCGCCGCCGTGCTCATCCTGTTCGGCGTGCTCGATGCGGTGCCCAGTGCGCACGACGCGCAGGATGCCGCGGTCTCGCGCGAGCTCGATGTGCTGCTGCTCGAGCGTGCGACGACGCTGCGTGCCCACCCCGGCCAGGTCGCCTTCCCCGGCGGTCGTCTCGACCCCGGGGATGCCGGGCCGATCGCGGCCGCGCTGCGCGAGGCGGAGGAGGAGACGGGACTCGACCCCGCGGGCGTGGAGGTGCTGGGGGCGCTCCCGTCGGTTCCCCTCGAGTTCTCCGGTCACCTCGTCACGCCCGTGCTGGGCTGGTGGCGGCATCCGTCGCCCGTCCGCGTCGTGGACGACGCCGAGTCGGCCGCGGTCTTCCGCGCCCCCGTCGCGGACCTGCTCGACCCGCGCAACCGCGCCGTCACCGTGATCGAGCGCGACGGCCGGGTCTGGCGCGGACCGGCGTTCGAGGTTCAGGGGCACCTGGTGTGGGGCTTCACGGCGATGCTGCTCGATGCCCTGTTCGACCGCCTCGGCTGGACCGAGCCGTGGGATCTCGGCGATCGGACCCGGCGCATCCCGCTGCCGTCCTGACCCTCGGTCGACATCGAGGCTTCCCCGCGGCTGATAGGATCGTCGGCGGAAGTGTGTCCGAGCGGCCTAAGGAGCATGGCTGGAATCCATGTAGGCGGGGTAACTCGCCTCGCAGGTTCAAATCCTGTCACTTCCGCTCCGAGATGAGCCCCACCTCTCCATGGTGGGGCTCATCGTCATTCCCGGGACGGAAGGGCCGGCCGTTCACCCGCGCGGACGCGACCTGGCTACGAAGCCGGGAATACGGTGGATGAGGACGAGGTTGGCCTCACGAGTCGGGTGATCCTCCGTGGTCGCCGCCGCGGCCGCCGCTCCGCCCGGCATCCGTCAATCTGGAGATATCCCCCTCATGAGTTCCACCAGCACCACCGCGCCCGCCGCGCGTCCGCCCAAGCCGAAGAAGCCGTTCTACCGGTCGTTCGGCTTCCAGATCACGATCGCGCTGATCGCCGGCATCCTGCTCGGCGTCCTCGCGCTGAACCTGGGTCCGGATGCCGCGGGAGGCCCGAACGGACTGACGGCGACGCTGTCGACCATCGGAAACGGGTACGTCACGCTGCTGAAGGCGGCCGTCGTGCCGCTGATCTTCCTCGCCATCGTCGCGAGCATCACCCAGTTGCGCAACGTCACGAACGCCGCACGCCTGGCCGGGCAGACGCTGCTCTGGTTCGGCATCACGGCGCTGATCGCGGTGACGATCGGCATCGTCCTGGGCGTCACGATCCAGCCCGGCAACCGCGTCGCGCACGACCAGCTGACCACCGCCGACCCGTACACGGTCGGCACCTGGTGGAACTTCCTCAAGGGCCTGATCCCGCAGAACGTCCTCGGTCTCACCGTCTCGAGCTCCGCGGATGCCGCCACCGGCGCCGTGACGTCGACGGTGGGCTTCAACGTCCTCCAGGTGATCGTGGTGTCGGTGGCCGTCGGCATCGCGGCGCTGAAGATCGGCGCCCGCGCGGAACCGTTCGTGGCGTTCACGCAGTCGTCGCTGAAGATCGTCCAGCGCGTGCTGTGGTGGATCATCCGCATCGCGCCCCTCGGCACCCTCGGGCTCATCGCGTCCGCGGTGGTGCAGTACGGCACGGACAAGCTGCTCACGCTCGTGTGGTTCGTGGTCGCCGTCTACGCCGGCCTGGTGCTGGTGCTGTTCGTCGTGTACCCGATCCTCATCAAGAGCCACGGGCTGTCGATCAAGCAGTACTTCTCCGGCGTGTGGCCGGCCGTCCAGCTCGGATTCGTGTCGCGGTCGTCGATCGGCACGCTGCCGCTGACCGAGCGGGTGACCGAGCGCAACCTCGGGGTGCCGCGCGAGTACGCGTCGTTCGCCGTGCCGCTCGGCGCGACGACCAAGATGGACGGCTGCGCCGCGATCTACCCGGCCATCGCCGCGATCTTCGTCGCGCAGTTCTTCGGCATCGAGCTGAACATCGTGTCGTACCTGCTCATCGCGCTGGTGTCGGTGGTCGGATCGGCCGCGACGGCGGGGACGACGGGCGCGACGGTCATGCTGACGCTCACGCTGTCCACGCTCGGCCTGCCGCTGGAAGGCGTCGGACTGCTGCTCGCGATCGATCCCATCCTCGACATGGGCCGCACCGCGGTGAACGTCGCCGGGCAGGCGCTCGTTCCGACGATCGTCGCGAAGCGCGAAGGCATCCTCGACCGCGCGCTCTACGACGCGCCCCGCGACGGGGAGCCCTTCGCGGACGACTCGGCGGACGACGCCGAGAGCGCCCCGGCATTGTCGCGGAGCTGACCCCTCGGCTCTCGCCCCGCGACGCCCCGGTACCGATCAGGCCGGGGCGTCGCGGTCGGCGAAGGCCGACCCGGGCCGGATGAGCAGCGAGCGGGGCAGCGCGATCACCCGCGCGCGCCGAGCGGGAGTCATCGCGGCGAGCATCGCGGCGCGGATGCCGAGAGCGTCCTCGACGGCGCGCGCACCGGCATCCGCCCCCGCTCCCGCGGCGTAGTTCGCGCGCTCCACCGCGGAGACCAGCCGGGACACGGCATCGGGCGGCGCGTCGGCCGACGCCACGAGCACGGCGCCGAAGGCCCGCGGCGTCTGGGACGATGACACGGGCACGCCTGCGTCGATCGCGGTGTCCTGCACGAGCCGCCAGGCGGCGGCCACACTGGCGCGGCGCCGGAGGAGCATCCTCCGCGCGGCAACGGCCGCGGCCGGCAGGATCGCCAGGACGATCACGGCGGCGACGACGCCGAGCACCGGCCGGGGATCGATGAGGGCCGCCCCCGCACCGGCGGCATCCGCGGGCGCGGTCTCGGCCGGACCGTTCACACTTTCGGTGGGAGCCGTCGTGGCCGCGGCGGTCGGCGACGCGGTCGGCGCGCTCGTGGGCGCGTCGGTGCCGCTCGACGCGGCGCTCTGGAACCGTGTCGCCGTGCCGAGGCTCTTCGTCGGCTCGAACGGCACCCAGCCGATCCCGCGGAAGTACACTTCGGGCCACGCGTGCAGCTGGCTGCCGGTGACGTTCACGACGCGCTCGCCGTCGACGACCTGACCGGTGAACGCGCCCGGAAGGAAGCCCACGACGATGCGGGTGGGCATGCCGAGGCTTCGCGCCATCAGCGCGAACGCGCCCGCGAAATGCACGCAGTAGCCCGTCTTGGCCTCGAGGAACGCGGCGACCGCATCCGATCCCTGGCCGTCGAAGCCCTCCTGCACGGGAGCGTCGAGCGAGTAGGTGAACGCGGGGCCGCGGAACCAGTCCTGCAGGGCGATGAGTCTGTCGTAGTCGGTGGTCGCCGATGCCGTGACCTCGCGGGCGAGCGCGCCGATGATGGGCGGGGTGTCGGCGGGCACCGCGTCGACCTCGATCCGCAGGCCCGTGCCGCCCGCGGAGGTCGCGCGGATCTGCTCGAGGGTGGGGCGGGCGACATCCGCGAGGACGGTGTACTCCTGCCCCTGGGTCGCGCCCTGGGAGCCCATGACCGTGCGGTTGTACGGCACGAACCGCCACGACCCGACGAGGCCGTCGACCTGCGCCGCCGCGTAGGGGACGGGCGCGTAGGCCGTGGCCAGGTTCTTGACGGTGATGGTCGTGCGCTCCTGCGCGACGGCGATGTCGGGGCCGACCTCGAGACCCTCCAGCGGCTCGCCGCCGAGATCGACCGTGCTCGTGCGATCGGGCTGCCAGACGGCGCCGTCGAAGACGGAGAGCGTCGCGACGCGGAGGTAGGGGACGACGGAGCTGTCGCTGCGCATCGTGAGCACGGTCGCATCGCTCTGGCGGCGCAGGTCGGCGCCGAGATCCAACGAGGGGTCGATCATGGTGGCCGTGCCGGGGCCCGCCGCCGGCGTGGCCGCCTGGATCGTCGGCCCGAGCGCGAGAGCCGTCACGATCGCCACCGCGCCGATGGTCACCGCGACGGCGGAGACGCCTCCCGCCCGACGCGGCGCCCGCGACTCGCGGGTGCGCGTCTCCGCCCGGATCAACAGGAGCACCGCGACGGCCAGCAGCACGAAGGCGACGACGTCGACGCCCGCGGGCACGGCGATCGCGGGGATCAGCCACACGGCGACCAGCGCGACGCTCGCCAGCAGCGGCATCCGCGCCGTCACGACGACATGGTCGAGCGCGATCGTCAGCAGCCCGAGCGAGGCGACGATCACGAAGCTCAACGGGGTCGTCGCCGTCAGCGGAGCGATGCCGTCGGCGATCGACGTGGATGCCGCGGCGATCATGCGCGGCACCGCCTCGACGAGCGTCCCCGTCGGAATGACGCCGAGGAGCGCATCGCGGGGGAAGAAGACGGCCGTGACGGCGCCGGCCCACACCGCGAGCTCGATGAGCGTCACCACGGTCGCCGCGACCCGCAGCCGGCGCAGCACGTAGCCGATCGTCAGGAGCGCCAGCGGCAGGCCGGCCGCGCCCCACAGCCACGAGCCGCTCTGGACGACGCGCGTGAGCGGCACGAGGGTGGCGAGCAGTCCGAGCCACAGAGCGAGGGAGAGCCGCAGCTCTCCGCGTTGCGCCGTCCGCCGCCGGCGGCCCTCACGCGACGGCACGGCCGCCCCCTCGCGTGCTGGTCGCGGCGACGGCATCCGACCACGCCGATGCGAGGTCGGCGCCCGGAGCGATGACGCCGAGCCGCCACCCCGTGTCGACGGCGCGGACACGCGCCGCCTCGGAGGCCGCCACGGTCAGAAGCACCGGCAGCGTGCTGTGATGGGGCAGCGCAGCCAGCGCCGCGGCATCCGCGTCGTCGATCGCGCCGGTGACGAGCACGACGGGACCGGCCGAGATACCCGTGAACAGGCGCACCAGCGCGTCGAGGGGGAGGTCGCGTCGTGCCGTCACGGTCGCCAGCGCGATGGCCAGCTGCTCGACACCGCGGCCGTCGCCGCCCTCGATGGGATCGGCCAGCACGGCGCCGTCCGCGTCGATCACCGTCACGAGGTAGCCCTCGCGCACCAGCAGCGCCGTCGCGGACAGGCATGCCGACACGGCGATCTCGAAGCCCGGGTCGCCTCCCGGGGCGCGCGCCGCCTCGACGGGCCAGCGGGGTGCGCCGCGGTCGAGCACGACGACGGCCTCGGGTGTCGTCTCCTGCTCCTCCTGTCGCACCATCAACTCGTCGCGGTGGGCGCTGGCGCGCCAGTGGATGCGGCGCATCGAGTCGCCCGGTGCGTAGGTGCGCGGGATGAGGTTGTCGGCTCCCTGCCCGAGACGGTCGACGACACTGCGGGTGCTGCCGCCGGCGTCGCCGGGCAGATCGCTCAGCGGCCCGAGCTCCACGACCTCCGGCACGATCACGAGCGGAGAGCCGTCACCGACCGAGCGCCGCCGGCGGGTGAAGCCGAAGGGATCGGTCGAGACGACGGAGAGGGGCCCGACCGTGCGGATGCCGCGGCGCATCGCCCGCGCCGAGTAGACGAGCTCGACGCCCTCAGTGCCGGCCACGGCGGAGGCGGTCGCCGGGAACACGCCGGCCGGCCCCGCGGCGGTGGCGTCGGGGCTCGCGTCGATGCCGTCCGGCAGTCGGTCGCGCCAACGGCCCTCGCTGGAGGGGAGGGAGGATCGGGTGCGCACGCGGAGGCGCACGCGGACGTCGGTGCCGACCGGCGCCACGTCGGGTGAGAACGAGCGGGAGACGCGCGCCGAGCGGGGCACCAGGTACAGCGTCGCCGCGCTGACGGCGACGACGATCGCGAGGAGCGCGCCGACATAGGCGAGCTCGGCGATGCCGAAGCGCTGCGCGAGGAACCCGCACACCGCCGCGAGCAGCACCGCGCCGGTGCCGCGCGCGGTCAGAGGCCAGCCGGACACGACCGGCCTCAGCGGGTGGCCAGCGGCACTCGCACCGACCCGACGATCGCGCGCAGGACGGCGGCGATGGTGTCGGCCGACGAGCGCCCCCGCGCCGATGCGGTGCCGCGGGCGGCGATGAGGCGATGGGCGAAGACCGGTTCGACGAGCGCGGCCACGTCGTCGGGGATGACGAACTCGCGGCCGTCGAGCGCGGCGCGCACCTTGGCGGCCCGCACCAGCTGCAGGGTGGCGCGAGGACTCGCGCCCAGCCGCAGATCCGGGTGCTCGCGCGTGGCGCGCGCGAGCCCCACGGTGTACTCCTCGACGGCGGGGGAGACGTGCACCCCGCGTGCCCACGCGATCAGGGCGCGCACATCCGCGGCGCCGAGCACGGGGGCCACCCCGTCGAGCGGGTTGACGGTCTCGCGCTGGCGGAGCATGAGCGCTTCGCTCGCGGCATCCGGATAGCCCATGGAGATGCGCATCATGAAGCGGTCGCGCTGCGCCTCCGGAAGTGCGTAGGTGCCCTCCATCTCGAGGGGGTTCTGCGTGGCGACGACGAGGAACGGATCGGCCAGCCGGTGGCTGGTGCCGTCGACGGTCACCTGACGCTCCTCCATCGCCTCCAGAAGAGCGGACTGGGTCTTGGGGGAGGCGCGGTTGATCTCGTCGGCGATGACGATCTGCGCGAAGATCGCCCCCGGCTTGAACTCGAACTCGCGGTCCACCGGGTTGTAGACGCTGACCCCGGTCACATCACTCGGCAGAAGGTCGGGGGTGAACTGGATGCGGCGCACGCTCGCGTCGATCGAGGAGGCCAGGGCGCGCGCCAGCATGGTCTTGCCGACCCCCGGCACGTCCTCGATGAGGAGATGGCCCTCGGCCAGGAGGCAGACCAGCGCGGCGCGCACGGCATCCGGCTTGCCGTCGATCACGCGCGTGACGGAGGTCTCGACCGCCTCGGCGGCCCGGGCGAACGTGGCGGCGGTGAGCGGGTGGTCGGGCATGCGTCTCCCTGTCTCAGCGGCGGTGCTTGCTCGATGCTAACCCGGCTGGCGAGCCGCGGGCGCGACGTCGGGTAAACTCGCATGTAGCTCTCCGCGAGACGGCATCCAGGCCAACTCCCCCAGGACGGAAACGTAGCAAGGGTAACCGGGCTCTGCCGGGTTCGCGGAGAGTCTTTCTTTTGCCCGGTGGGGTACGGACCGCGCCGTGCTTCCGTCCCGCCGGAAGGTTTTCTCCGGCAGATCCCTCACGGCCCCGCGGGGGCCCCGCCTAGGCTGGAACCCGTGGCGCAGAGCATCTACATCACCTCCACCGAGGGCCTGTCCGGAAAATCCACGATCGTTCTCGGAGTGCTGGACGCACTGAGCCGTTCCACTCCGCGGGTCGGGGTGTTCCGCGCCATCGCGCGCTCCATCGACGAGCGCGACTACGTGCTCGAGATGCTGCTCGACCACATCGGCGTCGACCTCGACTACGAGGAGGCGGTCGGCGTCACCTACGACGACGTGCGCAACGACCCGGATGCCGCGCTCTCGCGCATCGTCGAGCGGTTCAAGGCCGTCGAGGCGAAGTGCGATGCGGTCGTCGTCGTCGGCAGTGACTTCACGGACGTCGGCTCCACGAGCGAGCTCGGGTACAACGCGCGCATCGCCGCGAACCTCGGCGCGCCGGTGCTCGTCGTGCTCAACGGGCGCGGCCACGAAGGCGACCGTCTCGGGGTCAGCGAGGCGCGCACGCCGCAGCAGCTGGCGCAGCTCACCGCGCTCGCGCTCACCGACATCACGCACCAGCGCGCCGAGCTGTTCGCCGTGATCACCAATCGCGCCGACCCCGATCACCTGGACGAGATCAACGCGGCGATCGGCGAGGTCGTGCGCGACATCCCGGCCGTCGACGGCAGTCGCGAGGCCGACGTGGCCGTGTGGTCCATCCCCGAGGACGTGTTCCTCGTCGCTCCCGCCGTGCGCGACATCATGCTGACCCTCGGCGGCACGCTGCTGCGCGGCGACGAGGCCCTGCTCGTGCGCGAGGTGCTCGACGTCGTCGTCGCCGGCATGTCGCTCAACAACATCCTTCCGCGACTCACCGAGGGCGCCATCGTCATCGTCCCCGCCGACCGCACCGAGGTGCTGCTGGGCCTGCTGCTGGCCAACTCCTCGGGGACGTTCCCGTCGATCGCGGGCATCATCCTCAACGGCCCGTTCCCGCTGCCGCCGGCGGTGCAGGACCTCATGGTCGGCCTCGACTCGCCGCTGCCGATCATCCAGACCGACCTCGACACGTACGACACCGCGGTGCGGGTCATGGGCACCCGGGGTCGTCTCGCGGCCGGCTCGCAGCGCCGGTTCGACACCGCCCTGGCCCTGTTCGAGCAGCACGTCGACACCGACGAGTTCACGCGCGCGCTGGGCCTCGCCCACTCCACCGTGGTCACGCCGCTCATGTTCGAGTACCAGCTGCTGGAGCGCGCCCGTGCGGGACGCAAGCGCATCGTGCTGCCCGAGGGCGGCGACGACCGCGTGCTCAAGGCTGCGGCCACGGTGCTCGCCCGCGGCATCGCCGACCTCACGATCCTCGGCGACGAGGCCGAGGTGCGCGGCCGGGCCGTCGAGCTCGGCCTCGACCTCGGCGCCGCACAGGTGCTCAGCCCCTTCGACCCCCAGATCGTGCACCGCTTCGCCGAGGAGTACGCGGAGCTGCGCAAGCACAAGGGCATCACGTACGAGAAGGCGGCCGACACCATCACCGACGTCTCGTACTTCGGCACGATGATGGTGCACCTCGGCCTGGCCGACGGCATGGTCTCGGGCGCCGCGCACACCACGGCACACACGATCCGTCCCGCCTTCGAGATCATCAAGACCCGGCCCGGCGTCTCGGTCGTCTCGAGCGTGTTCCTCATGGCGCTCGCCGACCGGGTGCTCGTCTACGGCGACTGCGCGGTCATCCCCGATCCGACGGCGACGCAGCTGTCCGACATCGCGATCTCGTCGGCCGCGACCGCTCGCCAGTTCGGCATCGACCCGCGTATCGCGATGCTCTCCTACTCGACCGGCGAGTCGGGTTCGGGTGAGGACGTCGACAAGGTCCGCGAGGCCACGGCCTTCGTGCGCGAGCGCGCACCGGAGCTGCTGGTCGAGGGTCCGATCCAGTACGACGCGGCCGCCGACGCCGCCGTCGCCAAGGCGAAGATGCCCGATTCCGCCGTCGCGGGACGAGCCACCGTGTTCGTGTTCCCCGACCTCAACACGGGCAACAACACCTACAAGGCCGTGCAGCGCTCGGCGGGCGCGGTCGCCATGGGCCCCGTCCTCCAGGGGCTCAACAAGCCGATCAACGACCTGTCGCGCGGTGCGCTGGTCGAAGACATCGTCAACACGATCGCGATCACCGCGATCCAGGCGCAGAACCAGCAGCAGGGAAACAACGCATGACCGTCGTCCTCGTCATCAACAGCGGCTCCTCGTCGTTCAAGTACCAGCTCGTCGACGTCGAGTCGCAGACGGCGCTCGCATCGGGACTCGTCGAGCGCATCGGACAGGAGATCGGGTCGGCCCGGCACAAGACGGGGGATGCCGACCACACGCGCGAGCTGCCCATCCCCGACCACACCGCCGGCTTCCGCGTGATGCTCGATGCGTTCGAGGAGTACGGGCCGTCGCTCGTCGAGACCCCGCCGTCGGCCGTGGGCCACCGCGTCGTCCAGGGTGGCGCGCGCTTCTTCCGTCCGACGCTCATCGACGACCTCGTCGAGATCAACATCGACGAGCTCTCGGTGCTCGCGCCGCTGCACAACCCCGGAGCGCTGCAGGGGATCCGCGCGGCACGCGCGGCCTTCCCCGCCCTGCCGCACGTCGCGGTCTTCGACACCGCCTTCCACCAGACGCTGCCCCCGGCCGCCTACACCTACGCGATCGACCAGACGATCGCGCGCAAGCACCGCATCCGCCGTTACGGCTTCCACGGCACCAGCCACAAGTTCGTCAGCGAGGCCGCCGCCGACTATGTGGGACGGCCGCTGCGCGAGCTCAAGCAGCTCGTGCTGCACCTGGGAAACGGCGCCTCGATCACCGCGATCGACGGCGGGCACTCCGTCGACACCTCGATGGGGCTGACGCCGCTGGAGGGGCTCGTGATGGGGACGCGCTCCGGCGACCTCGATCCCTCCGTGCTGCTCGTGCTCGCCCGCCGTGAGGAGATGAGCCCCGGAGACCTCGACGACTTCCTCAACAAGCGCAGCGGAATGGTCGGTCTCGCCGGCGTCTCCGACATGCGTGACATCGAGGACCGCCGCGAAGAGGGCGCCGGTGCGGCCATGCTCGCCTTCGACGTCTACATCCACCGGCTGCGGGCGTACATCGGCGCCTACATCGCGCAGCTCGGCGGGGTGGATGTGATCTCGTTCACGGCCGGGGTGGGGGAGAACTCGCCGCTCGTGCGTGCGGAGGCCCTGGCGACGCTGGGATTCCTCGGCATCCGTGTCGACGCGGAGCGCAACGAGGCCCGCGAACGCGGCATCCGCACGATCTCGGCCGACGACTCGAGCGTCACGGTGCTCGTCGTGCCGACCAACGAGGAGCTCGAGATCGCCCGTCAGACGCTCGCGGTCGTGGCCGACTGACCGGCCGATCCGCCGCGACGCGGCTCACCGATACGCGACGTCCGCACCTGCCCACTACGCTGAATCCGTGACAGCCGACCTTCCCGACCTCAGCGCTCTCGACGGCGTGCTCTTCGACCTCGACGGCGTGCTGACCCCGACCGCCGAGGTGCACATGCACGCGTGGGAATCGATGTTCACCGAACTGTTCTCCGCGTGGGGCATCGAGCCCGCGTACACGGAAGAGGACTACTTCCGGTACCTCGACGGAAAGCAGCGCTACGACGGCGTCGCGAGCCTCCTGCGCTCGCGCGACGTCGAGGTGCCCTGGGGCGATCCGGACGACGATCCCTCCGCGGACACCGTCTGCGGCATCGGCAACCGCAAGAACGAGGTGTTCGCGCGTGTCCTGCGCGCCGACGGCATCGCGCCCTACCCGGGCTCTCTGGCGCTCCTCGAACAGCTGCGCGCGGCGGGGACGCCGATCGGCGTCGTCTCGAGCTCCAAGAACGCCGAGGAGGTGCTGGCCGCGGCCGGCATCCGCGACTTCTTCCCCGTCGTCGTCGACGGAGTGGTCTCGGCGCGCGAGGGGCTGCGCTCCAAGCCCGCGCCCGACATGTTCGCCGCCGGGGCCCGCATGCTCGGCGTCGACCCGGCGCGCAGCGCCGCCGTCGAAGACGCGCATTCGGGCGTCGCCTCCGCCGTGGCGGCCGGGTTCGGGCTCGTGGTCGGCGTCGACCGCGGCGCGGGTGCCCAGGCGCTGCTCGACCTCGGCGCGACGCTCGTCGTCGACGACCTCGCGGCGTTCGTCGCCTGATGACCGACCAGTCCGACGGAAGGATGGACAGGATGGATCGCGACCGTTTCCCGATCGACCCGTGGCGTCTGGTGGAGAAGCGCTTCTCGCTCGACGACGTCGGCGTCACCGAGACGCTGTTCGCGCTCGGCAACGGCTACCTGGGCCTGCGAGGCAACCAGCCCGAGGGCCGCCATGCCCACGAGCACGGCACGTTCATCAACGGGTTCCACGAGATCTTCCCGATCCGCCACGCGGAGCAGGCCTACGGCTTCGCCGAGGTCGGCCAGACGATCATCAATGCGCCGGATGCCAAGGTCATGCGCGTCTACGTCGACGACGAGCCCCTGTCGTTCGACGTCGCCGACATCCGCGAGTACGAGCGCGCCCTCGACATGCGCAACGGGCTCCTCACGCGCCACGTGCGCTGGATGACCCCCAGCGGCAAGGACGTCGTCATCGATTTCGAGCGCATGGTCTCGTTCGAAGAGCGCCACCTCGCCGTGATGCGTGTCACGGTCACGGTGCTCAACAGCGACGCCCCGATCACGGTGAGCTGCCAGATCATCAACCGTCAGGACGGCGAGGACGTGTACGGGGGCTCGGCTCCCGGTGGCGGCCCCGCGAAGGGATTCGATCCGCGTAAGGCGGAGAAGATCGAGGACCGCGTGCTCCAGCCCGAGGAGTACTGGCAGGAGGGCGACCGTGCCGCGCTCGCCTACCGCGTGACCGCGTCGGGGATGACGATGTCGGTGGTCGCCGACCACGTGATCGAGACGGACAACGAGTACTCGTCGCGCACGCTCATCGAGCCCGACATCGCCAAGAACGTCTACCGGGTGCAGGCGAAGGCCGGGGTGCCCGTGACGGTCACCAAGCTCGTCAGCTATCACACGTCGCGCGGGGTGCCCGCTCGCGAGCTGGTCGACCGCGGACGCCGCGCGCTGGACCGCGTGGCGGCCGAGGGCATCGAGCGCCAGTTCGAGCGTCAGCGCGAGTGGATGTCGGCCTTCTGGGACCGTTCCGACGTCGTCATCGGCGGCCACGACGACCTGCAGCAGGCGACGCGCTGGTGCCTCTTCCAGCTCGCGCAGGCCGCGGCGCGCGCCGACGGTCAGGGCGTCCCCGCGAAGGGCGTGTCGGGCTCGGGCTACAGCGGTCACTATTTCTGGGACACCGAGATCTACGTGCTCCCGTTCCTCATGTACACGACCCCGATCTGGGCGCGCAACGCCCTGCGGATGCGCTACCTCATGCTGCCGGCCGCGCGTCGTCGTGCGGCGCAGCTCAACGAGGCGGGGGCCCTGTTCCCGTGGCGCACCATCAGCGGCGAGGAGGCGTCGGCCTACTACGCCGCCGGCACCGCGCAGTACCACATCAACGCGGACGTCAGTTTCGCGCTCGCCAAGTACGTGCGCGCCACCGGCGACGACGAGTTCCTCTACCGCGAGGGCGTCGACATCGCCGTCGAGACGGCACGGCTGTGGGCGACGCTCGGCTTCTGGCGCTTCACCGAGGACGGCCAGCCCGAGGTGTTCCACATCCACGGCGTGACCGGCCCGGACGAGTACACGACGGTCGTCAACGACAACCTGTTCACGAACGTGATGGCGCGCTTCAATCTGCGCTTCGCGGCGCGTGCGGTACGCGAGATGGCAGAGGACGCTCCCGAGCACTACGCGCAGATGGTCGAGCGGCTCTCCTTCGACCCGGCGGAGGCCGACGCGTGGGATGCCGCGGCCGAGGCCATGCACATCCCGTACAGCGAGGGCCTCGGCATCCACCCGCAGGATGAGGTGTTCCTCGAGCGCGAGGTATGGGATCTCGAGAACACGCCGCGCGAGCAGCGTCCGCTGCTGCTGCACTTCCACCCGCTCGTGATCTACCGCTACCAGGTGCTGAAGCAGGCGGATGTCGTGCTGGCGCTGTATCTGCAGGGCAACCACTTCACCGACGAGGAGAAGCTCGCCGACTTCGAGTACTACGACCCGCTGACCACGGGCGACTCGACGCTGTCCGCGGTGGTCCAGGCGATCCTCGCCGCGGAGGTCGGTTACCAGGACCTCGCGCGCGAGTACTTCTCGCAGTCGATCTTCGTCGACCTCGGCGACCTGCATCACAACGCCGCGGACGGCGTGCACGTCGCGTCAGCCGGCGGGGTGTGGACCGCGCTCGTCGCCGGCTTCGGCGGCATGCGCGACCACTACGGCGAGTTGAGCTTCGACCCGCGTCTGCCGAAGGACTGGCCGTCGCTCTCGTTCTCCCTCCAGTGGCAGGGGACGAGTCTGAAGGTCGAGATCACCGCCGACGAGTTGCGCGTGGATGCCGGTGCCGGCGAGCCCGTCGCGTTCTCGGTGCGGGGCGAGTCGCTCGTCGTGCAGCCGGGCGCCACGGTGGTCGTGCCGTTGCGCGGCCAGGGGCCGGAGCTGTCGGGCCGCCCCACGATCAGCGACATCGGTGAGGCGCTGCGTGAGGACGGCACACTGCTGTCGGCCTCGGTCCCCACGATGACCACCTCGATCCCGGTGATCACCGGCAGCATCCCGGTGGTCGGTGCGGTCACGGGCGACGACGCGAACCTCGGCATCGACTCGTAGCGGTGCGACCCGGTCGCCGATGTGCCCGCGTTTCGGCGCGGGTCAGAACGGCGGCGGGTCCTCCGCGGCGGGGACGAACCTGACGGTGGCCGGTGGGCGGTCGCGGTAGTGGTGTCCGGCCGGGCTCGTCCACTCGAGCGTGCCGTTTCCGAGGTGCCGGACGCGCCACGCCGTGTGGTGCTTCGTCGTATGGTGCCGCCGGCACAGGTGGGCGAGGTTGTCGTGGGCGGTGGCGCCGCCGTGCGCGGCCGCGGTCGTGTGGTCGATGTCGCACCGCTGCGCGGGGCGGGTGCAGCCGGGGGTGCGGCAGTGCTCGTCGCGGGCGGTGAGATAGCGGCGTAGCTCCGCGCTGGGGCGGTACCGGTCCACCGCGCGGACTTCACCGGTGTGCGGGTCGGTGAAGATCCGGTCCCAGCCGGGGGCGAGCCCCGCGAGGCGACGGGCGAAAGATGTGGCGATCGGGCCGTACCCCGCCAGCAGGGCCGGGCCACCGGTCGGGTCGCCGGCGAGGGTGAGGGCGGGGACCGTGACGTGGATCCGCGCCGCGACGGCCTCGAGGCCGTCGCCGGTCGCGCGGGTCGTCGGTCGGCCGGTGAGCACCAGGTCGCTGAAGACGTCCGCGCGCACCTGCGCCAGCGTGCGGGCGTCCGCCCGGTGGCGGCTGCCGGTTCGCCCGCCCGTTCCCGGGCCGGTTCCCCTGCCGTCCCCGGTGACCACGGCATCCTCGTCGCCGTCGTGTCCGCCATCGGGATCGGCGTCGGCCCGCGGCGGGGCCGCGTCGGCCTCCGCCTCCGGCTCGCGGTCGAGGATCGCGCGGGCACGGGTGGTCAGGGCGTCGTGGATCGCGTGGGCGAGCGGGGCCGGGAGGTCGGCGATCAACCTCGCCATCCCGTCGTCGAGGTCGAACAGGCGCACCGAGCGCTCATCGAAGCCCCGACGGGCGGACTGCTCGAACGCGGCCGGGTCGATGCTCGCGGCGATCGCCGTGATCGCCGGCGCCGCGCGCGTCGGGGATTCGGATCGGGCGACCTCCAGCGCACGATCCTCGAACCGCGCGCGATCCTCGTCGCCGGTGAGCATGGTCCCGGTCCTGCTGATCGCCCAGGCATGACCGGCGTCGATCTCACCGGCCGCCCACGCCGCATGGGTGCGGGAGAACGAGGTCTTCAGCTGATGCGCATCGGACATCCGCCGCTGCACGCCCCTGTCGGAAGCCCGGATCGCCATGCCCAGTTCGAGGCACACTTCGCGCACCGGGAGATCCGCGTCTCCCATCCGCAGAGTCCGGCCCTGTTGCTGGGCCTCCTGCCGTGACACCGCCACCCGCTCTGCGACGAGCTCGACCGCCGCCGCGAGCACGGCCGCTTCCTCCGCCTGCGCTGCGGCGATGCGGCGCCGGGCCGCCCGCAGGCGCGTCACCAGATCATCCAACGCCGGCCAGGCCGAACCCCGAGCCGGGGCATCCGGGATCGCGTGCATCGTCACCTCCGCCCGGCCGAGACCGGGAGGCAGAACCCGCTGAAACGAGGTGGGCACGCGCGGGACTTCTCCGCCCCAGTATAGAACAAAGATTCGAAGAATGCAACGGGTTCGGAAGAGACGTCGCATCACGCGACGTACGGTGCGACGTCCTCGGCGACGGGGGTCAGCCGACCGAGCAGCTCGTCCGCCTCGACGATCCGGTGCCGCGGGCCGGAGAAGGCCAGCGCGCCGGCGATGCCGCCGTCGGCGCCGCGGAGGGGGACGGCCAGGCATCCGAACCCCGCCACGCCGCCGTCGAGCCGGCGCACACCGCCGATCCGCGCGAGCTCGGCCGCCGCGGTCGTCGCGGTGGGTCCGCAATCGCCCGCGGCGACCAGCATGAGGGCGCCGAGCGCGTAGCGCTCCGGCTCGCGCGCGAGGCGCACCGGATCGCTGAAGGGGAAATCGGGGTCCTCGTCGAGCAACTGCACGCGGCGGTCGACGTACACGGCGACATGGACGCCTCCTCGTATGGTCGATCGCGCGTCGGCGACCATGTCGTGGGCGCGGGTGGGCAGTCGAGCGGGGGCGGCGGCCGCGGCCAGCTGCGCCACCTTCGACCCCAGCGCGAATCCGGACAGATCGGGGGTGCGAACGAGGTACTCGTCCTCGACGAGCAGGTTGAGCAGACGGTAGGTCGTCGCGCGCGGCAGTGCGAGCCGTGTCGAGAGCTCGCGCGCCGTCACGCCGGCGCCGAGCTCCGCGACCGCTTCGAGCACCGTGAGCGCGCTGTGGATCGCGCGCGGCTGGCGCGCGGAGAGCGTCGGCTGCGAGGGGCCGGCGCGTGTCTCAGCCATCCCGGTCATCTCGTGCGATGCCGCCGAGCACGGCCGCGGCGACGGGGACGTCGTACGCCCCCAACGGGCCGATCGGGCGGCGCAGGCGCCACGCGATCAGCGCGGCCGAGACGGCGCCGACCGCGGCGGCGATCCACACGGCGGCGCTGCCCGCCGCGATGTCGGCCGCCGCGAAGGCGACCACGGCCCCCGACAGCGCGACGGCCGCGCACAGGGCCGTCACGGCGACGAGCGGCGTCAGCTCCCCGATCCTGCGCAGGAACAGCGGCACCGCGATGCAGGCGAACACGTACGAGACGATGTAGCCGATGCCGCCGAGGGCGATCGTGATGTGCATCGCGTCGCGGAGGTCGACGCCGCAGACGACGAGCGCCAGCGGGACGCCGACCACCGCGGGCAGGGCGATCGCGATGGCGCCGATGGGCGTGCCGTAGCGCGCGTGGGTGCGTCCCGCGAGGCGCGGCATGACGTCGTCGCGTCCCATCGCGAACAGCACCCTCGCCAACGCCGTGGTCGACCCGATGGCGCACGCCAGGAAGGATGCCGCGATGCCGAGGTCGGCGACGCTCGCCCACCCGCCGATGCCGAACGCGTCGGCGAGCTCGTTGAGCGGCGACGCGCTGGCGGCGAAGTCGCGGCCCAGCGCGGCGAACCCGGCGACCTGGGCGGCCGCGGCCAGGAGGTAGAGCAGGAGCGAGATCACGACGGTGGCGCGGACGGCGCGGGGGATCGTCCGTAGCGGGGTGCGCGCCTCCACCCCGAGCGTCGCCGCGCTCTCGAACCCGACGTAGGCGGTCAGGGCGATGAGCGCCCCGGCGCCCACGCCCAGCGGCGTGTCGGCGGCGGGCGACGGCAGCAGCGCCGCCGGATCGACCGGACCGATCCGCGTCAGCAGCACCACGAGCAGGACGACGATGAGCACGACGGAGGCGAACTCCACGAGCAGCGCGACGCGAGCGGAGAGGCGTATGCCGCGGACGAGCACGAGAGTCAGCAGTCCCGCCTCGGCCAGCAGGACGCAGGCGATCCCGAGCGGTGCGTCGGCGGCCGGCCAGAACGGCCGGAGCAGGAGGGCGGTGTAATAGGCGCCGCCGAGGAGCGCGAACATCGCGACGGCGGCGTACCCGACCACGGCGGCGGTTCCCGTCGCGAGTCCGCCCGCCGGCCCGAGTCCGCGCGCCGCGTACGTGTACAGCGCGCCCGACGCGGCGAGGCGGCGCGCGAACTGGCCGACGGCCGAGGCGACCAGCAGGCTCAGGACCCCGGCGACGAGCACCGACACGATGACGCCACCGGGCGACACGCCGGCGACCAGGACCGTGACCGTGGTCGCCGCCGCGGCCGGGGCGACGGCGGCGACCGACTGCGCCATCACGTCGATGAACCCGACGCTGCGCCGGTCCAGGCCGTGCAGCGGTGAGCGTCCGCCGAAGTCGCGGACCGGCGCGGGGCTGCGGATCGCGCGCTCCAGTGCGGTCATCGTCCCTCCTTGCCCGCCGATGCTAGGGCGGCGCCGTTGCCGCCCCACGTCTCTCGTGTTTCCGCCTGGTTTCCCCGAATGAGACGCCGTCGGCGGGCCCTCCCATTCCGGGAGCGCGGGATTTTCACGGCCCCGAGACGGCGCCGTGACGGCCCTGCGCGACGATCCCGGTATCCGTTCCTTCCGCCTCGCTCCGCACCCCGATCTGGAGAGGTCATCATGACGAGAATCGACTCACCCGGCGCCGCCGCGCCGTCCGCCGCGTCGCCCGCCCGCGCCCTGACGGGCTCGCTGGGCGCGACGGCCATCGTCTTCATGGTCGTCGCCGCGGCGTCGCCGCTCACCGTCATCGGGGGTGCGGCGCCGCTCGGCATTTTGATCGGAAACGGGGTCGGCTTCCCGGCCCTGTACGCCGTCAGCGCCGTCATCCTGCTGCTGTTCTCCGTGGGTCTCGCCGCGATGTCGCGGCACATCCCGCGGCCGGGCGCCTTCTTCACCTACGTCGGCTACGGCCTCGGACGTTCGACGGGACTGGCGGCGGCATGGATCGCGATGCTGACCTACACGACGATCCAGGTCTCGGTGTACGGCTACGTCGGCTACATCCTCTCCTACACGCTCGCGTCGACGGCCGGGATCTCGCTGCCGTGGTGGCTGTTCTCGCTGCTGGTCATCGGACTGGTCGGCATCCTCGGCTATCGGCACATCGACCTGTCGAGCAAGGTGCTCGGGGTGCTGCTGATCGCGGAGGTCGGTGTCGTCGTCGTGCTCGTCGCCGTCGTGCTGTTCCGTGCCCCCGAGGGGCTGAGCCTCGCCCCCTTCGAGCCCGCCAACATCGCCAGCGGCTCGCCGGGGGTCGGGCTCATGTTCGCCATCGCGGCCTTCATCGGCTTCGAGGCCACCGCCATCTTCCGCGACGAGGCTCGCGACCCGGATCGCACCATCCCGCGGGCCACCTACATGGCCGTGATCGGCATCGGCGTCTTCTACACCGTGGCCTCTTGGGGTCTCGTGATGGCGTGGGGACCGAGCACGATCGTCGACGAGGCGGCCGCCGATCCGGGCAGCCTCATCCTGCGCACGATGGCCACCTACCTGGGACCGATCGGGGAGATCGTCACGAACGTGCTGCTGATCACGTCGATGTTCGCGTGCGTGCTCTCCTTCCACAACGTCGTCACCCGCTACCAGCACTCGATGGCCACCGCCGGCGTTCTGCCCGAGCGGCTCTCCGCCGTGCACCACCGCCACCTGTCGCCGCACGCGTCCTCCATCGTCCAGACCGTCACGGCCGCCGTGCTGACGGGGGTCTTCGCGGCCTTCCAGCTCGACCCGGTGCTGGCCGTCTTCACGTGGTTCGCCGGCGTCGCCACGCTCGCCATCGCCATCCTCATGGCCGTCACCTCGGTGGCGGTGATCGTCTACTTCCTGAGGCGGCGCTCCGACCGGCGGGTCTGGAACACGATCGTCGCCCCGGCGCTCGGGTTCGCGGGGCTCGTCATCTCGGCGGCGCTCATCGTCGCCTACTTCCCGATCATGGTCGGTGATGTGGATGCCGAGGGCGCCCCGGTGTTCGGCGGGCTGAGCTGGTTCCTCATCGGGCTCGTCGTGCTCTTCCCCGCTCTGGGCTACGTCCAGGCCGCGTGGATCCGCGCGCGCCGCCCCGCCGCCTACGCGAAGCTCACCGACGCCATCGCCGGCTGAGCACCCTCGAACGCCGCACCCCACGAAAGCCCCACCCCTCGAACGAAGGACATCCGGATGACCCTCACCGACCTCACCGCGTCGGGCTTCGCCGCCCCCGCCGTGCCCGCCCACCCGCTGGCCTCCCTCTCCGCCGCCGAGATCGACGCGGTCCGCACGATCGTGCTGGCGCTCGCGTCGACCACCGATCGCGTCCGATTCGTCTACGTCGGACTCGAAGAGCCGGCCAAGGGCGAGATCGCGGCGTGGGAGCAGGGCGGGCCCGCGCCCGAGCGGCGCGCACGGGTGCAGCTGCTCGACATGGCGACGACCCGGTCGAGCGACCTCGTCGTGTCCCTCGCCAGCGGCGAGGTGCTGCGCGAGACGGTGCTCGACGGAACGGCGGGACAGCTCCCGATCCTCGATGCGGAGTTCGAGGAGGTCGGCGTGATCGCCGGCGCCGACGAGGGATGGGTGGCCGCGCTCGCCGCCCGCGGTCTGACCGTCGAGGACGTCGTGCTCGTGCCGCTGTCGGCGGGACACTACGGGTACCCGGCCGAGGAGGGACGGCGCATCCTCCGCACCTTCGCCTTCCGCCAGGATCACCCCCAGGACCATCCGTGGGCCCATCCCGTCGACGGCCTCACGGCCTACATCGACGTCGCGGCGCGCTCGGTGATCGAGATCGTGGACACCCCCGGGTTCGCGGTGCCCGAGACGAGCGGCAACTACGACGATCCCGCCCTCCAGGGCCCGCCCCTCGAAGGGCTGAAGCCGATCGTCATCACCCAGCCCGAGGGGTCGAGCTTCACGGTCGACCAGGAGCACGTCGTGTGGGGGGACTGGGATCTGCGCATCGGTTTCGACGCGCGCGAAGGGCTGATCCTGCGCCAGCTGAGCTTCCAGGGACGACCGGTGATGTACCGCGGCTCGATCAGCGAGATGGTCGTGCCGTACGCCGACCCCGCGCCCAACCGCTTCTGGCAGAACTACTTCGACACCGGCGAATACCTGTTCGGGCGCTACACCAACGAGCTGGAGCTCGGGTGCGACTGCGTCGGCGACATCACCTACGTCGACGCGGTGCTCGCCGACGAGCTGGGGATGCCGCGGACCGTCCGCAACGGCGTGTGCATGCACGAGGAGGACTTCGGCTCCCTCTGGAAGCACACCGACATCTTCACGGGGGCGAGCGAGGTGCGCCGCCAGCGCCGGCTCGTGATCTCCTTCTTCACCACGGTCGGCAACTACGACTACGGCTTCTTCTGGTACCTGTACCTCGACGGCACGCTCGAGTGCGAGGCGAAGCTGACCGGCATCCTCTTCACCTCCGCCTACCCCGGCGCGGACTACCCGTTCGCGTCGCAGGTGGCACCCGGCCTGGGCGCCCCGTACCATCAGCACCTCTTCTCGGCCCGGCTCGACATGACCGTGGACGGCGTGGCGAACGTCGTCAACGAGATCGACGCGGTGCGGGTGCCGATCTCGCCGCAGAACCCGGCGGGCAACGCCTTCACGAAGAAGGTCACGCCCATCGTGTCGGAGAAGGTCTCCGGCCGCGTCGCCGACGGCGCCGTGAACCGGGTCTGGCAGATCGCCTCGACCGAGCGGACCACGGCGATGGGCCAGCCCACGTCGTACGTGCTCTTCCCGACGGAGACCCCCGTGCTGCTGGCGGACGACGACTCCTCGATCGCCGCGCGCGCCGCCTTCGCGACCAAGAACCTCTTCGTCACGAAGTACGATCCGGACGAGCGGTACGCGGCGGGGGACTTCGTCAACCAGCACCCGGGCGGCGGCGGCATCCCCGCCTTCATCGCCGGCGACGAGCCGCTGGTCGGCGAGGACCTCGTGCTGTGGCACACCTTCGGTCTGACGCACTTCCCGCGCAACGAGGACTGGCCGGTCATGCCGATGGACTACGCGAAGTTCACCCTCAAGCCGTACAACTTCTTCGAGCGCAACCCCGCGCTGCATGTTCCCGCGCCGACGTCCGCGCACTGCGCGCCCGGTCATGATCACGGCGGTCACGGTCATGACCACGGCGGTCACGGACACCACAGTTGAGAACGTGACCCTGCACCTGTTCGCGCTCGCGCCCGCCACGATCGGACTGTGCTGCCTGGCAGCCGACCGGCGGCGGGCGCGAGCCGGGGAGCTGGCGACCGCGCTGCTCATGCTCGTCGCGATGGCGGATGCCGCGGTGACGCGGCTCGTACCGGTGGTGTGGTGGGTGGCGATGCTCCTGGCCGGGGCGATCGCCCTCTCGGCGGCCGGTGGACGGCGTCGAGGATCCGGCCGGTCCGCGGACGCCGTACGGATGCCGATGGCACTGCATGCCGCCGCGGGCATGGTCGTGATGGCGGCGCTGATGCTCGCGATGACCGGCGGCGGGGTCGCCGACGCCGCGCATCACCACGGGGCGTCCGCTCCGGCGCTCGCCCCGGTGGGCGTGGCGCTCGCCGGCGCCTATGTGCTCGGATCGGTGCGGGTGGCCGTGCGGGCGCGCACCGCGCTGGATCGCGGGCAGTACGCGGCGATGGCGGCATCCGTCGGTCTGATGTCGCTCGCCCTCGTCGTCTGAGGCGCCCTCTCGTCGACAGGCCGTTCCGTTGACGCGTGCGCAGGAAACCCGGGTCTGGTCTCCGGCGTGAGCGTCAACGGAATCGTCACCCTCAGGGGGCGTCGAAGAAGGCGAGCTCGTGACGCATCGACCGCTCGAACGCGGCGGACATCCGGTCGCGGTCGTCCGGGGATGCCGCGGCGGCTGCCGCGTCGGCGATCGCGATCGCCCGCCTCGTAGCCTCCGCGAACGCCGGGTCGCCGTAGGCCCGCAGCCAGTCGGCGTAGGGGTGCGCGTCGTGCGCGAGCGGCGCGAGCCGGGTGCCGAGGTCGGCGTAGAGCCAGAAGCAGGGGAGCACGGCGGCGACCAGCTCCGCAGAGGAGCCGCCCGCGACGACCCGGTCGAAGTGGGCGAGGTAGCCGCGCGTGGCCGGGCCCGGCTCGGGGTGGGCCTCGCCGATGCGCACGCGGTGAAGGCGCTCCTCCTCGAGGAGGCACGAGGCCGACGCCTCGGTCCAGAAGGCGCGCTCCTGCCCATCCGCGGCGAGCTCGGCGGCGCGGGCGAGCACGCGGGAGTATGCCCGCAGATACAGGGCGTCCTGCGCGAGGTAGCGATGGAAGCGGTCGAGGTCGAGGGAGCCGTCGCCGAGGCCCGTCACGAGGTCGCACGCGTCGACGTCGGCGCGAACGGTCGAGGTCAGCCGCCACACGCCCGCGCTCCACGGCGCCCCGTCCCGCAGCGCGGGGCGCAGCTCGTGGAAGTGGTCGACGGGTCCATCGCCCTCGCCGACGCGAAGGGCGTCGGCATGCTGCAACGCGCCCGTCAGCCACGCCTTCGCCCGCGCCAGCGCCGCCGGCCACGGCATCCCGGCGGCGCCGAGCGTGGCCATGGCGGAGGACAGCGAGCACCCGGTGCCGTGCGTGTGACGGGTCATCACGCGGATGCCGGAGACCTCGTGCACGCCGTCGGCGTCGACGATCGCATCGGGAGAGGCGGCGCCGTCGAGGTGCCCGCCCTTCAGCAGCACGGCCGTCCCGGTCTCACGGTGCAGGCGTTCGGCCTGTGCCACGGCCTGCGGCCACGATGTGGCGGGCGCGGCGTCGACGAGGACGGCCAGCTCGGGCAGGTTCGGGGTGACGAGGTGGGCGCGGCGGCACAGCCGACGGACGGCCGCCACCGCCTCGGCGTCGAGGAGCCGGTCGCCGCTCGTGGCCACCATCACCGGATCGAGGACCACCACCGGCGGACGCACCCGCGTCAGCCAGGCCTCGACGACGCCGGCGATCTCGCCCGAGAGCAGCATGCCGATCTTGACCGCATCGATCTCGACGTCATCGCTGACCGCGCGCAACTGCTCGTCGAGGAACGCCGTCGGCGGCGCGTGCAGCGTGCGCACGCCGCGGGTGTTCTGGGCGGCGAGCACCGTGACCACCGCCATCCCGTACCCGCCGAGCGCGCCGATCGACTTGAGGTCGGCCTGGATGCCCGCCCCACCGGTCGGATCGGTCCCGGCGATGCTGAGCACGCGGGGGATGCCGGCGGTCACCGGGCCGCCTCGGCGGCGTGCTCGGCGGGGCCGGTCAGAGCGGCGGCGAAGACCCCCGCCGCCGCGCCCGGATCGGCGGCCGCGCAGATCGCCGAGACCACCGCGACGCCCGCGGCGCCCGCGGCCCGGAGGGCAGGGACGTCGGCCGGCGTCACGCCCCCGATCGCGACGCAGGGCAGCGCGGTCGCGGCGGCGATCCTCGCGAACCCGCCGATGCCGAGCGGCTCGGGGTGATCGGGCTTGGTCGCGGTGGGCCGGATGACCCCCACCCCGAGGTAGTCGAGGGTGCCGGCGGGCATCTCGGCCGCGGCGGCGAGATGGGCGGGGGTGTTCGCCGTCCAGCCGACCAGCGCGTCGGCGCCGAGCAGGGCACGTGCGGTCTGCGGGGGCACGTCGCTCTGGCCCAGGTGGATGCCGTCGACACGGGCGCCGGCGTCACGGGCCGCGAGCACGACGTCGAGCCGGTCGTCGACGACGAGCGCCGCCCGTGCGGCGACGACATGCGACAGAGCGACCGCCTGTGCGATCAGCTCGCGGGCGGTGGAGGTCTTGGCGCGCAGCTGCACCACGCTCGCCCCGCCGGCCAGGGCCGCATCGACGATCTCGCACAGCAGCGGGAACGGGACGCGCTCGTCGGTGACGAGGTGCAGCGAGAGGTCGTGACCGGTCGCCCCGCTCATCGCGCGGGCTCCGCAGACGAGAGGCGATCGGGGGTGTCGAGGTCGGCCGGCGCCACGGCGGCCAGAGCGTCGAGGAACGCCACCGCGAACGAGCCCGGCCCGCGGGCCGAGCGCGCCGCCCGTTCCGCCGCGACGGCGTGCACGGCGGAGGCCGCGACCGCCGCCGACAGTGGGTCGCACACGCCCAGGAAGGCCGCCATGGTCGCACCGAGCGCGCATCCGCCTCCCGTCACCCGGGTCAGCAGCGCGTCGCCGCCGTGCACCCGGACCACCCGGGTGCCGTCGGTGATCAGGTCGACCGGCCCCGACACCGCCACCACCCCGCCCGTCCGCCGGGCGAGCGCGACCGCCGCGTCCCCCGCGGCCTCCGGGTCGTCGGTGGCATCCACGCCGCGTCCGCCCGCCCCGAGGCCGGCGAGTGCGAGGATCTCCGACGCATTGCCGCGCACGATCGCGGGTCGGCGCTCGACGAGCTCGGCGGCGAGGGCCGTCCGCACCGGGAGCACGCCGACGGCGACGGGATCGAGCACCCAGCGCTCGGTCGCCGCGACCGCTTCGCGCGCCGCGGTGCGCTGCTCGGCCGTCGGCGTGCCGAGGTTCACGAGCACGCCGTCCGCGATGCCCGCGAACACGCCCGCTTCGCCGGGGATGTCGCACATCGCGGGGGCGGCGCCCAGGGCCAGGAGGGCGTTGGCCGTGAAGTTCGTCACCACCGCGTTGGTGATGCACTGCACCAGCGGATGGGCCGTGCGCACGGCATCCACGGCGTCGGCGGGGGAGAGGTGGGCGCGCGCGCTCATCGGGGGACATCCCTTCGCTCGTACGAACGAGATCAGGTTCGACGGGTGTGATCTCAGCCCATGGTTCGGGCACCCCGTGTCGTTGACCAGGAATGTAGCAGGGCGTCGCCGCGGGCGCGAACCCGCCGTCGGCGGCTCAGACCGGAGCGGCCGCGAGGTCGGCCACGATCGCGCGCACCGCGTCGCGGCCGGCGCGGTTCGCGCCCACCGTCGACTGCGACGGCCCGTAGCCGATGAGGAACAGCCGCGGCTCGTCCACGGCGCGACCGTTCGCCACGCGGACACCGCCGAGCGCGGTCCGCAGCCCCAGCGGGGCGAGATGGGCGATGTCGGGGCGGAAGCCGGTGGCCCACAGGATGACGTCGGCGGGCTCGAACGACCCGTCGGGCATCCGTACCCCGTGCTCCTCGATGCGGGTGAACATCGGATGGCGCACCAGGACGCCGCGCTCCTGCGCACGCCGCGCCCAGGGCGTCCAGTGCTGGCCCGTCACCGAGATCACACTGCCCGGCGCCTCACCGCGCCGCACCCGCTCCTCCACGCCCGCGATCGCCGCGACGCGGGCCGCGGTGTCGAACTCCGCGGCATCCCACCGCACCTCCCGCCGCGTGACCCAGAAGGTGTCGGCGACCCGGGAGATCTCCTCCAGGAGCTGCACGGCCGAGATGCCGGCGCCCACGACGACGACGCGCTGACCGCGGAACTCGTCGGCCGACACGTAGTCGTGCACGTGCAGCTGGCGGCCCGCGAACTGCTCCTGACCCGGGTAGTGGGGCCAGAACGGCCGTCGCCAGGTGCCCGTGGCGTTGATCACGAACCGCGCGTGCCAGGCTCCGCGATCGGTGTCGACCTCCAGGAGGCCGTGCGGATCGGCGTCGACGCGGCGCACGGCGGTGACGTCCACGGGCCGCTGGACCCTCAGATCGAATCGCCGCTCGTAGTCGGCGAAGTACGCCGGGAGCACGTCGGCGCTCGCCGCGTCGGGGTCGGCCGGGGGAACGGGGGCTCCCGGCAGTTCGTGGATGCCGTTGACGGTCGCCATCCGCAGCGAACGCCACCGATGCTGCCAGGCGCCGCCCGGAGCGGCATCGGCGTCGAGCACGACGAACACGGGGGCGCGTCCGTCGCCCGGTGCCGGGACGAACCCGCGGCGGCGCAGATGGTAGGCCGCCGACAGCCCCGCCTGGCCGGCGCCGATCACGAGGACGTCCACCGTCCGGTCGGGCAGGGCGAGACTCATGCCCATCCCAACGCGGTCCGGCCGTAGATGTTCCCGCCGGGGCGCCCGCCGCGCCGCATGTCGGGGGCACGCCGTAGTCTGTTCTGGTGACCACCGCCCTGTACCGCCGCTACCGTCCGGAGACGTTCGGCGAGATGATCGGGCAGGCGCAGGTGACCGAGCCGCTCATGACCGCCTTGCGCGGCGACCGCGTCGGGCACGCGTATCTGTTCAGCGGCCCGCGCGGCTGCGGCAAGACGACCTCGGCGCGCATCCTCGCCCGCTGCCTGAACTGCGCGGCGGGCCCGACCGACACCCCCTGCGGCGTCTGCGACAGCTGCGTGGAGCTCAGCCGCGGAGGCGGGGGCTCCCTCGACGTGGTCGAGATCGACGCGGCCTCGCACAACGGCGTCGACGACGCCCGCGACCTGCGTGAGCGCGCGATCTTCGCCCCCGCGCGCGACCGGTTCAAGATCTTCATCCTCGACGAGGCGCACATGGTGACGGCGCAGGGGTTCAACGCCCTGCTCAAGCTCGTCGAGGAGCCGCCGGAGCACGTCAAGTTCATCTTCGCGACGACCGAGCCCGAGAAGGTCATCGGCACGATCCGCTCGCGCACCCACCACTACCCGTTCCGCCTCGTCGCGCCCGCCGCGATGCTCGAGTACGTCGAACAGCTGTGCGCCCAGGAGCGTGTGCAGACGGAGGCGGGCGTGCTGCCGCTCGTGGTCCGCGCCGGCGGGGGGTCGCCCCGCGACACGCTGTCGCTGCTCGACCAGCTCATCGCCGGATCCGATCCGGTCGACGGTGCCGCCGGTGCGACCGTGCGCTACGAGCGCGCCGTCGCCCTGCTCGGCTACACGCACGGCGCCCTGCTCGACGAGGTCGTCACGGCGTTCTCGGCCCACGACGCGGCCGCCGCCTTCGCGGCCGTCGACCGTGTCGTGCAGACGGGTCAGGACCCGCGTCGATTCGTCGACGACCTGCTCGAGCGTCTGCGCGACCTCATCATCGTCGCGGCCACGGGAGACGGTGCCGGCGCGGTGCTGCGCGGCATCCCGGCCGACGAGCTCGAGCGGATGGGCCGTCAGGCGTCCGCGTTCGGCACCGATCGCCTCTCGCGCATCGCCGATCTCGTCGTCGGAGCCCTCGACGACATGAGCGGTGCGACGTCCCCGCGGCTGCAGCTGGAGCTGCTCGTCGCCCGCGTCCTCGCCCACACCGCCGGATCCGTCCCGGCGGTGGCCCCGGACTCGCCGCCGGTGGCCGTGCCCGCCGCCGCTCCCGTCGCGGAGCCGCCGGCCGCGCCGACCCCGCCGGCTGCCGCCGCGCCGACCCCGCCGACCCCGCCGGCCACCGCAGCGCCGGCCGCACCGGTCGCGTCGACTCCGCCGGAGGAACCGGTCCCGCCGGCTGCCGCCGCACCGACTCCGCCGCCGGCCGCCGCTCCCGTGCCGCCGGCAGGTCCCGTGACGTTGCCGCAGGTGCGCGACGCGTGGCCCGAGATCCTGCAGCGGCTCGAACCGGTGAGCCGGTCGTCGTGGATGATCGCGACCGACGCCACCCCGATCGCGTTCGCCGACGACGTGCTGACCCTCAGCTTCCGGACGCAGGGCGACGTGGCCGCCTTCAAGAAGCTCGCGGCCGGGAAGGGACCGAGCGAAGACCTGCGCGGAGCGATCCACGCTGTCCTCGGCATCCGGGTCAAGTACGTCGCGCGCTTCGACGCCGACCCGCCGGCCGACGGTGCTCCCGCGGAGCCCCCGCGCCCCGCATCGCCGCCCGCGACCGCGCCCGCTCCCACCGGCGACGCGCGCCCGGGCGGAGGCGGACGGGCGGGCGGCACCGTGGCCTCCGCGGCCGCCGCGCCCGTGACGGAGTGGGCCGTCGCTCCGATCCCGACCGATCCCGGCCCGGTGGCGGCCGCGCCGTCCGCTCCCGTTGCCTCCGCCCTGACGGAGGCGCCCGGGCTCGCGGTCGACGACGAGCCCGAGGATGCCGTGGCGGCGCCCGTCCGCACGCTGACGGCGGTCCGCGAGGCGCCGTCCCCGGCAGCGGCCGAGTACACCCTCACCGACGACGACGCTCCGGACGACGACGAGTTCCCGCCGCCCGTCGACGACACGCCCGTCCCGCCGCGGGCGCCCGTGACCGTCGAGCGTCCCGCCCCCGTACGCGCCCCCCGCCCCGGCGGGATCGAGCGCGTGGGGGAGGCGGTCGTGCGCCAGGTGCTGGGAGCGACGTTCGTGCGCGAGGAACCGTACACGCCGCCGACGAGGTTCAACTGATCCATGTACGACGGCATCGTCCAAGACCTGATCGACGAGTTCGGCCGCCTTCCGGGCATCGGACCGAAGTCGGCGCAGCGCATCGCGTTCCACATCCTGCAGACGCCGACCTTCGACGTCGCGCGTCTCTCGCAGCTGCTGGGCGAACTGCGCGAACGGGTGCGCTTCTGCGAGATCTGCGGAAACGTCAGCGAGCAGGAGCGTTGCGCCATCTGCCGCGATCCGCGACGCGACCAGACGTTCATCTGCGTCGTCGAGGACGCCAAGGACGTCTCCGCGATCGAACGCACCCGTGAGTTCCGCGGGCTCTATCACGTGCTCGGCGGCGCGATCAGCCCCATCGCGGGCGTCGGGCCCGAAGATCTTCGCATCGCGCAGCTCATGCAGCGCCTCGCGGACGGCACCGTGCAGGAGGTCATCCTCGCCACCAACCCCAACCTGGAGGGGGAGGCGACCGCGACCTACCTCAGCCGGCTGCTGCACACCCTCGAGATCCGTGTGACGCGACTCGCGTCGGGACTGCCGGTCGGCGGCGACCTCGAGTATGCCGACGAGGTCACCCTCGGCCGCGCCTTCGAGGGCCGCCGAAGCATCTGATGTCGCCGGCGGTGTCCGGCCGCGCCTGGGCGCTCTAGCCCGGTCGCGCGCAACCTCTCGTGCGCGAGATCGACCTCCCGCGTTCACCCCGCCGACCCGTCCGCGTCGCCTGCAGCCGACACTCTTCCTTCGCGGCCGAGTGCACGACTTCCGGTGTCGCGAAAGGGAGCATCATGTCCGCGCGTCTTCTCTACGCGCACTTTCCCGCGGCCACGCACCCCTCCGCCCTCGAGTGGATGCGCGTCGTCGCCGAGATCGCGGCGGGCCGGCCCGGCGTGGGACCGTTCCTCACCGGTCAGGACGTCCTGCCGCCGGCACCCGCGGTCGCATGGCGCCTCGTGAGCGAGAACCGTCGCGAGATCGCCCGCGGATGCCGCCTGTTCGCCGATGAGACGGCGGCGCGGGCCGATCTCGCGGTCGTGCTGCGGGATGCGGCCGCCTTCGAGATCCACACCAACCCGGCGCCGCGGCTGCGCAGCACGGGATGGTTCGTCAGCTCCGGCGGGGCACTGGTCATGATGGGGGCACGCCGCTACGAGAAGAGATCGGCGGCGGAGAGCGCGGCGGTGCTGGCGGTGCGCCTGATGCGCGAGCTCGCCGCGGCGGGCGAACCCGTGCTCGCGCGCCCGGAGCCGACGGATCCACTCATCCTGCGATGAGCGATGGCCTGATCGCGGACCGGTTCCACCTCCGCCGACTGCTCGGCAGCGGGGGGACGGCATCCGTCTTCGAGGCCGACGACGTCGTCGGCGGCGTCGTCGTCGCCCTGAAACTGCTGCACCCGCACCTCGCCGTCGGCCCCGCCGTGTGGGAGGCGTTCTTCGAAGAGGTCCGGGCCGCCCGCGCGATCGCGCATCCGAACCTCGCGGAGGTGTACGACGCCGGGGTGGACGACCGCGACCCGCCGGTCGCCTGGATCGCGATGGAGCGCGTGGACGGCGAGACGCTCGCCGATCACGTCCGCGAGCACGGGCCCCTCGAACCGTGGGCGGCCGTCGCGCTGATGGGCGCCGTGCTCGATGCGCTGCAGGCGGTGCACGACGGCGGGGTGGTGCACCGTGACCTCACCCCCGCCAACATCATGCTCGACCCTCGTCTGAGCGCCGATGCCGGCAACGCGGACGCGTTCGCGCGGAGCGTCCGGCTGCTCGACTTCGGGCTCGCGGACATCCCCGGCCGCACGACCCTCGGCGCCGACGCCCTGCTCAGCGCGGACGACTCCCGCACCGCGGGTGTCGTGGCGAGCGTGCCCTACGCGTCGCCGGAGCAGCTGTCCGGCGCCGCCGTGGGGGAGGCGAGTGATCTCTACCAGGCCGGCGCCACGCTCTGCTTCGCCCTCACCGGGTCGGCGCCGTTCGCCGGCGATGCGCGCGCGGTGGTGCGCGCCCACCTCACCGCTCCGCCGCCCGTGCCCTCCGCACGGCGGCGCGGCATCCCGCGGCCGCTCGACCGCGTCGTGACGACCGCGATGCTCAAACGGCCCGACGACCGGTACGCGGATGCCGCGGCGATGGCCGCCGCCCTCGCCGCCGCCGTCCCCGCGATCGGTGTCACCGCGGACACGCCTCCGGACGAGGCGGGGGAGCAGACGGCGCGGACCCGCGTGTACCGCACCCGTCTCGCGGGCGACCCCGTGACACCGGCGGCCGCGGCGGGGAGCGCACCGCCACCCGCCGTGACCGCGGCCCGCGGCGCGTGGCGGGCGCCCCTGGTCGCTGCCGTCCTCATCGCCGCGGTGACCGCCGCCGCGGGCCTGTCGGCGATGGCGGCATCCACGAGCGCTCCGCCGGCCGCCTCGCCGACGGCCCCGTCCGCGACCGCGTCGCCGTCCGTCGCCGCGCCGCCGACACCGACGAGCGTCGCGGTGGTCCTCGTAGGGGTTCCGCAGGTCGGGGGGCTCGGTCTCGCCGAGGCCACCGCGGCGCTGGAGAGTGCGGGGCTCGCCGTCGGCGACCTCGCGCGCGTCGACGGACCGGCTCCCGCCGACGTCGTGCTGGAGTCGTCGCCGGGGGCGGGGGAGCGTGTGCGGGAGGGCTCGCCCGTGACGCTCCGTCTCGCGTCGGGGAGCAATGCGATCCCCGCGGTGGTGGGGATGACGCTCGCCGACGCCCAGGCCGCTCTCGTGTCCGCGGGGTTCGCGTCGCGGACGGCGGTCGTCGGCGCAGGCCCCTCGGGCGCCGTCTCCGCGTCGATGCCCTCGGCAGGCGAGCGGGCTCCGGTCGGCACGGTGGTGGTGCTCTCGATCCCGGGTGAGACCGTCGCGACGCCCACCCCGTCGGCATCCCCGACGCCGGTACCGACACCGTCGCCGGCGGTCACCGACCCGCCCCGTCCGTGACCCTGCGCGCACCATCCCGAGCCGTCATCTCCCGCACGGCGAGGCGTAAGACGGCGGTCATGAAACGAGCGATCCTCGTTCACCTCGTGCCGTCATCCTGTGACCGCGGCGTGCGTCCCGAGCGCCCCGCAGCGCGCGCGGCCCGGATCCACAAGCGTCGCTCGACATCGCGATCCGCTGACCGATTCGGCCCGCCAGGGAGGCGCCATGACCACTGACTCCGTGACGGAGGTCATCCCGGCGCCGACCGTGCCGACCCCGCGGCCGCTCACCTCCCGCCCGGTGCAGGCAGACCGCATCTTCCGCGCCGTCTGCTACACGGCCGGCGGGGTCACGGTCGCGATCATGCTCGCCGTCGGCGTCTTCCTCTCCGGGCGCGCCGGCGAGGCGCTCGCGCGGTCGGGGCCCGCCTTCCTGTGGACCCAGGAATGGTCGCCCGAGACGGGCGAGTTCGGCATCGCGGCCGTGCTCTTCGGCACCGTGACCATCGCCCTGATCGCCCTCACCATCGCCGTCCCCCTGTCGCTGTCGACGGCCCTGCTGATCAGCGAGGTGGTGCCGGGATCCGTGCGGCCCCTGCTGATCTCGCTCGTCGATCTGATGGCCGCCGTCCCGAGCGTCGTCTTCGGGCTGTGGGGCGTGTTCTTCCTCCAGTCCAACGTCATCCCCATCTCGCAGTGGATCTCGACCTATTTCGGCTGGATCCCGCTGTTCGCCGTCACCGACGACACCGGCGCCCGCATCACGGATGCCGGGGCCTTCACCTCCTCCGCGTTCATCGCCGGCATCGTCGTGTCGCTGATGATCGTCCCGACGCAGACCTCCGTCATGCGCGAGGCGTTCTCGCAGGCGCCTCTCGGCGAGCGCGAGGGCGCGCTCGCCCTGGGCTCGACGAGGTGGGGCATGATCCGCACGGTCGTGCTCCCGTTCGGCCGCGGCGGCATCATCGGCGGAACCATGCTCGCCCTCGGCCGGGCGCTCGGCGAGACGATCGCCGTCGTGATGATCATCTCTCCGATCTTCTCGATCAACCCGCAGGTGCTGAAGACGGGGACCAACTCGGTGTCGGCGCTGATCGCCCTGCGCTACGGGGAGGCGAGTCAGTTCGGGCTGTCCGCGCTGATGGCCGCCGGGCTCGTGCTGTTCATCATCACCCTGATCGTCAACTTCACGGCATCCACGATCGTGGCCCGCAGCCGTTCGGGAGCGGAGAGCAACTGATGACGATCCTCGAGACCGCCGCGCCGGAGCGCGCGGAGAGCGCCGCCGTGGGGCGGACGGCCGTACCGCACCGTCGCGACGAGGTCGCCGCTCGTCGCGATCTGCGCAGCGTCCCCCTCGACGACGCGTTCAACGTTTTGGGTGCGGTCGCGGCGGGCCTGGCCATCGCCACCCTCCTGTTCGGATGGCTGACGCCCATGACGGGCTTCGTCGGGTGGCTGATCATCTCCTTCATCGCGTTCCTGGGCGTGTACGGCGTCCTGTCCGCCCTGCGGGCCGACCGCCTCACCGTCAGCGAGCGCATCATGACCGCGCTCTTCTACTCGGCGGGCGCCCTGCTGCTCGGCGCCCTGGTCTTCGTCCTCGGCTTCACCGTCGTGCGCGGCGTGCCCGCGTTGATCCATCCGAACTTCTTCGTGGAGACCATGCGGCTGGCGGGACCGCTCGAACCGCTCAGCGTCGGGGGGATCGCACACGCGATCGTCGGGACGCTGATCCAGATCTCCATCGCCCTGGTGATCACGATCCCGCTCGGCATCACCACGGCGGTGTTCCTCAACGAGGTCGGCGGGCGTTTCGCGCGGTTCGTGCGGACGATCTCCGATGCGATGACGGCGCTGCCGTCGATCGTGGCCGGACTGTTCATCTACGCGGCCGTCGTCACGCTGGTCACGCACCAGCGCTCGGGGTTCGCCGCGGCGCTGGCGATCAGCGTCATGATGCTGCCGATCATCATCCGCGCCTCCGACGTCGTCCTCCGCCTCGTGCCGAACAATCTGCGCGAGGCGTCCTACGCGCTGGGCACGACGCGCTGGCGCACGGTGTGGAACGTGGTCCTGCCGACGTCGCGCTCGGGTCTGGTCACGGCCGTGATCCTCGGCACCGCGCGCGGGATCGGTGAGACCTCGCCGGTGCTGCTGACCTCCGGGGTCACGGCAGAGATGAACGTCAATCCCTTCACCGGCCCGATGATCTCCCTGCCGCTGCAGGTGTTCGACTTCGTCAAGTCGCCGGAGCCGAACATGATCGCCCGCGGCTTCGGGACGGCCGCGGTGCTCATCATCCTCGTCCTGCTCCTCTTCGTGATCGCGCGCGTCATCGGCGGCCGGGGAGCGGGCGTCCTCTCCGACCGTCAGCGGCGCCGCGCGTCGCAGCGCTCGCGCGACGACCTGCTCCGCATCGAGCGTCGTCGCGGCTCCGCACGCGTGACCCCTCCGCTCGCCGCCTCTCACCAGGAGACATCGTGACCCGTCGACTTCGCCTCCTCGTCCGGACCGCGGCTGCGGTCTCGACCGTCGTCGCCCTCTCGCTCGTGTCGGTGCTGCCCGCCGGCGCTGCGCCGTCGTACGTCGCGATCTCGGGCTCCGGGTCGACGTGGTCGCAGAACGCGCTCGACCAGTGGCGCCGCAACGTCGCCAACAACTTCGCGATGACGGTGAACTACTCCGGTACCGGGTCCTCCGCCGGTCGCACCGACTTCATCAGCGGTCGTGTCGACTTCGCCGTCAGCGAGATCCCCTTCCAGCTGACGCCGGACAACCCCAACGACGCGCCCGAAGACCCCTCCGGTCGGCCGTACGCCTATCTCCCGATCGTCGCCGGCGGCAGCTCGTTCATGTACAACCTGAAGATCAACGGCAAGCGGGTCACGACGCTGCAGCTGACCGGAGAGGTGATCTCCAAGATCTTCACCGGAGCGATCACCGCGTGGAACGACCCGGCGATCCAGTCGCTCAACCCCGACCTCGCTCTTCCGAGCCGTCCGATCACCCCCGTGGTGCGCTCGGACGGATCCGGCTCGACGGCGCAGTTCACGCGCTGGATGGCGACGCAGTACCCGTCCATCTGGACCTACCGCATGACCTCGCAGTTCCCGACGATCAACAGCACGTTCAAAGCCCAGAACGGGTCTCTCGGTGTGTCCGGGTACGTCAAGCAGGACTACGGCGAGGGCGCGATCACCTACGTCGAGTACTCCTACGCGCTCAACGCGGGCTTCCCCGTGGTGCGCGTGCAGAACGCGGCGGGCGCCTTCGTCGAGCCCACCGCCGCGAACGTGCAGGTCGCCCTGACGCACGCGAAGATCAACACCGACCAGAGCTCGCCCGACTACCTCACGCAGATCCTCGACGACGTGTACAACGCCCCCGAGGCCGATGCGTATCCCGTCTCGAGCTACTCGTACATGATCGTGCCCACAGCGGTCGGCGGCGTCTTCACCGATGTGAAGGGGTTCACGCTCGGCGAGTTCCTGAAGTACGTCGTCTGCGAGGGGCAGAACCAGGCCGCGACGCTCGGCTACTCGCCGCTGCCGATGAACCTCGTCCAGGCGGCGTACGACCAGATCAAGCGCATCCCGGGAGCGTCCGTGAGCGGATTCGATCCGTCCACGTGCAAGAACTCCGGCGCGCCGGCGAACGATCCCGGCAGCGGCGCGAGCGGCGGTGGCGGTGACGGCTCCGGAGGCGGCGGGGCCGCCGCCGCGGCGGGAGGAACGGCCGCGGCGGCCGGGGCGGCGGCATCCGATCCCGTCTACGACGCCAACGGCAACCTGGTCTCCGGGGCGGCAGCCGGCGGGGCGCAGGCAGTGTCGAGCCCGTTCACGCTCGCGTCCGACGCGTGGGGGGTGCCGCAGACCACGATGCTCGTCGCCGGGGGACTCCTGGTCGCCGCGGTCATCCTGCCGCCGCTGCTGTCGCGACGACTGCGCAACGATCGCCGACGCTGAATTTCCGGCCGGGCCTGGGGTTTGACCGCGTTCGAGCGTTCGGTACCCCGACGAGTCGCCTCGTTCCCAGCTCGTTCATCTCGAATCCATAGCGCGCTTCTAGCGTGATGACGTCGCGCGAGAGATCGCCGGCGATACCCGAAAGAACGGTTCCAGGATGCTGCGTCCTCGACGGCGGACCCTGCTCGCCTCCACGGCCAGCGGCTTCGTGACGGCCGCCCTCGTGTTCACCCTCGTGGCGGGCGCGAACGTCGCCCTCGGCTCGCCCGCGCAGGCGGCGACCCCGGCGTCCTCCGCCGTCACCGTCACCGCCGCCGAGCAGGATCGCGACCTCACGCACGCGCCGATGCCCGACCTGGCCGTGACGGTCTCGCAGACCGAGAACCTCGTGGCGCAGGGTGTGCGCGTCAGCTGGACCGGCGGCAAGAAGTCGGTGGTGTCCAGCGTGAGCAGCGGTGGCGAGAACTTCCTGCAGATCTTCATGTGCTGGGGCGACGACCCGACCGACTCCTCCCGCCCCGACCGCACCACGTGCCAGTACGGGGCTCCGGGCAACATCGGCGCGTCCCGCGACGCGTACCGGGCCTCGGGCACCGCCCTCGCCGACGTGCCGAAGGAGGATCAGGCGTACACCGCGCCCGGTCTCGCGAGCTTCCTGCCCCCGTACACCGCGATCCCGTTCGTCGCGCGTGACGGCAAGCGCGTCGACGCGATCAAGACCGATCCCACGACGGGGGCGAAGTCGCGCGATCTGACGGTCGATCTGAGCACCAACGAGTTCTTCACGTCGTACACGACGAACGAGATCCCGTGGGCGGGCTCGGGGGACGACGGCAGCGGCTCGGTGTCCTTCGAGGTCCAGACCCTCGCGCAGTCCAACGGGCTCGGCTGCGGCACTCCCGTCGTCCACGACGGCGTCACCACCGGTGCCAGCTGCTGGCTGGTCGTGCTGCCGCGCGGCACCGCCGACAACGGCGCCTCGAGCATCTCGCAGTCGGGCCTGTTCATCGACTCGTGGAGGCATGCGCTGTCGATCAAGCTGGACTTCGAGCCCGTCGGCAGCAGATGCGAGGCGGGCGCGAAGGAGCACCAGCTCGCCGGCAGCGAGCTCATCTCCTACGCCGCGGGCTCGTGGCAGCCGGCCGTCTGCAAGCAGGCGTCCGGGGGCGTGTACTCGCTTCTCACGGTCCCCGAATCGGATGCCGTGACGGCCGCCGCGACCACCGACGACGCGCCGCTGGCCCTCACCTCGTTCCCGCTCGCCGCAGACGGCGGGTCGGATCCGCTCGTGTACGCGCCCCTGGCCATCAGCGGCATCAGCGTCGCGCTGGCGATCGACCGCTCGCCGGACCCGTTCCTGCAGGACATCCCGGAGAAGTACCTCGCGGCGGCGCACCTGCCGTTCACCTCGGTGAACCTGACGCCGCGGCTGCTCGCGAAGCTGCTGAGCTACTCGTACCTGTCGTCCCTTCCCACCGGCGCCGACGCGTCGTACATGGGTGCCAAGAACCCCAGCAACATCACCAAGGACCCGGACTTCCTCGCCGTGAACGACCCGGAGTGGGCCGCGCAGGATCTCGCCGGACCCGCGATCGCGGACGTGATCGTCCCGCAGGGGCGCTCCGACGCCGCGCGCGCCGTGTGGGCCTACATCGCAGCCGACGACGACGCGCGCGCCTTCCTCGCGGGCGAGCCGGACCCGTGGGGGATGACCGTCAACCCCTGGTACGCCACGGACGCGGCGAAGAACAAGACGGGCAACGCCTTCTCGCTCGATCGCGACGACTTCCCGAAGGCCGATCCCGTCGAGTACGCCCCCACCAACTCCGGTCCCGTGAACCTCGTCACGTGGCGTCCGTACGCGTCCGACCTCGGCACGGTCTCCTATCTCACCCTCCGCGGCGACGGTCAGATCCTCGGCGGCTGGGATCCCTACGCGAGCCCGCCGCGCTACGCCAAGGCGTCGCGCATGGCGACCGGTTCGCAGGCCATGCTCGGGTTGACCAGCTCCGCCGCGGCCGCCCGGTACCAGGTGATCTCGGCATCCCTGCGAAATCCCGCGGGGAGCTTCGTCGCGGCCACCGGCGACGCGATGGCCGCGGCCGCCGCCGCGATGACCGCGGACAACGCCGCGGGCGCCGTCGTCGGGTTCCAGCCGGCGTCGCCGGAGGCGAAGGCCGCGACATCCGCCTACCCGCTCACGCTGCCGATCTACGCCGCCAACAACCCCGCGAAGACCACCGCTGCGGTGCGGACCTCCTACGCCGCCTTCATCCGCTACGCCGTCAGCACGAACGGCCAGACGCCGGGCGCCGACGAGGGACAGCTCCCCGCCGGATACGCGCCGCTGCCCTCCTCCTGGGTGGCGCAGGCGACGGCGGCCGCCGAGCGCCTGGAGACGTACGCCCCCGCCACCACCACGGCGCCGCCCACGACCCCGGCCGCCGCGGCTCCCGCGCGACCGGCCGCCGCGGCGGCTGCTGCGGCTCCCGTCGCGGCTCCCGCCGCCGCGGCGCCCACCGCGACGGGAGCGGCCAGCGGTGCGCTGGCCGGCGCGACCACCCCCGGCGACCCGGATGTCGGGGCCCTCGCCGCGGCCGTTCCCGCGACCGTCCTCGGCGGCGCCGCGGGTGCACTCATCGTCCCCCTGATCACCCGCTTTCGCCGGCGGGTCCTCTGAAGCGCGTCCCCGCGTCGCTTCTGCCTTCCACCAACGCAGTACCCGACAAAGGAAACAGGAACACATGAAACTCCAGAAGTTCGCGGCCATCGGTGCCGCGGTCGGCGTCGCCCTCGCAGGCTTCGGCGTGAGCGCTGCTCACGCCGACCCCGTGACCGACGGCTACTCGATCGTCGGCTCGGACACGCTGCAGGATGCGGTCAGCGCCCTGGCCAACGGCACCAACATCACGGGCCCCTCGGTCAAGGCGACCGGCGCGGGCAAGGTCCTGGCATCCTGGGACGCCTTCGCCCTCGGTGTCACCGGCGGCGTCGGCAAGATCCAGACCAAGCCTTTCGGCCCGACGTTCGACCGGCCCAACGGCTCGGGTGCCGGTCGCAACGCGCTGCTCGCGTCGATCGGCGGCGTGGGCGGCAACTCGTTCACGTACAACAACGTCAACATCAAGGACCAGGTCGACCTCGCGCGCAGCTCGTCCGTCTCGGGCACGCAGGGCAGCGTCCTCACCTACATCCCCTTCGGGCAGGACGCGATCTCGTTCGTGTTCAAGGTGGGCGCCTCCGGCAGCGGTGACGCCGCCGCGGCCAAGGACTGGGTGTCGGGTCTGTCCTCCGCCCAGCTCAAGTCGATCTACACGTCCACCTCGGCCTCCCCGGTCGCGGCCGGCTCCTCGGGCTACGTCGTCAAGCCGCTCGCCATCCAGTCGAGCTCGGGCACCTGGACGACCTTCCTCAGCAAGATCGGCGTCACCAGCATCGGCAGCGGTGTGGACACGCGCAACAACTCGATCCCCGAGAACGACGGCACCGTCCTGACCCCGGGGACCGACGAGATCCAGCTGATCCCGGTCTCGGTCGCGAACTACATCGGCCAGGTCAACGGCGCCTCGCGCATCAACACCTTCAACGCGGCCACGCTCGTCGGCACCATCGACGGCCTGCCGAGCCCGTTCACCGGCACGCTGAGCTTCAACGGCACCGCCGGCACCAGCACGCTGGTCCCGAACTCCGACTTCTACAACAGCGCGAGCTGGGGTCGCACGGTCTACATCGTCGTCCCGACGGCGAAGCTCTCGGACGCGGGTCTCGGCGAGCTCCTCGACACCAGCTCCCCGCAGAGCCTCACCTACTGGGGCACCTCGAACTCCCCGGCCACCACCAAGGCCGTGAAGCTCAAGTTCGGTTTCGCCAAGCCCGTCGGTGACACCGTCACCCGCAACGGCTGATCCCCTCGTCGCGCAGACAGAGAAAGAGAACACGATCCTCATGAACACCAACACCCTCGCCCGAGGACTGGTCGGCCTCGCGGCCGCCGCCGCCCTCGTCCTCGTCCCGACGCTCGGAGCGAGCGCGGCGATCGTCCCCACCGTCGGCTCCACCCACGACGTCTACCTGATCGATGTCGAGGAGGGCACCCCGATCACGGAGGGCGCGTCGCTCAAGTGGAACAAGGGCGTGCTCGCCGCGCCCGAGGCCAGCGACACGGACTTCAACAGCTACTTCTCGATCCCGGCCGGTGCCGACTCCGTCGTGAAGTTCATCTCGCCCCGTGGCAAGGAGGCGGACCAGTCGCAGTGGAACGCCTACGCGGCGCTCGGCTTCACCCCGAACCCCGGCATCCAGCTCCCCAACCTCCAGCCGAGCTCGCTGACCAGCAACGGTCAGGGCAGCCCGTCCGGCATCCGCTCGGTGTTCACCGCGGCGGGCTCCTACACCGGCGGCGAGTACTCGCTCGGCATCGCGTTCCTCAAGAACGGCGGCTCGCAGGTCGTCGAGACGGACTTCGTCTTCGTCGACGTCGTCGCGACGTCCGACTTCAACCAGGGCACCTGGACGTTCTCGACGCCGCACCCCGCCGTCGCCCCGACGGTGACGACGCAGCCCGCCGACGCGTCGGTGATCCTCGGCAACTCCGCGACCTTCACCGCGGCCGCGTCGGGCTCGCCCGCGCCCGCGGTGCAGTGGCAGTCGTCCACCGACAGCGGTGCCAACTGGGCGGATGTCGCGGGTGCGACCTCCGCATCGCTCACGGTCGCCAACACGACGCTGGCGAACAACGCCGCGCGCTACCGTGCCGTCTTCACCAACACGGCCGGCTCCGTCACGACCTCCGCCGCGACCCTGACCGTGATCGACTCGGTGCCCACCGAGCCGACCGGCTCCGACGCGCACAAGGTCACCATCACCGACCCGGCCGACGGGGCGAAGACGATCACCGTGCCCGCGGGCGTGGCCAACGCGAACAAGACGCTGCAGGCGTGGGCCTGGTCCACCCCGACCAGCCTCGGTCAGGTGACGACGGACGCCAACGGCGACGCGCTGGTGAACATCAGCAGCCTGCCGGCGGGCGCGCACACGGTCGCCCTGACGCTCCCGGCCGACCCCGACGTGCTCGCCTGGGGCACGTTCACCGTCCCGGTCGCCTCCTACCCCGACAAGACCGCCACCGCCGACGTGCAGGCGACGGTCACGGCGAGCGACCTGTGGTCGCTGAACGCGGAGAAGTCGGCGATCAACTTCGGCAACGTCGCGCGCAGCGCCACGGCGGCGACCCAGTCGCTCGGCAAGGTCACCGTCGTGGACGACCGCAACGTTCTGAAGGGCTGGGACCTCAACGTCGGCTGGACCTCGTTCACGAACGCCGCCAACGACGAGATCCCCGGCACGGCCCTCACGGTCACCCCGAAGGCCTACACCGGCTACACGCTCCTGGACGGTGTGACGCTCGGCTCGACGGGCACCAAGATCGCCCAGAGCGCCGCGGGCGTGTCCACCCTGACGAGCGGTGCGCTGTTCGACGCCGACCTCGTCTTCACCGCGCCCAAGGACGCGAAGGTCGGCGAGTACCACTCGACGCTGACCCTCACGCTCGCCTCCAAGTGAGTCGAGCCCTCCACTGAGAACCGGTGAGGGGAGGCCGCCTGCGGCCTCCCCTCACTGCGTGTTCGTGCGCAGCGCGGCATCCGTCATCTGCGCGAACGATCTCGATCACTCCCCGTTCACCCCCGCGACGACGCTGCGTCGCCGCCATCTGCGGAAATAGACCGTGCTCTCCTCGTTGACCCGATCGAGGGGCCGCATCCAGCCCGTGCTCGGTGCGTTCCTCCTGCTCGCCCTCGCCCTCGCCCTCGCTCCGCTGGGCGTCCCCGCTGCGGCCCACGCCGACGACGACGGCTCGACCGACACGACGGTCGGTGTGGCCACCCGCCCCGCCGGCGCGGACGGCCGCCCGGACGATCGCACGCGCTTCGCCTACTCCGCCGACCCCGGCCAGAGCGTCACCGACCAGGTGCTCGTCGGCAACACCGGCACCGAGAGCCAGGACTTCACCGTGCTGGCGACCGATGCCTACAACGGCACGAACGGCGACTTCTCGCTGCTCGCGTCGGCTGAGACGCCGACCTCCGTCGGGGCGTGGGTCCGCTTCGAGAACGGGGAGAACCGCATCCAGTTCTCCCTCGCCCCCCAGGAGGTCCGCCTCCTCACGTTCACCGTCGCCATCCCCGCCGACGCCACCCCCGGCGACCACGTCGGCGGCATCGTCGCGTCGGTCGTCGAAGACGGTCAGCAGGTGAGCCTGGACCGCCGCGTGGCGACCGCCGTGTTCGCCCGGGTCTCCGGCGAGCTGCAGCCCCGGCTCACGCTGGCCAGCTTCGACGCGACCTATCAGGGCGACTGGTGGAACCCGTTCGGGGGCTCCCTGAAGGTGCTCTACACCGTCGACAACCCCGGCAACGTCGCTCTCGCCGCCAACCTGACGATGAGCGCGGCCACCTGGTTCGGCGTCCCCGTCACCGCCGAGCGCGGCGGCAGCATCCCGGTGCTGCTGCCCGGCAACTCCGCGACCTACGAGTTCGAGCTGCCGGGCATCGCGCAGTGGGGCTACCTCAACCCCAGCGCGCTCCTGCATCCCTTCGTCGACGCCTCGGATGCCGCGCTCCAGGTGCCCGTCGCGCCCGTCTCCCGCGACACCGTGGTGCTCGTCCTGCCCTGGAGCGTCGTGATCCTCGTCGCGCTCATCGTGGCGGTCGTCCTCTTCGTGCGCCGGCGTCGCCGTCGTGACGACGAGGCCGCCCGGGAATGGATCGCCTACACGGAGAGCCAGGCGGCCGCCGCAGCGGAGGCGAGGCTGCGCGCCGCCTCCGGGGCGGTCGACGAATGACCGCCGTCCGGCGCACGCCGTGGGCCGTCGCGCTGCTGGGCGCGGTCGCCCTCTTCACCCTGCTGCCGATCGCGGGGCTCGGGGCCCGTGCCGACGACGGCGTCGACGACAGCGGCAACGTGTCGGTGACGGTCGTCGACGGATCGACCCCGTCGCCCAGCCCGTCGTCCACCGCGAGCCCGCGGCCCACGACCCCTCCCGCTCCCGGATCGTCGTCGACGTCCGGCGGGTCCGGCGGCGGGGGAGCGGCCGGCGGCGCGTCGGGAGGCTCGGCGCCGGGCGGCACCGGCGCAGCCGACGACGTCAGCATCGCCGGCATGGTCTACATCGGGGGGATCAACTCCTCGGTCGCCCTCTCACCCGACCCCGGCAGCGGTGAGGTGACGCTGTGGCTGACCGTGCGCAACGCCTCCACCAGCACGATCGACCTGACGGTGGACTTCTGGATGGAGAGCGTGCTGTTCGGCGTCCCGCTCGATCAGACGCGCGGTGTCGCGGTTCCGGCGCTGCAGCCGGCCGAGGTCCGGGTCGTCTCCACCCGCCTGCACGGCGCCGGACAGTGGGGCCTGGTCGACACCCACGCGACGGTCACCCCGCCGGCGACCGTGGATGGTACGGCGCTGACGCCGGTGACCCGCGACGCGCTGGTCTTCGTCTTCCCGTGGGTGAGCGTGCTCGTCGCGGCCGTGATCGTCATCGGGCTGCTCGCGTGGCGCGCGGTCGCCCTCGCCCTCGCCGCCGAGCCGCCGGCGGAGGCCGCGGCATGACGCTGTTCGAGGAGCGGACCCAGATCGTCGCCCCGGCCCCTGCGGCCCCGGCGAGCCCGCCGCCCCCGCGGCGCCCCCGTCGGATGCCGCGGCCGATCCCGCAGTACGCGCCGCTCACCGCGGGGCAGGCGCTCGCGCGCGGCATCCTGGCGCTCGTCGCCGCGCTCGCGCTCGCCTTCGTGTTCCACCTGCTGATCCTCAGCCACGTCCTCCACTTCGCGGCGCAGCAGCAGCTCTCCGACACGTATCGCGCGCAGCTCGCCGCCGGAACGGCGCCGGTGAGCGAGGGCGACTTCGACGACGTCCTGCTCGCCGACGGCGTGCCCGTCGGGATCATCGAGATCCCGCGCCTGGGCATCAGGGAGGTCATCTCCGAGGGCACCTCCTCGGGGGTGCTGACCGGCGGCCCCGGACACCGCCGCGACACGGTCCTGCCCGGACAGGTGGGGGTGAGCGTCGTCATGGCTCGTGCCGCGGCGTTCGGCGGGCCCTTCGGCCGGTTGCAGTCGCTCCAGCCGGGCGACACGTTCGAGGTCCGCACCGGCCAGGGGGCGAACACCTTCGAGGTGCTCGGCGTGCGCTACGCCGGCGACCCCACCCCGCCGGCCCCGGCGCGCGGGGAGAGCCGTCTCATCCTCATGACCGCGCGCGGGGCTCCGTACGTCCCGACGGGCATCGCCTACGTCGACGCGACGCTCACCTCCCCGGCGCAGCCGGCCGGTGCCCGCCAGACGACGCCGGTGACGCTGGCGCCGTCGGACCGGGCGATGGCCACCGACACCTCCACCGTGTGGGCGCTCGTGTTCGCCCTGCAGTTCCTCGTCGCCGCCGAGGTGGCCGCGGTCTGGGCGTTTCGTCGGGTGGGCGCGCAGAAGACCTGGATCGTCTTCGTGCCGGTCCTCCTCCTCGCGAGCGTCTTCGTCTGCGATCAGCTCGTCCGCCTCCTTCCCAACCTCCTCTGACTCGGAGCCCCCCATGTCTGACGACGTCGAACCGTCCCGCGCGGCCCACCGCGCCGAGCGGGCGAACCGCCCCCGCTTCCTCGGCCGCACGAGCGGACGTGCGCCCGCCCCGTCGGAACTGGTGATGGCAGGCGGCGAGTTCGCCCTCTCTCCCGCGCCGGGCGGAGCCGTCGTGGTCGGCGGCGCTCCGGCGATGCACGCGGATGCCGTCGGCGCGACGGCGGTCCCGTTGCCGCCGTCGCAGCTCGAGGCCCGCGCCATCTCGGCCTGGTTCGGCGACCATCAGGTGCTCCACGACGTGTCGCTGCAGATGCCCGCCGGCCAGGTGACGGCCCTCATCGGCCCGTCCGGCTGTGGGAAGTCGACGTTCCTGCGCATCCTCAACCGCATGCACGAACTGGTGCCCTCGGCATCCCTCGCCGGCGAGGTGCTGCTGGACCACGACGACATCTACGACGCCGGCCACCGTCTCGTGGATGCGCGCAAGAAGATCGGCATGGTCTTCCAGAAGCCCAACCCCTTCCCGGCCATGTCGATCTACGACAACGTCGTCGCGGGCCTGAAGCTGGCGGGCATCCGTGCCAGTCGCAGTGAGAAGGACATGCTCGTCGAGACCTGCCTCACGAAAGCGGGACTGTGGCGGGAGCTGAAGGACCGTCTGCGTGCGCCCGGCGGCGGCCTGTCGGGCGGGCAGCAGCAGCGCCTGTGCATCGCGCGCTCCCTCGCCGTGCGGCCTCGGGTGCTCCTAATGGACGAGCCGTGCTCGGCGCTGGACCCGACCTCCACGCGCGTCATCGAGGAGACGATGACCGAGCTCGCGCGCGAGGTCACGATCGTCATCGTCACCCACAACATGCAGCAGGCGCAGCGGGTCTCCCAGCAGTGCGCGTTCTTCCTCGCCTCGCAGGGCCAGCCCGGTCACATCGTCGAGCACGGCGACACCGACGCGATGTTCTCCTCCCCGATCGACCCGCGCACCTTCGACTACGTCAACGGCCGCTTCGGCTGAGCGCGATGCGGGCGGGCGGATGGTGGTCGCCGCGCGACGGGATGTTGATCGCCGTCGCCGGGGCTCTGATCGCGGTGTTCGTCGGCGGGGTGATCGCCCACGCCGAGACGCCGCGTCCGCCCGCGCCCCTCGCCTCCTCGGCGAGCGGTCCGGTCGAGCCGGTCGCCCCGGTCGAGCAGGTCGCTCCGGTCGTCACGGCTCCCGCCGCACGCGTCGACCCCGCGTGGCTCGCCCGCACCGCCGCGGCCACCGGCATCCCCGCCCGCGCCCTGCGCGCCTACGCGGGCGCCCAGCTCACGGTCGCCGCCGAACAGCCCTCGTGCGGGCTGGGGTGGAACACCGTCGCCGCGATCGGGGCGATCGAGTCCGACCACGGGCGGCACGGGGGAGCGGTCCTGGGCGAGGACGGCCGCTCGACGCCCGCGATCCGGGGGCCCGCGCTGGACGGCGACGGCGTGGCGGCGATCGCGGACACCGACGGCGGGCGGTGGGACGGCGACGCGGTGTGGGACCGCGCGGTCGGCCCGATGCAGTTCATCCCCGACACGTGGGCACGCTGGGGCGTCGACGCCGACGGCGACGGCATCGCCGATCCGAACCAGATCGACGACGCGGCGCTCGCGACGGCGCGCTACCTCTGCGGTGCGGGCGCGATGACGGATGCCGACGGGTGGCGGGCGGCCGTGTTCGCGTACAACCACCTCGACGTCTACGTCGACGATGTCGCCGCCCTCGCGAACCGCTACTCCGCGGCCGCCGCGCGCCTCAGCGCAGCACCTCGACCAGCACCACCCACGACACGAACAGCGCCGAGACGATCGCCGCGATCGCCCCGACCGCCAGCCAGACCAGTCCGCCGCCGGATCCCGTCAGCGCGATGATCCCGCCCGCCGCGTACAGCAACGGCGTGACGAAGGCGACCGCGGCCTTGCCTGCCCGCAGGCGGTTCTCCGGGTGATGGTTCTGGAAGATGCGCACCGCCGCGACGGCGGCGAAGACCGTCGTGAGGGCGGCCGCGCCCACGACGACAGCGCCGTATGCGGTGATCGTCAGATCCGGGAACAGCCCCACGGCGCACACGATGCTCGCGAGGATCAGCCCCGCGATCCCCGACGCGACACGGGACGTCAGGGATGCCGCCGTGATGACGACCTGGATGTTCACGCTGGCCGCGACGATGACCAGACCCGCCAGTGCGGCGGTCGCGCCGAGCATCGCGACGTTGTACTCGTGCCAATTCTCCAGCGCATCCATGCTCGCAGGATAGTGGCCGCCGGCCGCCGTCACATGGCTCGGCGGGCATGCGCCGCTCTCTAGGATGGGGAGGTGGGCGCGGCATCCGAGTGCCCGTCGACATGTCTTCAGGAGTTCCACACGTGGCGCTGATCGTCCAGAAGTACGGCGGCTCGTCCGTCGCCGACGCCGAGAGCATCAAGCGGGTCGCGAAGCGCATCGTCGACGCCCGACGCGCCGGGCACGACGTCGTCGTGGCCGTCAGTGCGATGGGCGACACGACCGACGAGCTGATCGACCTCGCCGCGCAGGTCGCTCCCATCCCGGCGCCGCGCGAGCTCGACATCCTGCTGAGCTCGGGCGAGCGCATCTCGATGGCGCTGCTGGCGATGGCGATCCACTCGATGGGCTTCGAGGCACGCTCGTTCACCGGCAGCCAGGCCGGCATGATCACGACCGCCGACCACGGCTCGGCGCGCATCGTCGACGTCACGCCCGTGCGGCTGCGCGAGGCGCTGGACGAAGGGGCCATCGTCATCGTCGCGGGCTTCCAGGGCTTCAACCGCGACACCCGCGACATCACGACGCTCGGTCGCGGCGGCTCCGACACGACCGCCGTGGCGCTCGCCGCCGCCCTCGACGCCGACGTCTGCGAGATCTACAGCGACGTCGACGGCATCTTCACCGCCGACCCCCGCGTCGTGCCGAAGGCCCGCAAGCTCGAGGTCGTGTCCGCCGAGGAGATGCTCGAGCTCGCCGCCAACGGCGCCAAGGTGCTCTACATCCGCGCCGTCGAGTACGCCCGCCGGCACGGCGTCATGATCAACGCCCGTTCCACGTTCAGCTCCGGCCGCGGCACCTTCGTGCTCGGCCCGGGCATGACCGTCCCCGAAAGCCTCGCTCCCGACAGCACAGAGGAGTCCTCCATGGAAGAGCCCATCGTCGCCGGTGTCGCCACCGATCTCGGCCAGGCCAAGATCACCGTCATCGGCGTGCCGGACGTTCCCGGCAAGGCGGCCGAGATCTTCACGGTGATCGCCAAGTCGGGGGCCAACGTCGACATGATCGTCCAGAACGTGTCCGCCGCGGCCACGGGCCGCACCGACATCTCCTTCACGCTGCCCAAGTCGGATGCCGCGACCGCCCTGCGGGCGCTCGCCGCCGAGCAGGCCGGCATCGGGTTCGAGAGCCTCGTGCACGACGACCAGATCGGCAAGCTCTCCGTCGTCGGCGCCGGCATGCGCACCCACTCGGGCGTCTCGGCGACGCTGTTCGAGGCGCTGTCGACCGCGGGCGTGAACATCGAGATGATCTCGACCTCGGAGATCCGCATCTCGGTCGTGCTGCGCGGCGACGACCTCGCCCAGGCCGCCCGCGTCGTGCACACGGCCTTCGGCCTGGACAGCGACACCGAGGCCACGGTCTACGCCGGCACCGGCCGCTGACGGCCCCAGCCGCGGCATCGCACACGCCCAGCAGAGGCCGATATGGCGGGCATCCGCCGTCCTTCGGCAGATCGCCTGCCCTCGGCCGGCGATAGAATCACTCAACCCCACCTCTCTCGCAAGGATCCCTCATGACCCGCATCTCTGACTCAGGACTGAACGTCGCCGTCGTCGGCGCCACCGGACAGGTCGGCACGGTCATGCGCGAGATTCTCGCCGAGCGCTCGTTCCCGATCCGCGAGCTGCGGCTGTTCGCGACGGCCCGCTCGGCCGGCACGGCCGTCGAGTTCGGCGGCGAGACCGTCATCATCGAAGACATCGCCACGGCGGATCCGACCGGCATCGACGTCGCCCTGTTCAGCGCGGGTGCCACCGGCTCGCGGGCGCACGCCCCGCGCTTCGCCGAGGCCGGCGCGATCGTCATCGACAACTCGAGCGCGTGGCGCATGGACCCCGAGGTGCCGCTCGTGGTCAGCGAGGTCAACCCGCACGCCACGGTGAACCCGCCCAAGGGCATCATCGCCAACCCCAACTGCACCACGATGGCCGCCATGCCCGTCCTCAAGCCCCTGGATGCCGCCGCGGGCCTGGAACGGCTGATCGTCAGCACCTATCAGGCCGTGTCGGGCTCGGGCCTCGCGGGCGCCCAGGAGCTGCTCGGCCAGGTCGAGGGCGTGCTGGCCCAGGGCCACACGCTCGATCTCGTCCACGACGGATCGGCCGTCGACTTCCCGCAGCCCGAGAAGTACATCGCCCCGATCGCGTTCGACGTCATCCCCTTCGCGGGCAACCTCGTCGACGACGGCGACAACGAGACCGACGAGGAGAAGAAGCTCCGCAACGAGAGCCGCAAGATCCTCGAGCTGCCCGAGCTCCGCGTCGCCGGCACGTGCGTGCGCGTGCCCGTCTTCACCGGCCACTCGCTCTCGATCCACGCGGAGTTCCGCGACGACATCACCCCCGAGCGGGCCCGCGAGATCCTGGCATCCGCTCCCGGGGTCGCGCTGGAGGAGGTGCCGACGCCGCTGCAGGCCGCCGGCAACGACCCGAGCTACGTCGGCCGCATCCGCGCCGACCAGTCCGCGCCCGAGGGCAAGGGCCTCGTGCTGTTCATCAGCAACGACAACCTGCGCAAGGGCGCCGCGCTCAACGCCGTGCAGATCGCCGAGCTCGTCGCCGCCCGCCTCACCGCGACGACCGTCTGACGCCACGGCGCACGCCCGCGGCATCCGTGGAATTGAGCGCGGGCGAAAGAACGGCGAGAGTTCACGGCGAGGGATGCCGCGGCACGCGGAGACCGTGCAAAACGGCACCTAGACTGGATCATTGTGAGTGAACCCGTCGACGTCGTCCTGATCGGCGGTGGCATCATGAGTGCCACCCTCGGAACCCTGCTGAAGCAGTTGCAGCCGGACTGGAAGATCGTGGTGCTCGAGCGGCTCAGCGATGTCGCCGAGGAGTCCTCCAACGCCTGGAACAACGCCGGCACCGGTCACGCGGCGCTCTGCGAGCTCAACTACATGCCGGAGGCCGCAGACGGCTCCGTCGACCCGGCCAAGGCCATCGCGATCAACGAGCAGTTCCAGCAGAGCCGCCAGCTGTGGTCCAGCCTGGTGGAGCGCGGCGTCCTAGACGGCCCGTCCACCTTCATCAACGCGACCCCGCACATGACCTTCGTGCGCGGGGAGAAGGATGTCGCGTACCTCAAGAAGCGCTACGACGCGCTGCGCACGCAGCCGCTGTTCGAGGGCATCGAGTACTCCGAGGACTCCCGCGTCATCAACCAGTGGGCGCCGCTGCTGATGCAGAAGCGGAAGAAGGCCGACGAGCCGTTCGCCGCCACGCGCGTGCCGGCCGGCACCGACGTCGACTTCGGCTCGCTCACGCGCCAGCTCTTCTCCCACCTGCAGGAGCAGGGCGTGGAGGTCGTGACCAACCGCGAGGTGCGAAAGCTCCGTAAGAACGCCGACGGCACCTGGAAGGTGTCATACCGCCACACGCTCGGGCGCACGCCCGGCAGCTTCTCGGCGCGGTTCGTGTTCGTGGGCGCCGGCGGCTGGGCCATCAAGCTCCTGCAGTCCTCGCGCATCCCCGAGATCTCCGGCTACGGCGTCTTCCCGATCGGCGGGCAGTGGCTGAAGACCTCGAACCCCGCGATCGTCGCGCAGCACAAGGCGAAGGTGTACTCGCAGGCCTCGGTCGGCGCGCCGCCCATGTCGGTGCCCCACCTCGACACGCGCGTCGTCGACGGCGAGGCCTCGCTGCTGTTCGGCCCGTTCGCGACCTTCAGCCCGAAGTTCCTCAAGAACGGTCGCATCACCGACATCGTCGCGCAGGTGCGCCCCGGCAACATCGGCCCGATGCTCAAGGTCGCCGTCGACAACCCCGGGCTCATCAAGTACCTCGTCAGCGAGCTGCTGAAGAACCACAAGAAGAAGGTCGACTCGCTCCGCGACTTCATGCCCACCGCGAAGGACGAGGACTGGGAGCTGCTCCAGGCCGGCCAGCGCGCACAGGTCATGAAGAAGGACCCGCAGAAGGGCGGCGTCCTGCAGTTCGGCACCGAGGTCGTCACCTCCGCGGACGGCTCGATCGCGGGTCTGCTGGGTGCCTCCCCGGGGGCGTCGACCGCGGCATCCATCATGCTCGGCCTTCTCAAGACGTGCTTCCCCGACCGCATCGCCGAGTGGGAGCCGGAGCTGCGGGCGCTCATCCCGAGCTACGGCTCGACGCTCAACGGCGACCCGGCTGCCGCGGATGCGTCGCTGACCGCGACCTCCGCCGTGCTGGGCATCAACCGCTGACCCGCGGCATCCCCCTCGCATGGCCAAGCTCTATTTCCGCTACGGAGCGATGAACTCCGGAAAGTCGACGGCGCTGCTGCAGGCCGCGTTCAACTACGAGGAACGCGGACAGCACGTCCTTCTGGCCAAGCCGGAGATCGACACGAAGGGTGCCGACCAGATCTCCAGCCGGCTCGGGGTGGCGCGCGAGGTCGACTTCCTCATCGCTCCGGATGCCGATCTGCGTGCGCTCGTCGCCGAGCACGCCGCCCGCTACGACGGCGCGGTCGCCTGCCTGCTCATCGACGAGGCCCAGTTCCTGACGCCGGAGCAGGTCGACGACCTGTTGCGGATCGTGGTCGACGACGGCATCCCGGCTCTCGCCTACGGCATCCGTACGGACTTCCAGACCCGTGCCTTCCCGGGCTCTGCGCGCCTGCTCGAGCTCGCGCACAGCCTCGAAGAGCTGAAGACGATCTGCCGGTGCGGGAGGAAGGCGCTGTTCAACGCGCGGCTCGTGGGTGGGCGGTTCGTCTTCGACGGCGATCAGGTCGCGATCGACGAGCTGTCGCACGAGAAGGTGACCTACGAGTCGATGTGCGCGGAGTGCTATCTGCGCGAGTCGGGCGGCCGCCTCAGCTGACGGCGTCGCGCGACGCGCCGCGGCGTCGGGGGAGCGGCACGAGCATCGACGTCGTCCGGCGGTAGTCGGCGTATTCCGGATACTTGCTCGCCGAGATCGACTCGGTGAACACGGTCGAACCCAGAAACAGCAGGGTCAGCAGCACGGCGCCGACGATGGTGGGATTGATCACCCCGCCCCAGAAGCCCGCGCCCGCGACGACCGCCGACGTCGCCCCGATCGCGTAGAAGACCCACCACTGCGCCTGTTCGAAGAAGAAGTTCGGATGCCGGCTGTAGGCGAACAGCCCGCGGGTGAGGAACCCGGTCGCCTCTCCCCGCGCTTTGGCGCGATGGAACTCCCACTGCTGCTGGTCGGCGACGGTCTCTCCGCTCAGCAGCCCGAGGAAGAGCAGGGCCAGGATGACGTCTGCGGGTGCGAGCGGGGCGGGATGCTGCCAGGCCGTCCAGGCGGGCAGGGTGATGAGCACCAGGAGCGTCATCTGGTACAGGACGATGAACAGCAGGTTGAAGAGCTGGAAGAGTGCGGCCGGCATGCGCGCGCGCAGGATCGCCCACCGGTAGTCCTCGACTCCCGAATATCCACCCTTGCGGGCGAAGTTGAACGTCAGCCGGGCGCCCCACGCCGTCACCAGCACGGCCATCAGCACGAGTCTCGCGGCATCCTGACCCGACGCGAGCCCGGCCGCGGCGAAGATCCAGACGTACACGACGGGGACGATCGACCACAGCCGGTCGACCCACGACGTGTCGCGGGTGAGGAGGGAGGCGATCCAGCAGAAGGCCGACGCGAGTGCGGCGACGACGATGACGGCCAGAAGCGGGTCCATTCTCCGAGCGTAGGGCCGGAGTCCGACACGGCGAGGATTTTTGCCGGTCCGTCCGACGTGCGCTAATGTGGCCTGACCATATAGGAAGCGGCGGGAGGCGACGATGACGGAGAACGCTCCGGCGCGCGCATGGCGTGTGGTGCTCGAGAAGATCGAGGCCGATCTGCTGAGTGGGGCCCTCGGCCCCGGCGACCGGCTGTCGCCCGAGCGCGAGCTCGCCGCGACCCTCGGCGTGGGGCGCTCCAGCGTGCGTGAAGCGCTGCGCGTGCTCGAGGTCATGGGGCTCATCCGCACCGCGACGGGCTCCGGTCCGACGGCGGGCGCGATCGTGACGGCGACGCCGCACGGCGGTCTCGCCCAGCTGCTGCGCCTGCAGGTGGCCGCCCAGGGCTTCCCGATCCCCGACGTGTACGAGACGCGGCTCCTGCTGGAGGAGTGGGCGGTCGCGCATCTGGCCGATCTCGACGAGCCCGATCTGGCCGAGGCGCGCGCGACGCTCAAGGCGATGGAGGATGCCGGCCTCACGGCCGACGACTTCCTCGCGCTCGACGCCCAGTTCCACCTGCGCCTGACGGATGCCGCGGGCAACGTGGTCGTCGCCGCCACGATGGCGGGCCTGCGCACCACCATCGAGAGCTACATCCGTGCCGGCGCCCGCCGGATCGATGACTGGGACGCCACGGTCGCGCGGCTGCACCGCGAGCACGGCGACATCCTCGCCGCCATCGACGACGGTGACGCCGCGCGTGCGCGCGACCTCGTGCGGGCGCACATCACGGCCTACTACGCCGACGCGGGCATGCCCGCGCCCTCCGACGCCGTCGTCCCGACGGAGGGTTGAGCCTCCGCCCGCGGGGCGTCAGCGCAGCGGGAGCGTCGGGATCAGCGCCGTCAGGTATTCGGCGGTGTGCTCCCAGCCGTCGACCGCCTGGCAGGTCACGCCCATCGCGAGCACCGGGTAGTCGTTGCCGTGCTCGTCCAGACGGTCGCCGACGAAGAGCATGTCGTCGAGCGGGATGCCGGTGACCTCGGCGAGCTTGCGCATGCCGTAGGCCTTGTCGATGCCGCGGTGGGTGATGTCGACCGAGGTGGAGCCGCCGGAGCGGACCTCGAGGTCGGGGATGCGAGCCGCGACGGCGTCGCGAAGCGCGTTCTTCTTCTCGCCCGTCGGGTCCCAGGCCATCTTGGCCTCGAGCGGGGCGGTCTGTCCGAGCGCCGAGAACGTGATCTGGGAGCCGCGATCCTCGAGGATGTCGCCCCAGGGCTCGGCCTCCCACAGCCCGAGGCGCTGGGCCTCCTCCTCGACGGCGGCGAGGGCGCGGGACTTCTCGTCCTCCGTCAGCGCGTGCGCGTACACCGTGCGCACCCCGTCCGCCTCGAGCCGGTAGTACTGCGTGCCGCACGTGGGCATGAGGTGGAACCGGTCCAGCGTGGCCGCATCGGCGGCCGGGAGCCGGTCGACGACCTGCGTCTGGAACTGCTGCAGCTGCCCGCCGGAGATGATCGCCACCTCGACGCGTGCAGCGAGGTCGAGGAGCAGATCGCCGATGCGCGCATCGATCGCGCTCTTGGACGGCGCGAGGGTGTCGTCGAGATCGAAGGCGATCAGGCGCGGGGTGGTCATCGGGTGTGCTCCCATCCGGTGAGTGAGCCACGAGAGGCTCCGCCTGACGATACAGGCGGAGCCTCTCTGCTGTCGGGGTGACAGGATTTGAACCTGCGGCCTCTTCGTCCCGAACGAAGCGCGCTACCAAGCTGCGCCACACCCCGTGGCAACCCCCCGAGTCTACCCCGGCAGGGGCCGTGCTGACGAATCGAGAGGGCCATCGATTGCGTCGCGGGCGCGCAGGGTGAGCACCGAGGCCTCCGGACGGCATCCGAAGCGCACCGGCGCGTAGATCGAGTGTCCGAGTCCCGCCGACACGTTCAACGGGACGCGGCGACCGGCGGCGCTCCAGCTGCTGAGGCCGCGCGCCTGGTCGAGCGGGATGTCGCAGTTCGCGACGATCGCCGACCGCGAGAAGGGGACCCGCACCTGTCCGCCGTGCGTGTGGCCCGCGAAGATCGCCTCGGCTCCCAACTCGACGAAGCGGTCGAGCACGCGGCGGTAGGGGGCGTGGGTGACGCCGACCGCGAGGTCGGGGGCGGGCGAGCGCCGGAAGGCGCGGGGGCGTCGAGCGGCGTCGAGAGCACCGGGGAGGGCTGACAGGTCGTCCCACTCGCGGTGCGCGTCGCTGACGCCGAACGTCTCGAGTCGCAGGCCCGCCACCTCCAGCATCGCGGCCGTGTTGTTGAGATCGGTCCAGCCCAGCTCGTCCGTGAAGTACGCGTTCATCGCGGCCGTGTCGAGCCGCTCCGCGCGGTGCGGACGTGAGGACGGCCCCTGGAAGTAGCGCAGCGGGTTGCGCGCCGACGGACCCGTGACGTCGTTCGAGCCGTGGACGAAGACGCCCGCGACGGAGCGGAGAGGAGCGAAAGCGGTGCGGATGCCGCGCAGCCCGTCGGCGTGACCCAGGTTGTCGCCGGTGTTCACGACGAGGTCGGGCTGGGTCGCCTCGGCCAGGCGCGCGATCCACTCCTGCTTGCGGTGCTGCCAGGGCGCCATGTGCGCATCCGACAGATGGAGCACGGTGATCGACGGCGAGCCGACCGGAAGGATCGCGAGCTCATGGCGGCGCACCGTGAACAGGAACCGCTCGATGCACGTGCCCCAGACGGTCGCCCCGACGGCGACCGCCCCCGCCGCCGAGACGGCAGCGAGGGCGGTACGACCGGGCGTCACGAACGTCCGCCGCAGTTCTTCGCCTGATACTGGACGGTCACCTGCGCGCCACGGCTCACCACGGTTCCGGCGGCCGGGTCGGTCCCCGTCACGGTCCCGTCGTCGCTGGCCGTGGGGGAGACGGTGCACTGACCGGTGACGGCGAAGCCGGCGGCCTTCAACGTGTCCTGAGCGTCCTTCCAGGTCGTGAACCCGCCCGGCACCGCCACGCCCTGGCCGTTGCTCGGACGGATCGTCACCGTCGTGCCACCCGCCACGCGACCGGCGCCGGGGTCCTGCTGGATGATCGTGCCGGCCGCTTCCGTGCCGTCCACCGCGTCGCCGACCGTGACCGAGAACCCGGCCGTCTGCAGCGTCTGGGTGGCCCGGTCTACCGTCATGCCGATCACCGAGGGGAGGTCGGCCAGCTGGCGCTTCGTGAGCGCGGCGTCGGGGCCGGGGAACGCGTCTCCGCCGAACTTCGCGTTGGCGGCGCCCTGCATGGCGGGCCAGATCGAGTTGCGGATGCGCGAGAGGACGTAGCCGTTCTCGTAGTGGTCGCTCAGGAGCGCGTCGCCCTCCACGTTGCCGACCCAGACCACGGTCGCGACCTTCGTCGACGAGCCGTCCATCCAGGTGTGCAGGTACTCGTGGATACCGGTCTTGCCGAACACCGGGACGCCGTCGCCGATCCGTGCGCCGGAACCCGTGCCGCTCATGACGCCCTCCAGCGTGTACGCGGCGGTGTTCGCCACGGCCTCGCTCATGGCGGGGGAGCAGTTCGTCTGCGGCGTGATGTCGTTGCCGTCCGCGTCGAGGGCCTTGTCGATGGACTTCGGCTGGCAGAGCACGCCCTTCGCGGCGATCGAGGCGTAGACCTCGGCCATGTCCAGCGGCGCGACGGGCTGGTCGCCGAGCACGTTGTACGCGAGGTTCGTCTGATCGAGCGGGCTGCCGTCACCCATCATGACGCCCATCTTCATCGCGAGCTGGTTCGTCGAGCAGACCGAGATCTTCTCGGCCATCGTGAGGAAGCCCGAGTTCAGCGAGTCGCGGGTGAAGTTGTAGACCGTGCCGGTGTAGCCGGGGTTGTTCTCGAAGTTGCCGACCTGTCCGCCGCCGCTGTTACCGGCGACCACGTTCTGGATCGTGCCGTTGCACTGGTCGATCTTCTTGGCTCCGACGCGCCCGTTGAGGGTCTCGTTGACGGAGTGTCCCTGCTCCAGCCAGTTCAGCAGGCTGAAGACCTTGTAGGTCGATCCGGCCGAATGTCCGCCGCCGCCGCCGTTGATGGCACGCACGTTGTAGTTGACCTGGGTCGTGGGACCGTTGGTCGCGGCATCCTCGATCGAGTACGGACGGTTCTGGACCATCGACAGGATGCGGCCGGTACCCACCTCCACCTGCACGCCGGAGGCGCCGAGGTTCATGTAGTCGACGGTCGCCGGGACGATCGAGATCGCGTTGAGCCCGTCCTGCTGGAGAGTCGGGTCGAGCGTCGTGTAGATCTTCATCCCGCCGCGCCGGAGGTTGGCGGCGCGCGTGTCGTCATCGTCGCCGAAGGCGGGGTCGGTCAGCAGGATGGTGCGCACGTACTCGCAGAAGAACTCCGCCCCGGCCGCCGTCTGGCAGCCCTGCGTGCGGTCGGTGATCTTGGGCTCGATCGGCGAGGCCTTCGCGGCGTCGTACTCCTCCTGGGAGATCTTGCCGTTGTCGAGCATCCGGCCCAGGACGTAGTTGCGACGCTCGAGCGTCAGCGCGTAGCCGTCGGCGGCGCTGTTGACGGGATTGCCCGCCTTGTCGGTCGTCGAGCCGTCGGGGCGGTCGATGCGGTACACGTTCGGCGCCTGCACCATGCCGGCGATGGTCGCGGCCTGCGCGATGGTGAGGTCGGCGGCCGAGACGCCGAAGTAGTGCTGCGCAGCGGCTCCGATGCCGTAGACGAGGCCACCGAAGTTCGTGATGTTGAGGTAGCCGAGGAGGATCTCGTCCTTCGAGTACATCTTCTCCAGCTGGATGGCGTAGCGCATCTCCTGGAGCTTGCGCTGGTAGCCCTCGGCGCCCTCGTTGGCGGTCGTCGTGGCGTAGCAGGCGCTCACTTCGTCGTCGTTGGTGGCCTTGCGCTCGCAGTTCTGCTGCAGCACGTTCTTGACGTACTGCTGGGTGATCGAGGATCCACCGCGGTTGGAGCCGCTGGAGGCGTTGCCGACGAGCGCGCTCACGGTGCCGAGGAGGTCGACGCCGCCGTGCGTGTAGAAGTTCTTGTCCTCGCTGGAGATGATCGCGTCGTACATGACCGGGTTGACCTGGTCGAACGTGACCGGGATGCGGTTCTGGTCGTAGAACTCCGCCATCAGCATGTCGTTGCCGTTGGCATCCTTGCGGTACATCTCGGTCGGCAGCATCAGCGGGTCGATCTGCAGGAAGCCCGGCATGTTCTCGAACGTGTCGAGAGCGCTCGAGGCCGCGTACCCGGAGACCGCGATCGCGGGAGTCACTGTCGCGGTGATGAGGATGCCGGCGACAGCGCTCAGACCGACGAGTCCCGCGAGGCCACCGAGCACACCGGTGGCCGTCCGTTTGAGTTGGGGCATAGGCTTGATGGTAAGGGACAACCCTGGGGGATCCCTCGGTGCGCCGGGGCGCGCCCCCCGCTCCATCGCACCGATTCCGGGAGTTCGCATGACCACGTGGGAGTACCTCACGACGCCCCTGTTGATCCACAACACGGCCGCCATCCTGAACAACTGGGGCAAGCAGGGGTGGGAGCTCGTGCAGGTCGTGCCGGGGCCGGAAGGCGGACTGGTCGCCTACTTCAAGCGGCCGGTCGGCGGCGGCGCCGCCAACGGCGGGCTCGGAGCCGCGGCCGTGGCCGCCCAGCAGTTCGGGGAGGACGCGTGAGCATCGCCGCCCGCCTGAGCGAGCTCGGCATCGAGCTGCCCGCCGTCGTGCCGCCGGTCGCCGCGTACGTGCCCGCCGTCGTCCACGGCGATCTCGTCTACACGTCGGGCCAGCTGCCCATGATCTCCGGCGCGCTTCCGGCGACGGGCAAGGTCGGCGAGGGGGAGGGGCTCGTCCCGGCGTCCGAGGCGCAACGTCTCGCGCGGCAGAGCGCGCTGAACGCCCTGGCGGCCGCCGCCGCGGCGGTCGGCGACCTCGAACGCCTCACCGGTGTCGTCAAGCTCACCGGCTTCGTCGCGTCGGTCCCGGACTTCACCGGGCAGCCCGGCGTGATCAACGGAGCGAGCGAGGTCCTCGGCGAGATCTTCGGCGAGGCCGGCCGACACGCACGATCAGCGGTCGGCGTGCCCGTCCTTCCCCTCGACAGCCCCGTCGAGGTCGAGGTCGTCTTCTCCTTCGCCTGACCCGTGCCCAGGGGGAGGCGTCGGCGATGACGCACTTCCGCCGGGCCGTGAATTAGGTTAGCCTCACCTAAGAGCTTGGTGAGAGCCGGGGCGGCGACTGTTGGTAGCGGCAGCCGCCCCGGCGCCTCATCGGCTCATCGAGCGCCCGCACGTGTGCGGGCGCCGCACCGAGTGCCGAGAGGCACTCCAACCCTACTGATTGGAGTACTCCCTCATGTCCCGTACCCTGCGAAAGCGCACGATGGCCGCCTCGATCGCCGGCCTCACGCTCGCCCTCGTCGGACTCGTCGGCGTCCCCGCGTTCGCGGCGACCGGCCTGAGCCCGGCGCCGTCCGTGGATGCCGCCGGCAACCGCTACTTCGTCGACGGCGACATCACGACGACGACCGTCACCGGCCTCGCCGCCAACACCGACTACTACGTCGGCCTGTGCTCGAACACCAGCTATCTCTTCGGCATCCCCGCGTGCGCCGGCTTCCAGACCGTGACGACGGACGCCTCGGGTGCGTTCACCGCCACCGTCGCCCTGGAGAGCAACGGCGCCAACACGCACGCCTCCGCACCCGGACAGCCCGCGACGGTGAACTGCACCGCCACCAACGCGTGCGCGATCAAGGTCGCGACCCACGGCACCAGCAAGCAGATCGTCGACCAGAGCGTCTCGTTCCGCGTCGAGCAGTAGTCGCACCCCCTCCCCCGGACGGGTGGGGCCGGTCGCCGCGACCGTGTCCCCACTGCGGCGCGCCCCGGCATCGGCCCCACCCGTCCTCCCCTTCTCCTCCACCCGACCGAGGTACTTCCGCATGTCCGCGCGCCGCCGCATCCCCGCGTTCACCGCCGTCCTGGCCCTTCTGGCGGGACTGCTCGCCGTCCTCGCCCCGGTTCCCGCCGTGGCCGCCCCCGCCGAGATCGGCGCGGGGAGCGTGCACTGGGGCATCAAGGAGTCCTGGCGCAACTACATCGGCGCCGGGGTGATCATGACCGGCGGCGTGACGCGGGCGGCGGACGGCGCCTTCGACTTCCCGGTCACGGCAGGCTCGTTCGGCGACGGCAACGCGCTCACGGTGCAGCTGGGCGGCTCCGTGCGTTTCGCGGCGTACTGCGACGACAACGTCGCCTTCACGTCGTGCCTGCTCGACTCGACGTTCTCCGGGCTGCAGCTGACCATCTCCGCCGACAGGCAAGAGCTCCGGGGAGACTACGAGGGCATCTCCCGGGACACGCCCGGGGGCGCGATCACGCGCTACGAGGACGTCGTGATCGCCACGATCGATGCGCTCGGGGCGAGCCCGGTCGTGGGCGACGGCACGACGACCTGGCCCGCCATGCCCACGGTGGCCGGCGACGGCTTCCCGCTCTATCCGGTCGGCACGACGATGGATCCCGTCTCGCTCACCTACGCCGGTCCCGGCGGGGCGCCCGATCTGGGCGAGCACTGGAGCGTTCCGGGCGCGCCCGCCTTCACGCCCGCCGCGACCTGGGTCGGCGCCGTCAATCCGGCCAGCCGCGATGCGTTGGTCGGCGCGACGGCGCTGCACGTCGTCGAGCGGGCGACGAGCACGGCGACGGCGCTGACCGTGAGCGCACTCGATCCCGTGACCCTCCAGCCGGCCGGCGCGGTCGAGGTGCCGCTCGCCGCGAACGCCGTGTACGCGGTCGCGAACGACCCGGCATCCGACCGCGTGTTCGTGCTCACCCAGGTGCGCACCACTGTCGGCGGGGTGCGCGGCGGCGACGCCACCCTGACCGCGCTCACCTGGACGGGCGGCGGCTACGAGACGGCCACCGTGGGGACGATCACGGGGACGGCGTACACCCTCAACGCGATGGCGTGGAACGCGGTCGCGAACGAGATCGCCGTCATCACGCAGGTGCGCGGCACCGCGGCCGACCGCTTCACCCTCACGCGGTCGGCAGGCGGCACGGGTGCCCTCGTCTCCGTGCCGATCGTGCTGCCCGCCGATGCGACCGACGCGCAGCGCGCCGCGGACCTGTTCGGAAGCTCCGGCCCGAAGGCGGGCGGCACACTGGTCGCGCTCCGCGACGGCAGCTACCTCGCCGTCGGCAAGCTCGCCGAGGGCATCCCGCTGCCGGCGCGCCACCTCGTCGTGAGCGCCCAGACGGCGACCGCGGCCTTCGTCGCCGACACCGTTCCGACCACGCAGCCCTATGCGGCTGAGTGGAACCAGTACTTCACCTACGAGCTCGCCGCGACCGCGGCCGACGGGGCGGTGATGCTCTACAGCGCCAACTGGACGGGCGTCGTCGGCTACGCGGATGTGATCGCGGGATCGGTCCGCATGCTCGCGAACGACGTCCGCATCGGCGTCCAGGGCTACGCGGACCAGGCGGGCTCCGACGCCGCGCACGGCCTCGACTACGTGCTCAGCCAGACGGCGGCCGCGATCGACGTGCTCCGCGACCACCGCCTGGTCGCCAGCATCCCGATCGCCGGATTCGCCCGCGACGCCCTCAGCCGCGACGTGTTCGCCGTCCTTCCCGACGGCTCCGTCATCGTGCAGGTCGCGGATGCCGCGACGGGGCGGCGGGCGCTGCAGCGCCTCGAGCTCACGGGCATCGCTCCCGTCGTGACCTCCGACCCCGCCGACCGTGCCGTCACACTCGCCGCCGGCACGGCGTCGACGGCCATCGCCTTCCAGGCGACCGGCACCGGTCAGGTGCAGTGGCAGATCCGTCCGTCCGGCGCCACCCGGTTCGCCGACATCTCGGGGGAGACCTCGCCGCTTCTCGCGCTCGAGGCCACCGTCAACACCGACGGCACCCAGGTTCGCGCCGTCTTCGCCACCCCGGGCGGCCGCGTCGCCACCGCGCCGGCGACGATCCGGGTCACCACCGCGCCGATCGTCGAAGCCCAGCCGACGGCACCGACCGTGTATGCCGGTCAGCCGTATGAGCTCTCGGTGCTCGCGTCCGGCAACCCCGCTCCCGCCGTGTCCTGGCAGCGCCGCTCGGGAGAGGACTGGGTCGAGGTGACCGGGGGCGTCGACGGGAGCAGGCTGACGGTCGACGCGGCGCCGTTGAGCGACGACGGCGCCGTGTACCGCGCCCGGCTCTCGAACAGCGTCGACACCGTCTACAGCGCCGAGGTGCGCGTGAGCGTGCGGGAGCGGCCCTCGGTCCCCGAGACGACGACCTACACGGGAGTCGTCCTCGAGTGGACCGGCGCGCCGGAATGGCAGCACCGTCCCCCCAACGGCAGCGCCGCGAACTACTTCTCGGCGGGCGTCTCCGACGGGACGACGACGACCTACCGTGCGCGCGGCGACGGCGCCGAGATCCTTCAGCGCGCCGCCGACGGCTCCACCGAGACCGCGACGTGGGACACGCGCGGCAGCCATGTCGACGCGGGCGGGCAGGCCGCGCAGCTGATGCGATTCACCGACGGCACCGCGGTGCTCGATGCGAGCGGCGCGGCCACCATCACCTGGCCGGGTGAGGTGAGCGTGAACTTCTACGACGGGCTCGTGCCGTTCACCCTCTCCCATCCCCGGCTCGAGGTCTCGGCCGACGGCGTCGGCTCCCTGACGGCCGACCTCACCGGCTACGCCGGCGACATGTCCGATCCGGACAAGCCGAAGGAGGCCGTCGCGCCGCAGGCGGGCGTCACGGTGGCGACGCTGCGCGGCGTCGTCGTCGACGCGCAGCGCGGCTTCGTCGTCACGCCGGACTTCGCGGGCGTCGAGATCGACGCGCGCGGCGGAACCCCGCAGGTGCGGTCGGGCTCCGGGTGGGGGTCGTGGCCCCAGTCGTTCGTCGACTTCCACGCGACGACCCATCTCGCCGCCTACTTCTATTCGACCGGCGGATCGATGGATGCCGCGAAGCGGCCGGCATCCTTCGCCGTCGGGTTCTCCGGAGCGATCCCGACCACCCCGACCACCCCCGAGGTCCCCGTCGTCACGCCACCCGTGATCGCGCCCAGCGCACCGACCACGGTCGTGCCCACCCGCGAGGGCGCCCTGCTCTGGGGTGTGAAGTCCTCCTTCCGCAGCTACATCACCGGGCCGATCGCCAAGGGGGCCATCGCGGTCTCCGGCGGCGCGAGTGCGGCGGACGGCCGGTTCCGCTTCGGGCAGACCGGGCGCGACCTCGCCGACGGGCGCGGCACCGCGAGCTACGGCGGTGCGGTGCGGTTCACCGGACACTCCGGCGTGCTCGACCTCACCTTCAGCGACCCGCAGGTGCGGATCGACTCGGCATCGGCCGGGGCGCTGATCGTCAGTGTGGGCGGTCGACGCACCGAGCTGGCCGCGCTCGACCTGTCTGCCGGCACCCGCAGCGATGCGGACGGCGCGATCGCCTACACCTCCGTGCCCGCCACCCTCACGGCGTCGGGCGCCGGCGTGTTCTCCTACGGATCGTCGCAGTTCTACGGCGCCGGCACGGCGATGGACGCGGTCACCTTCGTCGTCGGCGCGGATGCGGCGCCCGGCTCCGCCGCACCGGCGCAGACGGTCGCGTCCGCCGCCGCGGGCGCGGCGTGGGTCCCTCCGGCCGACCCGCCCGCCCGCACCGGGCTCACGGTCGACCCCGCCTTCGCTGCCGGCGTGCCCGCGGGCGGCGAGATCGCGGCCTCGGGAAGCGGCTTCGCCCCCGGCGAGACCGACATCAAGGTCGTCGTGTACTCGAGCCCGGTGGTCCTCGAGTTCGCGCTCACCGCGGACGAGAACGGTGTCGCCGCCTGGCGCGGGCTGCTCCCGGCGACGCTGGCGCCGGGGGAGCACACCCTGACCTTCCAGGGCGCGCAGCTCGCTCTCGGTGCGCCGGTCACCGTTCTCGCCCCGCTCGCGATGAGCGGCTGCACCGTGCGGGACGCGTCGCTCGACTGGGGGTTCAAGGAGTCGTTCCGCTCCTACATCTCCGGCTCGATCGCCCACGGCGAGTGGACCGTGGCCGACGGCGCCGCCTACAGCACACCCGTCTTCCAGTGGCGCGGCGGCACCGGGACGGCCGACATCGCCGGGGCGACCGGTCAGGTCGACTTCACCGGAACGGTGACCTTCACGGGCCACGACGGCCTCTTGCACACCACCGTCGGAAACCCGCGCATCCGCCTCATCGACTCGACCCGGGCCCAACTGCTCCTGGACGTGTCGGGGCTCACGATGGACGACGCTCTAGCCGGGCGCACGGAGAACGTCGTGACGGCCGTCGCGGTGCCCTTCGCCGATATCGACCTGACGCAGGGCGACGTCTCCCGCACCGCCGACACGATCACGGTGACCGGGGCCGCCACGACGATCACGGCAGAAGGCTCAGCCGCCTTCCCGAACTACCCGGCGGGCACCGCGTTCGACCCGATCGACTTCTCGGTCGCGGTCACCGACTGCGCCGCGCAGGTGCTCACCGACGGCGACGTGCCGCAGGCGACGCAGCCGACGGCGGATGCCGGGACGCCGGCGCTCCCGGTGTGGGCGTGGCTCCTGATCGCCGGCATCGCGCTGCTGTGCGCGGCCGCCGGGTCCGTGGGCACCGTCCTGGTGATGCGCCGGCGCGGGAAGGCCGGTGATCCTACGACGTCGGCGTGATCTTCGACTGGATGGTGGACATGACCATCGTGTCGGCGAGGGTCGTGGTATCGCCGACCTCGCGTCCCTCGGCCACGTCGCGCAGCAGCCGCCGCATGATCTTGCCGGAGCGGGTCTTCGGCAGCTCGGTGACGATGTACACGTCGCGCGGACGCGCGATCGGGCCGATCTGCTCACCGACCCAACGGCGCAGGACGTCGACGATGCCCGCGGCGTCGTGCGCCTTGAGGAAGGACTCCTTCAGCACGCAGAAGGCGACGACCGCCTGGCCGGTGGTCTCGTCGGACGCGCCCACCACCGCCGCCTCGGCGACGGCCTCGTTGCCGACCAGCGCCGATTCGATCTCGGTCGTCGAGAGCCGGTGGCCGGAGACGTTCATGACGTCGTCGACGCGCCCGAGGAACCAGACGTCGCCGTCCTCGTCGAGGCGTGCGCCGTCGCCGGCGAAGTAGAAGCCCTTGTCCTGGAACTTCTCCCAGTAGGTCTCGACGAAGCGCTCCGGGTCGCCCCAGATGCCGCGGAGCATCGACGGCCACGGCTGGGTGATCACGAGGAGGCCGCCGTTGCCGTTGCCGACGTGGGTGCCCTCGTCGTCCACGACGTCGATTCCGATGCCGGGGAGCGGCACCTGCGCCGAGCCGGGTTTGGTCTCGGTCACGCCGGGCAGGGCGGAGACCATGATGGCTCCCGTCTCGGTCTGCCACCAGGTGTCGACGATGGGAGCGGTGTCGCCGCCGATGATCGAGCGGTACCACATCCATGCCTCGGGGTTGATCGGTTCGCCCACCGAGCCGAGCAGGCGCAGCGACGACAGGTCGAAGCGCTGCGGGATCTCGCGGCCCAGCTTCATGAACGATCGGATGGCCGTGGGCGCCGTGTAGAGGATCGTCACGCCGTACTTCTCGACCAGTTCCCACCAGCGGCCGGGGTGCGGGCTGTCGGGAGTCCCCTCGTAAAGCACCTGGGTCGCGCCGTTCGCGAGCGGACCGTACGTCACGTACGAGTGACCGGTGATCCAGCCGATGTCGGCCGTGCACCAGAAGACATCCATCTCGGGGTGCAGGTCGTGGACGACCCGGTTGGTGAACGCGGCCTGGGTGAGGTATCCGCCCGAGGTGTGCAGGATGCCCTTCGGCTTTCCGGTGGTCCCCGACGTGTACAGGATGAAGAGGGGGTTCTCGGCGGGGAACGGCTGCGCCTCGTGTTCGGCGGATGCCGCCGGCACGGCGTCGTGCCACCAGATGTCGCGTCCCTCGGTCCAGGCGACCTCGTTCTCGGTGCGTCGCACGACCAGGACGTGCTCCACCGTCTCCTGCGGTCCGGCACCGCGGTCGCCGAGCGCCTGATCGACCGCCGGCTTCAGCGGGGACACGCGGCCCTTGCGGTAGCCGCCGTCGGCGGTGATGACGAGCTTCGCGCCGGCGTCGTCGATGCGGGAGCGCAGGCTGTCGGCGGAGAACCCGCCGAAGATGACCGAGTGGATGGCGCCGATCCGCGCGACGGCGAGCATCGCCGCGATCGCCTCCGGGATCATGGGGAGGTAGATCGCGACCCGGTCGCCGGCGCCGACGCCGAGGTCGTGCAGCACGTTCGCCGTGCGCTTGACCTCCTCGGTGAGCTGCGCGTAGGTGATGCGGCGCTCATCGCCGGGCTCGCCCTCCCACAGCAGCGCGACGCGATCGCCGTTGCCCTCCGCCACGTGGCGGTCGAGGCAGTTGTAGGCGACGTTGAGCTCTCCATCGGCGAACCACCGGGCGAAGGGCGGCTGCGACCAGTCGAGGACCTCGGTGAACGGGGTGTGCCAGTGCAGCGCGCGGGCCTGCTCGGCCCAGAACGCCTCACGGTCGGCATCCGCGCGCGCGTACAGGTCGGCCGTGGCGATCGCGTCGGCGGCGAACGCGGGGGAGGGGGCGAACCGACGGGTCTCGTTCAGCAAGTGGTCGATCTGGCTGCTCATCTGCGCGCTCCTTTGCGGCGGGGACGGGACCGTGTCCCGGACGATTCACGAAATCTAGCGACGGCCTCCGACGTGCACCACCTCCGGAAGTGGGGAGCGACGGACATCCGATATATCAGTGGAAACACGCGGTTTCGATTGGAGTGGTGCCGCGCGTCTGCGTAAGCTCGATCCGGCCGAACTTCGATTCAGGCAGCGCGACTCCCGACCACCCCCGATTCCGGGATGTCGCGTGGCGGCATCCCATCTCCCCCTATGGGATGCCGCCTTCTCTCTTTCCGGCGGAGGCTCCTCCCCAACGTCGCGCCGACGCGCACTGTCCACGGATGCCGCCGCCCACCCCGAGCGCAGGCGTCGGCCGCACCTACCGTCGAGGCATGTCCGAGCCGTTCGTCGTCCGTCGCCGCGAGAGCCGGCGCGTTCCCGAATCCGTGCGCCGGACCCCGATGGTCGATGCGGCGGCGGCCGCGGCGTCACGGGCGGCTCCGCTGCGGCGGCCGGAGCGCAGACCGCTGCCCGACCATCCGGCGCTCGACCCCCTCCGCCATCTGCTGGGCGATCCGCAGATCACGGACGTGTTCATCAACGGCGTCGACGGCCTCTTCGTCGACCGTGGTCGCGGCGTCGAATCCGTGGAGGGTTGGCACCTGGGAGCGGACGACCTGCGCGCGCTGGCCGTCGCTCTCATCGGCGTCGGCGGACGCCACCTCGACGATGCCACACCGCTCGTGGACGTCCGGTGGGAGCACGGCGCACGGGTGCACGCGGTGCTCCCGCCGGTGGCGTGCTCGGGCACGGCCATCTCGATCCGTCTCCCGCAGGTCGGCATCCCCGATCTCGACGAGCTCGTGCGCGGCGGTCTGTGCGATGCCGAGACCGTCCGCCGCCTCGACGCGCTCGTGACGGCGCGCCGGAACGTCCTCATCTCCGGTGCGACCGGGGCCGGCAAGACCACCCTGCTGTCGGCGCTGCTGGGACGTGTTCCCGCCCGGGAACGCATCGTGACCATCGAGGACGTCGCCGAACTGCGCATCCGGCATCCCCACCACGTCCGCCTCGAGGCGAGACAGCCCAATCTGGAGGGCGCCGGGGCGGTGCCGTTGGCGCGGCTCGTCCGCGAGGCCCTGCGGATGAGGCCCGACCGCCTCGTCGTGGGGGAGTGTCGCGGCGAGGAGGTGCGAGAGCTCCTCACCGCGCTCAACACGGGACACGACGGCGGCGCCGGCACCGTCCATGCCGGCAGCATCCGCGACCTTCCGGCCCGGCTGGAGGCGCTGGGCGCGCTCGCGGGCATGGACGATCGCTCGATGGCGCGTCAGGTCGTCAGTGCCATCGGCGTGGTGGTCCACGTCGAGCGGGGCGCCGACGGCATCCGGCGCGTCTCGGGAATCGCTCGGCCCGCGCTCGACGACAGCGGCCGCCTGCGCATGGAGGTCGGATCGTGAGCGCCCGTCGGCCCGCGGAGGCCTCCGACGCCGCCGCGACCGTCCAGAAGGTGTCGGTCCTCCTCGAATCCGGCGTCGCCCCTGGCCGGGCGTGGGAGCTGCTGGCCGAGGACGGCGATCCCGTCGCGCTGCGGGTCGCGACGGCTCCCGACGGCGCCGGCGCCTCCTCCGCGCTGCGCGCACTGGGCGGCGCGTGGGTCGATGTCGCCGCCGCGTGGCAGGTCGCGGAGACCGTCGGCGCGCCGCTCGCATCCAGCCTCCGGCGGTTCGCCGACACGCTGCGCGGCGCCCAGGAGGCGCGCGACGACGTGCGCGTGGCGCTGGCCGACCCGACGGCCACCGCGCGTCTCGTCACGTGGCTCCCGGTCGTCGCGGTGCTCCTCGGCATGACGCTGGGCTTCGACCTCGTCGCGACGCTCACCCAGCCGATCGGCATCGCGTGCGCGGTCGCGGGCATCGCGCTGATGCTCGCCGCACGCGGCTGGACGAAGCGCCTGGTGGCGCGCGCCCAGCCCGACGACCGCCTCGCCGGTATGCAGGCGGAAGTCGTCGCCATCGCCCTGTCCGGGGGCGTGTCGATCGATCGGGCGCTGGCGACGGCGGAGGGTGCCGGCGCCGGACGGATCGCGCCCGACGTGCGCGCGGTCCTGCGTCTGTCGCAGCGGGCCGGCGCCCCGGCCGTCGACCTCCTCCGGGCGGGCGCCGCGGAGCAACGCCGTGCCGCACGCACGGAGGGCCGGTTGCGTGCGGCCCGTCTGGGCGCGTCGCTGCTGCTGCCGATGGGCGTGTGCACCTTGCCCGCCTTCCTGCTGCTGGGCGTCGCCCCGCTGCTGCTGTCGGTGGTCGGCGGCGCACCCCTGCCGCTCGGCGCACCCGCGGCACCGCCCTAGC
>NZ_BCWI01000015.1 GCF_001592125.1 Microbacterium hominis NBRC 15708
CATCCAGGAGCCGCGGCCCGCACAGACCACCCGTTGGCACGTCGTGACGGGCGGTCCCAGCTCGGGCAAGACCACCACGGTCAACCTGCTGCGGGGCCGCGGGTACACGACCACAATCGAGCACGCCCGCCACTACATCGACCTGCAACGGATCACCGGGCGCAGCACCGCGGAGGTGCGGGCACGGCAGAGCGAGTTCCAGCGCGCCGTCGTCGACATGCAGATCGAGCAGGAACGCTCCCTCGACCCGCAACAGACCGTGTTCCTGGACCGTGCTCTGCCGGACTCGCTCGCCTACTACCGCTTCCTCGGCCTCGCCCCCGGCACCGCCCTGCTGGGCGCGCTGGCCGGCGCCCGGTACGCGACGGTGTTCCTGCTTGACCTGCTCCCGCTGGCGTCCGACTACGCGCGCACCGAGGACCCCGCCGCGCAGCGGCGCATCCACGACCTGCTCGGGCTGGTGTACCAGGAGCTGGGCTTTCCCGTCGTCACCGTCCCCGCACTCGCCCCCGACGCGCGCGTCGACTTCATCCTCGAACGAGCATCGGCCGGCACTCCAGCCGAGAGGGGCGTGAGCTGATGGGCGCGGGGAGTAGCCGGTACCGGCAGATCGGGGCCGTGCTGCGCCGGCACGGACTCGGCGTCCTGGCCGGCGTGCTGGGCCTGGGCGGCTTGGTGCCGTTCCACCGCGGCGCCCTCGGACACGCCCGGCAGGAGGACCCCTACACGAACCCCGAGCATGTGCGGGTCGCGTTGGAGGAGCTCGGGCCGACGTTCGTGAAACTGGGCCAGATCCTCTCCACCCGGCACGATCTGCTCCCCGCGGCATGGGTCGCCGAGTTCGCCAAACTGCAGGACGACGTCGCCGCGGCACCGTGGGAGGGCATTCGGGACGTGCTCCGTGAAGAGCTCGGCGCCGACCCAGAGCACGTGTTCGCCCAGTTCGACCCGGTGCCGCTGGCGGCGGCGTCCATCGGGCAGGCGTACGCGGCAACTCTTCACGACGGCACCGAGGTCGTCGTGAAGGTGCGCCGGCCCGGCGTGGTCGCGCAGGTGCATGAAGACCTGGACATTCTCCGCAACCTCGCCGACCGCGCCGACCGGCGCTGGGATGCCATCCGGCAGTACGACCTGCCCGGGCTGGTGGAGGAGTTCTCCCGCACGCTGCGTGCCGAGCTGGACTACCTGCAGGAGGCCCGCAACGCCGAACGGTTCGCGCAGGAGTTCGCCCACGCGGCGCGGGTGCGGATTCCCCGCGTGCACGGGGAGACCACGACCTCGCGCGTGCTGACCCTGGAGCGGATGAGCGGGGTGCGGATCGACGACCTGGAGGGCCTGGACGCCGCCGGCATCGACCGGGTCGCACTCGCGCGGCTGGGTGCCGACATCGTGCTCACGATGGTGTTCGACAACCGGTTCTTCCATGCCGACCCCCATCCCGGGAACATGTTCGTGCAGCCCGACGGCGCGCTCGCGCTGATCGACTTCGGGATGGTCGGGGAGCTCACCGAACAGACCACGGACGGCCTCGCCGGCATCGTGCTCGCCTTCACCCGCGACGACCCGGACACCCTCACCACCGCCCTGATAGAACTCTCCCGGACCGCCGACGTCGTCGACCGGGCAGGGCTGCGGCAGGCGATCACCGCGTTCACGGCCCGCTACCGGGGCCGTTCGCTGTCGGAGATCAGCCTCGCAATCATGCTCCAGCAGCTGCTCGGCATCCTGCAGCAGCACCAGCTGCACCTTCCGCAGGAGACGGCGCTGCTGTTCAAAGTGCTGATGATGGCCGAAGGGACCGCGGCGCGGCTGGATCCGGACTTCCAGATGCTCGACGCCCTGCAGCCCTACGCTGAGCAGCTCACCCGCGCCCAGCTGTCCCTGCCGGCTCTGGCCCGGCGATGGGCGCGCGCGGGAGCCGACACCGGGGCACTGCTCACCGAGCTGCCCGCCACCCTGAGCCGGCTCCGGCATCTCCTCGAAGACGGCGGGTTCGAGGTGCACCTGCGCGCGACGGAGCTGGAACCTCTCGTCGGGCGCGCCGAACGCGTCGGCAACCGTGTCGTCGCGGGAATGATCGCCGCCGCGCTGATCAGCGGGATCGGCACCCTCGTCGGCGGGAACACGAAATGGCGCTCCCGGGAAGGCGTCCTGATCGGCGCCGGGACCGGCACGATCGGCGCCCTCGGCAGCTATCTGCTGTGGACGCTGCGGCGCCGCCGACCCCGCCCCTGACCCGCGCACGGCTCAAGAACACCACGAAAGGAGACGAAGATGGACAGGATCAGAGTCGGCGTCAACGGGTACGGAGTGATCGGCAAGAGGGTCGCCGACGCCGTCCACGCCCAACCCGACATGCACCTGGTGGGCGTCGCGGACATCGTCACCGACTGGCGAATACAATCCGCCGTCCCGCGGCTGCCCGTATTCGCCGCCACCCCCGACGCGCACAGCGGCATGGTGGACACCGGCATCCGCCCCGAGGGAACCCTCGACGATCTCCTCGCGCAGAGCGACGTGATCGTCGATACGACCCCCAAGCACGTCGCCGCCGGAAACCTGCCCCGCTACCAGGCGGCGGGAGTAAAGGTGATCGTGCAGGGCGGGGAAGCGCACTCGACCACCGGGCACTCCTTCGTCGCCCAGGCCAACTACGCCACCGCGCTCGGCCGGGACCTGACCCGGGTGGTGTCCTGCAACACCACCAGCATCGTCCGGTCCTCGGCGCGCTCGAAAACGCCGGGCTGCTGCTGCGCGCCCGCGGGGTTACTGGTAGGGCCGAATGTCGCAGGGTGCACTATTCATCCTGGGATTAGTTCAGTCAACACTGTATGATCAGTGCATGCTGACCATTGCTCCACGTCTCGACGTCATGAACCGGCTCGGCCGGGCCATGGCGGACCCGACGCGCTCCCGGATACTGATGACCCTGCTCGACGGCCCCAGCTACCCGGCGGTGCTCTCGCGTGAGCTGGAGCTGACCCGCTCGAACGTCTCGAACCACCTGACCTGCCTGCGCGACTGCGGCATCGTGGTCGCCGAGCCGGAAGGGCGGCAGACGCGCTACGAGATCGCGGACCCGCACCTCGCGGCGGCGCTGACCGCGCTGGTGGACGTGACGCTCGCGGTGGACGAGCACGCGCCCTGCATGGACGCTTCGTGCACGGTGCCGGGCTGCTGCGGGACGGGAGCGGGCGCGTGAGCGCGGCGTGCGGCTGCGAGCACGACGAGCCTGAGACCGCAGTCGGCGAAGAGGCCGAGGAGGCGGAGCGCCCCTGGTGGCGGGACCGCGGGATCATGGTCCCGGTCTTCTCCGGTGTGGCGTTCCTCACCGGTCTGGCGCTGGAGTGGTCCGGGATGGAGATCCCTGCGCTGGTGCTGTTCTGGATCGGCCTGCTGCTGGGCGCGTCGACGTTCACGCCGGGCGCGATCCGGAACCTCTTCAAGGGCAAGCTCGGCATCGGGCTGCTGATGACCATCAGCGCGGTCGGCGCGGTGATCCTCGGCTACGTCGAGGAGGCCGCAGCGCTGGCATTCCTGTACTCGATCGCCGAGGCGCTGGAGGACAAGGCGATGGACCGTGCCCGCGGCGGGCTGCGGGCACTGCTCAAGCTCGTCCCGGAGACCGCCACCATCCGCCGCGACGGCGTCTCGGTCGAGGTCGCCGCGAAGGATCTGGCTGTCGGGCAGCTGATGTTGGTGCGGCCGGGTGAGCGGATCGCGACCGACGGCGTCGTCCGCACGGGACGTTCCAGCCTGGACACGTCCGCGATCACCGGGGAGTCGATCCCGGTCGAGGTCGAACCCGGCGATGCCGTCTCCGCCGGCGCAATCAACACCGCCGGGGCACTGGAGGTCGAAACGACCGCGGCAGGCACCGACAACTCACTGACCACGATCGTCGACCTCGTGGAGAAGGCTCAGGCGGAGAAGGGCGACCGCGCCCGCCTCGCCGACCGCATCGCCCGCCCTCTCGTCCCGGGCGTGCTGATCCTCGCCGCCCTGGTCGCGATCATCGGCTCGCTGCTCGGCGACCCGGAGCTGTGGATCACCCGCGCCCTGGTCGTGCTGGTCGCGGCATCGCCCTGCGCACTGGCGATCTCCGTGCCGCTGACCGTGGTCGCGGCGATCGGCTCGGCGAGCAAGTTCGGCGTGATCATCAAGTCCGGTGCCGCGTTCGAGCGGTTCGGCGTGATCCGCCACGTCGCCGTCGACAAGACCGGCACCCTCACCCGCAACGAGCCCGCCGTCACCGCCGTCCTCACCGTGGACGGTGTGAGCGAGGCGGAGGCGCTGGCGTGGGCGGCCGCTCTGGAGCAGCACAGCACCCACCCCCTCGCCGCCGCGATCACCGCCGCAGCGCCGGATGCCCCTGCGGCGGAGGGCGTGACCGAGCAGGCCGGGCACGGCATCGAGGGCGAGCTCGCCGGCGCGCGGATCACCGTCGGCAGCCCGCGCTGGCTCGACGCCGGGACCCTCGGCGACCGGGTCGCGGGGCTGGAGGAGCAGGGCATGACAGTCGTGATCGTCCACCGCGGCGGCGTCCCGGTCGCCGCGATCGGCGTCCGCGACGAGCTGCGCCCCGAGGTCCCTGAAGTGGTCCGCACCCTCGCGACCCAGGGCATCGGGGTGACCATGCTCACCGGCGACAACGCCCGCACCGCCCGCGCCCTCGCTGCGCATGCAGGGATCGATGACGTCCGCGCCGAGCTGCGCCCCGAAGACAAGGCCGCCGCGATCGCAGAGCTCGGTGCGAAGGGGCCGGTCGCGATGATCGGCGACGGCATCAACGACGCCCCTGCGCTGGCCGCCGCGGACATCGGGATCGCGATGGGCGCGACGGGCTCCGACGCCGCGATCGAGTCGGCCGACGTGGCCTTCACCGGTCACGATCTGCGGCTTCTCCCGCGCGCGTTCGCCCATGCCCGTCGGGGGCGGCACATCATCAACCAGAACATCATCCTGTCGCTGCTGATCATCACCGCCCTGCTCCCGCTCGCCCTCTTTGGCGTCCTGGGGCTTGCGGCGGTGGTGCTGGTGCACGAGATCGCCGAGGTGATCGTGATCCTCAACGGCCTGCGCGCCGCGTCGACGCGGAAGGCAAGCACGTGACCGCGCAGGACGTCGCCGCCGCGTGACGGCTTGATCCGGGACCATGCGGATGACCTTTAGATTTCACATCAGAGTTCGCGCGCGTTGATCGGCGACTTGCCTGCTGGCTAGGGGCCTATCGGGCGGGCCGTATGCCGGGGTCTAATGGCCATGATCATTTGGTTCCGGTTTCCCTTCGCCTCGGGTCTGTCTTCGTTATGGTCGGGCGAAGGGGCGGGCAGCAGTCGGGGTCGTTTTCGCGGCGGTGTCGCCTGGCACGCGCTGTCATCACGATGCTTGCAACCACCGCGAGGATCAGGAGTGCGGCACCGCCCGTGATCACCCACGGGTTGCGGAGGAGGGTGCCGATCCCTGTGATCGTGCCTCCGACGACGAGAAGTGGAAGGAGGGCGCAGCAGCCGACCACGAGCAGTGCGGCGACGGCTCCGAGGAGCAGGCCACGGCCGCCTCGCTGGTCGTCCTGGTTGGGAGGCATTGGTGTTCTGTCCTCTCGTGGTGCCGTCTCAGCAGCAGGTCTCGGGACCGCAGCAGCTTCCAGACAGTTCGTCGGCACCGGTCCGGGGGCGCTCGAGCATCTCGGTGATCAGGGTGCTGCCAACCTCGAAGGCATCGGCGACCGTGAGGATTTGGGCCATCGGGTGTTCCGTGAGCCATCCGGCGGCGTCCTCGCGGGAAGCGAAGTAGTGGACCTGGTTGCAGAACGAGGAGCGAATCGAGTGCATGGCCTCGGGGCTGACCAAGGACACCACCGCGGTCGCCGGTTCCACGCTAGTGACACCGGCGGTCGAGTCGACGGTGACGCGGATCGTGTCGCCGCTGGCCGGGGAGATCGATTCGACCCGGGCGGGCCGATCGAGGAGCGGGCGAGGCTCCAGTTTCTGATGGGGTGGATCCGCTGTCTGGCGCGCGGTCAGGCGCAGCAGGACAGCATCGACACATCGGTGGTGAAGGCCTTGGCTACGATCCGGATGCCTTCGGCCGTGGTCAGGTACGGGGCCCACGCGTCGGCGACCTCGGTGATGGTCTTGCCGAGGATGTGGACACCTGCGGCGGCGAGTTCGCCGGCGTCCTTGGCGACCGCGGTCAGGCCGAGGATCTCGCCGGTGTCCGCGTTGGCGACCATCTTGATGAACCCGCGGGTGTCCCGGTTCACCAGCGCGCGGGGCACGTACTCCAGTGGCAGGACACGGCAGTCGCAGCGGATCCCGGCCGCGATGACCTCCTTCTCGGTCATCCCGACCGCGCCGACGGCAGGGCTCGTGAATGTGACCCGCGGCATCCGCGTGTAGTCGACCGACGTGCTGGCGTCAGTGAAGGCGTTCTCGGCGACCAACGTGCCGTGCCGGGCTGCGACGTAGACGAACTCGGGGTGCCCGGTGACATCCCCAGCCGCCCAGACGCGAGGGTTGGAGGACTGCAACTGGTCGGTGACCACGACCTCTCCGGCCGCGCCGGTCTTCACTTGCACGGTCTCGAGGTTGAGCCCGTCGGTGACCGGGGCGCGGCCGAGCGCGACGAGGATCTCGTCGGCACGGAACTCCTGCACGCCGCCCGAGACCTCGGCCGCGGCGACGATCTGGCCGGTGCCCGGGTCGCGGGTGACGCGGGTGGGGATGGCGCGGCGGACCACTCGGATGCCCTCGTCGGCGAAGATTTCCTGCAACGCCTTGGAGACTTCCGGCTCCTCCTTCGACGCCAGCCGGGACCTCACCAGCAGAGTCACCTTCGAGCCGAGCCGGGCGAACAACTGTGCCATCTCCAGCGCCACATAGCCCCCGCCGAGCACCAGCAGCGAGTCAGGCACCTCGGACAGCTCCATCGCCGACGTCGAGGTGAGAAAGTCGACGCCGTCCAGCCCCTCGATGGCAGGAGCCCACGGGCGGGAGCCTGTGGCGATGAGGTAGTGGGCGGCCTCGATGGTTTCGACGGTGCCGTCCGCGGCGGTGACCTCGAGGACCGACGCATCCGGCGTGCCGGCGAACGCCGCCTCGCCCTGGCGGACCGGCCAGCCGTAGGCTTCTGCCACGTCGATGTACTTCTCACTCCGCATCGCCTCGACCAGGTCCTGCTTGCCACCCACCAGCCCGTGCATGTCTACCGGGCCAGCGGTGGCGGCGATCCCCGGGAACCGGGAGCCCGCATCCGCGGCCACGTGGCGGGCCTCGGCGGCCGCGAGCAGCGCCTTGGACGGAACGCACCCCGTGTTCACGCACGTGCCGCCCAACGTGCCGCGCTCGATCATCACCACCGACTTTCCCAGTGTGGTGGCGCGGATCGCCGCGGCGAATGCCGCGCCACCCGACCCAATCACGGCCAGATCAAACCTCGATGGCATCCTTATTCCTCCCTGGACATCTTGGAACATCCCGCTGATACACTCATCATGAACCTTCCACCACAGGGGAAGGTCAAGCACGAAATTTGCGACCAGCGAAAAGGGGGGGCGGGGAATGCGGATCGGAGAGCTCGCCGACGCGGCCGGCACCACGGCGAAGACGTTGCGGTTCTACGAGGACCAGGGGCTCCTGCCGCCGGCCGGGCGCACGCCCAGCGGCTACCGCAACTACACCGCCGAGACCATCGCCCGAATCGACTTCATCCACCGCGGCCAAGCCGCTGGACTCACCCTCGCCCAGATCCAGCAGATCCTCCACATCCGCGACCACGGCCAAGCGCCCTGCAGCCACGTCCGCGACCTCCTCGACGCACGCCTCACCGATATCGACCAGCAGCTCAGGCAGCTCCACGACCTGCGCGACACCCTCGCCGGGCTCCGCGACCAGGCCGAGCACGTCGAGCCCGACACGTGCAGCTCGGATCAGGTCTGCCGCTATCTGTAGCCAAGCCCGGGGGTCTGTCCGATAATTCAGGCAGTCCCACTGGAGGCGCAAGCGTAGCGGGAGGCCATTGGTGCTCAGGTCGAGGTTGAGCGCAGCGCGGGATAGTCGGACCATTCGCCCCCGGAGAGGCGTGCCCAGGCGGCAGCTGATGACGCCGTGATGCCGAGCAGGTCGGACACGATTCGAGGATGCAGTTGTCGGGTGAGGTCCATCAGCGCGGTGACACGAGCGCTGCCGGCGAGGAGTCCTTCTTGACGGAGTCGACGGCTGAGCGGCCCGGGGGTGATCGGTCGGCCCGGGTTCCTGCCCGGGAAGAGCCAAGTGTCGGAGCGGTTGCCGTCGAGCAGCTGGACCATTGCTTCGGCGAGGACTTCGGGCAGCTCGATCGGTTCAGTTCCGACCGTCAGCGTCATGGGGCGCGCGGTCGTATCGACTTGTGCGCGGGTGATCGCTGCGATGCGGGTCAGGTGGAGCCCGTAGAACAGGACGAGCAATCCGCTGACTCGCGTCACGGGATCCATGTCGTCTCGCGTGATGAACGCGCGTGCCATCGTCCACCGATGGTCGGCGGCGTAGTCGCGCCCTTCGAGGCGATGGCTGCGGAACTCGACCCGGAGGCGGCTCAGGCGGTGCCGTCGCAGCCACCGGGTGAACGGCGCGAGGGCATCCCGTTGTGAGGGCGAACCGGTGAGGAAGCCGTCGAGAGATCGCTGCGGGTATGTCGTCAGCGTTTCGCCGCTCGCGCGGATCTGCTGCAGGAGGGCCGCGCACCGCTTCAGCGCCGCACGCACCTTCTGATAGGTGGAGCCGGATCGGACGGCCGTAGCTGGTCTGCCCCTGAGTGATCTGCCCGACGGCAGCAGCTCCCAGGTGCAGTACCGCCGTAGGAGGAGCCGGTCCTCGGGATGGGGGACGGTCGGAAGCCACCGTTGGAACCAGTGCTCGAACCTCGCCGCTTGGATGTCGAAATCGGGCAGCACGCCTGAGCGGATGAGGAGCGAGAGCAGGAATGCCACGGACTGGCCGGCGTGCGCTCTGGTCATGATCGCGTCCGCGGTGAGGGGCAGCGTGCCATCGGCGAGCTCACGGAGGACGACCGCACAGCGGCTCTTGTACAGCCACCGCTCGAGGGAGATCGCACTGCCGTGGTGCGTCACCAGATACTCCGCGAGCGGGTGCAGCTCGGGGCGGATCTCTCCGCTGTCGTCAGCAAGCAGTTGCTGGATGGCGATAGGTCGCCGGCACTCTACGCATAGCCGGTGCTTGCGCACCTCTTCGATCGTCCCGCATCCCGGGCATGCCATCGTCACGGGAGCTCCTGCGCACTCGGCGCAGACCTTGTGCCCATTCATGAAGCCAGTGAGGAACACCTTCCGCCCGCACTCCGGGCACGGCTGGGGGCGTCGCATCGCGTAGTAGCAGCGGGCGCAGACCCGTCGGCCGTCCAGGTGCGTCGCTACGCGGCCCGGCTCCCCGCAGAGCTCGCACATCTTGACCGGCGCGGTGTAGCACGCGAGACAGACGAGCGCGGGGCGACGGACGATAATCGTGGCGTTCTGCCCGCATCGCGAGCAGTCGCCGAACGACCGCGGATCGGCTCGCCAGCAGTCCCGGCAGAACCGTTGCCCATCGACGGTGCGCTGCACGGGCTGAACTCGTCCGCATCTGGCACACGCGACCGATCGGGCATTCCGTTCACAGCGCGAGCAGTGGCGACCGCCGGTCTGCGTCTTGTGAGGCATCCGAACGGCACGTCCACAGGAATCGCATGTAGGCAAGACGACCCGCCCGGCACCCTCGTTCACGAGAGCGTGGGCCAGATCCTGCACCGTCACCGGTACGTTCCGGTGTCGCCCTTCGAGGACTCCAGGTTGTTTGAGGAGTGCGAGTTCGAGACGCCGTTGGGTGAGCGGCACGGGTGCGACTTCAGCCACGATCTCAACAAGGCGCTCCACCGGGATCTCCGGCGCGATCGCGTGGACGAGCCCGGCGACCTCAGCAACCCTGGGCTCCTGCGGAGGCTTCGCCACCGCGGCCTACTTCGAGCGCGGGCGACGGATCGTGGCCCGCACGGGCCGCAGATCGCCGATCGCACCCCGCGTCGCCTCTTCACCCACCGCGACCGGGGCCGCAGCCTCCCGGCGGGTGACCTGCACGAGGTCGTCGAGCGAGCACTCCAACGCGTCGCACAGCGCGGCGAGCACGTCGATGCGAACCCGCTGCGGTGCTTGCGTCACCAGTCGGTACACCTGTTCCCGGGACAGGTCGACGCCCCGCTCCTCGAGCAACGGCTTCAGCTTGGAGGTCTGGAAGATCCCGCGCGAGGCCATCACGCTGCGGAGGCTCCATGCGGTCTCGAGCTCAACGGTCATCTGCTTCTCCTTCGATGAGGGCCTTCAATGCGTCCGCGAGTACCCGGTTCTTGAAGTCCGAGCTGACGGAGGCGTAGATCGAGGTCGTCGAAGCATGCATGTGCCCGACCTGCTCCTGGACGAATCGGTCGGCGTAGCCGAACTCGAGCAGGTGCGTCACGTACGAATGCCGGAGGCTGTGCAGAGTCAGGGCCTTTGACAAGCCGGCCTCGTCCCGCAGCTCCGCGAACCGCCGGTCGAGATAGCCGGCCGACAGTCGGGTGCGGCGTTCCGTCACCCACAGCGCGTCAAGACGGTATCCACGCCACCCGCGCAATTGTCGACGGCGGGCTGCGGAGCCGCGTGATCGTACTCACGACGTTCGACTTGGACGAGTACGCCTTCGGGGCACTCCGCGCGGGGGCGAGTGCGTTCCTCGTCAAAACTGCGACACACCAAGAACTCGTGGACGCCGTACGCGTCGTCGCTCGAGGCGATGCCATCGTGACGCCCCGCATCACACGGCAGCTCATCGACGCCTACACCGGCCGCGACCAGCCCGTCCCGGGCGGACAGGGCCTCTCGGTTCTGTCCCCCCGAGAACGCGACGTTTTCAACGCGATCGCGCTCGGCCTCTCCAACGGCGAGATCAGCCAGGCACTGCATCTCTCACCCGCAACGGTGAAGACGCATATCAACCGAATCTTCGCCAAGCTCGGCGTCCGCGACCGCGTGCAGGCTGTGATTCTTGCCCACCAGCTCGGGTAGACCATCGGTGGTCAAGCGAACTGATGCGCGAACGCGACGGGGCTGAGCCCTAGACGCCGCGGTGCCGAAGTGAGACACTTCTCTGTTCTACTTCGGGAGGTCACCATGGGCGACGATGAACCGGCGGTCGATTGGGAAGGCGTCATCCGCGAGATGATCACGCGTGCGACCGAGGCGGCGCCCACCGAACCGGGCGTCTACAAGATGCCGTGCGGTGAGTGTGTGGTCGATTTCTTCATCACCGCTGAGGGCGAGGAACGCTGGCTCGTCGCCGGGGACGACCGCTCCTACACTCGTGAGACCGTCGCGATCGCCCGTCACGGAGACCACCCCTGGGAGCGTCTCTACACGCTCGCTGACGCGGCAAGGGAAGTGGCGAGAGTCGCCGCCGCGAACGGCGGTGACATCGACCGAGTACTCGAGGAGCTGGTCGAAGCAATCGACGACCGCGAGGTCGGGCGAGTGGTGCGTGAGCGCGATGAGCTCTAGAAGCAGTCAAACCTGCGCGCGGGGAGAACGGATGTGAGCGAGTATCCGTGGTTCGACTTCGACCAGGTCGATTTCGTCACATCGGACACGCATTTCAGTCACACACGAATCAGCGAACTCGCTGATCGACCGTTCGCGACCGTGGAAGAGATGAACGCGGAGCTGGTCCGGCGGTGGAACGAGGTAGTAGGGCCGGACGACACCGTGCTCCATCTCGGTGATCTCGCCCTCGCGCCGATCGAGGAATCCGTCGGGCTCACCGCCAACCTGAATGGGCGACGGTTCCTCGTGCCCGGCAACCACGATCGGGTTTCGCCGGCGACACAGTCCAAACGCGCCATCGAACGGTTCACGCCGCTGTACGAGGCGGCCGGGTGGAGCATCCTCCCCGAGGTGATCGAGGGCACCCGCCGCGGGTACCAGATCCTGGCATCCCACTACCCCTACAGCGGCGACTCACACGGCGCCGGCCGGCACACGACCCACCGCCCACGCGACGACGAGGGTCTTCCGCTGCTGCACGGTCACACGCATGCCCGCGATCATGGCCCCCACGGTCACGAGTTCCACGTCGGAGTCGACGCGCACGACTTCAAGCCCATCCGCTTCACCGTCATCGACGAATGGATCCGCAGACTGCCGGGGATCGAGACGCGACTGCAGGCCGCAACCCGGGAAGCGCGCGCGGTGCTCGCCGATGTCGTCGGCGGCGAGACCCCGGGATCAGACGCGCTGTTCTACATGCAGGGATACAACGACCTCGTCATCGTTCTCGACGAGCTTCTCCACGCGCTCCCTCACGACGAGCAGCACGAGTAGCCGGGAACAGGTCGCGGTTCGCGTTCGGGCCGGATCGGAGAGTCCGGGTCTCGGTCCGGTAGCGCACCCATCCCTGCCTCCGCCAATGCACCATCACGAGGCTCCGGACTGCCCGTGACAACCACGCCTCCTCATGGTCGGCGTATTCGGGGTCTTGGGTGGCGAGTTCGGTGAACAGCTCACGGAACGTCGGCGGTTCGCTGTGCTCACGGGTGTAGCGATGGATGACCTTCACCGCACGGCGCGCCCAGCTCGGCGCGGTCTTCGCCGACGTGAGTTCCATGAAGAGCGGCGACAGGTGGGGTGCCGACCACGGCTTGTCGGTCCACCCGGAACTGTTCCACTGCATCGTGTCGTGATGGAGGACCGGATCGCCGTCCTCGGGAGCGTCGGAGCTCATGGCCGCCTCTCGCGGTCGACGAACGTGCCCGGTGAACCAGCGGGCGGCGTCGGCGGGGAGCTGAACTCAATCTGTGACCTGGTGTCCTCCATCACGGCCATCAGCGCAGCGATGTACTTCTCGCCGGTCACCTTCATGCGCTCCCGCGCTGCCCGTTGCAGACGACTGGAGGTCCGCTTCTTTCCGGTCATGATGCTTTCTCCTCTTCGGTCGGTGATGTGGTCTGGGCATGAGGGTGGGTGGCGAGGGCACGGCGGAGCTCGCGAGCGAGCCGTCCGCCGAGTGAGGTGAGGCGCATCGGCCTGTTGCGTGCCGCGGGGACGAACAGATCTCCACCGACGTCGGCGCCGAGGCTGGCGAGCTGGGCGCTCAGTGCGCTCTGGGTCGTTCGGATGGTCGCAGCGGCGGCGCGCACGTTGTCGTGCTGTGTGGCAATGAGGAATCGGCGCGCCCGTTCGATGGGGTGCCGGCCGACGAGGGCGCGCTGGAGGAGCCGTGACTGGCCGGCCAGTGGGTGAGGGGTGCGGTCGTGTGGGCCGGGTCGCATCGCGATGCCTGCCGCTTGGATGCGGTGCGCGATTGTGGGAGCGCTGCAGCCGACGAGCGCCGCGATCCGTCGCAGCGTCATCCCTTCCTTCTCGTACCGCTCGCACAGCCAGTCCTCGTCGATGACGAACGTGATTGGCCGTCCGCGGCGGGGACTGCTGTTACCGTCGGCGAGCACACGCGACACCGTCTGCCGCGATACTCCCGTCCGCCGTGCGAGCTCATAGGTGGTCGCGCCCTCACCGTATTGGGCGATGAGTTCGCGGCTGCGAGATGGTGTGTCGAGTGCGCCACGGACGGGTCTGGCCGTCGCCCACTCACCGACGGTGTTGCTGCGGGCTGCGGCGGGTTCGATGTGCGTCGACAGCGGGGGCGCCCAGTTGAGCGGCTCGTCGATCCCTTGGCGGAGCAGGAAGGCGCGGCCGACGTCGTCCAGCTCACGGCGCACAGAGTCCGGCAGCGCCATCGTGAAGGTCGTCACCGTCCGCGGCGACAGTCCGCCCGCATCCCATCCTTCCGGTGCGCGTCGCATCGAGTTGCCTGTGATGGTCCGGTATAGGTGGGCGCGCGCTCGGTGGTGCCTGGCGCCGGCGCCGGGTTGGACGTTCAGTCGGGCGCAGAGCCGCTGCCATTCCTTTTCGGGAAGGAGATCGGTGCAGTCAAGTCTGCGGCGGCGTGCGTAGTCGATCGGTGTCTCGTGCGCGTCGAGGTAGGTGGCGAGGTTGAGGATCGCCGCAAGGGCAGGCGTCTCCGCGCCTGGCCTCCCGAACTCGCGCATCACATGAGTGACCTGACGGATGGGTGCGGTCGAGTCCAGGAGGCCGAGGGCCGCGGAGTGGGTCAGCCGTGTGCCGGTGAACACGACGGCTGCGGCCAGCGCGGACGCGGCGACGTCGCTGTTGATGCGACGTGGGGTGAGCGCGCTCGTCCACTCATCCCAGAGTTGCGCGGGAACCTTCCGCGCCCGGTCCTCCGGTTTCACGTCCGAGGCTGGCGCAGCTTGCAGGAACAGCGTCGGTCGTCGGGTGCGGCCGAGGGACGCGGCGATCAGTCGCTGCAGCTGCGGCGTTTGACCGGTGTACGACGTACTCACCGCGAGCCGCCCATTCAGCAGCCGAACCGCGCGGTCGGAGTCTTCGAGCGCGGCGATCGCGATCGTCGTGCCGACCGCGCCGCCGGCCGCTGTGGGCGGTCCCGCCCACGTCCACTCATGCTTGTCTCGAGGCACCGCCGCGAGGAGGTCCGTTTCCAGCTCCGGCATGTCGAGGTCGCCGCCATCGCAGAGCGTAGCTCCTGCGGCGCGGGTGAGGAGGCGGATGTCTTCGAGGACGGTGATCGCGGGTTGCGGGGCGTCCGCGTAGATCCCGAACCGGCCCTGACCGCTGGAGAGGATCTGCATCATGCGGCGTTGCGCGTGGAGCACGGCGTCGGGTGCGGCGATGCGGTCGGGGTGCGCGGTGAGGTCGCCGCGGCAGCGGCTGGCGATCGGCCCTGTCCCGGCACCGGCGACGGGGTTGTGGCAGTGCCCGGGGTGCGGGATACCGGCGAGCGGGTGGCCGGTGCGACGCGGTGGCTTGTGGCACACCGGGCAGTTGTCGGCGAGGATGCGGCGGTGCCGGACGCACGCGAAGGTGAACGGGAACTGCCACGACATCCGCCACCTCCCACCGGAGTCTGCGAGGCATTCGGGGCAGTACCGTCCCGCCATTCCGCCGACGGGGCAGCGGAAGCTGATCCTCCCCTGGCGGGTGTAGCGGATCGCGTGCCGCGCGAACCGCATCCGCGTCATCTCCTGGAACTGCGCCGCCGGGATCCCCGTCGACCGCTCCAGCCGCGACGCCTGCTCATTGGTGAGCTCGGTCGCCCACTGCGCTGCCATCCACGACGTCGCCGACACCGCCCTGCCGCCCTCCTGCTCCACCAGGCCGAGCGCGCACGCCATCTCGGCGACTGTCGCGCGGTTCGCGGCCGCGGAGGCTTCCAGCCAGGAGTCGAACGGCTCGTCCGGTAAGGGGCGGACCCGGAATGGGAGGACGCGTAGGGTACCGGCCGCCGCGCTCATCAGGCCGCCTCCTCACCATTCGCTTGGGAATCGTCGCTCTTCAGGCGGCGCCGGCGCCGCTCACGGCGTGCGCGATCTTCTTGGTCGTGTTTGGCCTGCAGCTCGGGGCGCTCCGATTCGGCTCCCTCGTCGATGCGGATGTCGTCGAGGAGCTGCCGGTCGATTCGCTCGACGCCGGTGCGGATGGCGCGGGACGCGCCGCGGCGGATGAGGTCCATGAGCGATCCGATGTTGCCAGTGGTCCGGGCGAACAGATACCGCGACATGTCGACGAGCATCCCCTCGTGCGCGTCGGCGAGCACGAGGGCCTGGTCGATGTGCCAGAGCAGGCTGTCCCACTCCTGGCGGGTTTGCTTGGTGCGCAGGCTGTACGGGTCGAGGCTGAGCACTGTCCAGCGGCGGAATGTCTGCGCCATCGCCGCTTCCTTCCCGGTCGCTCCCTCGCCGACGAGGCCGCGTTCGCGGAGCGCGACTCCGGCGAATAGGAAGGTGGCGTTGTACTCGTTGGACAGCCACTTCAGCTGGTTCGCGACCTCGACACCGTCACGGGTGCGCATCTGGATGAAGTGCAGATCGTCGATGATCACCAGCCGGGTGTCGTGCCGTTCGATGCAGTCCGCGGCCGCCCGTGCCAGGTCCCGGCCGGCCATCGAACGGTGCAGGATGCCGGCGGTTGCGGGGTGCGCGTAGAACCCGAGGATCATCATGTGCAGGCCCTTGATCGTGAGGCGCCCTGGGACGGTGATGTGGCAGACCGGGAGGTGGAGGATGTCGCGATCCTCGTCGAGGTACTCGCCCACCTCCGCGATCCGCTGCCGGTGGAAGTCGCGCCCGAACGTGTTCACGACCGTCGACTTCCCGAGGGCCGGTGGGGCGTCGAGGGCAGCGGCGGATTTGACCCGGTCGGAGTCCTGCAGGTTGCTGTCCAGGATGTCGCCTAGTTGCAGGTGCACACCGTGCACCTGCCGGGTGCGCAGCAGGATGTTCGCGTGCCACGTCCGACGCTCCGCGTTGTACTGCGCGAACTCGTCCGGGCCGAACGCCGCAAGCTGCTCCGGCGTTAGCAGCGCGGGCTTCTCGCGCGGGGGACGCTCGGCGAAGTCCTTCCACCCCTCGTAGGTGGACAGGCTCCGCTGCCGGCGAGGCGCGTCGTGCTCGCCTGAGGCTGTGGTGGTCATTGGATCATCTCCATCGGATCGAAGTGGTAGTCGGATCGGATCGTGGGTTCGTCGATGTCGTCCTCGTCGTCGTCATCGCCCGTTTCGGGGATGTCGACGCGTTTGCGTGGGTCGCGGACCTCGCCGGTGAGCTCCCTGCCGAGATCTGTGCTGGGGTTCAGTTCGGCCTCGAGCATCCGCTGCACGGTGCGTAGCGACCACACCCCGTCGGCCGCGGGATCCTTTTCGTTGAGCTGCGCCGCCATGCGGGAACTCATCCGCCGCTCGGACGGGGTCAGTGCGCGTCCCGCGCCCCAGTCCTCGAGCAGCTGCGCGGCGACGTCGTCGACCTGCGAGGGGCGGCCCTGGCGAATCGCGATCCTCTTCGCGTACTCCAGCGCGTCGAGGCTGAACGGTGTGTCGAGCGCTCCCTTGTGCTCCCACTCGAGGGTGTGCCAGGTGCCGTCCTCGGGGTCGTGGAAGTAGATCTGCGTCAGGTCGTCGGGGTTGACCACGAAGGGCCATTCCGTGCCCTTGTCGCGGTGGAGCGACCGGGCACGGTTGCGGTACTTCGCGACCGAGTCGCCGGTGTAGCGCAGCTTGTGGATCTCGACCCCGTAATGGTTGAACTGCCGTTTCACCACCGGCAGCAGCTCGAGGAGAACGCTCCTGTCGATCGGCATCCGCAGCTGCCCGGCAACGGCGAGCCCCTGGTCGTATCTCTCGGCAGGGCTGAGCTTGACACCGGGGAGGCGAGGATCCTCGAGAGAGTCGTGGGATCGGAGGTGGTAGACAGTCGCGACCCATTCGCGGATGATCTGCTCCAGCTGCGGGACCGTGTAGACAGCGTCGGCTTCGACGTCGTCGCCACGGCCGCCGACGTCGGCGCCCTTATAGCCGGGGAGTTCCTGGAGGAACGTGTCGAGGGTGCGGAAGAACCTCTCGACGGGGCTCTTGTCGGTGGGCTGGTAGACGCGAGCTGGCTGGATGGATATGCCCAGGCGTGCGCAAGCGCTGGTCACGTGCTCCGAGAGGTATGGTGCGCCGTGGTCGACGATGATCGTATCGGGCAGGACCCCCGCACGAACGAACCGCGGCACGCGGATACGCGTCGGGTCGACGAGCACGGAACCGGCGACGCCGTGGAAGGGCCAGCGTGCGCTCGTGCCCCAGTCCGCGGGAGTGTCGAAGGGTTGGCACGCTTCCATGAGCACGCCGGACACGTCGATGGACTTCGTTGAGCCGGGCGTCAGCCGCATGCCGAGGATGCAGCGGGAGTAGAGGTCGATCGCGACCGTGAGGTCCGCAGCGACCCACTTGCCGGTCACCGGGGCGACGGCGAAGACGTTCAGCGGTGTCGTGTCGAGGAGGACGTATTGGCCGGGCGCGGTGGCGTGCAGGCGACCATAGGGGGCGGGCGGGCGGTTCGCGTTGGAGCGCTTGCGTTTGGTGCTCCCGGAGAAGGTCGCGCGGCCACGGGAGAGCTCGTCGAGGACCTTATACGCGGCGCTTCGAGAAGGGGCGGAGACGATACCTGGCCCGTGTGTGCGGTCGGCTCGGGCGTTGACTCTCGCGATGATGATGCTCTTCGCGACCTTCGACTCCGGCGTCTGCTCATCGATGACCTCGCGTGCCGCCGTGACCCAGCGGTCGTCGAAGTTGACGAGCAGATTGCCCGGCTGCGCCTTGCGGTGATCGATCAGTCCGATCTCGCCGGCATCCTTGTACCTCGCCACCCACCTCGCGACGGTCCGGCGGCCCTTACCGAGCTCGAGCGCCTTCGCCGCGATCCGCTCTTCGACGCGGCGCTCCGGATGGTACGCGAGCTTCGGTTCGCCCTCACGCGCGATCTCGGCCGTCCCCGACCGGTAGCCGGTGAGGACCTCTCGCACATGATCAGCGCGCTCGGCGGACACCGCGCGGGCCGCGTCGCTGGCATCGGCCCAGATGACGCCCAGTGGACCCGCGTCTTCATTGCGACTGTTTCCGGGGATGTGTGTCGTACCTCCCTCAGTGCGTGGCCGTAGGAGGTCGATCATCCGCAGGCGTCGAACCTGCCCAGTTCGGGTACGGACGATGACCGCGCCATCGCAGATCTCCGCAACGGTGCAGGTGTCGCCGTCGTAGACGATGTCCACTCCTGGTTTCAGGGTCCACGTGCTGCTCATCGCTATCTCCTTCAGGTGTTGAGGTGGTGTTGTCTCAGGCCCGCGTCACGATGCTCGTGGCGCTCAGAAGTCGGGTCAGGTCGGTGCTCAGCCGTCGCGTCCACAGCAGGTGCAGGACGAGCGCGCGTGCTGCGAGAAGCCCTCCGGTGACGGGCGCGATCGCGCGCACTGCCTCGCCGAACGCCATGGGCGATCTCAGCTCTCGGAGCGCGGCGGTGACGTCGCCGTCGGCGAACTGGAAGGACCGGCGGTAGCCGGCAAGGAACTGGACGTTGCGCAGCAGCACCTCATCGGGGTCGGATTGGACGCGGTACTCCCACCCGTGGGGTTCGATCACGCGCCGCGACCAGCTCAGCGAGTCACGCACCTTCGGGATGGTGAGCTTCGCGGCGGGCTTCACATCCACCACGCAGGCGGTGTGGTCCGCGTGGACGATCAGATAGTCGGGGATGTGGCGACGGCGTGTGCCCCTGTCCTCCCCCTCGAGGAGGAACGGCTGAGAGAGAATCCTGTCGACGCGAGGGTCGAAGTCTGCCAGCAGCAGGTTCGCGTACTCGAGCCGCGACTCGTATCCGATATGCGCTTGCATGGTCGCCGACCAGTAGCTGCCCGAGAAGTGCCGCTGCCCGCGGTACCAGCGGAAATCACGCCACGGGACGGCGGCGTCGAACATGCTCAATCGAGCTGACTGCAGCGGAACAACGTCCACCTCGCCACCCGCTTTGCGAACCATCAGCTCGACATCCGCCGGGAACGCTCCGCCCCGCGTCTCGAGTTGTTCGCGCGCCGTCATGAAGCCAGCGTGAGGGTCGAATCGGTCAGGGGGAATGCACGCTTCCGCCATAGATTCGCAAAATACGATTCAGGTTCGCGCTCTTGCTTTCGCAAGCTAATTCGGTATATGCGAGTCACGAATACCAGTGAATGTGACATTCACTGTAGTGGACGTCAGATAGATAACAAGTCACCGTCAGGGATACAAATATAGGGACCACGAAATCAACGCCCACAGGCCGGCCTGAAGCCCAGGTCGGCTGCGTGTGCGACACTCAAGGACATGACCATGTTGGAGCCCATCGCGCCGGAGGAATCCCGGCTCGTCTTCGGCAACAGCTACATGTACAGCGTCATGGTCGAGATCGCCGGGCTGCGCGGCGAGAAGTTCTCATCGAAGACGATCACCGACGCGACGGGACTCTCGCCTGGCATCGTGCACCCACTGATCCAGAAGCTCCGCCGCGCGAACTTCATCGAGTTCGTCGAGCGCGTGCCTGGAGAGCGGACCATCCTGTACCGGGTCCGCGAGAATCCCTGGTGGAACGCGGCGAGCCAGTACGTCGAAGAGGATCGCGCTACCGAGCGCTCCGCATCGTAGGTTAATCACCGTTGGGTCTCGGGCGGTGTCGGTATACACGCATGACGCCGTCGACCTCATTGAAGGATGAGACGGCGGTGTCCGAGTCCTTGAGCAACTCCAGGAACGGTGTCGGATCTGGGACGAGCGGAAGATCGACATAAGTGTTTGCGGGCTGAAGAACCTCGGCGTACGCACCGCCGAGTTGGGCCACGTATTGCGGTACGAGACCGGGCACAGTCGCCACGGATGCGCTGAGCGCAGCGACCTTCGCGCTGGTCGAAGCCCCCGACATCTGCATCATCTGAAACGTTTCGGCGGGAAGGGGCTCGCGGGTTGCCTCCGCCCAGGCACCGATCGCCTCAAACACGTCGGTTGATCCCCAAGCGGCGTTTCGAGGAATCGCATCAGCAAGCAGAGTCTTGACCGAGCGTGAGACATCGGGATTGCGAAGGAGCGACGCCACCGATGCCGCCGACGCGTTCGACGAGACGATCCAGTCTGGCGCCGTCTGAGACTCCACGACAAATGCTTCCTGTGCATGCGCGGTGGCGAGAGCTTGGAAGGTGCTAGCGCTGTCGTCGAGCAATCCTGCGTTCATGAGTGCCGTGACAAGATCCGGCTCATCCCCCATCGATCGGGATGCAGGGACCGTCTCTACGAGCTGTCCGGCGAGCGTGACACGAGCGGCGACATCGAGCTCATCCTCAGCGACGAGGCTCGCGGCGAGAGTGATGCGCGCAGTCACGTCGGTCTCTGGCGGGACGGCGAGAGTGGGCGAAGCAGCGAGGTACCCGATCAGAGGAGCGTCCAGGGAGCGTACGGCGATGTAGTTCGTGACGTTCGCGAAGGTGAGTGGGAATCGGTGTGATTCAGCAAGAACGGGAAGCAGCGTCGCCGGTACTGCATTGATGTCTCGGATGAGCATCTCCGCGGGCATTCGCCGCGCGATCTCGGTTGCCGCGCCGGCCCTTGAAAGCTCCGCGGCCTCCATCACATCCACTGCCATGTCAACGTCGGTGATACTCGGGCGGTGGGATGCGTCGATGCTTGACAGGTACGCCTCGAAGTGCCCGAGAACGTGGTCGAACGTTGAATCGTCGAGTTGCATGATCGCATCGAGCGCGATGTCGCCCCCGCCGACTGCCACCTCGAGGTTCGGTGCATTGACCTCGTAACGGCGCGCGACCACGACCGACCGCTGCGCGGCCGGTGAGAGCGCTCGGATATCTGCGAGACTTATGCCGAGTTGGGTAAGCGCCGCAGTCGCTCGCTGGGGCGTAACGTCAGCACTCAGTTCCGTGAGGCGCCCTGGGTTCTCAGCGAGAAGTCGCTTGACGTCGTCGGGTACCGCGTACTCCAACTTTGGATTCAAGGACTCGAAGGCGGCGACGACGAGATCGAGCTGACCCGCCGCGACGGCGGGTCCTTCAGTATCGATGAACTCGAAGACCCCGTCCCACTGCGCTGCGACGCGACCGATGAGCGTCGCTGGGAGCCGTCCACGCTGCAAATAGCTGCGGATGAAGCCGACGGCGGCGGGGTCAGCAACGGCGAGAGCGGCGATGTTCTTGACCAATCGGCCGTCTTCCCGCGCTAGCAGCTGGTCGTAGATCGCGATGTTGAACAGCCCGATCGATTCGAACGCGCGCGGGCCGCCGAGTTCGAGCACCGCGTCGACGTCCTTCTCGTCGAGTGGGTAGTCATGATCCGGGGTATCTGCTTGCAGGTGTTGGATCACGTAGGTCATCGCGGCTGCAGAGGCAATCACCCCGTAGAACTCGGACGCGTATAGCGCGAAGTTCCTGTCGATTAGTCCCTCGGCCAGGAGGTCATGCAGCAGAGGGTCAACGGCGCCGCGGATGAGCTCGGAGGAAGGGTCATCCGTTTGACGCGCCAGCAGTTGTTGGAAGTCGGCGGTGCGGTACCACTGCAGCTCGGCTCGCGCATCTTCCGACGCCGCCGCCGTATCGGCTACGACCTGGTCACTCCAACGCGCCGGGACAGCCACGCCCAGATCCGCGGCGAGATTGTCAGCAGTGAGCTCGAAGAGGACCTCTCCATTCACGACGACTTGCAAGGCGTGGCCCGAATCGATTGCCGCGGCCCAGAATCCCGCAGTGCTCAGCGTGGCGGGTGCCCAATCGGCTCCACCGATTCGATAGGTCGCGGTGTGCCCACGCCTGTTGACCCGTGGAAGCCAGCGTTCAACCAGATCCTGGAGCGCGGAGCCGAGTTGCTCCGCGCGCACATCGGTCGCTGCTGTGTGCGCACTCTGCTCACGCAGCGTGGCGAGCGTCGCCGACGCAGCATCCATCCCGCTCGCGATGACCTCTCGCGAGCGTCGGTACAACACGTCCAGTTCACTTGATCCGACCCGGATCAGCTCGAACTGCTTCATGTGGGTGTTCTTGTAGGCAACGAGCGCGAAGAGCCCGCTTGAGGTGAGCCCGCCGAGCTTTCCGCCCGCCAGCACACGAGCGTGGAAGACCCGGAACTCGTTCAGGATGTTGCGCAGAAGCCGCATGTCCGTCACGTGCTTCGCCACCACGCGGACCGCCTCGAAGGAGATCGTCGAGTCAACCTCGGCGGCCAGATCGAACAGGAGGTCGGCCGACGAGCGGTGGGTGATGAACGGCACGATCGGGACTACGAGCTCGAAGAACTTGGTTCGCTGCGTCGCTGCATCCGACAGTCCCCGGTCGGCCTGCCACACGCCCGGTGCTGCGTCCGGGCCATCCGGCGGGTCGCGTGGCACCTCTATGTCTTCGAAGATGCTGTCCCGGACAGCGTAAACGAAGTGGACCGGGCGCTTTCGAAGTTGTCGCGACGTGTTGAGCACGGTGTTCAGCTCACGCAGAGAGGCGTAGATCGTCGGGTCCTCGAACCGGTCCAGGTCCTCGATGATCACGATGTCCCGACGAGTCTTTTCAAAGAAGTAGACGATCTCGTCGAGATACTCATCGAAGTAGCTGCCACCGTCGGACTCCGCGGTCAGACTCACCGACGTCGCTGAGGTTCCCAGTTTGTCAATTCGGATCCGGTTGTGCAGGAGCGCCATGATCACGTACGCGATCACGCCGGCGATCAACGCTGCAGAAAGCAGTAATGGGACTCGCATGCCCTCGTTAGCGGGGGCGAGTTGGAACGGTGCTCCCCAACCCGTCATCCACAAGGTGAGCACGACGAGGACAGCGACCAGCGCGGATGCAAGCAGCGTCCGCCCCACTGGCAGCCTGCTGATCCTCTTGAACCTCGATCCCGGGACGCGGCTGGGGCGCTCACGATAGAGCAGCTGCTTGACGATCTCCTTCTGGATGTAGTTGTTGAGGTTGTCACCGCTCTCAACTCCGACGTCGCTGAGCGACGAGAGTGATATCTCAACCACGCGCTTGCCGAGCTGGTCCCGCACGCCCGCGAGCACGCTACTCTTCCCACTGCCGTAGCCGCCGGTCAATGCGATATTCCACACCCGCGCGCGTCGTCCGTCGTCGGTGAGCAGGTCGACGAGCTCGTCGCGATAAGTGCCGTGCTGGTCGCTCACGAACCGTGGAACGAGCGACTCGAGCTGCAGTGGACTGGTCACCGTCTCGCTGACATCAGTCACACCGAACCCCCTAATCGTCTACAGCAAATGGCAGGGATGCCAAGTGCCTGCCAACTACCCGTGGAATATGTCATTTCGGCGTGGAACCTACATCTACCCGAAGTCCCCCGGGGCCATGTCCGTGAAGCGCGAGAAGTGGCCCTGGAAGGCGACGGTGATCGTGTCGGTGGGGCCGTTACGGTGCTTGGCGACGATCAGGTCGGCCTCGCCGGCGCGGGGGCTGTCCTTCTCGTAGGCGGCCTCGCGGTGCAGCAGCACGACCATGTCGGCATCCTGCTCGATCGAGCCCGACTCACGCAGGTCGCTCAGGGCGGGCTTCTTGTCGGCGCGCTGCTCGGGACCACGGTTCAGCTGCGACAGCGCGATCACCGGCACCTGAAGCTCCTTGGCGAGGAGCTTCAGCGCACGCGAGAACTCCGAGACCTCCTGCTGACGGCTCTCGACGCGCTTGCCCGACGTCATCAGCTGTAGGTAGTCGATGACCACCATCTTCAGACCCACGCGCTGCTTGAGCTTGCGGCACTTCGCGCGGATCTCGACCAGCGTCATGTTGGGGCTGTCGTCGATGTACAGCGGCGCGTCGTTGATGCGACCGCGGGTGGCTGCGATCGTCGTCCAGTCGCGGGAGTCGAGCGTGCCCTTGCGCATGCTCTGCAGCGGAATCGCACCCTCGGCGCTCATCAGACGCATGGCGATCTCACTGCGACCCATTTCGAGCGAGAAGACGATCGTCGGCTGCTGCGCCTTGATCGCCGCCGCGCGGGCGAAGTCCAGCGCCAGCGTCGACTTACCCATGGCCGGACGCGCCGCGATGATGATCATCTGACCCGGATGCAGACCGTTGGTCAGCTGGTCCAGCCCGGCGAATCCGGTGGGGATGCCGGTCATCTGACCGTCGCGCCCGCGCGCGGCCTCGATCTCCTCGACGGCCGCGTTGACGGCGACCTCGAGCGGGACGTAGTCCTCGGCCTGCTCGGCACCGGTGACCGAGTAGATCTCCGCCTGCGCGTTGTTGACCAGGTCGAGCGCATCGCCCTGGCCGTTGTAGCCCATCTGCACGATGCGCGTGCCGGCCTCGACGAGCCGTCGCAGCAGCGCGCGCTCGCGCACGATCGACGCGTAGTACGCGGCGTTGGCCGCGGTCGGCACGATCGAGGTCAGCGAGTGCAGGTAGTCTGCGCCGCCGGAGCGCTGCAGGTCACCCGTCTTGATGAGTTCGTCGGTGACGGCGACCACATCGGTGGGCTCGCCGTGCGAGTAGAGCGAGAGGATCGCCTCGAAGATCAGCTCGTGCTTCGGCACGTAGAAGTCGGTGCCGCGCAGCGCCTCGATCACGTCGGCGACGGCGTCGCTCGACAGCAGCATCCCGCCGAGGGTGCTCTGCTCGGCGAGGAGGTCGTGCGGCGGCGTACGCTCGGGTCCGCGGCTCTCGAGGGGTCCACCGAAACGATCCTCGGAGATGTCCGCGATCGACATGCAGTCCCCTTCACACGCTCGATGACCGGTCCCGCCGCGAGACCACACGCCACGTTAGGGACGGGGTCCGACAGTCGCAAACAGGCCTGTGGATAACTCTGTGGATGATCTGCGTGAAACGCCGGACACCCTGTGCACAGTGCCTGTGGAAACACGCCGTGGCATCCAAAGATTCTTCGCGGAAAATGCAACCTGACCTGGTATTCACTGATTCACACCCTGTGGATTCACAATGTGGTTGAAGTGCCGGTTGAAGGTTCGGCCTGTGCGTGAGGGTTGGGGACAACCATGGGGATGAATGCGTCGTTGTCAAGTCGAGGGGTCGGCTCGCGCGCGTCGGTCGGGCGTGTCCCGCGCGAAGACGCCGCGCGTCCGAGGGGTCTAGACACAAGTGATATATCGGCGTATCTTCACGTATCCAGGCACTCCATGGGCGTCGGCTCGCGCCGGCATCCCGACACATCGTCGTGGGAGGTGAACATGGTGACGATCGCAGTCCCCCCGCTGCGCCGCGGACGTTCGACCACAGAGTCGACACGGCGATGGGCGATGCTGGGCGCCGTCGGTGTCGGCGCCGCGTTCGCCTGGTTCGCCCTCACCCTGTTCTCCGGTCCGTCGGCCCATGCCGCCGATGACACCGACAATCCTCTCGGCTCCCTCGTCGGCGGCGTCTCCAGCACGCTGTCGACGGTCACGACCCCCGTGCTCGACCCGGTCGCAGAGATCCTCTCTCCCGTCGCCGAGACCGTCGCTCCCGTGGTCGAGACCGTGGCACCTCCGGTCGGCGATATCGTCACCTCCGTGGCTCCGGCGCTCGAGCCCCTCACGCCCGTCGGCGAGGTCGTCGCCCCGATCGGCTCGACGGTCGGCGAGATCGTGAGCCCCCTCGCACCTGTCCTCGCACCCGTGACCGGCGCGGTCGCGCCCCTCGTGGATGCCGCGGCCCCCGTGACCGACGCGGTGACATCGCTCCCCGTCGTCGGAAGCCTCGTGACCCCCCTCACGAGCGCGGTCCCCCCTGCCGGGGGCGCGGCATCCCCCACCGACCCGTCCGCGGGCTCGCCGGCCTCCACCGAGGCCGCGCTCGCGGTGCTCACGGCGGCCTGGGATCAGGCGACGGCCGGGCTCGGAGCCACGCTGAACACCGTGCTCGTCTCGCTCGAGACGGCGGTGACCTCGTTCGTTCCCGGTGCCGCCGTGCTGACCCCGGCATCCGTGCTGCCCGCATCGCCGACGGGGGGATGGGCCCCGCCCGGGTCCGCCCTCGAGGCGACCTCGTTCTTCTCCAGCGCGGCTGGATTCTCCTTCGGCGCGAGCGCCGTGCTCGCCTTCGGTCTGTTCGCAGCGCACCGTGCCTGGATGCTGCGACGCGCACCGGGCGACGAGTACGCCCTGCCCGCGCCGGTGTTCGACACCGACGTCTCCCCTGACTGACGGGAGTTCGGCCGCCTTCTGAGCGGCACGATCCCGCGCGCTCTCGCGCGCACCCCCGTCAACACTTTCAGGAGAGAGACATCATGAACACCACCATCAAGCGCGCCCTGTGGGGCACGCTCCTGGCCGGAGGCATCACGCTCTTCGGCGCGACGGTCGCACAGGCGGCCGCGACCACGGGCGACGACGGTCTGCTGTCGGGAACCCAGGGGCTCATCTCCGTGGCGGTGCCCGTCACGGTCGCCGGCAACGGCATCTCGGTGCTGGGCGACGCCACGAGCACCGAGGCGCAGACCTCGGCACCGTCGGTGTCGATCGGCGGCGGAGACGCCTCCACGGGCGGCTCCGACGGCGTCGGCTCCGGCACACAGGCCGTCATCGATGTCGTCGTGCCGGTGACACTCGGCGGCAACGCCGTCTCGGTGCTCGGCGACGCCGACAGCACGGATGCCGCGACCTCCCCGGCCGCGGAACCCGCCGCGCCGGCCTCCGCACCGGCCGAGGCACCCGCTGCCACCACCAGCGGCTCGGACAGCGTCGTGGGCGGCACCCAGGGCGTCGTGGACGTCGCGGTGCCGGTGACCGTGGGTGGCAACGCCATCTCGGTGCTCGGCGACGCCGACAGCACGGGTGCGGCCACCACCGCCCCGGCCGGCGCCCCCGCCGGAACGAGCGACGGCGCGACCACCGACGGCACGGACGGCATCCTCGGCGGCACCCAGGTGCTCGCCCCGATCACCGCACCGGTGACCGCCGGCGGCAACGCCATCTCCGTGCTCGGCGACGCCGACAGCGCGGATGCCACCACCACCGCCCCGGCCGGAAGCACGGGCGGCGCGACCGGAGGTGCGACCACCAGCGGCACCGACGGCATCCTCGGCGGCACCCAGGTGCTCGCACCGATCACCGCACCGGTGACCGCCGGCGGCAACGCCATCTCCGTGCTCGGCGACGCCGCCAGCACGGATGCCACCACCACCGCACCGGCGGGAACCGGCGGGACCACCGACGGCTCCACCACGAGCGGCACCGACGGCATCCTCGGCGGCACGCAGCTGGGCCTGCCGATCACGGCGCCGATCACGCTCGGCGGCAACGCGATCGCCGTGGTCGGTGACGCCACCACCATGGCGCCGACCACCGGCCCGACCACGCCCACCACGCCCACGACGCCCACGACGCCCACGACGCCGACCACGCCGACCACACCCGGCACGTCGACCACGGGCGGCACCGCTGCCACGGGCGTGCTGGCCGCGAGCGGCGCCGTGAAGACGCTCGCTCAGACCGGCGGCGTCCTCACCCTGCTGCCGCTGCTGGTGGGGCTGGCCGCGCTCGCTCTGGGGGTGATGCTCACCGCACGCCGCCGTGCACGCACCGAATGACCCCCGGCGGGAGGAGCCGGCGACCGTGCCTGGCACCGGCTCCTCCACCGTCCGGCGGAAACGACGGATGCCGTGACCTCACCTTGGGGGAGGTCACGGCATCCGTGCGGCGTTTCGACGCGGCGCTCGCGCGCCTCGCTCAACGACCGGTTCTCGACGCTGCATCGCGGCGCTCGCGCGCCTCGCTCAACGACCGGGAATCCGGCGGGACTTACTTGGCGGCGACCACCTGAAGGGTGATCACAGCGGTGAGGTCGTCGCGCAGACGCACGGTCGCCTCGTGCTCACCGACGGCCTTGATGGGCGCGGTGATGTGGATCTTGCGCTTGTCGAGCTCGCCGAGACCGGCAGCCTTGACGGCGTCGGCCACGTCGGCGGTCTTGACCGACCCGAAGAGGCGGCCTTCCTTGCCGGCCTTGACCGACAGCTTGACCTTGTTCGACTCGAGGGTGTCCTTGAGCGCGACGGCCTCTTCGTGGTCGTGGATCGCACGGGCGTCACGGGCGGCGCGGATGGACGCCACCTGCTTCTCGCCACCGCGGGTCCACGCCACAGCGAAGCCCTGAGGGATGAGGTAGTTGCGGGCGTACCCGTTCTTGACCTCGATGACGTCGCCGGCGCTTCCGAGCCCGGCAACCTCGTTCGTGAGAATCAGCTTTGCCATGATGGGTGCTCCTTAGCGGCCAGCGCCGGCGTAAGGCAGGAGCGCCATTTCGCGCGCGTTCTTGATCGCCTTGGCGATCAGACGCTGCTCCTGCACCGAGACACCGGTGATACGACGGGCGCGGATCTTGCCGCGCTCCGAGATGAACTTGCGAAGCGTTGCGACGTCCTTGTAGTCGATGACGCCGACGCGGATCGCCTTCGCGGGAGCGGCGTTCTTCGCGCCCTTCCGCGGCTTACGGCGATCGCCGGTAGCCTTTCCAGCCATTGTTTTCCTTAGGTGTGTGCGGATGCCGAGGCATCCAGAATTCGAGAATCTTGCGACGGATCCCGGGTTTCGACTCGGCCCTGCGGGCCTCGCTCAACCGTGAGTCGATCTCGCGTCAGTGTCGCTTCGCGACAGTGACCCGAGCCGACTCAAAACGGAGTGTCGTCGCCGTAGGCGCCGGGTGCGCTCCAGGCGTCGGGTGCGGCAGAACCCGGGGTCGCCCACGGCTCCTCCTGCTGCACCTGCTGCTGCGGACGCGACTGCTGGCCGCCTCCGTAGTTGCCTCCGCCGGATGCGGCACGCGTGACCTGAGCCGTGGCATACCGCAGCGAGGGGCCGATCTCGTCGACCTCCAGCTCGATCGCGGTCCGGTTGTTGCCCTCGCGGTCCTGGTAGGAGCGCTGCTTCAACCGACCGGTCGCGATGACACGGGAACCCTTCGTCAGCGAACCGGCGACGTGCTCGGCGAACTCGCGCCACACCGACGCGCGGAGGAACAGCGCTTCGCCGTCCTTCCACTCGTTGGCCTGACGGTCGAAGTTGCGAGGAGTCGACGCGATCGTGAAGTTCGCGACGGGCAGGCCGTTCTGCGTGTACCGCAGCTCGGGGTCTGCCGTGAGGTTTCCCACGACGGTGATGACGGTCTCGCCGGCCATCGTCGTTACGCCTTCGCTGCCTTGCGGGCGGCCTTGGCCTCGGCGCGCTCCTTCTCGGCGGCGACCTGGGCGATCGCCTCCTCGGCACGCAGGACCTTGGTACGCATGATCTGCTCGTTCAGCTTGAGCTGACGGTCGAGCTCCTGCGTGGCCTCGCTCGTGGCGGTGAAGTTGACGACGGCGTAGATGCCCTCGTTCTTCTTCTGGATCTCGTACGCCAGGCGACGCTTGCCCCAGATGTCGACGTTCTCGATGGTGCCACCGTCGCCGGTGATGACCTTGAGGAACCCGTCGAGCTTGGGGGCGACCTGACGCTCGTCGATCTCGGGGTCGAGGATGACCATGAGCTCGTACTGGTGTGAGTGCGTCACTAACCCACCTCCTTCGGACTAGAACGGATGCCGGGCATTTCCCGGCATCAGGAGGGTTGATGCACGTGCCCGCGCGGATTCCGGAACGGAACGCAGACGGGCAACCACAACAGTCTACCCGACGAGCGCTACGCTCAGGGACGACGACGGGACGACGGAAGGACGGCGGATGCCGAGCACGCACGTTCCGGCGCGTTCCGGCGCCGTGCTGACGGCACTGCTGCTGGCCGCCGCGGTCTGCAACCTCACCACCGGCGGCGCGACCGTCGCCCTCCCCGACATCGCCGCGACCTTCGACGCCTCGCAGACCACCCTCAACCTCGTCGCCCTCGGCACGGGCCTCGGCCTGGCCATGACCGTGCTGTACGCCGGCGCCATCGGCGATCGCCACGGCCGGGTCCGGGTGCTCTGCATCGGACTCGTGGGACTGCTCGTCGCCGGCACGGCCGCGAGCCTCGCCCCCTCGATCGGGTTCCTCATGGCGGCGCGCGTGCTCACGGGGATCGCCGCCGGATTCGCGTTCCCGACGACGCTCGCCCTGATCACCGCACTGTGGGGCGAGGGGCCCGCCCGCGTCCGCGCGATCGCGCTGTGGACCGCGACGGGCGCGGTCGCGACGGTCGGGGGATCGGTGCTGTCGGGGGCCCTCGTCGTCGCCTTCGGGTGGCGTATCGCCCTGCTGCTGCCCGTCCCCGTCGCCGTCGCCGCTCTGCTGATCGCCGCGCGCGCGATCCCGCGCGGTGTCGCCGAGTCGGACGAACCGGTCGACCACCTCGGCGGGGTCCTGTCGGTGCTCGCCGTCGCCGCACTGGTCCTGGGTCTCGGCATCGTGTTCGCGCCGGGAGATGCGGCAGCCGGCCTGACGCTCCTGGTCGCGGCGGCGGCGCTGATCGCGGCCTTCGTCGCGCGCCAGCTGCGCGTCGCGGCGCCCCTGTACGACCTTCGGGTCGCCCGGCGACGCCTCTTCTGGGTGCCGGCGGTCGCGGGAACACTCGCGTTCGGGTCGCTCGTCGGCGCCATGTTCGTCGGTCAGCAGTACCTGCAGAACATCCTCGGCTACGACGCCCTGCAGGCCGGCGTCGCCCTCATCCCGGCCGCGATCGCCCTGCTCGCCTGCGCGCCGTTCGCCGCCGTCCTGGTCGAGCGCGGCACCCGGATCGCGATGATCGTCGGCTATGTCGTGCTCATCGGCGCCTTCGGCACGATGCTCGCGTGGAACGAGGACACCACGCCGGTGGTGGTCGCCGCCGCGTTCGCCCTCGTCGGGGGAGGAGCCTCATTCGTGATGACCGCGGCATCCCGCTCGCTCACCAGCAGCACGCCGGTGCGCAAAGCGGGCATGGCCTCGGCGACGAGCGACCTGCAGAGCGATCTCGGCGGGGCGGTGCTGCAGGCGCTGCTCGGTGCCGTGCTCGCCGGCGGATTCGCGCACGTGTTCGCGGGGCTGATCGCCGCCTCACCGGATGCCGCGGCCCTCTCCGACGACGTGACGCGCGCACTGCAGGCCTCGTTCGCCTCCGCCGCCCACGTCGCAGCGGAGAACCCGGCATACGCGACGCAGATCCTCGAGGCCGCGCGCCTCAGCTTCGTCGACGGCGCCTGGGCGGCGTATCTCGTGGGGGCCATCGCACTGGTGCTGGGGCTGCTCGTGGTCGCGGTCGGGCTGCCGACGGCATCCGTCGAAAAAGAGTTGCGCGCCCGTTATCGTGACGAGGACGCACGGACGGCGCCCTGAAAGCTCGGCCCGGTAGCGTGACGACATGAGCACGCCTGCGGCATCCTCGCCCTTCGACGCGCGACCGCTCATCGAGCCCGCCGATCGCGCGGCGGTGCGCGCCTACGTCCGCGAGCTGCGCGCCGGCGGGCGGGCACCGGCCGCCGCGACGGGCGCGCGCGTCGTCATGGCCGTGATCGTCGGCGTGGTCTTCGCGATCGTCTTCGGGTCGACGATCCTGGGCGTGCTCGCCGGAGCGATGAGCGCCGCATCCGCGGCCGTCTCCGGAGACGGCTTCACGGTGCTGGCCTTCGCGCCGGTGGTCATGCTCGTGGCCGTCGTCGCGGTCCTCGCTGTCGGCATCGTGCGGGCGTTCGGCGCCCGGACGGGGGAGCGCTGGTGGCGCCTCGATCGCTTCGCGCGCGCCAACGCCATGACCTGGTACCCGTCGGTGCCCGCGCCGCCGCTTCCGGGGATGGTGTTCGGCCTCGGACACGGCCGCGAAGCCACCGACGTGGTCCGCGGCGAGAGCCCGCGCTTCGTGGAGTTCGGCAACTACGTCTACCGCACCGGCTCGGGCAAGAACGAATCCACCCATCGGTGGGGCTACGTCGCGGTGAAGCTCGCGACGCCCCTGCCGAACATCGTGCTGGACGCCCTGGGCAACAACGGACTGTTCGGCTCCACCCTGCCGGCCGCCTTCGACGGGGCGCAGCGGCTCAGTCTCGAGGGCGACTTCGACCGCTACTTCACCCTCTACTGCCCGTCCGGCTACGAGGCCGACGCCCTGTACCTCTTCACGCCCGACATCATGGCCCGCTTCGTCGATCACGCGGCCGCCCTCGACGTGGAGATCGTCGACGACTGGCTGTTCCTCTACACGCAGCGCGAGGCTTCCACCCTCGATCCGGCGACCTGGGCCTGGCTGTTCTCCGTCGTGGCGGCACTGCTCGACAAGCTCTCCCAGTGGGAGCGCTGGCGCGACGACCGGCTCGCTCCGCCCGCAACGGCGGTGACGACGCATCCCGCGGCAGGGGACGCCACGACAGGGGATGCCGCGTCGGCGGAGCCCGCGTCGGCGGCGCTGCCGTTCGCGGCGCCCACGGCATCCCTGCGGCCACCGCCCGGCGTCGCGCCGGCGGGCCGGCGCCTCCGCCGACGCGTTCCGTGGGCCGCCATCATCATCATCGGCACCGTGCTGCTGCTGATGCTGTTCGGCCCGCTCGGCGTGTTCGCCTCACTCATCGACAACCTGTCGAACTGACACCCGCGTTGCACGTGAAACGGTGGGCGGCGCTGGTCGCGCGACAACGAGTTCAGGCGGCCGGCAAAGGCGCGAACAGGTCGACGGCGTTGCCGTCGGGGTCGAGCACGGTCGCGTAGCGCTGCCCCCAGAAGGCGTCGAACGGCGCGACGTGACCGTCGTGCCCCGCCGCCACGAGAGCGGCGTAGACGGCATCCACCTCGGCGGGGCTGTCCTGCACGAACGCGAGCGCGATGCGGTGACCCCCCGACGCCGGCTCGTAGCCGGGGTCGAAGCTGCGGATCGTCTCGACCGTGTCCCAGGCGAGGGCGACGCCGCCGTCCAGCACCGCGTCCACGTGCGGCGCATCGTCTTGGCCGTCGGCGATCGAAACGCCGAGCGCGCGGTAGAACGCGAGGGATGCCGCCATGTCGCGCACGACGATGCCGATGAAGCCGAGTTTCACTGTCATGCCGTCAGGCTATGGCAGGCCGGAGACACTCGCCCTCGCGCGCCCCGCGTGCACAACTCCGCCTGAACCGCGCGCGCCCGAGCCGCACGTCCCCGCCGGTGCCATCCAGCTGGAGTTACGCACGCCGCGCGCGGGCCCCAGAGCCGCAGGCCGCAGGCACGCGGATGCCGCGGCTTCAACCGCGGGCGGCGCGCCACGCCTCCCGGCGCGCGGCCTGCTCGACGGGGTCGGGCACCGGCAGCGACGCGATCAGCTTGCGCGTGTAGTCGTCCTGCGGGTCGCCGAGCACCTGCGCGGTCGGGCCGGTCTCGGCGATGGTGCCCTTGTGGAGCACGACGACGCGGTGCGCGAGCATGTCGACGACGGCGAGGTCGTGGGTGATGAACAGGGTCGCGAACCCGAAGCGCTCCTGCAGCTCGCCGAACAGCTCGAGCACACGCGCCTGCACCGACACGTCGAGCGCACTGGTCGGCTCATCGGCGATGAGCAGCTTCGGGTCGAGGGCGAGACCGCGCGCGAGCGACGCCCGCTGGCGCTGGCCACCCGACAGCTCGTGCGGGAAGCGGTCGCCGAACGCCTTGGGAAGCTGCACGGCCTCCAGCAGCTCGTCGACGCGGTCGCGCGCATCGGCCGCATCCCGCGCACCGCCGTGCACGATGAGCGGCTCGGCGACGTTCTGCGCGATCGTCAGCAGCGGGTTGAAGCTCGTCGCCGGGTCTTGGAAGACGAAGCCGAGGTCCTTACGGTGGCGACGGAACGTGCGCTCCTTCACGCCGTTCATCTCCACATCGAGCACCCGCAGCGACCCCCCGGTCACGGGCGTGAGCCCTGCGATCGCCCGGCCGATGGTGGTCTTGCCCGATCCGCTCTCGCCCACCAGTCCCACGACCTCGCCGGGCGCGATCGTGAAGCTCACCCGGTCGACCGCGCGGAAGCCGGCGCGGCGCAGGCGTCCGGCGTACTCGATGACGAGATCCTCGGCCGCGACCACCGGCACCGCCTCCGCGGCACCCGCCGGCGGCTGACGATCGACGATCTCCAGTCGCGGCACGGCCGCCAGCAGGCGCCGGGTGTACGCGTCGCGGGGCGCGGCGAACAGCTCGGCGACCGGGGCGGTCTCGACGACCTCGCCGTTGAGCATGACCGCGACGCGATCGGCGAGATCGGCGACGACGCCCATGTTGTGGGTGATGAGCACGATCGCCGTGCCGTCCTCGTCGCGGAGCCGACGCAGCAGATCGAGGATCTCCGCCTGCACGGTCACGTCGAGCGCGGTCGTGGGTTCGTCGGCGATGATCACGGTCGGGTCGAGCGCGAGCGCCGTCGCGATGACGATGCGCTGCTTCTGACCGCCCGAGAACTGGTGGGGATAGTCGTCGACGCGTCGTTCGGGGTCGGGGATGCCGACGCGGCCCAGCATCTCGATGGCGCGGGCACGGGCCTGCTTCTTCGTGTACTTCCCGTGCGCCCGCAGGCCCTCCGCGAGCTGCCAGCCGACGGTGAACACCGGATTGAGCGCCGTCGACGGCTCCTGGAAGATCATCGCGGCCGTGGTCCCGCGCAGGCGCCGCAGCGACTCGCGATCGAGCCCCACCACGTCGGTGCCGTCGAGCACGACCGCGCCCTGGGTCAGCGCCGTCTCGGGCAGGAGTCCCAGGATCGTGCGCGCCGTGACGGTCTTGCCGCTGCCCGACTCGCCGACGATCGCGAGCACCTCGCCGGGCCGCACGTCGAGACTCACGCCGCGGACGGCGTGGACGTCGCCGCCGTCGGTCGCGAACGTGACGTCGAGCCCGCGGATGTCGACGGCGGACGCGTCGGAGGATGCCGTGGCCATCACTCCACCTCTCCCATGAACTCGCGCGAGGCCGGCTGCGTGGCGGCGACGGCGTCGGCCGGCGTCTGCGCCTTCGCGCGGCGGCGGGCCCGCAGGCGCGGGTCGGCCAGGTCGTTCAGGCTCTCGCCGATGAGGGTGATGCCCAGCACCGTCAGCACGATCGCGACGCCCGGCGGGATCGCGGTCCACCAGATGCCGGCGGCCACGTCGCTGATCGACTTGTTGAGGTCGTAGCCCCACTCGGCGGCGGCCGTCGGCTCGATGCCGAAACCGAGGAAGCCGAGGGCGGCGAGGGTCGAGATCGCCTCCGACGCGTTGAGCGTCACGATGAGCGGCAGCGTCCGGGTGGCGTTGCGCAGCACGTGGCGGAACATGATGCGCGGCGTGGAGGCGCCGATCACCTTGGCCGACTCGACGAACGCCTCCGCCTTGATGCGCACGACCTCGGCGCGCACGACGCGGAAGTACTGCGGGATGAAGACGACGGTGATGGATGCCGCGGCGGCGAGGATGCCGGGCCACAGCCCCGACTGCCCACCGCTGATGGCGATCGCGACCACGATCGCGAGCAGCAGGGTCGGGAAGGCGTAGATCGCATCCGCCACGACGACGAGGGTGCGATCGACCCAGCCGCCGAGGTAGCCGGAGACGAGGCCCAGCAGGATGCCGATGAACACCGAGAGCACGATCGCCACGATGACGACGTAGAGCGCCGTCTGGGCACCCCAGATCACGCGGGAGAGCACGTCGTAGCCGCCGACGGTGGTGCCGAGCAGATGCTCCGCGCTGGGCGGCTGCTGCGCCCCGAAGTTGCCGTCGGGGCCGCTCAGCTGCGCGAACCCGTAGGGCGCGATGAGGGGGGCGAGGATCGCGCAGAGCACGAAGATGCCGGTGAGCACGAGACCGGCGACGAGCATGCCGCGCTGGAGGCCCACGCTCTGGCGGAGTTGATGGACGACCGGCATCCGGTCGATGAGGCGGGGCTTGGTCATGTCCGCATCCCTCTTCAGTACCGGACCCGCGGGTCGATGAACGCGGCGATGATGTCGACGGCGAAGTTCGTCAGCGCGACGATGATCGCGATCATGGCGACGATGCCCTGCACGGCGACGAAGTCGCGGGATGCCAGGTATGCGGCCAGCTGGAAGCCCAGCCCCTTCCACTCGAAGGTCGTCTCGGTGAGCACCGCACCGCCGAGCATGAGGGCGATCTGCAGACCGATCACCGTGATGATCGGGATCAGAGCCGGCTTGTACGCGTGCGTGCGGACCAGACGGCCCTCGCGGACGCCGCGGGAGCGGGCGGCGTCGATGTACGGCATGTTGAACGTGCCGATGACATTCGTGCGCACCAGGCGCAGGAAGATGCCCGCCGTCAGCAGGCCCAGGGTGAGCGCGGGCAGCACCGCGTGCAGCAGCACGTCCTGGATGTAGGCGGGGTTCCCGGTCGCGATCGCGTCGATGAGGTAGATGCCGGTCCCACCGTTGCGGCCGATGGCCAGCTCGGTGCGCACGCTCGCCCGGCCCGAGACGGGCAGCCAGCCCAGCCAGACACCGAAGATCAGCTTGGCGACGAGGCCCGCGAAGAACACCGGCGTGGCATAGAAGAGGATGGCGCTCACGCGCAGCAGCGCGTCGGGCCAGCGGTCGCGCAGCGCCGCGGCGACGAGGCCCAGCGGGATGCCGACGAGGAAGGCCACCACGAGCGAGTACAGCACGAGCTCGAGGGTCGCGGTGCCGTACGTGACGATGACCTGCACGACCGGCTGGTTGTCGGTGATGGTCGTGCCGAAGTCGAAGGTGAGGATGCGCCCGAGGTACTCGACGTACTGCACGAAGATCGGGCGGTCGTAGCCCGCCTCGTGGATGCGCTCGGCCAGCTGGTCGGCCGGCAGCCGTCCGCCCAGCGCCGCCGTGATCGGGTCGCCCGTCAGGCGGATGAGGAAGAAGACCAGCGTCACCAGGATGAGCACGGTCGGGAAGATCAGCAGGAACCGGATGAGGATGTACCGGCCCAGCGTCGACCCCGAATGACTCTTCGTCACCTCGAGCGCGGGTGGCGGCTCGGCGATGGAGGATGCCGCGACGTTGCTGGTCATGGATGCCTACTCTACGGATGATGGGCGTTTCGACTCGCTGCGCTCGCTCAACGACCGGGGGTGTGATCCCCCGGTCGTCGAGCGAGGAGCGCAGCGACGAGTCGAAACGCCCGCGGCGGTTACTTCGTGATCGGCGCGAACCGGAGCTTGAACGACGCGTCGAGCGTCACTCCCTTCACGTCCGCACCGGTGACCGCGACCTGGGCGCCCTGCAGCAGCGGGACGGTGGACAGATCCTTCGCGACGAGCTCCTGGATCTTCTCGATGTCGGACGTGCGCGTGGCGGCATCCGGCTCCACGGCCTGCTTGAGGATCAGGTCGTTGACCTCCTGGTTGACGTAGTGGTTGCCCAGGAAGTTCTTCTCGAGGAAGAACGGCGTCAGGTAGTTGTCGGCGTCGGAGTAGTCCGGGAACCAGCCCAGCTGGTAGGCGGGGTAGACGTCGGCGGTGCGGTCCTTGGAGTACTGCACCCACTCGGTCGACTGCAGGTTGACCGTGAAGAGACCGTCCTTCTCGAGCTGCTGCTTGACCAGCGCGTACTCGTCACCCGAGGAGGGGCCGTAGTGGTCCGGGCTGTACTGCAGGCTCAGGGTGACGGGCGTCGTGATGCCGGCCGCGGCGAGCGTCGCCTTCGCCTTGTCGGCGTCCGGACCACCGTTGCCGTCGCCGTACAGGCCCTTCAGCGCATCCGTCGCACCCGCGAAGCCGGCCGGGACGTAGGAGTACAGCGGGGTGTACGTGCCCTTGTAGACCTGCTCCGAGATGGTCTCGCGGTCGATGAGGTCGGCCACCGCCTGGCGGACGGCGAGCGCCTTGGCCGGGTCGGCCTCGGCGGTCGTGGCGCCGAACGGCTGCGTGTTGAAGTTGAACACGATGTAGCGGATCTCGCCGCCGGGGCCCTCGACGACCTTGACCTTGTCGTTGCCCGACAGGTCGGACACGTCGGTGGCCGACAGGCTGCGGTAGGCCACGTCGACGTCACCCTGCTGCACGGCGAGCTTCAGGTTCGACGACTCGGCGAAGTAGCTCAGGATGACGCCCGAGTTGGTCGCGGCGGGCAGCAGTCCCTTGTAGTTGGCGTTCGGGGTGAACTCGACGGTCTTGTTGAAGTCCCACTTCGTGATCGAGTAGGGCCCGCCGAAGGCGTCGGCCGAGACGATGTCCTGGTCGGGCGTGATCGCGTCGGCCGAGAACACCTCCTCGTCGACGATCGCGCCGGGGAACGAGGTGAGGATGAAGGGGAAGACCTGGTCGTTGTCGGTCTTGAGCTTGAAGACCACCGTCGTGGCGTCGGGGGTCTCGACGCTGTCGAGGTTGTAGAGCAGGCTCGACGCCCCGTTCGGGTCGGCGATCTTCAGGTTGCGGTCGAAGGAGAACTTCACGTCCGAGGAGGTGAGGTCGTGGCCGTTGGCCCACTTCAGACCGGCCGGCAGCGTGACGGTGTACTCGTTGGGGGCGGTGAACTCGGCCGACTCCGCGAGGTCGGGCACGACCTCGGTCGAGTTGTAGTCCGTGTTCACGAGATACGGGAAGACCTGCGTCTGCACGGCGAGCGAGCCGTTGTCGTACGAGCCGGCCGGGTCGAGGGTGGTCACCTTGTCGGTGGTGCCGACGATGACGGGGCCTCCGGCGGCGCCGTCGGTCGAGCCACCGGTCGAGCCGCCGGCGCAGCCGGCGAGCAGGAGCGCGGAGACGGCGAGTGCCCCGGCGGCCAGGCCGATGCGGCCTCGACCAGTCCCCGGGGAAGTGAAGTGCAGTGCCATATGAACTACCTCTGCTGTGTGTCGGTCGACCCCGCCGGGGAGGCGGAGTCCAGACCGCTATCTTGACCCCGGCATCCGGAATTCACCCCGTCATCGCGTTTTTTGTAACGAGAATGAAACCCGGGACCAGCGATCTTGGATCGCCGTTCCGTCACGAGGCGCCGCGGTCGCCGTCCGTCCCGGTGAGCAGCCCGTCGGCGCGCGCGACCCGCGCGATCTCGACCTTCGTGTGCACCGGGCGACCCACCGCCGCGTACTTCGCCTTGACGCGATTGAGGTACTTGCGGGCGGTGTCCTCCCGCACGCCGATGCGTTCGGCGACCTCGCCGATCGTGTGGCCGGCGCCGTAGAGCACGACGAGCCGCTCCTCCTGGGGACTCAGCGCGGGCCGCACGGGCAGCGCCGCGAGAACCGCGCGTGCGCGGGGGGACCAGGCGCGTGCGCGGCGGCGCACGGCGTCGATGACGGCGAGCACGACCCGCTCAGATTCGAGGGAGGACACGATGCCGTCCACCCCGGCATCCCTCAGCACGCACATCGTGCGATCGCCCGCGCCCGGCACCAGGGCGACCACGCGCAGCCCGGCGGCGCGACAGGCGGCGAGCGCTTCGAGTTCCGGTCCGTCGGCCAGCGACGCCGAGACGAGCAGGATCATCTGAGCCCGTGCCGCCCGATCGGTGCCCCGCAGCCGCATCGCGAGGTCGTGCAGCGACGCCGACTCGTCCACGACGCTCATGCCGAGACGCCGCGTCAGCAGCTCGCGAGCACGCCCGCGGCGCGCGCTCGACGCATCGACGATGGCGGCGCGCCGCAGCGCTCCCCCTCCCGGCTGGACCATCCCGACTCCTCTCCTCCCGTAAGTGAGAGTCCGAAACCACCGATCTGTGACGCGGTTCGGCGAGATTCCTGCCGTGACGAATGTCATGGCGCGGTCGTGACGCCCGTGTGCGGCACGTCGCACCGGGCCGCGGCAGAGTCGGAGACATGGATCAGAACGAGGGAGTGCTCGCGGTGGATGCCGCGGGCCTGCGCAAGAGCTTCGGCAGCGTCCGAGCGGTGGAGAGCGTCGATCTGCGGGTGCGCCCGGGTGAGATCGTCGCCTTCCTGGGCCCGAACGGCGCGGGAAAGACGACGACGATCGACATGCTGCTGGGGCTCTCCGACCCCGACGGCGGCGCGGTGCGGGTGTTCGGTGAGAGCCCGCGGGCGGCGATCTCGCACGGACTGGTGTCGGCGGTGCTGCAGACCGGCGGCCTGCTGAAAGACATCACGGTGCGCGAGACGCTCGCTCTCACGGCGAGCCTGTTCGCCGACACGCGTCCGATCGAGGAGGTCATGCAGCGTGCGGGCATCAGTGAGCTCGGGAGTCGACGGGTCGGCCTGTGCTCGGGCGGCCAGCAGCAGCGGCTACGCTTCGCCATGGCGCTGCTCAGCGACCCCGGACTGCTGATCCTCGACGAGCCGACCACCGGCATGGATGTCGAGGGGCGTCGCGCGTTCTGGAGCGCGATCCGCTCCGACGCCGCCCGCGGCCGCACGGTGCTGTTCGCGACCCACTACCTCGACGAGGCCGACGAGTACGCCGACCGCATCGTGCTCATGAGCCGCGGCCGCATCGTGGCCGACGGCTCCACCGCCGAGATCAAGAACCTCGTGTCGGGACGCATCGTGCGTGCCACCCTGCCGGGCGCCGACCCGGCGCGCCTCGCCGCCCATCCCGCCGTCGACGACGTCGAGTTCGCCGGCGACCGCATCAGCATCCACACGAAGGACTCGGATGCCGTCGCCCGTCACCTCCTCACCGAGACCGCGGCCCGCGACATCGAGATCACGTCCCAGAACCTCGAGAGCGTCTTCCTCGCGCTCACCTCCGAAGGAGCCCCCGCATGAGCACCGCATCCACCGCGCCGACCGCGCTGTCGACCGATCGCGTCACCCTCGCCCGGCGGGTGCCGCCGCTCGGCGGCTTCAACCTGACCTATCTGGGCATCGAGCTGAAGCGCCGCCTGCGCAATCGCCGGACGCTCTTCTTCACGATCGCGTTCCCCGTCGTGATGTACGTCATCATCGGCCTGCGGCTGCGCGACGAACAGCTGACGGCGACGCCCGTCGCCGACGGCGGTGTCTCCGTCGCGGCCTACATCATGGTGTCGATGGCGATGTACGGCGCCATGATGTCGGCCACCCAGACGGGCGCCGCCGTCGCGCTCGAGCGCACGCAGGGGTGGAGCCGCCAGCTGCGCCTCACCCCGCTGAACCCGCTCGTCAACATCATCATCAAGATGATCGCGGGCATGGTGCTGGGCCTGCTCGCCGTGGTCGCGACCTACGCGGCCGGCGCGATCAGCGGCATCCAGCTCAGCGCCGGGCAGTGGATCGGCACGGGCCTGGTGGGCTGGGTGCTCGCGAGCGCCGTGTTCACGACGCTCGGCCTCTTCGTCGGCTACCTCATGCCGAGCGAGAACGCCGCCCAGGTGACGAGCCTCATCGTCGTCTTCCTGTCGTTCCTCGGAGGCCTGTTCTACCCGCTGAGCAGCATGCCCGACTTCATGCAGACGATCGCGAAGTTCACACCGGTGTACGGCATCGGAGAGCTCGCCCGCTCGCCTCTGACCGGGGAGAGCTTCGACGCCATGTGGCTCATCAACGCCTTGGTGTGGCTGGTCGTGTTCGTCGCGGGGACGACCTGGGCGTTCCGGCGCGACACGAAGCGCGTGTGAGAGGCGCGCCCTACAGTGAAGTCCGTGAGCGCGACGCGAGACGATCTCGACGGGACCGGGTGGGACGTTCCCCCGGTCTCCGCCTCGTCGGCCGCACCGACGCCCCGTGAGGTCCTGACCGCCCGCGCCGCCCGCGGCTGGTACGTCGGCGCGTCGATCTCGCTCATCTGGTTGTTCATCGTGGCCACCGAGGCCGTCGCGGCGGCCGACACGGCGGTGTCGAGCGCCGTCGTGATCGCCCTGCTGGTGTGCTTCGCGGCATCCTTCCTGATCGCCGTCCCCGTCTCGCGCCTTCTGCCCCTGCGCCTTCGGCTGCTTCCGGCGGCCTGGCTGTTCGTGCTCTCCTTCAGCCTGTTCCCCTGGATCGGCTGGGACGTCCGCGGCGTCTGGAGCTACGTGGGCGTCGCGATCGGCATGGCCGTGGTCCGGCTGCGCACGACCTGGCTGCTGCTGCTCGCGCTCGGAGCGGCATCCCTGATCGTCGGGGTGATCTCCGACGGCTGGACCGAGGGCGTGCTGTTCCTGCCCGCGATCATCGTCTCGGTCTCCGCGATGATGGCCGCGTTCGGACGCAACATCGCGGCCATGAACGCCCTCCGCGCGACCCGCGACCAGATGGCGGAGATGGCCTTGGAACGCGAACGCAGCCGCGTCGCGCGCGACCTGCACGACATCCTCGGCCACTCGCTCACGGTCATCACGGTGAAATCCGAGCTCGCCGGACGCCTGATCGACGTCGATCCGGCACGGGCACGGGGGGAGATCGGCGAAGTCGAGGCCCTCGCCCGCGGGGCTCTCGCCGATGTGCGCACCACCGTCGCCGGCTACCGCGGGGTCAGCGTCGCGGGCGAGCTCGCCGCTGCGCGGGCGGCGCTGGATGCCGCGGGCATCGCGGCCGAGCTGCCCACCGCCACCGAGAACGTCCCCGCCGAGCGCCGCGAACTGGCCGGCTGGATCGTGCGCGAAGGTGTGACCAACGTGATCCGCCATGCGCAGGCGTCGCGGTGCCGCGTGCGCCTGAGCGCGCGCAGCGTCAGCATCGAGGACGACGGGGTGGGCCCGGCATCCGCAGCGACCGCCGCCGGCACCGGGCTGATCGGCCTGCGCGAACGGGTGGAGGCCGCCGGCGGACGCCTCACGCTCGGACGCAGCGACCTCGGCGGGTTCCTCCTGCGGGTGACGCTGTGATCCGGCTGCTCATCGCCGATGACCAGGCGCTCGTGCGCGGCGCGCTCTCCGCCCTGCTCGGACTCGAGCCCGACATCGAGGTGGTCGCCGAGGTGGGTCGCGGCGACGAGGTGGTGGATGCCGCGGTGCGCTCGGCCGCCGACGTCGCGCTGCTGGACATCGAGATGCCCGGGATGGACGGGATCGCGGCGGCATCCGCGCTGCGCAGCGCACGACCCGCGTGCCGGGCGCTCATCGTGACCACCTTCGGGCGACCGGGGTACCTGACGCGCGCGATGCGGGCGGGAGCGGCCGGCTTCGTGGTCAAGGACACACCGGCCGCACAGCTCGCCGACGCCGTGCGCCGCGTGTCGCAGGGGCTGCGGGTGGTCGACCCGGCCCTCGCCGCCGACTCGCTCGCGCAGGGGGAGTCGCCGCTCACGGGCCGAGAGACCGACGTGCTCTCCGTCGCGCGTACCGGCGGCTCGATCGCCGACATCGCGCAGATGCTGCACTTGAGCGAGGGCACCGTCCGCAATCACCTCTCCAGCGCGATCGGCAAGACGGGGGCCCGCAATCGCGCCGATGCCGTGCGGATCGCCGACGAGAACGGCTGGCTCTAGCCGCGCAGCGAACGGATCATCGCGGCGAGCAGGCGCAGCGCCTCATCGCGGTCGTCCGCGTCGAGACCGTCCAGCATGCGATCCTCCACCGAGCGCACGGCGGTGCTGGCGGCGGCCAGCGCGGTGCGGCCGCGATCGGTGATCGTGGCGGGGAGCACCTTGCCGCTGACGGGGGTGTCGGGCCGCGAGATCTCACCGTCGCGCTCGAGCTTCTGCAGCAGCACGTTCATGGTCTGGCGGGTGACGAAGGTGCCGCGGGCCAGATCAGAGTTCGACAGGCCGGGGCGCTGTGCCAGCAGCTCGAGGCACGCGTAGTGGGTGACGTTCATCCCGAGCGGTCGCAGTACGTCCTCCATCGCGGCCCGGAGGGCGCTGGCTGCCTCTTTGAGGCGATAGCCGACGGAGGTCGGCAGATCGATGGCGGGAAGGCGTTGACTCATGTCAGTATCCTGACATACAGTTGCATGTCAGATAACTGACACACGAGAGGACGATCCCATGCCCGCCACCGGCCCCGACTTCATTTCCCTGCAGGTTCGCGACCTCGCCGCATCCCAGGCGTTCTACGAGAGCTTCCTCGGCCTCGTGCGCTCACCGGCCGGACCGCCCCACGCCGTCGTGTTCACGACGACGCCGATCGCGTTCGCCGTGCGCGACATCGTCGATGACGCCGTCCGGGATGCCGCCACCCCGCCGGGGGCGGGCATCGCCCTCTAGCTGCACGCGACCGAGGTGCAGCAGATCCACGACGCCCTGGTCGCCGCCGGCCACGAGATCGTCGCGGCGCCGATCGACGGCCCGTTCGGCCGCACCTTCACGTTCGTCGACCCGGACGGTTACCGCATCACGCTGCACGACCGCGCCTGACCGGCGAGGCCGCGGGGATGCCGCCGTCAGCGCAGTCCGAAGTGGTCGAGCTCGGCGTCGTCCAGCATCCGCGAGCGGATGAGGAAGCGCATCCCCGTCGGACCCTCGACGCTGAAGCCGGCCCCGCGGCCCGGGACGACGTCGATCGTGAGGTGCGTGTACTTCCAGTACGCGAACTGCGCCTCGGACATGAACACCTCGATCGGATCGTCCAGTCCCACGTCGAGGTCGCCGAGCCTGATGTCCGACGGCCCCGTCAGGAACATGCCGACGGGGTAGCACATCGGTGCGCTGCCGTCGCAGCATCCGCCGGACTGGTGGAACATGAGCTTCCCGTGCTGCGCCGTCAGCCGGCGCAGCAGTGCCGCCGCAGCATCCGTGACCGCGACGCGACTGACAGTGGTGGTCATCGCTCGACCTTTCCCTCCGGAGATGATCCGGCGCCCGAGACGCGCGTGCGTCCCGTGCGCCGGATCGTCTTCGGCGACGCGGCTCAGAAGAAGCCCATCGCTCCTTCGGCGTACGACACCAGCAGGTTCTTGGTCTGCTGGTAGTGATCGAGCATCTTGAGGTGGTTCTCGCGACCGATGCCCGACTGCTTGTACCCGCCGAACGCGGCGTGCGCCGGGTACTGGTGGTAGGTGTTCGTCCAGACGCGACCCGCCTCGATGCTGCGCCCCGCGCGGTACATCGTGTCGGCCGAGCGGCTCCACACCCCCGCGCCGAGGCCGTAGAGGGTGTCGTTGGCGGTGTGGATGGCGTCGTCGAACCCGTCGAAGCTGGTCACCGAGACGACGGGGCCGAAGATCTCCTCCTGGAAGATGCGCATGCTGTTCTGGCCCTCGAACACCGTCGGCGCCACGTAGTAGCCTCCGCTGAGCTCGCCGCCGAGGTCCACCCGCTCGCCGCCGGCGAGGAGCTTCGCGCCCTCCGCCTTGCCGATCTCGATGTAGCTGAGGATCTTCTCGAGCTGGTCGTTGGAGGCCTGCGCGCCGATCATGGTGGCCGGATCCAGCGGGTTTCCCTGGATGATCTTGCCGACGCGCTCCAGGCCGTCGCCGAGGAACTGGTCGTAGATCGAGCGCTGGATGAGCGCGCGCGACGGGCACGTGCACACCTCGCCCTGGTTGAGCGCGAAGAACGTGAAGCCCTCCAGCGCCTTGTCGTAGTAGGCGTCCTTCTGCCGCGCGACGTCTTCGAAGAAGATGTTCGCGCTCTTGCCGCCGAGCTCCAGGGTGACCGGGATGAGGTTCTGCGACGCGTACTGCATGATGAGACGGCCCGTGGTGGTCTCGCCCGTGAACGCGACCTTGCGGATGCGCTTGTGCTGCGCGAGCGGTGCGCCGGCCTCGATGCCGAAACCGTTGACGATGTTCACGACGCCCGCCGGCAGCAGGTCGCCGATGATGTCGAACAGGAACAGGATGGATGCCGGGGTCTGCTCGGCCGGCTTGAGGACGACGCAGTTGCCGGCGGCGAGCGCGGGGGCGAGCTTCCACGTGGCCATCAGCAGCGGGAAGTTCCACGGGATGATCTGGCCCACCACACCCAGCGGCTCGTGGAAGTGGTACGCGACGGTGTCCTCGTCGATCTGGCTGAGCGTGCCCTCCTGGGCGCGCAGGACGCCGGCGAAGTAGCGGAAGTGGTCTATCGCCAGCGGGATGTCGGCGGCCAGCGTCTCGCGCACCGGCTTGCCGTTCTCCCACGTCTCGGCGACGGCGATCTTCTCGAGGTTCGCCTCGATGCGGTCGGCGATCTTGTTGAGGATGTTCGCGCGGTCGGCGGGCGTCGTCTTCTTCCACGACTCGAACGCCTTCCACGCAACGTCGACGGCGCGGTCGATGTCCTCCGCGGTGCCGCGCCCGACCTCGGTGAACGGCTTGCCGGTAACCGGCGTGATGTTCTCGAAGTACTGGCCCTTGATGGGCTCGACGAACTCGCCGCCGATGTAGTGCCCGTACCGCGGACGGTACTCGGCGATCGCGCCGCGCTGGCCCGGAGCGGCGTAGACGCTCGAGACGCCCTCTTCGACGATGGTCATGATGTCTCCTTCGACAGTGCATGGTCCGCGGCATCCCTCGCCGCGTTCGGATGCGCTGACGCTACGCACCGCAACGTTGCATCGCGTTGCGCCGCGGCCTCCGTCGCGAGCTGCGCCGCGGCATCCGTCGCGAGACACACCTTGCGCATCGAGAAACCGCTGCGCGGGGTGCTTCTCGCTGTGCGAGTGGTTTCTCGCGGCGGCGGGGCGGGCGGGCGGCGGCGGGCGGGGCGGATGCCGGGGGTCAGTCGTGGGCGAGGGCGGCGAGCCAGCGGCGGGAGGCGTCGCGCAGGGCGTCGGCGTCGCCCGCGGGCAGGAGCGCGACCAGGCGGTGCTCGTTGGCGAGGTGCGCCGTGAACGCGCGGTCGATGAGATCGACGCCCTCGGGGGTGAGGCGCACGAGGCGCCGACGGCGGTCGTCGTCGGCATCCGTGCGGACGACGAGGCCGCGGTCGATCAGGCGGTCGACGCGCTTGGTGAGCCCGCCGGTGGTGACCATCGTGTGGTCGGCCAGTTCGCCCGCCGGCAGCTCGTACGGCGCACCGGCGCGGCGAAGGGATGCCAGGAGGTCGAACTCCGCCTCGCTCAGTCCGAACTGCGCGTAGACGGCGGTCAGCTCCGCCGTCAGCGCCGCGGCCAGACGATGGAGGCGGCCGATCACACCCTGCGGCGACGGATCGAGATCGGGGCGTTCGCGGCGCCACTGCTCCTGGACGAGGTCGACGTGATCCTGCACGCCGTCGACTTTACCTTCCGCGGAAGCTATATTCTCTTCCGTGGAAGATAAAAGGATGCGATGGGTTCTCGTGACGGCGATCGCCCCCGTCGCCTGGGGGAGCACCTACTTCGTGACGCGTCATCTGCTGCCGCCCGACGCGGCGCTGTGGGGCGCCGTGATCCGGTGCCTGCCGGCCGGGGTGCTGGTGCTCCTGGTCACCCGGCGACTGCCGCGCGGGGCGTGGTGGTGGCGGTCGGTCGTGCTCGGCGCGCTCACGGTCGGCGGGCTGAACGTCCTCGTCTACGTCGCCGCGCAGCGCCTGGCGACGAGCCTCGCGGCCACGATCATGTCGACGTCGGCCGCCGCGCTGATCGTGCTGAGCTGGATCGTCCTCGGCCAGCGCCCCGCCCTGCGCGCCGCCGCCGGAGCGGTGCTCGGCATCCTCGGCGTCGTCGTCATGCTGCAGCCGGGCGGCGGCGAGGCCGACGGCTGGGGCATCGCGGCATCCGTGCTGGCCATGCTCTCCTCGTCGCTGGGATTCGTCCTCACGCGCCGCTGGGGTGCCGACATCCCGCCGCTGACGATGACGGCGTGGCAGCTCATCGCCGGCTCCCTCGTCGTCGCGCCTCTCGCGATCGCGGTCGAGGGCGCACCGCCCGCCCTGGACGGACCGGCGCTGCTCGGGTTCGCGTACGTCATCCTCGTGGCCACGGCGATCGCCTACGCGGCGTGGTTCACGGGCCTCGCCCGCCTTCCCGGTGCGGTCGTCGGGGTGATCGGACTGCTCAACCCCGTCACCGGCGTGCTGCTCGGCGTGTGGCTCGCGCACGAACCGTTCGGACCCGCGCAGATGGTCGGCCTCGCGCTCGTCGTGGTGGGCGTGCTCGCCGGCACGCTGACGCGACCACGCACGGCGGCGATCGAGCCCGCGGAACCCACCGGACCCGCCTCACCCGGCCCCGCCTCACCCGCCGCCGCGGAGCTCAGAGCCGGGAATCCACCGCCCGGGTGAGAGCGACGAAACGGCCGTGCTCGCGCAGGTCGTCCAGCAGCACGGCGCGACCGTCCGGTCCCGCGAGCGGGATCTGCCAGTTGGGATACTCGCGGTCGGTCCCGGGCTGGTTCTGCGCCCGGCGCTCGCCGACGGCATCCACCAGCGCCACCCCGAGCAGCTGCGATGGGGATGCCGTGATCAGCGCGTTCAGGGCCTCGATCACCTCCGCCTCCGACGGGTCGGCGCCCAGCAGCCCGCGGTCGCGCAGCAGCGCCAGCATGGTCGCCCGCTCGGCATCCGCGTCGGCCAGCTCCTCCTCGACCGGACGCGTCAGCAGACCGAGCCGCGCGCGGAGGGCGACGTGCTCGTCGGCCAGATACCCCGCGGTCGGGGGCAGGTCGTGCGTGTTCACGGTGGCCAGCAGCGAGCGGCGGTACTGCTCCGGCGGACGGAAGCCGTCGCCCTCGCGCTCGAACCACAGCACCGAGGTGCCCAGCACGCCGCGCGCCGCCAGGTACTCGCGCACCCACGGCTCGACGTTGCCGAGATCCTCGCCGATGAGCACCGCTCCGGCGCGGTGGGCCTCGAGCAGCAGCACGCCGATCATCGCCTCGTGGTCGTAGCGGACGTACGTGCCGGCGGCGGGACTCAGCCCTTCGGGGATCCACCACAGGCGGAACAGCCCGATCACGTGGTCGATGCGCAGGGCGCCGGCGTGGCGCAGCAGCGTGCGGATCATGTCGCGCAGCGGGGCGTACCCGGCCTCGGCGAGCGCGCGCGGCAGCCACGGCGGCTGGTTCCAGGTCTGGCCCTGCTGGTTGTACATGTCCGGCGGCGCGCCGACCGCCATGCCGGTGGCGTACATCTCCCGCAGCGACCACGCATCCGACCCCTGGGGGTGCACGCCGACCGCGAGGTCATGCATGACACCGATCGCCATGCCCGCCGCCGTCGCCGCGGCCTGCGCATGGGCCACCTGCTGATCGGCGATCCACTGCAGCCACACGTGGAACGCGACGCGGTCGGCCAGGCGCGTGCGCAGCTCGGCGACCAGCGGGGAGCGGATGTCGTCGACCTCGACGGGCCGCTCGCGACCGAGGTAGTGCTCCTCGAGCGCGCACCACAGGGCGAAGTCCTGCAGCGGCTGCCCCTCGCGCGCGGCGAACGCATCGAGCTCGGCGCGGCGCGACGGCGTCAGCGGCACCGCGAAGATCGCGTCGAGGCCGAGTCGTTTGGCGGCCCAGACCGCGTCGCGATCGATGCGGTCTGGGTCGTCGTCCATCGCCGCGACGGGACCGCGGGCGGCCTCGACGACGGCGCGCTCGGTGGGCGTCAGGTAGGCGACCTCCCGGATGTCCTCGGGGCGCACGTACAGCGGGGCCAGGAAGCGGCGGGTCGCGGGGCGGTACGGCGACGGTTCGATCGGACTGGTCACCTCGGCCGCGTGCACGGGGTTGATCAGCAGGAAGTCGGCGCCGCGCTCGCCCGCGATCGCCGCGAGATCGGCGAGGTCGGCGAAGTCGCCGAGGCCCCACGATGCCCGTGAGCGGACGGAGTACAGCTGCGCCATGAGGCCCCAGCCGCGCGTACGCCCGGGACGGGCGGGCGGGTCGCCGAGGCGATCGGGTGTGATCACGAACGGGGCGGATGCCGTGCGGTCGGCGCCGGCGCCGCCGAACGGGCGCTGCTCCGCGCGCACGGTGTGCCACCCCAGCGGCAGGTCGTCGGGCACCGGAATCTCGACCCGCCACCGCAGGATGCCGTCCACCAGACGCGCGGCCGGCCGCTGCTCGGGGATCGTGAGCACGCGCACCGCCCCGTCCTCGAGAGCCACCGTCACGGTCACGTCGTGCCCGTCGAAGACGTGCAGCCACAGCACGCCGACCCCGGCGCGCGTCACGAACGAGGCGGGCAGCAGCTCGCGCCACACCCGCTCCTCCTCGGCGATGAGGGATGCCGTGACCGCGGCATCCGACGAAGCGTCGACGCGCATGGCCGCGAGCACCGCGCGGAGGGTGGATGCCGGGACCTGCACCCGGTCGCCGAAGAACGACCAGTACTCGGTCGCGATGCCGTGCACGGCGGCGAGCCGCACGAGGTCGGGGGTGGGCGCGTCGTCGGTCATGTCGATCCTCCCTCGGCGCCGGTGACGGCGTCTGCGCCCATCCTGGCATCCTCGCCGGGGGAGCATGCACAGCTCCGCCTCCGTGGGCCGTTGTGGGTGTGAGGACCGCGGAAACAGCAGCTCCGGCGGAGTTGTGCACGGCGGGGCGGGGCTCACGCCTCGAGCTTCTCGATCCGCGCGACGAGCCCGGCGCGGCGGGGAGAGCGGGCCGGCAGCATCTCGAGGGCCAGACGCAGGACCTCCACGTCCTCGGCGCCGTCGTCGGTGTCGGCGTACGCGAGCAGCACATCCACAGACGCCTCCGTCATCAGGGCGTCGCGCAGCGCCAGGCGCACCGAGTCGCGGAACTCCTCGACCCCGGGCGCGACCGAGTCGGGAAGCACCCGCCCGCGGTAGGCGGCGAGCGCCACCCGGTGGGCGCCCCGGCCGAGCAGCGCGACGACCTGATGCGCATCGGTGTGCAACTCCGCGGTGAGGCGGTAGGGCCGGGATGCCGGGACCAGCTGCGGCGCAACCCGCTCCAGCACCTTGCGCAGCCGGACGAGTTCGGGCCTCAGCGTCCCCTCCGCGGCATCCTCGCCGTAGACGAGCTGCCCGAGGCGCTCGGCCGACAACCCCTCGCGGTGCACCGCGAGCATGAGGAGGATCTCGGCATGCCGTGCCGACAGCTCGGTCACCGTCGCACTGTCGGGGCCGGCGACATCGAGGAGCGCCTTGTCCCGCCCGAGGACGCGGAGCATCGTCGTCGCCGCCCGCGGAGCCGGTGCCGCGCGGCGGATGCGGCTCGGTGCGGGCGCCTGAGCCCGCGCTCTCAGCCGCCCGACGAGGAGTTCGGCTTCCACCGCGCGGGCGGTCGCGTCGACGAGGAGCTGCGCCTGCGGCGTGGCGGCATCGCTGTCGCCGGTGACGTCGATCACCCCGAGCACGCGGCGCGTCTCGGGGTCGTAGACGGGCGCGGCCGTGCAGGACCACGGCTGGACGAGCCGGTTGTAGTGCTCGGCTCCGTGGATCTGCACCGATCGCCCGAGCGCGAGCGCCGTGCCGGGTGCGGAGGTGCCGACCGCCTCCTCCGACCAGTTCGCGCCGGCCACGAAACCCATGTCGCCGGTGAGCGACCGCACACGCCGGTCTCCCTCGACCCACAGGAGTCGTCCCACCGCGTCGCCCACGGCGACGACGACGCCCGAGTCGCTGTCCTCGCCGCCGGGCAGCAGCAGGGAGCGGATCATGTCCATGGCGGCGGCGAGCGGGTGCGCCCGCCGGTAGGCCTCGAGCTCGTCGTCACCCAGATCGAGCGGGGGCAGCCCTTCGGCCCCCACCAGGTGCGCCAGCGACCGGCGCCAGGAATCCTGCACGAGCGGGCGGATCTGACCCAGCCGCGGATCGCCGACGTTGCCGCCCACGAGCTCCTCGTGCGCGCGCTCGATGAGCAGACGCGACGTCTCGGGCGAGACCTCGCGGCGCGATGACCACGGCGAGGGCACGGCGACTCCGTTCACCAATGAGGAGGTGTCGTCAGTCTAAGTCGCGAACCGCCAAGATTCGGCCGAGCCGCCAAGATTCGGCCGGTCCGCCGGATAGCGGCTCGGCCGAGGAGTGGCGGCTCGGCGACCGCGGCGCGGGCGCGGGGCGGGTCAGCGGGCGGACCACCAGGCGCGCAGGCGCTGCTCGGCGGCATCCGCGCCGATCGGACCCTCGTCCAGGCGCACCTCCAGCAGGAAGCGGTACGCCTCCCCGACCTCGCGTCCGGGTGGGATGCCGAGGATCTCCTGGATCCGGTTGCCGTCGAGCTCGGGGCGGATGGCGGCGAGCTCCTCCTGCGAGGCGAGCTCGTCGATGCGCCACTCGATGTCGTCGTACGCGCGTCGCAGGCGCGTCGCCTTCTTCGCGTTGCGGGTGGTGACGTCGGCACGGGTGAGGATGTGGAGCCGCTCGAGCTGATCACCGGCATCCCGCACGTAGCGCCGCACCGCGGAGTCGGTCCACGCGCCCTCGGCGTAGCCGAAGAAGCGCAGGTGCTGCTCGATGAGCTGCGTGACCGCGGCGATGGTGTCGCCGTCGAAGCGCAGCGCCTGCAGGCGCTTGCGGGCCAGACGCGCACCCTTGACGTCGTGGTGGTGGAAGCTCACGCCGCCGCCCGGCTCGAGCTTGCGCGTCGCGGGCTTGCCGATGTCGTGCAGCAGTGCGGCCAGGCGCAGCGTCGTGTCGGGCGTCGCCCCCGGATGCCGGGCGTGCTCCAGCTCGATGGCCTGGCGCAGCACCGTGAGCGAGTGCTCGTAGACGTCCTTGTGGTGGTGGTGCTCGTCGACCTCGAGCCGCAGCGCCGGCACCTCGGGCAGGATCTCGCCCATGAGCCCGGTCTCGACGAGGATCCGGATGCCGCGCACCGGGTCGTCCGTCGCGAGCAGCTTGACCAGCTCGGCCTGCACCCGCTCGGGGCTGACGATCTCGATCGTCGCCCGCAGGCGCTCCATCGCGTCCAGCGTCGCCGGGGCGACGTCGAACTCGAGCTGGCTGGCGAAGCGCGCGGCCCGCAGCATGCGCAGCGGGTCGTCGCCGAAGCTGACGTCGGGGTCGCCCGGCGTGCGCAGCACGCCCGCGAGCAGGTCCTCGACACCCCCGGTCGGGTCGACGAGCGCCGGCACGGGCAGGCGCAGCGCCATGGCGCCCACGGTGAAGTCGCGGCGGGCGAGGTCGTCCTCCAGGCGGTCTCCGAAGGCGACCGTGGGCTTGCGCGTGACCCCGTCGTAGCTGTCGGCGCGGTACGTCGTGATCTCGACCTGCTCGGACGTCCCGCTCGGGCCGGTGATCTTCGCACCGATGGTGCCGAACGCGCGCCCGATGTCCCACGTCGCGGTCGCCAGCGGCTTCACGATGCGGAGGATGTCGTCGGGGCGCGCGTTCGTCGTGAGATCGAGGTCGTGGGTGGGGCGGCCGAGCAGCGCGTCGCGCACCGGACCGCCGACGATCGCCAGTTCGAACCCCGCCTGGGCGAACGCCGCGCCGAGGGAGGCCATGATCGGAGAAGTCGCGAGCGACCCCAGCCGGTCGAGGCCTTCGGCCATGTTGAGCATGGTCTCCAGACTACCGGCGCGCCTTCCGTAGCCCCCGCCCGCGACCGTCGTGCGACCCCTCACGCCAGCCGCAGCATCCCGGTGAAGACGAGCTCGCGCACGCGCGGCAGCAGGTCGGCGCGGAGGGCGCCGGCATCCACCTCGAGCAGCTCGGCGATCGCTTCGGAGAGCTGTCCGACGGTGAGCTCGCCGTCGGAGGCGCCGACGAGGGCGGCCAGGGCCGGGTCGACCTCGACGGTGCGGGCGAGCCCGCCGCCCTGGCGCAGCTCGATCACGCTCGGGGCCTCGGCGCCCGGCAGATGATGACGGGCCTCGGTGACGTCGCCGGCCACCACGGTGTGCGCGCGGGCCAGGGCGTCGTCGTCGAGCAGTTCCAGTGCGTCGAAGGCCTGCAGCGCGGCGGACAGGTGCCGGCCGAGTCCTCCCGAGGTCTCCGGCAGGGCGTGGGTGATGCGTTCGTAGCGCGCCAGCGCGGCGACCCCGGATGCCGGTCGTCGCAGCAGGATGTAGCCGAACCCGATCGCGTCCACGCCGCGTGCCGCGAAGTCGTCCAGCCACGCATCGACGAGGGCCGCGTAGCCGGGGGTGCCGGGGGCGGTGCCGCCGTCGCGGACCCACAGTTCCGCGTACGCGAGGGGGTCGAGTCGCTCCCGCTCGATCACCCAGGCCTCGAGGGGCACGGGCGAGGCGGCCACCCAGGCGCGGACGCGCTCGAGGCCGTCGCCGCCGTCGCGATACTCCCAGTTGCCCAGCAGCTGCGCCGTCCCCTGCGGAGCGAGCACCTCGCCCACCCCTCGGACGAACGCCGCGACGAGGTCGTCCCCCGCGAACCCCGCATCGCGGTACTCGTACTCGGGAACGCCGGCGACGCGCGGGGTGATGACGAACGGCGGGTTCGACACGACGCGGTCGAACCGTTCGCCCGCGACGGGGTCGAAGAGGCTGCCGTGTCGGGTCTCGATCCCCCCGACGCCGTTCAGGAGCGCGTTGAGCGTCGTGAACGCCAGTGCGCGCGGCGACACGTCCGTCGCGACGATGATCGCATCGGCGTCGGCATCGGCATCCGCGGACGCCGCCAGGGCGCGGTGCGCCCGCAGCGCCTGGATGCCGCAGCCCGTGCCGACGTCGAGCACCCGTCGCACGGGCGTCGCGAGCTGCAGGCCGGCGAGGGTGAGAGAGGCGCCGCCGACACCCAGCACGTGGCCGGTCGGCAGTGGTCCGCCCAGCGCCGCCTCGTCGAGATCGCTCGCGATCCACCAGTGCCCGGCGCCGTCCGCGTCGGCGAAGCCCTGCGGTCGCACGAGCGCGAGCGGTGTCACCTCGGCATCGTCGATGCGGGCCAGACCGAGCGTCGCGAGTCCGCCGGCGCCGAGGTGGGGCAGCGCGCGGTCGACGGCGTCCCGCGGCGTGCGGACACCGAGGAACAGCAGCCGCGCCAACGTCGCCGATGCGTCGTCCCGTGTTCCCAGGGCGGCGAGCGCGGGTCCGTGCAGGCCGTGCCCGACGGCGTCGTCGGCGAGAGGGCCCCACCCGGTCCGCACGGCGTCTGCGGTGTAGCCGGCGGCCGCCAGATCGCGGCGAAGGTCGGCGACGAGGGCGGGATCAAGGTTCAGGGGATGGTCCACAGCATCCCATCCTCACGCACGCGGGGCCGTGCCGGCGGTGCGGGACCGACGGATGCCGCCGCGCGCGGATACCGGCGCCCGCGGCCCGTCACGGGTCGCGCACAGGGCGGGGACCCTAGAATCTGACCTGATCGTGCGGTCAGGGATCGCACAGGAGCCGATTCCCGACATGACCTTTCCTCTTTCCCGTCCCGCGCGCCGGACTCCCGACGGAGTCGGGACGAGGCGCCGTCGCCGCGCGCGCTGGCGGAGCGCCGTCGCCGTCGCGATGGCCCTCGTCGTGGCCGCGCCCGTCGCCGGCGCCGCGGTCGCCGCGACCGAGGCGCCCGCCGAGAGCGGGAGGCTCACCGTCGCGGTGTCGCCGTCGGGCAACGGGGTCATCGGCGCGTCGGTGTTCTCCGTCACCTTCTCGGTGACCAACACCGGCGATGCGCCTGCTGCCGGGGGCACGGTCAGCGTGGCGCTCACCCGGTCGCCCTTGACCACCGCCGCCGAGGTGACGGCGTGGCTGGACTCCGACGCGCGCGCCGACACCGAGGTCGCGACGGCGGCCGTGACAGCCGTCGCCGCGCGCGGGACGGCGACCTCGACGACCGCGATCGACCTGGCCGCCACCGGCGGCGACCTCGCCCCCGGCGTCTACCCCGTGAGCGCGGCGTTCCCCGCCGCCCAGGGCGATCTCGTCGCACACACGGCGATCGTCGTCCCGGATGACGCCTCCTCCGGCGGAGGCGTCGCCGTCGTCGTGCCGCTGACGGCGCCCCCCACCACCACGGGGCTGCTCACGTCGGACGACCTCGCCACGCTGACCGCCGCCGACGGCGGACTCCGCATCCAGCTCGACGCGGTGACCGGCACCACCGCGATCCTCGCCGTGGATCCCGCGATCGTCGCGGCGATCCGTGTGCTGGGTACGGCGGCGCCCGCATCGGCTCAGCAGTGGCTGTCCGACCTGCTCGCGCTGCCGAACTCGCGTTTCGCGCTCCAGTTCGGCGATGCCGATCTCGCCACCCAGTTCGCCGCGGGGCAGGGCGAGCCGCTCTCCGTCTCGAGTCTCGACCCGTACATGTCGGCACGGAACTTCGCGACGACCGGCACGCCGCTCCCGGCATCCTCGGAATCGCCGAGTGCATCGTCGACACCCTCGCCGGCGGCCGGTCGCACGCTGCCGAGCCTCTCCGAGCTCCTCGACATCGGCGCGACGCGCACCGGGGTGTTCTGGCCCGCGACCGGGTCGGCGACAGCGGGCCTCGTGTCCGCCCTCGCGACCGGCACCTCCACCGGCACCTCCAGCGGCACCGACGAGAGCGAGACGCCGCTCACCCTCGTGTCATCGAACACCCTCACGGGCGCGGTGGGGGCGCGAGCGGATGCCGAGGGGGCCGCGATCCTCTCCTACGACGCGGACGTCTCGGCGGCGCTGCGGACGGCGTCACTCGCCTCGGACGGCGTCCACCAGGCCGCGGGGCTCGCCGCGGCATCCGCCTATGCGAGCCTCGCCGTTCAGGGCGCGTCCGCCTCGGCGCCGCTGCTGGTCGTGATCGACCGGGCCAGCGGCCGCTCGTCCACCGGCCTGCGGGCGGCGATCACCGCGGCGACCTCGCTCGCCGGTCGCACCGCGATCGATCTGTCGGCGGTGGCCGCTGCGCCCGCGACGGCCGTCACGGTCACCGGTGGCACCGCACCCGACTCCGCACGCGTCGACGCCCTCCACGGCCTGCTCGACGACGAGACCGCCCTTTCCGCGTTCGCGACCGTGCTCAGCGACCCCGCTCTCCTGACGGCCCCTGAACGCGCCAAGATCCTGCAGCTGCTCGCCAACGTCTGGCTCGCGGTGCCCGATCAGTTCGCCACGGCGGTGAGCGATCACCGCGACGCGACGGCGAAGACGATGGGGGCCGTCGCCATCGTTCCGCCCAGTGACATCACCCTGCTCGCCTCGTCGGCGCCGCTCACCTTCTCGGTGCGCAACGATCTGCCCTGGCCGGTCACCCTCACCCTGTCGGTGAACCCCAACGACCCGCGCCTGATCGTCCAGAAGACCGCGGAGGTCTCGGCCGGCTCCGCGCAGAGCACGCGAGTGCAGGTGCCCGTGCAGGCACGCGTCGGCAGCGGCGAGTCCACCCTCGACCTGCAGCTGCGCAGCACCGCGGGCGTGCCGATCGGATCGGAGGTCCGCGTCGCCGTGACCGTGCGAGCCGAGTGGGAGTCGGTGGGCATCGTGCTCATGGTGGTGCTGATCGGAGCGATGCTCGTGCTGGGTCTGATCCGCACCGTACGCAAGCTGCGTCGGCGCGGCACGGCCTCACCCGCCGAGGACGAGCACGGCGAAGCGCCGCAGAAGGAAGCCCCGCAGAAAGAGGATGTCGATGGCTAGTCTCGGTCGCGCGAGCGCCATCATCGGAGCCGGCACGCTCTTCTCGCGGGTCACCGGCCTGGTGCGCTCGGTCGTCCTCGTCGCCGTCATCGGTTCGTTCGGCAGCAAGGCCGCCGACGCCTTCAGCGTCGCGGCCATGCTGCCCACCAACGTGTACGAGCTGCTCGCCGCCGGCGTGATCACCGGCATCCTCGTGCCACAGATCGTCAAGGCGGCCGCGCACACCGACGGCGGTTCGCGGTACGTGTCGAAGCTCCTCACGCTCGGCGCGGTCGTCCTCGTCGCCGCGACAGCGCTGATGATGGCGCTCGCGCCGGTGCTGATCTGGCTCTACGCGGCCAGCTGGGGGCCGGAGCAGAAGGCCCTGGCCACCGCCTTCGCCTACTGGCTGCTGCCCCAGCTGCTGTTCTACGGCCTGTTCGCCCTGCTGGGCGAGGTGCTCAACGCGCGCAAGGTCTTCGGCCCGTACAGCTGGGCACCGACGGTCAACAACATCGTCTCGATCGCGGGATTCGGGGTGTTCCTGGTCGTCTTCGGCGGCCCGTTCACCGCGATCGGCGACTGGGATGCCGGGATGATCGCCCTCCTCGGCGGCACCGCCACCCTCGGCATCGCGATGCAGACGGTCGTGCTGCTCTTCTTCTGGAAGCGCACCCGCCTGCACATCCGTCCCGACTTCGGCTGGCGTGGCATCGGCCTGCGTCACGTCGGCACCCTGGCCTGGTGGACGTTCCTCGCCGTCGTGGTCGGTCAGCTCGCCGGTATCGTGCAGTCGCTGGTCGTCACCCAGGCCTCCGGCGAGGCGAGCGTCACCGTGATGGTGTACGCGTGGCTGATCTTCATGCTTCCCCACTCGATCGTCGCCATGTCGATCTCGACGACGTACTTCACACGCCTCGCCGAGGAGATCACCGCGGGCCGCCTCGACCGGGTCGCGCCGAACCTCGACGAGTCGATCCGCGCGATCGCGCTGTTCGGTTTCGGTTTCACGGCGGCCATCGCCGCGGCATCCGTCGCCGTCTCGCGGGTGTTCACCACCAGCACCGACGGCGCGGTCGCGATGGCCTGGGTGCTCTGCGGGTACCTGATCGCCCTCGTCCCCTTCGGCGTGCTGGTGATCATCCGCCGGGCGTTCTTCGCCTTCCAGGACACGCGGACGCCGTTCGTCTTCTCCCTCGTCCAGGCGTCGCTGGCCGCCCTCGGCGCCGTCATCGCCGTAGCCGCCGTCGGCATGGGCCTGCTGCCGCTCGGGTTCCTCGCCGCCGCCGTCGCCCTCACCCAGTCGCTCTCCACCTACGTCCAGCTGCCCGTCGCCCTGCGTCTGCTGCGTCGCCACACCGACACGGCGCCGCTGCGCGCCACCTGGCGGTCGCTCGGGCGGTTCACGGTCGCCGCCGTCCCCGCCTTCGCCGCCGGATGGCTGTTCTTCCTGCTCCTCGGCGGCGCGGACGGATGGCCCGCGTCGGACCGTCTCCTCGGTGCGGTGGCCGGAGCACTCGTGGGCGGCGTCGCCCTGCTGGTGTACGTCGCCGCCCTCGCGTTGCTGCGGGCTCCCGAGCTCGCCATCGGCGGGCGGATGCTGCGGCGCCTCATCGGGCGCTGACGAGCGCACCGCGCGGTGCACCGTCTGCTCGGAATGCCCCGCGGTTAGCATTGGTTGCACGCACTGGAGCCCGTCAGGGGCTCGTGCGGAAAGGGAAGAGCACGTGCGACAGGTCATCATCATCGGTTCCGGTCCGGCCGGATTCACCGCCGCCATCTACGCGGCGCGGGCGAACCTCTCGCCGCTGCTCATCGCGAGCTCGGTGGAGGCGGGCGGCGAGCTGATGAACACCACCGAGGTGGAGAACTTCCCCGGTTTCCCCGAGGGCATCATGGGACCCGACCTCATGGCGAAGATGCAGGAGCAGGCCGAGAAGTTCGGCACCGAGGTCGTCTACGACGACGTCGTGAAGCTCGAGCTGACCGGCGACGTGAAGAAGGTCGTCCTCGGCAGCGGCACGGAGCACGAGGCCGAGAGCATTGTCTTCGCCACCGGCTCGGCACCGCGCAAGATGGGCATCGAGGGCGAGTCGCGCCTGTCCGGACACGGCGTCTCCTACTGCGCGACGTGCGACGGGTTCTTCTTCCGCGAGCAGGCCATCGCCGTCGTCGGTGGCGGCGACTCCGCGATGGAGGAGGCCACGTTCCTCACCAAGTTCGCGTCGAAGGTGTACATCATCCACCGCCGCGACCAGCTGCGCGCCTCGAAGATCATGCAGGAGCGCGCCTTCGCGAACGAGAAGATCGAGTTCGTGTGGAACAGCGAGGTCGTCGACGTGCTCGGCGGTGACGCCGTGACGGGTCTGCTGCTGCGCGACACCGTCGACGGTTCGACGCGAGAACTGCCTGTGACCGGGGTTTTCGTCGCGATCGGCAACGACCCGCGTACGCACCTCGTGCACGACTCGCTGAAGCTCACCGAGCACGGCACCGTGTGGGTCGACGGCCGCTCGTCGCGCACGTCGGTTCCCGGCGTCTTCGCGGCCGGTGACGTCGTCGACCCCATCTACCGCCAGGCGGTGACGGCGGCCGGCAGCGGTACGACGGCCGCCCTCGACGTGGAGCACTACCTCGCCGCGCGCGGCGACGCCGGTGCGCCCGAGGTGGATGCCGCCGAGATCGACGGGCTCGAGCCCGTCGCCTGAGCCCCGCACGGGTCGGGGAACATCTCCGGCATCCGTCGCGTTTGATACCCCAGAGCCGCACGATGGCGGCTCGCAACGAAGGAGACAGACATGACCGCCAAGGCCACGAGCGAGAGCACCTGGCAGCAGGACGTCATCGACGCCGAAGGACCCGTGCTGGTCGACTTCTGGGCCGCGTGGTGTGGTCCGTGCCGCATGGTCGGACCCATCCTCGACGAGATCCAGTCGGAGAACGGCGACAAGATCACGGTGCTCAAGCTCAACGTCGATGAGAACCCCAACCTCGCGATGGAGTATCAGATCACCTCGATCCCCGCGATGAAGGTGTTCAACAAGGGCGCGGTCGAGAAGACGATCATCGGCGCCAAGCCGAAGTTCGCGCTCGAGCAGGACCTCGCCGCCTACCTCGGCTGACGACCCTCGCGCGTGACGCCGCCACGTGCGGCACACCGCAGATGCACGGCAGACTCACCGCACCGGCGTTGATCAGGATGCCTCGGCTCGCACCGAGGCGTCCCAGCGCCGGTGCGGTTCGCTTCCCAGCAGACGCCACACGGCACGCGTGAGCGGCGGGTAGTCGAACGCGATCTGGCGAAGCACGCGATAGTTCCTCGCCGCCGTGGGCTTGTTGCCGCCGTCCGACGCGATGTTCTCCGCGCGCAGCGTGAGGACCACCAGCTCGTCGACGGAGGGCAAATCCTCCATGAAGTCCCAGGGATCTTCACCGTCGCGGATGCGCTCCTCGATCAGCACCGACAGTTCGTCGGATGCCTCCGCGCGCAGCAGCTCCAGACTGGCGCGCCGGGGAAGGTGAGGACGATCGGTCACCCTGCCAGCCTACGCGCCGGCTCCGACGCCGTACTCGGTCTCCCCCAGTTCCCCCAGGATGCGGTTGAGATCCTGGATCGTGGCGAAATCAATGTTGATCTGGCCTTTTCTCGCACTCAAAGTGATCTTCACCTTGGTGTTGAGGCGGTCACCGAGTCGCTCGGCGACGTCATCGAGGTGGGCCCGACGGGCGCCTGCCTTGGGTGCCGGACGCCGTGCGCCCAGCTCCGCCGCTCCCTTCGCCGCAGCCTCCGCGGCGCGCACCGAGAGGTCTTCGTTGACGATCTTGTCGGCGAGCCGCTGCATCGCATCGGAGTCGTCCAGCGAGAGGATCGCGCGTGCGTGCCCGGCACTGATGACACCGGCCGCGACGCGCTGCTGCACCGGCATCGGGAGCTTGAGCAGGCGGATCGTGTTGCTGATCTGGGGCCGCGACCGGCCGATGCGCGACGCGAGCTGCTCCTGAGTGATGCCGAAGTCCTCGAGAAGCTGCAGATACGCCGACGCCTCCTCGAGTGGGTTCAGCTGCGACCGGTGGAGGTTCTCGAGAAGCGCGTCACGCAGGAGATCCTCGTCCGCCGTGTCGCGGACGATCGCCGGAATGGAGGTGAGACCCGCCTCGCGCGAGGCACGGGTGCGGCGCTCACCCATGATGAGCTCGTAGGCGCCGTCCTCGTTCAGGCGCACGACCACCGGCTGCAGCACCCCGAACTCCCGAACGCTGTGCACGAGCTCGGCCAGGTCGTCGGCGTCGAAGTTGGTCCGCGGCTGGCGGGGGTTGGGGACGATGTCGTTCGGATCGAGGGAGATCAGGCGCGCACCGGGCACCGCGACGAGGTCGCCGGGGGTGTCATCGGGCGTGGATGCCGCAGCATCCGCCTGTCCCCCGGTATCCGTTGCATCGGCGGCATCCGGCGTCGGCACGGTCGCGAGGGGCGCACCAGGGAAGAAGACGTCGACGGGCCGCGCCTCCGCGCTGTCGGCGGTGGGGATGAGGGCGCCGATTCCGCGGCCCAGACCGGTGCGTTTGGCCATCAGGAGTTCTCCTCGTTCGTGGTGGTGCGCTGTCCGCGTTGGACGAGTTCGACCGCTGCCTCCCGGTAGGAGACGGCCCCGGCCGACTGGCCGTCGTACGCGATGACGGTCTGGCCGAAGCTCGGCGCCTCGGACACGCGGACCGATCGCGGGATGACCGTGTGGAGCACCTCGCGAGCGAAGTGCTGGCGAACCTCGTCGGCCACCTGCTGCGCCAACCGAGTGCGTCCGTCGTACATCGTGAGCAGGATCGTCGAGAGGTGCAGCCGCGGGTTGAGGTGCTTCTGGATCATCCGGACGCTCCCCAGCAGCTGACTGAGGCCTTCCAGGGCGTAATACTCGCACTGGATCGGGATCAGGAGCTCCCCGGCAGCCGCGAACGCGTTGATGGTGAGCAGTCCCAGCGAGGGCGGACAGTCGATGAGGATGAAGTCGAGGCGCTCGTCGGCCTGTGCCAGATAGTCCTCGATGGCCGTCCGAAGGCGATGCTCGCGGGCCACCTGCGACACCAGCTCGATCTCGGCGCCGGCGAGGTGGATGGTGCTGGGAGCGCACAGGAGGTTCGGCGACTCCGGGCTCGTCTGAATGATCTCGGCGAGGGGGAACTCGTCGATCAGCACGTCGTAGACGCTGGGGATGTCGGCCGAGTGCGGCACCCCCAAGGCCGTGGATGCGTTGCTTTGCGGGTCGAGATCGATCACCAGGACGCGAGCACCGAGAGAAGCGAGGGCCGCGGCGATGTTGACGGTGGTCGTGGTCTTGCCGACCCCGCCCTTCTGGTTCGACACGGTGAGGATGCGTGTCTCGCCGTGGAAGTCGACCGTGACGGCGTCCAGCGCTCGGCGGCGGGACGTGAGATCCGCGAGCTCCCGCGCGATGGGGCTGTCGTCGATGGAGAAGGGTGCGGGTGCGGTCGCGTTCTCCGGTTCCGGCACCATCAACTCCTGTCTTTTCGGGACTCCTCTACTGTAGTCGAGGCGTCCCACAGCCCGGTCATCGAGACCCACCGTTACTGGTGTTTCACGTGAAACCCCTTGCGGGGCGGGTGTGCGTGTTGGTTCACTCCCGGTCGTTGAGCGAGGCGCACAGCGCCGAGTCGAAACGCCCCGTTTCACGTGAAACACCTACCAGCGTCCTCGCCACGTTTCGACTCGCTCCGCTCGCTCAACGACCGGTCGTCACGCTGCCCAACTCCCGGTCGTTGAGCGAGGCGCGCAGCGCCGAGTCGAAACGCCCCCACGTCCCGTTTCACGTGAAACATGTGCCTGCGTCCTTCCCGCGTTTCGCTCGCTCAACGGCCGGGGCTCGCGCTGGGCCACTCCCGGTCGTTGAGCGAGGCGCGAAGCGCCGAGTCGAAACGCCCCACGTCGCGTTTCACGTGAAACACGTGCCTGCGTCCTCGCCACGTTTCGACTCGCTTCGCTCGCTCAACGGCCGGGGTGGTTGCGCTACTCCGTCCGGTTCTTTGAGCGAGGCGCGCAGTGCCGAGTCGAAACGCCCTCACGTGCGTTTCACGTGAAACATCTGGCGGCGGCGCGGTCAGGCGGAGCGGGTGGCGCGGAGAACGCGGGTCGGCTCTGAGATGATGCCCTCACCGACGACCTCGACGCGCACATCGCTCAGCTTGTACTTGCGGATGGCCTTCTCCGCCGCGGCGATCTCGTTCTCGGCGTTGACGCCCTTGAGGAGGATCAGCTCTCCTCCGGCGCGCAACAGGGGAACAGTCAGGGGGATGAGGGTGCGCAGGGCGCTCACGGCGCGCGCGGTCACGGCATCCAGCACCGCACCCTCTTTCCACTCCTCACCACGAGCGCGCACGACTGCGACGTTGTCGAGCCCGAGCTCGTCCTTCTGCTCCTGCAACCAGGCGACGCGACGCTCCATCGGCTCGATGAGCACCCACTCGACGTCGGGGCGGGCGATCGCGAGCACGAGCCCGGGAAGACCCGCGCCCGAGCCGACGTCGCCGACACGGGCTCCCGCAGTAAAGAGGGGAGCGGCGATCGCGGAGTTGAGGATGTGACGGTTCCAGAGACGGGGCGGCTCGAGCGGGCCGATCAGTCCGCGTTCCTCGCCGTGCGCCCCCAGCGCGGCAGTGAAGCGACGCGCGAGCTCGATGCGGTCACCGAAGAGGGATGCCGCGACGGCCGGCTCTTCTTCGATCACCGGTGTTTCACGTGAAACATCGTCCATCGGATCAGGAGCGGCGGATGACGGTGTGACGGTCGGCGCCCTCACCGTAGGACTCGGAGACGAGACCCCGGTCCGCGACGATGTCATGGACGAGCTTGCGCTCGTAGCTGGTCATCGAGGGGAGCGAGGCCTGCGTCGCCCCTTCGTCCAGGCGTGCGATCGCACGATCCACCAGCTTCTCCAGCTGGCGCTGCCGCGCATCGCGCGAACCGCCCACGTCGAGGATGAGGCGGGAGAAGCGTCCGGTCTTCGTCTGCACCGCGATGCGCGTCAGCTCCTGCAGAGCCTGAACGGTGTCGGGCTCGGCGAGCAGACGAAGTGATGCCGGGTCATCGTTCTCCACCGAGACGTACGCTCGGCCGCTGCGGACGTCGAGGGCGAGGTCGCCGTCGATGTCCGCGATGTCCAGCAGCACCTCGAGGTAGTCGGCGGCGATGTCGCCCTCCTGCTCGAGCTGCTCGATCGTGGCCGCGGGGCGCTCGGCCGCGTCGTGGTCGGAAGTGGTGCTCATGACTGTTCCTCGAGAGACGTCGACACGGTCACGAGTCGGTGTTGGGCTTGGTGTTCTTCGACTGCTTCTTGGCGCGCTGCTTGCTCACCGGCTGCTGACGCTTGGGAGCCTGCGCCTTCGCCTTCTGCGCCTCTTCGTACAGACGCTGCTGCTCAGCCTGGTACTTCTCGAGGGGAACGATCTTGCCGTTCGCGTCGATCGCCTTGCCCTTGCGCGCCAGCCTCTCCTCACGTGCCTTCGCCGCCTCGGAACCGGGTGTGGGCAGGTTACGGATGACGAGGAACTGCTGCACCATCGTCCAGATGTTGGACGTGAACCAGTAGAGGACCACACCCAGCGGGAAGAACACACCGGAGAAGATGAAGGCCAGCGGCAGGATGTACAGCATGATGCGCTGCATCTGGTAGGCCTGGCCGGTCTTGGCCTCGGGGGAGAGGTTCTTCGAGATGATCTGCAGCTGGGTGATGAACTGCGACGCGATCATCAGGATGACCAGGACCACGAGGATCGCGACGGTGGCCTCCCAGCCGTCGGGCTTCTGGTTGAACGCCTCGATGAGACTCGTGTGCAGGGGAGCGACGCCGAACAGCTTCGCCTCGTAGAACTGCCACGTCAGGTCTTTGCTGAGCAGACCGACGCCGCCCACACCCCACTCCGCGTGCTTCTTCACGTCGCTCAGCGTGTAGAACATGCCCAGCAGGATGGGCATCTGCACAAGGAGGGGCAGACAGCTGGAGACCGGTGTGGTGCCGTGCTTCTTGTACAGCGCCATGGTCTCGCGACTCATGGCCTCACGGGAGAGCTGATCCTTCTTCCCGCGGTACTTCTCCTGAACTTTCCGCAGTTCAGGAGCGATTTCCATCATCTTCCGCTGGCTCTTGATCTGCCGCACGAAGAGGGGGATCAGGGCACTTCGCACCACGATGACGAGCCCCATGATCGACAGGACCCAGGTGAGTCCGGCATCGGCCGGCAGGCCTACCGAGGTGAAGATCCAGTGCCAGAACACGAGGATCGCCTCGACGATCCACTTGAACGGCCACATGATGGTGCTGAAGAAGTCGAGGCTGCTCGACGGCGCGGGCGTCGTCGGCGTCGGCACGACCGGGGTCGGCGTCGCAGCGGCGGCGGCATACAGAAGATCCAGCACGGATCAGTCCTTTCTCGGCGAGGAGTCCGGGGACCCGTCGTCTGTGGATGGCACGACGAACCCATGACGGGTCAGCTCGTGTCGGAAGTGCGCGTGCGGGGGCACGTCATCGATTCCACCACGGGCCCAGGGGTGGCATCGCGCGAGGCGAGCTGCGGTGAGCGCCGATCCCTTGAGGAGACCGTGCTGCTGCACAGCGCCGACGGAGTACGCCGAGCACGACGGGTAGTACTTGCAGACGTCGCCGTAGAGATGAGAGATCGTCGCACGGTACGCGTGCAGGAGGACGAGCCCGGCGTTGCGGGGAACCAGCGGCACCGCACGCAGCGCCGACGTCGGCGCGAGCCGGCCGGAGCCGAGCGCGTAGGAGGGAAGTGTCGAGGTGCTCACGCCGAGGCCCGTCGGGCGAGGCAGCGCGTGATCTCCGCGCGCAGCTGTGCGAAGTCGGCGGATGCCGCGGACGGAAGTGCCCGGATGACGACATCCGCTCCACGGCCGACGCCGGGAAGGGCTTCGGCGCAGACGGCCTTCAGCCGACGTCGCACGGTGTTGCGCGTGACGGCGCCGCCGACCTGCTTGCTGACGATGAAGCCGAACCGCGCGGGGCGGTCTTCGGCGGACGCGATGACGTAGGTCACCGTGTGCGGCGCGGCACAGCGGACGCCCCTGCGGACGACGGTCTTGTACTCCGCCCCGCGGGTGATGCGGTTCCCGCGCGCCAGCACTTTCGTCGGATCAGGCGGACAGCTCGGTGCGACCCTTGGCGCGGCGCGCCGACAGGATCGAACGGCCGGCACGCGTGCGCATGCGGGCGCGGAAGCCGTGCTTCTTGGCGCGACGACGGTTGTTGGGCTGGAACGTACGCTTGCTCATGAGGATCACTCCGGATCGGCGGTCACCCGAACGCTCTAGACCGGGGACACGGGGTACAGGGACTGTCCGGGGGCGTCCGAGGGCACCCCAGGGCATAAGTCAACCGACTAAGGCTACGTCGAGAGCGACGAGAACTCAAACCGGCCGAGCCGGACGGCACATTATCCACGGACTGTGGATAGCGTCTGGTGAAGACACGCGGGGCGGATCTACAGTGGATTTTGCTCTTCACAGGGTCGCTGACTACCGTGACTGCGGTAGTTATCCACAGGCTCGATCGTCGTTCACGATCGCCTGTGCCGCACCGATCGCACCCCCGGAGGGGACATGTCACAGCACGATATTCCGGATGTCCCCGTCTGGACCGCAGTGCTGCAGGAGCTGTCGGGCGACGAACGGGTGACCCCCCAGCTGCAGGGATTCATCAGTCTCGCCGTCGCGCAGGGCGTGATGAGCGGCACCCTGTACCTCGACGTGCCGAACGACCTGACGGCCGCACAGCTGAACAAGCGGCTGCGCGCACCGATCATGGAGGCGCTCGCGCGGGTCGACGCCGAGCCGGCCGCATCTTCGTTCCGGGTCGTGGTGAACCCGGAGCTCGCCGACGCCCACCTCACCGTGCCCGTCCCGGTGCAGTCGGCATCCGCTCCCGTGCCGATCGCGCGGCCTGCGGCGGACGACTACGTGGAAACCGCGGCCGCGCCGTCGCGCAACGACACGCGACTGAACCCCAAGTACAGCTTCGACAACTTCGTCATCGGCCAGTCCAACCGCTTCGCCCACGCGGCAGCCGTCGCCGTGGCCGAGGCGCCGGCGAAGGCGTACAACCCGCTGTTCATCTACGGCGACTCGGGTCTGGGCAAGACCCACCTCCTGCACGCGATCGGCGACTACGCGCTCAGTCTGTATGCGGGCATCCGCGTCCGGTACGTCTCGAGCGAGGAGTTCACGAACGACTTCATCAACTCGATCGCCAACAACCGCGGATCCGCCTTCCAGGCGCGCTACCGCGACGTCGACATCCTTCTCATCGACGACATCCAGTTCCTCCAGGGCAAGGCCGAGACGCAGGAGGCCTTCTTCCACACCTTCAACACGCTGCACGACCACGACAAGCAGGTCGTGATCACCAGCGACGTCCCCCCGCGTCACCTGACCGGGTTCGAGGATCGCATGCGGAGCCGGTTCGAGTGGGGCCTCATCACCGACGTCCAAGCCCCCGACCTCGAGACCCGCATCGCGATCCTCCGCAAGAAGGCACAGTCCGAGCGGCTGCTCGTCCCCGACGAGGTACTCGAGTACATCGCCACCAAGGTGTCGAGCAACATCCGCGAGCTCGAGGGCGCGCTGATCCGGGTGTCGGCCTTCGCGAGCCTGAACCGCTCGAATCTCGACATCTCCCTCGCCCAGACGGTGCTGCGCGACATCGTCGACACCGACGACGCCAACGTCATCTCGCCGACCGACATCATCACGGCGACGGCGCAGTACTTCCGCCTGTCGGTCGACGACCTCTACGGATCCAGCCGGTCACAGTCGATCGCCACGGCCCGTCAGATCGCGATGTACCTGTGCCGCGAGCGCACGAGTCTCTCCCTGCCGAAGATCGGCCAGCTGTTCGGCAATCGCGATCACACCACGGTCATGTACGCGTACAAGAAGATCAGCGAGCTCATGAAGGAGCGCCGCTCGATCTACAACCAGGTCTCCGAGATCACCACGCAGCTCGGCCGCGTCGGACGCTGACGGCTCTCGCCCGCGGCATCCCGCGCCCCGCAAGACCCCCGGCCACGAAACCGGGGGTCTTCTGCGTGCGGAGTGCTTGACATCGGCGCACGGGCGCCGCCAATATACGCGTTCTGCACAGTGTGGACAGGCTGTGGATAACTCCACTTCCCCGTGGACTCTTGTGAGTCGATGGCCCGAAGCTGTGGATGACAAGAATGTCTCGACCGGGGTGCACGATGGCGTCCGCACCGGCTCTCCGCATCGCGCCCACAACTTACACGCGTGTGGTTTCCCTGTCGCGATTGGGATCGGCGGAGTTGTCCACAGTTTCCACAGCCGTTAACACCATGACAGAGACCTTCCTTAGAGAATCCGATTCGATCACCTCTGCGGTGCGAGGCGTCGAAGCCGGTCGACGGGATGCCGGGACAATCCGTTCCGGTCGGGGCACTAGCATGGGAGGGCCCTACTCGACGTCAAGGGAGCGCCAGTGAAGTTCCACGTGAATCGCGATGTGTTCAGCGAGGCCGTGTCATTCGTCGTCAAGCTCCTGCCGCAGCGGAACCCGCAGCCGATCCTGGCGGGTGTGCTGATCGAAGCATCCGACGAGGGGCTGTCGCTGGCGGCGTTCGACTACGAGGCCTCGGCGCGGACGACCATCGAAGCGACCGTCGACGAGCCCGGTACGATCCTCGTCCACGGCCGACTCCTGTCGGAGATCGCCAGCCGTCTGCCGAACGCACCGATCCAGATCGAGGTCGGTGAGGACGACGGCATCGTCCTCAGCTGCGGCTCCGCGCGCTTCACCCTCGCGTCGATGCCGGTGCAGGAATATCCCGCGATCCCCGAGGTCTCGGGCGAGTCGGGTCTGGTCCCCGCGGAGGATTTCGCCACCGCGATCGCCCAGGTCGCCTTCGCCGCGTCCCGCGACGACGTCACCCCGGTGCTCACGGGTGTGCAGCTCGAGGTCGCCGGCACGCAGCTGAGCCTCGTCGCGACCGACCGCTACCGCGTCGCCCTGCGCGACGTCGCCTGGGACGGCGGCGGTGTCGCCGGCGACGAGTCGACGACCGCGCTCGTCCCCGCGCGCACGCTCACCGAGGTCGGCAAGACCTTCGCCCACTCGGGTGACATCCAGGTCGCGTTCTCCGGCTCGGGAGACCGGGAGATCATCGCGTTCACCGCCGGCAACAAGACCGTGACGTCGCTGCTCATCAAGGGCAACTTCCCGCCCGTTCGCCGGCTGTTCCCCGAGCAGACCGACCACTACGCCGTCGTGAACACGGCCGAGCTCGCCGAGGCGGTGCGACGCGTCGCCCTCGTGCTCGACCGTTCCGCTCCGCTGCGCTTCACCTTCACCGAGGACGGCGTGTCGATGGATGCGTCCGGCACCGAGCAGGCGCGGGCGACCGAGTCCGTCGATGCGACCCTCGCGGGCGAGGAGGTCACGCTCGGGTTGAACCCGCAGTACCTGCTCGAAGCGCTCGGCGCCGTCAAGAGCGAGTTCGCGCGCATCACGTTCACCTCGAGCGACAACGCGAACAAGCTCAGCCCGGTGCTCATCACGCCGCAGACCTCGGGCACCCCGGAGAGCTTCAAGTACCTGCTGCAGCCGAATCTCCTGCTGCGCTGACGATCCTCGCGTTCCGACCGGCGTCGGCGCTGCCGCATAGGCTGGATCGGTGATCGTGGAACAGCTGAGCCTCGTCGACTTCCGCAACTATGCGGCCGCCGATGTGACTCTGGCGGCGGGAGCCAACGTGTTCGTCGGTCGCAACGGTCAAGGCAAGACGAATCTCGCCGAGGCCATCGGCTACTTCGCCACACTCGGTTCCCACCGGGTCTCGCAGGATGCGCCGATGGTGCGCGACGGGGCGGATGCCGCGATCGTCCGCATGCGTCTCGCCTACGGTGACCGTCGTGTCCTGCTCGAGGCCCAGCTCAACCGGTCGGGCAGCAACAAGGCCCGGGTCAACGGCTCGGCCGTCCGCACCGCCGAGCTCCCGCGCTACGCACAGGTCGTCCTCTTCGCGCCGGAGGATCTCCAGATCGTCCGCTCCGACCCCTCCGCGCGTCGCCGCTTCGCCGATCAGCTCCTCATCCAGCGCGCTCCGCGGATGGCGGGTGTCCTGGCGGACTACGACCGCGTGCTCAAGCAGCGCAACGCGCTGTTGAAGTCCGCGCGCGCCCGCGGCATCCGCGCGGATGCACTGACGACGCTCGACGTCTGGGACGACAAGCTGGTGCAGCTGGGCACCGACGTCATCCGCGCCCGCTCGGTGCTCGCCGACGACCTCGCCGGCCCGGTCGCCGAGGCGTACCGCGCGATCGCCGGCGAGGATCACCGGCCGGAGCTGGAGTGGATGCTGTCGATCGGGGGCGCGGACCCCGACGTCGACGACGACGAGGCCGACCAGGCGGGCGACCGCACAGCGGTGACCGGACTCAGCGCGGAGGAGGTCCGCGAGAACTTCCGCGATGCGCTCGCCGCGCGCCGCTCCTCCGAGCTCGACCGCGGGCTCACTCTCGTCGGACCCCACCGCGACGACCTCCTGCTGCGCGTGCGGGGCCTGCCGGTGAAGGGCTACGCATCGCACGGCGAATCGTGGTCGGTGGCCCTCGCCCTGCGTCTGGCGTCTGCGCAGCTGCTGCGCGCCCAGTCGCAGCTGGGCGATCCGGTCCTCATCCTCGATGACGTGTTCGCCGAGCTCGACACGGATCGCCGCGCCCGGTTGGCGGGCCTGGTCGAGGGATACGAGCAGGTGGTGGTGACCGCGGCGGTGGAGGAAGATGTGCCGAGCGCGCTGCGCGCGCGCACCGTGCGGGTCGTCGCGGGGACGATCATCGAACCCGCCGCGACGGGAGGCGTCGATGAGTGACGAGGTGCCGGGGATGGTGCCGGAGACGATCGGCACGTATCTGCGGCTGCGCGGTCTCGAGCCCTCGCCGCGGACCGCGCGACGGCGCAAGAGACGTGCGGCCGAGGACGACGACAAGCAGCCGTTCGCGCCCGGGCGCGATCCCAAGGGCGTGGCCGACGTGCTGGCGGATCTGACACGTCAGTCAGGGTGGGACACCCAGCTGGCGCGGGAGGATCTCGTGCTGCAGTGGACGGACGTCACCGGCGAGGAGACGGCGCGTCACGCCCATCCGGTGGCGCTGTCCGACGGGCTGCTCACCGTGCAGTGCGACTCCACCGCGTGGGCGAAGAACCTCCAGCTGATGCGGGCCGAGATCGTCACTCAGCTGATGAGACGGTTCCCGGATGCCGGTGTGCAGAACGTCCGATTCGTCGGGCCGGACGTCCCCTCGTGGAAATGGGGCCCCAGAGCCGTTCCAGGGCGGGGTCCTCGCGATACCTACGGCTGAGGAGGGTCCGACGGCATCCGGAACGATTTCAGGGCGCCACAGGGGCTTTCTGCGGGCTTTCGAGGGGTGACTGGGGGTAGAATGAGACGTCTTTGATCGACCATTCAGGAGCGCTCGAAACCTATGACGTCCGACACCCCCGACAGCGTTCCCCAGGAACTTCCGCCGAAGCAGTCCCAGAAGGTCGAGAACGAGTACGGGGCCGACGCCATCCAGGTGCTCGAGGGCCTCGAGGCGGTGCGCAAGCGCCCCGGCATGTACATCGGCTCGACGGGTGAGCGCGGCCTGCACCACCTCGTGTACGAGATCGTCGACAACTCCGTCGACGAAGCCCTCGCCGGCTACTGCGACACGATCACGGTGACGATCCTCGAGGACGGGGCGATCCGTGTCGTCGACAACGGTCGCGGCATCCCGGTCGACATGCACAAGACCGAGGGGAAGTCGACCGTCGAGGTCGTGCTGACCGTGCTCCACGCCGGCGGCAAGTTCGGCGGCGGCGGGTACGCGGTCTCCGGCGGTCTGCACGGCGTCGGCTCGTCGGTGGTGAACGCGCTGTCCACCCGCCTCGACGTCGAGGTGCGCCGGCAGGGGCACGTCTGGCGCCAGTCGTTCCGCGACGGCGGCGTGCCGCAGGCTCCGCTGAGCGAGGACGAGGCGACGGAGGAGACCGGCACGACCATCACGTTCTGGCCCGACGCCTCGATCTTCGAGACCACCGACTTCGACTACGACACGCTGCGCACCCGTTTCCAGCAGACGGCGTTCCTGAACAAGGGTCTGCGGATCACGCTCAGCGACCTGCGCGCCTCCTCGGCCTACGTCGTCGACGGCGAAGACGGGCAGGCCGTCGAGAAGCAGCCGTTCGACGATTTCCACTACGAGCGCGGACTGGTCGATTACGTCGAGTACCTCAACAAGATCCGCAAGGCCGAGGTGGTCAACGACGAGATCATCGAGGTCGAGTCGGAAGACACCGAGCGCCACATCTCCCTCGAGCTGGCCATGCAGTGGACGACGAGCTACACGGAGAACGTCTTCACCTTCGCCAACACGATCAACACCCACGAGGGCGGAACCCACGAAGAGGGCTTCCGCGCCGCGATGACGACGTACATCAACAAGTACGCGCGCGAGAAGGGCCTGCTCAAGGAGAAGGACGACAACCTCACCGGTGAGGACATCCGAGAGGGTCTGACCGCGGTCATCTCCGTCAAGCTGTCCGAGCCGCAGTTCGAGGGTCAGACCAAGACGAAGCTCGGCAACACCGAGGCCAAGGCGTTCGTGCAGAAGGTCGTGGGCGACCAGCTCACCGACTGGCTCGACCGCAACCCCGCGCAGGCCAAGCGGGTCATCATGAAGGCGATCGACGCCGCGACCGCGCGCCTCGCGGCCCGCAAGGCGCGGGAGACGGCGCGGCGCAAGAGCGTGTTCGAGTCGGCATCCATGCCCGACAAGCTCAAGGACTGCACGAGCAAAGACCCCTCGATCAGCGAGATCTTCCTCGTCGAGGGCGACTCGGCCGGCGGCTCGGCCGTGCGCGGCCGCGACCCCGAGACCCAGGCCATCCTGTCGCTGCGCGGCAAGGTGCTCAACGTCGAGAAGGCGCGGCTCGACCGCGCGCTCGGCAACAACGAGATCCAGGCGATCATCTCGGCGTTCGGCTGCGGGATCGGCGAGGACTTCGACGTCGCGAAGGCGCGCTATCACAAGATCGTGCTCATGGCCGATGCCGACGTCGACGGCCAGCACATCACGACGCTGCTGCTGACGCTGCTGTTCCGCTACATGCGCGGACTCATCGAGGCCGGCTTCGTCTATCTCGCCATGCCGCCGCTGTTCCGGCTGAAGTGGTCCAACGCCGAGCACGAGTACGTGTTCAGCGACCGGGAGCGCGATGCGCTGCTGGCCGACGGTCTGGCCAACGGCAAGCGGATGCCGAAGGACTCCGGCATCCAGCGCTACAAGGGTCTGGGCGAGATGAACCCGAAGGAGCTGTGGGAGACGACCATGGACCACAACACCCGCACCCTCCGCCAGGTCACGATCGACGACGCGGCCGCGGCGGACGAGATCTTCTCGGTGCTGATGGGCGAGGACGTCGAGTCGCGCCGGAGCTTCATCCAGCGCAACGCCAAGGACGTCCGCTTCCTCGACATCTGATGCGTTTCGACTCGCTGCGCTCGCTCAACGACCGGTCGGGTTCGATCCGATCGTCGAGCGAGGAGCGCAGCGACGACTCGAAACGCGACACACGCACCCCGACCCTTGTGAGAACGAGAAGACATGACTGACGAAGAACGCCCCGACCCGAACGCCGGGCACAACCACGGCAACATCGACCAGGTCGATCTCCAGGTCGAGATGCAGCGCAGCTACCTCGACTACGCCATGAGCGTCATCGTCGGCCGCGCGCTGCCGCGCGTCGAAGACGGTCTGAAGCCGGTGCACCGCCGCGTCATCTACGGGATGTACGACGGCGGGTACCGTCCCGACAAGAGCTTCAACAAGTGCGCCCGCGTCGTCGGCGAGGTCATGGGCCAGTACCACCCGCACGGTGACAGCGCGATCTACGACGCACTCGTGCGCCTCGTGCAGCCGTGGTCGCTGCGCTACCCGCTCGCCGACGGACAGGGCAACTTCGGCTCTCCCGGCAACCAGGGCGCCGCCGCCCCGCGGTACACCGAGACCAAGATGGCCGCGCTCGCGATGGAGATGGTCCGCGACATCGACGAGGACACCGTCGATTTCGAGGACAACTACGACGGGAAGACCCAGGAGCCCGTCGTCCTGCCCTCGCGCTTCCCCAACCTCCTCGTCAACGGCTCGGTCGGCATCGCGGTCGGCATGGCCACCAACATCCCGCCCCACAACCTGCGGGAGGTCGCCGACGGAGCGCTGTGGGCGCTGGAGAACCCGGATGCCACCCGCGAGGAGCTGCTCGAAGCTCTCATGGGCCGCATCCACGGTCCCGACTTCCCGACGGGCGCCCAGATCCTGGGCACGAAGGGCATTCGCGAGGCTCAGCGCACGGGCCGCGGGTCGATCACGATGCGCGCCGTGGTCAACGTCGAGGAGATCCAGGGGCGCACCTGCCTGGTCATCACCGAACTGCCCTACCAGGTGAACCCCGACAACGTCGCGCTGAAGATCCGCGACCTCGCCCGCGACGGGCGTATCACCGGCATCGCCGACATCCGCGACGAGACCAGCGACCGCACGGGCCAGCGGCTCGTGATCGTGCTGAAGCGGGATGCCGTCGCGAAGGTGGTCCTCAACAACCTGTACAAGCACACGCAGCTGCAGGAGAACTTCGGCGCCAACATGCTGGCGATCGTCGACGGCGTGCCGCGCACGCTCGCCCTCGACGGCTTCATCTCCTACTGGATCGACCATCAGGTCGAGGTCATCGTCCGGCGCACGCGCTTCCGCCTCCGCAAGGCCGAAGAGCGCATGCACATCTTGCGCGCGTACCTGAAGGCGCTGGATGCGCTCGACGAGGTCATCGCGCTCATCCGCCGCTCGCCCACGGTCGACGAGGCGCGCGAGGGTCTGAAGTCGCTGCTCGCGATCGACGACGTGCAGGCCGATGCGATCCTCGCGATGCAGCTGCGCCGCCTGGCGGCCCTCGAGCGCCAGAAGATCATCGACGAGGCGACCGAGCTCGAGGCGCAGATCGCCGACCTGAACGACATCCTCGTCACGCCGGGCCGTCAGCGCACGATCATCGCCGAAGAGCTCACGGGCATCGTCGACAAGTTCGGCGACGAGCGGCGCACGACGATCCTGCACGGCTTCGACGGCGACATGTCGATGGAGGACCTGATCCCCGAGGAGGAGATGGTCATCACCGTCACGCGCGACGGCTACATCAAGCGCACGCGCAGCGACAACTACCGCTCGCAGCACCGCGGCGGCAAGGGCGTCAAGGGTGCCCAGCTGCGCGCCGACGACGTCGTCGAGCACTTCTTCGTGACGACGACGCACCACTGGCTCCTCTTCTTCACGACGAAGGGCCGCGTCTACCGGTCCAAGGCGTACGAGGTGCCCGAGGCCGGCCGCGATGCGAAGGGTCAGCACGTCGCGAACCTGCTCGCGCTGCAGCCGGGCGAGGAGATCGCGCAGATCCTCGACATCCGCGACTACAAGGTCGCGCAGTACCTCGTGCTCGCGACCCGCGACGGCAAGGTGAAGAAGACCTTCCTCAGCGAGTACGACACCAACCGTCAGGGCGGCATCATCGCGATCCGCCTGCGCGGTCAGGACGAGGAGGACGGCGACGAGGTCGTCAGCGCACTGCTGGTCGACGACACCGACGACATCCTCCTCATCTCCCGCCAGGGCATGTCGTTGCGCTTCACGGCCACCGACGAGTCGCTGCGGCCGATGGGGCGCTCGACCGAAGGCGTGAAGGGAATGTCCTTCCGCGAGGACGACATGCTGCTGTCGGCATCCGTCGCGAAGGACGACGCGTACGTGTTCGTCGTGACCGAAGGCGGCTACGCCAAACGCACCGCGGTCGACCAGTACCGGCTCCAGGGTCGCGGCGGATTGGGCATCAAGGTGGCCAAACTGAACGAGGATCGGGGCGTTCTCGCGGGCGGTCTGATCGTGGGTGAGGACGACGAGGTCTTGGTGGTTCTTGCCAGCGGCAAGGTGGTACGCTCTGCCGTGGCCGAGGTGCCTGCGAAGGGTCGCGACACCATGGGAGTGGTTTTCGCCCGTCCCGATGACGACGACCGCATCCTCGCGATCGCCCGTAATTCGGAGCGAGCTCTCCGTCAGGAGCATGACTCGGCCGAGACGGCAGACGCCGAAGAACCCCCCGCTTCACGCCCCGAAGGAAGTGACACTGACGCATGAGCACGGTAGCCGACAAGCTCGCCAAGAAGTCATCGAGCAAGACCAGCGCCAAGCAGGTGCGCCTGCGCCTCGTTTACGTCGACTTCTGGTCCGCCGTGAAGCTGTCGTTCCTCGCGGCGGTCGCCCTGGCGATCGTCACGGTGGTGGCGAGCTTCCTCGTGTACATGGTGCTGAGCACCACGGGTCTGATCGGCAAGCTCGACGAGCTGTTCACGGCGTTCGACGACAACTTCAAGCTGAGCGACGTCATCAACCTCCCGCAGGTGATGGCGTTCTCCGCGGTCGTCGCGATCCTGAACCTCATCGTGCTCACCGTGCTGGGCGCCGTCATCGCGGGCATCTACAACCTGATGGTCAAGGTGACCGGCGGCCTGCTCGTCGGGTTCACCTCCAACTGACCGATTTTTGGTTTGCCCGCTCGTCGGGTAAAGTCTTGGAGGTTGACGGCGGAGACGCCGCCTCCGGACGGGGCTATAGCTCAGGCGGTTAGAGCGCTTCACTGATAATGAAGAGGTCCCAGGTTCAAGTCCTGGTAGCCCCACCACTTCCCGTCCGGGGCCTTAGCTCAGTTGGTAGAGCGCCTGCTTTGCAAGCAGGATGTCAGGAGTTCGAATCTCCTAGGCTCCACAGACATCTCGCCCCGTCTTCCGCCGCTGGTCGTGCACTGGGATACTCACTGCATGCGCTTTGAGACGACGCTGTTCCAGCAGGGCAACAACACCGGGATCGTGGTGCCGCCCGAGATCGTCGACGGACTGGGTGGGGGCAGTCGTGCCGCCGTTTCCGTGACCGTCAACGGCTTCACCTACCCGAGCACCCTCGCGGTGATGGGCGGGCGGCATCTGATCCCCTTCTCGTCCGACAAACGGGCGGCGACGGGCCTGGCCGGCGGTGACGCCATCGAGGTCGTCCTCGAGCTCGACACGGCACCGCGCACCGTCGAGCTCCCCGACGACCTGGCCGGCGCGCTGGCGGATGCCGGAGTTCGCGCCGCATTCGACGCGCTCGCGCCGAGCGCGCGGAAGGCCCACGTCACGAACGTGCTGTCGGCGAAGGCGGAGGAGACGCGGGCGCGTCGCATCGCGGCGATCGTCGCGAAGCTCGCCTGAGCACCGACATCCGCCACGCGGCGGCGAGACACGCCCGGGCCGCGGAGCGGATCATCCTCTAGGGGGACGCGAGGGTCCATGGGCCTCTCATAGCGTGTTCATCGGAGCCGTTTCGCTCCGACGACACGATGGGACCCCCGCAATGAAGACCCTCACCCGTATCGCCACCACCACGCTGGCCGCGGTCGCCCTCGCGATCTCGGCATCCGGCTGCACGGCCGCCTCCGACGGCAATGGTGGGAAGGCCGACTCGCCGCTGATGGAGTACCTCGGCGCCGTCTACGGCACCAACCTGTCGGCCTCGGAGCAGGAGCAGCGATACGCCGAATCGCAGAAGAAGTCCGAGGAGCTCGTCGCCCAGTGCATGAAGGACCAGGGCTTCGAGTACACGCCGAACACCCAGAACGTCTCGTTCTCGGCCGGTGACGCGGACATGTGGAAGCCCGACGACCGGGACTGGGTCTCGCAGTACGGCTACGGCATGGTGAAGAACCCGATGTCCGACCAGCCCGCGCAGGAGACCCCGTACACCGACCCGAACCAGGGCTACCTCGACAGCCTCTCCCAGACGGAGCAGACCGCGTACTGGGAGGCGCTCTACGGACCGCAGCCCACCGAGGACCAGCTCGGCGAGGACGGGTCGTACGAGTACGACTGGAAGACGGCGGGATGCCAGGGCGCGGCGCAGCACGAGACCAACAGCGATCCGATGCAGGACGAGCAGTTCGCCTCGCTGAACGAAGCGATCAACACGTTCTACACGGACATGGCCACCAACACGGCTTTCGCGGAGATCAACCAGAAGTGGTCGTCCTGCATGAGCGACGCCGGACACACGGGCTTCTCGGCGCAGACCGACGCGCAGATGTCGATCTCGAACAAGCTGTCGTCGTACTACGAGAAGATGAGCGGCTCCTCGGGTGCGCAGGACAATGACCCCGAACTCGCCACGCTCGCCGAGGAGGAGGTCGCCGTCGCCCTCGCCGACCTCGACTGCCGGACGAAGACCGGATACACCGCGGAGCAGCAGAAGGTGCAGTTCGAGCTGGAGCGACAGTTCATCGCCGACCACGAGGCCGAGCTCGAGGCGCTCAAGGCGGCCGCCGAGCAGGCGGGACGATAGATGACGAGCGACCGCGCCGCCGGCGACCCCGACCGCTCCTCCGAGGTCGACCTGCTCGGCGATCTCGCACCTACCGACGATGTCGTGCCCGCCGGTGATGCGCCGGCATCCGATGCGCCGGATGCCGGGCGCCGCTCCGGCTGGCGAGGGATGCTGCGGGCCAATCGAGCGCTGTGGATCACCGCGCTCGTCGCGACCGGGGCCCTCGTCGCCGGACTCCTCGTGGGGACTTTCGTCGTCGCGCCGGCGGGTGGGGCCAACGCCGCCGCGCCCGCGGCGGGGCTCGTCACCGTGCCCGTCGAGTTCGGTGAGTTGAGCAACGATGTCACCGTCCGGGCCGACGTCGGCTACGCCGACGCCACGGAGGTGACGATCGACACCGCGAGCGTCGAGGGTCCCGCCGTCGTGACCGGCCAGGTGCCCGCCACGGGCGCGGAGCTGAACCCCCTGTCGATCGCGCTCGAAGTGGCCGGCAGGCCGGTGATCGTCCTGCCGGGCGAGCTGCCCGCGTACCGCACGCTCCGCTTCGGCGTCTCCGGCCCCGACGTCGTGCAGTTGAAGAACGCGCTGCGCGCGGTCGGCATCGACGGCGGCGATCCGGCATCCGACCGCTTCGACGAGACCACCGCGGCCGGCGTCGACGCGCTGTACACGGCCGCCGGCTATCCCGCCCCGGGCGGGGATGCCTCCGCGGCCGCGACCGTCCGGGCGGCGGAGCAAGGGCTGCAGTCGGCGCGGCAGTCGTTGGGCGCGGCATCCGCCGATCTCGGGAAGGCCGCCTCCGGCGCCTCGGCGGTCGAGATCCGTCAGGCGGACAACGAGGTCGCCGCCGCGCAGCGCGCGGTCGCCGACGCCCAGGCCGCGGGTGAGGCACCCTCGCGTATCGCCAATCTCCAGGACGACCTCGCGCTGGCCCAGTTGCGGCGCGAGCAGCTGTCCGCCGCTCCCGACACCTCGGCGCAGCGCGCCGCGAGGGATGCCGCGCGCGAGCAGGTCGCCCAGGCCGAGGCCGACCTGGCGCGGGCCCGTGAAGCCGCACTCACCGCACTGCCCTCCTCGGAGGTGCTGTATCTCAGCAGTCTTCCGCGACGTGTGGATGAGGTGACGGCCAAGCGCGGGAGCGTGCTGCAGGGGAAGGCGATGACCGTCTCGGGCGCCACCGTGCAGCTCACCGGCTCGGTGGCCTCGGCCGACGCGCGGCTTCTGACGGTCGGCGGGAAAGCGAGCTTCGCGCTGCCGGACGGCGCGGCGCACACGGCGACGATCGCCGCGATCACCCCCGCAAGCGGTAAAGACGCGAACGGCCGCTGGTCGCTGACGCTCACCCCCGACCCCCTCTCGACCGAGCAGATCCAGCAGATCCAGGGCAGCAACGTCCGCGTGTCGATCCCGGTCGGTGCGACCGACGGCAAGGTGCTCTCCGTCCCCCTCGCGGCACTGTCGGCGGGCACCGGCGGGGAGGCCCGCGTCGAGGTCGTCGTCGGTGATCCTCGCGACCCTCGCGCGCAGACGCGGCTCGTCACCGTGCAGACGGGACTGTCGGCGGAGGGTGTCGTCGAGGTGACGCCGTCCGGCGGCGAGCTCACGGAGGGCGACCTCGTGGTGGTCGGGAAGTGAGTGCGGCGGATGCCGTCGCACCCCTGGTCGAACTGCGCGACGTGACCCGGTCGTTTCCCGGACCGCCGGAGGTGCAGGCCCTCAAGGGGATCAATCTGCGCGTCGACACCGGGGACTACGTGTCGATCGTGGGGCCGAGCGGGTCGGGCAAGTCGACCATGTTGAGCATCCTCGGCCTGCTCGACCGCCCGAGTGTCGGCGAGTACCGCTTCGACGGCGTTCTCACCGGCGCCCTCGACGAGGATCGGCGTGCGGCGGTGCGAGCCCGGCGCATCGGCTTCGTCTTCCAGGCGTTCCACCTCATGCCCCGTCGGACCGTCCTCGAGAACGTCCTGGTCCCCATGCTCTACAGCGGTGTGCCGCGGGGCGAGCGCGAGTCACGGGCGCGCGCGGCGCTCGACCGCGTCGGTCTCGGTCACCGCGTCGACTTCCTGCCCACGCTCCTGTCGGGCGGCGAACGGCAGCGGGTGGCCGTCGCCCGTGCGGTGGTGGGCCGGCCGAGCCTTCTGCTCGCCGACGAGCCCACCGGCAACCTGGACCGGAGCACCTCCGACGAGGTGCTCGAGCTGTTCGACGAGCTGCACGGCGAGGGTCAGACGCTGGTGGTCATCACGCACGACAGCACGGTGGCCGCACGGGCGCGGCGGCGCGTGCGCATCTCCGACGGACGACTGGAAGAGGTGGCCTGACGTGCGATGGATCCCGCGTCGCCGCGACCGCCGTCGTCCCGCCGAGGAAGCGGGCGTCGACGGGCTCGTCCCGCCCGTCGCCCGCGCGGATCGGTTCTCCGCGGCCGACCTCGTCGCCGAGGCTACGGTGGACATCGGCGCACGACCGGCGCGACTCGTGATGACCCTCGCGGGCACGGTCCTCGGCGTCGGCGCCCTCGTCGCGACACTCGGCTTCGCGCAGACGGCCGCGGGACAGATCGCGCGACAGTTCGACGCCGCCGCGGCGACGGGTATCGAGATCACCCCGTCGACGGCGAGCACGCGGGGCGGCGGACAGGTCGCCACCGCGCGACTCCCGTGGGATGCCGTTGAGCGCGTCGAGCGCCTCGCGGGCGTCGAGTCCGCCGTGCTCCTGTCCGACGTGGCGCTTCCCGACGGCGCGACCGTCACCGCGGTGCCGGTCAACGACCCCTCGATCGCTCTGCCCGCGGCCCCGCCGATCGTGGCGGCATCCGCGGAGCTGCTCGACACGATCGGCGGCACCGTCCAGGCGGGGCGCATGTTCGACCTCGGTCACGATCGGCGCGGCGACCGCGTCGCCGTGGTGGGCGCCCGCGTGGCGGAACGCCTCTCGATCAACCGCATCGACAGTCAGCCGTCGATCTTCATCGGGGGGATCGCGTACGCCGTCATCGGCATCGTGGACGGGTTCGAACGTCGCGCCGACCTGCTCGACGCCGTGATCGTCCCGACCGGCGCGGCCCGTGCCGACTTCGGCCTCGGCGGACCGGGCAGCGTGCAGGCGCGGATCGTCGTCGGCGCCGGGCCGCAGGTGAAGGACCAGGCGCCGCTCACCCTCAACCCCGCCGATCCGGATGCCGTCGAGGTCGCCGCGCCCCGCGCCGGAAGCGACCTCAGCCGCGGCGTGCAATCGGATGTGAACATCGTCTTCGTGGCGCTCGGGGTCATCGTGCTCCTCGCGGGCGGCCTCGGCATCGCCAACGTGACGATGCTCTCCGTGATGGAGCGCACACCGGAGATCGGCCTGCGCCGCGCGCTGGGGGCGACCTCGCGGCAGATCGCCGGGCAGTTCGTCGTGGAGTCGGTCGTCATCGGGCTGCTCGGCGGCATCATGGGGGCCGCGCTCGCGGTGCTCGGTGTGCTCGCGGTCTCGCTCGTCGCGGGCTGGGTCCCCGTCCTCGACCCGCTGCTCGCCGCCGCCGGCGCCGTCCTCGGCGGAGTGGTCGGACTCGTCGCGGGATGGATCCCGGCGCGCCGCGCGGCGCGGATCGAGCCGGTGGTGGCCCTGCGCAGCTGACCGAGAGGCGTCCGCTCAGGATGCCGAGCCGTGGAAGCGCGTTCGCGTCTCGGCATCCGCCACGTAGACGACGAGCTGCAGATCGGTCTCGTCGGAGGGGCGCAGCTGGTGGTGCTCGAACACGAGGCGTCCGAGCGCCGGATGCCGGAACACGCGCTCGCGGGAGCGGAACCCGCTCACGCCGTGCTCGTTCCAGCGCGCACGGAAGTCATCACTCGCGGCGGACAGGCGGGCCACCAGGTCGCGATACCGCGGGTCGCCGAGTCGAGGGCCCGCTTCGGCGCGGAACTCGGCGAGGAAACGGCGGCTCGTGTCATCCCAGTCGTCCAGGAGCGAGCGCACCGACGGATCGGTGAAGACCAGCCAGAGCAGGTTGCGATCCTCGGCCGTCGTCGTCGCGACCCCCGGATAGAGCCGCTCGTAGGCGCGGTTCCACCCCGCGATGCCCCAGTCGGGCGCGAGCGCGTAGGCGGGGTGCTCGTCGAGCGCATCGAGGAAGCGCTGGACGTGCGCGGGGGCGACGTCCACCGCTCCCGCGCGCACCGCGGGCCTCGGAGCGAGTCCCACGAGGCTGAGGACGTAGTCGTGCTCCGTATCGGTGAGGCGCAGTGCCGTCGCCACGGCGTCGAGCACCTGGCGCGAGGGATGGATGTCGCGGCCCTGCTCGAGCCACGTGTACCAGGTCACGCTCACGCCGGAGAGGTACGACACCTCCTCGCGGCGCAGGCCCGTCGTGCGTCCGCGTCCGGCGGGCGGGAGACCGTACGCCGAGCGGTCGAGGCGCTCGCGCTGCCGGCGCAGGAACGATCCGAGCTCCCGCCGTTGCTGACGGCCGTCGTCACGGACGTCATGGGGGTGCTCATCGGTCACTCCACAAACCTAGTGCTCCCACTACTAGTATCAGCAGCCACTTCCGCCGACCGCTGACGGCCCCCAGGGTGGAACCATGCCCACCCCTCTGCGCTCCCGCACCGTCACCCACGGCCGCAACGCCGCCGGCGCCCGTGCCCTCTTCCGCGCCGCCGGTGTCAACGCGGCCGACTTCGGCAAGCCGATGATCGCGGTCGCGAACAGCTTCACCGAGTTCGTCCCCGGCCACACCCACCTGCAGCCGGTCGGTCGCATCGTGTCCGAGGCGATCTCCGCCGCCGGCGGCATCCCGCGCGAGTTCAACACGATCGCCGTCGACGACGGCATCGCGATGGGCCACGGCGGCATGCTGTACTCGCTGCCCTCGCGCGACCTCATCGCCGACTCGGTCGAGTACATGGTCAACGCCCATCAGGCCGACGCGCTCGTGTGCATCTCCAACTGCGACAAGATCACCCCCGGCATGCTCATGGCGGCGCTGCGCCTGAACATCCCGACGGTCTTCGTCTCGGGCGGGCCGATGGAGTCGGGCCGCGCCACCCTTGTCGACGGGACCGTCCGCACCCTCGACCTCGTCGACGCGATCTCCGAGGCGGCCAACGACACCGTGTCGGATGCCGACATCCAGCGCATCGAGGAGAACGCCTGCCCGACCTGCGGTTCGTGTTCGGGGATGTTCACCGCGAACTCGATGAACTGCCTCGTCGAGGCCCTCGGCCTGGCCCTCCCCGGCAACGGATCGGTGCTCGCGACGCACACGGCCCGCCGCGCCCTGTACGAGAAAGCCGGCGAGGTCGCCGTGCAGATCACCCGCGCCTTCTACGACGAGGACGACGCCTCGGTGCTCCCCCGGGCGGTCGCGAGTCCCGCCGCTTTCGCCAACGCCATGGCGCTCGACATCGCCATGGGCGGATCGACCAACACGATCCTGCATCTGCTGGCCGCGGCACACGAGGCCGGCATCGAGTTCGGGCTCGACGAGATCGACGCCATCTCCCGCCGCGTGCCCTGCCTCGCCAAGATCGCCCCCAACCCGGCGTACGGCCGCATGTACTACATGGAGGACGTGCACCGCGCGGGCGGCATCCCCACGATCCTCGGCGAGCTGCACCGCGCGGGTCTGCTCAACGAGGACGTGTCGTCCATCCACTCCGACTCCCTCGCCTCGTGGCTGGCGGAGTGGGACGTGCGCGGAGGCACCGCGTCCGACACCGCCCGCGACCTGTGGCATGCGGCCCCCGGCGGCGTGCGGTCCTCGAGCGCGTTCTCGCAGTCCGAGCGCTGGGCGGCGCTGGATGAGGATGCGGAGAACGGCTGCATCCGGTCCGCCGCGCACGCGTACTCGGCCGACGGCGGGCTCGCGGTGCTGCGCGGCAACCTGGCCGTCGACGGGGCGGTCGTCAAGACGGCGGGCGTCGATCCGTCGATCCTCGTCTTCTCGGGACCGGCGGTCGTGTGCGAGTCGCAGGAGGAGGCGGTCGCCAAGATCCTCGGCAAGCAGGTGCAGCCGGGCGATGTCGTCGTCATCCGGTACGAAGGACCGAAGGGCGGGCCGGGGATGCAGGAGATGCTGCACCCGACCTCGTTCCTCAAGGGCCGCGGTCTGGGCAAGGTCTGCGCCCTCGTCACCGACGGTCGGTTCTCCGGCGGCACGTCGGGTCTGTCGATCGGACACGTCTCCCCCGAGGCGGCCAGCGGCGGGATCATCGCGCTCGTCGAGGACGGCGACATCATCGACATCGACATCCCCTCGCGCGGCATGAGCCTGCGCGTGGACGACGACGAGCTCGAGCGTCGGCGCGCCCGGCTGTTGGCGGACGGCGGCTACGCGCCCCGCGACCGCAACCGTCCCGTGTCGCTCGCCTTGCGCGCCTACGCCGCGATGGCGACGTCGGCCGACCGGGGCGCCGTGCGCGACGTCGAGGCGGTCGAGCGCGCCCTGCGCGACCGGGAGTTGCGGACCGCGGCCGTCTGACCCGCGTGCACGACGGGGAAAAGACGCCTCCCGGCGTCATAGCCGCGCCCG
>NZ_BCWI01000016.1 GCF_001592125.1 Microbacterium hominis NBRC 15708
GCTAGGCTCACGGGATGGACCTGCGGGTTGCGGCGTACGCCGTCGTCGTCGACGCGGACGATCGCGTGCTGCTCGCCCACTGGCATCAGGGGCGCCGCGGCGCGTGGACCATGCCCGGCGGTGGCCTCGAGCCCGGTGAGGACCCCGTCGACGCGGCCCGTCGTGAAGTCTGGGAGGAGACCGGCTTCCGCGTGCGGGTGGGCGAGCTCCTCGGCATCCATTCCCGCGTGATCCCCGCGAGCAGACGCGTGTATGCGGAGGACACGGAACCGCTCCACACCCTGCGGATCGTATACCGAGCCGAGGTGACCGGCGGCCGGTTGCGGCACGAGCAGAACGGGTCGACCGACCGCGCCGAGTGGTTTCCGCTCAGCGCCCTTCCGCCGCAACGGGTGAAGCTGGTCGACGTGGCGCTCGGCATGGCCGGCCTCGCCGTCAGCGCGTCGGGCTGACCGGCTGCGAGATGTCGGCGACCGTGGCGTCGTAGGCGGCGATCAGTTCGTCGGCGTCCACGAAGAGGCTGTACCCGTGCGCGCCGGCGCCCATCGCGATGCGGCGCCCGGCGATCGACGCGTCCGCGTACACCGGCCAGTCGGTCGTGCTGCCGATGGGGACGATCGTCCCCCGCTCGTACCCGGTCGCCTGCAGGGCGAGCTCGGGCTCCGGCAGGCGCAGCTTGTTCACGCCGACGAGAGCGCGCAGCTTCGGCCACGAGATCGCCAGGTCTCCGGGGATCAGCGCGAACAGGTAGGTGTCGTCCGACTTCTTCACCACGAGGGTCTTCACGATGTCGGCCGGCTGGAGACCCAGCAACCGCGCGGCCTCGTCGAGACTGGATGCCGGGGGTCGCTCGCGCAGCTCGATGTCGAGACCGCGCGCTGCGGCGGCGGTGCGCACGCGCGCGAGCGGATCAGTCATGGCGTTTCGACTCGCTGCGCTCGCTCAACGACCGGGGGCTGCGCTCGCTCGACGACCGGGGGCTGCGGGAGCTCGACGACCGGGACTGCTCAGGCATCCGGTGCGCGCAGCGGGTCGTCCGCCACCCACAGCTCGTCGTCGGCGCGCAGGGTCTGCCAGGCGGCGTAGACGACGCCCGCGGCCGCCGCGACGCCGAGCAGGATCGCGATGACACCGCCGGCGCCGATGCGCTTCTTGGGTGCCGCGACGCTGAGCTGCTTGGTCGCCTTCTTGCCGTACTTGTCGGCCTTCTTCTGGATGGCCGCCAGGTCGATCGAGCCGAAACCGCGGCCGGCTGCGAGGTCGTGACGCTTCTCGCTCGCGGCATCCCACACCGACAGCGCCGAGCCGATCAGGGCACCGGCGGTCGGGACGACCTTGTCGTTGTAGACCTTCTTGGAGGTCGCGACGCCCTGCTCGACGTACGGGGCGGCGTACTTCTCATACGTGTGCTGCACGGTCGGCACGACCTGCTCGCGGTTGTAGTTGCCGAGCTGGCGTCCCGCCTCGCGGGCGACCTCGCCGGCCTGTCCGATCAGGACCTGCTGCGACTCCCACAGCGTGTTCGCCTGGTGCTGGAGCTTGCGGAGTTCCTTCTTGCGCTTGCGGCTGAGGCTCACGGTGCCCTCCCTGGGTTCCGGCTGGGTTTCATCCCATCTTGCCAGACCTCCCGGGCCTTGCGAGGGGTTGACAGGTGAGAGAATGCTAGGCATGCCGATCCACACCGCCGTCGCGACCATCCACACCAACCACGGCGACATCGTCGTCAACCTCTTCGGAGACCACGCACCCCGCACCGTGCAGAACTTCACCGGTCTCGCCGACGGCTCGCAGGCGTGGACGCACCCGGCGACCGGCAAGCCGGGTGAGGGCCCGCTGTACAAGGACGTCATCTTCCACCGCATCATCCCGAACTTCATGATCCAGGGCGGCGACCCGCTCGGCCAGGGCGTCGGCGGGCCGGGCTACAACTTCAACGACGAGATCCACCCCGAGCTCACCTTCGGCGCGCCCTACCTGCTGGCCATGGCCAACGCGGGTCTGCGTCGCAACGCGATCACGGGTAAGGCCGAGGGCACGAACGGCTCGCAGTTCTTCATCACCACCGACCCGACGCCGTGGCTCAACGGCAAGCACACGATCTTCGGCGAGGTCGCCGACGATGCGTCGCGCGCCGTCGTCGACGCGATCTCGGCCGTCCCGACCGCCGCGGGCGACCGCCCGATCGAGCCCGTCGTCATCAGCTCCATCGACGTCGTCGCGGCCTGATCGCGCGGAACCGGCCGGCGTGACCGACTCCGAGCTCCGGACCAACCCGGACAACTTCTGCTACCGGCATCCGGATCGCCAGAGCTTCGTGCTCTGTCAGCGCTGCCTGCGGACGATCTGCCCCGAGTGCCAGACGCCGCTGCCCGTGGGAGTCATCTGCCCGGAGTGCCTGGCCGACCAGCGCAAGGCGGCGAACGTCACGCGGATGCCGCGGCGCCGCGTGGCCGGACTCGACGGCAAGCCGGTCGTCACGTACGCGCTCCTGATCGTCACGAGCGCCCTCTACCTCATCGGCCTGATCCCCGGCGGGGTCGGCGCGACCGTGCGCAATGCGCTCGCGTTCTACGCCCCCCTGGCCTACACCGAGCCGTGGCGGCTCGTGACCGTGACGCTCGTGCACGCGAGCATCTGGCACATCGCGTTCAACATGCTCGCGCTGTGGGCGCTGGGGCGCAGCCTCGAACCGCTGCTCGGGCGGTGGCGGTTCCTCACGCTGTACGTCCTGAGTGCGGTCGGCGGGTCGGTGCTCACGGCACTGCTCGCGCCGGCGACGGTGGTCGTCGGCGCCTCGGGCGCGGTCTGGGGTCTGCTGGGTGCGATGTTCATCATCGGCCGACACCTCGGCGCGAACGTGACGGCGATCGCGGTGCTGCTGGGGATCAACCTGGTGATCACGTTCCTGCCGGGCTCGAACATCGCCTGGCAGGCGCACATCGGCGGCGGTCTGGTGGGGGCGCTGATCGGCGTGATCTTCGCGCGCACCCGCAAGATCCGTCAGCGCGCGCTGCAGACCTGGCTGTTGATCGCCGTCGCCGTCGGGCTCGTCGCGCTGCTGGCGGTGCCGCTCTTCGTGTACGCCTGACGCCGTCCGCCTCGCGGGAGGCGGGGTCCGCGGGTGCCGCGGGAGAGAGTTATCCACAGCTTCATCCACATATGGGGATGAATCACACCGGTGTAATTCACAGGGGGATGCGCCTGTGGACAGCGCGGACGACGGGTCGTGCGGGGGTCAGCGCCAGCGCGTCGTCATGAGGAACCCGATGAAGGCGATGCCGAAGCCGATCACCAGGTTCCAGCCGGCGATGCCCGGGATCGGCAGCGCCTGGTTGCTCAGGTAGAACACGATCACCCACAGCAGACCGAGGATCATGAGCCCGAGCATGATGGGCTTGAACCACACCGGGTTGGGTGCGGACTCGCCCTCGCCGTACTCCGCGAGCTGCTCGTCTTCCTTGCCTGAACGTGCCATGGCGAAGATTCTACCTGGCAGGTCTCCCTCAGCCATGCTGTGCGAGAATCACACCGTGAACGAGGGTATGGGCGACGACGGGCCCCGGGTCGCCGGCCCGGGTGAGCACACGTCGCGTCGCGCGCGCCGACTCGCCGCACAGGACGGTGCGGGCGGTCCGTCGACCCCCTCGTCCGCGGATGCCGCCACCTCCGCCGCACCGGCCGCGGAGGCTCCCGCGACCCCCGTCGTGACCCCCGCGCGTCCGCGACGGCGCGCGTCCTTCCTGGGCGTGCTCGGCGAGTTGCTGATCACGGCGGGTGTCGTCGCCCTCCTGTACGTCGCCTGGCAGATGTGGATCGGCGACCTGATCATCGGCTCGCAGAAGCACAACGAGGCCAGCGCGCTGTCGCAGAGCTGGCTGCAGCAGCCGAGCGACGACCCGACGGCATCCGGCTCGCCCAGCGCGACACCGAGCGCATCTCCGACCGAGACGGGTGATCCGGTCGTGCCCGTCCTGGCCCAGCAGGACTACGGCCAGCAGTTCGGCGTGATGTTCATCCCTCGTTTCGGTCCGAACTGGCAGTTCACGGTCGCCGCCGGAACGGGTCGTCGCGACATCCTCGACGCGGGCGAGATCGGTCACTACACCGACACCGCCATGCCGGGCGAGGTGGGCAACACCGTCTACGCCGCGCACCGCTGGACCTCCGGCGCCCCGTTCGACCCGATCGACAAGCTCGTCATCGGCGACGCGATCGTGATCCAGACGCCCGACGGCTGGTACACCTACCGCTTCCGCACGCTGGAGTACGTGCAGGACACCCAGGTCGAGGTCCTCCTCCCCGTGCCGCAGCAGGTCGGTCTGGCGGCGAACGGCCGCTACCTCACGCTGACCAGCTGCGCCCCCAAGCTCAACATGCTCGAGCGCATCATCGCCTACGCGGTGTTCGAGAGCTTCACCCCGACCGCCGCGGGTGCCCCCGCCTCACTGACTCAGGGAGTGACCGCCTGATGTATGCCGCTCTGTGGCGCGTCCTGCCCGGCCCGGCCTGGGTGCGGGTGCTCATCCTCCTCGTCCTGCTGGCCGCCGTGCTCTACGGCCTGTTCTGGTACGTGTTCCCCTGGGTCGGTCAGTTCATCAACCCGCAGGAGGCCACTGTCGGTGGCTGATCGCGCGCGCGTGCTGGTCGTGGACAATCACGACAGCTTCGTGCACACGCTCGTGGGCTACCTGCACGAGCTCGGCGCCGACACCGAGATGGTCGAAGCGGATGCCGTCGCCGACCTGGTCCGCACGATCGGAGCGTTCACCGGCGTGCTGGTCTCCCCCGGTCCGGGACGTCCCGAGGACGCGGGGTCGTCGGTCGCCGTCGTCCGCGCCGCCGCTGCCGCCGGCATCCCTCTGCTCGGTGTCTGCCTGGGGCACCAAGCCCTCGCGGTCGCCTTCGGGGCGACCGTGGCGGAGGCGCCCGAACTGCGCCACGGCACCACCTCGCACGTGCGGCATCGCGGGGACGTCCCCTTCACGGGACTGCCGTCACCGTTCACGGCGACCCGGTACCACTCGCTCGCTGTGAGGCGGGACACGCTCCCGGAGGAACTCGACGTCACGGCCGAGACGGCGTCGGGGGTGGTGATGGGACTCGCCCACCGCCACCTGCCGCTGTGGGGGGTGCAGTTCCACCCGGAGGCGGTGCTCACCGAGGGCGGCTACCTGCTGCTCGGAAACTGGCTCGAACGGGTGGGCGTGCCCGGTGCGGCGGCGCGCGGTGCGCGACTGCACCCGCTTCGGGGCTGAGCCCGCGCGCGGCCGGTCAGGTGCCGGAGCAGACCCGCAGTTCCACCGTGGAGTGGATGGGGACGTCTCCCGGCGGCAACGACTGTCCGGCGACGATCGGCGTGCCGGGGTTGGCGGGGCACGACGGATCCTCGACGACGGTCGGCGTGAGCTTCAGGCCGTCCGACTCGAGTTCGCGCGTCGCGGCCTCCACCGTGTAGCCGACCAGGTTCACCAGCGCGACCTTGCCGCTGGCCACCGTGAGGTTGACGCGCGTGCCGACGGGCACCTGCGCTCCCTCGGTCTGGTCGGCCGACATCACGATGCCCTGCGCCAGATCGGGGTCGCTGCGGGTCGTGACCGCGCCCAGCTGCAGGCCCGCCGTCTTCAGAGCGGCCTCGGCTTGCGTGGACGACAGACCCGTGAGCGCGGGCACGGCGCTGGTCTGCTGGCCCGTCGACACGTAGACGGTGATCGACTGACCCGGTGCGACCGTGGTGCCCGCGCCCGGATCGGTGCGGATGACGTTGCCTTCCGTGATCTGGTCGCTGCTCTGGTCGACGCGCCGCGGCTGCAGATCCTGGGCCGTGAGCGTCTCGCTCGCGCGGTCCCACGACATGTCGGTGACGTCCTCGACGATGCGGGAGTTCTGGGGCACGGGCGTGCCCGGGCGACTCGTCATCACCCAGATCAGCACGGAGATCAGGACGACCGCCAGCACGGCGACGCCCGCCCAGATCCAGGCCGCGGGCGGGCCGGCCTGCGTGCGTCTCATCGTCGTGTCCGCGGTCAGCTGCCGGAGCGACCGCGCGGTCTCGGCCGCCTGCCGCGGGTTGGCGCCGTAGAGCTCGCTGGTGAGCGCCCCCACCTGCTTCTTCGTGGGTGCGCGCCCCTCGAGGGTCGCGTCGAGCGCCTGTCGGAAGGAGGCCGCGTCCTGGTAGCGCTGGAACGGATCCTTGGCGAGAGCACGCAGGGCCACGGCGTCCACGGAGCGGGGGATCGCGTCGACGAGCTCCGACGGAGCCAGCGGGGTCTCGCTGACATGCTGGTACGCCACGGCGACCGGCGACTCGCCGCGGAACGGCTGACGGCCGGTGAGGAGCTCGTACAGGACGATGCCGGCCGAGTAGAGGTCGGCCCGGGCATCGACCGGCTCGCCCTTCGCCTGCTCCGGCGAGAGGTAGGCGGCGGTCCCGATGATCGCGGTCGTCTCGGCGACCGTCGAGGAGGAGTCGGACACGGCGCGGGCGATGCCGAAGTCCATCACCTTGACCTGGCCGGCCGCGGTGATCATGACGTTGCCCGGCTTGATGTCGCGGTGCACGACGCCCGCGCGGTGCGAGTACTCCAGGGCCTCCAGGATGCCGTCCACGTAGCGGATGGCATCGGGGACCGCGACACCGCCGTCGGTGACCAGGTCTTTCAGCAGGGTGCCCTCGACGAGCTCCATGACGATGTACGGAACCTGGTGCGCCGTGCCGTCGGGGTCGGTCTCGGTGTCCTCTCCGGCGTCGTAGACGCGGACGATCGCCGGGTGCGACATCCTCGAGGCGGACTGCGCCTCGAGACGGAAACGGGTGCGGAAGGCGTTGTCGTCGGCGAGCTCGCGCTTGAGGACCTTGATCGCGACCTGGCGGCCGAGGGTCAGATCCTGTCCACGGTAGACGCTCGCCATCCCACCGCGGCCGATGAGCTCATCGACGCGGTACCGCTCGGACAGCACACGCTGCTCTCCCGACACTTCTCTCCCCTGGGCTGACTCACCGCCAGCCTAATCGAACCCTGCTGAACGCCTCCTGGGGCGCCCCCGTCCCAGGAGGCTCGCCGCTCAGGGCGCCGGAGTTCCCGTCGACGTGCTCGCCGTGGGGATCTGCGCCTGGCCCTCCTGCGAGGAGCCGCTCTCGCGGTCGCCGCACTGAGCGGTGTATTTCACCAGAATGAGTGATCCCGGCTGCACGTCCTTGTCGGCGGTCACCTGCAAGCTGCGCGGTGCGGTCGGCGACTGGTAGGTCGTGCTGTCGTTGGCGTTGAAGGTGCCGTTGATCACCGTGAAGTTGTACGCCGTGACCGACGATCCGGCCGGGCAGCTGAAGGCCTCCCACGTCACCGTGAACGTCTGCGACCCCTTGGGATCGTTCGTCACGGTCGGCGCCGTGGGCGTGCCGATCGGCGACATCTCGTCGTAGAAGGTCACCGTGATGATGCTGCCGGTGGGGACTTCGCCGCGCGTCGGGTTGGTCTGGTAGATCTTGCCGACCTCGGCGTCGGTCGGAGCGGCGGAGCCGCGTTCGCACGTGATCTGGACGTCGTTCGCGGTGGCGATGGACTGCGCCTCGTCACACGTCTTTCCGATCAGTCCGAGGCTGTCGATCGACACCGTCGTCTTGCTGGGCGTCGGCGTGGGAGTCGTGGGTGTGCGGGAGGCCGTCGTCGACGTGGTCGTCGGCGTCGGCGTCGGCTGCCCGCCCTGGTTGGCGAACAGTGCGAACAGCGTGCCGCCGAGGACGATCAGCAGCAGCGCGATGAGCGCGACGAGCGGCCACGTCCACGGGCTGCGCTTCTTCTTCGGCTCCTCGGCGGGCGCTCCCGCGTCCGCCGCCGAACCCAGCGCGGCGGCGGTCGGCAGGATGCGGGTCGCCTCCTGGGTCGCCATCCCCGGAGTGAGCAGCTTGGTGACGTCGTCGAGCGCCATCGCTCCCGCGATCGCGGGGACGATCGCCACCGCCCCGGCGACGTCGCCGCGACGCAGCGCCGTGGCGGCCCGGGCGACCGCCGACGCGGTGGCCGGCCGGTCTTCGGGCTTCTTGGCGATCATGCTCATGACGAAGTTGCGCACCGGCTCGGCGATGGTGGCCGGCAGCGGAGGCGGAGCGTCGTTGATCTGCGCCATCGCGATGGCGACCTGCGACTCACCGGTGAAGGGGCGCTTGCCCGCCAGGCACTCGTAGGCGACGATGCCCAGCGAGTAGATGTCCGTCGCCGGGGATGCCGGGTGACCCGACGCCTGCTCGGGCGACAGGTACTGGACCGTGCCCATCACCTGTCCGGTCGCCGTCAGAGGCACCTGGTCCGCGATGCGCGCGATGCCGAAGTCGGTGATCTTCACGCGCCCGTCGGGCGTGATCAGGAGGTTGCCGGGCTTGATGTCGCGGTGGACGAGGCCGGCCGCGTGGGCGGCCTGCAGGGCGGCGGCGGTCTGCGCGACGATGTCGAGCGTCTTGTCGGTCGACAGCGACCCTTCGCGCTCCAGGATCGTCGACAGCGCCTCGCCGGGCACGAGCTCCATCACGAGGAAGGCCGAGCCGTTCTCCTCGCCGTAGTCGAAGACGCTGGCGATGCCCTCGTGGTTGACGAGCGCCGCGTGGCGGGCCTCGGCACGGAAACGCTCCAGGAAGCCCGGGTCGCCCATGTACTCGTCTTTGAGGATCTTGATCGCGACGGTGCGTCCGATCACGTGGTCGGTGGCCTCCCAGACCTCGCCCATGCCGCCGATCGCGATCCGCGAGTCCAGCTCGTAGCGTCCACCGAAGCTCACACCCTGTGTCGGTCTCATCTGCTCAGCACCGCCTCCATGACTTTCTTCGCGATTGGAGCCGCGATCCCGTTGCTCGTGCCGGACTGCCCGAGACCTCCGCCGTTCTCCACCATGACGGCGACGACCACCTTCGGATCCTGCGCCGGGGCGAAGCCCGTGAACCAGAGCGTGTACGGATCCGAAGCCCCGTGCTCTGCCGTCCCGGTCTTCCCGGCCACATCGACCCCGTCTATTGTTGCACCGCTGGCAGCGCCGTCACGGACATTCGAGATCATCAGCGAGGTCATCGTCGCCGCATCCGTCGTGCTGAGCGCGCGGCCCAGCTCGGTGTCGGCGAAGCTCTCCTGCACCGTCAGATCCGGGGCCACGACGCGGTCGACCATGCGGGGCTTCATCACGACCCCGTCGTTGGCGATACCGGCCGCGACCATCGCCATCTGCAGCGGCGTCGCCGTGACGTCGCCCTGGCCGAAACCGCTGAGCGCGACCTGCGCATCGCTGAGCTTCGAGGTCGGGTAGACCGATCCCGTGACCGCGAGGGGGATGTCGAGATCGGCGCCGTTGAACCCGAACTTCTCCGCCTCGGCGCGCAGCGCGTCCTGGCCGAGGGCGACGGCGAGCTGGGCCATCGGGATGTTGCAGCTCAGCCGCAGCGCGGTGGCGATGGTGACCTGGTCGCCCGGTCCGCACGTGTTGCCGTCGAAGTTGCGGATGGAGGTCGAGGTGCCGGGCAGTGTGTAGGTCGCCGGGTTCGGGAAGGTCGAGTCCGGCGTGAACTTTCCGGACGACAGGGCAGCCGACACGACGACGAGCTTGAACGTCGAGCCGGGCGGGTTGAGGGTGCCGATCGTGCGGTTCTCCAGCGGGTTGACCGCCGCGCTGAGCAGCTCGTCGTACGTCGTGTTGACCTGCTTGGCGTTGTGCACCGCCATCGCGTTGGTGTCGTAGCTCGGGCTGGTCACCATCGCCAGGATGCGTCCGGTCGTGGGGTCCATCGCCACGACGGCGCCCTGGTAGCTGCCGAGGGCGTCGAAGGCGGCCTTCTGGATGGTCGGGTCGAGGGTCAGCAGCACGTTGGACCCGCGGGCCGGCTGACCCGTGATCACCCGCTCGACGCGGGACAGGAACTGCGAGCTCGCGGTGCCGGACAGCTCCTTGTTCATGGACTGCTCGAGACCCGTCAGGGAGTTCAGCAGCGGGTTCATGTAGCCGGTGACCGGCGCCCACATCTGCGGATCGACGTACTGGCGCTGCCACGCGTACACGTCGTCGCTGGGCACGGAGTCGGCGATCACGGTGTCGCCCGCGATGATCGATCCGCGCTGCACCTCGAAGGCGTCGTACAGGGCGCGCTTGTTGCGCGGGTTCTCGCCGAGGTCGCCGGCCTGCACGACCTGGATCCAGCTGGTCGCGCCGAACAGGGCGATGAACATCGCCAGCATGATGAACGACAACCGTCGCAGTTCGCGGGTCATCCGATCACCACCCGGGGTCGGGAGCGCACGGCATCCGAGATCCGCAACAGCAGCGCGACGATGATCCAGTTGGCCACCAGCGAGGAGCCGCCGGCCGCGAGGAACGGGGTCGTCAGACCCGTCAGCGGGATCAGGCGGGTGACGCCGCCGACCATGATGAACACCTGCAGGGCGATCGTGAACGACAGGCCCGTCGCGAGGAGCTTGCCGAAGTCGTCCTGTCCGGCGATGCCGATGCGGATGCCGCGGCTCGCGAAGACCATGTACAGGCAGAGGATCGCGAAGACGCCGATCAGGCCCAGCTCCTCGCCGAGGCTGGGGAAGATGTAGTCGCTCTGCGACAGCGGCGTCAGGCCGGGGCGTCCGCGACCGAGTCCCGTCCCGAGCAGCCCGCCCTCGGAGAGGCCGAAGATGCCGCTGACCAGCTGGTAGCTGCCGCCGTCGCGATCGATGACGGCGGGGTTGAAGGCGTCGAGCCAGTTCTGGAAGCGCCAGCCGACGTACGTCAGCACCTGCGAGGCGATGATCGCCCCGCCGACGGCGAGGAGCACGCCGAGCACCGCCCAGCTGGTCTTGCCGGTCGCCACGTAGATCATGGCGATGAACATGCCGAACATCAGCAGACCGGTGCCGAGGTCGCGTTGGAAGACGATGATCGCCATCGAGGCGAGCCAGATCAGCAGCAGCGGACCGAGCTCGCGGGCGCGTGGCCAGGTCATCCCGAGGAAGCGGGTGCCGACCGAGCTCAGCGCCTCGCGGGTGCGCACCAGGTAGCCGGCGAAGAAGATCGCGAGCGCGATCTTGGCGAGCTCGCCCGGCTGGAACGAGAAGATGCCGCCGATCGAGATCCAGACGTCGGCGTTGGCGTCGGTGCCGAGGCCCGGGATGAACGGCAGCACGAGGAGGAGGATGCCGGCGAAACCGAACACGTACGTGTAGCGGAACAGCACCCGGTAGTTCTTGAGGAAGACGACGATCGCGACGGCTGCCGCCGTGGCGATCGCGAGCCAGACGAGCTGGCGCGTGGACAGGGCGTCCCAGCCGGTGCTCTGATCCTCGATGTCGATGCGGTAGATCATGGCGAGCCCGAGTCCCGACAGCACGGTCGCGATCGGGACGACGAAGGGATCGGCCTGCGACGCTTTGAAGCGCAGCACGATGTGCAGCCCCAGGACGAGGACCGTCAGTGCGCCGCAGTAGTAGAGGAACGTCCAGTCGATGTGGCCGAGCGCGCCCAGCTGCACGAGTGCGATGGCGGCGCCGTTGATCGCGAACGCGAACAGCAGCAGGCCCAGCTCGCGATTGCGCTGCGTCTGCGGCACGCGGAGTCTCCGCAACGCCTTGACGACCGTCGTATCGGTCTGGACGGTGTCGGTCGACGCGCTCATCGTTCATCCTCCACGGTGGTGCGCAGCGTGTCGACGATCTGCTCCGCGTCGGACAGCGACCGCGCGGAGATGGTCGAGGTGACCGCGAGCCGCTGGTAGAACGGCAGGTCCTTCAGCATGATGCCGGTGTCCTCGTAGACCGAGGAGAGCGAGAGCGGACCGAGATCCTGCTGGATGCCGCGGAAGATGACGACGGTGTCGGTGTCGGCGCCCACGAAGTACCGCGTCTGGGTCCAGCTGTAGGCGCCCAGCGCCGCCGCCGCGAGCGCGAGGAGGATCGTCAGCAGCCCGACCACCCACCACACGCGTCGACGGCGGGCGCGGCGCCGATCCTCCTCGATGAGCTCCTCGAGGAACTCGGCGGCGGGCTCGAAGTGCGTCGGCTCGTTCGCGGCCTGCCGCGCCGAGTGCAGCCAGCTGGTGCGACCGGGTCGGGCGGCCGGAACCTCGACGCCCTGCGGGTTGGATGCCGAGCCGACGATGGTGGCGGTCCCGCTGAACATGGGGTGGCTGCCGCCCACGTCCACGATGACGACCGTGACGTTGTCGGGAGCCCCGCCGTCGAGGGCCTGCTTGAGCAGGAGGTCGGCCGTGCGCCCGGGAGGGTAGTGGTGGCCCAGGACCTTGCTCGTGTGGGCGTCGTCGACGACCCCGGACAGACCGTCGGAGCACAGCAGCCAGCGGTCGCCGGGCTGCGTCGGCATGATGAAGGTGTCGACCTCGGGGTCGGGGTCCATGTCGCCGAGCACGCGCATGAGGACCGACCGGCGGGGGTGGTAGCGCGCTTCCTCGGGGGTGATGCGACCCGAGTCCACCAGGCGCTGCACGAAGGTGTGGTCCGTCGTGATCTGGGTGAGCGCGTCGTCGCGGTACAGGTAGATGCGGGAGTCGCCGATGTGGGCGATGACGGCGTAGTCGTCGACCATGATGAGGCCGCTGACGGTCGTCCCCATGCCGGCGAGCTCGGGTCGGCGCGCGACGGTGTCGATGAGCACGGCCGCCGTGGAGGAGATCGCCTCCTGAAGGGCCTGTTCGGCCTCACCGGTGGACCCGTACGGGTGGTCGAGCTCCTTCAGACGGTGGACGGCGATGCTCGAGGCGACATCCCCGCCGGCGTGGCCGCCCATGCCGTCGGCGACGACGAAGAGGTTCGAGCCGGCGTAGCCCGAGTCCTGATTGTTGGAGCGCACCTTCCCCGTATGGGAGATGGCGACGCTCGATCCCTCGAACACCATGAGCCGCGGGCTACTTCCTCAGCTCGAACGTCGTCGCGCCGACCTTGATCGGTGCGCCCACGCGCACGGGCACCGGGGTGCTCACGCGTGCGCCGTCGTGCCAGGTGCCGTTGGTGGAGTCGAGGTCCTGGATCATCCACTGGTCGCCCCACAGCAGCAGGCGGGCGTGATGGCTGGACGTGTAATCGTCGCGGATGACGAGCCCGGACTCGCTGGAGCGGCCGATCGTGAGGGCCTCGGAGCCGAGGGGGAGTTCGAGGCCGGCCTTCGGTCCGCTCGTGATGACGATGCGCGACACGGCGTCGCGGGTCGCCTTCTGCGGCCCGCTCGGTGTGGGCGCCGCCGCGGGGGTGGCGGGGGCGATGGGCGCCGTGGCGGCCTGCGCGGGAGCGGATGCCGCCGCCGGGGCGAGCCCCGCGGCCGCCGGCTCGGGGAGCTTTCGAACCTTCACGCCGAAGAGGTCGGCGCGCAAGGAGTAGACGACGGCGAACACGAAGAACCACAGCAGGATCAGGAATCCGATCTGCAGCAGCAGGAGGGTCAACTCGCTCACGCGGATCCTCCGAATCCAAAGGCGCGGGTCGCGTCGGCGGCAGAGGTGGTGGGGCGGGGAGGCGTCGCCTGTGCGACGACGCGGAAGACGATGTCGGTGCGTCCGATCGTGATCACCGAGTCGGGCGGCAGCGGAGCCTCCGCGATCTTGGTGCCGTTCAGCTGCGTGCCGTTGGTGGAGCCCATGTCGCGGACCATCGCGCGCTCGCCGTCCCAGAGGATCTCGACGTGGCGGCGGCTGGTGCCGGCATCCGGGATGGTGATGTCGGCGTCGCTGCCGCGCCCGATGACGGTGCGCCCCTTCGCGAGGGGGTGCTGCGCTCCGGCGATCTCCACGACGCCGCGCCACGCGACCTGGCCGGCGGCCGTCTGGGATGCCACGCGCAGCGTCCCCGTCGACAGCGTCGGATCTGCGGTGAGCGAGATGGTCACGGGTCCCGCGAACGTGAAGCCCTGCGCCTTCGCGTGCGCATCGACGAGCGTGTGCAGCTCGGAGTCGAGCGCGCTGCCCAGGGACAGCATGCGCTCAGCATCCGCCGGCGACATGCGCACCTCGAACGTGTTGGGGGCCAGGATGCGGTCGCGGCTGACGACGGCAGCCTTCGCATCGAGCTCGCTGCGCAGGGCGGCCGCGATCTCGACGGGCTGAATGCCGCTACGGAAGGACTTCGCGAACGCGCTGTTCACTGCGCGCTCGAGTCCCTTCTCGAAGCTGTCCAGTAGTCCCACAGGGCTCCTCAGGATCGCCGACCGGTGCGTACATGCTAGTTGCACAGGCTGAGCGCACGCGGAACGTGCGATGTCGGGCGTCGCGTTTCGACTCGCTGCGCTCGCTCAACGCCCGGGGGCCCCGCCCGCGTGCCCCGTGCGCCCCCCGCGCGTTGAGCGAGGCGCGCAGCGCCGAGTCGAAACGCCTCCCGTCTCGTGATATCCTCGGGAAGTTGAGTCCGTGAGATCTTCGGATGTCGCGGCTCGCGCGAGTGGCGGAATAGGCAGACGCGCTGGCTTCAGGTGCCAGTGCCCGAAAGGGCGTGGGGGTTCAACTCCCCCCTCGCGCACCACAGGAAGACGACGGAAATCACCCCGGCTTTGCCGATGGTGATGAACTGGTCTCCTACGGTTCGATGGAAAAGGTCACCCTCCGGGGTGGCCTTTTCTGCTGTTCGGGGGCCTTCTCCGGGCCTCTCCGGCGTTCGCCTCGGCTGTGAGGGTCTTGTCCGGCTTGTAGGGCCGTCTCGTCACGTCGGCGGCGGATACAGCACCAGGCGCACGAGGGCGTGCCGCCCCTGTCGTGCCTTCTGCGAGACTGATTCGGTGATCGGATCGCACGACGAGTACGTGATCTCGTCGGTCGCTGAGTGGGCTATTCGAGATGCTGAGGCGGCGGACGTGACGTCCATATGCGCGTTCGGTGACGCGTATATCAGGCAGCACTACGCGCCCCTGATAGGAGTCGAAGCCGCGGACCTGCAGGTGTTGAACTGGTGGAGCGAGTCGCAGATTCACTTGGCCGTGACCGGTGGGCTGATGGTCGTCGCAGAGGCTGTGGGTGGCATTGTCGGTGTCGCACAGCGGGGGCGCGACGCTTCCGATCACGTGCTGTACAAGCTCTACATCGCTCCTGTCTACCGCGGTCGTGGACTCGGCCCCGCCCTCATCGAGGCTGTCATTCAACGCCTTCCGTCCAACGGTGCTCGGCTGTGCGTCGAGCACTTCGCCGGGAACGAACGTGCCGGAGCTTTCTACGAACGCGAAGGGTTCTTCGTCGAACGGATCGAGCGAAGCGGCGCCGACTCGGCACGTGACGTGGTTTGGCGCGTACGGGATCTTTGATCGCCGCTCCGTCCTCGATCGGCAGCATCGGGGGCTCGGTCCGCGGGCGGGGTCGTCGGCTACATCGTCCAATCGATGCGCAATCGGGTCATCGACGAGGCCCGCTCTCCACGATCGCGCGTCAGCTCCGCGAAGAAGCACATCGCTCTTCTCGACACCGACACCACCGAACGGTCGGGGAGCCCTTTCTCATGCCGGCGGTGACGCCGGCGCGGCGCCGGGCGTCACGCCGTAGAGCGTCCGGATGGCCTGTTCCGCGCCGACCGCGTCGCGCGCGGCGATGCGGTCGCGCAGCCGCTGCCAGTTCTCGCGGCGCGGTGCCGGTCTGGCGACGACGCCCGACCACCCCCGGAGGTTGCGTTGCACCACGATCGAAGTCTCGCGGATGATCGTGAGGAAGACCCCGTTGCCGGTCGCCCGCGTGGCGAGGAGCCCCAAAGCGGATGCCGCGGCGAAGACCGCTGCCGGCTCGCCCGCGTCGATGCCCGCGAGGGCGGCGTCGACGGTGCCGACGATGTCGGCGAGGTCCTCGTCCGAGCACCGGGAGACGGCCAGGTTCACTGCGTTGCCCAGGAAGTACGCGGCGAACTCGCCGGTGTCGCGGCGGAGCGCATCGTCGGGAGCGGTGACCCGGGTGTAGCGGCCGACGGCGATCTCGACGAGCCCGAAGCGCTCCAGTCGCTGCAGCGCCTCACGCACGGGCGTCCGGGACACGCCGAGCTGCCGCGCGAGCTCGACGTCGCGGAGCCGGTGGCCCGGAGGGAACGTGCCGTCGGCGATCGCCGCACCGATGCGGGCGTAGATCTCGTCGCTCAGGATCATCCCGCTGGTGAGTTCGATGGGAGAAAGCTCGGCACTCATGTCTGTGGAATGGTACGACTCGGCGACGGTGGGCGAAAGCGCCGGTGCGGACCCCGAGGGGTCGGGGTCCGCACCGGTCGCGTGTCAGGAGAGGGCTTTGGCCTTGAGGGCGTCGAACTCCGCAGGCGTGATCGTCCCGGCATCCAGCAGGGCCTTCGCCTTCGCGATCTGATCGGCCGGGGTGCTCGGCTCGACCAGCGACCGCACGTAGTCGGACTGGGCCTCCCGAATCTGCGCGGCCTGCGCCTGGTTGCGCTGGCCCATGCTGCGACCGCGCGCGACGAGGTACACGAGCGCCGTCACGATCGGGAAGAACAGCAGGAAGACGATCCACACGGCCTTCCACCCGCCCTTCAGGGTGTTGTCGCGGAACAGGTCGCTGATGATCGCGAAGAGGACGAACAGGTAGGTGAAGATCAGGAAGAGGGTGAGGAACCACCAGATCAGATCTCCGAACGAGCCCCAGAAGCCCTGGTAGGGGTAGGAGATGGGGGTCGCGGTCTCGAGAAGTCGCATGGGAGTCTTTCGATGTGAGGGACGGGATGTTTCCTGACGCGCTGTCAGCGCGCGAGGCCTGTGGGCAGCCGGGGAGCGCCGGCTGAGCGGTACGCGGCGGGGGTGACGCCGAGCCCGTGGACGAAAGCGCGTCGCATGCGCTCGAGATTGCCGAAGCCGCTGACGCGCGCGACATCCTCGACGCTCAAGAGCCGACGGGCCGGATCGGTGAGGGTCGCGCACGCGCGCTCCAGACGCGCCCGTCGCAGCTCGGCGGCCACGGAGGTGCCGGCGGCGGCCAGAATCCGTTGCAGATGACGGACGGAGAGGCCCGCCGCCGTCGCGACGTCGAGGGTGTTCAGCTCCGAGTCGGCGGCATTCGCCGTGATGAAGCTCAACGCGTGAGCGAGCTGCGCGTCCTGACGCCGAGGCCGGGCGCCGTCGTCGAGATCGTCGGCCAGAACTCCCGCGATCAGATGGAGGACGGCCTGCTGCGACGAGACGCCGACCTGGGTGAGCGGGCTGGGAAGCTCCGCGGTCAACGCGCGCAGGAACGTGCACACCGCGGCGAGGAAGGACGTCGCCCGGAGGGCGCGGATGCCGGTCGGCGTGGCGGGCAGCCCCTGGCCGTAGAGGACACCGCGGCGCAGGACGACGACGATGACCTGCGCGGTCTCCTCGACGGTCATCTCGAAGGGGAGGTCGCCCGTGACGGCGACGGCGGAGCCGGGGACGGCCGACACGCGGGTGTCGCCCTGCCGGAACAGCAGTCGACCGCCGATCGGCAGGTACACGGTCGTTCCGATCCGGAGCGCCTGCACGTGGGCCGGGGTGCGCTCGATCCGTGCGGGGGAGAGCGTCGTCCGGATGAGTGCCAGCGAGTCGAAGACGACCAGATCGAGCGCGATCGAGAACGTCTCCGGATCGGCGACGATCCGGGAGTGCCAGTCCATCGCCTCAATGGCCGCGACACCCTGCAGTCGTGCCGACACCGGGCGGCGCGGCGTGAAGAAATGCTCCACGACCTCGGCTCCCCCACGGCCACCCATACGCAAAGTATGAGGCGCCGCCGGAGCTCTCGACAACGCGCGCCACGGGAGGCGGTGAATCGCGCCACGCGGGCCCCGGGGGTGCGGGTCTCCGGGTCAGGCCGCGCTCGCCGACTCGATGATCGAGAGGCCGCGTCCCCGCATCCGCTGACGCTCCTGCGCGAGCGCCTCCAGCAGTCGATCGCGCGTGCCGCGGCTGTGCGCGATCACGAGGCGGCGTGCGCCGTCGGTGTCACGTGCGGCGACGGCGGCGACGATCGCGAGGTGCTCGTCGCCGGCCTGCGCGCGCGACTCGGGAGTGCGCACCTCGAGCCACCGCGTGCGCACGAGCCGGGTGAGCGCGTTGCCCATCGCCTCGACCAGGAAGGGGTTTCGCGACAGGCGGGCGAGCGCCAGATGGAAGTCGCCCCCGTCGCGGAGCACCGCGTCGGCGTCGTCGTGGCCGCGGCCGTCGCGGGCCATCGCCTCCAGGGCCGCGATGTCGGTCGCGTCCGCCCGGTCCACGGCGTGTGCGACGACCGCCACCTCGACGGCCTCGCGGTACTCCATGACGGCGCGGATCTCGGTCAGATCGATCGGCGCGACCTGCCAGGAGCGCCCGTCGCGCCGCGTCAGCCCCTCGTTCTCGAGCCGCATCAGGGCTGCCCGGATCGGCGTGCGCGAGGCACCGAGGAGCGACTCGAGGCCGCGCTCGCTGAGGCGCTCGCCGGGCAGCAGGTCGAGGGAGAGGATCGCGGTGCGCAGGTTCTCGTAGGTCCCGTTCTCGGATGCCGTGGTCATCGGACCCCCTCTTGGTGCGCCAAACTGGTATACCAATACGGTACATCATGTGAGGATGCGATGACGGAGACGATTGCGCCGGTGCCACGCCGGGCGTGGGTGATGCTGGCTCTCGGGGTCGCGGCGCAGGCGGCGGGAACGCTCCTGGTCTCGGCGCCCGCGTACCTGATCCCCCAGCTCCACTCCGTGGGCGGGATGTCGCTGGCCCAGGCGGGCCTGCTGGCGGCCGCACCGACGTTCGGGATGGTGTGCACCCTGGTGCTGTGGGGGCTGCTCGCCGACCGCCGCGGAGAGCGCGGGGTGATCGCGGGCGGACTCGCGCTCACGGGAGTCTTCGCCCTGGCGTGCGTGTTCGCCCAGGGATACGCGACCCTCGGCATCCTCCTGGTCCTCGGCGGCGCCGCGTCGGCGAGCACCAACGCCGCCAGCGGGCGGGTGGTGATCGGGTGGTTCCCGAAGCATCGCCGAGGGCTGGCGATGGGCATCCGGCAGATGTCGCAGCCGCTCGGCGTCGCGGCCGCGGCGCTCGTCGTGCCGCCGCTCGCCGAGAGCCGTGGCCTCACCGCTCCCTTCGCCGTCGCGGGGCTCGTGGCCCTCGCGCTCGCCGCCCTGTGCGCGTGGGGCATCCGCAACCCTCCCCGGCCGGCTCCCGGTCCGGCGCGGGATGCCGCCGCGAATCCGTACCGCCGCGACGGCTTCCTCCTTCGCATCCACCTCGCGTCGGCCCTGCTCGTCGTCCCGCAGTTCGCGCTGAGCACGTTCGGTCTCGTCTGGCTCATATCGGGACTCGGCTGGGAGGCGGTCGCGGCGGGGGCCGTGGTCGCGGGGGCGCAGTTCGTCGGTGCGGTCGGCCGCATCGGCGTCGGGCACCTCAGCGACCGTCTGGGCACCCGGGTGGGGCTGCTGCGCGGCGTGGCCGTCGCGGGCGTCGTCGCGATGGCGTTGCTCGCTCTCGCCGGGTGGGTGCACGCCGACGCGCTCGCCGCTGCACTCTACGTCGTCGCCTCCACGATCGCGGTCGCCGACAACGGGCTCGCGTACACGTCCGTCGCCGAAGCCGCCGGGCCCTCGTGGTCGGGGCGGGCTCTGGGCGTTCAGAACACCGGTCAGTTCCTCGCCGCATCCGCCGTCGCACCGGCCGTGGGGGCGCTGATCGCCCTCGTGGGCTACCCCGCTGCGTTCGCGATCGCCGGCTCCGCGCCGCTCATGGCGTTCGTCGCGATCCCTCGACGTGACGTCGGGTGAGGAAGCGTCGGAGCGCCGGAACCGCACTCTTGATGATACCAATACAAATTGGTATCATGTTCTCGGAAGCGAGAGTCACCGTCAGGGGCCTCGCCACTCGCAGACGGCGCCGCGGGGGCGGCGCAGCACCGGCACGTCCGGTGAGGGGTCGAAGGGCCCGGCCGGGAAGGGGGGAACCATGAGAGCCTCCGCCCTTCCCGGTTCCCTTCCCCGTTCTTTCCTCGGGTCTCTTCTCATCGACGCGACCGCGCGCGCCGGCGACCTACGCCTCGTCCCGCTCCAGGCCGCGGCGCACCGCCCACAGCGCGAGCTGCGTGCGGTCGGCGACGCCGGTCTTGCGCATGGCGGATTGCAACTGCGACCGCACCGTGTGCGCCGAGACCTTCAGATGCGCCGCGATGTCCTCGTTGCTCGTCACCCCGCTCGCGAGGATCGAGACCACACGGCGCTCGGCGGGCGACAGTGACGAGGGGAGCGCGTCGCCCGACACGGGACGCCCGCGGCGCACGAACTCCTTGAGGACGGGGGCCATCATCCGGGGCGAGACCACGGCCTCCCCACGCGCCGCCGCGCGGATCGCGTCGACGAGGTAGTGCGAGTCGTGCGTCTTGAGCAGGTAGCCCGCCGCGCCGGCATCCAGCGCGTCGCGCACGTATCCGTCGACGGCGAAGCTCGTCATCACCACGACGGCCGCCGGGTGCTCGGCATCCGGTGCGGTGAGCTGACGGGTCGCCTCGATGCCGTCGACGCCCGGCATCTGCAGGTCCATCAGGACCACGTCCGGCCGCTCGGTGCGCGCGGCGGTGAGCGCGTCGGCGCCGTTGGCCGCTTCCCCGACGACGAGGATGTCAGGGACGCTGTCGAGCTGCAGCCGCATGCCCAGTCGCACCGCTCGATTGTCGTCGGCGATGAGCACGCGGATGCGGGCGGGGGCCGCCGTCATCGTCGATCCCTCACGAGCGCCTCCTCGTTCAGCGGCACCCGCAGGTGCACACGCCACCCGCCTCCGGCGACGGGGCCCGCCGTGAGGGTGCCGCGCAGCAGGAGCGTCCTCTCGTGCATCGACGCCAACCCCCATCCGAGGCCGACGTCGGAGGCCGGCTTGACCCGTCCGCCGTCCGCGTCGTTCTCGATGACCATGTCGAGGAAGGCGTCGACGCGGATCCGGACCCGCACGGGCGCACCCGCGGCGTGCTTCGCGACGTTCGTCAGCGCCTCCTGGAGCGCGCGGTACGCGGTGCTGGAGACGACGACCGGAAGGTCGTCGAGGGAACCGACGACGTCCACCTCGACCGACATCCCGATTCGGTCCCAGTACTCGGCGAGCTCCCACGCGCGCCGCAGGTCGGCGGTCTTCGACGGCGGCTCGGCGCCGGTCGCCCGCAGATCGGAGAGCGCGCCGGTGACGCTCGCGGCCGCGAACCTGCCTTCGTTCTTCACCGACGCCACCAGCTCCATCGCCCGCTGGGGCTGGGTGTCGACGAGGGTCGCCGCCGCCTCGGCGAGCGTGATGAGGCCGGCGAGGTGCTGGCCGGCGACGTCGTGCAGCTCCTGCGCGATGCGTGCCCGCTCCGCGCGCTGCGCCTCTTCGATACGCCGATCGTGCTCCTGCTTCGCCAGGGCGGCCTCCTCGCTCGCGCGCTCCACGCGTCGCGCCTGCGTCCCCCACCACAGGCCCAGCGCCGCGACGGCGATCGCCGGCATCGTGAATCCCGCCGACTCGCGCAGCACGTACGCCTGCGCCTCGCCGACGCTGCGTCCCCAACTGAGCAGTGCGAGGAAGAGGGCGATCACGACCGCGGCGATCACTCCCGATGTCCACAGCACGGTGGCGAGGGCGCTGAGTCGGGTGGCCAGCAGGAAGAGGGCGGCCGAGATCACGAGGTACATGGCCGACAGCCACGACGGGATCTGCAGCCCGACGGCGATCAGCAGGTAGGTGGCCACCGTGATCAGCACCGCCTGGTGCGGCATCCGCTCGGCCCACACGAGGGCCACCGACTGCACGGCGCATCCGGCGACGATGACCGTCATCACCGCCCACTCCGGAAGCGGCAGCTCCCAGGACATGTAGCCCTCCATCAGGAGCGAGACCGGGTTGGAGAGCACCTGGATGAGCGTCGTGACGAACACCGTGACCGAGAAGAGCACCGCGGTGCGACGGGAGCCGAGGATGTCGTATCGCCGGGGCGTCAGCAGCGCCGACGCCCCGGCGGGATCGTGACTCGTCATGTCACGACAGTACGGGAGCGCTCTGTGCTCAGCAGACGCTGGAGAAGCTGCTGTTGCACGCACTGCTGACGTGACTGACGCCGACGGCACCATGACCGTCACCGTGTTCGCCCTCCAGCGCCTGCAGGGAGAGAAGGAACCCCATCCCTCTCACCTCCCTTCCCTCGTCGGGGATCACGCCGTGCGCGTGATCCGAACGGCCCGAGGAATCCGAGGGCCCCCGGGAGTGTCCCCACACCTTCTCCGGCCGCGGTGTGACTCGTGAGCGCGACGAGGACGCCCGCGGCTCCGGACGCGAGATCGCACGATGCCCGCATCAGACCGTCACCCGCGAAGCGCACCTCGCCCGCGCCGGCTCCGCGCACGGTGTGCAGGTCGAGGGCGGCCACGTGCCGCTCGCGCGCCCGGCGGGCGTCGACCGACCCGAAACCGAGCCGCTCCGCCTCCGCGAGCACGTGGATGAGCCCCGCGCGACCGTGGAGGAGGCCGGCCTGCACGCTGAACGGACCCGTCGCGGCGGCGAGGATGCCGTCGAGGGCGCGATGGTGCCGGTCCGTTCCCGGAGTCACGTCGAGGAACTGCGCGAGGACCAGCCCGATGCCCGCGGACCCGTAGCCGAGATAGGGGATGAGCCGCCAGCCCTCATTCACGTGCAGCCCGCCGTCCGGCGCCGCGGTCAGGGTGGCGAGGTCGACGTCGAGAGCGCGCGCGGCGAGGTCGAGGTGGGCGCGGTCTCCGTAGGTCTCGTACAGCCGGAGACCGAGGAGCGCCGTCCCGGTCGCGCCCGCGAACAGTCCGCCGCGGCTCGTCGCGACGCGGTCTCGACGCGGGGCGGCGTCGAGACGATCGCGCAGCATCCGCCCCATCGCGCTCGCCGCGACGCCCCACCGCGGGTGCTCGTCGGCATCGGCGAGCAAGGTCAGGGCGACGCCCGGGATGCCGGAGTACAGCGTCGCGTCGAGCTCGCGCCAGTCACGGCGGACGATCTCGTCGAGGAGGTGGTCGGCGACGTCCGGCATGCCGACGGCGCGGCATCCCCACACCGCACCGGCCAGGCCGTTCATCAGTCCGATGGGCTCACGCGACAGATCGCCCGAGAGGGCGTCGCGGACCCAGTCGCGCTGCGCCTCGCTGAGCGCAACCCCGGCAGCGGCCAGCGCGGCCCCCACCCCGAGGGCGCCGAAGCCGAGCGCATACGGTGGCTCCTCGAACTGACGGGGATCGCCGGGCCACAGCCGGTCGTCGCGGTCGGGGACGCCGTCACGGGAGAGGGTGTGCGCGATCTCGTCCATCGTCGCCCGCGGCGCATCCGGTCGTGCGCGCCGCCGGCCGCGCCCATGCGTCGCGCGCTCGAGCACGCGGGCCCGGTCGGCCACCCACCGATCGTCGAGGTCGAAGTGCTCGCTCGCCGTGCGCAGCAGCTGGTGCGCCTTGTCGGCGTCCAACGGCAGCAGCGCGGTGAGGGGCAGGAACATGAACAGCTCGACGCACGCGAGCGCGTACTCGTCCCGCGCCCGCGGCGAGGGCGACCCGGGGGCGACGAAACCCGGTGCGCCCACCGGCGCACCGGCGCGTGCCGACACCGGAAGCGACATCTCGAAGTCGAGCAGAGACACGGCCCCGTCGTCGGTGACGAGCACGTTGCGCGGATGCAGGTCGCCGTGGGTCAGCCCGGAGGCGTGGAGTCGGCGCACCTGCCGCCGGAGCTCCGCGCCCACGCCGAGCGCCCACTCGCGATACGACGCGATGTCCGCGGGGGTGCTCGTGCGATCCGTCAGCGGGTTGCGCAACACCACGGCATCCATCAACGACGACCCGGCGACGTGCTCGAGCGCGAGGAAACGATGGCCGTGCGCGCGGAGCACCCCTACGGAACGCGGCGCAGAGACCGAGTCCGGGATGCGCGCGAGCGTGCGCTCCTCGTCGACGAGGCGGTCCACCGCGTCGCGGCCGTCGGGGGTCCACCCGCTGTGGGGCCGGGCCTCCTTCAGGACGACAGGCCGATCGTCGATCATCGCGGCGTAGACGCCGCCCGCGTTGGAGTGGTGCAGGGCGGCCGTGATCCGCGGGAACCCGGGCGGCGGCGTCATGTCGCCGAGGGCGTCGATCTCCTCCTGCAGGAACGCCGGCGGGCGCACCCAGTCGGGACAGCGGAAGGACGGCGCCCGCACGTCGGGCACGAGCTCGCCGGTGCGCAGATCGCGCAGCGCGGGCACCGAGCGGCCCTCGTGGACGACGGTCTGGGTGAGGAACGCGCCGTAGCGGACGAACAGCGGGCCCTGCCGCCAGCGCACGTCGGAGAGGATGTAGGGCCCCGGGCATCCGCCGATGAGCGCATCGAGACCCTCGAGCGCCACGCGGAGGCGGTGATCGTCGGGCGGATAGACGGTGATGAACTTTCCCGCCGCGCCGCGATCCGCGTCCTTGGCGAGGCTGAAGCCGAGGTGCAGGCGGCTGCGCACGTGCTTGAAGGCGAGGAGATGATGGTGGCAGAAGGCCGCGACCGCATCGAGGGTCGCCGCGGCGGTGGCGGGCACGACGCTGACGTGGATCTTCCAGCCCTGGTCGGGAAGGCCCGCCGTGCGCGGCAGCCAGTGGGTCCAGTGGTCGTCGTCGACGCGGGTCCACAGGGTCCAGTCCCGGGAGTCCGGCACCTCGAACCGTGCCGACGAGTCCGTGTCGCGTCGGCCGGGCTTGTCGTAGAACAACGCGTCCGCGCGGGCGAAGGCAGCATGTGCGGCGTCCACGGCGTCTCCTCGGGCGAAGTCCTGTATCGGCGAGCACATTGTGCGCGCCGTACGTGGCGCTTTCCGCCCACGTCGACAGCCGGCGGCGGTGCCTCTGAGGGCCTTCCGGTGCCTCGGATCCGCGTGATCATGCGGATCCGAGGCGGCGCGCCCCGGCATCCCGCCGCCGAGACCCGTGGGCGTCTTTCATTCAAATGGATGATGCGACAGGCCGTCTCACGACGTCTCGCGGATGCCGGCGAGTCGGGGCGGCCCGGATCAGGCGACGCCGTGCAGCTCCCGCAGGCTCTGCTCCGCCCCGGCGCCGTCGCGGGCGTGCATCTGTGCGCGCAGCCGCACGAAGAGGTCCACGCGTCGGACCGTGTCGGCGAGGAAGGGCTCCCACCCCCGCAGGTTGCGTTCGATGGCGAGCGCGGCTTCGCGCACGACGCCGATGAACACCGAGTTGTGCGTGGCGCGGGTCACCAGCTCGAACATCTCGGTGCACTTCGCGAAGAGGAGGGCGACGTCCTCCGCGCGGGCACTGTCGACGACGGCATCCGCTGTCGCGACGATCACGGCCAGTTCCTCGTCCGTTGCGGCGCTGAGCGCGAGACGGACGGCGTTGCCCATGAGGTAGGCCGTGAAGACCCCGGTCTCACGGCGCACGCGGTCGTCCGGGACGGAGACACGGGTGTAGCGGCCGACGGCGACCTCCACGAGGCCGAATCGCTCCAGCCGCTGCAGCGCCTCCCGCACCGGGGTGCGGGAGATGCCCAACTGCGTCGCGATGTCGACGTCGCGCAGGCGCTCGCCGGGCGCGAGGGTGCCGTCGAGGATCGCCGCGCCGATGCGGGCGTAGACCTCATCGCTGAGGCTGACGCCGCTGGTCAGATCGCTGTGATCGATGGGCGAGAGTTTCGGGGACATCGCTGGGAAGAGTGTACGTCCGCCTGCGCCCGGAAACACCCCGAGGACCCCTGCGCCGGGGCGGCGGCGTTGCCACTTTCGGCGGAGTTCTTGCAACGTTTGTGTCACCTTGTCTCATCTGGTACTGCGCGCGAGGATGCCGACCGTTAGCGTGGACCCCGTCGGCGCAGTCGCGTCGTCGTCGCACGTCAGTAAGGCAGTTCATGAGCACCAGCGGTACCGTCAAGTGGTTCAACTCGGAGAAGGGCTTCGGGTTCATCGCTCCCGATGAGGGCGGCGCTGACGTCTTCGCCCACTACTCCGCCATCCAGTCGGGCGGCTACCGCTCGCTCGAGGAGAACCAGCGCGTCGAGTTCGAGATCGCCCAGGGCCCCAAGGGCCTGCAGGCGGAGAACATCCGCCCCCTGTGAGTTGAACGGCCCGCTTCCGAGCGGGCCGTTTTCACGTCGGCGTGAGCCGTCGCCCACCGTCACGGTGCGGCGGCGGCTCCTTCGGCGCGTGAGCCCGCCTCCGTGGTGACGGTTCCGCGTCGGGTCGTCGACCGCCCACGCGGTCGACGTCAATCCGCGGGAGCGGATGCCGCGTCGTCGATGAGGAGGAGCGCGCGCAACTGCGCGGCGTCGTCGACGGCCGCCGCGGCGCCGTCCGCCTCGTGCGGCCAGCTGAATCCCCATCGCACGAAGATCACCGGCACTCCCTGTGCCGCACCGCCGTCGACATCGTGGTGTCGGTCACCGATCAGGACGGGCCGGCTCGTGTCGGCTCCCGCGGCGCGCAGGCGCCGCAGCGCCTCGGCGACGATGTCCGACTTCGACGCGAGGGTCTTCTCATCGGGCGTCGATCCGGCCATCGCCTGCAGGTGCGGGGCCAGGTCGAAGTGCTCCATGAGGGCGACCACCTGCACCTCCGGCTTCGAGCTCGCCGTGGCCTGAGCGACGCCCGCGTCGTCCAGCTCGGCGATGATGTCGGCGACCCCGGGGTAGAGCCGCGCTCCGGTCGTGTAGCCGTCGGCCTTCCCGAGGGTGCGGTAGAAGGCGACCGCCTCGGTGGCCTCGGCGGGCGACATCCCCACGTTCGTCTGGAACGATTCGAACATCGGCGGACCGATCCAGTGGACGAGCTCCTCGCGCGTCGGCGCGGGCTTGCCGAAGTGCTCCAGCGCGGTCGTCAGACGACGCAGGATCCCGTCGGAGGCGTCGACGAGAGTCCCGTCGACGTCCCACAGCACACAGGTCCACGGAGATCTCAACGCCATGCCCTCAGCCTAACGAGCGGGAGCGCCGACGCAGACCGCGGTCCCGCGGGTGCGGATGCCGGGGTCAGAACAGCCGCGGCGCGCCCGACTCGATGCCCTTCATGCCCTCGTAGTCGAGGGTCACGCAACGGATGCCGCGGTCGCCGGCGAGCGTCTTGGCCTGCGGCTTGATCTCCTGCGCCGCGAACACGCCCGCCACCGGTGCGAGGTGCGGGTCGCGGTTCAACAGGTCGAGGTAGCGGGTGAGCTGCTCCACGCCGTCGATGTCGCCGCGACGCTTCACCTCGACGGCGATCGTGCCGCCCGCGGGGTTGCGCAGCAGCAGGTCGACGGGTCCGATCGCCGTCGGGAACTCGCGACGCACGAGGGTGAGCCCGTCGCCGATGACCTGGACCTGCTCGGCCAGCAGTCGCTGCAGGTCGGCCTCGACGCCGTCCTTCTGCAGTCCGGGGTCGACGCCCAGCTCGTGCGAGGAGTCGTGCAGCACCTCGTAGATGCGCACCAGCAGGGCGTCGCCGGTCTTCGCGTGCGTCACCCGCCAGTGCTCCTGCACGCCGGCGGCGATCGACTCGGCATCCGGCACCTCGACGGTGAGCGTGCAGGGCGGGCTCATCCAGTTGAGGGGGGCGTGTTGGATGTCTCGATGGAACGCGACCGTCCCGTCGGCCTTGATCATGATGAGACGCGTGGCGAGCGGAAGATGGGTGTTCAGCCGTCCGGAGTAGTCGACGGAGCAGCGGGCGATGATGAGACGCACCCGTCCAGTCTCGCAGTCTCCGGGCGCGCGATCATCGCCGGGGTAGCACCGGGCAGCACCGGGTGACCGTCAGAACGGTGGGGGAGACCCCCGCGGGGGGCGATCGTGATCGGGTGGTGAAGGACTCGTGACGAATCCCACGGTGTATCCGTCCCAGATCTCACCGCGTGCATCGCCTTCGGAGGGCCACTGCGTGCGTCCCGTGCAGGTCATATCGCGGCCACCGTCTCGTCCAGAGCCAAGTGTCTGAACGCCTGGGCCGAACACGGCAAGTGCGAGAGACGCCGCCAGATCCTGGAAGCCAACGGGTCCGAGCTGCTCAAGGTTGTAGCGACCCAACGCTTCCTCCCGTGCTTTGCGGCTTGACCCTACGCTACCGTCCACCCCTCATATCGATGGCTCTCAGGGGCACCCACGCAGCGACATACACGGAGTGCACTGCCGTCAGGGAGTCGACCTCTATGAGGCCACGCTTCAGCGTCGCCACGGCGTACGGCGGTTTCACTCATTTGTGGGATTCATCGCCTCAATGGCGACGGCTAACTTGAGCCTCATCGGGAGTTGGCCCCGTGTTCCGCGAAGCCATGAGTCGCGCAGAGACCCACCAACGCGACGGACGTTGCATTGAAGAAGGGATTAGCTATGCGCCTCAGTTTCGGCAAGCGAATCACCATAGGAGCAGCACTGGTCGCTCTCCTCGTCGGCTCAACCGCCGTCCCAGCATCCGCAACTTCGGGGACAGGGTTCGACAACACCGATCCGGCAGGCGGGCCCGACTACTGCGCAAGCGGCTCTTACCCCATCAAGACCTACAACCTGTACGCCAACGGGTCGGGGCCTCTCGTCGGGTACATGGAGGTCCGCTACTCGCCGAGTTGTCAGACGAACTGGGTACGCGTCTACAACAGCGGCACCTCGGATGCCTTAAGTAAGACGTACATCCGTCGTTACGCGCAAGGATCTCTGCCCGACTCGGGCGCCATCACAAGCAGCGACCTTTACCCCGGCGGCTGGGCGTACGGCTACCAGGTTTACGCTCCCGGGTCGACGTGTGTTCAGGTCCAGGGTGGACTCACGACCGGTGCATGGACTGCTTGGTCGCCCTACGTCACGCTCTGCTGACACGCAGGGTGGATGGCTCTGGCTATGTGATGATTCGTTCCGGCTGGGAGGGATATCCTCTCGGCCAGGGCCACCGGCGTCGACGACCACGCGGACATGACCGCGCGTGATCCTCCCCGACTCCCACGCCTGAAGTGTCGCCGGAAAGCCCTCGACGAGTTCGCGCGCCTCACCGATGCGCTGCTGCACCGTGCGGTCGGTCACCCGCAGCACCCCGCCGAGCTCCGCGGCGACCGAGCGCAGCGCCATGTCGTGCTCGCGTACCGACCCGCGCAGGGTCGCGGTCTCCGGCTCTGCCAGCCGACCGGCGCGCGCGAGCACCCACACCTCGGCCACCTGTGCCGCCGTCGCCGCACGAGCCACCGCGTCGGTCTCGTCGACGAGACCCGCCAGCGCGGCCACGAACCGGCCACCGCTGCCGGCCTCCATGACGCCCCCCGGCGCGACGTCCGTCGTACCTCGATCGTCTCGCGACCCTCCGACATCCGTTCACGCATCCACGGCTTCGGGAGGCGGCATCCGCCCTCGGACGCGCGAGTCAGTGGTGGCCGACGCCGACCTTCGAGCCGGCGATGGGCTTGGCCGCTCCGGAGGCGAAGCCGCTCATCGCGATGAGCGCCACGATGATCCAGAGGGTGTTCAGGATGCCGATCTGGTGGCTGACCCAGCCCAGGACGGGCGGCCCGCACAGGAAGGCGACGTAGCCGATCGTCGCCGCGGCCGACACCGACGCGGCGGCCTTGCGGGGGTCGTCCGCCGCCGCCGACATGCCGAGCGGGAAGCCGAGCGAGGCGCCGGCGCCCCACAGCGCGACGCCCACGAAGGCGAGCGGGAGGTTGGGCGCGAGGATGAACACGATCAGGCCGAGGCCCGCCGCGATCGAGAGGGCGCGGAGGGTCCACACGCGTCCGATGCGGTCGACGAGCGGGCCGCCGGCGGCGCGGAAGACCGTCATCGACACGGAGAACACGGTGAGGAAGATCGCGCCGATCGCCTCCGACTCGCCGTGGCCGTCGACCACGGCGATGGTCAGCCAGTCGTTGGCGCTGCCTTCGGCGAAGGCCATGCCGAGGATGATGGCGCCGATGGCGTAGGTGCGCGGGTCGCGCCACACCTCCAGGGCCGCGTGCAACCGCGCGCCACGCGACGGGGCCACGGCCTCGGAGTCGACGACAGCCAGCGCCTGCGCGGGGATCGCGCGCAACGCGTTGGCGGTCACGATCAGCCAGACCACGGCGACCGTGCCGAGGTGCCAGGAGGCCCCGACGCCCCACGCCGCCATCGCGACGCCGACGCCGGCCCCGGCGACCGTGCCGAGGCTGAAGAACGCGTGGAACAGCGGCATCAGCGTCCGCTCGAAGGCCTGCTCGACGGCGGCCGCTTCGACGTTCATCATGACGTCGGTCGCGCCGAAGCACAGCCCGAGGATGGCGAGGCCCGCGACGGCGACCGCGTAGGAGGAGAGCGCATCGACGCCGAGGGCGGCGAGGAAGAGGCCGACGGCGACGCCGACGATCGTGACCGACAGCCCTCGCTTGGCGCCCCACCGCACCACGATGACGTTCGCGGACATCACTCCCAGGAGCGAGCCCGCGCCCATCGCGAAGAGCAGGATGCCGACCTCGAAGTCGTCGATGCCCAGGTTCTGCTTGACGGCCGGCAGGCGCGACGCCCACGACGCGAACGTCACTCCGCTCAGGAGGAACAGGGTGAAGATCGCGGTGCGCCATCGGACGAGTCCGCGACGATCGAGAGTGGTTCTGGTGATCACACTTCACCTTAGCGAATCGATTCGACCCTCGCCGAAACGATTCGACGAATCGTTTCGGATCGCCTCTGACGCGAGTTACCATCGGGGAGTGACGAACCGCCGCGCCACCATCGCCGACGTCGCTCGGGTCGCGGGCGTGTCGCCGTCGACGGCGTCCGTCGTCTTCAGCGGCAAGACACCGGTCTCCGACACCACTCGGCTGCGCGTCATGGACGCGGCCGCCTCGCTCGGCTACACGGGTCCCGATCCGCGCGCGGCGTCGCTGCGACTGGGGCGCAGCGGCATCGTCGCCGTCGTGGTCGGCTCGTCGCTCAACTTCATGTTCGTCGACCCCGTGCAGCGTCTGCTCATGGACGGTCTGGCGGAGGCGGTCGCTCCGCTCGGCGCCGGCCTGCTGCTGCTGCGCCGAGACGCGGAGCTCGACATCGAGAACGCCCCCACCCTCACGACGGCATCGATCGACGCGGCCGTCCTGATCGGATGCGACGGGTCGCTGCGGGAGTCGTTGCCGATCGTGCTGGCGCGCGGCATCCCCGTGGTCGTGGTGGAGGGCGACGCGGGCGAGGGCATCCCGCGCATCGCCCTCGACAACCGCGAGGCGGAGCGCCGGGCGGCCGAGCACATCCGCGACCTCGGCCACACGCGCGTGGCGATCGTCACCCTCTGGCAGGATGCCGCGGGCACCGTCGGCTGGATCGCGCCCGACGCCGACATCACCGTCGACGTCACCCGCGATCGCCTGCAGGGCGCACGCGACGTCTTCCCCGACGCGCCCGCGCTCGCGACGGGGGGCAGCTCCATCGACGACGGGTTCGCGGCGGGACGGGTGCTCTTCGCCGACCCGCGGACGCGTCCCACGGCCGTGATCGCGCAGAGCGACCTGCTCGCCGCGGGCGTCATCCGCGCGGCCGAGGACGCGGGGCTGCGCGTGCCCGAAGACGTCAGCGTCACCGGTTTCGACGGGGTGCCCGTGGACGGCCTTGCCCCCTACGAGCTGACCACTCTCGTGCAGCCCGCCACCGACAAGGGCCGCGCCGCAGGCGCCGCGATCGCCGCCATGCTCGACGGGCGGGAGCCCGCATCCGTCGATCTGATCTCCACCTTCCGCCTCGGCAACACCACCGCGCGGGTCGGCTAGGCCCGCACGCCCGGGTAGACTGGGAATCCGACCCCCGCGACCTGTCAGGAGGCCAGATTGCTCGTGCTCCTGGCTGCGTTCGCGGTCGTTCCGCTGTCGCTGCCATGGCTGTTCGGTCGCATCGGCCCACGGGCGTTCCTCGTCGCGGCGGTCCTGCCGGTCGTGGCCTTCGTCCACGCGCTGCTCATGACCCCCGAAGTCATCGCCGGTCGGGTGCCGACGGAATCGGTGTCGTGGATCCCGCAGCTCGGGATCGATCTGTCGATGCGCATGGACACGCTGGGCTGGCTCATGACGCTCATCGTCACCGGCGTCGGGGCCCTCGTGCTGATCTACTGCCGCTGGTACTTCGACGGCAAGAAGCAGGGCGTCGGCCTGTTCGCCGCCGTCCTCCTCGGGTTCGCGGGAGCGATGTACGGCCTCGTCCTGACCGACGACATCATCGTGCTCGTGATGCTCTGGGAGATCACCAGCATCCTGTCCTACCTCCTCATCGGCTTCTACCACGCGCGTGGCGCGAGCCGCCGTGCCGCGCTGCAGGCGCTGCTCGTGACGACGCTCGGCGGTCTCGTCATGTTCGTCGGCGCGGTCATGATGGCGGTGATCTACGGCACCAACAGCCTGGCCGCCATCGTCGGCGGCACCGCGACGCTCAGGCCCGGCAGCGAAGGTCTGCTGAACGTGGCGATCGTGCTGCTGCTGGTCGGCGCACTCAGCAAGTCGGCCATCTTCCCCTTCCACTTCTGGCTCCCGGGCGCCATGGCGGCGCCGACGCCGGTGAGCGCCTACCTGCACGCGGCCGCGATGGTGAAGGCGGGCATCTACCTCATCGCCCGCCTCGCTCCGGCCTTCGCGCACAGCGAGTTCTGGCGTCCGATCGTGATCAGCCTGGGCCTGTTCACGATGCTGCTCGGCGGCCTCCAGGCGTTGCGCGAGTCGGACCTCAAGCGCATCCTCGCGTTCGGCACCGTCAGCCAGCTGGGCATGCTCACCGTCGTCCTCGGCTACGGGGAGCGCAACTCGGCGCTCGCCGGTCTCGCGCTGCTGATCGGCCACGCGCTGTTCAAGTCGTCGCTGTTCCTGGTCGTGGGCGTGATCGACCGGCAGCTCTCCACGCGTGACATCGGCGAGTTGTCCGGAGTCGGCCGCCAGGCCCCGACGCTGGCCGTCTTCTCGATCATCGCGATCGCCTCGATGGTGGGACTGGCACCCACGGTCGGATTCGTGGCGAAGGAGGCCGTGCTGACCTCGCTGCTCGAAGGCGGGTCGCGCCCGGAAGCCCTCATCCCGCTCGTCGGGATCGTGCTCGGCTCGGTGCTGACGACGGCGTACGGCCTGCGGTTCGTGTGGGGCGCGTTCTGGACGAAGAAGGATGCCGCCGGCACGCCGCTGCCGGTCACGGTGTGGCCCGACCCGCCGATGGGATTCCTCGCCGCGCCGGTGCTGCTGTCGGCACTCACCGTCGTCGCGGGCTTCGCCGCGCCGCTGCTCGACGCCGCGTTCTCCGGCTACGCCGACACCCTTCCGGCCGCCGGCGGGGAGAACGGGTACCCGTACCACCTCGCGCTCTGGCACGGATGGGAGCCCGCGCTCTTCCTCTCGCTCGGCAGCATCGCCCTCGGTGCCGTGCTGTTCTGGCTGGCCCAGCGCACCGGACTCGTCCCGCGCCGCATCCTGCCCTTCACCGCGGCCGACGTCTACAACGCGTCCCTGCGCGTCATCGCGCGCCTGGCGGTGTGGACCACCACGTTCACCCAGCGCGGGTCGCTGCCGGTGTACGTGGGCACGATCTTCGTCGTGTTCGTCGCCGCCGAGGGCACCGCCCTGCTGGCGAGCCCGTCGTGGCAGATCTCGCTGGACGCGTGGCAGACCCCCATGCAGCTGGTCGTCGCGCCGATCATGATCATCGCCGGGATCTTCGCCGTCCGGGCACGCAAGCGCTACACCGGCGTCGTGCTCGTCTCGGCCACCGGGCTCGGCATGATCGCGCTGTTCGCCTCCAGCGGCGCACCCGACCTCGCCCTGACGCAGATCCTCGTCGAGACGGTCACCCTCGTGGCCTTCGCGCTGGTGCTGCGCCGCATCCCCGCCCGACTCGGCGAGCACAACGCGTCGGTGCTGCCGCTGGCGCGCGCGATCCTCGCGGTCGCCGTGGGGGCGACGATGGCGATGGTGGCGATGGTGGCCACCGGCGCCCGGGTGGCGACGCCCATCTCGGAGCGCTTCCCCGAGCTCGCCTACGAGCTCGGCCACGGCAAGAACGTCGTCAACGTGGCGCTCGTCGACCTGCGCGGCTGGGACACCATGGGCGAGCTGTCCGTGCTCATCGTGGCGGCGACCGGCGTGGCATCCCTCGTGTTCGTCACGCACCGCTCGGATCTCATCTCGCGGTCGATCTCGGCGTTGCCCACGGGCGCGACGCGCACCCGGCGACCCCTCATCGAGACCGACGAGGGCCCCCGACCGCGCGCGAGCGCTCCCGGCAGCACACGGCAGACCTGGCTGGTCGGCGGGCAGAAGGTGCGCCCCGAGAACCGGTCGATCATGCTCGAGGTCATCGTCCGGATCCTCTTCCACACGATCATCGTCGTCTCGATCTATCTGCTCTTCGCCGGGCACAACCTCCCCGGCGGCGGGTTCGCGGGCGGCCTCGTCGCGGGCATGGCGCTGGTCATGCGCTACGTCGCCGGTGGCCGGTACGAGCTGGGCGCGGCCGCGCCGACCGACGCGGGACGGCTCCTCGGCGCCGGCATGACGCTGGCCGTCGCCTGCGCCGTCGTGCCGCTGCTGTTCGGCCTGCCGCCGCTGACCAGCTGGTTCTGGGAGACGGAGATCCCCGTCATCGGCCACATCGAGTTCGTCACCTCCACCCTCTTCGACATCGGTGTCTACCTGGTCGTCATCGGCCTCGTGCTCGACGTGCTGCGTTCGCTCGGCGGCGAGGTCGACCGCCAGACGCAGGAGCTGCGCGAGCGGGGGGTGACGGTCTCATGACGGTGTCCGCGGTGCTCGTCATCATCATGGCGGTGCTCTTCGCGTGCGGCGTGTACGCGATGCTTGAGCGCAGCCTCACCCGCGTGCTGATCGGGTTCCTGCTGCTCGGCAACGCGACCAACCTCTTCCTGCTCATCGTGATGGGTCGCCCCGGCGTCGCCTCCTTCTTCGGGTCGGGCGATGTCGAGGAGATGAGCGATCCGCTGCCGCAGGCGCTCACCCTGACGGCCATCGTCATCACCTTCGCCGTGTCGGCCTTCCTGCTGGCGCTCATCTACCGGTCGTGGCAGCTCGGCCAGGCCGACACCGTCGTCGACGACGAAGAGGACATCGCCGTGCGTGATCGCGGCACCGTCGAGGAAGACCAGATGGATGATGAGACCTCGATCGAGGACGAGGACGACGACGCGACGACCGACTTCATCGGCACCGACACGGCACCGATCACCGTCCTGCACCACCGCGATCTCGACGGCATCCGCGACGACGCCCCCGTGGACCGCCCGCGCGGCGACGCGCGAGGTCGCCGCGACGAGGGAGGTGAGCCGCGGTGAACGCCCTCGTCCCGCTCCTCGTCGCCCTCCCCCTGCTCGGGGCCGGCATCGCGCTCGTCTTCGGTCGTCAGCGCCGCGTGCAGGTCGGCGTGTCCGTCGTCACCCTCACGCTCGTGCTGGCGATCGCCGCCGTGCTCCTGTACACCGTCGACTCGTCGGGGCAGGCGATCGCCGTGTCGGTGGGCGGCTGGCCGATCCCGTTCGGCATCGTGCTGTACGTCGACCGTCTCGCCGCGTTGCTCGTCGTCATCTCGAGCATCGTGCTGCTCGCGGTCCTCCTCTTCTCGGTCGGGCAGGGCGCCGCCGACGGCGACGACGACACCCCCGTCACGATCTTCCACCCCTCCTACCTGATCCTGTCGGCGGGCATCTTCAACGCGTTCATCGCGGGCGACCTGTTCAACCTCTACGTCGGTTTCGAGATCCTGCTCGTGGCCTCGTACGTGCTCATCACCCTCGGATCCACCGAGTCCCGCATCCGCGCCGGCGTCGTGTACATCGTGGTGTCGCTGGTGTCGTCGATCCTCTTCCTCGCCGCGATCGCCGCGATCTACGGCGCGCTGGGCACCGTCAACATCGCGCAGCTCGCCGAACGCATGACCGAGCTGCCCGACTCGACGCAGCTCGTGCTGCACCTGATGCTGCTGCTCGCCTTCAGCATCAAGGCCGCGGTCTTCCCGCTGTCGTTCTGGCTTCCGGACTCGTACCCGACCGCTCCGGCTCCCGTCACCGCGGTGTTCGCGGGCCTGCTGACCAAGGTCGGCGTCTACGCGATGATCCGCACCGAGACGCAGATCTTCCGCGACAACGACGTCAACACCCTGCTGCTGATCGTCGCGCTCGCCACGATGATCGTGGGCGTGCTGGGCGCGTTGGCGCAGGCCGAGCTCAAGCGCATCCTGTCGTTCACCCTCGTCAGCCACGTCGGCTACCTGGTCTTCGGACTGGCCATCGCCACCCCGCTGGCCCTCGGCGCGACCATCTACTACATGGTCCACCACATCATCGTGCAGACCACCCTGTTCCTCGCGGTGGGACTGATCGAGCGGCGGGCCGGATCGACCTCGATCCTCAAGGTCAAGGGGCTGATGCGCGCCGCGCCGGTGATCGCCGTGCTCTACTTCATCCCGGCCATCAACCTGGGCGGTCTGCCGCCGTTCTCCGGATTCATCGGCAAGCTCGCGCTCTTCGACGCCGCCGCCGAGGTGGGAACGCCCCTGATGTACGTGCTGATCATCGGCGGCATCGTCACCTCGCTGCTCACGCTCTACACACTCATGCGCGCCTGGAACCTCGCCTTCTGGCGCGAGGACGACGACCACACCGAGGAGACCGGCGTCGTCGACCGCATCTCCTACCTCGGCGATGCCCCGGCCGCCGACGACGAGGGCGCGCGGCGCGTCATTCCGCGCATCATGACGGCGACGACCGCGGGAATGGTCGCCGTCACGGTCGCCCTCACGATCTTCGCGGGACCGCTGTACGCGCTGTGCGCGAGCATCGGCGACGCCCTCCTGACGCCGGTCACGCTCGTGCAGCTCGATGAAGGAGGCGGATCGTGAGCCCGTCCACCTCGGTCGCGTCCGCTGTGTGGCGCCAGCTCCCCTTCTTCGTCTGGCTCGTCGCCCTCTGGATGCTGCTGTGGGGACAGTTCACGGTGCTCGCCGCCGTCACGGGGCTGATCGTCGCGATCGTGGTCACCCGCGTCTTCCGCCTTCCCCCCGTGGAGCTCTCCGGCCGGGTCAACATCTGGTACGGCGCCGTGTTCGTCGTGATGTTCTTCCTGGCGCTGATCCGCGGCTCGCTGCTGGTCGCCTGGCAGACGCTGAACCCACGGCGCTACCCGGGCACGGCGGTCATCGCCGTGCCGCTGCGCACCGATGACGACCTGATCATGGCGCACGTCGGCGTGACCGCCTCGCTGATCCCGGGGTCGCTCATCGTCGACGTCGATCGTGACCGTCGCATCCTCTACCTGCACGTCATCGGCGTCTCGTCGGACCGCGACGTGGAGAACCAGCGCCGCGCGGTGCAGGGCTGGGAGTCGCGTATCGTCCGCGCCGTGGGATCGCGCGCCCAGCTCGCCGCCATCCGCACCGCGGGTGCCCAGAGCCCGCGCGAAGGGGGTGCGGGCCGATGAACGTCCTGATCGTCGCCGTCTACGTCGTCTTCGCGATCGCCGGGCTCCTGACGCTGTGGCGGATCATCGTCGGGCCGTCGATCCTCGACCGCGCCGTGGCATCCGACGTGCTGCTGACCCTGGTGATGTGCGCGCTCGGCGCCGACATGGTCATCAACCATCACACCCGCTCGCTGCCGGCGCTGCTCATCATCGCGGCGGTGGGCGTGTTCGGCTCGATCGCGGTGGCCCGTTTCGTCGCGCGGAGGGACAACACCGACCGATGAACGAGATCCTCGACACCGCCGCCCTCGTGCTCGTGCTGATCGGCGGGCTGCTCTGCATCACCGCCGCGATCGGGCTCCTGCGCTTCCACGACGTGCCCACTCGGCTGCACGCCGCCACCAAGCCCCAGGTGCTGGGTCTCATCCTCATCTGCCTCGCGATCGCGTTGTCGCTGCGGTCGTGGCCCGTCATCGCCTTCCTCGTGCCCATCGTGATGATGCAGCTGGCGACCGCGCCGTTGTCGGCGCACATGGTCGGCCGTCAGGCCTACCGCAACGGCACGATCGACGAGCGCTCGCTGTACGTCGACGAGCTCGACGCCGCCCGCCGGACGCCCCCCGGCGCCGGCGGCTGAGCACCCGCCGACGGCGCGTACCCTCCTCCACAACCCGGGGGATCGGAGATCTCCGATCCGCACCTGTGGACGGACGACGCGGCGGCCTTCCGACGCGTCACACTCGAAGGGTCGGGAGCCGGGCGCGGAACTGGGGGGTGACCGGCCCGGCCCCGACATCCTCCCTGACCGCGCGCCGGCGCGGTCAGGGGGCGAGGGACGGTGTCCGCGCGATGCCGAACTCGTGGCGCAGCACGCTGCGGGCCGCGAACCATCCCGACTGGCCGTGGACGCCCGGGCCCGGCACGGTGGAGGCTCCGCAGAGGTACACGCCGGGCAGCGGCGTCCGCCACGGGTCCGCGCTCAGGACGGGGCGGGCCAGCAGTTGCGGGAGCGTCGCGGCGCCGGCGGCGATGTCGCCGCCCACGTAGTTGGGGTTGTCGAGAGCGAGCTCGGCGGCGGTCGTGCCGCGCGTGGCGAGGATGACGTCGCGGAACCCGGGGGCCACCTCTTCGATCGCGCGAGTGACGGCCTCCGTCTGATCCACCGTCGAACCCGTCGGGACGTGGGTGTACGCCCAGAGCGCGTGCTGCCCGGCCGGGGCGCGGGTCGAGTCGAACACCGACGGCTGCGCCACGAGCACGTACGGGGATGCCGCGTGCCGCCCCGCCAGCACCTCCCGCTCGCCCGCGGCGATGCGCTCGCGCGTGCCGCCGACGTGCACGGTGCCGGCGCGCGCGATGCGCTCGTCGGCCCAGGGGACGGGCCCCGACAGCGCGAACTGCACCTTCGCCGACCCGCTGCCGTACCGGAAGCGCTCCAGACGGCTCCGGTAGCCGGCCGGCATCCGGTGCCCGGCGAGTCGGATCAGCGCGCGCGGGGTCACGTCGAGCACGATCGCCGCCGCGGTGAGCTCGTCGAGCGAGGTCACCTCGTGATCGGTGACGATCTCACCGCCGTGCGCGCGGAGATCGTCGGCGAGGGCATCGGAGATCGCCTGGGAGCCGCCGATCGGAAGGGGCCATCCGGCGGCATGCGCATGCGCCTGCAGGGCGAGACCCGCGGCCGCCGCGACCGGACTGGGCTGCGGGGCGATCGCGTGCGCCGCGACGCCCGTCATCATCGCCGGTGCCACCCGCTCCGCGAAGCCCGCATTCCAGAGGGGGCTCCCCTGCTGCAGCGCCCGCATCCCGAACCGCGCGACGATGACGGGATGCGGCGGCACGCGCAGCAGCGGCGATCCCGTGAACCGCGCGACTTCGCGTGCGCGGGCGGCGAGCGGGCCGAGGAGCCGTCGATACGCGGCGCCGTCGCGTCCGAGCTCCGCCACCGTCCGGTCGAGGTCGCGGTAGGCGATCCCGGACCCCCCGTCCGCCGCGCCGAGCGGGTGGGCGAACGAGATCTCCGGGGTGACGAACGGGATGCGCCGGGCGAGGCCGAACGCGCGGAAGAAGGGGGATGCCACCGCCAGCGGATGCACCGCCGAGCACGTGTCGTGCCGGAACCCGGGGGCGACGGTCTCCGCCGTGCGGGCACCGCCGCCCCACTGCGGCATCCGCTCGAACACCCGCACCGAGAGTCCGGCGCGCGCGAGCGTGACCGCCGCGGCGAGGCCGTTGGGTCCCGAGCCGACCACCTCGACGTCGGTCACGCCGCTCCCGCCGCCGCGTCGTGCGCATCCGTCGCCTCGGCGGCGTCGGCCACGGCATCCGCATCGGGGGTGCCGCCGGCCGGGTCGGGCACGGCCGGTCGCGCGGAGGTCTGCGCGGCGTCGCGTTCGCGACGGCGGCCCTCCGACAGGTAGCGCAGCCTACGGATCGTCTCCTCGTTGCGCAGGTGCAGCAACGGCGCCCACAGGAACCGGGGCAGACGTCCCGCGCCGCCGACCGGCTCTTCCGCCAGACGCACGACGCAGCCCTCCCCGCGGGGCCGCACCTCGATGACCACGACGGCGCGTCCGAACGGGCCCGCCTTGGCCCGCAGGCGCAGGCGCCGCGGGGGCGACCACTCGACGATCTGCGTGTCGTCGTCGACCAGCACGGGCCACGCGCCCAGGGAGTGGTGGATGTGGGCGCGCTCCGCGGGCCACTCGGGGTCGACGGCGCGCATGCGCGAGGCGCCCACCACCCAGGCCGGATACACCCAGCCGTCGCCCAGCACGGCGAACACGTCGTCGGGGGTGCAGTCGAACAGTCGGACACTGGCGGTCGCCATGGGGTCTCCTCCGGGTCCCTTCCGATCGTAGGCGGGAACGCCGCGGGGCGAGGGGCCTTGACAGGCCGTCTCGCCGCGCCGCCCGGCTGGGGCTGTGGGTGGGGGTCCGGTGTTCCGTATTCAGTCTCCCGGCCGGTGCCGCCGGGCACGACGCCCGGAATTCCGGGGTTCCGGGAGGGACGCGCCCCCATCCAGACTGAAGACGGCAGCGGACGCCCGGCCGCCCGACCGGCGCGGGCGGGGCTAGCCGATGAGGCTCGGCTGCAGGTCGCGCAGCGTCCGGCGGTGCGTCATGCGGGTGACGCCCACCGCCGACAGCGCGAGCGCCCCGCCGAGCCACAGCAGCAGCACGCCGATGTCGGTGCTCACCCGGGCGAGGTCGCCGCCGTACATCAGCTGGCGCATGGCGTCGACGACGTAGCCCATCGGCAGGATGTGGTGCAGTGCGGCGAGCGGCGCCGGAAGCGTCTGCCACGGGAACGTGCCGCCCGCGGTCACCAGCTGGAGCACCATCATCACCAGACCCACGAACTGGCCGACCGACCCGAGCCACACGTTCAGCGCGAGGATGATGGCCGCGTACGTGAACGACGCCAGCATCAGGATGCCGAGGGTGCCGAGCGGGTTGGCGAAACGGAAGCCGAGGGTGAACGACAGCACCGCGAACAGGGCGACCATCCCGACGCTGCCCAGCAGCGCCGGCGTCAGCCAGCCGGCGATCGTCACGCGGATCGGGGAGCGCAGCGCCGTCACGGCGCGGCGCGAGATCGGCTTCACGATGAGGAAGAGCGCGTAGATGCCGATCCATCCGGCCAGCGCCGCGAAGAACGGCGCGAGGCCCGCGCCGTAGTCGCCGGCCGAGGTCTGCGCGCTCGAGTCGACGGCCACCGGGTCGGAGATCACCTTGGCCTGGGCGTCGCGGGTCGCGGCATCCGTGTCGGGAATGGCCTGCACGCCCGAGGCGAGCCCGTCGCGCAGCTGCGCCGCACCCGAGGCCACCTGACCGGCGCCCGACGAGAGCGTCGCCGCTCCCGTCGCCGCCTGGTTCGCCCCGTCGGTGAGCGCCCCGGCGCCCGACGCCACCTGGGCGGCTCCGGACGAGACCTGGGCGGCACCGGAAGCCACCTGTGCCGCGCCGGCGGCGAGGCGGTCGACCTGCGCGACCGCCGACTGGAGGCGCGCGTTGCCGGCGCGTGCGGCATCCCCGACGGGATCGAGCGAGGCGAGGACGCGGTCGATGGTCGCCTGGTCGACGCCCTGCTGGGCCAAGAGCGCGGCGATGTCGGCGCGCGCCTGCGGCAGGCTGTCCACGACGTCCTGCCCCGCGGCGGCGGCCCGGTCGGCGTACCCGTCGAGGGTCGCCGTCCCGTCGGCGACCTGGGCGGCACCGTCGGCCACCTGGGCCGCTCCGTCGGCGACCTGGGTGGCGCCGCCCGTGAGCGTCGCGGCACCGGTCGCCAGGGTCGCGGTGCCCTGCGCCAGCGTCGTGCTGCCGTCCGCGACCTGCTGGGCGCCGTCGGTGAGGGTCGTCGCGCCGTCGGTGGCCTGGACGAGCTGCGCGCGGATGTCGCTGAGCCCCGTGAGCAGACGCGAGGCGGCCTCCTGCCCGACGAGCTCCGCGACCGACCGGCGGATCTTCTCCACGGCCTGCGTGCCGATGGTCGAGGCGAGGTAGTTGTTGGCGTCGTTGGTCTGCAAACCGATCGTCGCCTGCCGCGGGGCCGATCCCCCGGAGGAGACCAGCGCGGCGGAGAAGTCGGAGGGGATCGTCACGATGAAGTCGACCGTGCCGTCGTGGAGGGCGGTCGCGGCATCCGCCTCGCTCAGCGCGCGCCAGTCGAACGCGTGACCGTCGATGAGCTGCTGCGAGACCTGACTGCCGTACTGGGCCGCGTCGGCGCCGCTGCCCGACCCCTCGTCGAGATCGACGAGCGCAACCGGAACCTCGGAGAAGTGGCCGTACGGGTCCTGGTTGGCCCACAGGTAGAGGCCGCCGTAGAGCACGGGCACGAGCATGAGGGCGACGAGCGCGAGCACCGACATCCGCGTCGCCGTCAGGCGCCGCAGCTCGGCAGCGATCATGGCGGGGATCTTCATCGGTGGCCTCCGGCGAGGGGGGTGGTGGGGCGCAGGCGCACGCGACTGGGCTTGAGGACGCGGGCGCTCGACGGATGCTGAGAGGGGGATGCCGAGGCGTCGGACAGGACGGCGGCTGCCGCTTCGCCCGCGATGACCAGCACCGCGAAGCCGCGGTCGGCGAACTCCTCGGCGAGCTCCCACCACTGGGCGGGGTCGCCGCCGTGGCGGTCGGGGGAGACGAGGACGAGGCCGTCCACGCCGGGACGCGCCGAGGCCAGCTCGAGCAGGATGCGCAGACGGTGCGCGGGGGCGAGATCGGCGATCGGCAGACGCGAGGACGAGCGCAGATCGTGCTCGTCGAGCCACCGCCGTGCCGAGAGCGGGTCGGAGGCGAGACCGGCGAACATCAGCTCCTCCGCGACGACACCCGCCACCGCGATGTTCGGCGCCGGCTCGCTGACATCGGGGGCGTCGATCAGGGCGACCCGGCGACGCAGCGCGTTGTGGGCACGGCGGTCGTCCGCATCGTCGAGGGAGACGGTGCCGGCATCCGGTCGCATGCGGCCCGAGGCGATGAGCCCGAGCACGGTGGGACGCTGTTCGGTCTCGGCGACGGCGAGGGTGGCGCGGCCGCTGCGGTAGGTGAGGCTCGTCGCGCCGAGGGCCTCGCCGCGCCGCCCCTTCTGGACCTCGTCGAGGTGCACGCGCATCAGTTCGCGTCCAGCACGTCGGGGTGGGCGTTGAGCAGCGTCTCGGACTCGCGCCACGACAGCCCCGCGATGCTCAGCACGGCGCGGACGGCCAGCGAGGCGGCGATGGGCGACGATGCGTCGATGCGGCTGACGGCGGCGCGCGCCGTCTCCTCGATGAGGCGGGCCAGGGTCGGTGCGGCCATGTCGGCCCGGAGGCTCTCGTCGTCCTGCCCGGCGCGGACGACGGCGACGAGAGCGCGTCGCAGCGGCGCGAGGGCGGTGGCCGTCTGCTCGAGGTGCGTCTCGTCGAGCGCGAGGGCGGCGGCGACCTGCACGTGGGAGGCCTCGGCCCACAGCGCCGCGGTCAGGCGGGCGAGGGCGAGCGGCGGATGCGGTTCGTCGAGGGAGGAGGCGATGGTGTTGAAGCGCTGGGCGCCGGCGGAGATGAGCTCGGTGAGCAGCGCCTGACGGTCGTCGAAGTGCCCGTAGAGGGCGCGCCGGGACAAACCCGCGGCGCGGGCGATCTGGTCGATCGAGGCGGAGGGGTCGACCGCGAGGGTGGTCGCTGCGGCGCGCAGGATGCCGGCGCGATTGGCGGCGGCATCCTTGCGGGGCCGACGGAGGGGTGCGGTGGTCGTCACCGGGTCAGTGTATTAACTTGCACACGGTTGTGCAAGTTTCGGGGCTGAAGGCGTTTCGACTCGCTCCGCTCGCTCAACGACCGGGTGGTGCGGGTGGGGCGTTTCGACTCGCTCCGCTCGCTCAACGACCGGGGTGCGGGTGGGGCATGCCGGTCGTTGAGCGAGGCGCGCAGCGCCGAGTCGAAACGCCGTGAGCGCGCGGTCAGTCGGCGCCGAAGTCGAAGGACGCCGACTCCGAGGCCTCGTCCAGGGCTTCGGCCAGCTGCTCGCGCGCGGCGTCGAACGGTGCGGCGTGGCCGGTGATCCCCGCGGACTCGCCGGAGGACAGCTCGCCGACGAGCTCGGCGGTGGCGCCGCCGATGAGGCCCAACCCGGCGTACTGCTCGAGGCGTGCACGCGAGTCGGCGATGTCGAGGTTGCGCATGGTGAGCTGACCGATGCGGTCGGTGGGGCCGAAGGCGGCGTCGCCGACGCGCTCCATCGAGAGCTTCTCGGGGGCGTAGGAGAGGTTCGGCGAGACCGTGTCGAGGATCGTGTAGTCCTCGCCGCGGCGCAGGCGCAGCGTGACCGTGCCGCTGATCGCCGAGCCCACCCAGCGCTGGATCGACTCGCGCAGCATGAACGACTGCGGCTCGAGCCAGCGCCCCTCGTACATGAGACGGCCGAGGCGGCGGCCCTGCTCGTGGTAGGTCGCCAGCGTGTCCTCGTTGAGGATGCCGTTGATCAGCCGCTCGTAGGCGATGAACAGCAGCGCCATGCCCGGCGCCTCGTAGACGCCGCGGGACTTCGCCTCGATGATGCGGTTCTCGATCTGGTCGCTCATGCCCAGGCCGTGGCGACCGCCGATGGCGTTCGCCTCCCGGACGAGGGCCACGGCATCCGTGAACTCGACGCCGTTGATGGCGACGGGGCGGCCCGCCTCGAACGTGATCGCCACGTCTTCGGTCGCGATCTCCACGGACGGGTCCCAGAAGCGCACGCCCATGATCGGGTCGACGACCTCGAGCGAGACGTCGAGGTGCTCGAGGGTCTTCGCCTCGTGCGTCGCGCCCCAGATGTTGGCGTCGGTGGAGTAGGCCTTCTCGACCGAGTCGCGGTACGGGAAGTCATGGGCGACGAGCCACTCGCTCATCTCCTTGCGCCCGCCGAGCTCCGTGACGAAATCGGCGTCCAGCCAGGGCTTGTAGATGCGCAGCGCGGGGTTGGCGAGCAGTCCGTAGCGGTAGAAGCGCTCGATGTCGTTGCCCTTGTAGGTCGAGCCGTCGCCCCAGATGTCGACGCCGTCCTCCTTCATGGCGCGCACGAGGAGCGTGCCGGTGACGGCGCGGCCGATCGGCGTCGTGTTGAAGTAGGTGCGTCCGCCCGAGCGGATGTGGAAGGCGCCGCAGGCGAGGGCCACCAGACCCTCCTCGACCATGAGCGGCTTGCAGTCGATGAGTCGCGACTGCTCGGCGCCGTACTGCAGCGCGCGACCGGGGATCGAGGCGATGTCGTCCTCGTCGTACTGGCCGAGGTCGCCGGTGTACGTATAGGGGACGGCACCCTTGTCGCGCATCCACGCGACGGCGACGGAGGTATCGAGACCCCCCGAGAAGGCGATGCCGACGCGCTCGCCGACGGGCAGGGACTGAAGGACCTTCGACATGGAACCTCAGTCTACTGAGCGCCGCCGATGCCGCTGCGACGGGGGCGGGCTGGAGCGGGCCGCCCCGTCGCGGGGCTGTCGGACTGGTCGGCCCGAGAGGCCAGCCGGGGGTCGTCCGGGGGGTCGCCGTGTTGACGGGAAACGGCGCCGGTGTCCTATAGTGGTCGGCAACGTGCGCTCTCCGATGTGGGATCGGGGCCACCGACGTGGGGTCGGTTGCAGGGGCGCTCTACCTTGGGGGTAGTTGGCATGCGCGCTGCGCGCTCTTCCGTCGTGTCCGCGAAGCATCCGCTGTTGGCGGGGCTCATGGTCGTTCTCCTGGCGATCGGGGGCGTGGTGGGCACCGTCGCCCCCGCCGCGGTCGCCGCCGCCGGTCCGGGCGACTACCTGCAGATCGACAAGAGCGTCGACAAGCCCACGCCGCAGCCGGGTGAGACCTTCACCTACACCGTCAAGGTGACCTGCTCCGAGCAGGACTGCCTCGACACCCAGCTGACCGACGCCTTCCCGGCCGGACTGGTCGGCTTCGACATCGAGGCCGTGCGGTTCACCCCCGACACCACGCCCTACACGGCCACCTGGACGGGCGGCAGCGCCACGCCTCCGGCGAAGGTCGCCGCCGACACCAAGGTCACGGTCGATCTGACCGAGACCACCGACACCCCGGTGGGGGTCGGCATGTCGGCAGGCACGACGTTCTCGATGCTGGTGAGCCTGCGGGTGCCCGACGACTACCCCGCCGGCGAGAGCGGCGACATCGTCAACACCGCCGCCGTCACCGCGACCAACGCCAACCCGGTCGACAGCTCCGCGACGATCAACATCGACGTCCCCGAGAACATCGGCGTCGACGACCTGAAGACCTGGACCCCGTCCCGCCAGTCGTTCGAGCCCGGCGCCCACTCCGACATCGCGCTCAAGATCTCCAACGCCTCCAACGTCAACGTCGACCAGCTGGTGATCCAGGAGCCGAAGGCCGCCACCGAGGGCGCCGCGACGCTCGACGCGAGCAACCCGTTCACGATCACCGACTTCACCGGTTTCGAGGCCGTCGCCGTCCCGGCCAGCTGCACGACCGTCCAGGTGGACGCGTACGTCTTCGACGGCACCGCCTGGACGTGGACCGCCGGCGTGCCGTCGGCGACGCTGACCCTCCCGGACGGCGTGACGAACGCGCAGGTCGGCGGCATCCGCCTGACCTGCGACGGAACCATCGCGCCGGGCGACGAGGTGCGCTTCGACCTCGGCCTCGCGCAGCGGGCGACGCAGCGCGGCACGGGTGCCGATCTCTCCAAGGCCGAGCACCGCGTCGACAACGTCGCGACCGGCACCGCGACCGCGCACGGCCGCTCCGCGACGAAGGACGCGACCGCGAACTACACGGTCACGCCGTCGATGCCCACGGTGCAGACCACGAAGAACATCGAGCCGGGACAGATCACCGCCGGCCAGAAGGCCGCGGCGACCCTCTCCGCCACGAACGGCGACGTCCCCGTGGCCGAGCTGCGCATCGCGGACCTCGACTTCTTCACCGCCGACATCGCGTTCGGCGGCTTCACCGCCGCCCCCGTCTGGCCGGCCGGCGCCTCCTCCGCGACCGTCGTCTACCACCTCGCCGCCGGCGGCACGCAGGACGTCGCCTTCGCCGACGGTGCCGTCCCGTCGGCCCCGTCGGCCCCGATCAGCGGGTTCGAGATCGTCTTCACCGGCACGCTCATCCAGGCCGACGCCCCGGCATCCGCGGTGTTCGAGATCGACACCACCGAGAACGCGACGGGCGGGGCGCCGAGCCTCACCCTCACCAACCGCGTCACCTCGACCGTCACGGCACCCAACGGGCTGACCGCCGACGCCACCGACAGCGACACGCTCGTCATCATCGACCCGTCGGTGTCGGTCACGATCGACAAGACGGTGCGTCCGGGGGCGCCCGTCGGCCCCGGTGACAGCGTGATCGCGTCGCTCCAGACCACCGCCGACGCGACGGGCGACGGCGCGCTGATCCACGACATCGTCGTCGAGGACGCATGGGACGGCTCGCAGAACGCCTTCTGGAACGCGTTCGACCTCACCGCCATCGCGCCGACCCAGGTCCCCGCGACGGCCGACCTGACCGTCGAGGTCAAGCGTCCGGACGGTACGTGGGTGACCCTCGCGGTCGCCCCCGCCCAGGCCCAGGCGTTCGTCTTCGAGATGGATGCCGCGCAGGTCGCGGCCGCGCTGGCACCGCTGGCTCCGTCGGATGTCGAGGGGGTGCGCTTCACGTTCCACAGCGACGCCGGGTTCTCCGACACCACGAACGTGACGCCGAACCTCGTCTTCGAGGCGCAGAGCGAGCGTCGCAGCGGCGGCGCCACGACCCCCGGTCCCGACCGTCCCACGACCTACACGAACACGGCCGTCGCGACGGTCGACGGCGTGAGCGACGGCGGCAAGCCGCTCACGGACGACGCGCGCGACACGGCTCCGGGAACGATCCAGACCGACGACAACCCGCCCGGACCGGGCCCCGACATCCAGAAGCGCTGGAACCGTGACTTCGTCAACGCCCAGTCCGGCCAGCAGGCCGACACCACGCTCGGCTGGCACGTCTCGTCGGGCTACGCTCCCGTGACGATCACCGACCCGGCGACGGATGCGGCGAACCCGAAGGCCACCGTCTTCGACGCGTTCGACCTCGTCGCGGTGCGCCCGATCGCGGCCAGCTCCGACCCGTACAGCAACGGGTGGTACCTCAAGTACGACACGGTCACCGCCGTCGAGCTGTTCTTCGACAACAGCTGGCACACGGTGCCCGCTCCGGGCGGCAGCTGGATGAGCTCCGGCCGCGGCTTCGTCGGCTACACCCTCACCGCGGACGAGTCGGCCAAGACGACCGCCGTTCGCCTCGTCCTCGACGAGACCGCCGCCGACACCGCCGCGCGCGAGGCGGCGCGCCAGACCGGTCCCGCCTTCGACCCGTTCGCTCCCGCGCCGGGCTCGGGCGTCGGCTCCGGCAGCGTGCAGCGTCAGTTCGCCCTGACCTGGCAGCTGCGCGATGTCACGCGCGCGGATGCCACGCCGGTCACGGCGGCCTCCCTGCTGAACACCTCGACCGCCGGTGTCGTGGACAACACGGTGGAGATCTCGTCGCTGCCGCTGGCCGGCGGCCCGGTGGTCACCGACCGCGACGACGACACGATCCAGATCATCAACCAGCCCCCGGGCGTCAAGGTGACCAAGTCGGCATCCCCGACGTCGGCCATCTTCACCCCGGTGCAGGGCACCCCTGCGCAGGATTACCCGACGTCGCAGTGGACGATGACGGCGCGCAACGACTCGACCGCCAAGGCCAGTGCGATCCGCCTCACCGACCCGGCGACCTGCAGCCAGACCGCACTCGGCGGCTGCCAGTCCGACGTGAGCGCCGCGTTCGCCGACCCGTTCGACACGTCGGGTCAGACCGACTACCTGACCGATGCCGGGACCCCGAGCCCCTTCGACCGCTTCACCGCGACGAAGATCTCGATCGCGGCGACCATCCCCGGCCAGATCGACGCCGCCGGCTCGACCGTGTGGCTCCTGCACTACGCGGGGGGCGTCTACACCACGACGTCGCACACGATCGCCGAGGTCAACGCCTTCACGGCGGACCAGCTCGCCGACGTCGTCGGCGTGAGCGTCACGTTCCGCGGCGTCAGCGCCGGCGGCACGGGGACGATCGACCAGGACAACCGGTTCACGATGACGATCGACAGTCGGCTCCGCCCGGCGCTGCGCTCGAGCGGCGCGGCCCAGGTGCTCCCTGCCGGCAAGACCGTCGATGTGGCGAACCGCGTGTTCGCGCAGTCCTACGACCCGGTGCTGTCCCCGACGACGAAGACCGGCGACGTCGCCGACGCGAAGGTCGTGCTCACGGGCGGCGACGTCAACATCACCCCGACGAAGTCGATCAGCCCCTCCTCGATCGCGCAGCCGGCCAAGGCGACGCCCGTCACCGTGACCCTCGGCGCCAACCAGGGCTCCAACCCGCGCAGCACGCTGTCGCCGAACGTCGTCGTCATCGAGGACCAGGCCGACGCCACGGACTTCTGGAACACCTTCGACTTCGTCGCGCTCGGCACGGTGACGCTCCCGGCGGGCGCGGATCGCGTGCAGGTCGACGCGTACACGGGTGCCGCGTGGGTGCTCGGAACGCCGGCGGCGACCGCCGCGCTGCCCGCCGGTGTGGATGCCGGGGCCGTCCAGGGCCTGCGGTTCACCTTCACCCGCGCCGACGGCGGACTGTTCTCCTCCACCCTGCCCGCGGCGAACTGGTCGGCCTCGGCCGCGTTCTCCGTCGTGGTGCGCGACACGTACCGCGACGCCAGCGGCCCGGTCGTGTTCGACCACACGGTGACCAACACGCAGACGTCCCAGTCGACCCGCACCGACGGCAACGACTCGGGCCGCAAGCAGGCCGCCGCGCAGGTCACGCTCACCCAGGGCACCCACCAGATCGCGGTGAACAAGCTGAGCAACAACGGCGACCGCCTCGTCTCGGTCGGCTCGCCCGTGCCGTTCGATCTGACGTTCCAGAACACCGGGACGGGATACCTCACGGTGTCGCAGCTCACCGACACGCTGCCCGCGGAGCTGAACTTCCTCGCGACGCCGGCACCGATCTACACGAAGCAGGCCGACGGTCTGCTCTCCGACCAGGTCACCCTGGGCCTCAGCCCCGACGGGCGCACGGTCACGTTCACGTGGCCGTCGGACGGTGACCGCATGAAGCCGGGCGAGGTCTTCAAGGTGCGCCTCTACCTCGAGCTGCAGCCGGGTCTCGCCCAGGGCGAGCGCGCCACGAACACCATGACGATCCAGACCGCCGAACAGCTGACGGCCTGCCGCAACACGGTGCCGGGCGGCTCGACCACCAGCGCGTTCGCGAACGACCCGACGACGTGCGGCACCACCGACTACGTCGGCGTCGTCGCGGGCTCGAACCTGTACACCGTCAAGGGTGTCGTCGGCTCGCTCCCGGGCGCCTACCAGCCCGGCGTCGCCGACGCGATCTGCCAGCAGAACCTCGTCGCGCAGGGCAAGGGGTACTTCCGTGCCCCCTGTGTCGCCAACTCCCAGGTCGACGGCACCGACGACTGGGTGCTGCACAACGTCAACGCCGGCACCGTCCCGGTCGCCGAGATGACGGTCTTCGACCAGCTCCCGACGCCCGGCGACACGCTGCTGATCTCCGGCACCGGCCGTGGGTCGACGCTGCGCCCCGAGCTCGTCGCGGATTCGCTCAAGGTCGCGGCGCCCGCGGGCACCACCCAGACCGTCGAGGTCACCAGCAGCCCGGATGTCTGCGTCAACACCTGGTCGACGCTGACGACCGCACCCGTGTGCGAGCAGAGCGGCGAGCAGTGGACCGCGGTGTCCGCCGACACCGACTGGACGAAGGTCACCGGCATCCGCGTGCACCTCGACTTCCGCACGACGACGGCGAAGGCCCTCACCCCGGGTCAGGCCGCAGACGTCACCTTCTCCACCGTCAACCGGCTGGCTTCGGCCGACCGTCCCGACGGGGCGTCGGCCGTCGTCCCGGCCACCGACCAGTTCGCGTGGAACCAGTACGGCGTCAAGTACGAGCTGACCACCGAGAGCACGTTCCGCAAGATCGCGCCCGCCGTCGTCGGCAGCCACCTGCGCTTCGGGTCGATCGGCGTGACGAAGGAGATCACCGGCCCCGCCTCGCGGTACGCGCCGACGAGCTTCCTCGCCGACGTCGTCTGCACCGCCGGTGGGGTCCCGCTCGACCTCGGCTCGGCATCCACCGTCACCCTGAGCGCGGCCGGTGACTATGCGGCGCGCATCGACGGCATCCCGCTGAGCGAGGCCGGCACGACCTGCACCGTCACCGAGCAGGGCGACGTCGGCGCGTTCGGCGAGACGTCGCGCACCGGGTCGCCGACCACGGTCGCCGTGACCGAGGCCGCCCCGCAGGACGGGACCGAGGGGGAGATCCCCGTCGCCCAGATCGCGGCGATCACGAACGACTACCAGTTCACCGGACTGTCGGTCACCAAGCAGGTGCAGACCGAGGCCACGTCGGGCGCGTTCGGACCGTTCACCTTCTCGCTGTCGTGCACCAGCGCGACGGGAAGCCCGGTCGTGTTCGACGAGCAGGGCACCACCACGCTGACCTTCACCCTCGCGGCCGGCGAGACCTGGAACGCCCCGGCGGACCGGATCCCCGCTCGTGCGAGCTGCACGCTGACGGAGACCGACGACTTCTTCGCCGATCACATCGTGATCACGGGCACGAACGTCGACGACGCCGGTGACGGCTCCGCGACGGTCACCCCGGGCGTGGATGCCGCAGAGGTCACCGTGACCAACGGCTACGACGCCGGGCGCCTCACCGTCGCCAAGGACGTCACCGGGGCGGGTGCCGACCTGTACGGCACCGGCGCGTTCGACTTCTCGGCGGTCTGCGTCTACCAGGGCCAGACGCTGCTCGATCAGCGCTTCTCGCTGCGCGGCGGCGACACCCAGAGCTTCGGGGTCTACCCGGCGGGCACGCTCTGCGACGTGACGGAGCTGACCACCGGCGGTGCGACCGAGGCGACCCTCGACCCCGCCGACGGGAAGGTCACCATCGTCGCCGCGACCGACCCCGTGGGCATCGGAGACGTGACCGTCACGGCCACCAACCGCTTCGACCTCGCCTCGTTCGACGTCGTCAAGGAGCGCGAGGGCAATCTGCTCAACCCGGGTGCGGCAGGTCCGTTCACGGTCGACGCGGTCTGCACCTACGTCGTCGACGGCACCGTCACCGCGCTCGAGGTCCCGGGCGGGTCGGAGCGTCAGCTGACGGCCGACAACGACTACCGCGCGACCTACGCCGACCTCCCCGTGGGGGCGACGTGCGAGGTCACCGAGACCGTCACCGGCCACGCCGACGCGACGACCATCACGGTCGACGACGCCGATCCCGTCACGGGGACCTCGGCGACCATCAAGCTGGTCGGCGGGGAGACGCCGCAGCTGATGACGATCGCCAACACGTTCACGGCCGGCCAGATCTCGGTCACCAAGACGGTCTCCGGCACCGCCTCCGCCGCGCACAGCGGCGACACGTTCGGCGTGACGCTCGTCTGCACCTGGTACGGGGCCGACCTGCCGATCCCCGGGGGAGCGGTGCGCGACCTCGTCGTCGGAACGCCGGTGGTCTACACCGACCTGCCAACGGATGCCGAGTGCGTGCTCACCGAGTCGCGCACCGGTGACGCCACGCAGGTCACGGTGACCGTCGACGGCGCCCCGGCGAAGAACCCGGCATCCCTGACCATCGGCAAGGACACGACGATCGCCGTCGCGGTCGACAACCGCTTCGACAAGCCGCTGCCGGCCACGGGCGGCAGCTCGGCGATCATCGTTGCGCTCTCGGGCCTGGGCGTGGGCGGCGTGCTCGCGGGCATCGCCCTGCTGACCCGTCGCCGTCGCCGCGAGGTCTGATCCGCCGACCGGGCGGTGCGTACGCCAGGTGCGCACCGCCCGACCGCGGCGGGGCGGTGTCGAGGGTGCTCGATAGGATGGGGTGTACCGGCATTCCCGGTGCAACCGTCCGATGTGCGCCAGAAGGCCGAAAACGGGGGAGCTGTCCATGCCAGGAATCGTCATCGTCGGCGTCCAGTGGGGTGACGAGGGCAAGGGGAAGGCCACCGATCTCCTCGGCGACCGCACCGACTGGGTCGTCAAGTTCAACGGCGGCAACAACGCGGGTCACACCGTCGTCATCGGCGACGAGAAGTACGCGCTGCACCTGCTGCCCTCCGGCATCCTCTCGCCCGGCGTCAACGCCGTCATCGGCAACGGCGTCGTCGTCGACCTCGAGGTGCTCTTCGCCGAGCTCGAGGCGCTCAACGCGCGCGGCCTCGACACCTCGCGCCTGAAGATCAGCGCGAACGCGCACGTCATCACTCAGTACCACCGCACGCTCGACAAGGTCACCGAGCGTTTCCTCGGCAAGCGCATGATCGGCACCACGGGTCGCGGCATCGGCCCGACCTACGCCGACAAGATCAACCGCGTCGGCATTCGCATCCAAGACCTGTTCGACGAGAACATCCTGCGCCAGAAGGTCGAGGGCGCCCTCGACCAGAAGAACCACCTGCTGGTGAAGGTCTTCAACCGCCGGGCCATCACGGTCGACGAGATCGTCGACGACCTCCTCTCCTACGTCGAGCGCCTGCGCCCCATGGTGTGCGACACCGGGCTGCTGCTCAGCCGCGCTCTGGATGCCGGCGACGTCGTCGTCTTCGAGGGTGGCCAGGCCACCATGCTCGACGTCGACCACGGCACCTACCCCTTCGTGACGTCGTCGTCGGCGACGGCGGGCGGCGCGTCCACCGGCTCCGGCGTGGGACCGAACCGCCTCGACCGCATCGTCGGCATCGTGAAGGCGTACACGACGCGCGTCGGCTCGGGCCCCTTCCCGACCGAGCTGTTCGACGAGCAGGGCGAGTGGCTGCGCAAGCGCGGCTTCGAGTTCGGCACGACCACGGGCCGCCCGCGGCGTGTGGGCTGGTACGACGCCCCGATCACCCGGTACGCCACCCGCATCAACGGCATCACCGACCTCGTGCTCACCAAGCTCGACATCCTCACGGGTCTCGACGAGATCCCCGTGTGCGTCGCCTACGACGTCGACGGCGAGCGGTTCGACGAGGTGCCGGTCAACCAGAGCGACTTCCACCACGCGACGCCGATCCTCGAGTTCTTCCCCGGCTGGAAGGACGACATCTCGGGGGCGCGGACCTTCGACGACCTGCCGGTGCAGGCGCAGGAGTACGTGCTCGCGCTCGAGGCCATGAGCGGTACCCGCATCTCGGTGATCGGCGTGGGCCCCGCCCGCGACGCGGTCATCGTGCGCCACGACCTCGTCGACTGACGTGCGTTTCCTCCTCGGGGGCTACACCGCCGACGGGGGTGGCGCGGCCGAGGGCATCGGGGTGCTCCTCGCGGGCGATCCCGACGATGCCTCCGCCGCTGGGGAGCTGTCGCGGCGCGCGGCGACCGCGGTGCGCGCCGACTCGCCGTCGTGGATCACGTGGCATCCTTCCCTGCCCGTCGTCTACGCGGCGCTGGAGCATCGGGGTCTCGTACAGGCGTTCCGGCGGATCGGCGACGAGTCGTTCGCCCCGCTCGGTGAGCCGGTCGCGGCGGGAGAGGCGGTGTGCCATGTCGCGGTCGCCCCCTCGGGCGACACCGTGATCGCCGCCTGCTGGGGTGACGGCCGGCTGGTGCGGATCCGCCTCGACGGCGAGGGTCGACCCGTCACGGCGGCCGATCTGGCCGCCGCTGAAGACCCGTATGCCCTCGGCGGCATATCGGCGACGCCTCCCCGCCCGTCGCGTGCCCACCACGTCCGCTTCCTTCCGCGGAACACCGTCGCGACGACCGATCTCGGCTTCGACCTCGTGCGGTTCTGGCACGGCGACGGCGGGCAGGGCTCGCGCGATGTCGTGCTTCCGCGCGGAACCGGACCGCGCCACAGCAGATGGCATCCGTCGGGGCACCTGTTCGTCGTGACCGAGCTGTCCACAGAGCTCTACGCCCTGGCGCCCGACCCGAACGGACAGTGGCGGGTCGTGGGCGGCGTGCCGTTGTCGCCGGCCGCGCTCCCCGGGGATGCCGCGGCCGAGCTCGCCTTCTCGCGCGACGGTCGCTACGTCTACGCCGGTCTCCGCGGCTCGAACACGCTGGCGGTGCTCGAAGTGCGCGGGGACGGGGCCGAGCTGCGCCCGGTCGCCCTGGTGGACGCGGGCGTCGAGGGGCCTCGCCACCACGTGGTCGTGCGCGATACGGTGCTGGTCGCCGGTCAGCTCTCCCACGAGGTCGTGGCGCTGGCGCTCGACGAGCGTACCGGGGTGCCCGGCCGCGCCCGCCGTCGCGTCGACGCCCCGTCGCCGACCTGCGTGCTCCCGGCATCCTGACCTCGTCGCCGGGCCTCCCGCGTGCTCAACGCAGGCCGTCTGCCCAGAACAGGCGGATGCCGGGGTGGGGACTAGACCGCGAACAGTTCGCTGCGCGGCGTGTCGATCAGCGCGGTGATGGGCATGAGCGCCGAGCCGAGTGCGACGGTGTCGCCGCCGAACGTCGCCGGCACGAGTTCGAACTGCATCCCGAGGCGGTGCAGGCAGTTGCGCCGCACGGCGTCGGCGATCTGCGCCGACCGGTGCTCCATCAGCCGCATCCCGACCCATCCGCCGACGACGACGCGTTCCGGATTGGTGAGGTTGACGACGCTGCCGAGCGCCGCACCGAGCGCCTCGACGACGTCGTCGACGACGGCGCGCGCATCCGCGTCGCCGTCCGCCGCGGTGAGGAGCGCGCCGACCGCCTGCCATCCCGACCCGTCGAACGAGCCGCCGCGCGCCTGCCACGCGTGCAGGATCGCATCGGCGCCCAAGTAGGCCTCGACGCAACCGTTCTGCCCGCAGCGGCAGCGCGCACCGCCGACGTTGATCTTCGTGTGACCCCACTCGCCCGCGCTGCTGAACGCCCCGTGCGCGAGAGACCCGTCGGTGATCACGCCGAGTCCGACGCCGCGCCCGAGGAGGGCGACGACGGCATGGTCGATGCCGCGGGCGGCGCCGTACCAGAGCTCGGCCCGGGCCTGCGTCTTCGCGCCGTTCTCGGCGAAGACCGGCAGGTCTGCATCGAGGTCGCGCGGGAGGGGCCAGGGCTCCCACCCGAGGCTCTGGGCGTAGAGCACCTGGGCACCGTCCGGTCCGGTCTCCACGACGCCGGGCAGGCCCAGCCCGATGCCGAGCACGCGCGGCCACCGCTCCTGGTTGCGCGCGCGCAGGGCGGCGACGGCTTCGACGAGATCGCGGTGGATGCCGTCAGGAGTCTCATCGTGGCGTCCGCCGCGGAACTCGCGGTCGACCATCGTGAGCGACAGGTCGAAGAGCTCGACCGCCACCCCGCGCTCGCCGACATCCACACCGATCGCGTAGGCGCCCTCGGCGCGCGGGGCGATGAGCGAGATGGGCCGTCCGCCCCGCGAGGAGACGGATCCCACTTCCGCGAGCAGTCCGTCGTCGATCAGCTCGGACGTGATGTTCGCGGCGGATGCCGCGGAGAAGCCGCATCGCCGGGCGAGGTCCGCGCGCGTCGTCTCGCCCTGCTGGAGCACGAAGCGCAGCGCGGCCGCCCGGTTCTGCTGACGCAGTGTCGTGACGGTCGCGGAGGCGCGTGCCGGGGAGCCGGCCCCCCGGGCCTGTGCACTCATGGTTCGACGATAGCCCGTCATGTGCGCACCTCGAGTCGTCGCACCAGCACGGGCCGGGTGGCGGTGAGTTGGAGGCGCCCGTCGTCCCACCGCGCCGAGACGGCCCGGGGGTCGTCGGCGTCGACGTGCCAGGATGCCGGGCGCGTGGAGAACCCGAAGGAGAGGGGGGTGTCGGCGGTGACCTCCACCGGCACGTACTCGTCGCTGCGGTAGGCGGCCCCCGCGGTGTGATGCCAGATCCCCTCCGGGACGGGGGCGGCGGTGAACCGGGCGATCGAGGTCTCGCCCGATCCGCTGCGTCCCGTCCAGGCGGGAAGCTGCAGGTCGGGGCGCGCGAAGAGGGCATCGAGCACCGGGGTGCGCACCTCACAACGCTCCACCGCGACGGCGGCGAGATACTCCTCCAGGATGCGCCACGCGCGGTCGGGGTCGAGCGTCGCCGTCGGGTCGGCGATCAGCTCCCACCCCTCCGGCACCCGCGCCGAGAGGGGGGAGGTGAGCGTGTCGAGCTTCTTCCAGGGCCAGAAGTTCCAGCCGATGCCGTGGCGTTCGTAGAGCCGCGTCGCCGCGTAGACCCAGCCGGGCGTGTTCTCGCCGCCCTCGCCCATGTAGATCGGCAGAGCCGACTCGCGGCGCAGCTGCAGGAAGTCGGCGATGCTCGTCTCGTCGGGCGCGCACCAGTACCGGTGGAACTGCACGGCCTGGTTGTCGTCGTAGCGCATCCGCACGGGCTCGGGGTTGGTCGCCCAGTGGCTGCCTTCGTACATGAGCAGGTGGTGCGGGTCGATCTCGCGGATCGCCGCGGTGAGCTCGCGGTAGAGGGAGACCAGGTCGTCCTGATAGCGGTGCTGCCACTCGTTCGGCAGCGGTTCGTTGAGAAGGTCGTAGCCGAGCACCGTCTCGCTGTCGCGGAACCGGCGGGCGATCTCGCGCCACAGCGCGACCGTGTGCGCGCGGTGGCGCTCCGACATGAACAGCTCGGGGATGCCGCGGGGCGAGTCGTCGATGTTGGTCCCCGTCTGCCCGCCCGGCGCGCCGTGCAGATCGATCAGCACCCGCAGGCCGTGGCGTTCGGCCCAGGTGACGGCGCGGGCGATCAGCGCGAAGCCGTCGTCGAGGAAGCGGCCGTCGTCGTCCATCACGCCGCGCGCGTTGATCGGCAGGCGGACGTGATCGAAGCCCTGCGCCGCGATGAGGGCGAAGTCCTTCTCGGTGACGAACTCGTCGCGGAACCGCCGCCAGAACTCGGCCGCCCGCACCGGCCCCACGAGAGCGGCGATCCGCGCTTCGATCTGACGCGGAGAGGCCAGTTCGTCGCCGAAGCGCCACATGTACCCTTCCGCGAGCAGCCAGTTGCCGAGGCCCACACCGCGAAGGAGCAGGGGTCCGTCGTCATCGACGAGCTCGGTGCCGACGGCGCGGACGAAGCCGCGGGGGCGAAGGGGCGGGGTCATGGTGTTCCTCACGGGCGGGGCCTCATTTCAGGCCGGACAGGGCGAACCCTTGGACGACGTAGCGCTGGAAGACGACGAAGACGATGAGGATGGGCACGACCATCAGCGTCGAGGCCGCCATCTGCAGCGACGGGTTGGTGGAGATCTGCTGGTTGAGCAGCGAGATGCCCACCGAGAGCGTGTACAGGCCCTGGTCGTTGGCGATGATCAGCGGCCAGAGGAAGCTGTTCCACCCGGCGATGAAGGTGAGGACAACCTGGACGGCGAGGATCGGTCCCGACATGGGCAGGATGATCCGGAAGAAGATGCGCCATTCGCCCGCGCCGTCCATCCGCGCCGCCTCGAGGATCTCCGTCGGGATCGTGGCCATGAACTGACGGAAGAGGAACACGGCGAAGCCCGACACCAGCATCGGCAGCGCGATGCCGATGAGTGTGTTGGTGAGTTTCATCCCGTTGAGGATGAGGTAGCTCGGGATCATCGTGACCTGACCCGGGATCATCATCGTGACCAGCACGAGGAAGAACAGGGCATCCCTGCCGGGGAAGTCGAACTTGGCGAAGCCGTAGCCGGCCGCCGCCATGAGCAGCAGACCGACCATGCAGATGACGACGATGAGCAGGGTGTTCAGGAGGTAGCGCCCGAAGTCCAGCTCGGTGAAGAGCTGGATGAAGTACTCGAGCGTCGGATTGCGCGGCAGCAGCTGCGGGGGGAACGCGACGGACTCGCTGCGCGGCTTCACGGAGGCGAAGATCATCCACAGGAACGGGAACGCGGTGATCAGCGCGCCGACGGTCAGCAGCGCGCCGATCACGATGGTGCCGGTGCGTCCGCGGCGCCGTCCCGGGCGCCCGCCGCGCGACGCGGATGGATGCGAGGCGAGGCGGCGGCCGCCGCGGGTGACGAGCTCAGTGGTCGACATCGGACCTCCTCAGACGCAGCTGGACGATGGTGATGGTCGCGATGATGGCGACCAGGACGACCGAGCCCGCACTCGCGTAGCCGAACTGGCTCGACGAGAAGCCCTTCTGGTAGAGGAAGAGCGCGATGGAGGTCGAGGAGCCGAGCGGGCCGCCCTTGGTGAGCACGAAGGGCTCGTCGAAGAACTGCAGCCAGGCGATGACGGTGGTGATCGTGACGAAGAAGATGGCGAAGCGCAGCAGCGGGAGGACGATCGAGAAGATGCGTCGCAGCCCGGACGCGCCGTCGATCGCCGCCGCCTCCAGGTACTCCTTCGGCACGCCCTGCAGGGCGGCGAGGAAGATGATCACGTTCAGCCCCAGGCCGCGCCAGACGGCGACGAGCCCGACGGAGAACTTCACCACGGTGGGATCGGAGAGCCAGGGGACCGGGGGCAGCCCGACGAGCGAGAGCAGGTAGTTGAACAGGCCGAACTGCGTGTTGTAGAGGTAGCCCCACACGAGGGCCACGGCCACGATCGCGGTGATGGCCGGGACGAAGTAGAACGAGCGCAGGGCGCGGAAGAAGCGGCCCTGCGACCGGTTGAGCGCGAGCGCGATCGCCAGGGACAGCACGATCACGCTCGGCACGCCGACGACCGCGAAGAGGGCCGTGTTTCCGAGGGCCTGCCAGAAGTCGGGGTCGGCGAACAGCGCGGTGTAGTTGTCGGCGCCGATGAACTGGATGCGCGACCAGTTGCCGAGACCGGCGAGATTCATGTCGGTGAAGCTCACGAGGAGCGCCACGGCGATCGGCAGGATGCCGAAGACGATGAGCAGGAGCATCGCCGGAGCGATGAACGTATAGGGGACGATGCGGTTCTTCATGGCCTCAGGGCCGGGGGTGCGCGGCGATCGGGTCGCCGCGCACCCCCGGAGCTCAGTTCGCGGGGGTCCCGGCGGTGGTGGTGAACAGCGTCGTCAGCGCCTCATCGCGGTTCGCCCCGGTGAGCACGATCGAGTTCAGCGCGTCGAGCAGCGCCTTCCCCGTCTCGCCGTCCCAGTTCGGCACGAGCGGCAGCAGGCGCGAGGACGCGAGCTGCTTCGTGTAGACGGAGACCATCGGATCGCTGGTCAGCGCGCTGTCGGTGAGCGCCGCCTTCACGGTCGGCAGCTGGCCGTCGGACTGGTACCAGCTCACCTGCACGTCGGGCTGCGACAGGTAGTCGAGCAGCTGGAGCGCGCCGTCCTTGTTCTTCGTGGAGCCCCAGACGCCGAGGTTCGAGCCGGCGAGCAGCGACGTGTCCTTCGCCCCCGAGGGCACGGTGGTGACGTTCCACTTGCCGGCCAGCTCCGGCGCCGACTGCGAGATGGCGGCCGCGAGGTAGGGGCCGCTGACGAGCATGGGCGTGCTTCCCGTGATGAAGCCCTGCGTCTGGTCGAAGTCGCTGTTCGTCGGCACGCTCTTGTCGGCGTACAGCCCGGTGTACAGGTCGACGGCCTTGTCGAAGGCGGGGGTGTCGAAGTCGATCTTCCCCTGGCCGTCGACGATGTCGCCGCCCTGGTCCCACGTCATGATGACCGGGAGGGCGCTGTCCCACTGGGGGATGTAGTACCCGTACGATCCGTCGCCACGACCGGCCAGGGTCTTCGCGTCGGCGCGCAGCTGGTCCCAGGTGGCGGGCGGGGTGCTGATGCCCGCCGCCTCGAGGATGTCGCTGCGGTAGAACAGCACGCGGGTGTCCGACACCCACGGCACCGACACGACCTTTCCGCCGATGGCGGTCGCGTCTCCGGCGACCCCGTCGACGAAGCGGGATGCCGCGAGGTTCTCGTGGCCGGAGAGGGTCGCCTCGTCGAGGGTGAGCAGCGCCCCGCTGTCGGCGTAGGTGCGCAGCTTGGAGAGCCCGATCTGCAGCACGTCCGGCCCGTCGCCCGAGGCGACCGCCGTCGTGAACTTCTGGTCGACGCTGTCCCACGGGATGGCGACGGTCTTCACGTCGATGCCCGTCTTGTCTTCGAACGGCTTCACGAGCGCGTCGAAGTGGGCGGAGCTGTCGCCCATGACCCAGACGGTCAGCTCCGTGGTGGTGGTGCCGCCGTCGCCGGGTGCGGATGACGAGCATCCGGCGAGGGTGGCTGCGGTCAGGGCGGCGGTGCCCAGAGCGAGCCAGCGCATTCTCTTCATCGAGATGTCCTTTCGGGGTGCAGGAGGTGCGGTGCCGAGTCGGGACTCGGCGGCGAGAGGACGGGAAGAGACTCCTTCGTCCTTTCTCTAAGCCTTAGATTAAGGCATGTCGGATCTGGCGGCAAGAGGAGATCCGCCGCACACGACGCAGGGGGCCGCAGCCATCGCGACCCCCTGCGCCGATCGTGCTCAGTAGGACGAGTACACCGTCACCTCGTCGATCGACCACCACTGCGGCGCGACTCCGGTCTGCGTGATCCGGATGTAGCGGGCGCTCGTCGGTGCGATCGAGATCGGGCGTTTCCAGCCGTACGCGATGCCGGTCGCGGCCGTCGACCACGTCGACCCGTCGAGCGAGGTCTCGACGGTGAACCCGCGCGGGTAGTCCCACGTCGATCCGCTGTCGGTCTGCACCGTCACCATCGCGACCGTGCGGGTCGCACCCATGTCGATGCGGTACCACTCCCCGCCGGTCATGGCCTGACCGCTCTTCCACGAGGTGCCGTTCGCACCGTCGATCCCCGCGCCGGCTGTGCTGCCGGCCGCGGTCGTGGATGCCGTCGCCGTCCAGCCCGAGTGGCTCACGGCGACCGGGGCGAAGCTCGACAGGCCGCCGGAGTACTTCGCGATGGTGGCGACGAAGCGCGCGTTCTGCGTGAAGTTGGCCGTGCCGAACTGCGACAGCTTCGACTGGTAGGTCGCCGCGTCGTCACTGTTGATGACCGGCACCGGCTTGCGATCGTCGTAGTACATGCCCCAGTACGCGAAGCCGTCCTCCGCCGATCCCTTGACCTTGTACGACCAGTTCGACCACGACACCTGCGAGGCGTTGAGGCCCGCCATGAACCGTGCCCAGACGTCGTCGTTGTAGTACAGCGAGTATTCGCCGTAGAGGATGGGCACGCCGGGATTCGACAGCTTCGCGGCCAGTCCGCCCAGCTCGTTCGTCACGAGCTGGTTCTGCGCCGTCCAGTCCTTCGAGTTCGGCATGTCGTACGGGTGGTACTCGTAGACGACGTTCGTCCACCCGTAGGTCGACGGCGACGCCAGCTTGTCCAGGCCGAAGAACGCGCCGAGGAAGATCGCGTGATCCGCATCGATGGCGCGCACCGCGGTGTACAGCCGGTTGTAGTAGTCGCTCTTCTGGGCCACGTCGTCGCTGTCTTCGTTGTAGTCGATCAGCGGCTCGTTGATGAGGTCGTAGCCGGCGACAGCGGGGTTGCCGTTGTAGCGCGTCGCGATCTTCTTCCAGATGTCCTCCACCCAGTTCTGATACGTGGCGCTGCCCCAGAACCCGTTGGGATTCGGGCCGATGCGACCGCAGGAGCCCCACGGGCAGCCGCCGCCGGGAACCGTGTGCAGATCGATGAGCACGTAGATCCCGCGGGATGCCGCCTCGTTCACGACCCAGTCGATCTTCGACCAGGGGTTCGACTTCCAGGTGCCGTCGAGGTTCAGGAACACGTTCCACCCGATCGGCACGCGGATGAAGTTCATCCCCGTGGCCTGGATCGCGTCGAGGTCGTTCGCCGTGAACCAGGTGTCCTGGTGCGTGCCGACGACGGAGGCCGTGGTGGTGGCGCCGAAGCGCGCGGTCATCGTGTTGGTCAGCGAGTAGTCGTCGTTGTAGAGACCGGCGGTGAGCTCGCCGATCGACCACCAGTTGCCCGCGCTTGCGGTCTGGGTGAGCCGGAAGTAGCGCGCCGCCTGCGCCGTGAACCCGATCGTCGAGGCCTTCTTGGTTCCCGCACCGGTGGCCACGGTGCTCCAGCTCGACCCGTCTCGCGACAGCTGGAGCGTGTAGCCGCGCGGCCAGTCGTCCTCGTCGGTGGTGTTCTTGGCCGTGTCGGTCGTGACGTTGTTGAGGGTGATGAGCGCGCCCATGTCCACCGTCACCGACTGTCCCGGTGCCTGCGCGGCGCCGGTGCTCCACCGTGTCGAGGTGGTGCCGTCGAGCATGTTCGCGGGGGAGGCGCCCACCGAGGAGGTGACGGCCCATCCGCCGCGGTCGAGCGAGGTTCCACTCGAGATCGCGATCTCCGCGACCGACCACCACTGCGACGAGGTGCCGTTGGACGTGATCCGCAGGTAGCGGCCGTTCTTGGTGCCCTGGAAGTCGGCCTGCACGACGCGGTTCGCGCCGTAGCCGCTCGCCACCTTCGTCCAGCTCGCGTTGTCGTACGACGTGAACACGTCGTACACCCGGGGATAGTCGTTCGCCGTGGCCGCGCCGGCGTCGAACAGCACCTTGTCCATGTCGACGTTGCGGCCCAGGTCGACCGTCAGGGACTGTCCGGGCGCCTGCGGGGCGCCGCTCTGCCACACGGTGGAGACGTTGCCGTCGAGCGTCATCTGGGCGTTCGTGCCGGGGGCGCTGGAGGTCGCGGTGGCCGTGTGCGTGCCGTTGAACAGCACCGGGTCGCTGTAGAGGTTGATCTCACCGACCGACCACGGCGCCGCGGCGGTGCCGGTCTGCGTGACTCTCACGTACCGCGCCACCTGCGGGCTGAACTTCACCGTGGTGAGACCGTCCGCTCCGGGCTGGTTCGCCACGCTCGTCCACGTCGAGCCGTTCGACGAGGTCTCGACGGTGAGCGCCCGTGGCCACTGGCCGCCATTGGCCGTGTTGTCGATCGTGAGCCGGTTGAAGAGGGTGGGCGCCCCCAGGTCGAGGCGGATCCACTCGCCCCCGGCCTGGTTCGCTCCGGTCGTCCATCGGCTCGTGCCCGATCCGTCCAGCGCGTTCGCGGGGATGCCCGCCGAGGCCGTCGCGGTCCAGCCGGTGCGGTCGGCGGCGAACTCGCCCAGCGGCGACATCCAGTCCTCCTGGGTGAGCCATCCACCGATGTTCGTGCCCCGGAGGTTCACGGCGGCGCCCGTGCCCGAGGACTTCTTCAGCACGTTGCCGCTGGCTTTGAGGAAGTCGGCGGAGGTGAGGGCGGCGGCGTGCGCCGCCGTCACGGGTAGGACGGCGGTCGCCGCCACGGCCGCGGCTGTGACCAGCGCGGCGAGAACATGTCGTTTCACGATCCTCCTTGATCAGCGCGGAACACCCACTGGTTCCGTCGCTGGTCAGCATCGCGAGCCGACGTCTACTTTGTCAAGGGCTTAAAATAAGCCCAGCAATTACAGGGGCTTCAGAATGACAGGGGCCTCAGATGGCGGCATCCTGTTTCGGGATGAAGACCTTCTTGATGATGAGCAGGATCGACGCCGTCACGGGGATCGCGACCAGAGCGCCGAGCAAGCCCATCAGCGTGCCGCCGACGAGCGCGCCGATGACGACGAGCGCCCCGGGGACCGCGATCGCCTTGTTCATGACCTTCGGCGTCAGCACGTATGCCTCGAGCTGCATGTACACGAGGTAGGCGAGGGCGAAGATCAGCGCGGACAGCGGGCTGGCGAACAGGGCGACGATCGAGGCGATGCCCCAGAAGAGCACCGTTCCGACCAGCGGGATGATCGTCAGGCAGAAGGCCACGACCGCCATGAGGGCGGGGAACGGCAGTCCGAGCACCGTGTAGAGGATGAAGCTGACCACCGCGTTGAAGAACGCGAGCACGACCATCCCGCCCAGGTATCCGCCGACGGACTCGGTGATCTGCTCGGTGAGATCCGCCGCCAGCTCGCGGCTGCGCGCGGGGACCATGCGGTAGAACGCCTGCTTGATCTCGGGCAGCGAGGCCAGGAAGTACAGGCTCAGCACGACGATGATGATGATGCCGGAGAGGGTCGTGCCGATCGAGATGCCGATCTGCAGGACGCCGCCGCCGATGGCCGCGATGTGCCCCGGATCGGTCAGGAACCTCTGCACCTCGGAGAGGATCACCGGCACCTGGTCGCCGAACTGCTCGCGCACCCAGGCGTACAGCTCCGTCTGCTGGAACGACGAGACGAGCGTCGGCAGGTCGGTGATGAACTGGCTGATCTGGCGGACGACCGTCGGGACGATCAGCCACACCACCGCGGTGATCAGGACCGCGAAGGCGAAGTAGACGATGACGATCGCCCAGGCGCGCGCGACGCCGTGACGCTGCAGACGCTGCACGACGGGGTTGAGGCCGAGCGCCACGAACAGGGCGAAGGCGACGTAGATCCAGACGGTCACGAGGCTGCTGACGGCGAGGCCGAGGAGGATCGCGACCAACCCGCCGAACGTGAGGAAGAAGCCGGCGACGAAGGGGCGGTTGATCGTGGTCCAGACCTGCCGTCCGGATCGTGCCACGGGCGGCGTGCCGGACTCCGCGGAGGACGCGGCCGGCGGCCGGCCGCCCTCGTCGACGTCGGGCGTCGTCTGCGTCTTCGCGCGCCGCAGAAGTGAACGCTTGCCGGGCTCGTCGGTGCCTACTGCCATGGTCACACTCTAAGGCTGCGCGGCGGCGGAGCCGGTAAGGTCGGCGGAGACGAAAGGGAGCACATGACCGACGCCGCCGCGCACCTGCAGCGCCTGCGTGCCAGCATCGACAACATCGACGCCGCACTCATCTTCCTGCTGGCCGAGCGCTTCCGCTCCACGCAGCAGGTCGGTGTGCTCAAAGCGGAGCACCGGATGCCGGCATCCGACCCCGCCCGCGAAGAGCAGCAGATCGCGCGTCTGCGCCGCCTCGCGCTCGACGCCGACCTCGACCCCGAGTTCGCGGAGAAGTGGTTCAACTTCGTCGTCGCGGAGGTCATCCGCCATCACACGGCGGCGGGCGCCGCAGACTGACGCCGCCCGGCGTCGCGGCCCGACGGCTCAGGGGATGGCGCGGCGGAGAGTCGCGAACGACACCGCCCCCAGCGCGACCCCCGCGACCGCCAGCACGCCCGTGAGGCCCATCGGTCCCAGCGCGGTGAGCCAGGCGCCGACCGCGGCCCAGGCCTCCAGTCGGGCGACGAGCCACAGTGCGGCGACCAGCAGCAGGCCGACCGTGACGAGGGCCACGGTGAGGCCGAGGGCGCCGTACCGCCGGTAGATCGTGGCTCCCCAGAACCCCAGGATGAACAGCAGCATCGCCGTGACGCCGAAGAAGACGCCGGCGCCGATCGCGCCCGCCGTCCAGATCCAGTCGAGCGAGAAGAAGTAGCCGTTCACCCCCCAGCCGCCCGTGGCCCGTTCGACGGCGCCGCCGACGGCGAAGACGAGGCCGAGCATCGCCGCAGTCACGAGGGCGGCCAGCATGGTGCCGAAGAAGAACTCCCGCCGGGTGATGCTCAGCGCCTGCGAGAACGGGAAGGTGTAGCTCAGCGACATGATGCCCAGGCCGAAGAAGTACCAGATCGGCGCCTGACTTCCGCCGCCGTACTTCGCGCCGCCGTACGGGATCATCGCGAAGATCGCGATGGAGAGCACGAGCGTGGCGCCGAGGATGATCAGCGGCAGCCACACGAACGTGTACTTGTTGACGAACTGCATGCGGGCGACGGTGACGACACGGTTCATCGGAGTGCTCCTTCGGCGGCGGCGTTCTCGGCCTGGTGCTGGGTGAGGCGGACGATCAGCTGCTGCAGCGACACGGGCCCCGCTTCGAGGCCGGATGCCGCCAGGCGTGCCCGGTCGTCGGCATCGAGCGCGCCGAGCACCGTGACGCTGGTGACGCGCCCGAGGCTCTCCCGGTGGAGCACCTCGCGGCCCGCGGTGAAGGCGGCCACCGCGTCGGCGTCGCCGACGATCGTCGCGGCCCGCCCGCGCACGGCGTCGGTCTCCTCGTCGAGCAGGATGCGGCCGCGGTCGATGACGATGACCCGCTCGATGAGGTCGGCGACCTCGTCGATGAGGTGGCTGGAGAGCACGATCGTGCGGGGGTGCTCCACGTAGTCGGCGAGGAGGCGGTCGTAGAAGATCTGTCGGGCGACGGCATCCAGCCCGAGATAGGGCTCGTCGAAGAAGGTCAGCTCGGCGCGCGAGGCCAGGCCGATGATCACGCCGACGGCCGACAGCTGTCCGCGGGAGAGCTTCTTGATCCGTGTCTTCATCGGCAGTTGGAACGCGCGCACGAGGTCGTCCGCGAGCTCCTGGTTCCAGTGGGGGAAGAACATGCGCGCCATGCGGAACGCGTGGCCCGGTCGGGCGTCGTCGGGGTAGCGCTGGCTCTCCCGCACGAAGCAGACGCGGGTGAGCACCCGGGCGTTCTCGTAGGGGCTCTCCCCGAACACGCGCACGTCGCCGGAGGTGGCGAAGTTCTGCGCGGTGAGGATCGACATCAGCGTGGTCTTGCCGGCGCCGTTGCGTCCGAGCAGGCCGTAGATGACGTTCTCCTCGAGGGCGAGCGAGACGCGGTCGAGGGCGGTGGTGTCCTTGTAGCGCTTGACGAGATCGGTCACGTCGACGACGGTCATCGTGCGTCTCCTTCCGGGAACGGGGCGGTCGGGGCTGGTGCGGACGGATGGGCGGCGGAGGCCGGCCGTGCGGCGGCCTGCTCGCGGACGAGGGTGGCGAGCTCGTCCGGGGTGAGGCCGAGCGTGCGCGCCTCGGCCAGCAGGGGCTGGATGAAGCGTGCGGCGAACGCGGCCCTGCGTTCGAGGCGCAGCTGCTCGCGCGCTCCGATCGCGACGAACATCCCGATGCCGCGCCGCTTCACGAGGACACCTTTCTCGACGAGCATGTTCACCCCTTTCGCGGCCGTGGCCGGGTTGATGCGGTAGAACGCCGCGAGCTCGTTGGTCGATGGCGCACGCGAGTCCTCGGCGAGGCTGCCGTCCACGATGGAGTCCTCGACGTTCTCGGCGATCTGTACGAAGAGTGCGCGTCCCTCGTCGATCACGGGACCTCCCGGCATCCGGTTTCTTGGTTAGTTACTTGACTAAGTAACCATAGAACGTCGAGGACGTCAAGCGTCGCGTCCCGCGGCCCGGCCCGCGCGCACGCGCGATAGCGAGCCGTCGGCGAAAGGTCCAATTTGCGTGAGCATTCACAGGGATGAAACCGTGGAGCACGGCCCCTTGCGGGGTCGATGACCCAGACCAGTCCGCGACCGCTGTCGTGCCCGTTGGCACCGGCGGACGTACGGTCGGCGGCCTTTGCGCGGACCCGATGTCCTGCGCCGAGCGTTCAGCACGAGCGCGAGCGGCCGTCACCCGGGCGTGACCGATGCAGCCTGTGCACCGGGCTGCCGAGGTGTTCTGTGACCGACGCTGTTTCCGCTGCGCCCCTGTTGGAGGCGCGGCATCTGTTCAAGGTCTTCGGACGCGATCCGAAGGACGCCGTCGCGCGGCTGCGCGCCGGACAGTCCCGCGCCGACGTGGCGGATGCCGGGACGGCCGCCGTCGTCGATGCCAGCTTCACCGTGAACCGCGGCGAGATCTTCGTGATCATGGGGCTGTCCGGCTCGGGCAAGTCGACGATCATCCGCATGCTCAACGGCCTGCTCGCCCCCACCGCCGGCGAGGTGACGATCGACGGCCGCAACGTGACGACGGCCTCCGCCGCGCAGCTGCGCAGCATCCGCCGCGAGTCGGTGTCGATGGTCTTCCAGCACTTCGCGCTGCTGCCGCACCTCAGCGTGCTCGACAACGCCGCCTACGCCCTCGAGATCCAGGGCGTCGGAAAGGCGGAGCGCCGCGAGCGGGCCCGCGACATCCTGGAGCGGGTCGGGCTCGGCGATCGCGCGGACGCGCTTCCGGACCAGCTGTCCGGCGGCATGCGCCAGCGCGTCGGCATCGCGCGGGCGCTCACCGCCGGGACCGACATCCTGCTCATGGACGAGGCCTTCTCCGCCCTTGACCCCCTCATCCGTCGCGAGATGCAGGAGCAGCTCGTCGAGCTGCAGCGCGAGCTGGGCCGGACCATCGTGTTCATCACGCACGACCTCAACGAGGCGATGTTCCTCGGCGACCGCATCGCGGTCATGCGCGACGGGCGCATCGTGCAGAACGGCACGCCGGAGGAGATCCTCACCGACCCGGCCAACGACTACGTCGCCCAGTTCGTCCAGGACGTCGACCGGGCGCGTGTGCTCACGGCATCCGCCGTCATGGAGCCGCCCACGCTGTCCACGCCGATCACCGCGGGTGTGCGCGGGGCTCTCCGCGCGATGCGTGAGAACCAGGCCGGCGCGGTGTTCGCCACCGAGAATCGGCGTCTGGTCGGCGTCGTGACGGATCGGGCGGTCATCCGCGCCGTGAAGTCGGGGGAGACCGACCTCCGCCGCATCGTCGATGCGCGCGTGCCGACCGTCGGCCCCGACGACCTGCTCACCGACATCGTCGAGACCGCCGTCGAGGCGACCGTCCCGCTCGCGGTCGTCGACGCCGACGGGCGCCTGCGCGGCGTCATCCCGCGCATCACGCTGCTCGCGGCGCTCGGCAACGTGCCGCCGACCACGCGCGAGATGCCGGTCGTGCAGACGCCGCTGGAGATGGTGGCGGAGTTCACGCCGCTCGTCGACGCCGCGGCGGAAGGGGGTCGCTGATGGAGGCGCTGCGCATTCCCGTCGGAGAGTGGGCCGAGGCCGTCGTCGACGTGCTCGGCGACGTGCTGCGCGGGTTCTTCGACGCCGTCGCGTTCGTGCTCGGTGCCGTCTACGACGGGGTGGATGCCGTGCTCGTGGCGCCCCCGTTCTGGCTGCTGATCCTGGTGCTCGCCGCGGCCGCCTTCGCCGTGAGCGGCTGGCGGCTGGCGCTCGGCACCGCGCTGGGACTGCTGGTCATCGTCGCCGTCGACCAGTGGGACAACGCGATGGACACCCTCGCGCTCGTGATCGTCGCGGCGCTGGTGGCGATCGTGATCGCGATCCCGGTCGGCATCTGGGCGGCGCGGAGCGACACCGTGTCGCGCATCGTGCGTCCCGTGCTCGACTTCCTGCAGACGATGCCGGCCTTCGTCTACCTGATCCCGGCGATCATCTTCTTCGGCGTCGGGGCGGTCCCCGGCATGATCGCCACGATCCTGTTCGCCATCGCACCCGGCGTCCGCCTCACCGAGCTCGGCATCCGCGGGGTGGACAGCGAGGTCGTCGAGGCCGGGTACGCCTTCGGGGCCTCCCCGGCGCGCGTGCTGCGCCAGATCCAGATCCCGCTCGCGCTGCCGTCGATCATGGCCGGCATCAACCAGGTGATCATGCTCAGCCTCTCGATGGTCGTCATCGCCGGGATGGTCGGCGCCGGCGGCCTCGGCGGCGAGATCGTCCGCGCCATCGGCCGCATCAACGTGGGCCTCGGCTTCGAGGCCGGCCTGTCGGTCGTGATGATCGCCATGATCCTCGACCGCCTCACCTCGGCGCTCGGGCGCCCGCGCGCACCGCGCCGTGCCCGCACCGCCCCCCGACCCGGCGGGCACGACGCCCGCCCCAGCCGCGGAGAGTCCGCGGCTGACACCGAACGATCCGCGGACAGCACGCGGATGGAGAGGACGTCAGCATGAAGAACACCAGGAGCATTCTGGGCGGCATCGCCCTGACCGCGGCGACCGCGCTCGCCCTGAGCGGATGCGCCGGAGGCGCCGGCGGATCCGCCTCCGACCCGAAGTCGATCGAGATCGCCGTGTTCAACGGCTGGGACGAAGGCATCGCCGCGTCGTACCTGTGGCAGTCGATCCTCGAGGACAAGGGCTACGACGTGACGCTCACGTACGCCGACGTCGCGCCGGTGTACCAGGGGCTGGCCCGCGGCGACTTCGACCTCGTCCTCGACACCTGGCTGCCCACGACCCACGCCGACTACATGGAGCGCTACGGCGACAAGGTCGAGGACCTCGGCGCGTGGAACGACGACGCCCGGCTCACCATCGCCGTGAACGAGGACGCGCCGATCGACTCGCTCGACGAGCTCGCCGCGGCATCCGACCAGTTCGGCGGCCGGATCATCGGCATCGAGCCCGGGTCCGGACTCATGCGCATCACCGGCGACGACGTCGTACCGGGCTACGGGCTGGACGGCCTGGAGCTCGTCGAGTCGTCGACGCCCGCCATGCTCGCCGAGCTGAAGAAGGCGACGGATGCCGGGCAGAACATCGCCGTCACCCTGTGGCGGCCACACTGGGCGTACAACGCGTTCCCGGTGAAGGACCTCGCCGACCCGAAGGGACTGCTGGGGGATGCCGAGAGCATCCACTCGGTGGCCGCGACCTCGTTCGCGCAGGACCACCCCGAGGTGCACGGCTGGATCTCGGGCTTCTCGATGCCGGGCGACAAGCTCGCCTCGCTCGAGGACGCCATGTTCAACCAGTACAGCGGCGACGACTACGGCCCCGTCGTGAAGCAGTGGATCGCCGACAACCAGGAATGGGTCGACGGCCTCACCGCGTGAGGCGTGACCGTCAGGGACGGGGTCCGGCGTTCGCCGGGCCCCGTTCGTCGTCGGGGGCGGGATGCGGACGCTCGAGCTGGAGGGCCACGCGGTTCTCGAGGATCTCGACGGCCTCGTCGGACAGGGCCAGCAGGCCGTCGACCTCCTCGCGCACCCGCCGGTAGGCGACCTGGCGCTCGGCCGGCGTCGCGGACTCGTCGAGAGCGACGGCCAGCAGCTGCTGCGCGGTGGCGAGACGCTTGCGCTCGGTCTCGGTGAACTGCGAGTCGCGCACGCGTCGGGCCTCGCGTTCGGCGAGATCGAAGGCGACCTCGTAGTCGGTCACCGCCGCCCGGTACTCGGCGACCTGGTCGGCGCCGACCCGGGCATCGGCCGACGGCGGGCGCAGACGGTCGGCGACCTTCTTGGCACGCAGGAACGCCGCGGTCAGGGGCTGGCGGCCGTCGCTCATGGTGGGGAAGGCGATCATGCGGGCCACATCGAGCTCGTACTCCAACCACCGCGCGGTCACGTCGTCGTGGACCGCGAACAGCTTCTCCAGCTGATCGGGCAGCGGGGAGGGCTTCGTGATGGGCTGGGGGTCGCTTCCGGAGACGCGGGTGGACGCCGTGATGGTCTTCAGCTCGGCCTTCGCCTTCATGACCTCCAGCCGACGCGCGTGACGACGCTGCGCGAGCACGTCCCACCGGCGCAGTGCGCCGCCCGCGACGCCGAGAACGGGGAACACCAGCCACCAATAGTGCTGGGCGAAGATCCAGAACTGGTCCACGGCCTCAACCCTATGCGCGGGGAGGCCTCTGCGCGGCGAGGCCTAGGCGCGCGGGCGTCGCGGCACGGGCCAGATCGGACCGCCGGGAGCGTCGGGACGACCGGAAGGGGCGGGGCCGGCGGCGCCCGGGGGTGGGTCTTCGGGGTTCTGCGTCGTGTCCGCGTCGCCGCGCGGCGCCGGCGCCGCCTGCGATCCCCGGGTCGCCATCACGCGGGCGAACGCCTCCGTCCCCCGCGCGATCACCGTGTGCGTGACCGTCTGGGTGAGGTTCTGCGCGATCTCCGTCCACGGGGCGATCCCGATCGTGCCGGCGCGCGGCGCATCGGGGTCGCCGGGCGCCGGTCGTGCCGGGGCGTCGCCCGCCGCCCGCGCCTGCCGCCAGGCGTCGGCCTCGGCCGCATCGAATGCGCGGGAGACGGCCGCCACGGCATCCCGGTACGCGGCGAACTGCGGCGGCGTGATGCGCGCCTGCGCGGAGGCCGGACGCCGCTCGCGCGCCCGCCGCTCCGCGGCCAGGAACGCCGCCGTCAGCGGCTGGCGGGCATCGGTCATCGCCGGGAAGGCGATCAGCCGCGCGGGATCGGTCTCATAGGTCATCCATCGCGCCGTGATCGCGTCGTGCGTGGCCAGCAGTCGCGCGGTGGGGGTGTCGGCGGCATCCGTCGCCGCGGGCAGCGCCGCGCGGGCGGCCGCCACGTGCGCACGTCGGGCGCGCGCGGTCGCCGCGGCGGCTCGCGCCTCGTCGGCGGCACGGTCGAGCTCGCGCCGTGCGGCGATCACGTCCGCGCGACCGGCGCGCCCCGTCGCCTGTTCGGCCTGCACCCGCGCCAGCTCGGTGCGCGCCACCCGGTGCCGGGCACGCGCGGCCGTCGCCGCGCGGCGGGCGGCGTGCATCTCCAGGCGCGCCGCGTCGAGCTCGATGCGGCGGTGGCGCTGCCGACGCTCCCGGCGCAGCCCGAGCCAGCCGAGGGTGCCGGTGCCGATCACCGTCGGCCCGATCCACCAGAACTCGGCGAGAGACGCCCAGAGCGGATCCACGTCCTCAGCCTAACGAGAACGCCTGGGAGCGCTCGCAGACCGGATGCCGCGGCATCCGTACCGGCCGAGGCCTCTCGATCCGACGCGGAGTGCGCGATGCGCCGAGGAGCCCGCGCGCCGGCTCAGCCGAAGAGCAGGGCGAGCACCGTCGCGCCGCCGCCCACGAGGATGAGGGCGATGATCGTGACCCAGGCGATGATGCGCGTGCGGCGCGTGCGCGCCTCGTTCATGCCGGTGTACTCGTCCTCGTCGCTCATGCGCTCAGCCTACGGGCTCGGTGACGGTCGGACCGAATGCCGCGGGCAGCGTCGCCTGCGCGCGGGCGCGCAGCTCGCCGACGGTCACCGTGAACACGTCCTGCACCTCGAGTGCCGGCTCGTCGCCGTCCGCCGCGACGTCGGTCACGCCGATGCGCAGCACCGGGTAGCCGCGGCCCTCGCACAGTCCGCGGAACTTCACGTCCTCCTCGCGCGGCACCGACACGATGACGCGGCCGGTCGACTCGCTGAACAGGGCGGTCGCGGCATCCACGCCGTCGCGCTCCATGATCTCGCGCAGCCACACGCGCGCGCCGACACCGAACCGCGTCACCGCCTCGGCGAGGGCCTGGGCGAGCCCGCCCGACGAGAGGTCGTGCGCGCTCGAGACGAGCTCCTGCTGGGATGCCGCGTGGATGAGCTCCGCCAGGCGCTTCTCCTGCGCGAGGTCGACCGCCGGCGGGCGTCCGCCGAGGTGGCCGTGCACGGTCTCGGCCCACGCCGATCCGCTCAGCTCGGTGGCCGTGACACCCAGCAGATAGATGTTCTCGCCGGCATCCTGCCAGCCGCTCGGGATGCGGCGGGCGACGTCGTCGATGATGCCCAGCACGCCCACCACCGGCGTCGGGAAGATCGGGGTGTCGCCGGTCTGGTTGTAGAAGCTGACGTTGCCGCCGGTGACCGGGACGCCGAGCTCGAGGCACGCGTCGGCGAGACCGTCGACGGCCTGGCCGAACTGCCACATGACCTCGGGGTTCTCCGGGCTGCCGAAGTTCAGGCAGTCGGTGACGGCGGTGGGAACGGCCCCCGTGACGGCGACGTTGCGGTACGCCTCGGCGAGGGCCAGCTGCGCACCCGCATACGGGTCGAGCTGGCAGAAGCGGCCGTTGCAGTCGGTCGCGATCGCGAAGCCGAGGCCGCTCTCCTCGTCGACGCGGATCATGCCGGCGTCATCGGGGAAGCTCAGCGCCGTGTTGCCCATGACGTAGTAGTCGTACTGGTTGGTGACCCAGCTGGTGTCGGCGAGGTTGGGGCTGCCCAGCAGATCGAGGAACTGCGTGCGCAGGGTCGCGGGGTCGTCGGTGCGGTCGAGGGCCGAGGCCGAGTCGTCGCGCAGGGCGTCGATCCAGGTGGGGTAGGCGACCGGGCGCTCGTAGACCGGGCCGTCGACGGCGACGGTCGAGGGGTCGACGTCGACGATCTGCTCGCCGTGCCAGAAGATCTGCAGGCGGCCGTCGCCGGTGACCTCGCCGAGCACGCTCGTCTCGACATCCCACTTGCCCGTGACGGCCAGGAACGCGTCGAGCTTCTCGGGCGCGACGATCGCCATCATGCGCTCCTGGCTCTCGCTCATGAGGATCTCCTCCGGCGTGAGCGTGGGATCGCGCAGCAGCACGTTCTCGAGGTCGACGCGCATGCCCGAGCCGCCGTTGGCGGCCAGCTCGCTCGTGGCGCAGGAGATGCCGGCGGCGCCGAGGTCCTGGATCGCCTCGACGAGCTCGTCGCGGTAGAGCTCCAGGCAGCACTCGATGAGCACCTTCTCGGCGAACGGGTCGCCCACCTGCACGGCCGGCCGCTTGGTGGGGCCGCCGTCGGCGAAGGTGTCGGACGCGAGGATCGATGCGCCGCCGATGCCGTCGCCGCCCGTGCGGGCGCCGAAGAGGACGACCTTGTTGCCCGCGCCGGTGGCGTTGGCGAGCTTGATGTCCTCGTGGCGCATGACGCCGACCGCGAGGGCGTTGACGAGCGGGTTGCCCTGGTAGACGGAGTCGAAGACCGTCTCGCCGCCGATGTTCGGCAGGCCCAGGCAGTTCGCGTAGAAGCTGATGCCGCTGACCACCCCGTGCACGACGCGGGCCGTGTCGGGGTTGTCGATGGCGCCGAAGCGCAGCTGGTCCATGACCGCGACGGGGCGCGCGCCCATCGAGATGATGTCGCGGACGATGCCGCCGACGCCGGTCGCGGCGCCCTGGAACGGCTCGATGTAGCTGGGGTGGTTGTGGCTCTCGACCTTGAAGGTGACCGCCCAGCCCTCGCCCACGTCGACGACGCCGGCGTTCTGGCCCATGCCGACCATGAGGCGTGCCTTCATCTCCTCGGAGACCTTCTGCCCGAACCGGCGCAGGTAGATCTTGGAGGACTTGTACGAGCAGTGCTCGCTCCACATCACCGAGTACATCGCCAGCTCGCCGCTGGTGGGGCGGCGGCCGAGGATCTGCTTGATCTGGTCGTACTCGTCGCTCTTGAGTCCGAGTGCCGCGTACGGCTGCTCCTTCTCCGGCGTCTGGACGGCGTTCTCGACAGTGTCTGCGACCTTGCTGTCGGATGCGGGGGTGCTCACGCGGCGGGACTCCAAGACTCGGGTGCCGGGGACGGCCTCAGTCTAGCCGGGACGCTGTCCGGCACGGGCGCGCGCCCGTGGCCCGCTCCGCGGGGTTCGCTCCTCGTCTGCTCGTGTCCCGAACTCCTCCATCCGCGCCTGTCGGAGGCGGCCACAGCCCGATCCGCCGGGCGTGGCGGCGGGTTGGAGGAGTTCGGGCCGTGGCGGGGTGGAGGAGTTCGGGCCGTGGCCCGGATCACGAGGGTCGGTAGCCTCGACGCATGGGGTCTCCGTCTCGCGTCGGTCGACGCTCATGACCGGCTCTCACGCCGACCTGTGGTGGCTGCCCGTCGGGGCGGGTGGGCGCGTCGTCGTCCGGACGAGCCGCTGGTGGGAGTCGCTGCGCGCCCTCCGGGCGCGTCGGTCGCCGCGGCCCCTCTTCCATGCCGCCCTCGAGGTCTTCGACGGAGAGGCCGGATACGTCATCGAGATGACGCCGGCCTGGGGCGGTCCGGTGGGCCCCCGCGGCGTCGTCGCCGAGGGACCGGTGGGATCGCGCCGGCTCGGGGGCTCCCGACTCTTCCGCTACGAGATCCGCTGCTGGAAGGACGGCGTCATCCCCGATCGCCGGTGGGCCGTGGAGCCGTCCCGTCGGCTCGCCCTCTCACCCGCGGCGGCAGGCGCGCTGATCGCGCGGGTGGGCCGTGCGCCCCGCTTCGTCTGGGGACGCGATCCGTTCGGGATCGGCGACATGTGGAACTCGAACTCGTTGATCGCCTGGCTTCTGGAGGGCTCGGGGATCGACACCGCCGAGATCGCGCCGCCTCGCGGCGGCGATGCGCCCGGCTGGCGGTGCGGCGCGGTCGCCGCCCGGCGCGGGCTGCGGTCCTGAAACCGGGCCGACGCGGAACCGGTGCGCGGTCGCCGTCATACCTCGTCGTCGATCACGCCGATGCCCACGGCGTGGTGGCTGGGCTCCTCCGCCTGCGGCATCGTCGGCTCGTCCGGAGTGGGCGCGAGGGGCTCCTCCGGATTCGGCGCGAGCGGTTCCTCCGGATGCGGTGCCAGGGGCTCCTCGCCCGGGTCCTTCTCGGTGCTCGGCTCGGTCAGCGCCTCGGCGTCGGGCTCGACGCTCTCGGGGGCGTCTTCGGTGCCGACGCCGGCCGTGCCGTCGATCGTGTCGGACGTCTGCGGATCGGTCATCTCGTCCTCCTTCGTGGTGCCCTCCACTGTTCGCCGGGTCGGCGCGACGCGCACGGGGGTTGACAGGAGGGGTCGTGCGTGTCGCGGGTTCGACGTATCCTCGCCCCCATGACCGGACTCACCCCGTACCTCTCCTTCGACGGCACGGCACGCGACGCACTCGAGTTCTACCGGGGCGTCTTCGGCGGCGGACTCGTCCTCTCGACCTTCGGCGAGTTCGGTCGCGACGACGGGCCCGCCGACCGCATCGCGCACGGCATGCTGCAGGGTCCGGTCGAGCTCTTCGCGTCGGATGCCGGGAGCGGCGAGCAGACCCTGGAACTCCGCGGCATCCTGTTCTCGCTCCTGGGCACCGCCGAGCCGGCGACGCTCGAGGAGTGGTTCGCGGCGCTCGCCGAGGGTGGCGAGGTGCTCGACGCCCTCGCACTGCGGCCGTGGGGTGATCACGACGGACAGGTGCGCGACCGGTTCGGGGTGACCTGGCTCATCGGCTACCAGGGATGACCGACCCCGTCGTGCGCCTGCGGGCCCGCGCCGCGGAGCTCGACGAGCTGCTCGCCCGGCTCGACGCCGATGAGGTCGCCGTGCGCGCCGACCGGTCCGACGCGACCGCCGACGACGAGCACGACCCGGAGGGCTCGACCCTGTCGGGGGAGTGGCAGCGCATCGACGCGCTCCGCCGCTCCGTGCGCGACGAGCGGGCGGAGGTCGACGCCGCGCTCGCGCGGGTGGATGCCGGGACCTACGGCGTCTGCCTCGTGTGCGGTGCCCCGATCGCTCCCGGCCGGCTCGAGGCGCGCCCCATGGCGACGACCTGCATCGCCTGCGCCGCCTGACGCACCGCGCCGTGCCCGGGTCGCGGTGCCGTGCCCGGGTAGCGGGGGCCGCGGCGCCGTGCGGTGCCCGCCGAGCCGTGCCGAGCCGTGCCGAGCCGTGCCGTGCCGAGCCGTGCCAGGGTCGCCGCGCCGCGCCGCAGTCGCCGTGTCCACAACTCCTCCAGTCGCGGGTCGAAGCTGTCCAGGAACGCCGCGGAGCGGGACCCAGAGGCCGATATGGAGGAGTTCGGGTCGCGCATGCGAGCGTCGGCTGACGGGCCACGCGTGCCCGGGTCGCGCGTGTCGTGCCTGGCTCGCCGTGCCGTTCCGAGCCGTGCCGAGCCGTGCCGGCGTCGCCGTGTCCCCAACTCCTCCATTCGCGCGTCGAAGCCGTCCAGGAGCGCCTCAGGGTGGGCGGCGTCGTCCGATGTGGAGGAGTTCGGGCCGCGCATGCGAGCGTCGGCTGACGGGCCACGCGTGCTCGGGTCTCGATGCCTGGCCCGCCGTGCCGTTCCGCGCCGCGCCGTGCCGCGCCGCCGGGTCCCCAACTCCTCCACCCGCTGCTCCGGGGCGGTCACCGAGCCGCATTCGACCATGCCACGTGTCGATGTGGAGGAGTTCGGGCCGCCACAGGCGTTCGACACGAAGCAGGCGCGGCTTCGTGTCCGCAGCCCGGAGGGCCGGCGCCGTCGGTGTGCGCCGCGACATCCGCGGAGGTTCGACGGCGTGGTCTCCGGGGCTGTGAAAAGGGGGCATTGACACGCGGCATCCCCTGCCCTAACGTACAACCAAATGGTTGTACAAACTGAGTTGAGCGACGATGAGACCGACCGCCTGTTCCACGCCCTCGCGGCGGCGACGCGGCGCGACATCCTGCGACGCACGATCGTCGACGAGCAGTCGGTGTCGGCGCTCGCCGCGGACTACGACATGTCGTTCGCGGCCGTGCAGAAGCACATCGCCGTGCTCGAGGCCGCCGGCCTCGTCATCAAGCGCGCCGAGGGACGCGAGCGCCTCGTGCGCGCCGACCCGCGCATGATCGCCCGCGCCCGGGCGCTGCTCGCCCGATACGAAGACCTCTGGCGCTCGCGCATCGACCGCCTCGACGCCCTGCTGGCTGAACCGCACGATCCCCGTCCCACGCAAGGAGACTGACATGCCCGTCACCGTCATCACGACCGACCCCGAGAACCTCACGATGACCCTCGTCGCGGATGCCGCGGCTCCCGTCTCCCGGCTCTGGGAGGCCTTCACCGACCCGCGGCAGCTCGAGCGGTTCTGGGGTCCTCCCGGCTGGCCGGCGACCTTCACCGCGTTCGACCTCCGCCCCGGCGGTCGCGTGGACTACCGCATGACGAGTCCGCGGGGGGAGCGCTCCGCCGGATCGTGGGAGGTCCTGAACGTCGAGCCCGGTCGCAGTTTCGAGGTGCTCGACTCGTTCGTCGGTGACGACGGCGAGAAGCTCGAAGGCTTCCCGTCGATGCGGATGCTGTTCTCCTTCGATGCGACCGCCGAGGGCTCTCGCCTGACCAACACCACCTACTTCACCTCGCTCGAAGCGCTCGAGCAGGTCGTCGCGATGGGCGCGATCGAGGGTTCGCGCCTCGCGATGAGCCAGCTCGACGCGGTGCTGCAGGACCTCCGCGCCTACGCGCAGGGCAAGGGCACCCGCACCGAGCCGCTGACCGATCAGCACGTGCGCATCACCCGACTCATCGAGGGCTCGCGCGAGCTGGTGTGGCGCGCCCACCACGAGCCCGAGCTGCTGCGGCAGTGGCTGCTGGGACCCGACGGCTGGCAGATGATCGAGTGCGAGGTCGGCGAGACCACCCGCTTCGTGTGGCAGCAGGGCGACGACGAGTCGACCCGGTTCGGCTTCGAGAGCGAGACCGTGCTCAGCGAGCCGATCTGGCGCGAGGTGTCGACCGAGCGGATGATCGGGGTTCCGGGACCGGCCAACCTCAACGACCTCCAGCTCTACGAGGAGGATGGTGCGACGTTGCTGACGCTGCTGATCGAGTACCCCGACAAGGAGACGCGCGACATGATCCTCGCCACGGGGATGACCGACGGCATGGAGTCGTCGTACGCGCGGCTGGAGGCGGTCGTCGCGGGCTGAGGGGTCGCGGCGTTTCGACTCGACGCTGCGCGCCTCGCTCAACGACCGGGGAGGGTGCGCCCTCCGGTCGTTGAGCGAGCGCAGCGAGTCGAAACGTGAGGTCGGGACGGGCGGACGCGGCGCTGCGCGCCTCGCTCAACGACCGGGAAGGGTGCGCCCTCCGGTCGTTGAGCGAGCGCAGCGAGTCGAAACGCGGCACGCCGCGGCGGCGCGGTCGCGATCAGTCCCCGAGCACCAGCCTGTAGCCCATGCCCTGCTCCGTCAGCAGATGCTGCGGGTGGGCGGGGTCGCGTTCGAGCTTCTTGCGCAGCTGCGACATGTACAGGCGCAGGTATCCCGAGTCCGCCACCTGATCGGTGCCCCAGATGTCCCTCAGCAGGTTCTGCCGGGTGACCAGCGTCCCGGGGTTGCGGGCCAGGAACTCGAGCATGCGCCACTCCGTGGGCGTGAGGTGCACGACCTCGTCCCCGCGCACCACCCGCGTCGCGGCGAGGTCGACCTCGACGTCGCCGAAGCGCACGACGGGCGCGTCGGCGGATGCCGCGGAACTCCCGGATCGGCGCCTCCCGAGGGCCCGCAGCCGCGCGAGCAGCTCATCGATCTGGAACGGCTTCGTGACGTAGTCGTCGGCCCCGGCATCCAGCGCCTCGACCTTGTCGGCCGATCCCGTGCGTCCGGAGACGACGAGGATCGGCACGTCGGTCCAGCCGCGGAGCGCGTGGATCACCTCGACGCCGTCGAGGCGCGGCATCCCGAGATCGAGCATCACGATGTCGGGCCGGGCCTGCGCCGCGAGCGCGATCGCGGCGGCGCCGTCGGGGGCGGCGACGACCTCGTAGCCGTGCGCGGCGAGGGTGATGCGCAGGGCCCGCACGAGCTGCGGGTCGTCGTCGGCGACCAGGATCTTCACGGTGTCATCCTCCCGCCCCGGAGCGGGTGGTCGTCGCGGTGACGGATGCCGCGGCATCCACGGGCAGCGAGATCACCATCGTGAGGCCGCCGCCGGGAGTGGTCTCGGGCGTGAGCGTTCCGCCCATCCCCTCGGTGAAACCCTTCGAGAGGGCGAGGCCGAGGCCGAGCCCGGTGGTGTTGTCGGTGTCGCCGAGTCGCTGGAACGGGGCGAAGATGTCGCCCTGCCGCTCCGTCTCGACGCCCGGACCGTGGTCGACGATGCGCAGCTCGACGGTCGCGGAGAGGCGGCTCGACGCGATGCGCACGCGCGTGCCGGACGGGGCGTAGCGGCGGGCGTTCGCGAGCACGTTGACCACGACGCGCTGCAGCAGCACCGGATCGGCGCGGACGGCCGGGACCGCCGGATCGAGGGCGAGCTCGACGGCATCGGGGCCGAGCCCGAGCTCGTCGATCGCCTCCAGCACCGTCGCCGCGACATCCACCGGGGCCAGCGAGACGGCCAGCACGCCGGCCTGCACGCGGCTGACGTCGAGCAGATCGGTGACGAGCGACGCGAGCGCGGCGAGCGACTCATCCGCCGTGGTGATGAGCTCGTCGCGGTCGTCGGCGCTCAGGGAGGGCCCCGTGGCCCGCAGGCCGCCGACGGCGGCGATCGCGGCGGCCAGGGGACGCCGCAGGTCGTGGCTCACCGCCGACAACAGCGCCGTGCGCACCTGGTCGGTGGCGGCGAGGGCATCGGCGGTGCGCGCCGTCTGCGTGAGGTCGCCGTGCTCGAGCGCGGCCGCGAGCTGCGCCGTGATCACGTCGAGCAGCCGGCGTTCGAGCGCGTCGACGTCGCCGCCGTGGAGTTCGAGGGTGGCGCGGGGTCGTCCGCTCGCGTCGGCGCCGACCGGCACGACGACGGCGCGACCGTCCCGTACCGGCTCGCCGTCGGTGGCGAGCACCTCTCCGCTCGATCCGTCGCCGGCGAGCAGGCGCGCCCCGCTCAGGCCGAACGCCTCGCGGGTGCGGCTGACCAGCGCGGGAACGGCGCTCTCGCCGCGCAGCACGCTGCCGGCCACCGTCGCGAGCAGCTCGGATTCCGCTGCCGCCCGACGCGCCCGTCGCGTGCGCCGCGCGGCCTGGTCGACGATCCAGCTGACCAGGATCGCGATGATGACGTACAGCACGAGCGACAGGGCGTGCAGCGGGTTGTCGATCGTGACGGTGAAGCGGGGATCGATGAAGAGGAAGTCGAGCGTGAGTCCCGACAGCACCGCCGCGAACAGGGCCGGCCAGATGCCGCCGATCAGGGCGACGACCACCACCAGCAGCTGATACGCGAGCACATCGGAGGTGATCGTCTCGTCGTTGGATGTCGCGAACAGCAGCCACGACAGCAACGGCCCGCCCGTCAGCGCGACGACGAGCCCCAGGATGCGGCGGCGCCAGCCGAGCGCGCCGCCGGTGACCCGCGGCAGGTGCAGTGCACCGCCCGCGGCCGCGTGCGTGACGATGTGGACGTCGATGTCGCCCGACTCGCGGATGACTGTGGCGCCGATGCCGGGACCCGTGAACGCCGCGCCGAGCCGACTGCGCCGGCTCGCTCCCAGCACGAGCTGCGTCGCGTTGACGGAGCGCGCGAAGTCGACGAGCGTGCGCGGCACGTCTTCGCCGATGACCTGGTGGTAGCTCCCGCCCAGCGATTCGACCAGTGCGCGCTGGGCGGCCAGCGCCCCGGGCGCGGCGGCGCGCAGGCCCTCCTGCGTCGTCACGTGCACGGCCAGCAGTTCGCCGCCGGCCGCGCGCGCCGCGATGCGTGCGCCGCGGCGCAGCAGGGTGTCGCCCTCGGGGCCGCCGGTCAGGGCGACGACGACGCGCTCGCGGGCCTGCCATGCGCCGCGGATGCCGTGCTCCTCGCGGTAGCTCTGCAGCGCGCTGTCGACCTCGTCGGCGAGCCACAGCAGCGCGAGCTCGCGCAGCGCCGTGAGGTTGCCCAGACGGAAGTAGTTCGACAGGGCCGCGTCGATCCGCTCGGCGGGGTAGACCGCACCGGCGGCGAGCCGGTCGCGCAGCGACTGCGGCGCGAGGTCGACCACCTCGATCTGATCGGCCGCGCGCACCACGGCATCCGGCACCGTCTCGCGCTGCGCGACGCCCGTGATCTGCGCGACCACCCCGCCGAGCGAGGTGATGTGCTGCACGTTGACGGTCGTGATGACGTCGATGCCCGCCGCCAGCAGCTCCTCGACGTCCTGCCAGCGCTTCTCGTTGCGCGAGCCCGGCGCGTTGGTGTGCGCGAGCTCGTCGACGAGCGCGATCTCCGGATGCCGCTCCAGCAGGCCGTCGAGGTCGAGTTCGTCGAGGTCGACCTCGCGGTGCTGCAGCCGCCGGCGCGCGAGCGTGGGGAGGCCCTCCGCCTGCGCCGCGGTCGCGGCGCGCCCGTGGGTCTCGACGATGCCGACGACGACGTCGTGGCCGTCGGCGAGCAGTCGGCGCCCCTCGGAGAGCATCTCGTACGTCTTGCCCACGCCGGGCGCGGCCCCGAGCAGCACCCGCAGCCTGCCGCGCTTCATGCGTTCACCCTAGTTCTCCCGTCGGTTCTCCGGCCCCCGCCGAAGCTGTTCTCGTCGGCCCGGGCCGTGCCGCTCGCCCGACCCGGCCACCGACCCGAACTGCAAGGGATGCCGGGGGGGGGGGGGGGGGG
>NZ_BCWI01000017.1 GCF_001592125.1 Microbacterium hominis NBRC 15708
GTGCCGCCGCCACCACACCGTGAAGCACCACACCGGATGGCGGGTCCGACACCTCGGCGGCGGCACCCTCGAATGGACCTCACCCACGGGACGCCACTACCACGACCACCCACCCAGCCGCGTCCGATTCGTGCCGCACACCGACGACCCACCACCGTTCTGAGCACCACGCACGGGTCACGTCGGGCGCGGGCGCCCCGGCGCAGACGGGATGGGAGGATGGGGGCGTGTCCGAGCGCGCCGAACCCACCCTCGCCGACCGTGCCCGCGCCACCCGCGTGGTCGTCGTCGGTGGAGGGATCGCCGGCCTGACGGCCGCGTGGGAGTGCGCGCGCATCGGGATGCCGGTCGTCCTCCTCGAAGCCGGCACCCGCGTGGGTGGAGCCATCGAGACCGCGACGCTCGACGGGATCGACATCGACCTGGCCGCCGAGGTGTTCTCGCTCTCCGCCCCCGCCCTGGCCGACCTTATCGACCAGCTCGAGCTGCGCGCCGACGTCGAGCCCGCGGCCGACGAGAGCGTCGCCGTCGCCGTCGCGGCCGGTGACGGTCTGCACGTCGTGCCGCTGCCCGCCAACCGCGCCGGCATCCCCGCCAACGTGTGGGCGCCGGCCGTGCGCCGCCTCGTGGGAAGCGCGGGCGTCTGGCGGGCCTACCTGGACCGCCTGCGGCCTCCGCTGACGATCGGCCGCGAGCGTCGCCTGGGCGCCCTCGTGCGCACACGGATGGGAGTGCGCATCCGCGACCGGCTCGTGGCCCCCCTCACGATCGGCACCTGGGGAGTCGATCCCGACGAGATCGACGTCGACCTCGCGGTGCCCGGCCTCAGCGCAGCGCTGACGCGGGCGGGTTCGCTCGGCGGCGCCGTCGACCAACTTCTCCCGGCACGGTCGGAGGACGGCACCGAGCCGCCCCGGGCCCGCAGGGCCACCCTGCGCGGCGGCATGGGCCGCCTCGTCCAGGCGCTCGCCGAGCGGCTGCTCACCCTGGACGCCGACATCCGCGTCGGGCACGCGGTCACCGCGCTCTCCCGCACCGAGACGGGCTGGCTCGTCCACGTCGACGGCGCCGGGGACGCCGTCGATCGGGGCGACGACGGCGTCCCTCAGCCGCTGCCCGCCGACATCGTCGTCCTCGCGGCCGGTGCGCCCGCCGCGTCGACCCTGCTCGCCCCGCTCGGCGTCACGCTCGACGCCCCCGCCCGCCCCGCCCGCGAGGTCGTCACCCTCGTGATGGATGCCGGCACCAGCGCCGCCGGCCCGGCGACCGTGTACCCGGTGCCGGGCGCGATGGCCGCGGCATCCGTCATCGACGCCGGCGCCGCTTGGTCGAGCGTGCGTGCCGCGTCCGGCCCCACGCGGCGCGTCTTCCGCGTCACCGTCGATCCCGACCAGGGCGGCGATGACCCCTTGGCTCTCGCGGCGCGCGACCTCACGCGGCTGTGGCCGGGCATCGGCGCGATCCGGGCGAGTGCGCAGCGCACCGCGTTCCTCGCGCCGCCGTCGTCGGCTCTCGGCCATGCCGAGCGTGCGGCCGCCCTGCGCGCCCGCATCGCGCCGCTCGGGCGCATCGTCGCGGTCGGGGAGGACCTGGCCGGAGGCGGCATCTCGAGCGTCGTCGCCGACACGATCGACGAGGTCGAGCGCGTCCGCCACGATGTTCTGTGGGGCCGGCCCTAGCACAGCGCGCCCCCGCGGGACAGCCCCGCACCGATCGGATGCCGGAATCGGAATATGGGGCTACCCTGGAGGAACGAAGCACCACGGGCTCGAACACGAGGAGACGCCATGAGGGGCAAGATCGGGATCGTCGTGGGACTCGCCGCAGGCTACGTGCTCGGCTCCCGCGCCGGGCGTGAGCGCTACGAGCAGATCAAGGCGGCGTCCCTCAAGCTCTGGAACACCCCGCCGGTGCAGAAGCAGGTCGTCAAGGCGAAGGAGCTCGGAAAGAGCGCCGCCCTCGCCCTGCCGAGCGCGTTGTGGGACGGGGCCGTCAAGGTCACCCGCGCGGCCGGCAAGGGCTCGACCCCCGGACAGAAGCTCGATTCCGCGCTGAAGGCGGGGCGCGCGTCGGCCGACGACGTCGCCCGCGGGGCGGAGAAGACGGCGGCCGAGGTCAAGAAGGCGGCCGACAAGGCCGTCGCCGACGCGAAGAGCGAGGCCAAGAAGGTGGCGGGCGACTGAGATGGCCGCATCCCGAGGGTTCCGCGATCGCTCCGACGACAGCCTGCTGACACTCGTCGGCGAGGTCCCCGAGCTCGTCCGCAACCTCGTCGTCGCCGAGGTCGACTCGGCGAAGAACTGGGCGAAGAAGGCGGGCAAGGATGCCGGCATGGGCGGCGTCTGGTTCATCGTCGCGCTCTTCTTCCTCTTCTGGTCGCTGCCGGCACTGGCCGCGTTCGCCATCATCGGGCTGTCGTCGTGGATGCCCGCGTGGCTCGCGAGCCTCATCGTCGTGGTGATCGCCCTCGTGGGAGCGGCCGTGTTCGCCTGGCTCGGACTCCTGCGGTTCAAGCATCTGAGCCGCTCGACCAACCCCGTCGACGCCGTGAAGGTCGACGCGCGCATCGTGAAGGACGTGGCCGATGAGTTCTGACCAGCCCATTCCGCGCACCGCGGTCGCCCTCGGGATCACCGACCCGGTGGAGAGCGCCCGCGCCGAGCTCAAGGCCGCCCTCGCCGCGATCGAGGAGAAGGCGAACGTCCCGAAGCGGGTCGCGAACGCCGCCGACCGCGCGGTCGGCGACGCCCGCCGGTTCGCCCGCCGCAAGCCCGCTCTGGCGACCGCCGCCGTGCTGGGAGCCGCCGCGCTGGTGGGACTCACGGTGTGGGGCATCGTCCGCGCCTACACCCGCTGACCCCGCGCGACGCCCGCACGCGCGCGATATTGCGTGTCGGCGAGGCGCTGTCAACCCGTGTCCGCGCGTCCCGCGCCCCGGGGTATGCTCGTGTCTCAGGCAGCGGCAATGGTGCGCAAGCTGCCGGCAACGACGACCCGAGCCGCGCAGCCTTGGCGTTCGCGCGTGCACGCCCCGTCGTTGCCGGACGCGCGAAACCGTGTGTCCCGACTGAGCATCACGAGAGTCGAGCATGATCCCTGACCCGCACGCCGCCAAGCCCCTCAAGGGGTGGCGAGTGCTCGTGCCCCGCGGTGGACCGTGGGGCGACTCCGTGGCCGCGACGTTGCGTTCCCAGGGTGCCGTGCCGGTGATCGCCCCCCTCATCAACTTCGCCCCGTCGACCGACCAGGCCACCCTCGAGACGGCCCTCGCCGACCTCGCCGCCGGCGCGTTCGACTGGGTCACCCTCACGAGCGCGACGACGGTCGACGTCCTGTACGCGTACCGCGCCGTCATCCCGGCGACCACGCGCGTGGCCGCGGTCGGCGAGACCACGGCGGCCGCACTCAGTGCGGTCGGGTACCGCGTCGACCTGGTGCCCGACGACGACAACTCCGCCGCCGGGATGGCCGGTCAGCTCATCGATCTCGAGCCCGAGCCGCGGCACATCCTCACCCTGCGCAGCGAGATCGCCAAGCCCGTCTTGACGCGCAGGCTCACCGAGGCCGGTCACGACGTGCGCAGCGTCGTCGCCTACCGCACGGTCGGCGTGCCGGTCACCGAACGCATCGCCCACGACGTCGCGAACGGCCGCATCAACGCCATCCTCGTCAGCAGCGGCTCGGTGGCCGAGCAGGTGCGGCTGCAGTTCCCCGAGATCCCCGACACGACCGTCATCGCCGCGATCGGCCCGCGCACCGCGAAGGATGCCCGCAAGGTCGGGCTGGGCGTCAGCGCGGTCGCTCGCGAGCAGACCGTCGACGGTCTCATCGCGGCCGTCTCCAGCTTCCCCCTGCCGCACGCCAACGACGAGTTCCACCTCTGAGCGTGCGGGCGTGAGGCGCCCGGATGCCGGTCGTCAGCCGAGGAGCCTCCCGAGGAAGAGCGCCTGCTCGTCCCACTGGAACGCCTGTCCGCCCTCGTGCTCGTTGAAGTCGTAGACCCGCATCTGCTTGTCGTCGCGGTCGACGTGGTTGAAGGCCGCGTAGACGGTCGACGGCGGGCAGACGGGATCGAGCAGCCCGACCGAGAACAGCGACGGCGCGCTCACGCGCCGCGCGAAGTTGACGCCGTCGAAGTAGGAGAGGGTCTGGAACACGCCGGCGCTGGCGCCGCGGTGCACCGAGAGGTAGCGCACGACCTCGTGGTACGGCTCGCGGTCGGTCATGCCGATCGCGCGCTCGAAGTGGCAGAGGAAGGGCACGTCGGGCATGACGGCGAGGAGGCCGTCGCTCAGGCCCGCGGCGGCGAGCGTGATGCCGCCGCCCTGGCTTCCGCCGGTCACCGCGATGCGGTCGGCGTCGACGATCGTCAGCGTGCGCGCGGCATCGATGAGGCGCACGGCGTCGGTGAAGACGCGACGGTAGTAATACTCGTCGGGTGACTCGATTCCGCGGGTCATGAACCCGTTCGTCGACGGGCCCGTGCCGTGCGGATCGGGCGTCGCACCGGGGGAGCCCCACGTCGAGCCCTGGCCGCGGGTGTCCATGAACAGGTGCGCGTAGCCGGACGAGGCCCAGCCCAGCCGCTCCGTCGGAAGCCCCCGGCCGCCGCCGTAGCCGTTGAACTCGATGACCGTGGGCAGCGGCCCGGCCTCGCCGCGAGGAACGCGCAGCCAGGCCTTGACCGGCTCGCCTCCGTAACCGGGGAAGGTCACATCGAACACGTCGATGGTCGTCAGCACCGTCTCGACCGGCTCCAGCGTCACCTCGCCGCCCGCGGCCCGGGCGCCGGCGAGCGTCCGCGACCAGAAATCGTCGAAGTCCGCGGGCTCGCGCACGTCGGGGCGGTAGGTCTCGAGGGCGTCGGGATCGAGGTCGAATCGTGGCATGACGGGCTCCGTGCTGGCGGTCGGACGGGGCGTCTGCCCCGCCGAATCCTCACGATATCGCCTGGCGAGACCGGATCGTTGCCGTGCTGTGAGCATCCGCACATGGCGGCGCTGGCAGACTGATGGCATGGTGACCCTGCTGCTGGACGCGACGCAGCTCGAGGTCGTGCTGTCGGGCGTCGAACGCGCTCTGTCACGGCGATCGGAGAGCGTCCGCGTCGACCGTTCGCACATCCTGAGGGTGCAGCTGACCGACGACGCCTGGACCTGGCTGCGCGGCGTGCCCGCCCCCGGCACCCTCGTGCGCGGGACGGTCGCCATGGGCACCTGGCGTTCGGCGAGCGGGTGCGACTTCGTCGTGGTCCGCCGGCGCCGGCCCGCCGTCGTCGTCGACCTGGCGCCGGATGCCGAGTTCGAGCGACTCGTGCTGACCACGCGCCACGGCCTCGCCCTCGTGCAGGCGTTGCGCCTGGACGGCGACGACGCCCCGGTCGACGTCGCCGAGATCGCCGACCGCGCCTGAGACGGCTCAGGCGACGTCGCGCCGCCAGCTGACGAGATACCCGAGCCCGAGCAGGACGACGGCGTAGGCCAGCAGGATCAGTCCGCCGCCCCACCAGGTCAGCGTCGAGCCGGCGGCGCCGCCGATGCTCGTGTAGATGCTCGCTCCGACCAGCGCGTCGGAGGCGGCTCCCGGCAGGGCGGTCGTGACGGACGAGAGGCCGTCGACGAAGCCCGCCACCGTCCGCAGGATCGGCTCGACGAACTGTGTGAACGCCAGCACCCCGACGACGGCGGCGACCTGGTTGCGCACCAGCGTGCCCACGCCGATCCCGATCAGCGCCCAGAGGACGAACGCCACGACCATCCGCGCGATCATCGCCCAGGTCTCCCCCTCCCCGAGGCGGGTGTCGACGCCGACGAGCGCGAGCGCCCCCGCGCCGATGCCGACGGCCGCCAGGAGGGCCACCACGGCGTACAGCAGCCCCATGAGCACGCCCGCGATCACCTTGCCGCCGAGTGCGACGCCGCGCCGCGGCGTGGCGAGGAAGGTGGGGGTGAGGGTCTTGTGGCGGAACTCGTTGGTGACCAGCAGGGTGCCGATCAGCAGCGGGAAGACGTACCCGACCGAGGTGGCCAGGCTGTACACGAGCGGCGGGACGACGTCCGCGGGAAGGGCGGGCGTGTTCGTCGCGCTCGTGTCGAGCGCGCCCGTCGCGAGCGCACCGAAGGTGGCGGCGAGCCCACCGGTGGTCACGCCGACGTAGGCGAGCAGGACGGCGGCGAGGATCCACCACATCGCGGTGGTGAACTGCTTCGTCATCTCCGACCGCGTCGCGTTCACGATGCTCATCGGTGCGCCCCTTCCTCGTCGTGGCCCGGATCGTCGGAGACGTCCCCCTCGATCGGATCGTCCTCGACGGCGTGCACGTACTCCGTGTCGTCGACGGCCGGCTCCTCCCACGACTCGGCGTCGGCAGCGGGGGCGGCGGCGACGGGAGGAGCGGACGCCGGCGTGGATGCCGGCGTGGATACCGCCGCGACGTCCGGTCGCGGGGCGTGCACGCGCGTGCCGTTGACGAGATCGAGGAACACCTCTTCCAGCGCGGGTCCGCGGCGGTGCAGCGCCGACAGGGCGACCCCGGCGGCGGCCGCGACGGCCCCGAGCTCGACGGGCTCGCGGCCGCGCACCGTGAAGCCGGTCCGCAGCGGCGCGTACGCGATGCCCGCGGCATCCAGGGCGCCCGCGAGCGCGGCGCGGTCGGGCGCATCGATCACCGTCGCCACGTCGTCGGGGTCGGTCAGGCCCGCGACGTCGCCCTCGTAGACCAGGCGCCCCTGGGAGATGATCAGCAGCGCCGTCACCGTCTGCTGCACCTCGGCGAGCATGTGCGAGGAGACCAGCACGGTGCGGCCCTCGGCGGCGAGCTGGGCGAGGAAGCCGCGGAGCCACTTGATGCCCTCGGGGTCGAGGCCGTTGGCGGGCTCGTCCAGCACCAGCACCCCCGGGTCGCCCAGCAGCGTGGCGGCGAGGCCGAGTCGCTGGCGCATGCCGAGCGAGAAGCCGCCGACCTTGCGTCCGGCCGCGTCGGCGAGACCCACGAGACCCAGCACCTCGTCCACGCGCGAGGCGGGGATGCCCGCCGCCTGCGCCGACACCGTCAGATGCCCGGCGGCACTGCGGCCGGGGTGGAAGCTCGACGCCTCCAGGGCGGCGCCGACCGTCTGCAGCGGGTGACGCAGCTCCGCGTAGCGGGTGCCGCCGATGGTGGCGCTGCCCGAGGTGGCGCGGACCAGGCCGAGCAGGATCCGCAGCGACGTCGTCTTGCCGGCGCCGTTCGGTCCGAGGAAACCGGTGACGCGTCCGGGCTCGACACGCGCCGAGAAGGAGTCGACCGCGCGGATCGCCCCGAATGTCTTCGTCACGTCACGGAACTCGAGGAGGTGTCCTTCGGGCATCGTCGTCCTCTCCTGGAGGCACGCGCAGTCACGTGCCTCTTCCATCCTGCCCGATGCGCGCCCCGACGCCCGCGGAGGCGCGACGCCGACCGCGCGGGTAACGTTGCCAGCGTGAGTGACGCCGCCGAACCCACCGTGCTGGTCCGCACCGACCGCGGGGTGGGACACGTGACCCTCAACCGGCCGCGCGCCATCAACGCGCTCGATCTCGGCATGATCCAGGCGCTCTCCGCCGCGCTCGACCGCTGGCAGGACGACGCCGACATCGATCTCGTCCTGCTCGACGGGGCCGGCGAGCGCGGGCTCTGCGCGGGCGGCGACGTGCGCGGCCTGCGCGAGCAGATCCTGGCCGGGGCGGTCGCGGCCACCGCGGACTTCTTCCGGGCCGAGTACGCGCTCAACGCCCGCATCGCGGAGTACCGCAAGCCGATCGTCGTCGTCGCGGACGGCGTCACGATGGGCGGCGGCATCGGACTGGCCGGGCATGCCGCCGTGCGCGTCGTGACGGAGAGGTCGCGGCTGGCCATGCCCGAGACGCGCATCGGCTTCACCCCCGACGTCGGCGGGTCGTGGCTCCTCGCCCGCGCGCCGGGTCGCCTCGGCGAGTACCTCGCGCTGACGGGCGAGGCGATGGATGCCGCCGACGCCCTCTACGCCGGCTTCGCCGACGCGCTCGTGCCGAGCGAGCGGATCGGCGATCTGAGCGCCGCGCTCGCCGACCGCGCCGATCCGGGCACGCCGGCCGAGATCGTGCTGCTGTTCGACGAGACCCCTGGGCCGTCGCGGCTCGAGGCGGCGCGCGGGTGGATCGACGAGGCGTTCTCCGCTCCCCGCGTGGCGGAGATCATCGAACGGCTGCGCCGCCGCCCCGAGCCCGAGGCGGGGGCGACCGCCGACCTGCTCGAGGCGTCGTCGCCGACGGCGCTGACGGTGACCCTCGCCGCCGTCCGCGCGGCGCGGACGCTCCCCGACCTCCGGGCGGCCCTCGCGCAGGAGTACGGGCTCGTCCTCTGGTTCGCGCAGACCCAGCCGGATCTTCCGGAGGGCATCCGGGCGCAGCTGGTCGACAAGGACCGCGATCCGCGGTGGCACCCCGCTGCGCTCGCCGACGTCGACGACGAGCTCGCCGCGCGCGCCCTGGCCTGGCAGCCGCCCGCGCCCCTGTGGGCGGTCCCGTGAGCCGCAGCCGTGCGCAGCGACGCTGGTCGATCGGGGTCGCGATCGACCAGTTCTTCTTCGTCTTCGCGGGACTGGCCGCGATCTGGCTGGCCTACCTCGGCTTCACCGAGAGCCTCACGATCGGGTGGTGGGGCATCGTCGGGTTCATCCTCTTCTGGGCGCTGCTCGCCTACCTGGTCCTCCCGCGCCTGCACCGCATCCTGACGACCGTCTACGTCCCCGACTACTTCATCGGCCGCGCCCGCACGAGCGACGGCCTGCTCGGCGACCCGGTCAACCTCGCCTTCCTCGGCGACGGCGAGCAGATCGAGCAGGCGATGCGCGCGGCGGGCTGGACGAAGGCCGACCCCGTGACGCTGCGGTCGTCGTGGCGCATCGTGACCTCCACGCTCGCGCGCCGCAGCTACCACGAGGCCCCGGTCAGCCCTCTCTTCCTGTTCGGTCGCCAGCAGGACTTCGCCTATCAGCAGGAGGTCGACGGCAACCCCGCCCAGCGTCACCACGTGCGCTTCTGGAAGTGTCCCGACGGATGGCTGCTGCCCGGCGGGCGCCGCGTCGACTGGCTCGCGGCCGGCACCTTCGACACCTCCGTCGGGCTCTCGCTGTTCACGCTGCAGGTGACGCACCGCATCGACGCCGACACCGACGTCGAGCGCGACCACATCGTCGCCACCCTGCGCGCGGGGGAGCCGGCCGTGCACGTCGACCTCATCGCCGACTTCTCGACGGGCTACCACGCCCGCAACGGCGGCGGCGACAGCATCCGCACCGACGGCGACCTGCCCGTCGTCGACGTGCGGGCGGTGACGGCATGAGCGCGGCGGAGGGCGGCCGTCGGCAGCGCCACGAGAAGCGCCCCTCGTACGAGCCCGTCACCCGACTGCTCCAGCCCGTCGCCCACGACCCCGGCATGCGGCGGCCGGCGACCACCGTCGCGGGGGCGGGGCTCGTGCTGCTGAGCGCCCTGGTGGGGATCGTGTCGATGATCGATCTGGCCGTGCACTGGCGTGCCTACGCGGGCGAGCTGGAGCTCGATCTGGACGGGATCGAGGTGACGCCCGACGTGCTCGACGCCTCGCTCCTGCTCGTGCTCGCGGTGTTCGCGATCGGGGCGGCGATCCAGCTCGCGTGCGTGCTGCTGCTCTATCGCGGGAGCAACCTCGCCCGGGTCGCGGTCATGACCGTCGCCACCCTCTCCATCTCGGCCGCCTTCGCGAGCTGGTGGGTGCGCGACCAGGAGATCACGCTCTTCTCGACGCTGCCCGCCCTCGCGCTGGACATCCTGGTTCTGCTCGCCCTGTCCAGCCGCAGCGCCGCCGCCTACGCACGTCGCAACGAGAAGCGCTGAGGGATCCCGTGTTCGACAGTCCGCTCTCCGCGTCCGCCTACGAGGTGCTCGGCGTCGCGCCGGACGTCGCCGACGACGAGCTGCGTCGTGCGTACCGGCTGCGGCTGCGCCAGACCCACCCCGACACGGGCGGCGATGCGGCGCAGTTCGTGCAGGTGCAGCGGGCCTGGGAGCTCGTCGGAAGCGCCGAGGCGCGGGCGGCGTACGACCGCGGGCACGGCTTCGGCGGGGTCGAGGCCGCCGCCTACGGCCCCGACGCCGCGGCGGACGGCGGGTGGCGGCCGCCTGCCCGCCCGGCCGACACGAGGCCGCGGGCCCGATCGTTCGGACAGCCCGGCGGCTGGCGCCGCGAGCGCTACCTCGACCTGATCCGGGAGTGGGCGGGGCGGGGCACGGCCCTCGCCGACCCCTACGACCCGGCGCTCGTGCGGGCGGCGCCCCGCGAGCTCAAACGCCTCCTCGCCGACGCCCTCGCCGAGGAGGCGACCGCGCGCATCGTCGGCGAGCTCGGAATGGGCTACACGGTCTGGCATGACGTCGCCGCCGACCCCCGCGACCCGTCGCTGAAGCTGGACCACATCGTCCTCGGCCCCAGCGGCCTCTACGCCCTGCTCAGCGAGGACTTCGGGGGTCCCGTGCGTCTGCGCCGCGGCGAGCTGATCGGCGACGGCGTGGGCGCGCCGATCGCCGACCTCGTGGCGGGGGCGCGGGCGCTCGCCCGCGCGGCCCGCGTGCGGTTCAGCGGCGCGATCGTGGTGCTCCCCGACGACGACGTCGTCACCGCGATCGAGGAGATCGGCAAGGTGCGCGGACTGCCCGTGGCGGTCGTGGCCCGCTCGGCGCTGTCGACCGTGCTGCGGCGCGGCCTCACCGGCGCACGCGACATCGGCGGAAACGAGCTGTTCGACGTCCGCACCCGCCTGCAGCAGACGGTGCGGTTCGTCTGAGGCCGCGGCGTCGCGTCTAGGGTGAGGGCATGGACCCCGCCGCCTGGACCTTCCTGATCCTCGCTCTCGCGGTCGTGGCCTTCGTCAGCGGTCGCGTGCCGCTCGCCCTCGTGTCGCTGGGGGTCGCCCTGGCGCTGTGGGCGACCGGGGTGCTGACGCTGGGCGTGGCGTTCGCGGGCTTCGGCGATCCCACTGTGCTGTTCATCGCGTCGCTGTTCGTGGTGAGCGAAGCACTGGATGCCACGGGTGTCACGGCCTGGCTGGGACAGCAGGTCGTCACGCGCGCGGGCCGTGGACGCGGACGGCTGACGGCGATCATCGGCCTGCTGGCGGCGGTGCTGACCGCCTTCATCTCGATCAACGGCGCCGTCGCGGCGCTGCTGCCGGTCGTGGTGGTCGTCGCGGTGCGCGCCGGCATCGTCCCCTCCAAGCTGCTGATCCCGCTCGCGTTCGCCGCGAGCGCGGGGTCGCTGCTGACCCTCACCGGAACGCCCGTCAACATCGTCGTCAGCGAGGCGGCGGCCGCCGCCGGCGGTCGGGAGTTCGGCTTCTTCGAGTTCGCGCTCGCCGGCATCCCGCTCGTCCTGCTGACCGTCGCGGTCGTCGCGCTCGGCGGCGGCCGGCTGTTGCCGGAGCGGACGGCGGAGCGGCTGGGCGAGGTGGCGCCGGACCCGCGGGAGCACGCGCAGGCGCTCCGCGCGAGCTACGACGTCGACCTCGACACCGGGTTGCTGTTCAGCGCACGCGAGGGCGTCGCCGAAGTGCTGGTCGCGCCGCGATCGCGACTGATCGGACGTACGGTGTCGGCGGGCATGACGACCCGCGGCGAGGACCTCGTGATCCTCGCCGTCCGCCGCGGCGACGACGAGGGCCCCAACGCGTCGCGGGGCACGGGAGTGGCCGGCGCGCTCGTGCTCCAGGCCGGCGACGCCCTGCTCGTGCAGGGACCCTGGGCCGCGCTGACCCGCTACGCCCAGTCGCCGGACGTGATCGCGGTGACCCCGCCCCAGGATCTGCAGCGTGCCGTGCCGCTCGGCCGCGGCGCCAAGCGCGCGATCGGCGTCATCGGCGCGATGGTCGTGCTCCTCGCGACGGGGCTCGTGCCGGCGGTGGTCGCCGGACTGCTCGCGGCGGGAGCCCTCGTGCTGCTGCGGGTGCTGACGGTGCCGCAGACCTACCGCGCGATCTCGTGGACGACCGTCATCCTCATCGCGGGGATGATCCCGCTGTCGTCGGCGTTCATCACGACGGGGGCGGCGGACATCGTCGCCGACGCCGTGCTGGGCGTCATCGGCTCGGGCTCGCCGCAGCTCGCCCTGCTGGTGCTGTGCGTGCTGACGATGGTGCTGGGTCAGTTCATCTCGAACGTCGCCACGGTGCTCGTCGTGCTCCCGATCGCGGTCGCCATCGCCCAGACGCTCGGCGCCAGCGTGCAGCCGTTCATGATGGCGCTGACGGTGGCCGGCGCCGCCGCGTTCCTCACGCCCGTGGCGACTCCGGCCAACCTGATGGTGATGCAGCCGGGCGGCTACCGGTTCGGCGACTACGGCAAGCTCGGCCTGCCGCTGATGGCGGTGTACCTCCTCGTCGCCGTGGTGTACGTGCCGCTGATCTGGCCGTTCTAGCGCCACCGCGTCGCGGCTCGCGGCTCAGTCGGCCAGACCCCACAGCTGCAGCGGGTGGGTCAGACGCCACCACGCGTCCGGATCGGGGATGTCGGCGGTGAGGTGCACGCCGACGGTCGCCGCGTCCAGCGGTCCCGTCACCCGCACCTCGCCGACGGCCGCATCGGCGGTACGCGCCGCGCCCAGATCGAGGTCCGTCGTCACGGTGGACGCCGCGCCGTTCCACAGGATCACCGCCGCGTCGGCATCCGTCACGATGTTCGCCGTCGCCCCCCACGCGGTCGACACGACGCCCGCGAGGGTGCCGGCCGGCAGGGTGCGCGGCACGGCGACCTCGGCGGCCACGTCGGCCAGGAGACGCGCCGTCTCCTGGTCGCGGGCCTCGTCGGACGACTGGCCGAGCGCGGTCGCGTAGACGCGCACGGTCACCGCGCCGACGGTGACGTCCTTCGCCGCCAGCAGGTTGTAGAACCCCGCCAGGCTGCCGGTCTTGAGACCGACCACGGCCGGGTCGGCGAGCAGGTCGTTGGTGTTGGTGACCTCGCCGGCCCCGGGAAGCTCGACCGTCCGGGTGCGGACGATCTCCGCCACGACCGGGTGGGCCAGCGCGATCCGCGCGAGCGCGATGAGCGCGGCCGGATCGGCGGCGTTCGCGGGGTCGATCCCGGTGGGCTCGGCCAGGGTGATCCCGGGCAGCCCGTGGCGGTCGAGCCACGCGCGCGCCGCGGCCGAGAAGACCTCGTCGGTCGGCCAGATCGTGCCGGCGAGGCGATCGGTGTAGTTGCCGGCCGAGCCGATGAGGATGCCCTGGAGCATCTGATACTCCGTGAGCGAGCCGCCGACGGGCACGTCGAGGGCGGACTCGTCGTTGGCCAGATAGTCGTAGTAGGTGGAGCGGTCGCGCGAGGTGAACGCGAACTCCCGCCCCTGCTCCCCGACGTTCAGCGGCATCTCGTCCAGGATCATCAGCACCGTCACGAGCTTCGAGATGCTCGCCATCGAGACCGCCGCATCGCTCGAGGCGGCCACCGCGTCGATGCCCCCGACCCCGACGGCGCCGGCCCCCTCCGCCGGCCACGCCACGGCGGTCGCCGGCGAGGCGGGACCGTCCGGGTCGATCGCGCGCACCGTCGGCGTGACGGCCCAGAGCGGCCAGAACAGGGTCGCCGCGGCGTACGCGCCCGCGACGGCGATGGTGGTGAGGATCGGCGCGATCACCCCCGCTCGCAGGGGCGATCGGCGCGGCCGCCTCGTGAGCAGGTCGGGTGCGGGCGCGGTGTTCGCGACGGTGAGCGTCCCCGTCACGGTCGTGTCGTCGAGCCAGCCGAGCGCCTGACGTCCGTCGCGGCCCCGCACGATGACGATGTCGGTCGGTGCGGTGGACTCGCGCAGCGCGCGTCGCGACGGCGGGGGCGCGTCGTCCGAGGTCACCCGCCCAACGTACCCGGTCGCCGCTATACTCGAGCGCACAACCACGGGAGTCCGGTGAGCCGGGCTGAGAGGAAGCGATCCACGCTTCGACCGTCGAACCTGATCCGGATCATGCCGGCGCAGGGAGGAGAGAAACATGCACGCGTCTGCGTCCCCGTCCACCGTCTCGTCGGATGCTGCGGCATCCCGTTCCGCCGCGCGCACCGGCCGCCTGCGCTGGCGCGTCGTCGACATCGTCGTCGCCAGCGTCATCGGTGTGGCCGCCGGTGTCGTCTTCTGGCTGTGGGGCCAGGCGTGGACGCCGCTGAGCAGCATCCTCGCGTTCGCACCGGGGCTGGAGGGGCTGCTGTCCGGCGGGTGGCTGTTCGCCGGTGTGCTCGGTGGTCTCATCATCCGCAAGCCCGGCGCCGCGCTGTACACCGAGGTCGTCGCCGCGGTGGTGTCGATGGCCGTCGGCACGCAGTGGGGCTTCCTCACGCTGGTCTGGGGCGTCGTGCAGGGCATCGGCGCCGAGCTCGGGTTCGCGCTGTTCGCGTACGCGAACTACCGTCTGATCGCGGCGCTCACCTCGGGCGCCCTCGCCGGCCTCGCCGTGGCCCTCCTCGACACCAACTTCTCCTCGATCGCCGCCTACGAGTTCGGGCCGCGAGCGATCTACTTCGGTGCCGCCGTCGTCTCCGGCATCCTCGTCGCGGGTCTGGTGTCGTGGCTCATCGCCCGTGCCCTGGCCGCCACGGGCGCGCTGGACCGGTTCGCGGCGGGTCGAGAGGCACGTATCGCGGACGCGCCCGACGCGGCGTGAGCCCGGCCTCGCTCGCGGCGCCCGCGGCGGTCAGTGCACGAGGGTGGGGCTGGCGTCACGCCGGCCGTCGGCGCTGGGCCGTGTCGGAGCTCGACCTCGACATCGAGCCGGGCCAGCACGTCCTGCTCCTCGGCGCGAGCGGCTCGGGCAAGTCGACGCTGCTGCGCGGGCTGGCCGGCGTGCTGGGCGATGCGGAGGACGGTGAGGATGCCGGTGCGCTCCTGATCGACGGCCACGCGCCCGCCGCGGTGCGCGGACGGGCGGGCCTGGTGCTCCAGGATCCCGATGCGCAGGTCGTGCTCGCCCGGGTGGGCGACGACGTCGCCTTCGCGTGCGAGAACCTCGGCGTCCCCGCCGACGAGATCTGGCGGCGGGTCGACGAGGCCCTCCGCGCCGTCGGCCTCGACGTGCCGCGCGACCACCCGACCGCCGCCCTCTCCGGCGGACAGAAGCAGCGGCTCGCGCTCGCCGGCGCCCTCGCGATGCGGCCCGGACTGCTGCTGCTGGACGAGCCGACGGCGAACCTCGACCCGGCCGGGGCCGTCGCCGTGCGCGACGCGGTCGTCGAGGCGGCGTCGCGGACGGGCGCCACGCTCGTCGTCGTGGAGCACCGCGTCGCGCTGTGGGCCGAGCACATCGACCGCGTCGTGGTGCTCGGATCCGACGGCGGGGTGCTCGCGGACGGGAGCGCCGAGCGCGTCTTCGGCGCGCACGGCGCGGCCTTGACCGAGGCGGGCGTCTGGGTGCCGGACGTCCCCGTCGCGATCGACCCCCGGCCGCGCACGGGCACGGGGGAGGTCCTGCTGAGCGCCGACGCCGTCGCGGTGGGCCGGCGCCCGTTCGGCGAGCGGATGCCGCGGATCGTCGCGGGCGGCATCGACGCCCGGCTGCGGGCCGGGCGGGCCCTGGCGATCACCGGGGCGAACGGGGCCGGGAAGTCGACGTTCGCGATGACCCTCGCGGGGCTCGTGCCCCCGGCATCCGGGACCGTGCGCGCGAGCGCCTCGCTTGCGGCCGGCACGGGGCGCGGCGACGCGCCCGTGCGCTGGCGCGCCCGCGACCTGCTGACGCGCATCGGCACGGTGTTCCAGGAGCCCGAGCATCAGCTGCTGACCACGCGTGTGCGCGACGAGCTGGCGGTGGGCCCCCGCGCGCTCGGGCTCTCCGCGTCCGAGGTCGCCGCGCGCGTGGAGCCGCTGCTCGAACGGCTGCGGCTGACCCGTCTCGCCGAGGTCAACCCGTTCACGCTCTCCGGCGGCGAGAAGCGGCGGCTCACGGTGGCCGCGACCCTCGCGAGCAGACCCCGCGTGCTGCTGCTGGACGAGCCCACCTACGGACAGGACGCCCGCACGTGGCGCGAGCTCGCCGACCTCGTCGACGAGCTGAGGGCGGCCGGCTCGGCGATCGCGTTCGTCTCCCACGACCCCGCGCTCGTGTCCGCGCTCGCCGACGAGACCCTGACCGTCGCCCGCCTCGGGAGCGGCGCATGAGCCTGTTCTCGCTCGACGTGGCGCGCAGTCCCCTGGCGCGCATCAACCCGGTGACCAAGCTCGCCGCGACCCTCGTGGTGACCATGACGCTGCTGCTGTCGATCGACCCGGTCTCGGCGGGCGTCACCCTCGCGGCGACCGTCGCGCTGCTGCCGCTGGCGCGGTTGCGGGCGCGGCAGCTGCTGCTGCGGCTGTGGCCGATCGCCGCGGCGGCGGCCATCGGCGCGGCGGCGACCGTGCTGTACGGCCGCGTGTCGGGTCAGGTGTACCTCGAGTGGGGGCTCGTGCGCATCAGCGACGGCTCGATCGCGCTGTCGCTGGCGATCCTGCTGCGCGTCCTCGCGATCGCGGTGCCGAGCGTCGTGCTGTTCGCCACGACTGATCCGACCGACCTCGCCGACGGGCTCGCCCAGATCGTACGCCTGCCGCCGCGGTTCGTGCTGGGGGCGCTCGCGGGCCTGCGGATGGTCGGCCTCCTGATCGACGACTGGCGGGAGCTGTCGATGGCCCGTCGCGCCCGCGGCGTCGCCGATGACGGCCGCATCCGCCGCTTCCTGAGCCAGGCCTTCGCCCTGTTCGTCCTCGCCGTGCGCCGCGGCACCAAGCTCGCGACGGCCATGGAGGCCCGCGGGTTCGGCGCCGACACGGCCCGCACGTGGGCGCGCCCGTCGCGGATGTCGGGAGCCGACGCCGTCCTGCTGCTGATCGCCGTGGCGATCGCCGCGGCATCCGTCACCGCGGCCGTGCTCGCGGGGACCTGGGTCTTCGTCTTCAGCCTCTAGCCCGTCGCCGCGGAGTCAGCCGCGGCCCGCGGTGTGCGGCAGCTCCACGACGCGGCGGGCGAGCGCCTCCTCCACGACGAGCTCCGTGATCAGGCCCGCCGCGAGCGCCCCGCGCAGCGCATCGAGCTTCGACAGGCTCGACACGGCGCACAGACGGCGCGGGATGCGGCGGATCACGTCGAACCCGGGACCGCTCGAGCGGTCGTTGAGCTCGATCCCCGACGTCGATCCGTCCAGCCGGTAGAAGACCGTCGCGCAGTCGCCGACCACCCCGTCGCGCAGGAGCATCCGCAGATCCTCGCCCGTGAGGTACCCGCCCGCATAGACGTGCGAGGGCACGTCGGCCTGCGGTGAGCCGAGGCCGAAGACGAACACCTGCACCCGCGCCTGCGCCTCGACGACGCGACGAATCGCGCGCTCGCGCCAGAGCAGTTGCTTGGTGTGGGGGTCGTCGAACAGCGCCGGCACCGAGAACTGCTGCACGTCGCTGCCGAACGCCTGGCCGAACCGCTCCAGGATGGCGCCGGAGTAGCTGATGCCCGACGTCGACTCGTTGGCCGCGCCGTTCATCTGCACGATCTGGGACTCCTGCAGCCGCTTGGTGGGGAGGTGGCGGGCGATCGCCGAGACGGTGGCGCCCCAGGCGATGCCGATGCTCGTCTGCGGGTCGAGGGTGGTCGACAGCACGTGCGCCGCGGTGCGCGCCGTGCGCTCGAGGCGCTCGGCGTCGGTCGAGCGGGGCGGGGTGCTGACGACGTGGACGGAGATGCCGAAGCGCTCGCCGAGGCGGCGGGCGACCACGCTGTTGGCCTCCTGGGGCGAGTGCACCGTGATCTCCACGAGCCCGATCTCGCGCGCGTGCGCGAGCAGGCGCGACACCGACGATCGCGACAGCTTCATCTCCGCGGCGATCTGCTCCATCGTCCGGTCCTGCACGTAGTAGAGCTGCGCCGCGTGGAGGGCGTCGCGCGCCCGCGCCTCGGGATCGATCTCGCCGGTCACGTGTCCTCCTCGTCGTGCACATCCGTGCACAGCACGCCTCGCGGTGCACGTATGTTCACGTGCGTTGCGCGTTCGTTCACCCAGGTCTCAGTGTAGATCGCGACCACCGTGAAAAACACGCGGCGAGACCACGCGAAGCCGCGGAAGGAAGAGCGATGACCGAGTCGATGGCGACCACCCGTCCGAACATCCAGGCGCTGCGAGAGCGCCCCCACGCCGAGGTCCTCATCATCGGGGGCGGGATCAACGGCATCGCGACGTTCCGCGACCTCGCCCTCCAGGGCGTCGACGTCGCGCTCGTCGAACGCGACGACTACGTCAGCGGCGCATCGTCCGCCTCCAGCCACATGGTGCACGGCGGAGTGCGCTACCTGGAGAACGGCGAGTTCCGCCTCGTGCGCGAGTCGGTCACCGAGCGCAACCGTCTCGTGCGCAACGCCCCGCACTTCGTGCGTCCGCTTCCCACCACCATCCCCATCCACCGCACGATCTCCGGCATCCTGACGGCGCCCTTCCGGCTGCTCGTCACCCACGGCCGCGGCAAGCCGCGCGAGCGCGGGGCGCTGCTGATCAAGCTCGGCCTGGTGATGTACGACACCTTCTCCCGCGACGGGGGCGCGGTGCCGCGTCACCGCTTCCACGGGCGCCGGCGCTCCCGCGAGCTCTTCCCCGACCTCGACGACCGCTTCCGCTACACGGCGACCTACTACGACGCCTCGATGCACGACCCCGAGCGGCTCGCGCTCGACGTGCTGCGCGACGGCACCCGCGAGGAATCGGCACGGGCGGCGAACTACGCCCCCGTCGTCGGCGCGGACGGCTCGGCGGTGATCATCCGCGACGCCCTCACCGGCGACGAGTTCCCGTTCACGGCCGACGTCATCGTCAACACCAGCGGACCCTGGACCGACATCACCAACAGCGCGCTGGGCGCCCCCACCCGCTTCATGGGCGGGACGAAGGGCTCGCACATCGTGCTCGACAACCCGGCGCTGCTGGAAGCCACGCGCGGCAACGAGATCTTCTTCGAGGCCGCCGACGGCCGCATCGTGCTGATCTACCCGCTCAAGGGCCGCGTCATGGTCGGCACGACCGACATCGATGCGGACCCCGCCCAGCCCACCGTCTGCACCGACGAGGAGATCGAGTACTTCTTCGACCTCATCGGCCAGGTGTTCCCCCGGATCGCGGTGGACCGGTCGCAGATCGTGTACACCTTCTCCGGCATCCGTCCCCTGCCCCGCCACGACGACGTCGCGCCGGGCTTCGTCTCGCGCGACTACCGCATCGAGCGGGCGCGTCTCGGCGCCGTGCCGGTGCTCAGCCTCGTCGGCGGCAAGTGGACCACGTTCCGGGCCCTCGCCGAGCATCTGTCCGACGACGTGATGACGGCCCTCGGCCGCACGCGCCGCATCTCGACGCTCGACCTGCCGATCGGCGGGGGAGCGGGCTACCCGCGCACCGAGGCGGATCGGGCGCGCTGGCTCGACGCGCACCGCGGAGCGCACACGAGCGCCTTCGCCGACCGGATGCTGGAGCGCTACGGCACGTACGCCTCCGAGGTGCTCGGCACGCTCCCGGTCGCGCAACGCCCCCTCGAGCACGCACCCGGGTACTCCGCCGAGGAGATCGCCTTCCTCGCCGGCCGCGAAGAGGTCGTGAGCCTCATCGACCTCCTGCTGCGCCGCACCCACATCGCCTTCGTCGGCGGGGTGGGCGTGGAGACCCTCACCGAGGTCGCGGAGGCGGCCGCCCCGGCCCTCGGCTGGGACGGCGAGGCCGTGCGGGCGCAGGTCGACGAGGCGGCCCGCGTGCTGCAGGAGCGCCATCGCATCGACGTCCGCACGTCCCACCTCGCCCCCTCGGGTCGGTGAGGATCCGACCGCCCAGCCCCGGCGCGGCCTGACGCCGGCAACCGATCAGGCCATCCCTCGCGCGGCGACGTCGCCCGCAGCATCCATGCAGAAAGGTCAATGCTGACATGCACGACATCAATCTCGGGCTCTACTTCGTGTCAGAGCTCGTCGGGACGGCGATGCTGCTCCTGCTCGGCGGTGGCGTGGTCGCCAACGTCATCCTCGCAAAATCCAAGGGATTCGGCGGCGGCACCCTGATGATCAACTGGGGCTGGGGTCTGGCGGTCTTCGCCGGTGTCCTCGTCTCGTCCTACTCCGGCGCGCAGCTGAACCCCGCCGTCTCCATCGCCCTGCTGATCGGGGGGAAGATCGGCGTTGCGCAGTTCTTCGTCGCCATCGCCGCCCAGCTGGTCGGCGCGTTCATCGGCGCGGTGCTGTGCTGGCTCGCCTACCGCCAGCACTTCGACGAGGAGCCCGACGCGGCGACCAAGCTCGGCGTGTTCTCCACCGGCCCCGCGATCCGCTCCTACGGCTGGAACCTCATCACCGAGATCATCGGCACCTTCGTTCTCGTGTTCGTCATCTTCGCGTTCGCCGACTACGGCGACGTCCAGATCGGCGTCCCCGGCGCCCTCGGCCCGCTGACCGCCGTGCCCGTCGCGCTCCTCGTGGTCGGCATCGGCGCCTCCCTCGGCGGCCCCACCGGGTACGCCATCAACCCCGCCCGCGACCTCGGCCCCCGCATCGCGCACGCGGTGCTGCCGATCAAGGGCAAGGGCTCCAGCGACTGGTCCTACGCGTGGGTCCCCGTCGTCGGTCCGCTCGTCGGCGGTACGCTTGCCGCGCTCGCCGCTCCGGTCCTGCTCCACCTCGCCCACGCCTGATCCCCATCCACACCCAGACAAGGACGTCACCTCATGAGTGAGTACATCATCGCCCTCGACCAGGGCACGACCTCCAGCCGCGCCATCGTGTTCGACAAGAAGGGCTCGATCGTCTCCGTCGGCCAGAAGGAGCACGAGCAGATCATGCCGCGCGCCGGCTGGGTCGAGCACGACCCGATCGAGATCCGCGACAACATGCGCGAGGTCATCGGCATCGCCCTCGGCCGCGCCAACCTGACGCGTCACGACATCGCCGCGGTGGGCATCACCAACCAGCGCGAGACCGCCGTCGTGTGGGACAAGAACACCGGCATCCCCGTCTACAACGCGATCGTGTGGCAGGACACGCGCACCCAGCCGATCGTCGACCGGATCGCCGGCGACGCCGGCGTCGACCGGTACAAGGACATCGTCGGGCTGCCGCTGGCGACCTACTTCTCGGGCACCAAGATCGTCTGGATCCTCGAGAACGTCGAGGGGGCGCGCGAGAAGGCCGAGGCGGGCGACCTCATCTTCGGCACGACCGACACCTGGGTGCTGTGGAACCTCACCGGCGGTCCCGACGGCGGCGTGCACGCGACGGATGTGACCAACGCCTCCCGGACGCTGTTCATGGACCTGAAGACGCTCGCGTGGCGCGACGACATCCTGGCCGACTTCGGGGTGCCGCGCTCGATGATGCCGGAGATCCGCTCCTCCAGCGAGGTCTACGGCGAGGCGCGCGACACGTCGCTGCTGCGGGAGACCCCCGTCGCCGGCATCCTCGGCGACCAGCAGGCGGCGACGTTCGGCCAGGCGGCCTTCGACGCGGGCGAGAGCAAGAACACCTACGGCACGGGCAACTTCCTCATCTTCCAGACGGGGACCGAGATCGTGAAGTCGGAGAACGGCCTGCTCACCACCGTCGGCTACAAGCTGGGCGACGAGCCGGCCCACTACGCCCTCGAGGGATCGATCGCCGTCACCGGCTCGCTGATCCAGTGGCTGCGCGACCAGCTGGGCATCATCTCGTCCGCGCCCGAGGTGGAGGAGCTCGCCGCGAAGGTGGAGGACAACGGCGGCGTGTACTTCGTGCCCGCCTTCTCGGGCCTGTTCGCGCCCTACTGGCGTCCCGACGCCCGTGGCGCCATCGTCGGCCTCACCCGCTTCGCGAACCGCAACCACATCGCCCGCGCCGCCCTGGAGGCGACCGCCTTCCAGACGCGCGAGGTGCTGGATGCCGTCAACGCCGACTCCGGCGTCGACCTCACGGAGCTCAAGGTCGACGGCGGCATGATCGCCAACGACACGCTCATGCAGTTCCAGGCGGACATCCTGGGCGTCCCGGTCGTGCGTCCCGTCGTCGCCGAGACGACCGCGCTGGGCGCCGCGTACGCCGCCGGGCTCGCCGTGGGGTTCTGGAACGACCTCGACGAGCTGCGGGCGAACTGGCAGGAGGACAAGCGCTGGACGCCGAACGACGACGTCGCCGAGCGCGAGCGCCAGCTGCGACTGTGGAAGAAGGCCGTCACGAAGTCGATGGACTGGGTGGACGCCGACGTGAACTGATCTCGCTCAGCGCGATAGCCCGATCGGGGTCGTATGCGGTCGCCTCTCGTGAGGCTCCACCACCGCATGCGGCCCCGATTTCGCGTATCGGCGCGTACGGGGCGGTCAGGTCGCGTTCCCGAGGTCGCGGGAGAACCGCAGGCGCTCGGCACGGCATCCATCCTGCCTCTCGCGCCCGCCGCGGCGTCCGTGGTGAGATGGGCTGTGCCCACCTCTGTCGCCCGCCGTGTCGGCGTGCTCACCGCTCTCGACGACGCCGACGGGCCGGCTGTCGCCCTCGGGGATGCCGCGGCCCGCCATGTCCGCTTGCGCGCCGACGGCCTGCAGCCCGCGCTCGGCGACGCGCCCGCGGGCTTCGTGCCCTGGGCGCAGGTGCGGGCGGTCGTCGCCGAGGTGCCGATGACGTGGTGGCCGCATCCCGCGCTCGGCGACACCCTCGTGCCGCTGATCGAGGGCATCTTCGGCGGCGCGTCGGGAGAGATCGCCGAGACGCCGACCTTTCCCGTCCGGGTCACCACCGACGACGGGGCGGTCCTGGAGTGGCGAGCGACGCCGCACTACCTCTCCGGCTATCGGCGGCGGGATGCCGCGGTGGCCCGGCGCCTCGTCGATCACCTGGTCGCCGCGCCGGAGGCACGCGTGCTGCTCGCCCGTCCCGACGATCTGTTGGCGCGGCTGGGGGAGATCCTCCGAGCGCACTGAGAGAGCGTGCTGACACCTGGTACCGCGTATGCTGGCACTCAGTAGCACCTCCCGTCGCTGAGCGACGGGAGCGGCCCGGACTTCGAAGGAGAATCCATGGACATCGCCGGCGCATCCGCGCTCGTCACCGGCGGGGCCAGCGGCCTCGGCCTCGCCACGGCACGACGGCTCGCCGACGCCGGCGCCCACGTCGTGATCGTCGATCTCGGCGCCTCTGCCGGCGCCGAGCGGGCCGCGGAACTCGGCGGCACCTTCGTGGCGGCCGACGTCACCGACCCGACGCAGATCGCCGCCGCCGTCGAGACGGCCGCCGCGCAGGGGCCGCTGCGGGTCGTCGTCAACTGCGCCGGCATCGCCCCACCCGCCAAGGTGCTCGACCGCGACGGCCTCCCCACTGACCTCGCCCACTTCGAGCGCATCGTGCGCGTCAACCTCATCGGCACCTACAACGTCATCGCGCAGGCCTCCGCCGCCATCGCGAAGACGGAGCCCACCGACGGCGGTGATCGCGGCGTCATCGTCAACACCGCCTCGGTGGCGGCCTTCGACGGGCAGATCGGCCAGCCCGCCTACTCCGCGAGCAAGGGCGGTGTGCACGCCATGACGCTGCCGATCGCCCGCGAGCTCGCGCGCCACGGCATACGCGTCGTCACGATCGCCCCCGGCATCATGGAGACGCCCATGCTCGCGGGCCTGCCCGAGGCGGCGCAGCAGAGCCTCGGTCAGCAGGTGCCGTACCCCGCCCGCCTCGGACGGCCCGACGAGTATGCGAGCCTCGTCGCGGAGATCGTCCGCAACGGCTACCTCAACGGCGAGACCATCCGCCTCGACGGCGCGATCCGGATGGCGCCGAAATGACCGCCTCGATCATCCACACCCGCGACGGCGCGCTCGCGCGGCTCACGTTCAACCGGCCCGCATCGCTGAACGCGATGGGCTTCGAGATGGGCACGCGCTGGCGCGACCTCGCCCACGAGATCACGGCGGACCCGTCGGTCGGCGCCGTGCTCCTGGATGCCGCGGGCCCGGCGTTCTGCGCGGGCGGCGATGTCGTCGAGATGGCCGCCTCCGGCTCGAGCGGCGCCGACATCACCGCGATGGCGCACGTGATCCACGACGGCATCCGCACCTTCGTCGAGTCCGCGATCCCGATCGTCGCGGCGGTGCAGGGCGCCGTCGCCGGCGGCGGACTCGGGCTCATGCTGACCGCCGACTACATCGTCGCCGGCGACCGTGCCCGCTTCGTCAGCAAGTACGCGAACATCGGCCTCACCCCCGACCTCGGCGTCTCGACGCTGCTGCCGGCGGCGATCGGGCAGACCCGCGCGTTGCGGATGCTCCTCGACGACCTGACCATCGACGCCGCGACGGCGCTGGAGTGGGGGCTGGTCACCGAGGTCGCGGACGACCCGGCCGGCCGCGCCGAGCAGATCGCGCGCCTCTGGCTCGACGGCGCGACCGCCGCCTTCGGACAGGCCAAGCGGCTCGTGCGCGCCGGCGCGCGCCGCCGCTTCGCCGACAACCTCGACGATGAGGCGCGCACCATCGGCGCGAGCTTCGACACCCCGGATGCCGCAGCGCGCGTGGCCGCGTTCGCCGCGGCCTCCGCCAAGACCACGCACGACAGGGGACACGCATGACACTGGCCGGCAAGACCATCCTCATGTCCGGCGGCAGCCGCGGCATCGGCCTCGCGATCGCGCTGCGTGCCGCCCGCGACGGCGCGAACATCGCCCTCCTGGCCAAGACCGACACCCCGCATCCGAAGCTCGAGGGCACGGTCCACTCGGCCGCCGAGGCGATCGAGGCCGCGGGCGGTCGGGCGCTGCCGATCGTCGGCGACGTGCGCAACGACGACGACATCACGGCCGCCGTCCTGAAGACGCAGGGGGAGTTCGGCGGCATCGACATCGTCGTCAACAACGCGTCGGTCATCGACCTGTCGGGGTCGATCGAGCTCGCCGCCAAGAAGTACGACCTCATGCAGGACGTCAACGTCCGCGGCACGTTCATGCTCAGCCGTGCGGCGGTGCCGATCCTCAAGGATGCCGAGAACCCGCACATCCTGTCGCTGTCGCCGCCGCTGAACATCACGCCGCGCTGGCTGGGCGCCCACACCGGCTACACGCTGGCGAAGTACGGCATGACGATGGCCACGCTGGGGATCGCCGCGGAGTTCGCGCGCGACGGCATCGCGGCGAACACCCTGTGGCCCGAGACGACGATCGCGACGGCGGCCGTGCAGTTCGCGCTCGGCGGCGACCGGATGATGAAGGTCAGCCGCACGCCCGAGGTCTACGCCGACGCCGCGTACGAGGTGCTGATCCGCCCGGCGCGTGAGCGCACCGGTCAGACGCTCATCGTCGAGCAGGTGCTGCGGGAGGCCGGGGTGACGGACTTCTCCCGCTACGCGGCGACACCGGGCACGCCCGACGACGAGCTGTTCCCCGACATCTTCCTCTGAGCTCTGCGTTTCGACTCGTCGCTGCGCTCCTCGCTCAACGACCGGGGGAGAGCGACCCCGGTCAGATCAGGCCGAGGCGGGCCAGCGCGTTGCCGACCCCGTCCTCGAGCACGCCGGTGGTGACCAGATCGGCCATCGCCTGCAGCTCGGGGTCGGCGCCGCCCATCGCGACGGCGGTGCCCACGACCTGGAACATCTCGACGTCGTTCCAGCTGTCACCGATGCCGACCGCGTCCGCGGCATCCATGCCGAGCACCTCCAGCACCTCGAGGATCGCCGCGCCCTTGTTGACGCCCTGCTGGCAGATCTCGCCGTTCGAGCCCCCGGGCAGCGGGATCGATCCCGGGATGACGTGGAACTCGTCGCCGAGCTGCTCGGCCGCGCGCGACAGCGTGTCGCTCGCGGTGCTGAGGAACGTCGCCTTCACGACCGTGTCGAGGTCGACCTCGTCGAGCGGACGGTAGTGGTTCAGCAGGGCCAGATCCTCCGTCTCCGCCGCGTGCTCGCCGCGCGGGTCGACCGGCGGGTGGGCGCGCAGGAAGCGCTGCGCGTGCTCGAGCACGCCGGGGCTCACGTAGACGCTGCGATCGGTCTGCAGGAAGTAGTGCGCGCCCTGCTCCTCGAAGTAGGCGACCATCCGGTCCACGAGCGGACGGGGCATGAGGTGGGCCACGATCTGCTCGTCGCCGCGCACGGCGAACGCCCCGCCGTTGGTGATGGCGCCGTCCACCTCGATCTCGCGGACGCGGGGGTTGATGTCGCCGGCCGATCGTCCCGTGCAGAGGTAGACGAGGTGGCCGTTCGCGCGGGCGGTCGCGATGGCGACCGGCGTGGAGGGGGACATCCGGGCCCCGTGTTCGAGGATGGTCCCGTCGATGTCGATGAAGACGATCCGGCGGCGCGAAGGGGGAGGAGTCACCCCTCCATTGTCCCCGGATCCGTCAGTGCTTCGGGCCCGTCACCAGCAGGATGCCGCCCAGGCCGATCATGAGCCCACCGCCCGTCGCCGTCAGTCTCTCGATGCGCTTCGGCGAGCGGGCGAACCAGGCGCGCGCCGCGGCGGCGGCGAGCACCCAGATCGAGTCGGAGACGAGGGCGAGGACGGCGAACACGACGCCCAGCTCCATGAGCTGCAGCGGCACCGATCCGGCGTGCAGGTCGACGAACTGCGGGAGGACGGCGACGAAGAAGGCGATGGTCTTCGGGTTGGTGATGCCGACGACGAAGCCCTGCCAGAGCTGCCGGCCGTGGCCGGTGGGCAGCCGGGCCGGATCGGGAGCGCTCGCGGCATCCTTGCGGTGACGGATGGCCTGGATGCCGAGGTACACGAGGTACAGCGAGCCCGCGATCTTCAGCACCGTGAACAGCACCACCGACTGCGCCACGACACCGCCCACCCCGACGGCGACGAGCGCGACGATCGGGATGAGCGCGAGGCTCACCCCGGCGACGCTCAGCAGCCCGCCGGTGCGTCCCAGCGCGAGGGTGCGACCGACGGAGAAGAGCACCGCCGGGCCCGGGATGAGGATCAGGACGAGGGCGGCCAGCGTGAACGCCAGGAGGTTGTCGAACGGCACCATGGCGTCAGTGTACGACCGCGTCAGATCAGCCCGTTGCGGCGGAACGCGGTGCGCAGGCCGTCCTCGTCGATCGCCGTCGTCACCTGATCGGCCAGCGCCTTCACGCCGTCGACGGCGTTCCCCATCGCGATGGAGGTGCCCACGACCGCGAACATCTCCGCGTCGTTCCAGTTGTCGCCGATGCCGACGGCGTCGTCCGGGTCGAGGTCGAGCGCGCGCAGCAGCGCCTGGATCGCCGCGCCCTTGTGCACGCCGCGCGGCGCGACCTCGCCCGAGGCGGCGAAGGCGACGGGGATGGTCCCGCCGACGACCTCGAAGTCCTCCGCGAGCTCGGTGAGCGCGCGGGCGGCGGCATCCTCGTCGTCGGTGAGGAAGACGAGCTTCGCGATGAGGGTGTCGTCGACCTGAGCGTCGTCGTGGAACGACTTGGACGGGAAGCCCGCCGCCGTGAACCGCTCCGCGAGCAGCTCCGCCAGGCCCTCCGAGGCGAACAGGCCGTCGTACGACTGGAAGTAGCCGTGCAGACCGGTGCTCGCCAGATAGTCGCGCAGGCGCGCGACCTCCTCCGGCGTGAACAGCGTCGCCGAGACGATCCGCTCGCCCAGGCTGGCGAAGGCGCCGCCGTTGGTGACGGCGCCGTCGAAGCCGATGTCCATCAGCTCGGCGTGCAGCTCCGCCGTCCCGCGGCCCGTGCTCAGGAACACCAGGTGTCCCCGAGCACGGGCCGCGCGGATGGCCTCGACCGCGGACGGCGGGATGTGCCGTCCGTCCTGCAGGATCGTCCCGTCGACGTCGAGGAAGATCGCACGGGTCATGCGGTCAGCGCACCGCCGTTCGTGCGGATGACCTCGGCGTACCAGGCGAACGACTTCTTCTTGTGGCGGTCGAGCGTGCCGGAGCCGTCGTCGTTGCGGTCGACGTACACGAAGCCGTACCGCTTGCTCAGCTGCGCGGTGGATGCCGAGACGAGGTCGATGCAGCCCCACGTCGTGTAGCCGAGCACGTCCACGCCGTCGGCGATCGCCTCGCCGACCTGCACCAGGTGGTCGTTCAGGTAGGCGATGCGGTAGTCGTCGGCGACCGTCTTGACGCCGTCGATCTCGACCAGCTCGTCCTTCGCGCCCAGACCGTTCTCGACGATGAACAGCGGCTTCTGCCACCGGTCCCAGAACTGGTTGAGCACGATGCGCAGCCCCACGGGGTCGATCTGCCAGCCCCACTCGCTCGCCTCGAGCGTGGGGTTGGGCACGCCGCCCATGATGTTGCCCTCGCCGGCGACCTTCTTGGCGGGGTCGGCGGTCGCGGCGACCGACATGTAGTAGCTGAACGACACGAAGTCGACCGTGTTGCGGAGATCCTCGCGGTCCTCGTCGGTGATCTCCAGCTCGATGCCCTTCTCGCGGAGGGTCCGCAGGAAGTAGCCCGGGTAGGCGCCGCGCGTGTGCACGTCGCCGTAGACCAGGTTCGAGTGGTCGAAGTCCATGACCGCCAGCGCGTCGGCGGGCGACGGGGTCAGCGGGTAGACCGGCATCGACAGCACCATGCAGCCGATCTGCGCGTTCGGTGCGACCTCCCGCGCGATGCGGGTGGCGCGTGCCGACGCGACCAGCTCGTGGTGCATGGCCTGGTAGAGCGTCTGCTCGCTGAGCTCGCTCTTCGGCGTGTTGATGCCGCCCGACATGAAGGGGGCGTGCAGGAGCGAGTTGATCTCGTTGAACGTCAGCCAGTACTTCACGCGGGCGCCGAAGCGCTCGAAGAGCGTGCGGGCGTAGCGCTCGTAGAACCCGATGAGGCGGCGGTCGGTCCACCCGTCGTACGTCTCGGCGAGGTGCAGCGGCGTCTCGTAGTGGGAGATCGTCACGAGCGGCTCGATGCCGTACTTCTCCAGCTCGTCCAGGAGGCGGTCGTAGAACGCGAGTCCCGCTTCGTTGGGCTCGGTCTCGTCGCCGTTCGGGAAGATGCGGCTCCACGCGATCGAGAACCGGTACGTCTTGAACCCCATCTCGGCGAAGAGGGCGATGTCCTCCGCGTAGCGGTGGTAGTGGTCGATGCCGACGAGCTTGAGGTTGTCCGGCGTCGGCGCGGCCGTGCGGGGGCCGACGATGCCCCGGGGCATGACGTCCTGGACGGACAGCCCCTTGCCGTCGGCGTCGTAGGCGCCTTCGAGCTGGTTGGCGGCGGTGGCGCCGCCCCAGAGGAAGCCGTCGGGGAAGGCGGGTGCGGTGGTGGTCATGGTGGTTCTCCTTACGTCGCCGGGGGTCACTTCGTCGCCGCGACCGAGTCGACCGAGACCGCGGTGAACAGCGGCTCGCCGTGCGCGATCGGGCCCGACGCGGCATCCGCGACAGCCGGGTAGAGGTCGGGGTTGGTGACGATGACTGGGGTGGTGAGGTCGTACCCGGCCTTCTCGATGGCGTCGCCGTCGAACTCGACGAGCAGATCGCCGGCGGCCACCTGCTGGCCGGTCGTGACCTTCACCGAGAAGTGCGCGCCGCCGAGCTTGACGGTGTCGAGGCCGATGTGGATCAGCACCTCGGTGCCGTCGGCGTGGCGCAGCCCGAACGCGTGGCCGGTCGGGAAGGCGGCGACCACGGTGCCGTCGAACGGGGCGTACACGGCGCCCGAGCGCGGCTGGATCGCGACGCCCTGACCGAGCGCGCCGTCGGCGAAGGCGGCGTCGGCCACCTCGTTGAGCGGGATGACGGTGCCGTCGATCGGCGAGAGCACCGTGACGTCGTTGGCGGCGGCGGGGGCGGGGGCCTCCGTCGCGGCGTCCTCGGCGGGCTCCTTGAAGCCGATGAGCACGACCAGCAGGAACGGGAGCACGATGGCCACGAGCAGGCCGAGGCCCAGCATCACCATGTTGCCGTTGCCGAGCAGCCCGGTCACGGCCAGGCCCGAGGGGACGACGAACGACTTCGAGAACACGCCGCCGAGGGCGATGATCGCGCCGCCGATCGCGCCGCCGACGATGCCGAAGGCGAACGGCCGCTTGAGGGGGAGGTTGAGGCCGTAGATCGCCGGCTCGGTGATGCCCGCGAGGAAGCCCGACAGGGTGGCGGGGGCGGCGAGCGACTTGAGGTTCTTGTTGCGCGCACGCACCCACACGCCCGCGACGGCACCGGCCTGCGCGAGGACGGCCGCGAACACGGGGCCGAGCAGCAGGATCTGGCCGGTCGTCTGGAACTCCACCTGGAAGACGGGAACGAGGCCCCAGTGCAGACCGAAGATGACGAAGACCTGCCACAGGCCGCCCATGATCGCGCCGCCGGCCCACGGGGCGACATCCCACACCCAGCTGACCGCGTTGCCGACGCCCTGCGAGAGCAGGTCGGAGATCGGGCCGATGACGACGAACACCAGCGGCACGGCGATGAGCACGACGATCATCGGGGTGACGAAACGGCGGATCGCGGCGGGGAGCTTCGCGTAGAGGAACTTCTCGGCGTGCGACTGCAGCCACACGACGATGATGATGGGGATGACGCTCGAGACGTAGCTCACCATCGTGAAGGGGATGCCGAAGAACGTGAGGTCGGGGGCTCCGTTCGCCGCGACCACCGTCGGGTAGACGAGGGCGCCGGCGATCGCGAGCGAGGTCCACTCGTTGGCCTTGAAGTAGCGCGCCGCGGTGATCGAGAGCACCATCGGCAGGAAGTTGATGAACGCGTCCGAGAGCGCGTTGAGCACGAGGTAGGTCGAGGAGGTGGCGTCGATCCAGCCGAACGTGGCGGCGGCCGACAGGAACGCCTTCAGCAGGCCGGTGCCGGCGAGGGTCCACAGCACGGGGGTGAAGATCGCCGAGATCATCGAGATGAACCGGTTGAACAGGTTGCCCTTCGGTCCGGTGTCCTCGGCCGCGGCGTCGTGACCCCCGCCGAAGCGGGAGACCTTGCCGATCTCGGCGAACACCTCGGGCACGTCGTTGCCGATGACCACCTGGTACTGGCCGCCCGCCTGGGCGACGGTGATGACGCCCGGGGTGGCCTTGACCGCCGCGGCATCCGCCTTGCTCTCGTCCTTGAGGACGAAGCGCAGACGTGTCGCGCAGTGCACGAGCGAGCTGACGTTGTCTTCGCCGCCGACGCCGGCGAGCACGCCAGCCGCGGTCTTCGCGTAATCCGCCATCGGATTCGCCTTTCCTTGTGTGTGGAAGGCCCGGGCACCTCTGCCCGGGCAACAAAAAAACCTGGACTCGATGAGTGCCGAAGCTCTCGGTGAGTCCAGGTTTCGCCCGCTGATGCGGTAACGATCCAGGGATCTGCGATCAAGTTACCACAGGGTCGGGTTCAGCGCCAGGGGCGATCTGACTCTTCAGACGCTCGACGTGGACGATGAGGTACAGCAGCTCCTCGTCGGTCAGCTCCGACCCGGTCGCGCCGCCGACGTACGCCTTGACCTCCTCGGCGATCGCGTACGAGCGCGGGTAGCTGTGCTTGGCGAACTCGAAGAACGAGGTGTCGCCGCTCGCGAGCATGGTGCGGCTCACGAGCCGCTGCAGCAGGAACTGCACGTGCAGGATGAACCGCGCGTAGTCGGGGCCGTCGACGTCCAGGCGCACGCCGAGCGAGTGCTCCACCACCTCGACCACGTGCTGCACGCGGCGGAACAGCAGCGCGGCCGTGCCGTTGGGCTCGTCGCGGGTGGCGTTGAGCAGGTGCATCGTGAGGAACACCGCCTCCTCGGCGGGAAGCTCGCGGTCCAGGCTCGTCGCGATCGATCCCGCCATGTGCTCGGCGGCGGCGAACTCCTGGGGGTGGAGCACGCGAAGCTCGGGCATCGAGGTCGTGGTGATCCGCATCCCCTTGTCCAGCCGCTCGATCACGTAGGCGACGTGGTCGATGACGGCGATCGTGAACCGCCGTCCCAGATCGCGGCCGAGTCGGCGCTCGGCCTCGTCGACCGCCCGCGTGGCGGCCTCGACGATGGGATACGGGACGTCGGTGAGCAGGCGCCGCTCGCGCTCGCCGTCCGCGCCGGTGTCGAGGATGAACGTCTTCTCCACCTTGGCGGGATCGAGCACGTCGGCCGGCTTCAACCCGAAGGCGAGCCCTCGTCCCATCAGCACGCGCTCCCGCCCCGACTCGTCGACGGCGATCACGACGTTGTTGTTGAGCACCTTGTGCACCGGGACGGCGTGCGTCGCGGGGGTGCGCCGAGCGGATGCCGCGGCGTCGGGGGTGCTCATGTGGAGAAGTCTAGAAGTCGCGCCGCCGACCGCTCCGACGATTTCGTGGTTGTAAAGGTTTCATTACGTACTGAAAGTTCGAAAGCTTTCGCCTCTACTGTGTGGGTATCTCGCCGGTCCTGCTCCTCGCCGGTGAGGCGCAGCACCTCACCCGTCCCGCAACCCGCAATGAGGAAACCATGAACAAGAGGCTCCTGGCCGCGGCGGCCACGGTCGTCGCCGCCGCCCTCGCACTGTCCGCCTGCAGTGCGACACCGTCCGATTCCGGCGCGGATCAGAAGAAGGAGATCCGCGTCGCCTCCACCGACCCGCAGCTGATCGTCCCGGGCCGCCAATCCGTCGCCTACGACGTGAACATGGCGGTGTGGGCGCCGCTCGCGTTCCTGAACTCCGACGGCTCGCTCGAGTACGTCCAGGCCCAGTCCATCGAGTCGCAGGACGCCACGACCTGGACCGTCACCCTGCGCGAGGGCTGGACCTTCCAGGACGGCACCCCCGTGACGGCGCAGAGCTACGTCGACTCGTGGAACGCGGTGGCGTACGGTCCGAACGCGTTCGAGAACTCCGGACAGCTGGCCAACATCGTCGGCTACGCCGACCTCAACCCGGCATCCGGCACCCCGTCCACGACCGAGATGTCCGGGCTGAAGGTCGTCGACGACCTCACCTTCACGGTGACCCTCATCGGTCCCGACAGCCAGTTCCCGCTGCAGGTGACGCAGGCGCAGACCGCGATGTTCCCGATGCCCGCCTCGGCGTTCGCGGACTTCACCGCCTACAACACGCATCCGGTCGGCAACGGTCCCTTCCAGTTCGCGCAGGACTACGTCGAGAACGAGCCGATCGTCCTCGACGCCTACAGCGCCTACAAGGGCGACAAGCCCACGATCGACCGCATCACGTTCGTGCCCTACACCGACAGCGAGACCGCCTACACCGACGTCCTCGCCGGCAACCTCGACGTCGCGGGGGTCCCCGCCTCCAAGCTCACGCAGGCGTCGGCCGACTTCGGGCAGCGTCTGTACTCGTTCGAGGCGCCCGGCATCTCGTTCCTGGGCCTGCCCCTGTGGAACTCCGCCTACCAGGACGTGCGTGTGCGCGAGGCGATCTCCATGGCGATCGACCGCGAGGCGATCATCGACGTGATCTACGGCGGCACGTACGCCCCGGCGACGGCGTGGACGCCGGCCATCGAGCCCGGCACGCCCACCGGGATCTGCGGCGACTACTGCTCCTTCGACCCCGAGGCGGCCAAGGCGCTGCTGGCCGAGGCCGGCGGGTTCTCGGGCCCGATGGAGATCTACTACCCCGGTGGCGGCGGACTGGACCCGCTCTACCAGGCGATCGCGAACCAGCTCCGACAGAACCTGGGGATCGACGCGACGGCCACCCCGAGCGCCGACTGGGCCGAGTTCCTGCAGAACCGCAACGACGAGAACATCACCGGTCCGTTCTTCTCGCGGTGGGGCGCCCTCTACCCCAGCCAGCAGGCGACGCTGCGCGTCTTCTTCATCAAGGGCGGCGGCTGCACCAACTGCATCCCCTGGTACAGCGACGAGGTCGCCTCGGCGATGACCGCCGCCGACGCCGATCTGTCCACCGACGGCTCCGCCTACGCCGCCGTGCAGCAGATCATCCAGAAGGAGTTCCCGGCGGTGCCGCTCTTCTTCGAGAAGTACTCCTACGTCACCTCCCCGCGCGTCGCACAGCTCGTCACCTCGCCGGTGGGCAACCCCACCTACCGGTCGATCGTCCTCACCGAATGACGGTCGGGGTGCGGAGCGTCCCGCCCGACGCTCCGCACCCGCCCCGGCCGCACCCGCCCTCGACCCCCCCGCGGGGCCGTTCCAGTTCCAGACGAGAGCGCTCATGACCTTCCTCCCCGCCGCCGCTCCCGGTGCCGCCGACGCGATCGACGGCTTCCCCACCGTCGACGCGCTGCGCGCCGATCTGCAGGAGCTGTGCCGAGCGCATCCCGACCGGGCGACGGCATCGGTCATCGGACACTCGCGCGAGGGTGCGCCCATCGACGTGATCACCATCGGCGACGGGCCGGCGCAGGTCGTGGTCGCGGCCGGCGTGCACCCCAACGAGCCGATCGGCTTCCGCACCGTCCAGCGGCTCGCCCGCCTGCTGCTCACCGAGCCCGAGCACTCCCGCGGCGCGACGTGGCATCTCGTCCCGTGCGCCGACCCCGACGGCACGCGGCTCAACGAGGGCTGGTTCGCCCCGCCGCTTCGCCGGGCGGACTACTACCGCGGCTTCTACCGGCCGGCGCCGTCCGAGCAGGTGGAGTGGTCGTTCCCGTTCGCCTACCGCGGGGCGCGCTTCGACGCCCCGATCCCCGAGACGCTCGCCCTGATGGGGCTGTTCGACCGCGTCCGGCCGGACGTGTTCGTCGGCCTGCACAACGGCGAGTTCGGCGGCGTCTACTTCTACACCAACGACGCCGACCCCGCGCTCGCCCGCGAGCTCAGCGCGATCCCCGCCGCGTTCGGGCTGCCGCTGGACGTCGGAGAGCCCGAGTTCGACGGACTGACGCCGCTGGCCGACGCCGTCTTCCGGGCACCGCTGACGCGCGAGCTGATCGATCACCGCCTCGCGTCCGGCCTCGGCCTCGACGCCCGCGCGGGCGGGGCGGGCACCGCCGACTACCTCGAGCGCTACGGGACGACCACGATGATCGCCGAGCTGCCCTACTGGATCCACCCGGACGCCGCCGACACGACCGCCACCGACCTCGCCTACCGCGAGGTGCTGCGCACGAAGGCCGACCACCTCGACGAACTGCACGCGCTGCTGACGGGCACCCTCGACGCGGTGCGCCCGCTGCTGACGATCGACTCGCCGTTCCTGCGCGCCAGCGAGGCGTTCGCGCCGGGCATGGGCGCGGTCGCCGTCGCCGAGCGGCGACGGTCGGCGGCGGCCGCCGCGGATCGTCCCGCCACCGTCGCGGAGGTCTTCGGCAACACCGAGGTCGTGCGCACCTTCCGGCTGCGTTTCGCCGGCATCCTGCGTCGCGCGCTGGATGCCGAGGTGCACGCCGGCACGGCCGCCGCCGACCTCCGCCGCGCGCGCGACGCCCTCGCGGCGCAGTGGGAGCGGTGGCTCGCCGAGGACCCGCACGCCGACCTGCCGCCCGTTCCGGTCGAGGCCCTCGTCGGGGTGCAGCTCGCGGCGCTGTTCGCAACGGTCCGGCGGAGGCTCGCATGATCGGCGCGCGGCGCATCGGGGGACGCCTGGCGGAGTTCGTCATCGTCGTCATCGGCGTCACCTTCATCATCTACGCCACCGTGTGGGCCCTGCCGGGCGATCCGATCGCCGCCCTCGGCGGAGACCGGCCCCTCCCGGCGAACGTCGTCGCCCAGCTGCGGGCGCAGTTCCACCTCGACGAGCCGCTCTGGCAGCAGTACCTGCGCTACCTGGGCGGGCTGTTCTCCGGAGATCTGGGCACGACCTTCAGCGGTGTGCCGGTCGCGGATCGGATGGCGTCGCGGTGGCCGGTCACGATCACGCTCGCGCTGACGGCGTGGGTGATCGAAGTCGTGCTCGGCGTCGCCCTCGGCCTGCTCTCGGGTCTGCGCCGCGACAGCGCGATCGACCGCACGGTGCTCTTCGGGACGATCCTCGCGACGTCGATCCCCGTGTTCGTGGTGGCCGTGACCGCGCAGCTGGTCTTCGGACTGCAGCTCGGCTGGTTCCCCATCGCGGGCACCGATGCGGGATGGCCGGCGGCCTACCTCCTGCCGGCGCTGGTCATCGCCCTCTTCGGTCTCGCCTCGATCACCCGGCTCATGCGCGGCAGCGTCGTCGACTCGATGGACTCCGACTTCGTGCGCACCCTGCGGGCCAAGGGCATGCCCCGCCGCCGCATCGTCGGACTGCACGTCATGCGCAACTCGGTGGCGCCCGTGCTGACGTTCGTCGCGATCGACCTCGGGTTCCTCCTGGGCGGCGCCGTCGTGGTGGAGGGCATCTTCAACCTCCCCGGGATCGGACAGCTCCTCTTCGGCGCCATCCGCACGCACGAGGGACCGACGATCGTGGGGGTCGGCACGACGCTGATCCTCATCTTCCTCGTGCTGAACGTGCTCGTCGATCTCCTGAACGCGTTGCTCGACCCCCGGAGCCGTCATGACTGAGACCGCTGTGACCGCCCTCGAGCACATCACCGTCCGCCGCGGCGTGTGGATGAGCCTGCGCCGTCGCGTCCTGTTCTGGCTCAGCGCCACGATCCTCGCGGTGCTCGCGCTCGTCTCGCTGTTCCCGTCGGTCATCGGCGGGCTCTTCGGCCAGCCCGACCCCCGCGCGTGCACGCTGCGCGACAGCGCCCAGCCGCCGAGCGCCGCGCACGTGTTCGGCACCGACCTGCAGGGCTGCGACGTCTACGCCAACGTGATCCACGGCACCCGCACCTCGCTGTTCATCGGCCTGACCGCGACGGTCATCGCGCTGGTCATCGCGATCGTCGTCGGCACCGTCGCGGCCTACTACGGCGGCATCGCCGACGCGGTCATCTCCCGCCTGACCGACGTCTTCCTCGGCTTCCCCTTCATCCTCGGCGCGATCATCGTGCTCAACAGCGTGGGGGAGCGCACGCCGCTCGTGGTCGCCGTGGTGCTCGCGGTGTTCAGCTGGCCGACGCTCGCGCGGCTCGTGCGCACCTCCGTGCGCACCGTGCGGCGGACGGACTACGTCAGTGCGGCACGCGCGATGGGCATCTCCCACACCCGGACGCTCCTCACGCATGTAGTCCCCAACGCGCTGGGCCCGGTGCTCGCGATCACGGCGACGATGGTGGGCAGCATCATCGTCGCCGAGTCGACCCTCACCTTCCTCGGCGTGGGCCTGCGCGCGCCGTCGATCTCGTGGGGGCTGCAGATGGCGAACGCCCAGTCGTACTTCGGCACCTCCCCGCACATGCTCTTCTTCCCCGCTCTCTTCCTGAGCGTGACCGTCTTCGCGCTCATCACCCTCGGCGACATCCTCCGCGATGCGCTCGACCCGAAAGGACGTCGTCTGTGACCGCCTCCGCCTCCCCCTCCGACGACGAGACCGCCGCACGTCGACGCCGAGCCGTCGAGGATGCCGCGCGCTACGCGGCCCGGTGGTTCGCCTTCCTCGGCGCCCAGCGGGAGGTGCCCGGCATCCAGGCCGCCATCCGCGTCGACGGCGAGCTCGTCCTCGACTTCGCGTGGGGCCGTGCCGACGTCGCGAGCGGAACCCCGCTCACCGGCGCGCACCTGTTCCGCATCGCGTCGCACTCCAAGACCTTCACCGCGACGGCGGTGCTCCAGCTCGCCGAACGCGGTGATCTCCGTCTCGACGACACCGTGGCCGCCTGGGTGCCCGAGCTCGTCGACACCGAGCTCTCGGCGGTGACCCTCCGCGAGCTGCTCGCGCATCAGGGCGGTGTCGTCCGCGACGGACGCGACGCCGACTACTGGCAGCGCGGCGGGCCCTTCCCGGATCGTGCGCGCCTGGTCGAGATCTGCCGCGCGGAGGGGCGGGTGTTCGCGCGCAACGAGTTCTTCAAGTACTCCAACATCGCGTACGGGCTGCTGGGGCTCGTCATCGAGGCGGCATCCGGCGTGGACTACGACGCGTACACCCGCACGCACATCTGCGCCCCGCTGGGGCTCGTGCGCTCGGGGTCGGACTGGCAGGGCGCCCGCGAGAGCGAGTACGCCGCGGGTCACACGGCGCGACTGGCCGACGGCGAGCGTCGCGTGATCGGTCACGTCGACACGCGTGCGCTCGCCGCCGCGACGGGCTGGTACTCGACGGCCGCGGAGACCACCGCCTACATCGCCGCCCACGCGCTCGGCGACGATCGCCTCCTCGTTGACGACAGCAAGCGCCAGGCCCAGCACGCGCACTCACGCATCGACATCGCGGGCGTGACGCGGGACTACGGCCTCGGCTTCGAACTGCACACCCTCGGCGGACGCCGCCTCGTCGGACACAGCGGCGGCTACCCGGGGCACATCACGCGCACCTGGCTGGATGCCGAGGACGGGATCGCCGTCAGCGTCTTCACCAACGCCATCGACGGCCCGGCCGACCTGCTGGCCACCGGGGCGATGGCGATCATCCGGCTCGCCCTGACCCACGCGGATGCCGATGCGCGCGGCGATCTGCCGGAGGAGCGGTTCGCGAGCCTGTGGAGCGTGCTCGACATCGCCCACCTGGGGGGCGCCACCTTCGCGCTGCACCCGGCCGCGGACGACCCGGCGCGCGCGGCCGAGAAGATCGAGGTCGACGCGTCCGGACGCATGCACCAGGCGCGCCGCGACGGCTTCGGCGCGACCGGCGAGCCGATCGAGGTGGCGAAGGCGCCCGGCGGTGGGGTGGAATCGATCGTGTGGAGCGGCATGACGATGTGGCCCCAGGCCGTGTTCGAGGCGGCCATGGCGCTCCCGGAGCCGGGGACGGTATTGGAGAGGATGTCGCTATGAGCGAGGAGACCGACCGTCAGGCGGAGCAGCTGAGCGAAGAGGCGCGCACGTTCGTCGAGGACTTCGCCTTCTCGTGGGGCGCGGCGGGCAACCCGCGGATGGACGGGCGGGTGCTCGGCCTGCTGCTCATCGTCGACCGACCGTTCCTGTCCTCCGCACAGATCGCCGAGATGCTCGGGGCGAGCGCCGGGGCCGTCTCGATGTCCACACGCGCCCTCGTGAGCCTCGGCTTCCTGAAGCCGCACTCGCTGCCCGGCGATCGCAACCGCTACTTCCGCGTCGAGGAGGATGTCTGGGGCAGCTTCCTCGCCGGGGAGCGCGACTACGCGCGGCGGGTCACCTCGACCATCGAGTACGGTCTCGACATCCTCCCCGATGCCGCCTCCGGACCCCGCACGCGCCTGCAGAACGCGCGACGCTACATGATCTGGCTGATGGGCTACCACCGCAAGATGCTCGCCGACTGGCAGGCGTACCGCGACGCCGACATCGACGAGGACGTCGCGCCGTGACGTCGCTGCTGGAGGTGCGCGACCTGGCGGTGGACTTCGTCACCGGGGGCGAGACCACGCAGGCCGTCCGGGGCGTGTCGTTCGCGCTCGAGCGCCGGGAGGTGCTCGCCCTGGTCGGCGAGTCGGGATCGGGCAAGAGCGTGAGCGCGCTGGCGCTGGTCGGGCTGCTCCCGCGCAACACCGTCGTGCGCGGGGAGGCGCTGCTGGACGGCGAGGACCTGTTCACGATGACGCCGGCCCGGCGCGAGGCCGTCCGCGGAACCCGCATCGGCGTGATCTTCCAGGATCCGGGCAGTGCGCTCGATCCCGTGTTCTCCATCGGCGCGCAGATCGAGGAGATGCTCATCGTGCACCGGCCGGAGATGACGCGGGCCCAGCGACGGGCCCGCGTGATCGAGCTGCTGGAGATGGTCGAGATCGCCGAGCCCCGCAAACGCCTCTCCAGCTACCCGCACCAGCTGTCGGGCGGCCAGGCGCAGCGGGTCATGATCGCGATCGCCCTGGCGTGCGACCCGGAGATCCTCATCGCCGACGAGCCGACGACGGCGCTCGACGTGACGGTGCAGCGCGAGGTGCTCGACGTGCTGCGTCGGCTGCGCGACCGCGTCGGCACGGCGATCATCATGATCACGCACGACATGGGCGTCGTCGCCGACATCGCCGACCGCGTCGTCGTGCTCCACGACGGCCTCGTCGAGGAGGCGGCGGGCGTGCAGGAGCTGTTCTCGGCGCCGACCGCGGACTACACGCGCCGGCTGCTCGCCGCGGTGCCGCGCCTCGGCGCGCCCGAGCGCGATGATCCCTCCGGCAGCACCGTCGTGCTCGACGTCGACGCCCTGTCGGTCGTCTACGGGCGGGGCCGGCACGCGGTGGCGGCGGTGGACGATGTCACCCTGGCCGTCCGGGAGGGCGAGATCGTCGCGCTGGCGGGGGAGTCGGGGTCGGGCAAGTCGACCATCGGGCGCTGCGCCCTGGGCCTCACGCCCATCTCGGCCGGGACGGTGCGCGTGTGCGGCGTCGACCTGCGCGCCGTCAGCGGACGTCGCGCCGTGGCCGTGAAGCGCCAGGTCGGCGTCGTGTTCCAGAACTCCACCGCCGCGCTCGATCCGCGCCGCACCGTCGGTGACGCCGTGGCCGAACCCCTCCGCGTGCACGCGCGGCTGCGAGGCGCCGCGCTCGACACCCGCGTCGCCGAGCTCCTGGATGCCGTGGGCCTTCCCGCCGCCTGGCGACGCCGGTATCCGCACGAGCTGTCGGGCGGTCAGCGTCAGCGCGTCGCGATCGCGCGCTCCATCGCGCTGCGTCCGCGGCTGCTGATCGCCGACGAGCCCACGAGCGCGCTCGACGTCTCGGTGCAGGCGACCGTGCTGGAGCTCCTGCGCGAACTGCAGCGGGAGCTGCGCTTCGCGTGTCTGTTCATCAGTCACGACCTCGCGGTCGTCGACGAGCTCTGCGATCGCATCGTCGTCCTGCAGCACGGCAGGGTCGTGGAGGAGGGGCGGCGCACGCAGGTGCTGCGCGCGCCGCGGCATCCGTACACGTCGGCGCTGATCGCCTCCTCTCCCGTGCCGGATCCCCTCGTCCAGGCGCAGCGGCGCACCGCCTGACGCGACGGTCGGTGTCGTTTCGGCATCGATGCTTGACGAACCGGCGAGCTCGGGTCAATAATCACTCCAGACGTTAAATCGATTTATCACGAGGAAGTGGTGACATGGCCCGCGTACGCATCTCCGACGTGGCGGCAGCGGCCGGTGTGTCGGTCACGACGGTCTCGCTCGTGCTGAACGACGTCGAGTCGCGGATCTCGCAGGAGACACGAGACCGCGTGCGCGCCGCCGCCGCCGCGGTCGGCTACGCGCCGAGCGCCCTCGCGCGCGGCCTCCGCCAGCAGCGCACCAAGACCGTCGGGCTCATCTCCGACCAGATCGCCACCACGCCCTTCGCCGGCCGCATGCTCGCCGGTGCGCAGGACGTCGCCCGCGCGAACGAACACCTCGTCTTCCTCGTCGACACGGGATCGGACGCCGCGGTGGAGGACGCCGCGATCCGGGCCCTCACCGCGCAGCAGGTCGACGCGCTGATCTACGCGGCGATGTGGCACCGTATCGTCCCGGCCGACGTGAAGCTGCCCGCCGACACGGTGCTGCTGGACTGCCGTCCGGCGGACGGCGTGACGGGCTTTCCCAGCGTCGTGCCCGACGACCGCGCCGGCGGCGCCGCGGCGACCCGCGAGCTCGTCGAGGCGGGCCACACGCGCATCGCGTACATCGACACCGACGAGGACCCGGGTCGTCCCATCGCCGCCGATCTCCGCCTCGAGGGCTACCGCGAGGTGCTCGCGGCATCCGGGATCGTCGTCGACGACGAGCTGCACGTGCACGGGGAGACCTCGCACCGCGGCGGGCGGGGCGCCGCCGAGCGCCTGCTCGACCTCCCGTCGGAGCGCCGCCCGACGGCGATCTTCTGCTTCAACGACCGCATGGCCACGGGGGCCTACACCGCGATCCACGCACGCGGGCTGCGCATCCCCGAGGACATCTCGATCATCGGCTACGACGACCAGCAGTTCATCGCCGCCGAGCAAGACCCCCCGCTGACCACCGTCGCGCTGCCCCACTACGAGATGGGCCGCTGGGCGATGGAGGTCGCACTCGGCATCCGCGAGGGGGGAAAGGATGCCGTTCACCAGATGGAGTGTCCCGTCGTCCGACGAGACTCCGTGGGCCCGCCGCCGGCGCATGTCGCCAAACCGAACCGGCGACGGACCTCACAACACACCGAGCGGTCGCTTTCGGCGACCCCCGATCGGTGATCGACGCACGCGTCGATCACGAGACAAGGAAATCACAATGAAGCGCACATCCGTGTCGGTCCTCGCTGCGGCGGGGCTCGTCGGGGTGCTGGCACTGACCGGCTGCGGTCAGGCCGGCAAAGGTGACAGCACGACCGAGGACGGTCGTACGAAGCTGACGATGTGGACGCACTCGGCCGGAAACCCGGCCGAGCTCGCGGTCTACCAGCAGATCATCTCGGACTTCAACGCGTCGCAGGACCAGTACGAGGTGGTCGAGGAGTCCTTCCCGCAGGGCGCCTACAACGACGCCGTCGTCGCTGCGGCGGCATCCGGCGACCTGCCCTGCCTCCTCGACCTCGACGGGCCGATCATGCCCAACTGGGCGTGGGCCGGCTACCTGCAGCCGCTCGGCATCGACACCAAGATCACCGACGCCCTGCTGCCGACCGCCGTCGGCACGTGGGACGGACAGATCTACTCGGCCGGCTACTGGGATGCCGCGCTGTCGATCTTCGCCCGCAAGTCCGTTCTCGAGGCGAACGGCATCCGCATCCCGACCGTCGACAAGCCCTGGACGAAGGACGAGTTCGGCTCCGTGCTGGCCACGCTGAAGGCCGCGGGCTACGAGACCCCGATCGACATCGGCGCCGAGGACAAGGGCGAGTGGTGGCCCTACGCCTACTCTCCCTTCCTGCAGAGCTTCGGCGGCGACCTCATCGACCGCTCGAGCATGCTCACCGCCGAGGGCGCGCTCAACGGCGACGACGCCGTCGCGTGGGGCACGTGGTTCCAGAACCTCTTCCGCGACGGCTACGCCAACGCGAACGGCACGGTCGGCAACCAGGAGTTCGTCGACAACAAGGTCGCCCTCAGCTACACCGGCGTGTGGAACGCGCTCGCCTCGGTCGACGCCGTCGGCGACGACCTGCTGATCCTGCCCCCGCCGGACCTCGGCACCGGCCCGAAGATCGGCGGCGGCTCGTGGCAGTGGGCCATCTCCAAGGGCTGCAACGACGCCGACGGTGCCCGCAAGTACCTCGAGTTCAGCTTCCAGGACAAGTACATCACCCAGTTCGCCGACCAGCAGATCGTGATCCCGGCGACCGATTCGGCCGCGCAGGCCTCGAAGTACTTCAACGATGAGGGCGTGCTGCGTCCCTTCGTCGAGCTGTCGCAGAAGTTCGCGGTGCTGCGTCCCGCGACGCCGGCCTACGCCGTCATCTCCACGACGTTCGAGACCGCCGCGAAGGACATCATGAACGGCGCCGACGTCAAGACCTCGCTCGACCAGGCGGTCAGCGAGATCGACGCCAACATCTCGTCCAACGACGGGTACGGCTTCACCAAGTGAGCCCGAGCGGGTGGGACCTCGCGTCCCACCCGCTCCGCTCGACGACCTCGAAAGAGTCACCATGACTGTCACCCCTGCCACGGCCGCGGCCGAGAAGCCGCGCCGCGCCCTGAGCCGCTTCCGCTCCATCCGCGGACGTGAGACGTGGGCCGGCCTGGCGATGATCGCCCCGGCCGGCATCCTCCTCGTCCTGTTCCTCGTCATCCCCGTGCTGCTCGCCTTCGGGCTCTCGTTCACGAACGCGCGCCTCATCTCGCCGAACCCGCCGCGCTTCGTCGGCCTCGACAACTTCGCCCGTGCGTTCGGCGCCGACCCGATGTTCCTGCAGTCGGCCTGGAACACCTTCCTGTTCGCGCTCGTCGTCGTGCCGGTGCAGGCCGGCCTCGGCCTGCTGCTGGCGGTGCTCGTCAACCGGCGGATGCGGGGCGTCACCGCGTTCCGCGTGATCTTCTTCATCCCCGTCGTGACCTCGATCGTCGTCGTCTCGATCCTCTGGAAGTTCATGTACCAGAAGGACGGGCTCATCAACTCGTTCATCGACACGCTCACCTTCGGCGCCTGGCAGAGCGTCGACTGGCTCAACAACCCCACCACCGCGCTGCCGGCGATCATCGTGCTGTCGATCTGGCAGGCGGTCGGCTTCCACATGATCATCTGGCTGTCCGGTCTGCAGACGATCCCGGAGGAGCTCTACGAGGCCGCGAAGATGGACGGCGCGAGCCCCTGGCGCCAGTTCACGAGCGTCACCTGGCCGGGACTGCGTCCCACCATGGTCTTCGTCCTCGTCACGATCACGATCGCCGCGCTCGGGCTGTTCGTGCAGGTGGACGTCATGACGCAGGGCGGGCCGACCGGCTCGACCTCCACGATCGTCTACCACGCCGTCCGCAAGGGCTACCAGCAGCAGGAGATCGGGTACGCCGCGGCGATCTCGCTGATCTTCTTCGTCGCGGTACTGATCATCGCGCTCATCCAGCGCCGGCTCACGCGAGACAAGGACTGAGTCATGACCGCCACCGTCACCCCCCTCGCCGCTCGCGTCCGCAAGGACGCCAGCGAGAGCCGTCGTCGCCGCCTCGGCCGGATCCTCACGTACGTCGTGATGAGCGGCTTCGGCATCCTGTTCCTGTTCCCGCTCGTGTTCATGTTCGTCTCGAGCCTCAAGCCCGACGCCCAGATCCTCCGCGACGTGAACTCGCCCGCGGCGTTCCTGCCCGTCGGCGACATCAGCCTCGACAACTACTTCGGCGTGTTCGACCGGGTCCCCGTCGCCCAGTTCATGTTCAACTCGGTGCTCGTCACCGTGCTGACCGTCGGGCTCGGGCTCATCGTCAACTCGATGGCGGGCTTCGCCCTGTCGCGCCTGCGGTGGAAGGGACGCCTCGTCGTGATGGCGCTGATCATCGCGACCCTGATCGTCCCGTTCGAGACGATCGCCGTCCCGATGGTCTACTGGGTCTCCCAGCTGCCGACCCTCGTCATGGAGGGCGGCGTGCTCAAGTACGACTTCGGCTGGCTGAACACCTACCAGGTGCAGATCGTGCCGTTCATCGCCAACGCGTTCTCGATCTTCCTGTTCGCCCAGTACTTCTCGACCATCCCGGCCTCGCTCGACGAGGCGGCGCGCATCGACGGGGCCAGCTGGTTCACGATCTACCGCCGGATCATCGTGCCCCTGTCGGGGCCGGCGTTCGCGACGGTCGCGATCCTCACGTTCCTCCCCGCCTGGAACCAGTACCTCTGGCCGCTCATGGTGGTGCAGAAGGAGGGGCTGCGGCCCGTGATGGTCGGGATGCAGTACTTCTTCCAACTGAACACGGCGTGGGGAGAGGTCATGGCGTACACCTCGCTGATCACCCTCCCCGTCCTCATCGTGTTCCTCGTCTTCCAGCGCGCGTTCGTCAGCAGCATCGCGGCCAGCGGAGTGAAGGGCTAAGCGCACATGTTCGACCTCTCCTCATCCTGGGTGTGGGACTACTGGTTCGCCGACGACGGCGAGACCTACCACCTCTTCTTCCTGTACGCCTCGCGCGCCCTGCACGACCCGGACGCGCGTCACTACCGAGCCTCGGTCGGCCACGCCGTGTCCGACGACCTCGTGACGTGGACGCCGGTGGCCGACGCCATCGTCCGCGGCGAGGCGGGCAGCTTCGACGACCTCGCGACCTGGACCGGCTCGACCGTCCGCGGCGACGACGGGCTCTGGTACCTCTTCTACACGGGGTCGTCGCTGGCCGCCGACGGCAAGAACGTGCAGCGGATCGGCTGCGCGACCTCGCCCGACCTCCTGGTGTGGACGAAGGTGCCGGGACCGCTGCTGTCGGCATCCGGCCCCTGGTACGAGACGCTCGCCGACGGCGACTGGCACGACGAGGCCTTCCGCGACCCGTGGGTGTTCGCCGATCCCGACGGCGACGGCTGGCACATGCTCGTGACCGCCCGCGCACCCGAGGGTCCGGCCTTCGGCCGCGGCGTCATCGGCCACGGCTGGTCGCCCGATCTGAAGACGTGGGAGCTGCGCCCGCCGCTGTCGGCGCCGAGCGAGCGGGGCTTCGGGCAGCTCGAGGTCATGCAGGTCGAGGTCGTCGACGGGCGGCCCGTGCTGCTGTTCTCCTGCCTCGCGGAGCACGCGATGCCCGCTCGCGCCGTCGAGCGCGGCGGCACGTGGGCGGTTCCCGCGGCGAGCGTGCTCGGGCCGTTCGAGGTCGAGGAGGCCTACCCCGTCACCGACGAGAGCCTCTACGTCGGGCGGCTGCTGCGGCGGCGCGACGACGGCCAGTGGCTGTTGTTCGCGTTCCACAACCTCGACGAGCACGGCGCGTTCGTCGGGGGCATCACCGACCCCCTGCCCGTCGGCTGGGTCGATGGCCGCCTCACGGTGCGGGAACTCACCCGACCGTCCTGACCGATACAGACAGAAGGATCCGACGATGCATCCTCGCCTCCGCGGACAGCGTTCCGCCACCACCCGATCGACCGTGCTGCGCACCGTGCGGGGGGTCGTCTGCGCCCTCGGCACGGTCGTGGCGCTCGCCGCCGCCCCCGCCGTCACCGCCTCGGTGTCTGCCTCGGCATCCGAGCCGGCCCCGAGCCTGCGGGCGCAGTACCACTTCACGGTGCCGGACCACTGGAAGAACGACCCTCAGCGACCCGTCTACATCGACGGCGCGTTCCACTACTACTACCTGTACAACGCCGACTACGACGCGAACCCGTCGGCCAACTTCGGCACGGCGTGGCGGCTCGCCACCACGACCGACGGCGTCTCCTTCGCCGATCAGGGGATCGCGGCGCCGAAGGGCACCAACGCGAACTACGACCTCTGGTCGGGCTCGGCCGTGGTCGATCACGCCGGCACCGCGGGGTTCGGTGCGGGCGCCGTCGTGATGCTCGTCACGCAGATGGACCATCCGACACCGGCCCAGAAGCTCGACGCGTCGGGGCAGCAGGCGCAGTTCCTCTGGTACTCGATCGACGGCGGCCGCACGTTCCGCCCCGACGGGGACCAGCCGGTGATCCCCGGAGACGGGCGGCGCGACTTCCGCGATCCGAAGGTGGTGTGGGATCCCGACCACCAGCGGTGGGTCGCCCTCATCGCCGAAGGCGACCGGGTGAGCATCTACACCTCGCCCGACCTCCACTCCTGGACGCGTCGGTCGGAGTACGTGAACACCGGCATCGGCACGATCGAGTGCCCCGACCTGTTCCGCATCCGCGCCGACGACGGCACGTTCCACTGGGTGTTCGGGGTGAGCGCCAACGGCTTCGCGACCGGCGAGCCGGCGACCTTCGCGTACTGGACGGGCTCCTTCGACGGGGAGCGGTTCACTCCCGACCGGACCGCCCCGCAGTGGCTCGACCACGGGTTCGACTGGTACGGCGCCGTCACCTGGGAGGACCCGTCCGCCCCCGACGACCGGCGGTACGCGGTCGCCTGGATGAACAACTGGGACTACGCGCATTCCTCCGTGACCTGGCCCTCGGACGGGTTCACCGGCACCGACTCCATCACGCGGGAGATCCGGCTCGTGCGCGACGGGACCGGCTACACGCTCGCCTCGCAGCCGGTCGCGGCGCTGCAGCAGTACGCGTCCGCGCGCCACGAGCTCGGCGACGTGACGGTCGACGGCTTCCGCGAGCTCGCGTACCAGGGCGACGCGTACGAGATCACGACGCGCGTCAGTCGGCAGACGGCCCAGAACATCGGTCTGCAGCTGCGCCGCTCCGCCGACGGCAGCCGGCACGCGGATGCCGGGGTCACCTCCTCGTACGCGTACCTGAACCGCGGTCAGACGGGGCATCCCTCGCCGACCCACAAACTCGAGAGCCGGACCCCGTTCGACGGCGGGGCGGGAGAGGTCACCCTCCGCATCCTCGTCGACCGGACGACGATCGAGGTGTTCGTCGACGACGGACGCTACGTGCAGTCGAGCCAGGTGTTCGCTCCCGCCGCCGATCGCGGCCTGGCGCTGTACACGAGCGGGGGACCGGCCGTGTTCCACGACCTCACCATCACGGAGTTCGCCGGCCTCGCGCAGCGACCGGCGCGCGTGATCGCCGACTTCGAGGGGACGACGTGGGGTGACGGCTGGACCGCGACCGGGAGCCTCGCGGGGATCGGCCCGTCCGTCGCGGAGCTTCCCGGCCAGGTCGGTGCGCGCGTCGCGGACACCTTCGCGGGATCGGACGCGGCCACCGGCGTGCTCACCTCGCCTCCGTTCGTCGTGGACCGCGATCGCCTGCACCTCCTGATCGCCGGCGGACGGCATCCGCTGGGGGTCGAGCCGGCCACGTCGGTGCAGCTGCTGATCGACGGACAGCCCGTGCGCACGGCCACCGGCGACGACTCCGCGACACTGCGCCCCGTCGACTGGGACGTGCGCGCGTTCGCGGGGCGGACGGCGCAGCTGCAGATCCTGGACGACGCGACGGGAGCGTGGGGACACCTCATGGTCGACCACGTCGTCCTGAGCGACTGAGCTCGCGCGGGGCGGCGGGGCGACGATGGGATAGCGTCGGAGGCGGGTCCGCGGGTGGGCGGACCCGCCGGCGACGAAGGAGAGGCGACATGGCGCGACCCAAGCTCCAGGACGTCGCCACGCGCGCCGGCGTCTCCGTCACGACGGTCTCGCGCGTGCTGAACAATCGCGGCTATCTCAGCGACGAGGTGCGGGCCCGGGTCAACGCGGCCATCGCCGAGCTGGGATACCGCCCCGACGGGATCGCGCGTTCGCTCATCGGACGCAAGTCGGGACTGGTCGGGGTGATCGTCCCGACGGTCGCCGACCCCTTCTTCGGCGAGCTGGTGGCGGCGATCGAGAACGCCCTGGCCGAGCGCGGGTACAAGGTGCTGCTGTGCGACTGCCAGGAGAACCCCGAGCGCGAAGCCGAGTACCTCGATCTCCTGCAGGCGAACCGCGTCGACGGCGTGATCACCTCCACCCACAATCGCGAGGTCCGCGGCTACGACGCCGCCGAGCTGCCCCTCGTCGCCGTCGACCGCCGCATCGGCCCGCGCGTGCCGATCGTCCGCGGCGACAACGCCGCCGGCGGACGCCTGGCCACGGAGCACCTGCTCGCGCGCGGAGCGCGCCGGCCGCTGCTCGTGACCGCGACCGACCACCCGGGCAACGACCGCGCCCGCGCCTACCGCGACGTGGTCGCCGCCCACGGGATCGAGCCGCGCGTGCGGGCCTACGGGTACTCGACTCCCGCCGACGAGCGTCGCGCGCTCATCGAGACCTGGCTCGCCGAGACCGGGGCGGACGCCGTGTTCGCGACCGACGACCTCACCGCGCTGATGGCGCTGGAGTGGGCCCACAAGACGGGGCGGCGCGTTCCCGACGACGTCCGCATCGTCGGCTACGACGGTTCCGCGGCCGTGCGGCTCGGCATGCCCGGGCTGACCACCGTGCGTCAGCCGATCGCCCGCCTGGGCGCGCGCGCCGCGGAGCTCATCGTCGACCGCATCGCCGACCCCGACGCTCCACCCGCCGCCGAGCCGCCGCTGCCGGTGGAGCTGCGGCTCGGCTGGACGAGCTGACCGGCCTCAGCGCTGCGGGTCGACCACGGCGAGCGGGGTCACCGACATCGCGTCGATCCTCACCGGGGCATCGACCGCCTCGACGCTGACCGGCGTCGTCGCGGTGGGATAGGCCGCCATCGTCAGCGACGAGCCGTCGCCGGTGAACACCTCGATGCTGGACGCATCGACGAGCACGTCGAGCTCCAGCCGGCCCCCGGCATCCACGGCGCTCGTGCGCACCGTGCGATAGGTCTCGGAGAGCCGCCCGGCCACCGTGTCGTGCGCACGGTCGACGAAGACCGCGCCCGCCGCCGCGTCGTAGCCGACGGTCACATCGCCGCCGGCCTCTCCCAGTCGCAGGCGCAGGGTGCCGCCGGACGGGTCCAGCGTGACGCGCAGACGGTAGGACGCGGATGCCGGCTGCACCGCGAGAGGCGCGATCGCGCCCGGCTCGATGGTCTGCGCGGGAGCCGACGATGCGTCCCCCTCCAACCCGCGCAGAGCCTCGGCCGGACGCGACCGCAGTCGGAGCCGACCGTCGCTGTCGTCGAGGACGATGCGGCGCGTCACCGACAGCGCCCCGCCCTGCCAGCCCTCGGTCGGAAGATCCCTCGCGTACGCCCAGTTGTTGATCCACCCGAGCGCGTAGCGCTCGCTCAGCCGGTCCGTCGCGGATCGGCGGGGATCGTCCCAGGTCACGGCGGCGTAGAAGTCGGCGCCGTCGTCGAGCCACTGCGGGTCGGCGGCATCCGCACTGAAGCGCTCGCCGTCCCAGCTCCCCGTCCAATAGGCCAGGCCGGTCGTGCGTCCCTCGCGCGTCCCGTCGGCGCTGGCGGCGAGGATCCAGGTGCGCCGGCCGGAGGCGGGGTCCACCATCTCGAACAGATCGGGGCACTCGAGTAGCCCCAGACCGTCCGCGTCGAGGTCGGAGACGTAACGCCAGGAGCGCAGGTCGCTCGAGACGTAGAAGCCGATGCGCTTCCCCTCCGCGAGCGTCATGACCCAGCGGTCGTGGCGGTCGTCGCGCACGATCTTGGGATCTCGCCAGTCGACGGCGCCGGGGTTGTCCATCACCGGGTTCCCGTCGTACTCCTGGAAGGTGTAGCCGTCGTCGGTGGAGAAGAAGAGCGACTGGCGCTGCACGCCGTCGTCCTGCTGCGTCACGAGGGCGACGACCGCTCCGGCGCCGAACCCGGCGCTGCCGGTCTCGTCGACGACCGCGGAGCCGGTGAGGATGTCGCCGAGCCCGTTGCGGTACTTCTCGATCGCGACGCCCTCGTTGCGCCACGTCACGAGGTCGTCGGATGTCGCGTGGTACCAGGCGGTGCCGTTGCCGTGGGGGTAGTCGGCGTTGTAGAGGTAGTAGAGGTGCCATGTGCCGCCCGCGAACACGGGGCGCTGCGGATCGTTGATCCAGTGCGCGGCGGGCGTGAGGTGGAAGCCGGGGCGGAACCGCTCCCAGTCGGCCGGGCGGTCGAACGTCAGCGCGTCCCCGCCCGGTGCGGTCGGTGTCGGTGTCGGCGACGGGCCGCGGTCGTCGCGGCCCGCCACGACGACGGCCGCCACCACGAGCATCACGGCCAGGGCCGCCGCGGCGGCGATGACGAGGGCGCGCCGCCGCGACCCGCCCCGCCGCCGCGGCGTGCTCACGAGGTGCTCCGGCGGTCCCGCCGACGCGCGCTCCGCAGCGCGAGCGCGCCCGCGGCGCCCAACGCGACGGCGACGGCGATGCCCGCGGCCGCTCCGGCGATCGATCCGCCGGTCGCGGCGAGCCGCTCACCCGGACGGGGCCCGGGCTCCGCCGTCACCTCCGGGGTGAGCGGAGGTGCCGTGGTCGCCTGGAGCGTGGTCGCCCTCACGACGGTCGGCGCCGTCGCGCGGGTCGCGGTGACCACCGCGGTGTTCTCGACGTCGCGCGGCCCACCGGCCACCGTCGCGTCGAACGCGACCTCCACGATCTCGCCGTCCTGCACCGCCGTGACGGCGACCCGGAGGCTCCCCGAGACGCACGAGACCTCGACGCGGTCGGCGGACACGTCGGTCAGATCGACGAGGTAGCCGGTGTCGGGCTCCATCCGGGGGGTGGAGCGGACGCTCACGCCGGCTGCGCAGTCGATGTCCTGGCCCGGTGTCACCGTGTCGACGACCTCGACGGTGTCCCAGGGGCCGCGCGGGGTGTCGATGCTCCAGCGGACGACCGCGGGTTCGGTCGACGTCCACAGCCCGTACTTGTTCGCGGCATCCCGGTCGACGACGCCGTGGAAGGCGCCCGGCACATCGTCGGCGCGCAGACGGCTCGTCGCGGAGGACGTGAACGACTCCGGGGTGCCGGGTGTCGTGGATGCCGTGGTCGTCACGATCGTCTCTCCTCGTCGGTTCGCGGGGTCGTCGGCCGCGTCGGTCAGCGTGATGGACAGGTCGCCGTCGGGGCCGAGCACGGCGATGCCGATCACCGCCCCCGAGGCGGCGATCCAGCGCCCGTCCCCGAGGCTCGACGAGGCGTGGTCGGGCAGCGCCAGCCGCACGGTGTCGCCGCCCCGGGCGGAGTCGGGCAGCTCCCACACCGTCGACGTCGTGACGGTGTCGGCTCCGACGCCGGTGGTGCTGGTCGCGATGAGGTCGTCGCCGGTGGCGCCCCGGGCGGAGGCGCCACCGGCGATCGTGACGACCGCGGCCAGGATCGTCGTACCGAGGCCGATCATCCCCCGGCTCGCGGTCGCGCCGATCATTCCGCTCCCACCTCCGGGGTGGCCCGGCGACGCGCACGCAGGACGAGCGTCGTGCCGGCGGCGGCGAGGGCGAGGCCCCCGATCACCGCCCCGGCGACGAGGGCGCCGTCGCCGCCGGTGCGGGCGAGCGACCCGCTGCGCTGCGCGCCCGCCAGCGGGGTCGAGGTCGCTGCGGCCGGCGCCCCGGTCGGGGCGGCCGACGCCGAGGGGTCGGGCGTCGGCGTCGCCGCGGGGGCGGACGACGAGATGCCGCCGGCCGCGAGGATCAGCGTCGTGTCGAGGTGGCCGTCGACGGTGTCGGCGACCGCCGCCACGATGGAGGTCTCCGCTCCCGGCGTCACCGCGGCCGTGCAGGTGAGGGCCGTCGTGAAGCCGTTCATCTCGGTGTCGTGCGCGGTCGACGGGGTGCGTCCGTCCGCGTTCGACACGAACGACGCGGCGTTGCGGGTCGCGTTGATGGTGTCGATGCCCGCCGGCACGCCGTCGATCAGCGAACACCGTGTGCCGTCGACGAAGATGCCCAGCGCGTCGGTGTAGTCCTTGGCCTCCCAGACGCCGTACTCCTCGCTCCCGAACTGGTAAACGATTGACAGAGTGTCGCCGGCGGGGACCACCGTCAACGCCAGCTGCGCGGCATCGTACGTCGTGGCGCCGATCGCCGCGGACAGCTCCGCGGAGCCCTCGCCGCCCAGGTCACCGGTGGTCGTCAGCGTGCTGTTCGGCCCGGTGAGCGCGGACCGCGAGAAGTCCACGTCGGCGGACGAGCTCGGATCGGCGGCGCGCAGCGACCCCGTGGTGAGGGCGACGCCGGACCCGATCGCGGGGTCGAGCGCCGCGCCGGTGAAGGTGCCGATCTGCACGGCGCGCCCGTGCGCGATGGCGGCGTCGCGCAGTTGGATGTTGCTGCCGATCAGCGTCGCCGCGGCATCCTGGACGGAGATGGACTCCAGCGTCGTCACATCGGTGGCGGCGGATGCCGAGGCGGCGAACGCCGCGGCGGCCACGAGGCCGACGGCGGCGCCGGCGGCGAGGACGCGGCGTTCGCGCGTCGTGCGGAGATGGAACATGGCACTCCCTGGTGCTGTCGGTGCACCGCCGCCCGCGGGCACTGCCGGGGGCGCGACGGTGCGAGGGGGGATGAGAGATGGGCGTGCGCCCCGAGAGTCGATCCACGGGTCCCTCCGGATCGGAGGTCTCCACGGATGAGTGAACCATGGCGACTCGCGATATGTCAAACGTTTGACATATCGCGCCCCCTCGCCCTAGGCTCAGCCGCGAGAGACGACCACGCCTTCCGCCCTTCTGAGAAAGCAGACAGACGTGACCACCATTGACCCCCGCCGCCGGCGCCGCCCCCTCGCGCGTGCGTTGGCGATCGTCGCGACCGCCGCGGCCGCGGCGACGCTGCTCGCGGCATCGCCCGTGCAGGCCGCCGACGAGATCGACGCCGTTCCCGGCCACCCCGCTCCCACCGTGCACACCCAGCAGGCGTACGATCCCGCCGCCGACTTCACGGCGCGCTGGACCCGTGCCGACGCGCGGCAGATCGCCGCGATGAGCGATCCGACCGCGGCTCCGCGGCAGAACTCCCTGCCCGAGGAGTACACGATGCCCACGGTTCCGCAGGACTTCCCCGACATGAGCAACGACCAGGTCTGGGTCTGGGACAGCTGGACGCTGACGGACGAGACCGCGGCCCAGCCGAGCTTCAAGGGGTGGGAGGTCGTGTTCTCGCTCGTCGCGGATCGCAGCCTCGGGTTCGACGACCGCCACACCTTCGCGCGCCTCGGCTACTTCTTCCGCAAGGCGGATGTGGCCGAGCGTCCCGCCGACGGCGGATGGACCTACGGAGGCCTCGTCTTCCCCGACGGGGCGTCGGGAGCGATCTTCGAGGACCAGTCGTTCAGCCACCAGACCGAATGGTCGGGCTCCACCCGCATCTTCGACGGCAACAAGCTGCGCATCTTCTACACCGCGGTGGCGTTCTACCGCAACGAGGACGGCAGCAACCGCAAGCCCTACGACCCGCGCATCGTGCAGAGCGAGGGGCGCATCTTCGCCGACGAGAACGGCGTCTGGCTGACCGGATTCCGCGACCAGCACGACATGCTGCAGGCCGACGGCACGTACTACCAGACCGGTGCGCAGAACGAGTTCTTCAACTTCCGCGACCCGTTCACCTTCGAGGACCCGGCCCACCCCGGCAAGACCTTCATGGTGTTCGAGGGCAACACCGCCGCCCCGCGCGGCGAGCGCGTGTGCACGGAGGAGGACATGGGCTACCGCACCGGCGACCCGTACGCGGAGACGGCCGCCGAGGTCATGGACCGCGGTGCCCACTACCAGCTGGCGAACGTGGGTCTCGCGGTGGCCGACAACGCCGCGCTGACCGAATGGACCTTCCTCCCGCCGATCCTCTCGGCCAACTGCGTGAACGACCAGACCGAGCGCCCCCAGATCTACATCAAGGACGGCAAGTACTACCTGTTCACCATCACCCATCGCGGCACCTACGCCGCGGGCGTCGACGGGCCCGAGGGCGTCTACGGCTTCGTCGGCGACGGCATCCGCAGCGACTTCCAGCCCGTCAACCGCGGATCGGGTCTGGCGCTGGCGAGCCCGTCGAACCTGAACTTCGCCGCGGGCACGCCGTTCGCCCCCGACGTGAACCAGCACCCCGGTCAGTTCCAGGCGTACTCGCACTACGTCATGCCGGGCGGGCTCGTGCAGTCGTTCATCGACACGATCGGCACGAGCGACGACTTCGTCCGCGGCGGTACCCTCGCCCCCACCGTGAAGGTCGACATCGACGGATCCTCCGTGACGGTCGACCGCGCGTACGGGGACAACGGCCTGGGGCAGTGGGCCGACATCCCCTCGGGATACGCGCACGACGTCCCGGCGACCGCGGACGTGCGTCCGACGCGGTGACCGTGCACGGCTGACGCTCGTCGCGGAAGGCTCCCCTCTCCTCGTGGGAGGGGAGCCTTCCGTGTCCGCACGGACAGGCGGGCCGGCCCCTGGCTACGCTGAGGACGACCGAGGGAGGTCGCCATCGACGAGAGCCCGGTGCCGGCGGACCGGATCGTCGCCGCGCTCGGCGACGTGAGCAACATCGCCGCATCCACGCACTGCGCCACGCGGCTGCGCATCGCCGTCGTCGATCCCGCCGCCGTCGACGAGCGCGCCCTGGCCGGGATCGACGGCGTGCTGGGCGTCGCGCGCGTGGGCGAGCAGGTGCAGATCGTCGTCGGGCCGCGTCGGGTCGCATCGACACACGAGGCGCTCCGCGAGCTGGTGGACGCCGCGGCCGCCACCGCGCCGGCGCCGGGCGAGGCGCCCGTGCCCGATGCCGCCGCCGACGGTGCCTCGGGACGGCGCTGGCTGCGACCCGTGACCGTGGTGATGGACGTCATCGTGCCGCTGCTGCCGACCTTCGTCGCCGGCGGACTCCTCCTCGGGCTCCACAACCTGCTGACGGCGCCGGGCATCCTCGGACCGGCGGCGGCGGTCGAGGCGCTGCCCGGGATCAGCGGGATCGCCGCCCTGATCGGCATCCTCGGGGTGGGGGTCTTCACGCTCCTTCCCGTGATCGTCGGGTTCTCGGCCGCGCTGCGGTTCGGGACCAGTCCGTACCTGGGCGCCGCGATGGGCGCCGCCCTGGTGGTCGCACCCTTCCTCGTGGATGCCGGGGTGTTCCCCGCGCTGCGGCTCGACGGCGCCGGGGGATGGACCATCGCCGGCGTCGATGTGCTCGGCATCGACTACCGGGGCACGGTGGTGCCCATGATCGCCGTCGCCTACGTGCTCGCGCGGGTGGAACGGCTGTGGACGCGCCTGCTCGGCGGCACGGCGCGCTACCTCTTCGTCCCCACGCTGACGCTGCTCGTCACGGGACTCCTCGCCTTCCTCGTGATCGGGCCGGTCCTGGGCTGGCTCGGCGACGGTCTGGCCGCCCTGCTCACGGCGGCGTACGAGGCCACGGGCATGATCGGCGGCGCCCTCTTCGGCGCCCTGTATCCGCTCCTGGTCGTCACGGGGACCCATCAGAGCCTGGTCTCGGTGGAGCTGGGCCTGCTCGGCCAGGGCGGGTCGTTCATCTTCCCCGTCGCGGGCGCGGCGAACCTCGCCCAGGCGGGCGCCTGCTTCGCGGTGGCGCTGCTCGCCCGGCGACGCTCGTCGATGCGGGCGCTCGCCGCCGGCGCCGGCCTGCCCGCGTGCCTCGGCATCGCCGAGCCGGCCATCTTCGGCATCACCCTGCGGCTGCAGTTCCCGCTCGTGGCCGCCGTGATCGCCTCGGCGGCGGGCGGCGCGATGCTCGCCGCGTGGAACGTGCAGGCCGTCACGCTGGGCGCGGCCGGCGTGCTCGGGATCGCCTCCATCGCCCCGGGTCTCGGCATCCCCTATCTGGCGAGCGTGGCGACCAGCGCCGTGGTCGCGTTCGGGCTGACCCTCGGCTGGGGGCGGCTGCGCCGACGCCCGATCGATGACGGCGCGCCCGGCGCCGACCTCCGCCCTCCCGCCGCGCATCCAGGCGGCCTCGGTACCCTGGAGACATGACCGAGTCCAGCCCCGTGCGCACCACCCGTCCCCGACAGGTGCGCCCCCGCACCGAGGGCTGGACCCAGCGGGTGGATGCCGACGGCAAACCCCTGCTGCAGTTCGCCGCGCCCAAGCGCGGGATGCCGCCCGTGCACCTGGCCGACCTGACGCCCGAGCAGCGCGTCGAGCGGGTGAAGGAGCTGGGGCTGCCGGGGTTCCGGGCCAAGCAGGTCGAGAAGCACTACTTCCAGCACTACACGTCCGACCCCGCCGCGATGACGGATCTGCCGGCATCCGGACGGGAGGAGCTGGTTGCGGGCCTGCTGCCGCATCTGCTCACCGAGGTGCGACGGCTCGAGACCGACCGCGGCGACACGATCAAGTTCCTCTGGAAGCTGCACGACGGGGCGCTCGTCGAGTCGGTGCTCATGCGCTATCCCGGCCGCATCACGCTGTGCGTGTCGAGCCAGGCCGGCTGCGGCATGAACTGTCCGTTCTGTGCGACCGGTCAGGCGGGGCTCACCCGCAACATGTCGGCGGCGGAGATCATCGAGCAGGTCGTCCGCGCGAACGCGGCGATCCGTGCCGGTGAGCTGGGCCCCGCCGAGCACGCCGACGAGCGCGTCACCAACATCGTCTTCATGGGGATGGGGGAGCCGCTCGCCAACTACAACCGGGTGATGCAGGCCGTCCGCACGATGGTCGACAAGGATCACGGGCTCGGGATGAGCGCGCGCGGCGTGACCGTGTCGACCGTGGGTCTCGTGCCGGCGATCAACAAGCTCGCCGCCGAGGACATCCCGGTGACGTTCGCCCTGTCGCTGCATGCGCCGGACGACCACCTGCGCGACGAGATGATCCCGATCAACTCGCGCTGGAAGGTGGACGAGGCGCTCGATGCGGCCCGCGGCTACTTCGAGAAGACCGGCCGCCGCGTGTCGATCGAGTACGCCCTCATCAAGGACATGAACGACCACGCCTGGCGCGCCGACCTGCTCGCCACCAAGCTCAACGAGCGCGGTCGCGGCTGGGTGCACGTCAACCCGATCCCGCTGAACCCCACGCCCGGGTCGGTGTGGACCGCGTCCGACAAGGAGGTGCAGCGCGAGTTCGTGCGCCGACTCAACGAGGCCGGCATCCCGACGACCCTCCGCGACACCCGCGGCAAGGAGATCGACGGGGCCTGCGGCCAGCTCGTCGCGACCGAGGAGGACCGCGCCGTCGCGGCAGCCGTGCCCGTCGACTGACCCGGCCCGGTGCGCGCCGGCGGTAGCGTTGAGGAATGGTCAACTATCGCTATCTCGGCAACAGCGGCTTCAAGGTCTCGGAGATCACCTACGGCAACTGGGTGACCCACGCCTCCCAGGTGGAGAACGACGCCGCCATCGCCACCGTGCACAAGGCACTGGACCTCGGCATCACGTCGTTCGACACGGCTGATGCCTACGCCAACACCGCCGCCGAGGTCGTGCTGGCCGAGGCGCTGAAGGGCCTCGAGCGCACCGACTACGAGGTCTTCACGAAGGTCTACTGGCCGATCGGCAAGAAGGGCCCGAACGACCAGGGCCTGTCGCGCAAGCACCTCTTCGACGGCATCCACGGCTCGCTGCGCCGCCTGAACGTCGACTACGTCGACCTGTATCAGGCGCACCGCTTCGACTACGAGACCCCGCTCGAGGAGACGATGCAGGCCTTCGCCGACATCGTCCGCCAGGGCAAGGCGCTCTACATCGGCGTGAGCGAGTGGACGGCCGAGCAGCTTCGCGAGGGCGCGGCGCTCGCGAAGGAGCTGAACTTCCAGCTCGTCAGCAACCAGCCGCAGTACTCGGCGCTCTGGCGCGTCATCGAGGGCAAGGTCGTCCCGACCTCCGAGGAGCTCGGCATCTCGCAGATCGTCTGGTCGCCGATGGCGCAGGGCGTGCTCAGCGGCAAGTACCTGCCCGGACAGCCCGTTCCGGACGGCTCGCGCGCGACCGACGAGAAGAGCGGCGCCAACTTCATCAAGCGCTTCCTCAACGACGACACGCTCGCCGCGGTGCAGAAGCTCAAGCCGATCGCCGAGCAGGCGGGCCTCACCATGCCGCAGCTCGCGATCGCGTGGGTGCTGCAGAACCCGAACATCTCGGCAGCGCTCGTCGGCGCGTCGCGCCCCGAGCAGCTCGAGGACTCGGTCAAGGCCTCCGGGGTCGTGCTCGACGCCGAGGTCATGTCGGCGATCGACGCGGCCCTCGCGCCGGTCGCGGTCACCGACCCCGAGGAGACTTACACGGTCTCGCCCGCCTCGCGCCCGCTCTGATCGTCGAGGCCGCGAGTCGCGGAGCCTGACGCTGATGGTCACGACGAGTGCCGGCATCCTGCTGTACCGGAGAGATCCGGACGGCACGGTGTCGGCGCTCGTCGCGCATATGGGCGGTCCCCTCTGGGCACGCAAGGACGAGGGCGCCTGGTCGATCCCCAAGGGCGAGTTCGACCCGTCGCAGGAGTCGGCGCGGGATGCCGCGGTGCGCGAGTTCCGCGAGGAGCTGGGCGTCGACCCGCCGGCGGTCGACGACGTCGAGCTCGGAACCTTCGCGTACGCGTCGGGGCGCAAGACGGTCACGGTGTTCTGCCGCGACGGCGCCGGTTTCCTGACTTCCGCCGCCGAGCGCGCCGCGCTCGTGTTCGGGTCGTTCGAGATGGACTGGCCGCCGCGGTCGGGGCGTCGTCAGCGCTTTCCCGAAGTCGATCGCGTCGAGTGGATGCCGCTCGCCGAGGCTCGTCCGCGCCTGGTCGCCGGGCAGCGGCCGGCGCTCGACGCGTTGGACGTGCTGCTGCGCCAGGAGTGACCCTCTTGTGGTCGCACCGTCCGCGGCGCAGACTGTGCGCGGCGGAAGGAGCCATCATGGCGCACGGCGACATCACCCACATCGACATCCCCGTCGCGGACCTCGCGAAGGCGGCCGCGTTCTACTCCGATCTGTTCGGGTGGCAGATCGCGGAGCCGCCCGGTTTCGAGGGCTACCCGATGTGGTCGGCGCCCAACGGCATCAGCGGGGGCGGGCTCGCGCCGCGCAGTGACGGGTTCACGCAGCCGCGGTCGTACGTCGAGGTCGACTCGATCGACGACACCATCGCGAAGGCCGAGGCGGCGGGGGCGACCGTCGCCATGGCCAAGGAGCCGATCACCGCGAAGAGCTGGTGGGCGATCATCGTCGACCCCGACGGCAATCACATCGGACTGTTCGAGGGCACGACCCAGGACTAGCGCTTCTTCTTCGGCGCCGCCGACACGTCGAGCTGAGGGTGCAGGCCGCCCAGCGACGACCACGCGCTCGCGGTGCCCTTTGCGGCGTGCTCGGCACCGCGGACGGCGCGCTCGTCGGCCCACTCGTTGAGCACGTGGCCCTGGTGTCCGCGGACGTGCTCCAGCACGACGTCGGGCAGGCCCGCCGCGCGGCGGGCGTCGCGGGCGGCGATGAGCTGTTCGAGGAGGTCGCGGTTCTTCGTCGGCGCGCCCGTGGAGGTCTTCCAGCCGCGGCGGCGGTGCCCGTCCATCCACGACGAGTAGGTGTCGATGGCGTACTTGGAGTCGGCCTGCACGACGAGGTGCGCGGTGTCGGCGTGGTCTTCGATGGCCTTCAGCAGCCCCATGAGCTCGCCGATGTTGTTGGTGCCGCTCGGGATCGCGCCGGCGGCCCAGTGGCCGTCCTCCCCGACCCACGCCCAGCCGGTCGGTCCCGGGTTGCCCTTGCAGGCGCCGTCGGTGGCCACGGTGTAGGTGTCGTTCGGGTCGGTCGCGGAAGTCACCGTTCGACGGTACTCGATGGGGCAGGCGGCGGACGCCGCGGGCGCGTCGTGGCTCCTCTCGTATGCTGACGACATGACCGGTGTGCGCGTGACGACCGAGCTGGACGACATCGACCTGGGCCTCGTGCACCGCTGGCTCTCCGAAGAGGCGTACTGGGCGCTCGGGCGCAGCCGTGAGCTCGTCGAACGCGCCGCCCGGGCGTCGCTGAACTTCGGGGCTCTGGATGCCGAGGGTGCGCTGGTCGGCTACGCGCGCGTCGTCACGGATGCCGCGACGTTCGCCTGGGTGCGCGACGTGTTCGTGGCTCCCTCTGCGCGCGGTGCGGGTGTCGGCACGCTGCTGGCCGAGACGATCGCGGCCACGGTTCGACCGTGGGGACTGAAGCGGACGATGCTGGCGACCGCCGACGCCCACGGCGTCTATGCGAAGGTCGGCTTCGTGCCGCTGCCGAATCCCGAGCGGATGATGATCCTCGGCGGCTGACCCCCTGCCGGGGGCGGGATGTTCTCACCGCCGACGACGGGATGGCCTGGCTGATCCACGGACGGATCACCGCGGTCGCGAAAGCGGTGACCGCTCCTGATGGCGACGATCGCACGCTGGATCAGGCGCGCGCCGACGTGTTCTGCGACCGTCCGCGCTGCAGAAGATCGCCCGCTGGCGCGCGGCGCGCTGCATGGCACCCTTTTGCATTGCTCGCCGCCCATTCATGCGCCCTGAGATTTTCGAAGAGCCTTGATATTGATAACTGCGGTTGGGTCTGATTTCCGCTGGCTTCGATGGAGACTTTTGTCTAGTAATTTCTGAACCGCGGCCAAGAATTGGAGTTCATGATCGCGGTTAGGTACGTTCGAAGTCCAGAGGTCAAGGCCGGAGCGGACTTCAATCTTCTGGGAACAGCGGACGAGTCCGTTTCGAGGGAATCCGGGGGATATCGGTGTTGCGCATCCAGTATTGGACACTCTTGCTGGGTGTCATCCTGCTCATCAACTCCGTTCTCATACTTATGAACGCTGACGGGCACGTCGCGGGCTATGTGAGCGGTGCGATCTGCTTGCTGGCGGGGATTGCGAACGTGATCTACGCTTTCTGGCGCCGCTCGGCGACGCGGAATCCGTCGGCTTCGCAGCGAGACTGATCCGTCCGCGAACCTTCGACACGACAACACCGATCTCGTCCCCTCTTTCGCCGATGCCCCCATCCTCGGGCGCCCGCGACGCACGCCACCGCCACGAGAATGGGAGCATGACCTCTCCGCGCCCTGTTCTCACTCTCATCGGCGGTCCCACGGCGATCCTCGAGTACGGCGGCATCCGCCTGCTCACCGACCCGACGTTCGACGAGCCGGGCGACTACCCGTCCGGCGCGGTCACGCTGCACAAGCTCACGGGTCCGGCGCTCGGAGTGGACGAGGTCGGCGAGATCGACGTCGTGCTCCTGTCGCACGATCAGCATCCCGACAACCTGGATGCCGCGGGACGCGCCTTCCTGCCGCGCGCCGGTGCCGTGCTCTCCACGCCCGCCGCGTCCGCCCGCATCCCCGGCGTCCACGGCCTCGAACCGTGGCAGACCCGCACCGTCGGCGACGTCGAGGTCACCGCCGTCCCCGCGCTCCACGGTCCCGACGGCGCCGAGGAGCTCTCCGGACCGGTCACCGGATTCGTCCTGCGCGCCCCCGACCGGCCCGTCGTCTACGTGGCCGGCGACAACGCGTCGCCCACGCTCGTCGCCGACATCGTCGACCGCGTCGGACCGATCGACATCGCCGTCCTGTTCACCGGCGCGGCCAACGTCGGCCGTTTCGGCGACAGCGACCTCACCCTGAACGCCCGCACCGCGGTCGAGGCGGCGCGGGCGTTGGGGGAGGCGATCATCGTTCCGGTGCACGCCGAGGGGTGGCACCACTTCAGCGAGACGATCGACCGCCTCGTGCGCGAGTTCGCCTACGCGGGGCTCGCGGACAGGCTCCGGGTGCCCGCCGCCGGCGTGCCGTTGCCGCTCTGACGCGCCGCGGGGTCGGTCGGTGCCCCCGCGACGAGGTCGCCGACCGTGAGCGCGCGGAGGGCCGGATGCCGCCGCGTCGCGGTCGCGATGGATCGGACCAGCATCGGTGTTCGCGCACCGGGCGGGCACGCGGGCTGACGGAGCCGACGCGCGATGCCGGCGTCGATCGCGCCGAGCGTGTCGCGGTGGGCGTCGAGGGCCTCGTGACCGTCCGTGTCGCCGCCGCGGTCGTCGTCCGCGAGCCAATCGATGACGCGTGCGATGGTCCACTCCGACAGAAGTGGCATGGGGGATGGCTGATTCTGCGGGTGTGGGGTCACGCCGGGGTGGGTCATTGGACCAGAATCGGTCTCGATGGACGCTCACGACAGGGCCACTTCTCCGCGAGTGGTCACACGATTGGCCGATGCGGACCGCACCGCAGTGGTGTCTCCCGCGGCGCTGGCGGCGCGGCTGGGGCGCTGGGTCGACTCCGACGGGTCGCTGACGGCGAGTCTGGCCGCCGCTCTGCGCGCGCTCGTGAGCTCGGGCGAACTGCGCCCCGGTGACCGGCTGCCCTCGGAGCGTGCGCTCGCCGCGGCCGTCGCGGTCTCACGCGGCACGGTCGTGGCGGCCTACGCCGCGCTCGCCGACAGCGGCGTGCTGGAACGGCGGCAGGGCAGCGGCACGCGCGTCGCGGGGGCGGCGATCGCTCTGCCGGCCCGGCGCTCGCAGGGCGAGAGCCTCTTCCAAGCCGCGCCCGCCTCCATCGACCTCCTGCGCGCGGTGCCGCGCATCCCCCCGCGCACGATCGAGATCGTGCGCGGCTTCGATGCCGCCCTGGTCGCCGCGACGGCCGCCGATTCCGACCCCGCGGGCCTGCCCGAGGTGCGGGAGCGCATCGCGCGACTGCTGAGCGACGACGGCACGCCGACGACGCCCGAGCAGGTGATCGTCACCAGCGGCGCCCAGCAGGCGCTGAGCCTCGTGATCGACGAGCTCGTCGCGCCGGGCGACGTCGTGCTGAGCGAGGAGCTCAGCTGGCCCGGTCTCGTCGACCCGGTCCGGCGGCGGGGAGCGCGCGTGCACGGGGTGCCGATGACGCCGGACGGCGTCGACGTGGATGCACTGGAGGCCGCGATCGTGGCCCTGCGCCCCGTCCTCATCGCCCTCAACCCCCACCACCACAACCCGACCGGATCACGGATGCCGCCGGCATCCCGTCTGGCGGTCGCCGAGCTCTCCGCCCGTTACGGCGTGCGCGTCATCGAAGACCGCGTGCTCGCGAACATCTCCTTCGACGGCGTCGTGCCGGTGTCGCTGGCGGCGTTGCGGTCGGACGCGCCCGTCATCGTCGTCGACTCGCTGTCGAAGTGGGCGTGGTTGGGCCTGCGCATCGGGTGGGCGCGCGCCGATCCCGTGCTGATCCGGAGACTGCGCGCGTCGCGGCAGCTCGTCGACCAGGCCGCCAGCGTGCCGGCGCAGCGGATGGCGCTGGGTCTTCTCGACGAGGCGCCCGCCCTGCGCCGCGACGCGAGCACCACCCACGCCGCGGCGCTGGAGCGGCTGGTCCCGGTGGTGCACGAGCACCTTCCGGGCTGGAGCTTCGACGTGCCGCGCGGCGGCCTCTCGCTCTGGGCGCGCCTGCCCTCGGGGTCGGCGACCGCGTTCGCGCGGCGCGCGGCTCTGGCGGGTGTGGCGGTCGCCGGCGGCTCGGAGTTCGCGGCATCCGCACCCGCCGACGACCACATCCGCATCCCCTTCACCGCTCCCGACGAACTGCTCCACGTCGCGATCGAGCGGCTCGGGCGGGTCTGGCGCGCGGGGTGATCACCCGGCCTGCGGAGCCGTCGCCTCGGCGGTCTTCGACAGCCGCAGCCACGTCTCCACGACGGTGTCGGGGTTGAGCGACACCGACTCGATGCCCTCTGCGACGAGCCATTCGGCCAGATCGGGATGATCCGACGGGCCCTGCCCGCAGATGCCGACGTACTTGCCGGCCGCGCGGCAGGCGCTGATCGCGAGGGACAGCAGGCGCAGCACGGCCGGGTCGCGCTCGTCGAACGTCGACGCCACGAGCCCCGAGTCGCGGTCGAGGCCGAGGGTCAGCTGCGTCATGTCGTTCGAGCCGATCGAGAAGCCGTCGAAGAACTCCAGGAATCGGTCGGCGAGCAGCGCGTTGGACGGCAGCTCGCACATCATGATGACCTTGAGGTCGTTCTCGCCGCGGCGCAGCCCGTTCTCGGCGAGCAGTTCGACGACCGCGTGCCCTTCGCCGACGGTGCGCACGAACGGCACCATGACCTGCACGTTCGTGAAGCCCATCTCATCGCGCACGAATCGCAGCGCCTCGCACTCCATGTCGAAGCAGGGGCGGAAATCGGGCGAGATGTACCGCGACGCCCCGCGGTACCCGAGCATGGGGTTCTCCTCGTGCGGCTCGTACAGCTCGCCGCCGACGAGGTTCGCGTACTCGTTCGACTTGAAGTCGCTGAGACGCACGATCACCGGCTCCGGCCAGAAGGCGGCGGCGATCATCGACACCCCCTCGGCCACGCGGCGCACGAAGTAGTCGCGCGGCGTGTCGTACGCCGCCGTGGCGTCGGCCACCCGCTCGCGCAGCTCGCCGTCGAGCGTGTCGAACTCCAGGAGCGCCCGCGGGTGGATGCCGATCTGCCGGTTGATGACGAACTCCAGCCGGGCCAGGCCCACGCCGCGATGCGGCAGCCGCGAGAACGAGAAGGCCTGGTCGGGAGTGCCGACGTTCATCATGATCTTCACAGGCGCCTCCGGCATGGAGTCCAGCCGCGTGATCTCCTCCTCGAACGGGAGGATGCCGCGGTAGACGAACCCGGTGTCGCCCTCGGCGCACGAGACGGTGACCTCGTCGCCGTCCGACACGATCGTCGTGGCATCCCCCGTGCCGACGACGGCGGGGATGCCGAGCTCGCGCGCGATGATCGCCGCGTGACACGTCCGCCCGCCGCGGTTGGTCACGATCGCGCTCGCGCGCTTCATGATCGGCTCCCAGTCGGGATCGGTCATGTCGGCGATGAGCACCTCGCCCGGCTGGAAGTCGGCCATCTGGTCGAGACTGCGCAGGACCCGCGCGGTTCCCGCACCGATGCGCTGGCCGATCGCGCGGCCCGCCGTCGCGACCTCGCCGCGCGCGCCGAGCACGAAGCGCCGGATCACGCCCGCCTCGACCCGCGACACGACCGTCTCCGGGCGCGCCTGCAGGATGTAGAGCCGTCCGTCGATCCCGTCCTTGCCCCACTCGATGTCCATCGGACGTCCGTAGTGCTCCTCGATCACGAGCGCCTGGCGGGCGAGTTCGACGAGGTCGGCGTCGTCGATCGAGAACAGACGCCGAGCGGATGCCGGGACGTCCTCGAACCGTGTCGAGGCGCCCGCCTCGCGGGCATCCGTGTACCGCATGGCGATCGCCTTCTCGCCGACGGAGCGCTTGAGCACCGCGGGGCGACCCGCGCGCAGCGCGACCTTCGAGACGTAGAACTCGTCCGGGTTCACCGCCCCCTGCACGACCGCCTCGCCGAGTCCGTACGAGCTCGTGATGAACACGGCATCCTCGAAGCCCGACTCGGTGTCGACGGTGAACATGACGCCGGCGGCGCCGATGTCGGAGCGCACCATCTTCTGGACGCCGGCCGACAGCGCGACCTCGTCGTGGTCGAACCCGTGGTGGGCGCGGTACGCGATCGCCCGGTCGTTGTAGAGCGACGCGAACACCGACCGGATCGCGGCGAGGACGTTGTCGATGCCCGCGACGTTCAGGAACGTCTCCTGCTGGCCGGCGAACGAGGCGTCGGGCAGGTCTTCGGCGGTCGCGGAGGAGCGCACCGCGAAGGAGGCCTCGGGGTTCTCGCCCGCGAGGCGGGCGTAGGCCGTGCGGATCGACGCCTCCAGCTCGGCCGGGAAGGGCTGCTCCTCGATCCACGCCCGGATCTGGGTCCCCGCGTGCGTGAGCGCCGCGACGTCCTCGACGTCCACGTCCGCGATGGCCGCGGCGATCCGCTCGCGCAGCCCGCCCTCCGCCAGGAACTCCCGGTACGCGTCGGCGGTCGTGGCGAAGCCGCCGGGCACGCTCACCCCCAGAGCGGCGAGATGCGACACCATCTCGCCGAGCGATGCGTTCTTGCCGCCCACGGCGGGGAGGTCTGCCATGCCGAGCTGATCGAACCAGAGGATGCTGCTCATGTGTCGGGCCTTTCGGTGGGAGGGGGCGCGGGGAGGGGTGAGACGCTCAGGTGCGGAGCTTGAGGGACTGCATGATCACCGCCGACATCTCCTCGACGCTCTTGGTCGACGAGTTCACGAACGGGATGTGGGTGCGGCGGTAGAGGTCCTCGGCGCGGCGCAGCTCGAGCGTGCACTGCGCGAGACTCGCGTAGGTCGAGTCGGGGCGCCGTTCGTGGCGCACCTGGCTGAGGCGCAGCGGCGTCGTGGTCAGTCCGAAGCAGCGCGCGGCGTAGGGGGCGACCGCTCGTGGCAGCCCCTCGGTGGGGAAGTCGTCGTCGGTCAGCGGGTAGTTCGCGACGAGCAGCCCGTACTGCAGCGCCAGATACATGGTCGTCGGCGTCTTGCCGCAGCGCGACGGTGCGACGATCAGCACGTCCGCCTGGTCGAGGGCGCGCATGCTCTGGCCGTCGTCGTGCTCGATCGCGTACTCGACGGCGCGCATGCGGGCGAAGTACTGCTCCGTGTCGCCGACGGTGTGGAACGAGCCGAGCTGCTCCGACGCCGTGGTGCCGAGCGCCGCTTCGAGCTCGGTGAGGTGGCCGCTCAGCAGGTCGATGTGGGTCGCCCGTGCTCCGCCCAGCACGCGGGCCACCGCGGGGGAGCGCACGGTGTGGAACACGATCGGCTCCTCACCCGCCGCGGCGGCGCGGTCGATCTCGCGGGCGACGGCGGCGGCGCCCTCGGCGGAGTCGACGAACGGCACGGTGTGGCGGCGGAACGTGACCCCGGGGAAGTTCACGAGCAGCGCGCGGCCGAGCGTCTCGGCGGTGATGCCGGTGGAGTCGGAGACGAAGTAGGCGGCGCGGGGCGTCGTGGGTGTCACGCGGGTGCTCCTCGTCGCCTCGGGGGGAGACCGGCCGATCGACCGGTTGTTCCGAGGCTACGAAAGATGACCCTTCCCTCTGCGCGCTGGGCGCGTAAAGAACTTCTGTTCTTGCGGCTCTGTCAGGAAGTCGCGATCGGGTGCGGCCCTCAGGCGCGCAGCTCGCGGCGCCGCATCGCCAGCAGGGCGGCGGCCACGGCGAGGGCGGTGGCGAGAGCGAGGGGCAGGATGCCGCGGAGATCGACGCCGTCGGAGGTCGGCACCGGCGCGGACGCGAACGGCGCGACGTCCACGAGCGCCGCGCTCATCCCGAAGAGCGGGCCGAAGAGCGCCACGACGGCGCCGATCGCGACGAGGGCCCACGCGGTCGGGATCGCGAGTCGCGGCAGCACCACGACGAGCACGGCGGCCAGCCCCGCGAACAGCCAGGCGGGCACCAGCTGACCCGCCCCCGCGATCGCCGCATCCCGTACCAGCCCCGCGCCGTCGCTCGCCGCCTGGGCGCCGGCGGCGGCCCCCAGGACGCCGCCGACGAGGGTGAGCGTCGCCGCGACCAGCGCGACGACGACGTGATCGCCCAGCCACCGCCGGCGCGCGACCCCCGATGACAGCAGCAGCTCGGCGGTGCCGCGGGTCTCGTCCTGGCGGGCGCGGACGACGGTCTGCGTCGCCGCGCACGCCGCGAAGACGCCCAGCATCACGAAGAAGACCACGACGAGGCCCCGCGCGAGATCCGCGCCGGCGCCCCCGAGGGCCTGCAGGACGGCGGTGACCGCCGGGTTGTCGTCGCCGATCCGGTCGGCCACGGAGCCCAGCGAGGTCGAGAGGACGCCGACGAGCACCCCCGCCGCCGTCCAGCCGATGACGGAGGGCAGGCTCTGGCGGGCGACGAGCGCCAGATGGGAGGCGAGGGCGGGGCGCGCGTGCGCGCGACCGCGCCGCTCGGGGAGGAAGGCGGCCCCGAGGTCGCGATGGGCGTGCAGCGCCGCCGCCGCGCCGATCAGGACCGCCGCGACCACCGCGCCGAGGATCAGGGGCCGGGGATCGTCGGCGTCGAAGGGGCGCACGTTCTCGGCCCAGCCGAACGGCGACGCCCAGGCGAGGCCCGAGCTCGTCATGCGGGTGAGGTCGTCGCTCGGGGTGCCGAGCGCGTTGCCGACGCCCGCGACGACGAAGCATCCGAGCAGCACCCAGACCGACAGGCTGTTCGCGCCGCGCGCGGTGGGCAGCAGCTCCGCCGCCGCCAGCCCCACGCCCAGGAAGACGAGCGCCACGACGAGGCAGGCCGCCCCGACCAGCGCCGATCCGAGCGCGGGAGCGCCGCTGGCGACGAACACGGCGCTCACCACGATGCCCAGCACCGCCGCGGCGACCGCCCCGTGCACCACCGTCGCCGCCAGCGGGACGGACCGGCCCGCCGGCGTCGCCGCCACCAGCTCCAGACGACCCTCCTCCTCGTCGCCGCGGGAGTGCCGCACCGCGAGGAACGAGCTCATCAGCGCTCCCAGCAGCAGCAGCCACGGCAGCAGGAGGAACGCGACCATCTGCGCTTCGCCCGCCCCCGACGGCAGCCCGCGGAAGAGCAGGATCACCGGATTGGCCATCACCGTCGCCAACAGCGCCACGCGCTCCTGCTCGTCGCCGTACGAGCCGCGCACGCCGGGGTAGCCGGCCGCGGCGAGGGCGGCGGTGCCCCCGATCCACACGCTCAGCTGCACGGCATCGCGGCGCAGGCGTTGGCGCAGGAGCGGAGCCGGCGTCGTCACCGCGATCCCCCGGCCGGCTGTGCGCTGTAGTGGCGGAGGAACAGCTCCTCGAGCGACGGGGGAGCCACCCGCAGCCCTTCGGCGCCCAGCGCGCCCAGGCGCGGCAGCGCCGCCGCGACGGCGTCGCTCGCGAGGGTCAGCGAGATCCGCCCCGCGGCCTGCGTGACGTCCTCGGCGCCGGGCACCGTGCGCGCCGCCGCGAGCGTCGCGCGATCCGTCGCGACGAACGACACCTCCGTCCGGGTGAGGTGGCGCATCTCGGCGAGCGTCCCGGCATCCACGATGCGACCGCCGCGCACGATCGACACGCGGTCGCACAGCAGTTCGACCTCCGACAGGATGTGGCTGGACAGCAGCACGGTGGCCCCGGCATCCCGCACCCGGGCGACCTCCTGACGGAAGACGACCTCCATGAGGGGGTCGAGGCCGCTCGTGGGCTCGTCGAAGACGTACAGGTCGGCGGGGACGGCGAAGGCCGCGACGAGCGCCACCTTCTGACGGTTGCCCTTCGAGTACGCGCGGCCCTTCGTGCGGGTGTCGAGATCGAAGTCCGCGCAGAGCCGGCGTCGCACCGCGGCATCCGCCCCGCCGCCGCCCGTGCGCAGGCGGCAGAGCAGGTCGATCGCCTCGCCTCCGGACAGGTTCGGCCACAGGCTCACGTCGCCGGGGACGGAGGCGATGCGGCGGTGCAGGCGGGAGGCCTCCGCCCACGGATCGCCGCCGAGCACGGTCGCCGAGCCGGACGTCGGCCGCGCCAGCCCGAGCAGGATGCGGATGGTGGTGGACTTGCCGGCGCCGTTGGGGCCGAGGAAGCCGTGCACCTGGCCCTCGTCGACCGTGAGGTCGAGCCCGTCGAGGGCGTGCACGCGGCCGTAGTGCTTCGTGAGGGCGTCCGTGCGGATGACGGCGGTCATGCGCCGGATGCTACGCCGAGGGCGGGTGCCGCGGTAGATGCGACACCCGCCCTCTCCCCCGGTGCGTCGGGGACGGCGCTCAGATCTGCGAGCGCGGCCCCGGTTCGACGATCTTGTTGAAGCCGGTGACGGGCTGGTTCTCGTCGAACGAGACGACCGGCCGGCGGAAGCCCCGCGTCAGGAAGACGAGGTACAGCAGACCGAGGCCCGTCCATATGAGGCCGACGATGAGCGCGTGGTCGTCGAGGTTCACCCACAGCAGCCCGGTCAGCGCCATGCCGATGGCGGGCATCACGATGTAGTTGACGACGTCGCGCGGTGTGTGGCGTCGTCCCTGGCGGATCGCGAACCAGGCGATCACCGAGATGTTCACGAAGGTGAACGCGATGAGGGCGCCGTAGTTGATGTAGTCGACGATCTGGTCGAGGGTGAACGCGATGGCCGCGAGGCTCACGATGCCGACCAGGACGACCGTGAAGGCCGGCGTGTGGGTGCGCGGGCTGATGTAGCCGAAGAACTTCTTGGGCAGCACGCCGTTGCGGCCCATCACGAGCAGCATCCGCGCGACGGAGGCGTGCGAGGCGAGCCACGACGCGAGCGTGGCCGCGAAGCCCGCCGCCGTCAGCACCGACTGCAGCACGATGCCGCCGACCTGCGAGCCGATCTCCGGCAGCGTCGAGTCGGCGATCGCTTCGGGCGGGAACGCCTCGTGGGACGGGAAGCGCAGCTGCGTGAAGTAGGCCGCGATGAGGAAGATCGCCCCGCCGACGAGCACCGTGAGCAGGATGGCGCGCGGCATCGTCTTGGGGTTCTTCGCCTCCTCGGCGTACATCGTCACCGCGTCGAAGCCGATGAACGAGAAGCACACGATCGTCGCGCCGGCCAGGACCGCGCCGAACTCCACCTCCGGGTGGAAGAAGGGCTGCACCGAGGCGACCGTGCCGGCGCCGGCGCCCTGCACGAGCTGGACGATGACCATCACGACGAACACCGCCATGACCACGATCGAGAAGATCAGCAGGATCATGTTGACGTTCGACGTGCCGCGCATCGTCAGGTAGATGATCCCGGTGACGCCCGCCGTGAAGGCGACCACCCACACCCAGCCGGGGATGTCGGGGAACAGCGCCTCCATGTAGCTGCGGAGGATCAGCGCGTTCACCATCGGCAGCAGCAGGTAGTCGATGAGCGAGGTCCAGCCGACGAGGAAGCCGAGGCTCGGATGCATCGACTCGCGCACGTACGTGTAGGCGGAGCCGGCGCTCGGGATGACCCCGACCATCTTGCCGTAGCTGATCGCCGTGAAGCCCATGACGATGAGGGCGAGGGCGTAGGCGGCGGGGACGACGTTGTTGGTCTCGACGGCCACGTTGCCGAAGGTGTCGAACACGACCGTCGGCGTCATGTAGCCGAGGCCGAGACCGACGATGGACCAGACCCCCAGCGAGCGTGCGAGGGTGGCGGAGCGCGAGGATGCCGACGTGGCGGCCAGTGACTCGTTCGTGATTCCTCCTGATGATGAGGTCTTTCGGGTGCTCGAATACTAGGGTCGGCCTGTTTCGTTTGTGTAGCGTCGCCGTCACCTCGGATGACGCGTCGGCGCCATGTCCGGACGATTCGACCGGGGATCGCGTCCGCGCGGACGAACGGTGCGGGCTCAGACGCCGCGCAGGCCGTCGGTGCGCTCGAAGATGAGGCTCGTGTTGGTCGCCGCGACGATGGAATGGGTCGAGAGGTGGTCGGTGACGAAGGCGCGCAGGTCCGCGCTGTCGCGTCCGCGGAAGTGGATCACGAAGTCCTCCGCGCCGGCGACGTAGAAGTACTGGGCGACGTCGGGGTGGGTGCGCAGCTCCTCCGCGAAGCGCGTCAGCTGCGCCCGCGCCCCCGGACGGATGCGCACGGAGACGAGCGCCTCCGTGCGGTAGCCGAGCGCCGCGGGGTCGACGTCGATCGTGAAGCGGCGGATCGCGCCGCGTGAGACGAGTCGCGCGATCCGCGCGTGGACGGTGGACGCCGCCAGCCCCAGGGTCGTCGCGAGACGGCTGAGCGGCTGCCGCGCGTCGGCCCGCAACTCGTCGATGAGTCGGAGGTCAGCGGCATCCATCGAATCATTCGAGCCTGATGCGACCATGCGCCGATCCTATTTCGGTGGAACGTGCCGATGTCAACGAATCTTCGGTGGATCTTGTCGAGGTTCCGCGGGACTGACATCGTGATCGCGCTGCACCGCTCCACCTCACCCGCCCGTGGACCAGCACGAAGGAGTCCCGCCATGATCATCGGTGTTCCCGCAGAGATCAAAGACAGCGAGCGCCGCGTCGGCATGACGCCCACCGGCGTCGACGAGCTGGCCGCGCACGGCCACCGCGTGCTCATCCAGAGCGGCGCCGGCGTCGGGTCGGGCTTCGGCGATGAGGCGTACCGCGCCGCCGGCGCCGAGATCGTCGCCGACGCCGCCGAAGTGTGGGGCGCGGCCGACCTGCTCGTCAAGGTCAAGGAGCCCATCGCCCCCGAGTACGGCTTCCTCCGCGAGGACCTGACGCTGTTCACCTACCTGCACCTGGCGGCCGCCCCGGCGTTGACGCAGGCCCTCCTGGATGCCGGGACCACCGCGATCGCCTACGAGACGGTGCAGCTGCCCGACCGCTCGCTGCCCCTGCTCGCGCCCATGAGCGAGATCGCCGGGCGCCTGTCGGTGCAGGTGGGCGCGCAGCAGCTGCTCGGTCCGGCGGGGGGCCGCGGCATCCTGCTGGGAGGAGTGCCGGGCACGCCGCGCGGCCGTGTCGTCGTGATCGGCGGCGGTGTCGCCGGAACCCACGCCGCGCAGATGGCGGTCGGCCTCGGCGCGCACGTGACGATCGTCGACCTGTCGATCCCGCAGCTGCGGCGCCTGGACGAGCGCTTCGACGGTCGGGTCGACACGCGCGTGTCCACCCGTTCGACGATCGTCGACCTCGTCGCCGACGCCGATCTGGTCATCGGGTCCGTGCTCGTCCCGGGCGCCGCGGCGCCCAAGCTCGTCACCCTCGACATGGTCGAGCGGATGCGGCCGGGCTCGGTGCTGGTGGACATCGCGGTCGACCAGGGCGGCTGCTTCGAGGGCACCCACGCCACGACCCACACCGACCCGACCTACCGCGTGCACGACGCGATCTACTACGCCGTCGCGAACATGCCCGGCGCGGTGCCGCTCACCTCGACCCTCGCCCTGACCAACGCGACGCTGCGCTACACGCTCGCGCTCGCCGACCTGGGCACCGACGCCGCCCTCGAGGCCGACGCGTCGCTGCGCGCCGGCCTGTCGATCCGCGGCGGCGAGGTGGTGGACACCCGCATCCTGGGGTGACACCACTCCCGCCCGGCGGGCGCGGGATGCCCGTCAGAGGCGGGTCCAGGCCTCCGTCAGCACGCTGCGCAGGATCTGCTCGATCTCGTCGAACTCGGCGGGTCCGATCGTCAGCGGCGGGGCGAGCTGGATGACGGGGTCGCCCCGGTCGTCGGCGCGGCAGTACAGGCCCGCGTCGAACAGGGCCTTGGAGAGGAAGCCGCGCAGCAGGCGCTCGGACTCGGCGTCGTCGAAGGTCTCCTTGGTGGCCTTGTCCTTGACCAGCTCGATGCCGAAGAAGTAGCCGTCGCCGCGCACGTCGCCGACGATCGGCAGGTCCAGGAGCTTCTCCAGCGTGGCGCGGAAGACCGGCGAGTTCTCGCGGACGTTCTCCAGCAGCTTCTCCTCCTCGAACACGTCGAGGTTCTCCAGCGCCACCGCGGCCGACACGGGGTGTCCGCCGAAGGTGTAGCCGTGGGGGAACGACAGGTCGCCGTGCGCGAACGGCTCGTAGACGCGGTCGTTCACGATCGTGCCGCCGAGCGGCGCGTACCCGCTCGTGACGGCCTTCGCGAACGTGATCATGTCGGGCTGGTAGTCGTAGGCCTGCGCGCCGAAGTAGTGGCCCAGGCGGCCGAAGGCGCAGATGACCTCGTCGGAGACGAGCAGCACGTCGTAGCGGTCGCAGATCTCGCGCACCCGCTGGAAGTAGCCGGCGGGAGCGGGGAAGCAGCCGCCCGCGTTCTGCACGGGCTCGAGGAAGACGGCGGCGACCGTCTCGGGGCCCTCGAACTGGATCATCTGCTCGATGCGGTCGGCCGCCCACACGCCGAACTCCTCGGGGGTTCCGCCGCCGAACCCCGACTCCGCCGCGCGGTAGTAGTTCGTGTTGGGCACCCGGAAGCCGCCGGGGGTGACGGGCTCGAACATGTGCTTCATGACCGGCAGGCCCGTGATCGCGAGGGCGCCCTGCGTCGTGCCGTGGTAGGCGATGGCGCGGGAGATGACCTTGTGCTTGGTGGGCTTGCCCTGCAGCTTCCAGTAGTGCTTGGCGAGCTTGAACGCGGTCTCGACCGCTTCGCCGCCGCCCGTGGAGAAGAAGACGTGGTTGAGGTCGCCGGGCGCGAGGTGCGCGATGCGGTCGGCGGCCTCGATGCCGGACGGGTGCGCGTAGGACCACAGCGGGAAGAAGGCGAGCTCCTCCGCCTGCTTCGCGGCCGCCTGGGCGATGCGGCGACGGCCGTGGCCGGCGTTCACGACGAACAGGCCGGCGAGCCCGTCGATGTAGCGCTTGCCGCGGGAGTCCCAGATGTGGTGGCCCTCGCCCTTGACGATGATGGGGACCCCGGGGCCCTCCGTCATCACCGACTGGCGTGCGAAGTGCATCCAGAGGTGGTCGCGGGCCTTGGCCTGCAGGTCGGCGTCGTCGATGGTCATCGTGTCCCCCAGTTGTAGAGCTGACGGTGGAGTTTGAGGTAGACGAAGGTCTCGGTCGAGACCACCTCGGGAAGGGCGCGGATCTGCTCATTGAGCAGGTCCATGAGGTCGTCGTCGTTCTCGCAGACGACCTCCACGAGCAGATCGAACGAACCCGCCGTCGACACGACGTAGCTGACCCCCTGCAGGGTCGACAGCTGTGCGGCGATGCCGCGCGTGTCTCCGGCGACGCGGATGCCGATCATCGCCTGGCGGGCGAAGCCGAGCTGCAGCGGGTCGGTGACGGCGACGATCTGCATCACGCCCTGGTCGACGAGCTTCTGCACGCGCTGGCGCGTGGCGGCCTCGCTGAGGCCGACGGCCTTGGCGATCTCCGCGTAGGGACGTCGGCCGTCCTCCTGCAGCTGCTCGATGATCAGCTTGGATGCGGCATCCAGGGTCTGTCGACGCGAAGCTGCGATTTCCGTCGTCTGAGGCATGATCCGCGACGATATCAATCGCGGCAGTGAATAATCAAGACTGATTCAGAAGCTCTCGGGGGTCTCCATGGTGTCCAGGATGCCGATGAGGTCCTCGAACGTGGTGCGCGGGTTGAGGATCGCGAACCGCGCGTTCGCCCGGCCTTCGTGGCTCGACGGCGTGACGAAGGCGTGCTGCACGTCGAGCAGGCGCTGCGACCAGGCCTCGTATTCGGTCCGGGTCCAGCCGTCGCGCTCGAAGACGACGACGCCGAGCTGAGGCTGGCGCACGAGCGAGAAGCCGGGGCGCGCCGCGATCTCGTCGGCGATGCGGCGCGCCAGCACGATCGACGCGCTCACCGCCTCGCGGTAGGCGGCGGCGCCGTGCGTGGCGAGCGAGAACCACAGGGGGAGCCCCCGCGCGCGGCGCGTGAGGTGCGCGGCGTAGTCGGACGGGCTGTAGTCGGAGCGGTCGGTCAGCGTGTCGAGGTACTCGGCGTGCTGAGTGTGCGCGCGCCGGCCCTGCTCGGGGTCGCGGTAGATGAGGGCGCACGCGTCGAAGGGGGCGAACAGCCACTTGTGCGGGTCGACGATGACCGAGTCGGCGTGCTCGACCCCCGCGTACAGGTGCCGGGCCAGCGGCGAGAGCATGCCGGCCAGGCCGTAGGCGCCGTCGACGTGCAGCCAGACGTCGTGCGCGTGGGCCGCGGCGGCGACCCCGGCGATGTCGTCGACGATGCCGAAGTTGGTCGAGCCCGCCGTGGCGACGACGGCGAACACCCGCTCGTGTACGTCGGCCAGCGTCGCGGCCACCGCGTCGCCGCGCAGCACGCCGTCGGCATCCGTCGGCACGGTGATCACGTCGACGTCCATGACGCGGGCGGCCGAGGCGATCGAGGAGTGCGCCTGCGAGCTGCAGACCACGGCCCAGCGCGCGGGGGCGGGCGCTGCCGCCTCGGCGTGCCGTGCGCGCGCGGCTTCCCGCGCCGCGACGAGGGCGGAGAGGTTTCCGAGCGTGCCGCCCTGCACGAAGACGCCGCCCGCGGATGCCGGCAGGCCGAACTCGTCGGCCAGCCAGCGCAGCACCTCGTTCTCGGCGTGCACCGCGCCCGCGCCCTCCAGCCACGAGCCGCCGTAGAGCGCGCTCGCCGACACGACGAGGTCGAATGCCGCCGCGGCCTTCGTGGGGGCCGTGGGGATGAAGGAGAGGTAGCGGGGGTCGTCGGTGGTGATGCAGGCCGGGGCGAGCACGTGTGTGAACACACCGAGCGCGCGCTCCGCGCCGACGCCGTCCTCGGAGATCGTCCGACCGGCGAGCCGGCTCAGCTCCGCCGCGGAGAGCGGCTTGTCGAGCGGGGTGTCCTGGGCGAGCAGGCGTTCGCGGGAGTAGTCGAGCACGAGATCGACGATGCGGCGGGTCTCGGCGGTGACGTCGTGCATGCGGGCGGCATCGGTCATGTGCGGTCCTTCAGGGCGGGGGTGCGCGGCGGCACCGGTCGTTCGGGGGTGAGTGTCTCGATCGCGCAGCCGAGGCGCAGGAGTGCGACGTCGTCGCCGGATCGTCCCGCGATCGTCAGCCCGACCGGCATCCCGATGTCGGCCAGGAGTCCCATCGGCACCGTCACCGTCGGGATGCCGAGATGGCGGATGGCGAGATTGCCGTTCGCGACCCACACGCCGTTTCGCCAGCCGAGGTCGGCGGAGGCGGGGTTCACGTCCATGTCGGCGGGGCCGACGTCGGCGACGGCGGGGAAGACGACGGCGTCGAGGCCGCGATCGTCCATCCAAGCCTCCAGGTCGAGCCGGCGGGTGCGCTCGAGGCCGCGGAGGCCCTCCTCCAGCTCGGGCATGTCGCGCCAGGAGGTGCCGGGGTGGGCGCGCACCCAGTCGGGGTAGGTCGCGATGTCGTCGTCGAAGCCGGTGTAGCGGTCGGGAAGGGCGCCGGCCGGGTGCGGGAAGATGCGGGCGCCGTCGACGGCGGCGAGCGAGGACAGGGCGGGGTCGCCGTTCGCGGCGAGGAAGTCCTCCCACGCCCACGCCGACAGGTCGACGATCTCGCGGCGCAGGTAGGCGGGCGAGACGAGCCCGCGGGTCGCGATCGTGGGCGCGCCCGGGCGGTCGCCCTCGTAGTTGCTGACCACGGGGAAGTCGACCTCCACGACCTCGGCGCCCGCGGCCTCCAGTGCGGCGCGCGTCTGCTCCCACAGCGAGATCACGGAGGCACGCGTCCGGATCCGCTGCCCCGTCGGGCCGCCGATGCCGGGTGCGGCGGAGGTCCCGGCATCCGGATCGGCGTTGACGTACATCCGGGGGATGCCGAGGCGCAGTCCGGCCACCGCGGCGCCGGAGGCGAGCGTCCGGTAATCCGCCGGTCGCAGGGCCGAGGGGGCGGGGAGGGGGATCCACGGCTGTGTGCGCCAGAAGTCGCCGCGGGTGTCGGGGTCGTCGGCGACGACCACGTCGAGCACCTCCAGGAGGTCGGCCATCGTGCGGGTGTGAGGCACGACGACGTCCATCGTGGGCACCAACGGCCAGTTGCCGCGCGTCGAGATGACGCCGCGCGAGGGCGTGTAGGCGCACAGGGCGTTGTTGCTGGCGGGCCCGCGGCCGCTCGACCACGTCTCCTCGCCCAGGCCGAAGGCCGCGAAAGACGCCGCGGTCGCCGTTCCCGAGCCGTTGGACGAGCCCGAGCCGAACGGCGCCGTCAGCCAGTCGCGGGAGTAGGGGCTCTCGGCGCGCCCGTAGACGCCGCGCTGCATGCCGCCGTTGGCCATCGGCGGCATGTTCGTCAGTCCGAGGCAGATCGCACCGGCGGCGCGCAGGCGCTCGATCGTGAACGCGTCGCGCTGGGCGACCAGCTCGGCGAAGGCGGGGGAGCCCGCGGCTGCCGTCAGGCCGCGCACGAGGTAGCTGTCCTTCGCGGTGTACGGGATGCCGTCCAGCGGCGAGAGCGCAGCGCCGCGGGCGCGGCGCGCGTCGGAGGCCGCGGCCTCCGCGAGCGCGTCGGGGTTGCGGACGACGACGGCGTTGAGGGCGGTCGTCGTGTCGGGGCCGTCGTAGGCGTCGATGCGCGCGAGGAAGGCCTCGACGAGTTCGACGGCCGTCGCGCGCCCGTCCTCGAGCGCGGCGCGGAGGTCGGCGATGGTGGCCTCGACGACGTCGATCATCGCGGCGTCTCCTGCCCGCCGAGTGCGGGCTGCTGCTGCGTGATGCAGTGGATGCCGCCGCCGCGGGCGAAGATCGGGCGGGCGTCGACCGTGACCACCTCGCGTCCCGGGTAGGCGTCGGCGAGGATCGCGCGGGCCTCGGCATCCGCCTTCTCCTCGCCGAAGCCGCAGGCGATGACGCCGCCGTCCACGACGAGGTGGTTGACGTAGCTCCAGTCGACGAAGCCCTCGTCGTCGCCGTGGCCGTCGCGCAGCGTCGCCGGCGCGGGAAGCTCGATGACCTCGAGGCGGCGTCCGGCCGCGTCGGTCTGCGCGGCGAGCAGCTCGTGCAGGGCCCCGCTGACGGCATGGTCGGGGTGCGCGGGGTCGCGCTGGGTGTGCAGCAGCACGCGGCCGGGGGAGGGGAAGGTCGCGACGATGTCGACGTGGCCGTTGGTGCCGAAGTCGTCGTAGTCGCGCGTGAGCCCCCGCGGTAGCCAGATGGCTTTCGTCGTGCCCAGCGTGCGGGCGAACTCCGCTTCGACGCGGGCCCGGTCGGCGTAGGGGTTGCGGCGCGGGTCGAGCTGCACCGTCTCGGTCAGCAGCACCGTGCCCTCGCCGTCGACGTGGAAGCCGCCGCCCTCGGTGACCAGCGTGGAGGACACGAGCTCGGCGCCGACCTCGGCCGCGATGAGGCGGGCGTGCTCCGCCGAGCGCTCCCACCGCGCCCAGTCGTGGGCTCCCCACCCGTTGAAGATCCAGTCGACGGCCCCCAGGACGCCGGGACGTTCGTCGTCGACGACGAACGTCGGGCCGTGGTCGCGCATCCAGAACTCGTCGACGGGCGCCTCCAGGATCGAGACGTCGCCGGGCAGCATCCGCCGGGCGCGCGCGAGCTCGGAGGGGTCGACGACCATCGTCACCGGCTCGAAGCGGGCGATCGCCGCGGCGACCTCCGTCCAGGCGGCGTAGCCCTCGTCGCGGTCGGCATCGCGCTCGCCGAGGGTCGGCCCCTCGACGGGGAAGGCCATCCACGTGCGCGCGTGCGGCGCGGTCTCGCTCGGCATCCGCCAGCTCATCGGCATCCTCGACTCTCGTCCGGTCCTGGAGTAGCTTATTGATCACATGATCAACTCATCGGAGGGTAGCGAGCGGATGCCGCAGACGTCAACCACCGCACGCGCGCGATTGAGCGCCGAGCAGCGGCGTGAGCAGATCGCCGGGGCCGCGCACGACCTGGCGCTCGCCGACGGTCTGGACGCGGTGACGCTGCGCGCCGTCGCCACGCGCGTGGGGGTGGCGTCGGGACTCGTCGCCCACTACATCCCGAGCATGGACGACCTCGTCGCCGACACCTTCTTCGACATCGTGGCCGGCGAGCTCGACGAGGTGCGCGCGCTCCTCCCCGACGCGCCCGCGCCGGTGCGGATCGGCGCGCTGCTGCGGACCACGCTGGATCCCGCCCGGCGCGACGTCACCCTCGTCTGGGTGCAGGCGTGGGCGCTGGGGACGCGCAACGCGCCGCTCGCCGAGAGGGTGCGGGCGGCGATGGACGCCTGGCGCGGCGCGCTCGCCGACGAGATCGTGCGGGGGATGGATGCCGGGGCGATCCCTGCGGCCGATCCGGAGCCCCTCGCCTGGCACCTGCTGGCGATGATCGACGGTCTCAGCGCCCACGCGCTGGTCGGCTGGGGGCCGGGGATCGAGCCGGTCGCGCCCGTGCTGCGCGCGGCCGCGGGCCTGCTCGGGGTGGAGGCGGACGCGCTCGACGGGGCCTGACGGTGGCCTCGGGCGGTCGCGGGATTCCGCGATCTCTCGCTCGCTCTCT
>NZ_BCWI01000018.1 GCF_001592125.1 Microbacterium hominis NBRC 15708
CGACATCGATACGGTCCGCTCACGCGAGGCCCGGAAGCGCCGCCGCGAGACCGTGCACGAGGATCTCCACGCCGATCGCGAGGATGAGGAAGCCCATCACGCGCGTGATGGCGCCGACGCCCGTCGCACCGAGCTTCTCGGTGAGGGGCGTCCCGTAGCGCAGCAGCACCGCGATCGCGGCGGCGATGACGAGCACGGCCGCGACGATCGCGACACGGTCCAGGATGCCGGGATTGCGCGCCGCGAGACCGACGACGACGCCGATCGCGCCCGGGCCGGCGATGAGCGGCAGCGCCATGGGCGAGAAGCTGATGTCCGTCTTCGTCGCGGCGTGCTCCTTCTCGGCATCCGAGGCCCCGCCCCCAGAGCGCGCGGCACGACCATGCCGAACCCGGCGTGCATCACGACCAGGCCGCCCGCGATCTGCAGCGCCCCGAGCGAGATGCCGAAGAACTCGAGGATCAGCGTGCCGAGAAGCGCGAAGACGGTCAGGATCACCGCGACGTAGACGCCCGTGAGCCACGACTGCCGGCGGCGGTCCGCCTGGTCGAGATGCGCCGCCAGACCCGCGTAGGCGGCGACCGCGCCGATCGGATTCGTGATCGGGACGAGCGCCGCGAGCGCGGCGACGAAGACGCTCAGCATGCCTTCATTGTGGCGCAGCCGGCCCGCTCGATCAGTCGAGCAGCAGCGCGGGCTCCTCGAGGATCGACGCGACATCGGCGATGAACCGGCTCATGCCGTCACCGTCGATGACGCGGTGATCGAACGAGCCCGAGACCGTCGTCACGAACCGCGGACGCACCTCGCCGTCGACGACCCACGGCTTCTGGCGGATCGTGCCCATCGCGACGATGCCGGACTCCCCCGGGTTGATGATCGGGGTCCCGGCATCCATCCCGAACACACCGATGTTCGTGATCGTGATCGTGCCGCCCTGCTGGTCGGCCGGCGTCGTCTTGCCCTCACGGGCGGTCAGCGTCAGCTTCTCGAGCGCCTTCGCGAGCTCGCGGAGGTTGAGGTCCTGCGCGTCCTTGATGTTGGGCACGAGCAGGCCGCGGGGCGTCGCCGCGGCGATGCCGAGGTTGACGTAGTTGCGCACGCGGATCTCGGCGGAGCCGTCCTCCTTGTCGATCCACGCGGCGCCGATCAGGGGCGTGCGCCGGACCGCCCAGATCACGGCGCGCGCCATGATCAGCAGGGGCGACACCTTGATGTCGGCGAAGTCGGGCGAGGCCTTCAGCCGCTTGACGAGCTCCATCGTGCGGGTCGCGTCGACATCGGTCCACACCGAGACGTGGGGCGCCGTGTAGGCGGAGCGCACCATGCCGGATGCCGTGGCCTTGCGCACGCCCTTGACCGGGATCGCCTCCTCGCGCTCGCCCACGGGCGGAGCGGCGGGCGCCGGCGCGGAGACCGGGATCGTCTGCTCGCGCTCGGCGGGAGCGACCGGCGTCGCGATGTTGCGGAAGACGCTCGCCTGCTCCGCGTGGCGCACGACGTCGTCGCGGGTGACCTCTCCGGCGGGACCGGTCGGGGTGACCTCCGACAGCGTGACCCCGAGGTCGCGCGCGAGCTTTCGCACCGGCGGCTTGGCGACCACGCCGACCGACGCCCGCACCGTCTCGCCCCGCTCGGCGGGGCGCTTGCGGCGGGAGGTGGCCCCGGCACCCGTGCCGTAGCCGACGAGCACCGCACCGCCGTCGTCGTCGGATGCCGCGGCCTGCTCGGCCGGGGCGGGAGCGGATGCCGCGGCATCCCCCGCGCCGCCGGCGATGGTGATGATCGCCGCGCCGACCGTGACGGTCTGCCCCTCGGGCGCGAGCAGCTCGCCCACGGTGCCGGAGAACGGCGAGGGCAGCTCGACGAGCGACTTCGCGGTCTCGATCTCGACCAGCACGTCGTTGACCTCGACGGCGTCACCGGGCGCGACGCGCCACTGCACGATCTCGGCCTCGGTGAGTCCTTCACCGACGTCCGGCAGGTGGAAGATCTGCTCGCTCATGTCGTGGTTCTCCTTCGCGGCGGACGTTCAGTAGGCGAGGGCGCGGTCCACGGCCTCGAGGATGCGGTCGGCATCCGGGAGGTACGTGCCCTCGAGCTTGGCGGGCGGGAACGGCACGTCGAAGCCCGACACGCGCAGCACGGGCGCTTCGAGCGCGAAGAACGCGCGCTCCATGACGGTCGCCGCGACCTCAGAGCCGACCGAGGTGAAGCCCGGCGCCTCCTGCGCGTAGACCATGCGGCCCGTGCGGCGCACCGAGTCGAGGATGGGGCCGTAGTCGATCGGCGACAGCGAGCGCAGGTCGATCACCTCGCACGACGTGCCCTCGCTCTCGGCCAGCGCCGCGGCCTGCAGGAGCGTCGTCACCATCGCGCCGTGGCCGACGAGCGTGACGTCGGTGCCCCGGCGCACGAGGCGCGAGGCGTGCAACGGCAGCGGCCGCTCGTCGACGTCGACGTCGCCCTTCATCCAGTACTTCGCCTTGGGCTCGAGGAAGATCACCGGGTCGGGGGAGCGCACGGCATCCTGGATCATCCAGTACGCGTCGTTCGCCGTCGACGGCGACACGACCCGCAGGCCCGCCGTGTGCGTGAAGTACGCCTCCGGACTCTCCTGGTGGTGCTCGACCGCGCCGATGTGGCCGCCGTAGGGGATGCGGATGACGACGGGCATCTGCAGCGCGCCCTCGTGCCGGTTCGTCAGCTTCGCGAGCTGCGTCGTGATCTGGTCGAACGCGGGGAAGACGAAGCCGTCGAACTGGATCTCCACGATCGGCCGGAAACCCGCCATCGCGAGACCGATCGCCGTGCCGACGATGCCCGACTCCGCCAGCGGCGTGTCGAGCACCCGCCGGTCGCCGAACTCGGCCTGCAGGCCCTCGGTGACGCGGAACACGCCGCCGAGACGACCGATGTCCTCGCCCATCAGCAGGACGTGGTCGTCGGCGGCCATCGCGGCGCGCAGGCCCGCACTGAGGGCCTTGGCCAGGGGCATGGACTCGACCATCAGACGCCTCCCTCCAGCGATGCCTCGTAGGCGGCGAGCCAGCGCCGCTGCTCCACCATCAGGGGGTGGTCCTCACTGTAGACGTGGGCGAACATCGAGTCCGGCTCGATCGTGCCCAGGGCGTTGGTGCGCACCCGCACGTCGTCGGCGTAGGCCTGCGCGGCGGCATCCACCTCGTCGAAGAAGGATGCCGCGGCCCCCCGGCCCTCGAGGTACGCGCGCATCCGCGCGATCGGGTCGCGGCGGGCCCACGACTGCTCCTCGTCGGAGGTGCGGTACTTGGTGGGGTCGTCGCTCGTGGTGTGGGCGCCCATGCGGTAGGTCATCGCCTCGATCGCGCGGGGACCGTCGCCGGCGCGCGCCTCGTCGAGCGCGAGCCGCGACACCGCGTAGCTGGCGAGCACGTCGTTGCCGTCGACGAGGATCGACGGCATGCCGTAGCCCTCGGCGCGGCGGTACAGCGGAGCGCGCGACTGGGTGGCGACCGGCACCGAGATGGCCCAATGGTTGTTCTGCAGGAAGAAGACCTGGGGCGTGCGGTACGTGTTGGCGAACACCATCGCCTCGTGCACGTCGCCCTGGCTGGACGCGCCGTCGCCGTAGTAGACGACGACGGCCTCGTCGCGGTTCGGGTCACCCGTGCCGGTGCGGCCGTCGAACACGAGCCCCATGCCGAAGCCGGTCGCGTGCAGCGTCTGCGACCCGAGCACCAGCGTGTAGATGCGCACGTTGCCGTTCTTCGGGTCGGTGGGGTCCCACCCGCCGTGGGTGAGACCGCGCATCACGCGGATGATGTCGATCGGGTCGACGCCGCGGGTCGTGGCGACGACGTGCTCGCGGTACGAGGGGAAGAGGTGGTCCTGCGGGCGGGCGGCGCGCACCGACCCGACCTGCGCGGCCTCCTGACCGAGCGACGGCGGCCACAGTGCGAGCTGGCCCTGCCGCTGCAGGTTGGTGGCCTGCCGGTCGAACGCGCGGACGACGACCATGTCGCGGTAGAACGTCTCGAGCTCGGCATCGGAGAGCGCGTCGATGAGCGGCAGGTAGCGCTCGGCTTCGGGCGTGGGGGCGAACGTCCCGTCCGCCGCCAGGACGCGCACGAGGGCCGGGTCGTCAGGCGGGGTCATGTTCCCACGCTAACGCCCTCCGCATGCGTCGTACTGCATGGGATCGACAACGGGAGCCGCGATCCGCCGTGCCCGCGCCACAACGCGCCGGGGCAAACCGCGCGACGGGGAGTTTCGGACGCCTCTGGCGACCGAAACGGCGTGGGGGCGGGTTTCGGGCGCTCGTGGCGTCCGAAACTCGGGCGAGGAGGCCTCAGCGCGGCGCGACGGATGCGGCGACGCGCACGATCGTGTCGAGCGCCTCGTGCTCGCCGATGGAGATGCGCACACCGTCGCCCGCGAACGGGCGGACGATCAGCCCGGCCTCCTCGAACGCCGCGGCGACCTCGAGCGCGCGCTCCCCGGCGGGCAGCCAGACGAAGTTGCCCTGCGCCTCGGGGACGTCCCAGCCGGTCTCGCGCAGCCGCGCGGCGAGGTCGTCGCGGTGCCCGGCGAGGGTGCGCACGCGCTCGAGCAGCTCGTCCTCGGCGTCGAGGCTCGCCAGGGCCGCCTCCTCGGCGGCGGCCGTGACCGACAGGGGGATGCCGGTGCTGCGCGCGGCCGCGAGGATGCGCGGATCGCCCACGGCGTAGCCCACGCGCAGGCCCGCGAGGCCGTACGCCTTCGAGAAGGTGCGCAGCACGACGACGTTCGGGTGCCCGGCGGCCAGCACCGCGGGACCGGAGACGGCGTCGGGATCGGTGACGAACTCCGCGTAGGCCTCGTCGAGGACGACCAGGACGTCGGCCGGCACCCGGGCGAGGAAGGCGTCGAAACCCGCGGCGGTGACGACGGGACCCGTCGGGTTGTTCGGACTGCACACGATGACCATGCGGGTGCGGTCGGTCACGGCATCCGCCATCGCCTCGAGGTCGTGGCCGCCGTCCACGTCGTTCGGAACCGTGACGGCGGTGGCGCCGGCGACCGTGGCCAGGCTCGGGTAGGCCTCGAAGGAGCGCCACGAGAAGAGGATCTCGTCGCCCGGTCCGCTCGTGGCCTGTGCCAGCTGGAAGAGGATCGACACCGATCCGGCCGCGATGTGCACGGCGTCGTCGCCCACCCCGAAGCGCTCCGCCAGGCGCGCGCGCAGGCGCGGCGACGACGCGTCGGGGTAGCGGTTGACGGCGACCGCCGTCTGCACCGCCGCCACGACGCTCGGCAGCGGCGGGAACGGGTTCTCGTTGCTGGACAGCTTGAACGCCTCCGCACCGGCCTGCTTGCCCTGCTTGTAGGCGGGGAGGGCGGCGATCTCGGGGCGGATGCGGACGGGCAGCTCGGTCACGGGACGAGTCTACGAGGGCGCCGCTCGACGCGTGCGGGACGACGCCTTCCCGGCGGCGCGGCCGCGTGGAACACTGGAGGGACCATGCGCTTCATCGTCCGCGTCGTCGTCAACGCCTTCGCCCTCTGGGTCGTGACGCTCCTGCCCGCCCTCGAGGTGGGGGTGACCCCGTTCGCCCCCGGCGAGACGCTGCAGCTCGTGCTGACCCTGCTCGCCGTCGCGGCCATCTTCGCCCTGGTGAACACGATCATCGGGACGGTCATCAAGATCGTCGCCTTCCCGCTGTACATCCTGACGCTCGGACTCATCTCGTTCGTCATCAACGGCCTCCTGCTCTGGATCACCGCGTGGGTCACGAGCTCGTGGGGCTGGGGGCTCACCGTCGGGGACTTCTGGCTCGGCGTCGTCGCGGCGATCGTGATCTCGCTCATCAACTGGGTCTTCGGCATCCTGCTGCGACCCCAGGAGAAGAAGCGCCGCTGACCGGCGGCCTCAGAGCCCGCCGGAGCGTCGACGCACGCGTGCGTCGTCCGCCGACGACGTGCGGCGGGCCCCGTACACGATCGACGTGACCGTCACCGCGCCCGCGAGCGGCGCGAGGCGGTCGCGCACCGCGGCGACACGCGGATCGGGCGCGGCGTCGACGAGCCCGGCGGTGTCGCGATACGCGTCGAGGCCGTGCACGACCAGCGTCGCATCGGTCCACGCCGGAGCCGGGTGGGCGGTGCGCTCCACGACCAGGCTCTGCGGCGAGCCCGCCACCCCGGGCGGACCGCCCACCGCCAGGGCCGCGACCGGATCGTCGGTGTGGCGGATCGTCAGGGACAGCACCCCCGCCGGAAGCTCCGCCTGCACGGGACCCGCGATGCCGATCTGGGTGCGCACGTCGTAACCGCCCTGACGGGCCAGATGCGCTCCGATCATCGCGCCCTGCGAATGCCCGACGACGTGCAGCCGATCGCCCGCGACCGCTCCCGCCGCCGCGAGCGCCCGTTCGACCGCCTCGTACGACGACGACTCCTCGCCGAAGTACAGCTGCACGTTGGATGCCATGTCCCACGGCTCGTCGCGGTCGACGGCCGCCCGCGTGCCGCCGATGTAGACGAAGAACTCGCGCTCACCGGACGCGAACCGGTACTCCTCGACGCGGACGCGCGCCCCGTCGAGCCCGTCCTCCCCCGGCATCCGGTCGATGATCTCGACGAGCGAGCGCGGAGCCGCCGCGGCGCCGGGGGCCCGGTGCCGGCTCAGCTCCACGACGGATGCCGTCGCCCCCACCGGCCGCAGGGGTGGCGCGTCGGCGGGGATCGTGCCCCGGCCGGCCGCGCGGACGGCACCCGTGAGCAGCGTGAGGCTCGGGCCGAGCGGGCCGTAGACGCCGAGCATCCCGGCGGCGGCGCGCATCTGACCCTCGATCTCGGCGTGGCGGCCCTCGCTCCACGCCTCCGCGAGGTGCGCGGCCTCGGCGGCGACGTCGGGGGCGACGGCGAGCCGCCGGGCGGCGAGCCGCAGGCCGTCCGCGCCGTCCGCGCCGCCCGCGCCGCGGATGCGCGCGAGCGCCTCCTGCTCCGCGAGCTCGTAGACCTCCGCGAGTCTGCGCACGCTGTGCGCCAGAGCGGCGGCGGCGTCTTCGGCGGCGCGCGCCCCGCCCTGCGGCGACGCCACCCAGAGCCCGCCCGCGAGCGACGACGCGTGCGCGCGTCCGAGCACCTCCCCCGCCTCCGCGAGGCGTGCCGCGAACAGGGCGAGCGTGGCCGCGAGGTGTCGGAGCGTGTCCGTGTCGACGACCACCAGCCCGCCGGATCGGATGTCGACGTCCCCCGTCATCCCGCCGCTTCCGCCAGGGCGCGGCAACGCTCGCGCCGCAGCGAACGCTCCCACTCGTCGGTCTCCGCCGCCGCGGCCGCCAGCAGCCGGGTCCAGGCGACGAGCTCATCGCGCAGCGGCGCCACGGCGGAGTTGCCGCCCGGAACCTCGTCGATCAGCGCGGGAGCGCGGGCACGGACCTCCGCCAGCAGCGCGCTCGCCTCCCGCACCTGGGCGAGGGCGCGGTCGATGTCGTCGACGCGGTTCACCCCCCGATCGTCCCGGAAGCAGCGGCGGCCGCGGACGACGTCCGGGGGAATGTGGACGTTCCGGCGCACGCCGCCGCGGGGGAGGAGGACTCGGCGACGACGCGAGTCCGGGCACGGAGCACTTTCGGCGCGGGAGCGACCTGCTCCACAATGGGGAGGTGACTCGCCGCGCCGCACCTTTCCGCGTCGTGTTCGTCTGCACCGGCAACATCTGCCGTTCCCCCATGGCCGAGATCGTCTTCCGCGACGTCGCGGAGCGCGCCGGACTCGGCGACCGCGTCGTCTCGACCAGCTCGGGAACGGGTGACTGGCACGTCGGTGAACGGGCCGACGCGCGCACGCTCGACGCGCTCCAGCGCCGCGGCTACGACGGCGCGCGCCACCGCGCCCGGCAGTTCACGCTCGACGACTTCGAGAGCAACGACCTCGTGGTCGCCCTCGACCGGTCCCACGAGCGCATCCTGTCGACCTGGGCGCGCACGACGGCGGATGCCGACAAGCTCGCGCTCCTGCTGTCGTTCGACGCCGACGCCCACGGCAACCTGGACGTCCCCGACCCGTACTACGCGGGGCCGGAGATGTTCGACGACGTGCTCGGTATGATCGAGAGCGCGAGTCGGGCGCTCTTCCGGCAGCTCGAACCGGCCATCCGCCCGTGCTGAGCACGTCACCCTGAGCACCGGCCGCGCGTCGACAGACACCGTGATCGGAGCCCGCGTCGTGACCACCGCGAACACCCTCGCCCACCAGCCCCTCAGCCCCCTCGACGGCCGCTACCGCGGCGCCGTCTCGGGCTTGTCCGCGTACCTCTCCGAGGCCGGCCTCAACCGCGCACGCGTCGAGGTGGAGGTCGAGTGGATCATCACCCTCACCGATCGCTCCCTCTTCGGCTCGGCACCGCTCACCGACGCGCAGAAGGATTCGCTGCGCGCCCTCTACCGCGACTTCGGGCAGACGGAGATCGACTGGCTCGCCACGACCGAGTCGGTGACCCGGCACGACGTCAAGGCCGTCGAGTACCTCGTCCGCGACCGACTGCAGACCCTCGGGCTCGAGGCTGTCGCCGAGCTCACGCATTTCGCCTGCACGAGCGAGGACATCAACTCCGCCTCCTACGCCCTGACCGTCAAGCGTGCGGTCGACGAGGTGTGGCTGCCCAAGCTCCGTGTCGTCATCGATGCCCTCGGCACCCTCGCGCACGAGCACCGGGATGCCGCGATGCTCTCACGCACGCACGGTCAGCCGGCGACGCCGTCGACGATGGGCAAGGAGCTCGCCGTCTTCGCGTGGCGCCTGGAGCGCGTCGCCGCGCAGATCGCGGGCGGCCAGTACCTCGCCAAGTTCTCGGGCGCGACCGGCACCTGGTCGGCCCACCTGGCCGCGGCTCCCGAGGTCGACTGGCCCGAGCTGTCGCGCACGTTCATCGAGGGCCTCGGCATCGACTTCAACGTGCTGACGACGCAGATCGAATCGCACGACTGGCAGGTCGAGCTGTACGACCGGGTCCGCCACGCCGGCGGCATCCTGCACAACCTGGCCACCGACATCTGGACCTACATCGCGATGGGCTTCTTCGCGCAGATCCCGGTCGCCGGGGCCACCGGGTCGTCGACGATGCCGCACAAGATCAACCCCATCCGGTTCGAGAACGCCGAGGCGAACCTGGAGATCTCGGGCGGCCTGTTCACGACCCTCGCCTCGACGCTCGTGACGAGCCGGATGCAGCGGGACCTCACCGATTCGACGACGCAGCGCAACATCGGCGTCGCCTTCGGCCACTCCCTCCTCGCGCTCGACAACCTGCAGCGCGGTCTCACCGAGATCTCCCTCTCGCGCGACGTGCTGCTGGCCGACCTCGACGCGAACTGGGAGGTGCTCGCCGAGGCCATCCAGACCGTCGTGCGCGCCGAGATCGTGGCGGGCCGATCGCAGATCACCGACCCGTACGCGCTCCTGAAGGAGCTCACGCGGGGCCGCCGGGTGGGCGGCGCGGAGCTGGCGGAGTTCGTGCGCACCCTCGACATCGGGGATGCCGCGAAGGAGCGCCTGCTGGCGCTGACCCCCGCCGGCTACATCGGCCTCGCCGACGAGCTCGTCGACCGCGTCTGAGGGCGTTTCGACGCGGCTCTGCGGGTCCCGCGAGAGGTCAGTCGCGCGGCGCGGAACCGTCGTCGGACGCGTCGGGGGATGCCGCGGCATCCGCATCGTCGACGAGCACGCCGTGGTCGACCTCGCGGGTCACCTGGGCGGGGTCGACGGCGAGCATGCACAGCGCGATGATCACAAGGGTGGCGATGAACGCGATCCCGGCCACCACGAGCGCCACGACCACGACGTGCACGCGCTCGTCGCCCGTCAGGTCCTGGAAGAAGCCCATCGACACGAGCGTCACGAGACCGGCGAAGAGGGCCGCGGCGAAGGCGAAGCCCAACAGCTGAACCGGCTTGAGGAGATCACGGCGGGTGGTGCGCGGCGTGCTCATGCGGATTCTCCTGACGAGACGGGCTCCGCGGCGATCGGGCGGCGCGGCGAGAAGCCGGCGATGCCGAGGAAGACGGCGATGACGGCGGCGTACCCGCCGAACAGACCGACCCCGATCGTGATGCCGGTCAGCGTGAAGCTGCGCCCGGCCTCGGAGATGAAGTATTCGAGACTGTAGGCGGGATTGACGAGGAGCAGGGCGACGCCGAGCGCGAGGGTCACCGCACCGATCAGGATGCCGTCGCGACCCTCATCCCGGTACTCGCCCCGCCGGAGGCGGATGCCGCCGACCAGCTCGGCGATCCCGGACGCCGCCGCCCAGACGATGACGACGACGAAGAAGAGCGCGGTCGAGCGCAACCCCGGGATGCCGGTCGCCATCCCGGCCACGAGCGTCAGGACACCGAGAAGGACGGGCGCCGCGCGGCGCTCCCGCGGGTACACCAGCCAAGCGCCGATCAGCAGCACGAGGGCGGTCGCGATCGCCCAGCCGCTGAAGACCGCGAGGCCCACGGCGGCCGAATGGTCGGGCGAGAACGTGACCATCACCGCGGCGACGGCCGCCAGGAGCGCGCGGCCGAGCTGCACATGGCGCACGTCGAAGGCGCGCGTCGGGCGCTCACCGGCACCGGTGGTGCGGGAGGCAGCGGGGGCGTCGTCGGACACGTCGGACTCATCGGATCGGGGAAGGCGGAACCTCACCAGTCTAGGTCGTCCGCCGCCGGGATCCGCCTCCGACCGCCACGGCACCGCGCCGGCGCGGCCTCAGCCGGCGGCCGCCTCCACGAGGGCGCGGAGCTTCTTTTCCACGGCGGGAGTCACCGCGACCACGGCGAACGAGGTCGCCCACATGTCGCCGTCGTCGAGGAAGGCGTCCTCCTGGAAGCCGACCGTGCCGTAGCGCGTCGCGAACTTGCTCGCCGGCTGATAGAACACGACCACCTTGCCGTCGCGGGCGTAGGACGGGAAGCCGTACCAGGTCTTGGGCTCGAGCTGGGGAGCGACCTCGGAGACCACGCGGTGCAGCAGCGTCGCCACCTCCCGGTCGGTGCCGTGCAGCCCCTCGATCGCCTCGACGCACGCCTCCAGCTCCTTCGCGAGCTTCGCGGCGCCCTTGAGGCCCTTCGTCGTGCGCAGTTCCTCGGCGCGCTGGCGCATCGCCGCGCGCTCGTCGTCACTGAATCCGCCGGTGGTGTCGGCCATGTCGGTCCTCTTCTTTCCTGGTCGGCGCTCAGGCCGCGGGAGGGGTCTGCTGGATGCGGATGAGGTTGCCCGCGGGGTCGCGGATCGCGGCATCCCGCAGACCGTAGTCCTGATCGGTCGGCTCCTGCACCACGTCGGCGCCCGCGGCCGCGATGCGGGCGAACTCGGCGTCGAGGTCGTCCGAGGCGAGGTTCACGCCGAAGTAGCTCCCCTTGGCGACCAGCTCCTGCAGGGCGAGCCGCTCGTCGTCGCTGATGTCGGTGCCGACCGCGACCGGATGCAGGACGATCGCGGTGTCCGGCTGACCCACGGGACCCACGGTGATCCAGCGGAGGTCCTCGTAGCCGACGTCCAGACGCACCTCGAACCCGAGCACGTCGCGGTAGAACTCCAGCGACGCCTCGGCATCGACGTGGGGGAGGAAGGAGGAGTGGATGCTGATACCCATGCGGCTCACGATAGGCCCGGTCGCGGGCCCTCCGCTTCTCGATTCCTGATCGGTCTGGTCAGCCGGCGCGCGATGCACGGCAGCATCCCCGCGCGCACGGGAGCACCGCGCTCCCGGTAGCGCCCGGGCGAGACGCCGACGAGCTCGGTGAAACGCGTCGTGAACGTGCCCAGCGACGCGCACCCGACCGCGAGGCTCACCTCCGTGACGCTCAGCTCGGTGGTGCGCAGCAGCGTCATCGCGCGCTCGATCCGCCGGGTCATGAGGTAGGAGTACGGCGTCTCCCCGTACGCCCGCCGGAACTGGCGTGACAGGTGACCGGCCGAGACGTGCACGGCGCGCGCCAGGGCGGCGAGGTCGAGGGGCTGCGCGTAGTCGCGGTCCATCATGTCGCGGACCCTCCGCATCCGCACCAGCGTGTCGAGGTCGATCCCCGAGGTCACGGCCGTGCGGGCCCCCGGGCACCGTCGCCGGCGCGGATCGCCTCCACCGTCCGGAGCACCTCCAGGCTGCGGCGCTGGTCCGGGGCCGGGTCGGCGTCGCCGCGCACGAGCGCGGCGAAGCGGGCGACCTCGAACCGCATGTTGTTGTCGGGGCCGTCGATCTCGATCTCCTCGCGGATGCCGGAGAAGAGGTCGAGCACGAGACGGCGGGGCGCCGTGATCTCGTCGATCTCGATCGTGCCGAGCTCGCCCTGGATCTCGTTCGGTCGGCGCGAGGCCCCGATCTTCGAGAACGCGATCTGCGCGACGAAACCGTCGTAGTCGAGCACGGCGGCACCGGCGCCGTCCGCACCCGTCGCGATCGCGACCGTCGCCCCGAGCACGCGGGAGGGCGCCCCGAACAGCTCGATCGCGGCGCTGAGCGGATACACCCCGAGATCGAAGAGCGCTCCGCCGGCGAGCGCCGGATCGAAGATGTTGGGCGTCTCGCCGGCGAGCACGAGGTCGTACCGCGCGGAACGCTGGCTCTGCCCGAACGACACGAGGCGCACCGCGCCCACCCGCGGCAGCAGTTCGCGCAGGCGGCTCATCCCCGGGTCGTAGACGTTGCGCATCCCCTCGAACACGACGACCCCGCGATCGCGGGCGTCGTCCACGAGACGCGCGAACTCGTCCGCCGTCGGGGTCGCGGGCTTCTCCAGGAACACGTGGACCCCCGCCGCGATCGCCGCGGCGGCCTGCGCCGCGTGGGCCCCGTTCGGCGAGCCGACGTAGACGGCATCCACCTCGCCCGTCGCCAGCAGCGCGTCGAGATCCGTGCTCACCCGGTCGATCCCGAGCCGGTCGGCGAAGGCCCGCCCGCGGTCGGCATCGCGCGAGAACACGACGTCGATGCGGATGCCGGGCGTCTGCGCGACGGCATCCGCGAACTTCTCGGTGATGGTGCTGGTGCCGATCGTGGCGAGTCTGATCACGCCCCCAGGATAGGCGCGCGGGCGTCGCCTCCGGAATGGATGCCGCGCGCCGAGGGTTGGGCCTGAGCATGAAGGCACTCGTCTACTCAGATTTCGGCGGAAACGATCGTTTCGAGCTCACCGAGCGGGAGGAGCCCCACGTCGGGCCCGACACGCTGGTCGTGCGGGTCGTCGCCGCGGGCATCAACCCGGTCGACTACAAGATCCGCGAGGGCTACCTGCGCGGCCTCATCGACACCCAGCTGCCGGCCGTGCCCGGTTGGGACGTCGCGGGCATCGTCGAGAAGGCCGGACTGGACACGCCCGAGTTCGCCGTCGGCGACCCGGTGCTCGCCTACGCCCGCGCCGACGTCGTCGGCCACGGGTCGGTCGCCGAGCTGATGCCGGTGCCGGTGCGCGCCGCCACCCGCAAGCCCGACGGGCTCTCCTTCGAAGCGGCCGCCGCGCTCCCGCTCGCGGGGCTGACGGCGCTGCAGACGCTCGAGCGCGCCGCGGTCGGCGCGGGGCAGAACGTGCTCATCCACGGCGCCGCGGGCGGCGTCGGGTCGTTCGGCGTGCAGCTCGCGCGGCTGCGCGGCGCGCGGGTGGTCGGGACCGCCTCCGAGCGCAACCACGCGTACCTGCGAGAGCTCGGCGCCGAACCGGTCGTCTACGGAGACGGGCTGGTGGACGCGGCCCGCGCGCTCGTGCCGTCGGGGTTCGACGTCATCGTGGACTTCGTCGGCGGGTCGACCCTCGACACCACGCGCGAGCTCCTCGCCCCGGGAGGCGTGGTCGCCTCCATCGCCGACAGCCGGGCACGCACCGAGTTCGGCGGGCACTACATCTGGGTGCGACCGGATGCCGCCCAGCTCGGCGAGCTCGCGCAGCTGGCCGCGGCCGGCGACCTGCGCGTGGAGATCGCGTCGACCTACCCGCTCGACGAGGCGGCCGCCGCCTACGCGGAACTCGAGCAGGGCCACACCCGCGGCAAGATCGTCGTCACCGTCTGATCCCGACGGGCGGGGCCGGCTGAGGCTCAGGGGCGCAGCGGCAGCAGGGCGGCGAGGTCGGCACGCGTGCCCGACGCGTGGATCCGGCCGGCGGCCACCGCATCCGCCCACCGCTCGACGCCGGTCGCGAGAGCGATCCACGTCGCCGCATCCGTCTCGACGACGTTCGGCGGCGTGCCGCGCGTGTGCCGCGGGCCCTCGACGACCTGCACCGCGCCGAAGGGCGGCACCCGGACCTCGACCGTGTTGCCGGGCGCCTTCTCGGCGAGCAGCTGCAGGAGGTAGCGCACCGCGGTGGCGAGGGCGGTGCGCGCCGGCGGCGTGCCGGCATCCGCGGCCTGGGCCACCGCGGCGAGCGCGTCGCGGCCGTCGCCGGTGGAGATCTTGCGGACCATCCCTCCACGCTAGCCCGTGACGATCGTCGGATCTGCGGTCCCGGCGACGGCGCGGCCCGCGCCCTGGCGCGGCGTGCGGCGCCGGGCGGCCGGGAGTTCCGACGATCGTCACGCAGCCGCGGCGCGACGGGCCCGTCGGTAGGCTGGCCGGGTGCGCATTCTCGTCCTCGGTTCCGGTGCCCGCGAGCACGCCATCCTCCTCGCACTGAAGGGAGAGGGCGCCGGGCACGAGCTGTTCGCCGCCCCCGGCAACGCCGGCATCGCCGCCGACGCGACGATCGTCGCCGACCTCGACGCGAACGCGCCCGCCGCGGTCACGGAGTACGCGAACGACCACGACATCGACCTCGTCGTCATCGGCCCCGAAGCGCCCTTGGTCGCGGGCGTCGCCGATGCCCTGCGCGAGCACGGCATCCCGGTATTCGGGCCCGGGAAGGCGGCGGCCCAGCTGGAGGGCTCGAAGGCCTTCGCGAAGCGCATCATGGATGCCGCCGGGGTGCCGACCGGGCGCGCGACGCGCGCGACGACCCGCGCCGAGGTCGAGGCGGCCCTCGCCGCCTACGGCGCACCGCACGTCGTCAAGGCCGACGGTCTGGCCGCCGGCAAGGGCGTCGTCGTGACCGACGACCGCGACGCGGCCCTCGCGCACGCCGACACCTACCTGCCCACCGGACCGGTGCTCGTCGAGGAGTTCCTCTCGGGCCCCGAAGTCTCCCTGTTCTTCGTGAGCGACGGCGACACGGTGCGAGCACTCAGTCCCGCCCAGGACTTCAAGCGCGCCTTCGACGGCGACGCCGGCCCGAACACCGGCGGCATGGGCGCCTACTCTCCCCTGCCGTGGCTGGCCGACGGCTTCGGCGGTGAGGAGGCCTTCGTCGCCGAGGTGACCCGCACGGTGGCCGAGCCGGTCATCCGCACCCTGGATGCCGAGGGCACCCCGTTCATCGGGCTGCTGTACGCGGGGCTCATCCTGACGGCCGACGGCATCAAGGTCATCGAGTTCAACGCGCGCTTCGGCGACCCCGAGACCCAGGTGGTCCTCGCGCGTCTGACGAGCCCGCTCTCCCGGCTGCTGATGGCGGCCGCGTCCGGCACGCTCGAGGACGAGCCCGCGCCCACGTTCGCCGACACCGCGGCCATCACGGTCGTGCTCGCGAGCGAGGGCTACCCCGAGGCGCCGCAGACCGGCCGGGTCATCACGGGCACGGATGCCGCGGCATCCGTCGCCGGCGTGCACCTGGCGCACGCCGCCACCGCCGACCGGGACGGCGCACTGGTCGCCACCGGCGGCCGGGTGCTGAACGTCGTCGCGACGGGCGGCACGTTCGCCGAGGCTCGCGAGCGCGCCTACGCCGCTCTCGGCGAGATCGCGCTCGACGGCGCGCACTTCCGACGCGACATCGCCGCCCGGGTCGCCGTCGACTGACGGCCCGGACGGCGATGGCGTGCGCGGCGGCGCGCGATCAGCGCTTGTCGAGGTGCGGCGGGCGCTTCATGAACAGCACCGCCACGACGCCGATCAGCATCACGATCGCCGGCAGCAGGATGGTCTGCGCCATCGCGCTGGAGAACCCGTCGACGACGAACGAGGGCAGCTGCCCCGAACCGAAGTCGCCGCCGGCGTCGGATGCTCCGGGGAGGTTGGCCTCGAGCCGCGACTGCATGAAGGCGGCGATGGCGGCCGAGCCCAGCACCGAGCCGATCGTGCGCGTCGTGTTGTAGATGCCGGCGCCGGCGCCCGCCTGACGCGGCTCCAGGTTGCGGGTGGCCGTCGTCGCCAGCGGCCCCCACATGCCCGAGTTGCCGATGCCCATCATGAGCGACGGGAGCAGGAACATCCAGATCGGGGTGTCGGCGTGCATGAGCGACGCGTACCAGAACAACGATCCCGCGACCAGGAGAAGACCCGGCACCAACAGCACGCGCGCGTCGACGCGGTCGAGCAGACGTCCCGTGAGCGGCGACAGCACACCGGCGGCCACGGCCATCGGCACGAGCAGCAGTGCGGACTCGGTGGGGGTCAGACCGCGGGCCAGCTGCACGAAGAACATGAGCGGCAACGACATGCTCGTCACGGTGAAGCCGACCGTGGCGATCGTGATGTTGGCGACCGAGAAGTTGCGGTCGCGGAAGAGCCCGAGCGGCACGAGCGGTTCGCTGCGCGTCTTGGCCTGCTGCCAGATGAACACGGCCATCACGAGCACACCGCCCGCGATCATCGTCCACACCCACGCGGCCCAGTCGAAGTGCTCGCCCTCCTGCAGCCCGAACACGATCAGGAAGAGACCGATCGCGCTGAGCACGACGCCGATCAGGTCGAAACGGTGCTCGTGGGTCGGGAGGTTCGGCACCAGCATCCACGCGAGCACGAAGCCGATGACACCGACGGGCAGGTTGACGAAGAAGATCCACTCCCATCCCAGGCCGTCGACGAGCAGGCCGCCGGCCAGCGGGCCGACGAGCATCGCGACGCCCGAGGTGGCACCCCACAGGCCCATGGCGGCGCCGCGGGCGTTCGGCGGGAAGGTGCGGGTGATGACGGCCATCGTCTGCGGCGTCATGAGTGCCGCGCCGAGGCCCTGCACCGCGCGGAACACGATGAGCATCTCGAGGGTTCCCGACAGCCCACAGCCGAGGGAGGCGAGCGTGAAGATCGCGAGTCCGATGAGGTAGATGCGCTTCGGGCCGAACCGGTCGCCGAGGCGCCCGGTGATCAGCAGCGGCACGGCGTACGCGAGCAGGTAGGCCGAGGTGACCCACACGACGTTGTCGAGGTTGTTGGTGGACGGGTCGAGCGCCGCCTTGATGGCGGGGTTCGCCACCGAGACGATCGTGGTGTCGACCAGGATCATGAAGAACCCGATGACGAGCGCCCAGAGGGCCGGCCACGGGCTGCGTTCGGGGGTGGGCGCGGGCGCGGTCACGTCGCGCGTGCGTTGTTCGGTCATGAGCGTGCGGCTTCTCTCTGTGCCAGGTAGCGATCGGTTTTCTCGTGTGATCCCCACACGAAGTCGGGGTGGGCGAGCCGGCCCAGCAGGGCGGCGAGCCAGTCATGGTCGGCGGCGAGCAGGGCCCGTTCGCGGTCGATCTCGAGGAGGTACTGCTCGACGACGGGCGCCCCGGCATCCCGCGCGCCGCGGATGCCGTCGGCCAGTTCGTCCCGCGCGGCGGCGAGCGCCGCCAGGCGTGCCGTCAGCAGCGCCACGGTCTCGTCGCGGTCGAGGTTGTGGGCCTCGGCGAGGGCCACCCGGAACTCGACGGGCCGGTCGATCAGCGGGAGCTCGCGGCGCACCCACTCCTCGACGGCGCGATGCCCGGTGTCGGTGAGGGCGTAGGTCGTGCGCTCCGGGCGGTTCCCGTCGCGGTCGACTCCGATCTCGGCCACCAGCCCGTGCTTCTCGAGCCGTGCGACGGTGTGGTAGACCGTGCCGTTGGTGATCGCGACGATGCGGTCGTCGCGGCGGTGACGCAGGAGCCGGATCATCTCGTAGGGATGCATGTCGTCCTCCCGCAGCAGCGCGAGAACCATCACCCCCAGCGGTGTGAGCCGGTTCATGGCGGTCTTCACGGCGACTCCTTCGATGATCGTTCGACTACTCCATATCGACTAGTCCACGTGGACTATACCGGGATTTCTCCCGGCGCGCTAGCGTCTGCTCATGGGCCCCGACGCGCGCACCGTCTTCGACGACATCGCCGCGGAGTACATGATGCTCCCGGGCGTCGACATCGGTCCGATGTTCGGCAGCGAGGGCCTGCGCATCCGCGGAAAGGTCTTCGCGTTCATGGGCCATCGGTCGGGACTGATAGCCAAGCTGCCCGAAGAGCGGGTCACCGCGCTCGAGCGGACCGGCAGAGCCGAACGCATGACCATGCGCGGCCGCACGATGCGAGAGTGGGTCTTCGCGGGTCCGGACGCCGTCGACCTCTGGCCCGACATCGTCGCGGAGGCGTACGCGTTCGTCGACCGCATCACGCCGCGCTGAGCATCCCGCGCGCACCGCGCCACCCCGCGATAATGGACGCGTGACCGACGCCTCCTCGAACTCCGACGCGACCTCCCCCGCCACCGACCTGCCCGGCTGGACCCACGTCTACTCCGGCAAGGTGCGCGACCTGTACCGGCCCGAGCCGGCGGCGGGCGCACGGGCCGACCGGATGCTCGTCGTCGCGAGCGACCGCGTGAGCGCGTTCGACCACGTCCTCAGCCCCGGCATCCCCGGCAAGGGCGAGCTGCTCACCACGCTCAGCCTGTGGTGGTTCGACCAGCTCGCGGGCGCGGACGGCGGCCGCCGCATCCCCAACCACCTCGCCGCCACGCATGCGCTCGCGCCCGCGTCGGACGACGCGGTCGACCTCGTCCCCGCCGCCGTCGCCGGACGGGCGATGGTGGTGCGCAGCCTCGACATGCTGCCGATCGAGTGCGTCGTGCGCGGCTACCTGACCGGCTCGGGCTGGAAGGAGTACGTCGCCGAGGGGACGGTCTGCGGCATCCCCCTGCCGGCGGGCCTGCAGGACGGCGACCGTCTCCCCGAGCCGCTGTTCACCCCGGCGTACAAGGCGCCGATGGGCGAGCACGACGAGAACATCTCGTTCGCCCGCACCGAGGAGCTCGTCGGCGCGGAGCGCGCGGCACAGTTGCGCGACCTCTCGCTCGAGATCTACCGGCGCGCCGCCGCGACCGCCGAGGCGAAGGGCCTGATCCTCGCCGACACGAAGTTCGAGTTCGGCGTGGATGCCGACGGCGTGCTCACCCTGGCGGACGAGGTGCTCACGAGCGACTCGTCGCGGTACTGGGATGCCGCGGCCTGGGCGGCCGGTTCCACCCCCGCGGAGCGGATGGCGAGCTTCGACAAGCAGATCGTCCGCGACTGGCTCGCCGCCGCGTGGGACGGGCAGGGGACGCCCCCCGAGCTGCCCGCGGAGATCGTCGATCGCACGGCGGACAAGTATCGCGAGCTGCTCGAGAAGCTCACCGGCTGACGGAGATGCGCGCGGCACCGGTCGGTGCGTGAGCGGGCGGGATGCTCAGCCCCGGATCGCCTCCGCCGGGTTCGCGCGAGCCGCCGCGAGCGCGGGATACGTGGCGGAGACCACGCCGGTCACCGTGCCGAGCAGAAGCCCCACTGCCGGCAAGGTCGGGTCGAGGACCGGCACCCACCCCTGTATCGCGGCCGTCACGAGAAGGGTGAGGATCCCCACGGCTCCTCCGGCGATGCCCCCGGCCGCGCCGATCACCGCTCCCTCCAACGTGAACATGCGCCAGATCGCCGATCGACTCGACCCGATGGCACGGCGTAGGGCGATCTCGGGCGCTCGGCTGCGCACGGAGAGGTACATCGCCGTGGCGGCGCTCAATGACGCGAGCGCGAGCAGAACCACCGAGCTGACACCGATCAACGTCGCCAGATCCTCCCCCACGCCCGTGCGCAGCCGGCGCAGGTCGGCGACCGTGGACACGCGCACCGCGGCGGGGTTGCCGGGGTCGAGGCTGAGCGGGATGGCCTCCGCTACCGGTGCCGGCGAACCGACCCGAGTGCGCACGAGCAGTTGCGGTGCGCCGTGGTGCACGGTGTCGTAGAGAGCCGCCGACGCGATGACCCCGCCGGCCACCCCGCTGTCGCGCCCCGGTGCGCTGACGACGCCCACGATGTCCACGGCGACGTCGTCGATCCAGATCCGTTGCGTCGAACCGGAACCGACCACGCCGAGCCGTGCGGCGGCGTCCGCTCCGAGGATCGCCACCGGCCCCGCCCAGTCGTTGTCGAGAAGCGCAGCGGCGTGGGCGGGAGACACCTCGATGCCCTGAGCGTCCAGGTAAGCGGCATCCGCGATGACGACGTTCCCGGTGAACCGGTCCTGACCCAGCCGAGGGCTCTGCGCCAGGGCCGTGACGGTGGCGTCCCCCGAGGTGATCGCCGCGGAGAACCCCGCTTCCTCCACGCCGTCGAGCAGACGGATCCGGCTCAGGTCTCGATCGATGTCCTCCAGCGTGGATCCCGTCGGCTCCACGGTGATCTCATCGAGACCGGCGGTGGTGATGCGCTGGGAGACCTGGGCCGCGGCGCTCTGACTGATGCCGAGGGAGGCGACCAACCCCGCCGTGCCGAGGAGGAACGCGAGGAGCAGGAGCAGCGCGCGCACCGGCGCGTTGGCGTGGTGAGACACGGCTTCGAGCGTCTCGTCCACCACCGTGCGCACTCCGCGGCGCAACCTACCGGCCCGCGCTTCGGGGGGCGGCCCGTCCGGGCCCGCGTCGGGGCGGAGGCGGAACGGGTCGTCGGCGACCGGCTCCGCGTCCGTGAGACGCCCATCGGACAGCCGGAATCGTCGGCCCGCCTGCGCGGCGACGCGCTCGTCATGGGTGATCATCACGATGGTCGTCCCCGCCTCGTTCAACGAACGGAGGTAGTCGAGCAGACGCCGGGAGTTCGCGGAATCGAGCGCGCCCGTCGGCTCGTCCGCGAGGATCAGACGGGGTGACGTCGCGATCGCACGAGCGATGGCGACCCGCTGACGCTCACCTCCTGAGAGGTTGCGACCGAGTGCCCCGGCGCGCGAGAGCAGGCCGAGACGCTCCAGCGCCAGCGCGACCTCCACACGTCGTCGCGCCAACGACACCGACTGCACCCGCAGACCCAGCGCCGCATTCTCGGCGGCGGTGGCATCTCCCATGATGTGCGACGCCTGGAAGACGAACCCGATCGCCCGCGAGCGCAGCGCGTCGCGCTGTCGTTCGCTGAGCGAGCGCACATCCACACCGTCGACCACGTACTCGCCGGCATCGGGCTCGTCCAGGAGGCCCAGCACATTCAGCAACGTGGACTTCCCGGCTCCGGACGGGCCGACGATGGCGACGAACTCGCCCTCGTAGACGTCGAAGCTCACGTCGCGCAACGCCTGCACGGTATCGCCGGAACCGCCGGAACCGCCGAAGGAGCGTCCGACTCCCCGCAGCCTCAGCAGGGGAGCGCGACCCGGCGCGCCCGATCCGCTCATTCCGGCATCCCCAGCCGCATGCCGACGCGAAGCCGATCGTTCGGAGCCACCGCGACCCATCCGCCGGCTTGTGCCGTCACCTCGACCGCGATCCGGCCCTCCGCCGCGGCGGCCGCGCTCTCCTCAAGGCCCTCCTCGGCCTCGGCGGCACGCTCGCCGGCGCTGCGGAACTCCCGCACGAACGTGCCCTCATCGTCGGTCTGGACGGCCACCAGCGGGACCGCGAGACCGGTCGGCTCCGGCGCACGCGAGCGCACGGTGAGCGGTTGCCCGGCGTCCGCGACCAGCGACGGCGGCAACGCGACGGAGATCTGCTTGCCCCCGGCCCCGGAGACCGCATCCGTGCTGAACTCGCCGATGGCCAGCACCGTGGACGAGACGGGGGCGCCGCCGCCGGCAGACACCATCACCTCCTGGCCGACGGTGAGCCGGTCGGCTTCGAGCAGCGTCGCCCGGGCGACGAGCGTCGGGGGCGCGGTCTGCACCGTCATCAGCGGCGTCTCACCGTCGAGAACGGTACCCACCTCGGCCGCCCGCACGAGGGTGCCGTGATCGACGGGAATCCGGGCGAACTCCCGCCAGCGAATCGTCTTCCCCTCCGTATCCGGAGACAGCTGGTAGCCGCTCGCCGTGTACAGGCGACGCATCGCGTCGATCGTCCCCTCGTCGAGGACGCCGGTGACCGTGACGCCGCGGTAGTCGAGGTCGGCCAGCATCACCTGCAAGGCGCGCACGTCGGCCCCCTCGGCGCCGACCTGCAGATCACGGTAGAGCGGAGTGGCCGCCGGCACGGTGATGACGGGCCGACCGGAGACCTCGGCGACGACGGTCCCGTAGTCGATGAGATCGCCCGGCAGGACGCGCATCGCGCTGACGACGCTCCGCTCGGCGCCCAGAAGGTACTCGGGGCCCCGGACGATGTCGTAGCTGGCACCGGCGACGACACCGGCCGACAGTTGGAGCTCGGCGGCGACGACCCGCTCTTCGACGAACAACGTCGGCTCGACGCGCGTCGTCGCGTTGTCGACCGCCTCTCTCTCCGGCGCCACCAGCATGGCTCCGGCGACGAACGACGCGGCCAGCATGACGATCACCACCGCCACGAAGGCGATGACCCGTCCGGGGTGCTGCACGCGGCGGAGCCGGACGATCGCTCCCGTCGCGGAGCCTCTCGTCTCGGAGGCGTCGTCACCGGTGGGCTCGGATGAATCGGTGGGTACCATCGTCGTCGCTTTCCTGGGAGCCGGACGGCTCGACCGTAACCGACCGCACGCGGCGGCGTCGGCGTGCCCCGCGCGGTCGCGAGCATCGCGCCACGGCGCGGACGACCCGAGATGACGCGGACTTCCGGCGTTGCTCGCGGATCGTGCCGTGGGCCGGGGCCGCCGAATCCGCGCGCCTTTTTCATCCGACCGAGTGAAATCTCGCGACGGATTTCGCTCGCGGACCCGCTCCGATCCGCGCGATCACGCGGCGGGCGCGGGAGAGGCCGTCGACGCGCCGGAACCCCGCCACCCGCATTGGCGCTAGCTTGCCGCCAGCGAGCCGATGCCACGCTCGCCCGTCGCCGACAGGCACGACACAAAAAGGGGAGATCGACCATGAAGAAAGCACGTCTCGGATTCGCCATCGCGGCCGCCGTCGCCGGCGTCGTCGCATTCGCTTCGCCCGCGCAGGCCTCCATCGTCATCTACGACGACATCATGTACGGAGGGGGATCGCGCGACCTCGGCAACGGCCTGCAGGTGGCACTCGGGAGCTGGAACGACCGCGCGAGCGCCGTCAAGATCAGCGGAACGACCGCGAAGCTGTATGAGCACGAGAACTACGGCGGCGCCTCCACGCCGACGTGGAGCTCGAACAAGTCCAACCTCGTCGACCACCACTTCAACGACCTCACCAGCAGCGTCTACTGACGCCGCACGGCACCACACCGCGAAGAGATTGGTCGGCGATCGATGACATCCCGCTCGGCATCCGTGATCCTGCTCGCGATCGTGGGGATGGCCGCACTGAGCGGCTGCTCCCCCACCAGCCCGCAGACGGAGGACGACTGGGGAGAGGTCTCGATCGCCGACTATTCGCACGTCACGGCGCGTCTGAACTATGAGACCGGCACCGTGGAGATGCCGTTGGACGCCGTGCGAGCCGTCACCCCCGAAGTGGCCAACAAGAGTCGCCGCGCGATCTGGGCCGTCACGGACGCGTGCATGGCCGAGCACGGGCACCCGCGGGTGAGCGCGGACGTCTCCTGGCCCGCCATCGCCCCCGACGAGGATCGTCTCTACGGGCGCTGGAGCACGGCGCTCGCGAGTCGATTCGGTGCGGTGCCGTCACCGGACACGCTCGAAGGGTTCCGCATCGACACCGTGGCGCGCGGCGTCGCCTACAACTCGCAGCTCACCCCGTGCTGGGACGGGATGCAGGAAGTGCTCGCGCCGGAGCTCACGTTCATCGAGAGCTCGACCAACGTCGACTATCAGGTCTACCGCCAGGCGGCGCGCGCGACGCTGGACTCCCCCGAGGGTAAGGCCGCCCTCCAGAAGCGCACCACGTGCATGGAGAACGAGGGCGTCGTGGTCGATCCCGAGACATCCATGCCGAGCTCCGACTACGGCACGGGAGAGCGGGCCGACGAGACGATGGTGCGAGTCGCCGTGGTCGCCGCCCAATGCAGCGAGCAGACCGGGGCCATCCAAGAGCTGTACGACCTCACTGCGCGCTATCAAGCCGCGTACATCGACCAGCGCGAGGCGCAGTTCGTCGCCCTCGAGGAGCACGCGACAGCGGTCGAGGCGCGACTGGACGAGGTGCTTCGCGATCCGGATGCCGCGTGGGCTTCGCGGCCCGCGGGCTGACGCACGATTTCTCACCGACCGACTTTCACGGCGCGCGTGCGCGGCTCACAGCCGGCTCCCAGGTAGCCTGACCTCGGCATCCCGCCACCCCGACGACCACCGGATCTCGACGACCGAGGAGCACGCGCATGCCCATCTGGACCCCGCACGGAGACGGCCGCACCGTCGAGCCCGGTGCCGTCGTCAAGCCGCACGAGCGGCTCGGATGGCCGGCCACGATCGCCATCGGCGCCCAGCACGTGGTCGCGATGTTCGGCGCCACGTTCCTCGTGCCGCTGCTGACGGGCTTCCCCGTGTCGACGACGCTGCTGTTCTCCGGCCTCGGCACCCTGCTGTTCCTGCTGCTGACGGGCAACCGTCTGCCGAGCTACCTCGGCAGCTCGTTCGCGTTCATCGCGCCGATCCTCGCGCTCGGCCCCGGCGACGGCAAGGCCCTGCAGACCGGTGAGCAGATCAGCCAGGCGCTGCTGGGCGTGTTCGTCGCGGGTGTGCTGCTGGCCGGCATCGGCTTCCTCGTGCAGGCGACCGGCACCGGCTGGATCGAGCGGCTCATGCCGCCCGTGGTCTCGGGCGCGATCGTCGCCCTGATCGGGTTGAACCTGGCGCCGGTGGCGTGGACCAACTTCCAGCAGGACGCACTGCTCGGCGCGATCACGCTGGCCGCCTGCATCCTGTTCGCGGTGTTCTTCCGCGGGTTCCTCGGGCGCATCTCGATCTTCCTCGGCGTCGTCGTCGGCTACGTCGTCGCCGCCCTCCTCGGCCGGGTGGACTGGTCCGGGGTGGCGGATGCCGCCTGGATCGGCCTCCCCCAGTTCCACCTGCCGGCCTTCGGCGACGCGCACGCCTGGGCGATGCTCCCGATGTTCCTGCCGGTGATCCTCGTGCTCATCGCCGAGAACGTCGGCCACGTCCGCGGTGTCGCGACGATGACCGGCGACCCCTCGATCAACAAGCGCACCGGGCGTGCGCTCATCGCCGACGGCCTCGCGACCACGATCGCCGGTCTCGGCGGCGGCTCGGGCACCACGACCTACGGCGAGAACATCGGCGTCATGGCCGCGACCCGCGTGTACTCGACCGCGGCCTACTGGGTCGCCGGCATCGTCGCGATCCTGCTCGCGTTCTCCCCCAAGGTGGGCGCGGTCATCTTCGCCATGCCGGCGGGCGTGCTCGGCGGCGTGACGACCGCCCTCTACGGCCTGATCGGCGTCATCGGGATCAAGATCTGGGTCGACAACCAGGTGGACTTCTCCCGCCCGGTCAACCAATACACCGTGGCCGTCGCGTTCGTCATCGCGATCGCCGGGTTCACGATGAACCTCGGCACGCTGAGCTTCGGCGCCATCGTGCTCGGCACCGTCGCCGCCCTCGTGATCTACCACCTCGGCAACGCCATCGCGCGGGCGCGCAAGACCGGCGCCGACGACGGCGGCCCGATCGTGCCCATCGGCCCGCTGGGCGGCGATCCCGAGAACGTGGGCTGAGCCCGCGGCATCCGCCGCCGGATCAGGCGGAGGCGCGGACGACGAGCTCGGTGGGCAGGATGGTGACGTGCGGCGGCGTGCCGCCGGCGAGGATCGACAGCAGGACGTCGGCCATCTTCTCGCCCTGCTCGTGCGAGGGCTGGCGCATCGTGGTGAGCAGCGGGTTGACCGTGCGCGCGACGGGCGAGTCGTCGAAGCCGATGATCGCGATGTCCTCGGGCACGCGCACGCCCGCCCGCCCCAGCGCGGCGAGGGCGCCGCGCGCCATGAGGTCGCTCGCGACGAACAGGGCGTCGAACGGCACGCCGGAGTCCAGGATGCGCTGCATCGCGGCCGCCCCGCCGTCGGCGGTGAAGTTGCCGTCCTCGACGGCGGCCGCCTCCAGCCCCGCGTCCGACAGCGCCTCCTGGTAGCCCACGAGACGGTCGATGCCGGCCGGCATGGTGACCGGCCCCGCGATCGTGGCGATCCGGCGGAATCCGCGTCCGATCAGGTACGCGGTGGCCTCGCGGCCGCCCGCGACGTTGTCGACGTCGACGTAGAAGTCGCGCTCGCGCTCGCGCACCGGGCGACCGCCGTACACGACCGGCACGACGTGCGCGATGCGGTCGATGAACGTGTCGCTGGTGTGGTGCGACACGACGATCGCGCCGTCGACGGCACCGCTGCGCACATACGCCGAGGTCTTGTCGCCCGGGTCGTCGCTCGCGATGATCAGGTTCAGCACGTACTCCGAGCGGCTGAGCCGGGCGTTGATGCCCGAGACGATCGAGGCGAAGAACGGGTCGCCGAAGAACCGCGTGGTGTCCTCCGGGACGACGAGGGCGATCGCCATCGTCGCGCGGCTGGCGAGCGAGCGCGCGGCCCGGTTGGGCACGTAGTTGAGCTCGGCGATGGCGCGCGTGACCGCCTCCAGCGCCGCCGGGCTCACGGCCGTGGAGCCGTTGACGACGCGGGAGACGGTCGACCGGGACACCCCCGCGGCGGCGGCGACCTCTTCGATGGTCGGTGCGACTCGCGGCGTGTCGATGGTCACGGCTACCTCTGAAGGCTGGAGATCTGAGTGGGGGTGATCTGGACGGCGGGTCGGGGCAGCGGCACCGCCGCGTCCTCGATCGCGCGAGCGTCGATGACCCGACGATACTCCAGCGCGCTGTCCTTCGCGGTGCGCACCTGGGTGGCGTAATCGACGTGCACGATGCCGAAGCGCTTGGCGTATCCCCAGGCCCACTCGAAGTTGTCCAGGAGCGACCAGTAGAAGTAGCCGCGCACGTCCACGCCGGCATCCGCCGCGTCGAGGATCGCCTCCAGATGACCGAGCAGGAAGCGGGTGCGCTCGACGTCGTGCACGCGCGCGACGCCGTCCTCCACGACGAGCTCGTCGTCGTACGACGCGCCGTTCTCGGTGACGTACAGGGCGGTGCCCGCGGGCGCGGCGTACTCGTCCCCCACGCGCTGCAGGAGGCGGGTGAGCCCCTCGGGCTGCACCTCCCAGTGCATGTTGGTGCGCGGCAGGCCGCGGTCGTGCCAGTAGATCCCCCCGTGCGACGGGAAGGGGGATGCCGCCGGGCGGTCGGTGGGCGCGTCGCCGGGAAGCGGCGGCTCGGGGTCGGGGGATCCTCCGACGAACTCGCCGTGGTAGTAGTTCACGCCCAGCGCGTCCAGCGGCTGGGAGATCGTGGCGAGGTCGCCCGGCCGGTTCGCCTGCACGAGGGCCTCGATCGCCTCCGGAGCGACGGCGCGGATGTCCTCGACTACGTCGGCCGGGTACTCCCCCCGGAAGATCGGGTCGAGGAACCAGCGGTTGAACTGGCCGTCGATGCGCCGGGCGGCGTCCGCGTCCGCGGCATCCGCCGGGTCGACCGCGTCGGCCACCGTGAGGTTGAGCGTGATGCCCAGGCTCAGGTCGGCGTCGCGCTCGCGCAGCTCGCGGACGACGGCGCCGTGGCCGAGCAGGAGGTGGTGCGCGGCGAGCACGCCGTCGGTCACGCTGTAGCGTCCCGGCGCGTGGATGCCGGCGGTGTAGCTGAGGAAGGACGAGCACCACGGCTCGTTGAGGGTCGTCCAGTTCTGCACCCGGTCGCCGAGGGCGTCGTGCACGCTCAGGGCGTACTCGACGAACTGCTCGCTCGTGGAGCGCACGGTCCAGCCTCCCTGCTCCTCGATGGCCTGCGGCATGTCCCAGTGGTACAGGGTGAGCCACGGCAGGATGTCCGCCGCCCGCAGCTCGTCCACGAGACGCTCGTAGAAGTCGAGCCCCTTGCGGTTGAGCGGTCCGCCGTCGGGGCGCACCCGCGACCACGAGACCGAGAAGCGGTAGGTGTCGAGCCCGAGGTCCTTCATGAGGGCCACGTCGTCGCGGAAGCGGTGATAGTGGTCGCACGCGACGTCGCCGTTGTCGGCGGCGATGACCGCTCCGGGCACCCGGCTGAACGCGTCCCAGATGGAGGCCGTGCGGCCGTCCTCGAAGGCCGCGCCCTCGATCTGGTAGGCGGCGGTGGCCGCGCCGAAGAGGAAGCCCTTCGGGAACGGGCGCGAGAACTCTGTCATGAATCGACCTTTCTGAAGCGGTCCGGGCCTCAGCCCTTGACCGCGCCTTGCATGATGCCGCTGACCAACTGTTTGCCGGCGAAGACGAACAGGATCAGCAGAGGGATGGTCGCCAGGAGCACCCCCGCCAGCACGATCGAGTAGTCGATGAAGTAGTTGGACTGCAGCAACGATAGAGCCACCGGAAGCGTGGGGTTCTGCCGATCGAGCACGATGAACGGCCAGAAGAAGTTGTTCCACGCCGACACGAAGGTGAACAGGGCCAGCATCGCGGCCGCGGGACGCGCGGCGGGAAGGCCCACGGTCAGGAACGTGCGGAACGAGCTCGCCCCGTCGACCCGAGCCGCCTCGATGAGCTCGTCGGGCACGGCCTGGCGGAGATACTGCGTCATCCAGAACACGCCGAAGGCGCTCACGAGCGCGGGCACGATGATCGCGCCGAGCTGGCCGGTCCAGCCGAGGTCGCTGAAGAGGATGTACAGCGGCACGACGCCGAGCTGCGTGGGAACGGCCATCGTCGCGATGACGAACACCAGCAGCCAGCTGGAGCCCTTGAACTTCAGCTTCGCGAACGCCCACCCGGCCAGGGTGGAGAAGAACACGACCGAGATCGCGATCAGGCCGGAGCTGATGATCGAGTTCCACAGGGCGACCCAGAAGTTCACGGCCGGGTCGTTGACGACCTTCGCCGCGTTGGCGAGGAAGTTCCCGCCCGGGATCCACGACATGTTGGGGTCGCGGATCGTGTACGAGTCGCCCGAGCCGATCAGCAGCGACCAGTAGAACGGGAAGAGGCTGCCGACGAGCACGGCGGCGAGGCAGGCGTAGACGATCCAGCCCGGGCGGGTGCCCTTGACGTGGCGAGGACGGCGCGTCCTCGCACCCTTCTTGGGGGCGGGCAGCGCGTCGTCGACGACGGGGACGGCCTGTTCGTTGAGGACGCTCATCGCGTCACCTCCGCTGATTCGTTCGTGCGACGGGGTTCGGATGCCGCGGCGCGGTCGGCCGCCACCGCCGCGCGGGCGGCCCGCGCCGCGGCGCGCATCTGGGCGCGGGTGAGGCTGTTGCGACTGCCCTCGTCACGCACGAGGTTGCGGGTGATGAAGAGGTTGATGATGCCGATCACCAGGATGATGAGGAAGAGGATCCACGCCAGCGCCGCCGCGCGGCCGAGGTTCCACTGCCCCCACCCGATGTCGTACAGCCAGAGCGAGATCGTCAACCACTGGTTGTTCGCGCCGCCGGTGCCCGTCTGGTCGTACATGCGCGGCTCGTCGAAGATCTGCAGGCCGCCGATGGTGGACGTGATGATGACGAAGATCAGCGTGGGCCGGAGGCTGGGCAGGGTGATCGCGAAGAACTGACGCACCTTGCCGGCGCCGTCGACGGTCGCGGCCTCGTAGTAGTCGCGCGGGATGGCCTGCATCGCCGCGAGGAGGATGAGGGTGTTGTACCCGGTCCACCGGAAGTTCACCATCGTGGCGATGGCGATGTGGCTCGCGAAGGTGTCGGAGTGCCACATGACCGGGGGCAGGCCGATGCTGCTGAGCCAGGTGTTGATGATGCCGTACTGGTCGCCGAACATGTTGGAGAAGACCAGGGCGACGGCGACGGGCGCCATCACGTACGGGACGAGCACGCCCATCCGCCAGAAGGTCTTGGCGCGGATGTTCTGGTCCAGCAGCGCCGCGATGACCACGGCGGCGATGAGCTGCGGCACGGACGAGAGCAGGAAGATGCTGAAGGTGTTGCGCAGCGCCGCCCAGAACTTCGGGTCGGAGATCACCGTGGCGTACTGGTCGAACCCGACGAAGGTTCCCGAGTTGCGCACGAGGTCCCAGTCCATGAAGGAGATCACCGCGGTGTACCCGATCGGGAAGAGCCCGACGACGAGGAACAGGATGAAGAACGGGGAGATGTAGAGGTAGGGCGAGAGCTTGAGATCCCACGAGCTCAGCCGGCTGCCGAAGCCGATGCGCTTCGGGGCGCGGGAGGTGGTGGTGGTCACGGCATGTCCTTCGGGAGTCGATGGGCACCGGTCGTTGAGCGAGCGGGGCGAGTCGGAACGCCCGAGCGGGCGGGCGTTCCGACTCGGATGCCGACGGCATCCTCGCTCAACGACCGGTGAAGGGGATTACTTGATGGCGGCGACTTCCGTCTGCCACTGGGCCCACGAGGCCGCCTTGTCCTGCGTTCCCTCTTCGACGCGGGTCAGAGCCTTCTGCATCGCGTCGTTGATCTGGAAGTAGAACTGTCCCTTGAAGGGCGAGACCGTCACCGCGTTGGCACGGTCGGTGAGGATCTGGCCGACCGGAGCGTTGTTGAAGAACTCGTTCTTCGAGCTCAGCAGGGTGTCGGACTTCATCGCGTCGACCTGGCTCGGGAACGTGCCGGCCGCCTCGAACGCCTTGAGCTGCGTGTCGGGGCTGGTGAGCCAGTCGGCGAGCTGCTGCGCGGCCGCGACGTTCTTGCCGTTCGCGGGAACGGTCAGGTACGAGCCGCCCCAGTTGCCGCCGCCGCCGGGGAAGACGTTGGCGATGTCCCAGCCCTTGACGTCCTTGGCGTTGCCGGAGATGACGCCGAGCATCCAGCCCGGGCAGAGCATCGTGGCGAACGAGCCGTTGGACAGGCCCGCCATCCAGTCGTCGGACCACTGGCTGAGGTGCGCGGACTGCGTCGCGGAGGCGTCGAGCACCTGGTTGTAGATGGTCTCGACCTTCGGGTCGATGTCGATCTTGCCGTCCGAGGGGTTCTCGTACGCGGCCTCGATCTGGTTGACCATGCCCTGGTACGTGCCACCGGCGGAGTCGAAGAACGCCTTGCCGGTCGCGGCGGTGTACTTCGCGCCGGTGTCGAAGTAGGTCTTCCAGTCGCCGGTCAGCAGCTTCGCGACCTCCTCGCGGTCGGTCGGCAGGCCGGCGGCGGCGAACAGGTCGGAGCGGTAGCAGACGCCCTCCGGCCCGATGTCGGTGCCGTAGCCGATGAGGTTGCCCTGCGCGTCGGTGGCCGCCTTGACCTTCCAGTCGAGCCAGCGGCTCTTCAGGTCGGTGGGGACCGGCGCGAGCAGGTCGGAGTACTTCATGACCTCGGGCAGCCAGTCGACCTCGATCGCCTCGATGTCGGCCAGGCCCGTCTTGCCGAGCTTCTGGAAGTAGTTGGCGCGTGCGTCGTTGCTCGTCGCTGCCTTGTTGTGGACGATCGTGACGTTCGGGTGCTCCTTCGTGTACTCGGCGAACAGGGCGTCCGAGTATCCGAAGTCGTTGAAGGTCGCCACGGTCAGCGTGACCTTCTCGTTGGGATCGGCCGTCGCCGCCGTGCCGCTGCCGCCGGCACAGCCGGCGAGCACGAGGGCGGAGGTGGTCAGGGCGCCGGCCACGAGGCCGATGCGCCGCAGTGCGCGTGTGTTCACGTGTCACTCCTTTGTGGATGTGTTGCAGGTGCGTGTTCGCGTTCCCGCCCTCCCGCGCCATCGCATCGATGTGGGAATGGGAGCGCTCTCACCGGACAGCGACGACGTTATGGGATCGCTCCCAGGAACACAAGGGAGCGCTCCCATGAGTGCATCACGGTTGTGTAACGGCAGCCGTGACAATCCGGCCGCGGCCGCCCTCCCGGTCGGCTCCGCGAAGGCCGCGCGCGCCCGTAGACTGGTGCCGACCCCTCCCTCGATCCGCGGCGCGCCGGCCCACCGGCATCCGCGATCGCGGGGCGACCGGAAGCCGCGGCCGTGCGCGGCCCACAGGAGGACCGAATGCCCACCATCGTCGTCGACGTCATGCCCAAGGCCGAGCTGCTGGACCCGCAGGGCAAGGCCGTGGCCGGCGCCCTGGACCGCCTCGGCGTCGAGGGCTTCTCGTCCGTCCGGATCGGCAAGCGCTTCGAGCTGACCGTCGACGTCGCCGACGAGAAGACCCTGGAGACCGTGCGCACCCTCGCCGCCGACATCCTGTCGAACGCGGTGATCGAGGACGTCGTGGGCATCGAGGTCGTCGAGTGACCGCCCGCATCGGGGTCATCACCTTCCCGGGCTCGCTCGACGACGGCGACGCGCACCGCGCGATCCGCCTCGCCGGCGCCGAGCCCGTCGCCCTGTGGCACGGCTCGCACGACCTCGAGGGCGTCGACGCCCTCGTGCTCCCGGGCGGCTTCAGCTACGGCGACTACCTGCGCGCGGGCGCGATCGCCGCACTCGCGCCGATCATGTCCGAGGTGAAGGATGCCGCGGCGCAGGGCATGCCCGTCCTCGGCATCTGCAACGGCTTCCAGATGCTCGTCGAGGCGCACCTGCTGCCCGGCGGGCTCATCCGCAACGCCCACCAGCAGTTCATCCGTCGCGACCAGCGCCTGCGCGTCGAGAACGCGACGACCGCCTGGACCTCGCAGTTCGAGGCCGGCCAGGAGATCACGATCCCGCTGAAGAACGCCGACGGCGGGTACATCTGCTCCACCGAGACGCTCGAGCGGATCGAGGGCGAGGGGCTCGTCGCCTTCCGCTACCTCGGCGTGAACCCCAACGGCTCGCTCGACGACATCGCCGGTCTCACCAACACGCGCGGCAACGTGGTGGGGCTCATGCCGCACCCCGAGCACGCGGTGGAGCCCGGCTTCGGCCCCGACACCCCCGAGGCCATGCGCTCCGGTGTGGACGGTCTGGCCTTCTTCACGTCGGCGATCGCCGCCGTGGTGGGCGCCGCCGCGTAAATCCGCGACGCGGGCGCCCCTGCGGTCGCGGCCCTCGCCGGGGCGTAGCCTGGCCGAAACATGGCGCCGATATCGTCGCGGCATGACGGCACTCGCGACCTCCTACACGGCCTCCCTGCCCGGCTGGCTCATCGCCGACCTGGACGCCCTGCCGACGGCTCTGCCCTCGGCCGAGGAGCAGATGCGCCTGGTGAACGAGCTCGCCGACCGCAACTGGCGCGCGGGCAACGGCGGCCCCTTCGCCGCGATCGTGGTCGACGAGTCGACGGGCGCGCTGGTGTCCGTCGGCGTCAACGTCGTGCTCGAATCCGGCGTCACCTCGGCCCACGCCGAGGTCATGGCGCTCGCGCTCGCCCAGCGCGCCCTCGGACGGTGGGACCTCGGCGCGGGCGGCGCCCACCTGACGCTCGTGGTCAACTGGCGCCCGTGCGTGCAGTGCTACGGGGCCACGATGTGGAGCGGTGTGCGCTCTCTCGTCGTCGCGGGCGAGGGCGACCTCCTGGAGGAGCTCACCGGCTTCGACGAGGGCCCGATGGTCGACGACTGGGCCGCGCAGTTCGAGCGGCGCGGCATCCGGGTGCGCACCGGCGTCGGCTACGACGACGCCGTCGCCGTCTACCGGGCCTACGGCGCGAGCGACGCGGTGGTCTACAACGCCCGCGGCGCCGTCGAGGTCTGACCCGCGCGCCGTCAGCGCGGCAGGCTCACACCACGTTCGGCCGCGTACTCCTGGACCGCGGCGACGAACGCGGCGCGGCGCGCCGGGGTCAGCCAGGACGCCTCGAAGGAGTTGATCGCCAGCTGGGCGAGGTCGGCCTCGGTGAGCCCGGCCTGCTGCGCGAGCGCGACGTAGTTCTCCGCGACGTACGCGCCGAAGTAGGCCGGGTCGTCGGAGTTGATCGTCACGCGCACGCCCTCCCGCAGCAGCGTCACGATCTCGTCGGCCTTCATCTGGGCGGTCACGAACGAGTTCGACACGGGACAGCACGTGAAGCCGAGGCCGCGCTCCTTCGCGAGCGCGATGAGCTCCGGGTCCTCGACGATGTTGGTGCCGTGGTCGATGCGGTCGACGCGGATGTCGCGGAGCACCTCGCGGATGTTGTCGATCGAGCCGACCTGGTCGATGTCGCAGTGCATCGTCAGGAAGAAGCCCTCGGCCTTCGCCCGCGCGAAGACGGCGGCGAACTTCGACGGCGGGTTGTCGCGCTCGTCGGAGTCGAGCCCGACGCCCACGATCCACTGCTTGTAGGGGAGCGCCTCCATGAGGGTCGCCATGGCGAACTCGGCGGAGAAGTCGCGCAGGAAGCAGAGGATCAGCTCGGCGGAGATGCCCAGCTCGTCCTGAGCCCGCACGGCGGCGCGGCGGTAGCCGCCGATGACGGCGGAGAAGGGCACGCCGCGGCTGGTGTGCGCCTGCGGGTCGAAGAACATCTCGGCGTGGACGACGCCCTGCTCCTTCGCGCGCAGCAGGTACGCCCAGGCCAGGTCGTGGAAGTCGTCCGCCGTCTGCAGCACCTCCATCGCCGGGTAGTAGACGGCGAGGAAGCTCGTCAGGTCGGTGAAGTCGTAGGTGGCGCGCACCTCGGCGACGCTCGTCTCGGCGAGGCGGATGCCGTTGCGTTCGGCGAGCGCGAACTTCAGCTCGGGCTCGAGCGTGCCTTCGAGGTGGAGGTGGAGCTCTGCTTTGGGCAGGCCGAAGGCGAACTCGGCGAGGTCGGACATCGTGGACCTTTCGGGGCGGGGGATCAGGCGCGGTCGGACATGCCCATGCGGGCGAGGAGGACCGCCTCCAGGATATGGACGAGGTTGTACAGCAGCAGCGCCGCGACGGTGATCACCGCGACCGACGACCACAGGGCAGAGAACTGCGCGGCGGCGATGTAGCCGCCGAACGCGCCGCCGATGCCGCCGCCGACGGCGAGCCACTCGGCCAGCAGCGCCCCGGTGATGGCGCCGGGCACCGAGATGCGCACCGCCGCGAGCAGCGAGGGCAGCGCACTGGGCAGCGCGACCTTGCGCAGCGTCGTCCACGACGATCCGCCGTAGACCTCGACGAGGTCGTTCATGTGCGCCGGCGCGGACTTCAGGCCGAAGGCGATCGTGACGAGGGCGGGAAAGAGCACGACGATGCCGCCGAGCACCGCGATCGTCGCGAAGTCGCGGGCGAAGATCAGGATGATGACGGGGGCCATCGCGATCAGCGGCACCGATCGCAGCAGCATCGCGAGCGGCATCAGGGCGTGCTCGACGCCCGCGCTCAGCTGGAACAGCGCGGCGACCAGGATCGCCACGAGCAGCCCGGCGACGAAGCCGATCGCGGCGTGGCCGAGCGACACCCACAGCTGGCCGAAGACGGTGGCGCGGTTGGCCTCCGCGGCGGGAACGGTGAAGAGGTAGTTCCAGACGTCGAGCGGTCCCTTGCCGACGTACGGGCTCACCCGGAACGCCCACAGCGCACCGGCCCACAGCACGAGCACGGTCACGACCGTCAGCACGAGGGTGAGCACGCTCGACCCCAGCGCGCGCAATGCGCCCGTGCCGCTCATCGGCGCGCTCCCTTCGCCCAGGGCGCCACGAGGCGGGCCACGAGGCCGAGCAGCGCGTAGCCGACCAGAGCGACGGCGCCGGAGACGAGGGCGAGCGCCCAGACCCGCGGGGCGTCGAGCGCCTGCTGCGCGGCGATCATCGCCGGCCCCACACCGAGCTCCACCTTGCCGAAGAACTCGCCGAGCACGGCGCCGAGGAAGGCCGCCGGCACGGCGATCTGCAAAGCGTTGAGCACGGACGGCAGCGCCGCGATCAGCCGGATCTTCCGCAGCTGCGTCAGCCGCGATCCGCCGTAGACGGCGACCACGTCGAGGCTGGCCCGGTCGGCGGCCTTGAGGCCGAGCAGCGCGCCGACGACGGTCGTGAAGAAGACCGCGAGGGCGGCGAGGAAGGATGCCGTCCCCGACGGCTCGCCCGGCTTGGGCACCGGGATGATGACCACGAGCAGCATGCCGATCGCGACGATCGGGATGCAGTAGGTGATGATCGCGAGCTGCATCACCACCCCCTCCAGGCGCGGCACCACGAGCACGAGGGCGGAGAGCAGCAGCGCGAGGCCGTTGCCCCACAGATACCCGGTTCCCGCCTCACTGATCGTGACGGAGAAGTTGCGGGCGAAGTACGACCATCCGCTGTCCACGATCTCGGCGACGACCTGTGGCGGGGTGGGGATGGCCTGGACCCCGCCCGGGCCGACGCGCGCGAACACGGTGGCGGCGAGCACCCACCACAGCAGGATGATCCCGACGCCGCCCAGCACGCCCGTGAGCCAGGCCGGGAGGCGGACGGCGCGGCGGGTGAGGCCGCGCGTCATCGCCTGGTCAGTGGTCATCGGCCGCGGCGCCTCCCGCGCCGAACAGCAGCTCGGATGCCCGGTCGACGTAGGCGTGGAACTCCGGCGTGCGCATCATCTCGGGCAGCCGCGGACGCGGCAGGTCGATCTCCATGACCTCCTTGACGCGACCCGGACGCGGGCTCATCACCGCCACCTGATCGGAGAGGAAGATCGCCTCGGAGATGCCGTGCGTCACCATGAGGGTGGTCGCCGGCTTCTCGGTCCAGATGCGCAGGAGCTCGAGGTTCAGCTTCTGCCGCGTCATGTCGTCGAGGGCGCCGAAGGGCTCGTCGAACAGCAGCACCGACGGTTTCATGATGAGCGAGCGCGCGATCGACACGCGCTGACGCATGCCGCCCGACAGCTGCGCCGGCTTCGCCTTCTCGAAGCCCTTGAGCCCGACCAGCTCGATCATCTCGCGCACGTAGTCGCGGTCGACGGGACGGCCCGCCACCTCGAACGGGAGCTGGATGTTGGACTGCACGCTGCGCCAGGGCAGCAGCGCCGAGTCCTGGAACGCGATGCCCAGCTCCCCCGCCTTGCGCAGCTCCTTCGGGCTCTTGCCGTCGACGCGCGTCGTTCCGCTCGTGGGCTCCTCCAGCCCCGCGAGGATGCGCAGGATCGTGGACTTGCCGCAACCGGACGGCCCGAGCAGCGACAGGAACGATCCCTGATCGGTGTGCAGATCGGCATCCTGCAGCGCCACCACCTGCGTGCGACCGACCGTGAAGGTCTTGTTGAGTGCGGTGATCTGCAGACCGGTGCCCGGGCTCATCGCCTGGGCACCGGTCCGGGTGGCCGTGTCGGTCACGAAAGCTCCGTCGTCCCCGGCCTCAGCCCGCGTACGCGACGAGGCTCGGGTCCTCGGCGTAGACCTCGGAGAGGAGGCTGAGGTCGAACAGGTCGGATGCCTTGAGCGTGATGCCGGCGCCGGCGAGGCTCTCGATCGTCATGCTCTGGAGCTTGTCGGAGATGGTGAACAGGCCGTTGGCGACGGTCTCGTCCGAGACGACGAGCTCGTTCTGCGCCTTCGATCCGGCGAGCGTCTTGGCGGGGTCGAGCCCGAGGTCGGCGCCGTACGTCGACATGGCCAGGTCGGCACCCTCCTGCGGGTCGGCGAGCGCGTCCTTCCAGCCGCGGATCTCGGCCTTGAGGAACGCCTTGAGCATGTCGCGCTTGTTGGCGATGGTGTCGTCCGTCGCCGCGACGGTCTCCGCGACGAAGGGGAGGCCGTTCTCGGCGAACGGGAGGTTGGTGGTCGCGATGCCCTTCATCTCCAGCGTGATCGCCTCGTTCGTGAGGTACGCGACGAAGCCGTCGACCTCGCCGTTGACCAGCGGTGCCGGGTCGTACTGGACGGGGACGATCGTCAGCTCGGAGGGGTCGATGCCGTTCGCGCTCAGCAGCGCCTTGAACAGCGACGCGTTGGAGTCCTGCACGCCGATCTTCTTGCCCTTCAGGTCGGCGGGGGTCGAGATGTTGCCGCCGCTCTTGAGCGAGAGGATCGTGAAGGGGTTCTTCTGGAACGTCGCGCCGATGATCTTGACCGGCGCCCCCTCGTTCGCGACGGCGGCGCCGACGGACACCGAGTCGCTGAGGGCGACCGTGGCCGTGCCGCTGGCGAGCTCCGCCACACCGGTGGACGGACCGGGGACGAGGTTCACCGAGGAGAACCCGGCCTCCTTGTAGTACCCCTTGCTGTCGGCGATGTACTCGCCGGCGAACTCCTCGTTCTTGATCCAGCTCAGCTGCACCGTGAGGTCGCCGTAGTCGGCCGCGGCCGACGCGGACGGGTCGGACGACGACGCCGACGAGGAGGAGCAGCCGACGAGGGCGGCGACGGCGAGGGCGGTGCCCGCAAGGGCGGCGGCGGCGCGGCGAGCGCGTCGCGAGGAAAGGATGCTCATGTGCTGTGATCTCCGTGTTCTTGACGGTTCTCTTCGGGGCGAGGACCTCGTGCGCCACCGGCGCGACTGCAAGCGACGCTAGGAGATGCACGTTTCGCGGACATCGGGGGTCTGTTTCGGGGCGGTTACGCCTCCGTCGGACGACGGTCGACATCGCGCCCGTGCCAGAGGTCGGCGCACTCCACCGCCTCCGCGCCGTGCGCGCGCAGGTAGCCGCCGGCGCCGCGGTCGGCACGCAGCGACGCCCCCAGCGGGCCCCAGTGGTCACGGCCGATGAGCACGGGATGCCCGGGAGCGCCGGCGTAGCGCGCCCGGCGGAGACTGCTCGGTTCGGCATCCCGCATCACCCGACGGCAGGCGGATGCCGGGAGCTCCGGGACGTCGACCGGCACCAGCAGCGCGGCCGCGGCGGCGGTCCCGGCGGCCGCGTCGAGACCGGCCCGGACGGAGGCCGACAGCCCCTCGCGCCACCGCGGGGCGCGGACGACGACGGCCTCGCGGGGCACGTGGACGGCGGCGTCGTCGGCCGCGGCGCCCAGCACGACGAGCACCGGGTCGCACCCGGCGGCCCGGAGCGTCCGCACCGCGCGGGCCAGCCACGGCTCGCCCGCGGCGTCGCGCGCGAGCGCCTTCGGCCCGCCGAAGCGGGTGCCCGCACCCGCCGCGAGCACGATGGCGCAGACGGTCACAGACGCGCCATCGGAGCCCGCGGCACCGCGCAGATCACCGCGCGCGGCGCTCCGGGCTGCTCGCGCGTCGGCGGCGCCGGGGCGGTGCCGCCGTGGATCGCACCGGCGAGGGTCGACAGCGCAGCTCCCGATCCGCCGTGACGGTCGGCGACGATCTCGGCCAGGATCGACAGCGCCGTCTCGTCGGCCGAGACGGCGCCGAGGTCGAGGCCGATCGGAGAGCGCAGGCGCGCGAGCTCGCGGTCGCCGACACCGGCCTCGCGCAGCCGCCGCATCCGGTCGTCGTGCGTGCGCCGGCTGCCCATCGCGCCGACGTAGTCGGCACCGGAGGCGAGCGCGACGCGCAGCGCGGGAACGTCGAGGCGCGCGTCGTGGCTGAGCACGCAGATCGCGGTCGGGCCTTCGAGACTCTGCGTCGCGAGGTAGCGGTCGGGCCAGTCGACCACGACATCGGCTCCCGGGAAGCGGTCGACGCTCGCGAAGACCTCCCGCGGGTCGACGACCACGACGCGGTGGCCGAGGGCGGCGCCCAGCCGGGCGAGCGCGACGGCGAACTCGACGGCGCCGACCACGATGAGCCGTGGCCGCGCGCCGACCTCGACGACGACCGCGTCGGCATCCGTACCGGCATCGCCGTCCTCGTCCCCGGCCTCGATGACGAATCCCGCGCCGGTGAGCGGCCCCGACGTGACGAGACGGAACCGGGTCGGGATGCCGCGGGCATCCCGTTCGGCCAGCAGCGCCAGCTGCGCCGCCGCCGCACCGGTCGGCGGAACCGGGCGCACGAGGACGTCCACCGCCCCGCCGCAGGTCAGGCCGATCGCGAGGCCCTCGCCGTCGCTGTAGCCGAAGGTCTCGACCGAGGCGTCACCGGTCGCGATCGCCTCCAGAGCGCGCTCGTAGACGGCGCCCTCGACGCAGCCCCCGGACACGTTGCCGAACACCCCGGCCGCCGAGACGATCATGCTCGAGCCGACCGGACGCGGCGCGCTGCCCGACGTGCCGACGACCGTGGCGATCGCGAACGCTCGCCCCTCGCGCACCCATCGGGCCGCCGGGGACAGGATCTCGCGCATGGCCGCCACGCTAACCACCGCTCGTTGCGGGCCTGTTGCGGGCGCGTGAAACACGGGCGAAACGGGGCTCTGTTTCACTCGATCACCATCGGGCCCGCGCAGGCGAACGCGCCGCGCACCCATCGAACGAGTAACGGAGCAGCACCATGGACATCACCACCGTCCGCGCGTTCCGCCTCGCGCACACCCGCGACGACCTCGTGCTCGCGCCCGGAGAGGTCGTCATCGCGGGCGGCACGTGGCTGATGAGCGAGCCGCAGCCGGGGGTGACCGGCTTCGTCGACCTGACCGGGATGGGCTGGCCCGACATCGAAGTCGCCGCGGACGGCCTGCGCATCGGAGCCACCTGCACGATCGCGCGTCTCGTGGCCTTCGCCGCGGAGGCACCGATCGAGTGGACCGCCGCGGCGCTGATCCCGGATGCCGCGAATGCCCTCCTCGCCTCGTTCAAGATCTGGAACACCGCCACCGTCGGCGGGAACGTCTGCCGGGCGTTCGCCGCCGGCGCCATGGTGTCGCTGTGCGTCGCCCTCGACGGTGTCGCCGAGATCTGGAGCGGGGCGGGCGATCGCGAGCTGCCGGTCGCGGAGCTGGTCACCGGCAACGGGACGACGGCGCTCGCTCCCGGTGAGGTGCTGCGCAGCATCCGCCTGCCGGCCGCCGCGCTGCGCTCGCGCGCCGCGCTGCGCAAGATCGCCCTCGCCGAGCACGGGCGCTCGGGTGCCGTCGTCACGGGCCGCGTCGACCCCGACGGCACGAGCGTCTTCACCGTCACGGCGGCCACGTGGCGCCCGACCGTGCTGCGCTTCCCCGCCGTGCCGGATGCCGCGGTCCTCGCCGCGGCGGTCCACGGCGCCGCGGGCTACTACACCGACCCCCTCGGGTCGGCGGACTGGCGCCGCGGCGTCAGCGCCGTGCTCGCCGAGGAGATCCGGAGGGAGCTGACATGAGGTGGACCGTCGACGGCGCCGAGAGGGATGCCGACCCCCGCCCCGGCCAGTGCCTGCGCACGCTGCTGCGCGAGACGGGGCACACGCAGGTCAAGAAGGGCTGCGACGCCGGCGACTGCGGCGCCTGCACGGTGCTGCTGGACGGCGAGCCGGTGCACTCCTGCCTCATCCCCGCGGTCCGGGTCGAGGGACGCGCCGTGACGACGGCGGCGGGGCTCGCACCCGGCGACGAGCTGCACCCCGTGCAGGAGGCGCTCGCCTCCGGTTTCGGCTTCCAGTGCGGGTTCTGCACGCCGGGCATGAGCGTGACGGCCTCCACCCTGTGCGCGTCGGATCTCGACGACCTCGACCGACGCATGAAGGGCAATCTCTGCCGCTGCACCGGCTACCGTCCGATCCGCGAGGCGATCATGACGGCCGTCCTCGAGACCGGACCGTCGCACCGCGAGCGGGTCGTCGCTCCGCCGGAGGCGCCGCTCGTGGGGCGCTCGGTACCGCCGGAGGCCGGGCCGCGGCTGACGCAGGGACGCGAGCCCTTCACCTTCGACCTCGAGCCCGGTCATCCGGCGACCGACGCGCTGGTGCTGCGGCTGGTCACGAGCCCGCACGCCCACGCGCGGATCACCGGGATCGACGTCTCCGCGGCTCGCGCCGTTCCGGGCGTCGTGGCCGTCCTGACGCACCGGGACGTGCCCGACGTGCGCTACTCCACGGGTCGGCACGAGCACCGCACCGACGACCCCGACGACACGCGCATGCTCGACGACGTCGTCCGCCACATCGGCCAGCGGGTCGCCGCGGTGGTCGCCGAGACCGCCGAGGCCGCCGACGAGGCGTGCCGGCTCGTCCGCGTCGACTACGCGCCGCTGCCCGCCGTGTTCGATCCCGACGAGGCCCGACGACCCGGCGCCCCGCTGCTGCACCCCGAGCGCACGCCCGACGACCGCGTCGACGAGGCGGGACGCAACGTCATCGCGAGCGTGCACACCGGCCCCGACGTCACCGCGGCCCTCCGCGCGAGCGCCGTGACCGTCAGCGGCACCTGGCAGACCTCGCGCGTGAGCCACGCGCAGCTCGAGACCCACGGGTCGATCGGCTGGATCGATGACGAGGGTCGCCTCGTCATCCGCTCCTCGACGCAGGTGCCGTTCCTCACGCGCGACGAGCTCGCCCGCATCCTCGGGCTCGACCGCGACCGCGTGCGGGTGCACGCCGCGCGCCTGGGCGGGGGCTTCGGCGGCAAGCAGGAGCTGTTCACCGAAGACCTCGTCGCCCTCGCGGTGCTGCGCACGGGCCGGCCGGTCGCGTTCGAGTTCACGCGCGCGGACGAGTTCCAACGCGCCGCCGTGCGGCATCCGATGCGGGTGAGCGTCACGCTGGGCGCCGACGACGAGGGCCTGCTCACAGCCATGGCGATCGACGTGCTGAGCGACACGGGCGCCTACGGCAACCATTCCCGCGGCGTGATGTTCCACTCGCTCGCCGAGTCCACGACGATCTACCGGGTGCCGCTCAAGCGACTGGACGCCGAGGTGGTCTACACGAACAACGTCCCCTCCGGCGCCTTCCGCGGCTACGGGCTCGGGCAGATCGTGCTCGGCGTGGAGTCGGCCATGGACATGCTGTCCGAGCGGCTCGGCATCGACCCGTTCGAGCTGCGGCGCCGCAATGCCGTGACGCCGGAGGACGATCCGGAGCACGACGACCTCGTCTGGGGCAGCTATGGGTTCGACCAGTGCCTCGACCTCGCCGAGTCGGCGCTGCGGCGCGGCAACGGCGTCGAGGCGCCCGCGGGCTGGCTCGTCGGTGAGGGCGTCGCCGCCGCGATGATCGCCACGATGGCGCCTTTCGGCCACATCGCGCACACGAGCGCGACGCTGCGCGCCGACGGCACCTACCTGGTGCGCGCCGGGACGGCGGAGTTCGGCAACGGCACGACGACCGTGCTGCGCCAGATCGCCGCGACCGACCTCGCCGCCGACCCCGCGCGGATCGCCCTGTGGCACGCCGACACCGACGCGGTCGCGCACGACACCGGCGCGTTCGCGTCCGCCGGCATCACCGTCGCCGGCAAGGCGCTGCACGCCGCGTGCCTCGCCCTGGCGGCGCGACTGCGCGACGGCGCGGCGGCGCTGACCGGCACGGATGCCGCCCACGCCCGACTCATGCCCGACGGCGTATACACACCCGCACGAGTGGTGTCGTTCGCCGAGCTGACGGCGGACGGCGAGATCTCGGCCGACGGCAGCGAGGCCGGCGAGCAGCGCTCGCTCGCCTTCAACGTGCACGCCGTGCGCGTCGCGGTCGATCCGCGGACGGGCGTCGTCCGCATCCTCCAGTCGATCCAGTCGGCGGATGCCGGATTCGTGATGAACCCCGCGCAGTGCCGCGGCCAGATCGAGGGTGGCGTCGCGCAGGGGATCGGCAGCGCGCTCTACGAGGAGGTCATGCTCGACGAGGGCAAGGTCGTCACCCCCGTCTTCCGGCTCTACCGCGTGCCCCAGTTCGGCGACGTGCCCGAGACCGAGGTCTACTTCGCCGACACCGCCGACGAGCTCGGACCCTTCGGGGCGAAGTCGATGAGCGAGTCGCCGTACAACCCCGTCGCGCCGGCGATCGGCAACGCGATCGCCCGCGCGCTCGGCGCCCGCCCGTACGTCCAGCCGTTCCGCCGCGACCGCGTCTGGCGCCTGGCGTCGCCGCACCGCGACTCCTGACCCGGTCGGGGTGGGGTGGGTCGGGTGGGTCGGGTGGGGCTGGGGCGGGGCTGGGTGGGGCGGGGCGGGGCGGGGCGGCGACCCGAACTGCAAGGCCCCGCGACCGACACGCCGACCCCAGGACCACGGATGCGGCGTGTCGCCCAGCATCCCTTGCAGTTGGGTTGACCTGAGTCGGGCATGGCGGCGGCCGCTAGGCGCACCTGAGCAGCGTCGCTGAATCCCCTACTGCCGCGCGCCCCCTCGCAGCCCGAACTGCAAGGCCCCGCGACCGACACGCCGGCCCCAGACTCATGGATGCGGCGTGTCGCCCAGCATCCCCTTGCAGTTGGGTCGAGCTAGGTGTGGCGAGGACCGCGCGCGGGCGAGTAGCGGGCGGGCAAACTCGGTGCCCTTTCCGGGCCCCGGCTCCCGCGGTCCGGCCGGCCCGCGCGCGCCTGTGCAACCCGAACTGCCCTGTGCAACCCGAACTGCAAGGCCCCGCGACCGACACGCCGGCCCCAGACTCATGGATGCGGCGTGTCGCCCAGCATCCCTTGCAGTTAGGTTGAGCTGGGGCGGGCAGCGGCAGCGGGCAGCGGGCGAGGGCCACGCCCGGCGGGGCGGGGCGACCGCGGCCGGCGGGGTCAGTGCGGGTGGCCGCGCAGCGGGAGGACGGCGGCCGGCAGCTCGTGCACCTTCGCCGACGCCTCCTCGGCCAGCGGGTTGGTCGAGACCCCGTCGGCGTTGACGAGACGCCCGCCGACGTAGACGGCCTTGAGGTTTCGCGGACTCATCGCCAGCACGTACGAGCGCACGGGATGCCAGAGCGGTCCGACGTCGGGGCGGCGCGGGTCGACCACCACGAAGTCGGCGAACTTGCCGACCTCGAGCGAACCGACCCGATCGGCGACGCCCATGATCTCCGCGGAGCCCAGGGTGTGCAGGCGCAGCATCCGCTCGGGCATCATCGACAGCGGGTCCTTCGTGCGCGCCCGTTGCGCGTAGATGCCGATGCGCATGTTCTGCCAGGGGTCGCTCACGTCGGTGCACGCCTGGTCGTCGAGGCCGACGCCGACCTTCATCCCCATCTCGAGCATTTCGGGTACGAGCGCGGTCCCCGACGCGAGGCGCCCGTTGGATGCCGGTTGCCACGACATCGCCGCACCCCCGGCGACCGACTCCGCGATGATCTCGGGGGTCGTCTGGATGAAGTGGCCGAACACGAGCCCGAGCTCGAGGGCACCGGCATCCCGGTAGAGCGCGAACTTGGACTGCTGGTGCTCGACGGCCTCCGGCGACTCCAGGAAGTGGGCCTGGTTGGTGACCCCGAACCGGCGCATCGCCTCGACCTCGAACGCCGCCGCATCCGGATGCGGCGACCACTGCACCTGACCCATGATCGACGAGCCGAGGGCGAAGTCGGCATCGAACGTGCGGGTGTGGGCGACCTCCGCGGCGAAGCGGTCGAAGACCTCCTCGGGGGTGCCGGCGGTGACGTCCATGCCGGCGGCATCCACGAAACGGATGCCGGCGTCGCGCGTGCCGTCCGCCTGGCGCCAGTGGTACTCGAGGCCCCGCAGGCCCGCGGTGCCGGTGCGCTTGCCGTCGACCATCGGCTCCCAGGCCTGCAGCGGGTCGGTGAAGTTGTACGCCGTCGTGACCCCGTTCGACAGGAAGTCGAGCGAGCCGTGCAGCGTCGCCCAGTAGAGCTGGTCGGCGGTCATGTGCGCGGTGGTGCCGAGCATCGCGTCGCACCAGCCGTAGAGGGTGTCGGCGACGCCGAGCCCGCGCAGGCCGCTCGTGAACAGATGCGAGTGGCTCGACACGAACCCCGGCGCGACGAAGGCTCCCGCGACGTCGAGCGTCTCGTCCGCGATCGTCGCGAGGGGCGGCGTGCCCGCACCGAGCGCGGCGATGCGGCTGTCGTCGCCCACCAGCATCCAGCCGTCCTCGATGTAGCCCGGGTCATCCGTGCCGGCGGGGACGGTGATCAGACGGGCGTGCGTGACGAGGAGCGACATGCTCTGCACGCTAATCAGGCCATGTTTCCGACCTGTCACGGCACGGAAACACCCGTGCACGGCCCGGAAACACGGGCGGATTAGCGTCTGTGCATGTCGCGATTCACGGTCACGGTCTTCTGCGGATCCTCCCCGGGCTTCGACCCGGTCTACGTCGAGGCGGCCCGCGCCGTCGGCACGGCGATCGGACGCTCCGGCATGGCGCTCGTCTACGGCGGCGGCCACGTCGGACTGATGGGCACGGTGGCGGATGCCGCCCTCGCGGCCGGCGCGGAGGTCACCGGGGTGATCCCGCGGGCGCTGCAGGCGCGCGAAGCCGTCAACGAGGACCTGACCGAGCTGATCCTCGTCGACACGATGCACGAGCGGAAGATGCTCATGGCCGACCGCGCCGATGCCTTCCTGGCGCTTCCCGGCGGACCGGGGACCCTCGAAGAGCTCACCGAGCAGTGGACGTGGGCGCAGCTCGGCATCCACGACAAGCCGGTGGGGCTGCTCAACGTCGAGGGGTACTTCGACCCGCTGCTCGCGTTCGTCGCCAACATGCGCGACCGTGGCTTCACCCACCCCCGCTACACCGACATGCTGGTCGTCGCGACCGAGGCAACCGAGGCGCTGGCGCGTCTGCGCGACTACGTGCCCCCGGCGCGCACCGCGGCCTCGCCCGGCGCCGAGATGACCGGAGCCCTGTCGCTGCCCGTGCGTCCCTAGCGCTTCCGGCGGCATCCGGCTCGGAGCGAGAAACCACTCTCGCACCGAGACACCCCCGCAGCGAAGGTTTCTCGGGGCGGAAGGTGTTTCTCGGGGCGTCAGGCCGGCCCGCGGCGGTCAGACGCGCTCGGTGCCGCGCAGCAGGACGGCTTCGGCGAGGGCGCGGATGCCGTGGGCCACATCGCCCGCGGAGACGGACTCGTCGGGGTGATGGCTGACCCCGTCGGGGTTGCGCAGGAACAGCATGCCGACGTCGGTCACGGCCCCCAGCGACATGCCGTCGTGCCCGGCACGGCTGAAGATCACGGGCGGGGCGTCCGACCGCGGCGGGAGGGTCGCGCGGATGCCGCCGGCCACCACGTCCTGCAGCAGGGGCGCGCAGAACACCGCCGGCGCGCTGTGCACCTCGCGTGAGCGCCAGCGCAGTCCGCGGCGACCCATGATGTCGTCCAGCTCGCGGGCCAGCGCGTCCCACACGCGGTCGCGTTCGCCGTCGAACTCGCCGCGCAGATCGAGCGAGAACTGCACCTCGCCCGGGATCACGTTGACCGCCCCCGGGAACGCCTCGAAGCGGCCCACGGTGCCGACGATGTGGTGCTCGGCGGAGCAGATCCGCTCCACGGCCAGGGCGGCCTCGCTCGCGCCCAGCAGCGCGTCACGACGCATGTCGTAGGGCGTCCCGCCGGCGTGGCGGGCCTCACCCTCCACCACCAGCTGGAACCGCCGCGCCGACGCGATCGACGAGACGACGGCGAGGGGCTCCCCGGCCCGGTCGAGCTCGGGCCCCTGCTCGATGTGCGCCTCGAGGTACCCCACCAGCTCGTCCGGTCGCCGCGCGGCCTCCCCGACCCGGGCGGGGTCGAGCCCGAACTCGAGGAACGCCCGGCGCAGGCTCACGCCGTCGGCATCCGCCAGCTCCCACCACGCGTCGTTCCACGTGCCGGCCACGGCGGACGATCCGAGCAGCGCCTTGCCGAACCGGGTGCCCTCCTCGTCGGAGAAGGCGACCACCTCGATCGCGAACGGCAGCGGCACGGTCCAGCCCTCGACCGCCGGCACGCGCAGCAGCCGCACGACCTCGAGCGCCATCAGCACCCCCGCGATGCCGTCGTAGCGGCCGGCGTCGAGCACCGTGTCCAGGTGCGAGCCCAGCATCAGCGCGGGCGCCGCCGGGTCGCCGATCCGGCCGACCTGGTTGCCCGCGGCATCCTGCCACGTGCGCATGCCCAGCTCGCGCATCCATTCCGCCGCCAGGCGATTGACGCGGGCGTGCTCGGGCGAGAGGTAGACGCGCTCGATGGATGCCGCATCCGCGCTCACCCGCGCGAGCTCCTCGCACCGGGCCATCACGCGTCGCGCGGCGGCGGCGATGTGATCGGGCGCGGCGCGCAGGAGGGATGCCGCGGTCACGGCGCCCCCGTGGGAGCGGGCGCGCCAGGGGCGTGCAGGGCGGCCGGTGCGGCGGCGAACACGTCGGCCGCGGCCTCGACGCCCCCACCCGCCGGCACCGCGGCGCCGAAGCGCCGCAGCACGCTCTCGAGGGCGGCGAGGGTGGTGAGCACGGCATCCTTGCGCGCGTTGTAGCCCATCGTGCCGATGCGCCAGACCTTGCCGTGGAGCGGCCCGAACGAGGTGCCGATCTCGATGCCGAAGTCCTCGAGCAGGGCCGACCGGGCGGCATCACCGGGAACGCCCTCCGGGATCTCGACCGCCACGACGTTGCTCATCTTGTGGCCGACGTCGCCGAACACGACGAGGCCGAGCGCCTCGACGCCGGCGAGCATCGCGCGTCCGGCGAGCTCGTGGCGGGCGATCACGGCCTCGCGACCCTCGACCAGCAGCAGCCGGGCGCACTCGCGGGCGCCGTAGAGCATGCTCGTCGCCTCGGTGTGGTGGTTCAGGCGACGGGGGCCCCAGTAGTCGAGGATCTGGCCCAGGTCGAAGTAGTTCGAGCGGACGAAGTCGGCCGACGACTCGTCGCCGGGCTCGCGGATACCCGCCTCGACCTTCTTGCGCGCCCGGATCACCTCCACCGCCCGCGGGCTCAGCGTGATCGGCGACGATCCGCTCGGACCCCCCAGGCACTTCTGCAGCCCGGCGGTCGCGGCATCCAGCCCCCAGGCGTCTGCCTCGAAGGCGTTCCCGCCCAGCGAGGCGGTGGCGTCGGAGTAGAACAGCACGCCATGGCGGCGGCAGAGCTCGCCGACATCCTCCAGCGGCTGGAGCATCGTGGTCGAGGTGTCGCCCTGCACGAGGGCGAGCAGCGCCGGCTTCACGCGCACGATCGCCTCCTCGATGACGGATGCCGGGAACACCTGACCCCAGTCGGTCTCGATCGTGTGCACCTCGGCGAGCGCCCGCTCGGCGATCTCGGCCAGCAGGTGCCCGAAGCGGCCGAACACCGGGACGAGCACCCGGTCGCCGGGCTTCACGAGCGAGACGATCGCGGCCTCGATGCCGGCACGGCTCGTGCCGTCGACGAGCAGGGTCGCGTCGTTGTGCGTGCTCCAGACGCCGCGGTACAGCTCCTGCGTCTCGGTCATCGTCGCCGTCATGAACGGGTCGTACTGGCCGACCAGCGGCGCCGACATCGCGGTGAGGACGCTCGGGTACGCCGAGATCGGCCCGGGGCCCATGAGCAGGCGGGCGGGCGGGGCGATCGGGCCGGGAAGGGCGGTGGTGCTCATACGGATTCCGTTTCGGTGATGCGGGCGTGGAGGGCGCGGCCGAGGCGCACGAGGGCGATGTCGGTGCCGGCGCGCGAGACGAGGCTGACGCCGACCGGAGCGTCGCCGCGGTCGGTGGCGACCGTGAGCACCGGCACCGACAGCGCGGGGAGGCCGCCGACGGCGGCCGGCGTGGTCAGCCGCAGGGTGTTCTGGCGGACGGCATCCACCTGCGCGCCGGTGGCCGCGCGCGACGGCGCCGGTCCGGGCACCGTCGGCAGCAGGAGCACGGCGTCGCGGACGTGCGCGTGCAGCGCCTCGCGCAGCGGGGCGAGGGCGGCGCGGGCCGCGGCCTCGTCGGCCGCGGTCACGGCGGCGGCCGTCCGGAAACGCTCGGCCACGGCGGGCCCGGTCGAGCCGGGGTGGGCGCGCAGCCAGTCGCCGTTGTTGCGCCAGGCTTCCGCACCCTGCACCGTCCGGAACGGCACGAGGTAATCGTCGAGGTCGCCCAGCGCGATCTCCTCGACCGGCAGACCGGAAGCCGCGAGCATCCCCTCGAACGCCGCGCGCGTGGCCGGGTCGGCCGCCGCCAGGGCTTCGACCGGCACGCGGAACCGCCACGGCAGGTCGTCGCCGGAGGCACCGAACACCGATGCGGTCGAGTCGGAGCCGTCGTAGCTCAGGCACCAGTCCGCGACGGCCTGCAGCGTCGCGCCGTCGCGGGTGAGCCACCCGATGGTGTCGAACGACTGCGCGAGCGGGAGCAGGCCCTGGCGCGGCACGAGGTCGTGCGTCGTGCGCAGGCCCCAGAGTCCCTGGTACGACGCCGGCACCCGCACCGAGCCGGCGGTGTCGGTGGCGAGGGCGACGTCGGCCTGGCCGAGGGCGACGGCGGAGGCCGGACCGCTCGACGAGCCGCCCGGGAGCGCACCGGGCACCGCGGCGTTGGGCGGGGTGCCGTAGTGTGCGTTGTCGCCGGCGATCGAGTACGCGAACTCGTCGGTGCGGGCGATGCCCCGCAGCGATGCCCCGCCGCGCAGCAGATCGCCCACGGCGGGGGCGCTCGTCGTCTCGGCGCGAGCCGAGGCGAGGTAGGCCGGGTTGCCGGCGCCGATGCGATAGCCCTTGATCGCGAAGAGGTCCTTGACGGCCACGGTGAGACCGGCGAGCGGCCCGTCCCACGCGCCCTGGTACAGCGGGTCGCCGACGGTACGCCAGATCGAGCGGTCGAACGCGACCGAACGCGGCGTGACGTGTGCGGCGGTGATGAGCCACCGGCCGTCGATCAGCTCCCACACCTGCGTCTGCAGCCCGGCTCCACCCGCGGCGAACCGCGACACCGCGACGATGAGCGCGACCCCGTCGGCGAGCGGCCGGTACTCGACGCGCTCGATTATGCGGGCCGACACACCGCCGCGAGAGCCGCGGAACGCGCTGATCGCGTCGTGCCCGACCAGCAGTCCGGCGCCGTCGCCGCGGAGCGTGCGGTCGCCGGGCTCGAACGCGGCTTCCAGGGCGTCGAGGTCGTTCGCCAGGATCGCCCGCTCGTACGCCTCGAACGCCGCGCGCAGGTCGTCGGGCAGCGGCTGGTCGGCGGTCATCGGTGGCCTCCCCGCCGGAGTTGCTGTGGCGTGGGTGGTGGCGGTGGCGGCGGCGTCCCGAACTCCTCCACCGCAGGCCGCGCAGGCCGCGGGAGGTGCTCAGGGCCGGGCACTCCGGTCGAGATGGCGGAGTTCGGGGCGCACACGGCACGCGAACCCGCCGCCGCGGAGTCGCTCGGGCAGCCGATGACCCGCCCGCGGGCTTCGCGCGCCGCGCGCGCGCCGGACTCCTCCACGCGCGGGGGCGCGGGCCGCGTCCGGGCGCCCCCGCCCCGCAACCGCAGCAAGTTGGAGGAGTTCGGGACCTCGACCGCGGCGCCCGTCCCCGCCACCGCGTTCACGCCGGGGCTCCCGACGGCGCCGACGCGCCCGGCACCGACCCGGCGGCGGGACCGGCGGAAGACCCGGCGGCGGAAGGACCGGCGGCGGGGCGGACGGCGGCGAAGTCCGCCTCGCGGATGCGCGCGTGCACGCCGCAGACGATGTCGACGACCTGCGAGATGTCGAAGTCGGTCGCCGCCGACAGGTAGGCGTAGGCCAGGTGCTCGGCCATGCCGTACCGCGCCTGCAGCAGATCGAGGGCGGCGCGCACCGCCTTACGCATCGCCTCGTCGAGATCGACGTCGAGCCCGGTCGGCACGAGGTACTCGTCGGTGCGGACGAGCGGTCCGGTCACCTCGCCGAACGCGGCGAGGGCCTCGGCCCGCGGCACCACGTCGAAGCGCAGCGTCGCGCGCAGCGACGCCTCCAGGGCGGTCAGCGCCACCTCGCCGTCGCCCTGCGCGAAGTGCGGGTCGCCGACGTAGGCGAGCGCGCCGGGCACCTGCACCGGCAGGTACAGCACCGCACCTTCGACGAGCAGGTTGATGTCGATGTTGCCGCCGTGCGCGCCGGGCGGCACCGAGTGCGGCCGCTCCTCGCCGGCGACGGCGACGCCCATCGTCCCGAGGAACGGCGCGAGCGGGAACCGCACGACGCGCTCGCCCCCGTCGACCAGGGGCAGGATGCCGCTGCCGTCCGACACCGGCGTGAACACGCTGACGTTCTCGGGCCCCCGCGGGAGCACACCGACCAGCGCGCCCTTGCCGTGCCGGTTGGAGATGACCCCGTAGGGCACCCGCGGGGCGAGGTCGACGACCGTGATCTTCAGCAGATCGCCGACCTCGGCGCCCGCGACGAAGACGGGTCCCGTGACCACGTGCGGACCGTCGGCGAGCGCATCGCGCGGGACGGTGGCGGCGATCTCGATCGCGTCGGTGAGCACGTGCGCGGCCGGCACCCCGTGCCCCGTGAAGTAGCCGAGCGGATCCTGCCCCTGATCGGGGAGGATGCCCTCGTGGCTCACGGTGTCGATGGTCACGGTCTCCCCCGCCGCGATCGTCAGCACCGGTGCGTCCGCGGCGCAGGGCAGTCGCCCCCACAGCACTGTCGCCGGGGATGCCGCGACGTAGTGGTCGCCGACGACCGCCCCTTCGCCGGGCTGCAGGATCTCGAGGGTCTCGGTCATGATGTCGCTCCTTCGCGCACGTCGTCACCGGCGAACGCGCCGGCACGGTGACCGGCACCGGCCAGCAGTTCCACGCCGGGCCGGGCCCGCGCATCGTCATCGCCGGCGCGGTACACGACGGTACCGCCGACGAGCGTCGCGACGACCCCGCCGCGCAGCTCGCGGCCGTCCCACGGCGACAGCTTGTGCCGGTACAGCAGCCGCTGTGCGTCGACCGTCCACGACCGCTCCGGGGCGAACACGGTGAGGTTCGCCCGCGCGCCCGGCGCGATGACGCCGAGTCCCGGCATCCCGGCGATGCGCGCCGGCCCGGTCGTGAACAGCGGCAGCAGGCGCTCCAACGGGATGCCGCGGCGCGCCGCCGCGGTCCAGACGCTCGCGAAGCCCGTCTGCACGCCGGCGATGCCGCCCCAGGCGAGGCCGAAGTCGCCGCCGCCCGCGGTCTTGAGGGCGAGCGTCGCGGGCGAGTGGTCGCTGACGATCGCGTCGATCGTGCCGTCGACGACGCCTTCCCACAGCAGGTCCTGGTTGACCCGGTCGCGGATCGGCGGGCAGCACTTGAACGCGCTCGCCCCGTCGGGCACCTCTTCGGCCGACAGCGTGAGGTAGTGCGGGCACGTCTCGATCGTGAGGCGGATGCCCTCCGCCTTCGCGGCGCGGATCAGGTCGAGCGCGTGCCCGTCGGCGACGTGGACGATGTGCGCACGGCCGCCGGTGGCCCGGGCCGCGTCGATCACCGCCGCGATCGCGGCCTCCTCGCTGACGGGCGGACGGCTGCGCAGGAACGCGTCATAGTGACGACCGAGCTCTCCGTCGGGTCCCGCCCCGACCTCGACGGCGGCCTCGTGCAGGTGGGCCTCGTCCTCCGCGTGGGCGATCAGCAGGCCGTCGAAGGCGGCGAGCTCGGTCAGCGCGGCGCGCAGGCCCGCGCCGTCGAGGTGTCCGAACTCGTCGATGCCGCTCGGCACGAGGAAGCACTTGAAGCCGACGACGCCGGCATCGGCCAGCTCACGCAGGCTGCCGAGGTTCTCGGGGACCGCGCCGCCCCAGTAGCCCACGTCCACAGCGAGCTTTCCGCCCGCGGCGGCCCGCTTCGCGGCGAGCGCCGCGGGCGTGGTGGTCACCGGCACCGAGTTCAGCGGCATGTCGAACAGGGTCGTGATGCCGCCGGCGGCCGCGGCGGCGGTGCCCGTCGCGAAGCCCTCCCAGTCGGTGCGGCCCGGCTCGTCCAGGTGCACGTGCGAGTCGACGAGGCCCGGCAGCAGCACCTCGTCGGGAGCGAGCACCACGACCTCGGCGGATGCCGCGGCATCCGCGTCGTCGAGCCCGTCGAGACCGCCGAGCGCGTCGAGACCGCCCACCTCTGCGATCACCCCGTCGACGATGCGCACCTGCGCGGGGCGGAACCCTCCGTCGATCCACGCGCGCTCGGCCCGGATCACCCTCTCCTCTGCCACGGCGCCGCCTCTCTCGGGAATGGGTCCGACGCTAGCGAGGCGTCGTTTCGCGGGTGTTTCCGCCCGGACGCGCCGGGCTCGAGTGTGAAGCTATAGCTTCATCTTCGCGGCAGGATGTCTCCCGTGTAACGAGCATGTGAAGTCGCCCCTTCACAGATGACGAATCCGGGTCGAATCCCCGGCACCGGGCCGACGGGATGCCGCCGCCCGCTACGCTCTCGACCATGAGCCGCCTGTCTGCCGTCGACGCGTCGCGCACCGCCGCGCCCGCGGACGCCGCTGATCGCGCGGCCGCCGGAGACGGCGACGGCGTGGGCGAGCGCCTGCGCGCGCTGCGGATCGCCCGCGGCATGTCGGCGCGCGACCTCGCGAGACGGCTCGGCATCTCGCCCAGCGCCGTCTCGCAGATCGAGCGGGGCGTCATGCGGCCGAGCGTGTCGCGCCTGATCGCCATCACCGACGAGCTCGACGTGCCGTTGACGTCGGTGTTCGACCCCTCCGGCGCACCGGCCCAGACGGGCGCGACGAGCTTCGGGCTGCGCCGCGCCGCCCACGACACGGCGATCCTCCTCGACGACGGCGTCGCCTTCCGCCGCATCTCCCCGGTCGCGACGCCCGGGGTGGACTACTTCGAGTCGACCTATCCGCCGGGGGCGACGGCGCACGGCGAGGGCGGACTGTTCCGCCACGAGGGCTACGAGATCGGCACGGTCGTCTCGGGCGAGCTGACCGTCGACTTCGACGACGAGCGCGTGGTCCTGCGCGCCGGGGACGCGATCAGCTATCCGTGCTCGCGTCCGCATCGACTGCACAACACGTCCTCCGAGCCGGCCGTCGCCCGCTGGCTCATCGTCCACGGAGCCCACTGACATGACCGACGTCCTCGCCCTCCCCGACTTCGACGCCCTCGACCCGGATGCCGCGGCATCCCTCGTGCGCGTCTGGGCCGCCGTGCCCGCGTGGATCGACGCGGTCGTCGCGGGACGCCCCTACGGCACGCGGGCTGCGCTGGCCGCGCGCGCGGACGAGCTCGCGCGCGCCTGGACGCGCGCCGACTTGGACGGCGCGCTCGCCCACCACCCGCGCATCGGCGACAGACCGCAGGGCGCGAGCGCCGAGGCGCACGCCTCGCGTCACGAGCAGGCCTCGATGTCGACGGCGGAGGCCGCGACGGCCGCCGCGATCGCGGCCGGCAACGCCGCGTACGAGGAGCGCTTCGGCCGGGTGTTCCTCATTCGCGCCGCGGGTCGCAGCCCCGAAGAGATGCGCGCGGAGCTCGAGCGACGGCTGCACAACGACGACGAGACCGAGACCGCGGAGGCGCTCGACCAGCTGCGCCAGATCGCGCTGCGACGACTGGAGGCGACGATCGCATGAGCCACGTGACCACGCATGTGCTGGACGGGGCCGCCGGGACCGCGGCATCCGGCGTCGAGGTGACCCTCGTCGACGCGGACGGCGTCGCCCTCGCCGCCGGGAGCACGGGCGTCGACGGCCGCCTCGCCCTCGGCCCGGAGGAGCTTCCCGCCGGCACGTACGCGCTCGTGTTCCAGACCGGGGCGTACTTCGCGGCGCGCGACACCGCGACCTTCTACCCCTCGGTCACCGTGACCTTCGCGGTCGCCGACGGCCGGCACCACCACGTGCCGTTGCTGCTGAGCCCCTTCGCCTACTCCACCTACCGCGGCACCTGATCCGCTCCGGCTCCGGCGGACCGCCCCGGGCGCGGGATGCCGCGCGGTTACCCGGGGGAAACGTCGCGGTGACACGGCATCCGTAACGTGACGGACATGAAGGTGATCGTCGTCGGAGCCGGTGTCGGGGGAACGAGCGCGGGGATCGCGCTGCAGAGACTCGGGCACGAGGTCGTCATCTACGACCAGATGCGCGAGAACCGGCCCGTGGGCGCGGCGCTGTCGCTGTGGCCCAACGGCGTGAAGGTGCTCAACTGGCTCGGACTCGGCGAGGAGGTCGCAGCTCTCGGCGGCGACATGGCCGACATGGTCTACCTCGACGGGCACACCGGCGAGACGATGTGCGACTTCTCGCTCGCGCCCGTCACGGCCCAGACCGGGCAGAAGCCCTACCCCGTCGCGCGCGCCGACCTGCAGGCGCTGCTGATGGAGCGGTTCGGCCTCGACGGCATCCACCTCGGCAAGCGACTGACCGACGTCTCCGACGACGGCACGACCGTGACCGCGACGTTCGCCGACGGCACCACCGACACGGCCGACATGCTCATCGGGGCCGACGGCGCGCGCTCGATCGTGCGCGCCTACGTGCAGCCCGACGGGGCGCCGCCGATCGAGCGGGAGTACTCGGGATACACGAACCTCAACGGGCTCGTGCCGGTGTCGGAGACCATCGGGCGCGCCACCGCCTGGACGACCTACGTCGCCGAGGGCAAGCGCGCCGCCGTCATGCCGATCGCGGGCGACCGCTTCTACTTCTGGTTCGACATCCCGCAGCCGTCGGGTCTCCCCTACGAGCGGGGCGACCTCACCCCTCTGCTCGAGGCCTTCGGCGATTGGGCGCCCGGCGTGCAGGAGCTGCTCTCCGCGATCGACCCCGCGACCTCGCTCAACCGCGTGGAGATCTGGGACATCACCCCGTTCGACACCTGGACGAAGGGGCGGGTCGCCATCCTCGGGGATGCCGCGCACAACACCGCCCCCGACATCGGCCAGGGAGCGTGCTCGGCGCTCGAGGACGCGTTCGCCCTCGGCATCGCGTTCGCCACCAACACGCTCGACGTCGCCGACACCCTCCGCCGCTACGCCGCGATGCGGGTCGAGCGGGCGGGCGAGCTCGTGCTGCGGGCACGCAAGCGCGGGTGGGAGACGCACGCCTTCGACCCCGCCGTGACCGACGCCTGGTACGAGAGCCTGCGCGGCACCGACGGCGCCGGCATCATCCGCGGCATCGTCGGCAACATCGAGGACAGCCCCGTCAACCTCGGCGGCGGGTTGCTGCTCGGCTGAGCGGGTCGCTGGGGGCGGGTGGGGCCGGGGCCGGTGTTGCCCCTCCCGACCGAACTGCAAGGGATGCCGCGCGACACGCCGCCGTGCAGGGGCACCCGCGCGGGGTGTCGCGGCTGCGACCTTGCAGTTGCGCATGTTGGTGGGCGACGGAAGGGCGACGGCCGGGCGGCGGCATCCGCTCGATGCGGCGGCATCCGCCATCACCCTCTCCCGACCGAACTGCAAGGGATGCCGCGCGACACGCCGCCGTGCAGGGCCACCCGCGCGGGGTGCCGCCGCTGGGGCCTTGCAGTTGCGCATGTTGGCGGGCGGCGGGGTGGGGCGGGGCGGGGCGGACCCAGTCTGAGTGGTTCGCAGGCGCCGAGGACGCGAACGAGTCACCGACCGGTCGTGCCGCGGCATCCGGGCTCACCCGCGGCATCCGCCTCGACCGAACTGCAAGGGATGCCGCGCGACACGCCGCCGCGCAGGGCCACCGGCGCGGGGTGTCGCGGCTGCGGCCTTGCAGTTGCGCACGCAGCGCGCCGCAGCGCGCGGAGGGGTCAGAGGCGGCGGGCGATGGAGGCCGCGACGGTGAGCCACGCGTCGCGGCTCTCGGGCGAGAGCGCGTCGAAGTCGATCGGGCCGCCGTCGACCAGGGCGGCGTCGAACGGCACGTGCACGACCTCGGCGGTCACCTGCGCGAAGTGGCGCTCGAGGCGGTCGGCGAGCTTGCGGTCGGGCTTCGCAGACGGGGCGGCGAGGATCGTCACCGCCTCGTCGATCTTGTGATCGAAGCCCTTCTCGCGCAGGCCGTCGAGGAGCCACGCGGCGCTGGCCGCCGTGTCCTCGCGCACGGTCGAGACGATGACGAGCTGGTCGGCGGCGGCGACGGCCGCGACCCAGTTCGACGCGCGCATGTTGTTGCCGGTGTCGACGATCAGCAGGCGGTAGTAGCGCGACAGCACGTCGTGCAGGCGATCGAATCCGGCGGCGTCGATGGTCGAGGATGCCGCGGCATCCTCGTCGGACGCCAGCACATCGAACCGCGCGTCGACCTGCGTGCGCACGTAGGTGTCGAGGGCGGCGAGGCTGGCACGGTCGGGCGTCGTGAAGCGGTCGAGGTCGTCGAGCAGGTCGACGGCCGTGCGGTGGTGGGGGGCGTGCTGCGCGCGCCAGCCGAGCGTGCCCCGGGTCTCGTTGTTGTCCCACGCGAGGGTCGCACCGCCGCGCTGGGTGCCGAAGGTGGCGGCGAGCAGCAGCGTCGACGTCGTCTTGTGCGCACCGCCCTTGGGGTTGAGGACGACGATCGTGCGCGGCGCGTCGAGCCGTCGCTGCACGAGGCGCTCGCGATCCAGCCGCGACTGCTCCGCCTTTCCGGGCCGCGGGGAGATCGCACCGCCGGTCAGACGCCGGATCGCGCCGCGCCAGCCCTCGGTCGCACGCGGCCGCGCCCGATCGGCTCGGGAGTTGAGCAGGTCGTCGACCGTCGGCGTCGCGCGCTGCGCTGAGCGCCCTCCCGCCGCGTCGCACCGCTGCGCAGCGGTCCGTCGACCGTCGCCGTCGCAACGGCGGTCGTCGCCGACGTCGCCGGGGCGGCGGCCACGGGCTCCGCGGCGGTCTCCGCCGTAACCGACTCCGCGACCGCGGCAGCGGCCGTCGACAGCGGCACCGCCGAGATGGGGGCGGCGACCGAGGATGCCGCGACGGAGGAGACGTCCTCGGCCCCGGGGGTCGCGGCCGGAGCGGAAACCGAAGCCGCAGCCGCCGGAGTGGAAACCACAGCCGGGGCCGTGGCCTCCGTGAAGCTGCCGTCGGGGCTGACGACGAGCGCCCACCGCGTGGCGCCGTCGACGACGGTGGCGGTCACCGGCTCGCCGGCCGACGCGGCCATCAGGCGGATGGACTCCACGATGCGACTGCGCAGCCCTTCCTGCGTCGAGGCGAAGACCTCGTCGACCTCACCGGCGAGATGGATCTCGGCGGCGGTCTGCGAGGTGACGAGGACGGTCGGTTCGTAGGTCACGCCTACGAGTATCCCATCGACGCCCGCACAACACCCGGGAAGGGGGCTCTCACGCCCCGGCGAGCAGCTCGTCGACGGTGCGTCGCCAGTCGGCATCCCCGTCGGTCGCCGTCAGCGTGAAGCTGCGCTCTGCGACGTCGAGCTCCACGGTCACACGATGGAGGCCATGCTCCCACCGGAGCAGGCCACGGGTGTCGGCGAGGTCGGCCGTGAACGTGCCGTCGAAGGCGGGATGGGCCGCCCGCAGACGCAGCAGCTCCCCCAGCGCCCGCACGACGGGGCGTTCGAGCTCGAGGTCGATCTCGTCGGCGGTGTAGTGGTGGCGGTTCACGTCGCGGCCGACCCCCGTCGCACGCAGCAGCTCGACGTCGTTGCGGCCCGCGAACAGTCCCACGTAGTACACCTGCGGGATGCCGGGCACCATGAGCTGGACGAGTCGGGCGAGCAGGTAGGCGCGGTCGTCGGCGCCCACGGCGTCGTAGTAGGTGCAGTTCACCTGGTACAGGTCGAGGTTGGATGCCGCGGCTCCCGTCGCGAGGCGACTCGTGCCGCCGCTCGCGTCGTGGATCGCCTCGACGAGCGCGTCGATCTGCGCCGGCGCGAGCAGCCCCGGGACCCCCGGCTTCAGGTCGCTCTCGCCCACGTCGACGATGCCGATGCCGTCGTGCGTGTCGAGCACCGTGATCGTGTTGGCGGGGCGCACGTCGAGCCACTGCGCGAGGGGACGCAGGTCGTGCGCGTGCAGAGCGTGCAGCAGCAGCGGCGGCAGCGCGAAGTCGTAGACGTAGTCCACGCCGCGGGCGATGTCGATCTGCTGCGTGAAGTGGCCGTGCACCTCGAGCAGCACCCGGATGCCGCGGTCGTGGGCGAGCTCGAGGATGCGCCGCGTGTACCGATCGGTGGATGCCGTCATGAAGCAGTCGGTGCCCGCTTCCTTACCCGTGTAGCCCACGGCATCCAGGCGCAGCATCGTGACACCGGCGGCGCCGAGCGCGTCGAGCACCGAGGTGAGGTAGTCCCAGGCGACCTCGGTGCGCAGGTCGATGTCGACCTGGTCGGCGGTGAAGGTCGTCCAGACGAGACGCTTGCGCCCGCCCAGCTCCATCACGGTGAACGGCAGGCCGGGCCGCGGGCGGTAGATGCGGGCCAGGTCGTCCTCGCGGGCGCCGTCCGGGAAGACGGCGTCGAGCGTGAGGAACATCGGCGCCCAGGGCGAGGCGTCGCCGCGACGGCGCACGTCCAGGAAGGCGTCGGAGTCGGCCGAGACGTGGTTGACGATCACGTCGCTCATCACGACGGCGTCGCCGCTGAGCGCGCGGACGTCGTCCCACGTGCCCAGCCGCGGATCGATGCGGGTGTGGTCGCGGGGGTCGAAGCCCGCGTCGACGCCGTCGAACGGGGTGAAGTAGGGCAGGAGGTGGATGCCGCCGAACATCCCCGACAGTCGCGTGTCGAGCATCTCCTGCACGCCGGCGACGGTTCCGGCGAGGCGGTCGACGTAGGTGATCAGCTGCGGGGGCGTGCCGTTCATGACGGGGTTCTCTCTCTGGGTTCTCAGGTGGGATGCGGAGCGCCTACGCGCGCCGGAGGAGACGTCGCAGCCACGCGCGCCGTGCGCGGCGGGCTTCGCGCGACAGCGGCAGCCACGGCGCCATGAGGTCGAACGCGTGCGTGCCGCCCGGCCACACGTGCAGCTCCGCGTCGCCCCCCGCGCGCCAGATGGCATCGGCGAACGCGACGCACTCGTCGCGGAAGGTCTCGGCGGAGCCGACGTCGATGAAGGTCGGCGGCAGACCCGCGAGGTCGTCGGCGAGCGCGGGCGAGGCGTAGGCCGACACGCGCCCGGCTCCGTCGGCGCGGCCGAGGTACGCGGCCCAGGCGACCTCGTTGGCCGCGCGGTCCCACGACCCGTGGCCCGCCATCTGGATCGCCGAGGCCGACGCCGACCGGTGGTCGAGCATCGGCGCCTGCAGCAGCAGGCCGGCCGGCCGGGGACCGCCGTGGTCGCGGGCGTACAGTGCGAGCGCCGCCGCGAGGCCCGCCCCGGCGCTCACCCCGGTGAGGACGATGCGGTCGGGGTCGATCTGCGCGGGCGCGTCGGGACCGGCCAGCCACCGCAGGGCGGCCATGGCGTCGTCGAGCGCGGCGGGGAAGGGGTGCTCGGGAGCGAGCCGGTAGTCGACCGACACCACGGCGCAGCCGACGCGGTCGGCCATCGCGGTCACGGCGGGCATCTCCGAATCGGGGGTGCCCGACACGAGGCCGCCGCCGTGCAGGTGCAGCAGCACGGGTACCGGGCGGGGGCACTCCACCGGCAGCGAGACCACGACGGCCACCTCGCCCGCCGCGCCCGGGATCGTGCGCGCGGTGCGCGTGAACGCTCCGTGCTGCGTGAGGTCCGTCATCGGCGCCACCGTCGCGCTCTCGCGCACCCGCACGATGTCGTCGGGGGTGATCGAGACGACGATGTCGTCGAGCTCGTCGAAGGCGCGGGCGACACCCGGGTCGAGCGGCGGCCGCGGGCGGGCCGACGGCGGCGGCGTCATCCCTTCACCGCACCCTGGAGCAGCGCCGCGACGAACTGCCGCTGGAACACCAAGAACACGATCAGGGTCGGCAGCAGGATCAGGATCGACCCGGCGCACAGCAGCGGGATGTCGGTGCCCCACTGACCCTGGAACGCGCCGAGGGCACCGGCCATCGTCCGCTTGGTCGGGTCGTCGACGAGCACGATCGCGAGGAGGAACTGGTTCCACGTCCACAGGAACAGCAGGATCGCGAGCGAGGAGATCGCCGGACCCGACAGCGGCACGTGGATGCGCCAGAACAGCTGCCAGGTGCTGGCGCCGTCGGTGCGGGCGGCCTCGGTCAGCTCGTGGGGCATGTTGACGAAGTGCGCCCGCATCCACATGACGGCGAACGGCATGAACAGACCGATCAGCGGCAGGACGATCGCCCACTGGGTGTTGAGGAGCCCGTAGCCGCGGATCTGGTAGTAGATCGGCACGATGATGCCCTCGATCGGGAGGGTCAGTCCCAGCACGAACACGACGAAGAGGGTGCGCGACAGCGGCACCTTGAGGTGCCCGAGCGCGAAGCCGGCGAGCGTCGCGGCGAACAGGCTCACGGGCACGACGCCGAGCTCGATGAGGATGCTGGAGCCCAGCATCTTCAGCATGTCGGCCGACTGGAACGCGAGGAGGAAGTTGTCCCAGTGCGGCTCGTCGGGCCAGGACAGCCCCGCCGGGTAGGTCCCGGGGGCGTGCAGCGCGGTCACGAACAGCGAGATGAACGGGATGATCGTCAGCGCCATGACGACGATGAGCAGGAGGCGGCCGGTCCACACCTCGACGGCGGAGGTCTTCATCAGCTCTCGTCCTTTCCGCGGGTGAGCTTGTTCAGCGGCAGCACGACGGCGAGCACGAGCAGGGTGAGCACGACCGCGAGGGCGGAGGCCTGGCCGACCTGCCGTTCGAAGAACGCGAGGTAGTAGATCTCCAGACCCGGCACCATCGTGCTGCGGCCGGGGCCGCCCTGGGTGGAGATGTAGATGATGTCGAAGCTGCGCAGGGCCCCGATGACGGTGATGAGCACCGCGACGCCGAGCTCCTGCCGGATGGCGGGCAGGGTCACCGTGAAGAACTCGCGGATGGGCCCCGCGCCGTCGATGCGCGCGGCCTCGTAGAGGGCGGGATCGATCTTGGTCATGCCGGCGAGCAGCAGCAGCATGCACAGGCCGAGCGAGACCCACGCGCCGATCACGCCGACGGCGGGCAGAGCGGTGTCGAAGTCGCCGAGCCACGCGCGGGTGATCCCGCCGAGCCCGATCGCGCTGAGGAACTGGTTGACCGCACCGTCGGCGGCCAGCAGCCACGTCCACATGATGCCGGCGGCGACCAGCGGGATGACCTGCGGGAGGAACAGGACGGTGCGCGACACGGAGGCCAGCCGACTGCCCCCGAGCTTGCGGATCAGCGCGGCGGCGACGAGCCCGACGGTCACCGGGATGATCGAGAAGTACAGGATGAGCGTCAGCGCGTTGACGATGGGTCCGAGCAGCTGCGCGTCGGTGAAGATGCGCACGTAGTTGTCGAGCCCCGCCCACGTGGCGGTCGTGACCCCGTTCCAGTCGTAAAACGAGTACTGCACCGTCGAGGCGAGCGGCACGAGCACGAAGAGCGCGTAGAAGACGAAGGCGGGTGCGATCAGCGCGAGACCGACAACCGCCTCCCGCGACCACCGCGCGCGTCGAGCGCGGTGGTCGCGGGCCGGGGCGGCCGCACGGTCCCGCGCAGCCCGGGCCTGCCCGGGCTGCGTGGACGTGCTCATGGGTCAGCCCTTCTTGCTGCTCAGATAGTCGGTCTGCACCTGGGTCAGAAGGCCCGCCGGGGTCTGCTTGCCCGCGAACAGCTCCTGCAGGTTCGGCGTGAGGCTCTTCGCGTAGATCGAGCCCGTGGCGTTGGCGATGAAGTCCATCGAACCGTTGTTCTGCGAGAGCTGCGCGCCCGCGGCCAGGGTCTCGGCCGTCACGGTGCCCTCCTTGACGGCGGGCATGAAGGCGTCGGCGGGACCCATGGGGTGCGATCCGCCCTTCTCCACCGCGATGGTGCGCGCCGTCTCGTTCGTCGCGACCCAGTTGAAGAAGAACGCGGCGCAGTCGGGGTGCGCGGCCTTCGCCGACACGCCGTAGGTGAGCGGAGCCGACATGGCGCCGTTCTGGCCGCCCGCCTCGAGCGGGGGCGACAGGAAGAAGCCCACGTCGCCGGGCATCTGGGTGTCGAAGTTGCCCGACTCCCAGTCGCCGTCGAAGATGAACAGGCTCTGGCCGCTCGTGAAGCGGCTGATCATCTGGGAGTAGTCCATCGAGTTGGCGTCGTCGGCGAAGTAGCCCGCCGTGATCCACGAGTCGAGGTGCTCCGCGGCCTTGACGTTCTCCGGGGTGTCGATCGTGGCGTCGTCCTTGAGGAAGATCCAGTCGTTGATCGCGCTCGGCTTGCCATAGCTGGCCATCAGCGCCTGGAGCGGGAAGGCGAGACCGCCGGTCGCTCCGCCGTTGAACTGCGCGATCGGCGTGATCCCGGCATCCTTCGCCTTCTTCAGGTAGGAGTCGAACTCGTCGAGCGTCGTCGGGGCGGAGGTCATGCCGATCTGCGCGGCGAGCTTCTTGTTGTAGAAGACCCCGGTGACCGAGTAGTTGACGCCCATCGCGTAGAGGGAGCCGTCGCCGCGCTGACCCTTGTCGTTGACCCGCAGCTGCTCGAGCTGCGACGACGGCCACTGGTCCCACCCGTAGCCCTTGGCGTAGCCGTCGAGGTTGTAGAGCAGGTTGTCGTTCACGAGGTCGACGATCGTGGGCAGGCGCATGATGTCCGGCGGCGAGTCGACGAGCACACGCGGGGCGTTCTGCGTGATGACCGCGAACTGGTCTTCACGCGTGTCGAACGTGACGTTCGGGAACTGCTTGGTGAACTCCGCCGTGAGGTCGTTGAACAGCGGGAATCCGGTCTCGACGTACGCGCTGAGGGTGACCGGATCGGTTCCACAGCTCAGGGTCACGGCACCGGTCGGCGCCTGGGTGCTGGAGGTGTCGGCCCCGGGAGGAGCGCAGGCGGTGAGGGCCACTCCTGCGATCACGGTCGTGGCGACGACAGCGGAGGCGCGCAGGTGCTTCGTGTTCGACATCATTGTCTGCCTTTCCATGCAGTTTCTCGGTGCGAGGATGGAGTTTGCTGCTATACCGATTCAGCTCGCGTGCTAAAACGTACTAGCGGAGATCGACGCGCGCAACCCCCTCATCGAACCGGGGACGCCGACGACGGAATCAGGGAGGACCGCGTGGTCAGGAAACGGGTGACCCTGTCGCAGGTCGCACAGGAGGCGGGGGTCGCGGCATCCACGGCCTCGCTCGTGCTGGCGGGCCGCGCCGACGAGCTGCGCATCTCCGCCACGGCGCAGGAGCGCGTGCGCGAGGCGGCCCGCCGGCTCGGGTACCGGCCGAACGCGCTGTCGGCCGGCCTGCGCACCGGCTCCACGCGCACGCTCGGCTTCGTCTCGGACTCGGTCGCGTCGTCGCAGCTGGCCGGCGAGATGATCCGCGGCGCCATCGAGGCCGCCCGCGCCCGGGGCTACATGGTCTTCGTCGGCGAGACGGGCGGCGACGGCCAGCTCGAACGCGACCTGCTCGACGCGATGTTCGACCGCCAGGTCGACGGCATCGTGCTCGCCACCATGCTCACCCACGCCCGCACGATCCCCACCGCCGCGACGCGGATGCCGACGGTGCTGCTCAACATCGAGCCCGACGGCGAGACCGATCTCGTGCAGGTGCTGCCCGACGAGTACCGCGCCGGCCGCGAGGCGGCGCGGCTGCTGGTCGACACGGGCCACCGCCGCATCCACCTCATCGGCGTCGGGGACGACCCGGCGCACGCGCACCCGTTCGCCCTCGCCGCCGCGCAGCGCCTGCGCGGCGTGCTGGACGTGCTGGCCGAGGAGGGGCTGCGCGTGGCATCCGCTCAGCCGGCCAGCCAGTGGCTGCCGCCCGAGGGCTTCCGCCTGTCCACGGCGCTCGTCGAACGGGGCGAGCCCGCCGATGCCCTGCTGTGCTTCAACGACCGGCTCGCGATGGGCGCGTACCAGGCGCTGCAGGAGGCCGGGGTACGGGTGCCCGACGACGTGTCGGTGCTGTCGTTCGACGACACCCCGTTCGCGCGCTGGCTGCGACCCGGGCTCACGACGTTCGCGTTTCCGCAGCGGGCGCTCGGCCGGCGGGCGACCGACGAGCTCATCGACCTGATCGAGCGCGCCCGCGACGACGGGGACGAGGCCGCGGGCCCCGGCGCGGCCGTGCACCTGATCCCGCTGCCGCTGCGCACGCGCGAGTCGGTCGCCGAGCGCGGCTGACCGGGGGACCTCAGACCCGGAACACCGAGTGGACCGGGCCGCAGACCTCGCGGCCGCCGAGCTCGACCAGCTCCATGAGCACGGCGGTTCCCGCCAGCTGCAGCCCCAGCTCGTCCAGGAGCTGCTGCCCCGCGCGGAGGGTGCCGCCGGTCGCGAGGATGTCGTCGACGAGCAGCACGCGCGTTCCCGGGGCGAGGTCGGCGCTCATCTCGATCTCGGCCGTGCCGTACTCGAGCGCGTAGGCGACCGACGCCGCGGGACGGGGCAGCTTCCCCGCCTTCCGGATCGGCGCCATACCGACGCCGGCCGCGATCGCAACGGCTCCGGCGAGCATGAAACCGCGGGCCTCGATGCCCGCGACGACGTCGAAGCGCCCCGCGAACGGCTCCACGACGGCATCCACCACCGTGCGCAAGGCGACCGCGTCGGCCAGCAGCGGCGAGATGTCGCGGAACAGCACCCCCGGTTCGGGGAAGTCGGGGATGCCGGCGATGAGCGATTCGGCGTGGGCGAGAGCCTCGGAAGTCACCGGTCAAGGCTAGCCGCCGGTACGCGCGGCCCCGCGCTCGGCGGCGCGGCCCGGGTTAGTCGGGGGCCGCGGCGGGGCGGGGCGGGGCGGGCCGGGCGCCGGGTTAGTCGGGGGCCGTGGCGCGGCGCGTGACGAACGTCGGAATTCCGGTCGGGCCCGGGCCGGGTGGCGCCGTGTCGGCGGCGGCCGGCGGCGGATCTCCGACGCTCGTCACGGGGCCGGCCGGCGCGGCCCGGGTTTGTCGGGGGCGCGGCGGGGCGCCGGGTTAGTCGGGGGCCGCGGGGCGGGGCGCGTGACGAACGTCGGAGTTCCGGTCGACCCCGGGCCGGGTGGCGCCGTGCCGACGGCGACCGGCGGCGGATCTCCGACGCTCGTCACGGTGGGCCGGCGCGGCCGCCGGGCAATCGACCCGGCAGTTGGCCGCCGCGCGACCCATGACCCGTGACCCGCGACCCATGGCCCGCGCCCCGTGACCCCGTGCGCAAGCGCTTGCGCTATCCTGGTGCGCATGACGTCGCAGCTGACCTCCTCCCTTCCCGACATCGGCGAGAGCCGCCCGGGCGCCGAATGGTGGCGCACCGCGGTGATCTACCAGATCTACCCGCGGTCGTTCGCCGATGCGTCCGGCGACGGCATCGGCGACCTTCCCGGCGTGACCGCGCACCTCGACGACCTGCGCGCGCTCGGCGTGGACGCCGTGTGGCTGAGCCCCTTCTACCGTTCGCCGCAGAAGGATGCCGGCTACGACGTCGCCGACTACCGCGACGTCGACCCGCTGTTCGGCACGCTCGCCGACTTCGACGCCATGCTGGCCGCCGCGCACGACCGCGGCATCCGCGTGATCGTCGACCTGGTGCCCAACCACAGCTCCGACCGGCACGTCTGGTTCCAGGAGGCGCTCGCCGCGGCCCCCGGCAGTGCGGCGCGCGCCCGCTATCTGTTCCGCGACGGCAAGGGCGAGAACGGGGAGCTGCCCCCGAACAACTGGGAGTCGGTCTTCGGCGGCCCCGCCTGGACCCGCGTCACCGAGGCCGACGGCACGCCGGGCCAGTGGTACCTGCACCTGTTCGACACGAGCCAGCCCGACTTCGACTGGTCCAACCCCGAGGTGCAGGAGGAGTTCCGCGGCATCCTGCGGTTCTGGCTCGACCGCGGCGTCGACGGCTTCCGCGTCGACGTGGCGCACGGTCTGGTCAAGTCCGACGGCTTGCCCGACCACCTGCCCGCCGTGGATGCCGACAGCATGGGCGGCTCCGACGAGGACGTGCCCTACTGGGGGCAGGACGGCGTGCACGAGATCTACCGCGACTGGCATCGCGTGCTCGCAGCCTACGACGGCGACCGCGCCCTCTGCGCCGAGGCATGGCTGCCGACCGTCGACCGCACGGCGGAGTGGGTGCGCTCCGACGAGATGCACCAGGCGTTCAACTTCCCCTATCTGATGACCGAGTGGGATGCCGCGGCCATCCGCGAAGTCATCTCCGAGTCGCTGCGCGCGTTCCCCGCGGTCGGCGCCCCGGCGACCTGGGTGCTCTCCAACCACGACGTCGTGCGCCACGCGTCGCGGCTCGCGCTGACCGCCGAGAACCCGCAGGGCCACGGCATCGGTCCCGACTCCCCCGGTCAGCCGATCCCCGAGGTGGGGCTGCGCCGTGCCCGCGCGGCGACGGCGGTCATGCTGGCGCTTCCGGGCTCCGCGTACCTCTACCAAGGCGAGGAGCTGGGTCTTCCCGAGGTCATCGCGCTGCCGCCGGAGTCGCGGCAGGACCCGACGTGGTTCCGCACCGACGGCGAGCGCTACGGCCGCGACGGATGCCGCGTGCCGATCCCGTGGACGGCGGATGCCCCGGCCTACGGCTTCAGCCCCGACGGACAGTCGTGGCTGCCGCAGCCCGCCGAGTGGGCCACGCTCGCCCGCGATGTCCAGGAGGGCGACCCCGATTCGACGCTGTGGCTGTACCGCACGCTGCTCGCGACGCGACGCGCGGAGGGCCTCGGCGGGGCGAGCCTCGAGTGGCTGGACGGCTACGGCGACGACGTGGTCGCGTTCCGCTCGGGCGCGGTCACCGTCATCGCCAATGCCGGCACCTCCCCGGTCGCCCTGCCGTCGGGCACGGTGCTGGTCGCCAGCGAGCCGTTCGACGGCGCGGAGCTTCCCGCCGATGTCGCGGTGTGGATGCTCACGGACTGACATGACCGGCATCGAGGAGGTCGCGCGCGCCGCCGGCGTCTCCACGGCGACGGTGTCGCGCGCCCTCAGCGGCCGGGGCCGGCTGTCCGAGGCGACCCGCGCACGCGTGCGGGCCGCGGCCGCCGATCTCGGGTATGTCGTGTCGGCCGCGGCATCCACGCTCGCCTCGGGGCGCGCCGAGAACATCGGCGTGATCGTGCCGTTGCTGGATCGCTGGTTCTTCGCGACGGTGCTCGACGGCATCGCCGCGCAGCTCGCGCCCCGCGGCTACGACATGACGCTCTACAACCTCACCGACGACCCCGCCCAGCGGCGCAACCTGTTCGAGACGTCGCTGCGGCGGCGCCGCGTCGACGGCCTGATCGTGCTGTCGGTGGAGCTGAGCGCCGACGAGCTGCGTCAGCTCGACGAGCTGCCCGTGCCGGTCGTGGGGCTCGGCGTGCCGCACGCCGAGCTGAACGGACTGCGGGTCGACGACACGGCGGTGGGCCGGCTCGCGACGGCGCACCTGCTCGCGCTCGGGCACCGCGACATCGTGCACCTCGGCTGGAGCCTGCCCGAGGATGCGGGCGAGACGCTCGACATCCCCACCCGGCGGCGTCGCGGGTTCGCACAGGCGATGACGGATGCCGGGGTCACCGCGCCCCGTTTCGTCGCGGCCGACTTCACCGTCGACGGCGCGCGGCGCGTCGCGCGCGATCTCCTCGCGGGCCCCGACGCGCCCACGGCGATCTTCGCCGCGTCCGACGAGATGGCGTACGGCGTCCTCTCCGCGGCCCGCGAGCTGGGCATCGAGGTGCCCGGCCGGCTCTCGGTCATCGGCGTCGACGGGCACGAGCTGGGGAGCCTGTTCGACCTGACCACGATCGCGCAGTTCCCGCATGCCCAGGGCGAGCGGGCCGGTCAGGCGGTTCTCGCGGCCCTCGGCGTCGACGGGGTGCCGATGCCCTCGGCATCCCTGCCCTTCGAGCTCGTCGCCCGGGGTTCCACCGCGCCGCCTCGCTGACCGGCCCGGCCGGCGCGCGCGCCGTGTTCCCTGTTCCGTATTCCGTCTCCGCCGCGGCCGCTCGACGCCCGTGCCGCGGAACGACGCGGGCCGTGCCGGATGCCGCGGCCGCCCAGACTGAATACGGCATGGGCATGCCGCAACGTGACGCCGCGTACTCTCGATGGCATGAGCATCGACCTCGAAGCCCTCTACATCGACCTGCACCGCCACCCGGAACTGTCCTTCCAGGAGACCCGCACCGCGGGCGTCATCACGCGCGAGCTGACGGCGCTCGGGCTCGACTACGTCGAGGGCCTGGGCACGACCGGCGTCGCGACGAGCATCACCGGCACCGGCGCGGGCGAGGGCCCGGTCGTGTGGCTGCGCGCCGACATGGACGGCCTGCCCGTCGCCGAGCAGACCGGACTCGCGTACGCGAGCACGGCCCGCGGCGTCGACCCGGCGGGCACCGAGGTGCCGGTCATGCACGCGTGCGGACACGACATGCACGTGACCGCGCTGCTGGGGGCGCTGGAGCGGCTCGCCGCGACGCGCGACGAGTGGTCGGGAACGGTCGTCGCCGTGTTCCAGCCCGCGGAGGAGTACGGCGCCGGGGCGCAGGCGATGATCGCCGACGGCGTGCTCGATCGCTTCCCGAAGCCCGACATCGTGCTCGGCCAGCACCTCACGCCGCTGCCCGCGGGCACCATCGGCGTGCGCCCGGGAACGCAGATGGCCGCCTCCGACGGCCTGACGGTGCGCCTCCTCGGACGCGGCGGCCACGGGTCGCGCCCCCACGCCACGATCGACCCGGTCGTCATGGCGGCGGCGACCGTCATGCGCCTGCAGACCATCGTGTCGCGCGAGATCGATCCGCGGGAGATGGCCGTCGTCACCGTCGGCTCGATCCACGCCGGCCTGAAGAACAACATCATCCCCGCCGAGGCGAAGCTCGAGCTGAGCCTGCGCTACCCCGACGATGAGGCGCGCGCCGATGTGCTGGCACGGGTGGAGCGCATCGTGCGGGCGGAGGCCGCGGCATCCGGAGCGGAGCAGGAGCCGGTCATCACGACCGACCACTCGCTCCCGCCGACGATCAACGACCACGACGCCACCGCGCGCCTGACCGCCGCCTGGGACCGCGCCTTCGGCGAGGGCACGGTCGTCGACCCCGGCATGTTCACCGGCAGCGAGGACGTCTCGTGGTTCGCCCGCGAAGCGGACGTGCCGCTCGTGTACTGGTTCTGGGGCGGGCTCGACCCCCAGCAGTTCGCGGATGCCGTGGCCCGCGGCACCGTCAACGAGGACATCCCCACCAACCACTCGCCGTTCTTCGCGCCGCTGCTGCACCCCACCATCGAGCGCGGGGTGGACGCGCTCGTCGTCGCCGCCCGGGAGTTCCTCGGATGAGCCTCGAAGACCTCTTCGGCCCTCAGCCGGACGAGCCGGAACGACCGTCACCGGCGGGGCGCGAGCCGAAACCCCCGCGCGAGCCGAAGCCGCCTCGCGAACCGAAGCCCCCGCGCGAACCGCGCCCGCCGCGCGAACCGAAACCGCCGCGCGAACCGCGCGATCCGAGTGACGGCCGATCGCGCGGCACGCTCGTCCTCGGCATCGTCGCGGGCGTGCTGGCCGTCGCCGTGGTGGCGGTGCTCGGCTTCGCCCTCACCCGCCCGTCCGACTCGGCGGAGCCCGCGGGTCCCGCGCCCGCCGATTCGTCCGCGGCGGCGTCGGTCCCGGCATCCACCCCGACGCCGACACCCAGCCCGACCGACGCGACCGCCCTGGGGCTCACGCTGTCGGCCACCGGCTTCACGCTGCAGACGAGCTCGGGGGCCCCGCTCACCTACCGGTGGGCGGACGATCCCACGGCCGCGATCGCCGCGCTGACGACGGCCTTCGGAGCCGCGCCCACCCAGCGGACGCAGACCGGCGACGGCTCGACCCTGCCGGACTACACGGTGTACTCGTGGAGCGGCTTCTCGCTGTTCGAGATGGTGCCGACCGCGGCGCTCACGCGCGAGAGCTTCTCGCAGCCCGCCTACGCGCTGTTCACCGCGAACGAGGTCAACGGGGTCGCGATCACGGCGGAGTTCGGCCTGAAGATCGGCATGACCGCGGCCCAGGTGCGGGCGCTGACGCCGCCGCCGGCGAGCGAGACGGCGCGCGCGTCCGGCAGCATCCGTTTCGGGTTCGACCCGCAGCGGTCCTCGTTCAAGAACGGCGTGCCGTCGTACAGCGTCTTCGCCGACACCGACGGCGCGGACGGCCCCGTCGGGACGATCCTGTACTTCTACGCGCCGCAGTAGCCGCCGCCGACGGGGCGGCCGCCGGTCCGGTCGTCCCGTCGCGCGTTCACGACTGCGGAGCGCCGTGCCCCGCCTCCGCGGAGGAGCCCTCCGGCGCGGTCGCCGCGACCGTCTCTCCGGCCCGACCGCTCTCGCGTGCGTCGACGAGCTGCTGGCCGGTCAGCAGTCCCGGCAGGCCGCGCCCGCCGCGCGTGGTGAACACGAGCACCACGGATGCCACGACGAACACGAACTGGGCGATCGACCAGGGCGCGGGCAGCAGCCCGAGCAGGAGGTACCCGCCGATCCCGGTCAGGAAGCGCAGCGGCCGTGACACCGGCGCCGGCAACGGCCCGCCCCGGTAGCGCAGCTCGACGGCGAGATCACCGGGTGTGCGACCCGTCGCGAGCACCACGACGGCCCAGACCGCGATCGGCGACGCCGTCATGACGAAGCGGCCCGCGGCGCCGTCGAGCACGGCGGCGTGATCGCGCACGACGTACTCCAGGAACACCTGGACCGCGATCGCCGACCCGTAGGCGACGAGGCCGCTTCCCAGCAGGTCGCAGAACATCGCGAGCAGTCGCCGCCCGCGCGTGACCGGATGCGGACGCGACCCGGCATCCGCCACCCGGCTGCCCCACAGGCGTCGGGGCACGAGGAAGCCGACCAGCGAGCCGACCACGGCGCCGACCGTGTTGGTCAGCAGGTCGTCGACGTCGAACACGCGGTACGCGCACGGGTACAGCCCCCACACGCCGGTCAGCTGCGTGGTCTCGATCGTCAACGACACGAGGGCGCCCGTGACGAAGGCCACGAGGATGCCGCGGCCGCCGAGCACCCGGAGGAAGAAGCCGAGCGGCGCGAACAGCAGCACGTTCAGCGCGAGCTGGAGGACGGCGAAGTCGGTGAGGCTCCGCGCACCGCGCAGGTCGTCGACGAACGCCCAGACATCGAGGTTGACCCCGGCGCAGGCGTACACCTCGGCGTCGGGAAGGGGAAGGAGCGTATGCGTCCAGATGGCCCAGAAGTAGACGAGGGCGGCCGCCCACAGCGCGAAACGGCCGACGGTGAGACGCCCGCGACGGCGGTAGCTGAGCGCCACGAAGGGCACGAACAGCACGATCCCGACGACGAATCCGATGCCGATCGCGACCGCACCGGAGTAGACCTCATTCCCCATGCTCCGATCCTCTCAGCCGCGCGCGCGGATTCTCACGCACGCCGGGATTGCGCGGCGTCGCGCGACCGCGTAATGTCGCCCGCCGTGACAGACGACAGTCGCGGCCCCGGCGAAGAGACGCCGATCGCCAAGCGCATCCTGATCGGCGAGCCGCTGACGAGCGAAGAGCTCGAGGGACAGCTGCTCCCCAAGAAGATGGCGCTGCCCATCTTCGCCTCCGACGCCCTGTCCTCGGTGGCGTACGCCCCGCAGGAGCTGCTGATGATCCTCCTCATCGGCGGGACGGCCTTCCTCGCGCTCAGCCCGTGGGTGGCGACGGCCGTCGTGGCGCTGCTGATCGTCGTCGTCCTCAGCTACCGGCAGCTCATCAAGGCCTACCCCTCCGGCGGCGGCGACTACGAGGTCGCCCGCACCAACCTGGGCGAGAAGGCGGGCGTCGTGGTGGCGGCCGCGCTGCTGGTGGACTACATCCTCACGGTCGCCGTGTCGGTGGCCTCGGGCGTCGACAACATCATCTCGGCCCTGCCGAACCTCGATCCCTGGCGGGTGGAGCTGGCCGTCGGCTTCGTGATCCTGATCATCCTCGTCAACCTCCGCGGCGTCCGCGAGGCCTCGACGGCGTTCGCGATCCCCACCTACCTGTTCATCGGGTCGGTCATGCTCATGATTGGCACCGGCCTCGTGCGGTGGATGCTGGGGGATGCGCCCATCGCCGAGAGCGCCCAGTTCGCGGTGCAGGCGGAGGATCTGAGTCAGGCCGCCCTCATCCTCCTGGTGCTGCGTGCGTTCTCCAGCGGCTGCTCCGCCCTCACCGGCGTCGAGGCGGTGTCCAACGGCGTGCCCGCCTTCCGCCAGCCGAAGATCCGCAACGCGCAGACGACGCTGGTGCTGATGGGCTCGATCGCGATCACCATGTTCGCGGGCCTCACGATCCTTGCGCTCGTCGCCGGGGTCCACTACTCCGAGGACCCCTGCCGTCTCATCGGCTTCAACTGCCAGGCGCTCGTGCAGCCCAGCCTCATGGCGCAGGTGGCCGCGGCCACCTTCGGCGGCGGCAGCATCCTGTTCTACGTCGTGCAGGCGGCCACGGCGGCCGTGCTGCTGCTCGCGGCGAACACGGCGTTCAACGGCTTCCCGCTGCTCGGCTCGGTGCTCGCCCGTGACGGCTACGCGCCCAAGGCGCTCAACACGCGCGGCGACCGGCTGGTCTACTCCAACGGGATGATCGTGCTCGGGCTGGCCGCCGTGCTCGTGCTCGTGATCTTCCAGGCGAAGCTGACGACGCTGATCCAGCTGTACATCATCGGCGTGTTCGTGTCGTTCTCGCTGGGCCAGCTCGGCATGGTGAAGCACTGGCGCCGGGAGCTGCGTCTCCTCTCGCCCAAGGCGGTCAAGCCCCGCCGCGAAGCCGTGTCGGGCCTGTTGATCAACTCGCTGGGCGCGACGTTCACGATCGTCGTGCTGGTGATCGTCACGATCACCAAGTTCACGCACGGCGCCTACCTCGTCTTCATCGCGATCCCGCTGCTGTCCTTCCTGATGATCGGCGTGCACCGGTACTACCGCGACGTCGAGCACGAGATCGCGATGGACGACGACGTGCACTACGGCTCGACCGGTGACGTCGCGATCGTGCTCGTGGGCAAGCTGCAGAAGCCCACGGCGAAGGCCGTCGACTACGCGCTGTCGGCCAAGCACGAGAAGACGCTCGCGGTGCATGTCGCCGTCACCGCCGAAGAGGCGCGTGACGTGCAGGACGAATGGCAGTTCCACCGGATGCCGATCCCGCTCCTGGTGATCGAGTCGCCCTACCGGCAGTACGCGGCACCGCTCGCGCAGTTCATCGAGCAGTACCGCAAGAAGCACGGCCCGTCGGTGATCACCGTCTACCTGCCGCAGTACATCGTCGGCCATTGGTGGGAGACCTTCCTCCACAACCGGCGGGCGCGCCGCATCGCGCAGCAGCTCATGCTCGTGCACGGCGTGCAGATCACCCTCGTGCCCTGGCTGCTGGACTCGTCGGAGCTCATCTACGGGCGCCGTTCGCGGCCGCTGCCGGGCGACGACCGCGCCGGGCGCATCACCTCGTACGGACTCGTCGCCCACACGGACGACGACCACTGAGCGGCGGCCGAGGCCGGGCCGCGCTCCGGAGCCGTGCGCTGTGCCGGGGCGTAGCCTAGAGGGGTGACTTCCGCGACCGCGTCCCCCGTTTCCGCCGCACCCGTGGCGGCCCTCGACGCCTCCGCGATCAAGAGGGACTTCCCGATCCTCGGCGAGCAGGTGAACGGGCATCCCCTCGCCTACCTCGACTCCGCGGCCACCAGCCAGAAGCCGCTGGCCGTGCTCGACGCGGAGCGCGACTTCCTCACCCACGCGAACGCCGCCGTGCACCGCGGTGCCCACACGCTGGCCGCCGAGGCGACCGAGCTCTTCGAGGACGCCCGGGCGACCGTGGCGAGCTTCGTCGGCGCGCAGCCGGAGCAGCTCGTGTGGACGAGCGGGGCGACCATGGGCCTCAACCTCGTCGCATACTCGATCGGGAATGCGGGACTGATCCGCCCCGGCGACGATATCGTCACGACGGCCGTCGAGCACCACGCGAACCTCATCCCCTGGCAGGAGCTCGCGGCCCGCACCGGCGCCGTGCTCCGCCACATCCCGGCCCACGACGACGGCACCCTCGATCTGGAGGCCGCGGCATCCCTCATCGGCGAGCGCACCCGCGTCGTCGCCTTCACGCACGTGTCGAACGTGCTCGGCATCGTGAACCCCGTGGCCGAGCTGATCGCCCTCGCCCGTGCGGTGGACGCGATCACGGTCATGGATGCCTGCCAGTCGGCCCCGCACCTTCCCCTCGACCTGCCGGCGCTCGGCGTGGACCTCGCGGTCTTCAGCGGCCACAAGATGCTGGGGCCCTACGGCGTCGGCGGTCTGTACGGACGCACGCCGGTGCTCGAGGCGCTGCCGCCGTTCCTGACGGGCGGGTCGATGATCACGACGGTCACGCTCGACCGGGCCGAGTACCTGCCGCCGCCGCAGCGCTTCGAGGCGGGCACGCAGCCCGTCGGGCCGGCGATCGGGCTGGCCGCGGCCGTGCGCTACCTCGACGGCATCGGCCTGGAACAGATACATGCCCACGAGAGCATGCTCGCGGAGCGCATGCGCGCGGGGCTCGTGGAGATCCCCGGCATCCGCCTGCTCGGCGACGCCGCGGGGGTGGAGCGCGTGGGGTTGTGGGCGTTCGACGTCGACGGCGTGCACGCGCACGACGCCGGGCAGTATCTCGACGCGCTCGGCATCGCCGTCCGGGTCGGCCATCACTGCGCCGCGCCCCTGCACAGCCGTTACGGGGTCACCGCGAGCGTGCGCGCGAGCACGGCGCTGTACAACACGACCGACGACGTCGACCGCCTGATCGAGGCCGTCGGCGGCATCCGCCCCTACTTCGGAGTCTGACATGAGCGATCTCGACGCCCTCTACCGCGAGCTGATCCTCGATCACTCCAAGCATCCGCAGCACTTCGGCCTGGCCGATGAGGGCGATGCGCCCGCCGTCGCCGGCACGATCGGCACCTCGTACCAGAAGAACCCCGTCTGCGGCGATGAGATCACCCTCCGCGCCCGCGTGGACGGCGAGACGATCGCCGACGTGCAGTGGGAGGGTCGCGGCTGCTCCATCTCCCAGGCGTCGGCCTCGATGCTGGCCGACCTCGTCGCGGAGGAGGGTCTGACCCGCGCCGAGGCGCTGCAGCTCGTCGAGGGGTTCCGCGAGGCACTGCGCTCGCGCGGCACGATCGAGCTCGACGAGGAGGTCTACGGCGACGCCGCCGCCCTGTCGGGGGTGTCGAAGTTCTCCGCGCGCGTCAAGTGCGCGATGCTCGCCTGGGTCGCCCTCGAGGACGCGATCGCCAAGGCCTGACCCTCTCTTCTTGCCGAGCCGCTACGCCGCGGCCGAGCCGCTACGCGCCGGCCCGCCCGCGGCATGGCGGGG
>NZ_BCWI01000019.1 GCF_001592125.1 Microbacterium hominis NBRC 15708
CGACCGATGGTGCCGCTCGTCGAAGACGACCGACCCATGGTGCCGCTCGTCGAAGACGACCGACCCATGGTGCCGCTCGTCGAAGACGACCGACCGCTCGAGCAGCAGCCCGCCTGGCAGGCGCTGAAGGATGCCGTCGGCCGGCTGCAACCGCTGCAGGCGCAGGACGGCTCGGTTCCCGGCGACGCCGACCGCGCCGTCGCCGCCGACCTCATCGACACCATCGCCGCCGGCATCCGCACCCTCGCGCCGCTGTTCCCGCACGACGCCGACTACCTCTCAGCCTGCGTCGTCGACCTCCGCCGGTGGGCGGACGCCGGCTTCCCCGTGCCGGACTTCCTCGACTCGCTGGTCGCCTTCCAGCCCCAGCGTGCCCGTGTGGATGGCCTCCGCCACCTCGTCGTGTTCCCGATGTACACGCAGAACGGGTCGCGCGACCGGCACCTCGAGGCCGTGCTCTGCGAGGTGATCTGGCCGGAGTTCATCGGCGAGCTGGAGCAGACCTACACCAACGGCCTGTTCGTCTCGCTGCGGCTGATCGACTTCACCTCCGGCTACGACACCGATTCCGCCGTGCTCTTCCCCGAGACGGTGGCGATGCGCGAGATCCCCTCGTTCACGTGGGGGGCGATCTTCCAGGACCGCGAGGCCGCACGCTTCCGGCGGGTAGTGGCCGCGGCATCCGAGATCACCAAGCTCGACGTGCCGGACGGCGTCGCCCGGATGCTCGCCGATCAGGGCCTCACCGAGCGGACGTTCGTCATGTGGGACCTCATCCACGACCGCAGCCACATGCGCGGCGACCTGCCGTTCGACCCGTTCATGATCAAGCAGCGCATGCCCTACTTCCTCTACACGCTCGAGGAGTTGCGCTGCGACCTCACGGCGTACCGGGAATGCGTGGGCATCGCCGCGCGACTGTCGGCACGCGCGGCGGACGGTCACCCGCTGACGGATGCCGAGACGGCCATGCTCGACCACGCGCGCCTGGTGCAGTACGCCGTGATCTTCGATCGGATCTTCCGGTTCGCGATCACCGGCTCGCGCGTGCGCAACTACGACGGCCTCGGCGGCCAGCTGCTGTTCGCCTGGCTGCATCGGCGCGGGGTGCTGCACTGGACCGACACCGCGCTCGCCTTCGACTGGGACGGGGTGCCGGACGCCGTCATCGCCCTCAGCGACGCGATCGACCGCCTGTACTGGGAGTCGATCGACCGCCCCAAGGTCGCCCACTGGCTCGCGGCCTACGACCTGGTGCGCAGCGTCGTGACCTCGCATCCGGCCTCGACCTGGGCGCGCGGCCTGCCCGACGACGTGCTCGCCGGCGCGCCGAAGGGGTACACCGACGCGGTGCTCGACGACGAGTTCCCGCTCTCGATGTTCTTCGAGGCGCTCGACAAGAAGATGCAGGGCGTCATCGCCTCGACGGCGGGCATCACGGGTCGCGATGGGTGACGGGGTCCGCGGGCGCACGGTCGTGATCGCGGGTGCCACGAGCGCGAGCGGGCGCGCGGCGGTGCGCGCGCTCCGGGGCGCCGGGGCGGTCGCGATCGCCGTGGGCCGCGACGACGCGAAGCTCGCCGGGCTGCGCGATCTCGGCGCGCGGCCCGCGGTGTGCGATCTGACCGACGAGGCCGAGGTGGGCGCGTTCGCGGCGGCGCTCCGCGCCGACGGGACGCCGGTGGACGGCATCCTGCACCTCGTCGGCGGATGGCGCGGCGGCGGCGGGCTTCCGGGCCAGAGCGACGCCGATTACCGCGCGCTCGAGGCCGGACTGACCGCCCAGCGGCACGTCACCCGCGCTTTCTGGGGCGACCTGATCGCCTCGGATGCCGCGCGGGTCGCGATCGTCTCCTCGACCGCGGTCGCGCGCCCGCTGGCGGGGGGCGCCAACTACGCCGCCGTCAAGGCGGCGGAGGAGGCGTGGGCGCGGGCGATGGCCCAGGGGTTCGCTGCGGATGCCCGCGGCGCGCACCGCGCGCCGGCGGCGGCATCCACGATCTTCCGGGTGCGCGCGCTCGAGGGCCGGGAGGAGGAGCTCGCGGCGGCGTTCCTCGGCCTCTGGGACCGGGGAGCGGACGAGGTCAACGACGCCGTCATCACCCTCGGCCCGGGCTGAACTCCTCCATCGCACGCCCCTGGCCGCCGGACGCGGCCCCGTCGCCCCATACGCCCGCCTCGATGGAGGAGTTCGGGCCAGGGGGCGGCGAACCGCGGTCTGCGACGTCGCGGACTCGCGCCCCCGAACTAGATTGGATACCCGTGACCACTCTGCATGACACGACCGCCCGCGGCTTCGCCAGCGACAACTACTCCGGCGTCCACCCCGAGATCCTCGAGGCGATCGCCGCGGCGAACCACGGCCACCAGATCGCCTACGGCGAAGACGCCTACACGATCCGTCTGCAGGAGGTCTTCCGCCGCCACTTCGGCGAATCCGCCGAGGCGTTCCCCGTCTTCAACGGCACCGGCGCCAACGTGGTGGGCCTGCAGTCGATGCTCCCCCGCTGGGGCGCCGTGATCGCGGCATCCACCGCCCACATCAACGTCGACGAGGGCGGTGCGCCCGAGCGGGTGGCCGGGATCAAGATCCTGAACGTCCCCACCCGCGACGGCAAGCTCACCCCCGAGCTCGTCGACCGCGAGGCCTGGGGGTGGGGCGACGAGCACCGCGCCCAGCCGCTGGTGGTCTCCATCACCCAGTCGACCGAGCTCGGCACGCTGTACACCCCCGACGAGATCCGCGCCCTCGCAGACCACGCCCACGCCCACGGCATGCGCCTGCACCTCGACGGCGCCCGGATCTCCAACGCCGCCGCCGCCCTCGACGTCCCGCTGCGCGCCTTCACGACCGACGCCGGCGTGGACGTGCTGAGCTTCGGCGGCACGAAGAACGGCGCGCTCGGCGGCGAGGCGGTCGTCGTCCTGAACCCGGATGCCGCGGAGGGCCTGCTCTTCCTGCGCAAGCTCAACATGCAGCTCGCCTCGAAGATGCGCTTCATCTCCGCTCAGCTGGTCGCGCTGCTGGAGGGCGACCTGTACCTGCGCAACGCCCGGCACGCCAACGCGATGGCCCAGCGCCTGCGCGCCGGCGTCGAGGCGGGCATCGCGGACGGGTCGATCACCGGGGTGGGCTTCAGCCAGCCGACGCAGGCCAACGGGGTCTTCGCGACCCTGCCCGACGGCATCGCCGACGCGCTGCGCGAGAGCTTCCGCTTCTACGACTGGGGGCCCGCCGGCGGAGGCTCGACGGAGCGCGACGGCGATCCGTCGAGTGCCGGTGGGGAGGATGCCGCGAGGAACGAGGTCCGCTGGATGTGCTCGTTCGACACGTCGGAGGACGACGTCGACGCGTTCGTCGCGGAGCTCGCGCGCCTCACCTGATCCCGTCGCGGCCGGGCTCTCACCGCCTCATCCGCGGAGCGGTCACGCCCCGGCGAGCCACTCCCGGTACGCATCGAACGCGTACGGACGCCCGAGGAAGGCCTCGACGAGCGCGGTCGCGTCGCGGCGTCCCCCGGGCTCGAGGATCTCGCGCCGATAGCGGGTCGCGGCCTCGGCATCCATCAGATCGCCCCCGAACCCCGAGAGCAGGTCGCGGGCGATCACGAGGCTCCACTGATACGTGTAGTAGCAGGCGCCGTATCCCGTCAGATGGCCGAAACCGGCGTACGGATGCCGGCCCCGCAGCGGCTGGACGGGACTCGTCGAGGCGTACCAGTGCTCCGTCGCGGCCTGCAGATCGGCCGGTCGATCGACGTGCAGGTGGTACGACACGTTGGCGTGACCGAGCTGGCGCCGCACCTCCAGCGCACGGCCGAAGCCGTCGGCGACGCGCATCTTGGCGACCAGATCGGCCGGAATGGGCTGCCCGTCGGCGTCGGCGGTGAAAGAGGCGAGGACCTCGGCATCCCAGGCCCACTCCTCGAGGAGCTGGCTGGGTGCCTCGACGAAGTCCCACTCGGTCGCGACGCCGGAGAAGCGGACGAAACGCTGATCGCCGCCGAGGATGTCGTGCACGAGGTGGCCGAACTCGTGGAAGAAGGTGACGACCTCGTCGTGCGTCATCAGCCCGCGCGAGAAGTTGCACAGCAGCACGGCCTCGGGGAGCACCCGTCCGGTCACCCCCGGGGCGAGCGGGAAGCACGCGGCGTGGTTGTACTTGCCGTCGCGCGGATGCAGGTCGAGGTGGATGCGGCCGAGCCGCGCCCCGGCACGCACGACGTCGTAGGAGCGGACGTCGTGGTGCCAGGTGGGCACGTCGACCGGCACGTACTCGACGTCGAGCAGCCGCGACGTGGTCGCCAGGACGCCCGGCAGCACGCGGTCGAACGAGAAGTACGAGCGCACGAGCTGCGCATCGACGTCGTGCCGCTCGCGGCGCAGGGCGCTCAGCAGGTAGAAGAAGTCGGCGATGGTCACCTCGGTGGCGGCGGGGTCGTCGCGCTGGAGCCGCGCGAGGAGCACGGGATACTCCGCCGCGGCGGCCGCCGCCGAGGCCTCGTCGAGGCGCGCGAGGAACTCCGCGATGGCCGCGCTGCCGCCGTCCGGGCGACCGGCGCCGATCATCCGCGTCTCGGTCTCGAAGTCCGCCCAGTCGCCATACCCGAGCAGCTGCGCCCGCTCCGCCCGCACGGCGAGCAGCTCCCCGAGGACGGCGTCGTTCTCGGGCCAGGCGAGGTCGTTGTACGCCTCGACGAGCGCGGTGCGCGTGGCCCGGTCCGTCGCGTATTCCCGTACGGGCATGAGGTCGGTGTACTCGGTGGTGAGCACGACGAGGCCGTCGTCGCCGACGGGGTGGTCGTCGATGAAGTCCTGCGGCAGGCCGGCGAGCCCCGCGGGCGGCACCCGGATCTCGCGCCGTCCGTCGCGCACGTTGCGCGAGAACTCCAGGCTGAGCTGCGTGTCGCGGTCGGTGAGCTCCCGCACGCGCTCCCGCTCCGCGTCGGGAAGGGCGACGCCGCCGCGCCGGAAGTCGCGTCGCAGGTGGTCGAGCAGCCGGCGCTGATCGGCGTCGAGACCGTCGTCCGGCAGGTCCGCGAACGCGGCGAAGAGGCGGTCGTCGAGCAGTCGCGCGGCCGACAGGGCCTCCAGCGCCTGCACCTGCTCCTCCGCGGCGGCGCGCACCGCGGCATCCGGATGCGCCTCGCTGAGCAGATACGCCTCGCTCGTGGCCTGCCGCAGGGCGAGGTCGGCGTCGTTCCACAGCTCCAGGCGTGTCGCGGCGTCGAGGTCGTCGTCCGCCGCGGCGAGGCGTGCGTCGAGGTCGGCGACGAGGGCGACGGCGGCGGCCGGGCGGGCGGACGCGAAGGCGCTCCAGCCCGGGGCGTCGGTCGGGAAGGCGAGGGGCTCGATCGCGGTCATGCTCCGAGCCTACGACGGCGCGCCGAGGGCTCGAGGGCGACGGCTGTCGGTTCAGCGGCGCCCGAACAGGGTGTCGGCCACGGTCGGGCGGAAATGCCGGGCGACGTAGGTGAGCGCCTCGTCCACACCGAAGGCGCGCGTCGAGTTGCCGACCCGCACCCAGAGCTCCTTCGCGGCGCCCTGGGTCACGAAGACGGGCTCGGCGGCGCGCGGACACCGCACGGCGCAGACCGTGCGCCCCTCGACCTCTGCGAAGCGGATGCGGGGCATGGCGGCGGCGTTCTTGCCGAGGCTCGCCGCCAGCATGTCGCGCAACCACAGCTCGAAGCGGTCGGCGTCGGGGGTGCGCAGCGTCGCGAAGTCGCGGTCGAGGCCGTGGACGCGGCCGTCGTCGTCGACGCCGATCACGAGGGTGCCGCCGGCACTGTTCAGGAACGCGGCGACGGTCTTGGCCACGACCTGTTCCATGCGGGCGTCCTTCTTGTCGTCACGGACGTTCCAGCGCGCCGTCTCCTTGAACTCGACCTGCTCGCTCTCGCCCTTCTCGAGCAGCGCGGCGACGTCGATGGCACCGTCGCGGCGCACGATCGCGGCGATGCCGGCGACGACGAAGGACAGTCCCAGGCTCGTTCCCGCGGCCAGCAGCAGCGATGTCGGCATCCACAGTCGCAGCCCGAAGAAGAACCAGCCCGCGAGGAACAGCCCGAGGCTCACCCCGAGCAGGGAGACGATCGTCATGACCGACAGCGGCAGGGAGAGGCGGGCGCCGAAGATGCGGCGGAGCACCCACGCGATGACGAAGGAGAGCAGCAGCGCGAGCGGGAGGGCGCCGGCGAAGTCGACCAGCATCTCGCTGCGGGGCACGGTGATCACCTCTGAATCGGGGCGGGGGCGGGGTGAGGGTGAGACGGGCGGTGCGTCAGCGCAGAGCGCCGACGCTCGCCAGCGCCAGACGGATGAGGGTCGAGCGGCCGCCCTCCATCTCGGCCGCCAACGACTCCGACGACGCCTCTTCCGGGGTCATCCAGGTGACCTCCAGCGCGTCCTGACGCGGCTCGCAGGTGCCCGTCACGGGGATGACGAAGGCGAGGGAGACCGCATGCTGGCGATCGTCGTGGAAGGCGCTGACGCCCGGCAGCGGGAAGTACTCCGCCACCGTGAACGGCACGGGCTGCGGCGGAAGCTGCGGGAACGCCATGGGGCCGAGGTCGTTCTCGAGGTGGCGGAACAGGGCGTCGCGCACCGTCTCGCCGTAGCGGACGCGCCCCGAGACGATCGAGCGGGTGATCTCCCCCAGCGGCGTCGCGCGCAGCAGCACGCCCACCTGCGTGACCGCGCCGACGCCGTCGGTGCGCACCGGAACGGCCTCCACGTACAGGATGGGCAGTCGCCGACGCGCCTCGGCCAGCTCGATGTCGGTCAGCCACCCCGGGTTGGCGGCGCTGCCCGGCGTGGGCGAGCCGAACGAGCCGTCGCCCATCGGGTGGCCCGGACGCCCGCCGCCGAAGCCGCGGAGCGGATCGCGGGGGGTCCCGTCGTCGTCGCGTTCGTTCGGATCGGGGTCGGGGGTTCGAACGGCCATGCCTCATGTATACCCGCACCTCCGGTCGCCCCGTGTCCGCGACGCCCGTCGACGCCGGCGGTCGGGTGCCCCCGCGAGCACGGCCGCGGTGTCGGCGGGGACTGAGAGGATGTCGGTATGAGCGCGATCGCGATCGATGACGACGCCGTCCTGTGGTCGGCGCCCACCGCCGAGCGCGCGGGCCGACCGCTGCTGCTGCTCCTGCACGGGTACGGCTCCGACGAGCGCGACCTGTTCGGTCTGGTCCCGTTCCTGCCCGATGCGTATGTGTTCGCGGCCGTGCGCGCACCGCTGTCTCCGCCGTTTCCGGCGCCGGGCTGGTCCTGGTACCCCATCGAAGGTCTCGACGGCCGCTCGAGCGGGGCGGTGACCGACGCCGCCGAGGCGCTGATCGCGTGGGTGGAGGCGGCGACGGATGCCGAGACCATCGGCATGCTCGGGTTCTCGCAGGGCGCGGCCGTCGCCCTGCAAGCCCTCCGGCTGCGGCCCGAGCGGTTCGCGTTCGCCGTCAATCTCGCGGGATACGTCGACCCGTCGCCGCTGCCCGCCGACGCACGGCTGGCCGAGCGGCGCCCCCCGGTGTTCTGGGGACGCGGCGCCCGCGACGAGGTGATCCCGCCCGCCGCCGTCGCCCACACCGTCCAGTGGCTCCCCGAGCACGTCGAGCTCAGCGGTCGGGTCTACACGGGACTCACTCACAGCGTGTCGCAGGAGGAGCTCGACGACGTCCGCGTTTTCCTCCAGAAGCGCCTCGACGACGTCGCCGCCGGCCGCCCTGGCGAGGGCGCCGCGGGCTGAGGTAGGCTGTCCGGGTTCCTGTCCCGAGTGTGAGGAAGACCGTTGAAGGGTTTCGACGCCGCGCTGTGATCCCGCGCTGAGCCGTCGACCCTCCGTCCCTCCTCGGACACCGGGTTCTCCGACGCGTCGGCGCATCCTTCCGCGCCGGCCGTCGACCCTCCCGTCGTCCCGGGAACGGTGTCGTGCGCGCCTGCGCCCCGACATCGTTCACGACATCGACAGGAGGCTCCCATGCCCCACCCCTCACCCGCGGTCGTCCTCGACCGCCTCACCTTCGCCTGGCCCGACGGCACGATCGCCGTGGATGACGTCTCCGGCGCGTTCGGCACCGGCCGCACCGGGCTCATCGGACGAAACGGCACCGGCAAGTCCACCCTGCTCGCACTCATCGCGGGACGGCTCGTCCCGGCATCCGGCGCCGTCGTCCGCACCGGCGCCGTCGAGATGCTGGCCCAGCGGCTCGACCCCCGGACGCGCGTCGCGGACGTGCTCGGCGTGGCCGGCGCCCTCGACGCCGTCCGCGCGATCGGCGCCGGCGACGTCGATCAGCGTCACTTCGACACGGTCGGCGACGACTGGGATGTCGAGGCGCGCGCCGTGGCCGCCCTCGCCGAGGCCGGCCTGCCGCCCGACGCGCTGGATCGTCGCGTGGGAGAGCTCTCCGGCGGCGAGGCGATGCTGGCGGCGATCGTCGGCATCCGACTGCGCGGCGCCCCGATCGCTCTGCTCGACGAGCCCACCAACAACCTCGACCGCGACGCCCGCGTCCACGTCCACGAGCTGGTGCGGGGCTGGCGCGGGACACTCATCGTGGTCAGCCACGACACCGCGCTGCTGGATCTCATGGACGACACGGCGGAGCTCTACGACAACGAGCTGACGACGTTCGGTGGACCCTACTCGCACTGGCGCGCTGCGCACGAGGCGGAGCAGGCGGCGGCGCGGGAGGCCGAGGCGGCGGCGCGTCAGCACGTGCGGCGCGAGAAGCGCGACCGCATCCATCAGGAACAGGTGCTCGCGACGCGGGCCGCGGTCGGCAGGAAGGCGTCGATGGACAAACGCGCGCCGAAGATCGTCATGGGTGGGAAGAAGCGTGCCGCCCAGGTCTCGGCCGGCCGCCTCCGCGTGGAGGCGCGAGGGAAGGAGGAGGACGCCCGCGCCGCGCTCGACGTCGCGGAGCGTCGCGTCCGCGACGACGAGTCCGTGCACATCGACCTGCCCGACCCGCGGGTGGCCTCCGGCCGCCGCATCGCGACGATCCGCGATGCGGAGCGGTCGTGGACGGTGCAGGGGCCGGAGCGGGTGGCCCTGGTCGGTCCGAACGGCGCCGGCAAGACGACGCTGCTGGAGCGCCTCGTCGGCGACGGTCGTGGCACCCCGACCGACGTGGATGCCGTGGCCCACACCGACCGGATCGGCTACCTCTCGCAGCGCGTCGACGGCCTGGACGACGACGCGTCGCCGCTGGCCAACCTGCGGCGCGCGGCGCCCGGGGTCGGCGACGTCGAGCTGCGCAACCGCCTCGCACGGTTCCTCCTGCGCGGCGACACGGTGCTCCGGCCGGTGGCGGCACTGTCGGGCGGCGAACGGTTCCGGCTGGCGCTGGCCTGCCTGGTGATGGCCGACCCGCCGCCCCAGCTGCTGGTGCTCGACGAGCCGACGAACAACCTCGATCTCGACACCGTCGATCAGCTCGTCGCGGCGCTGGCCGCGTTCCGCGGCGCCGTGCTGGTCGTCAGCCACGACGACGGCTTCCTGCGCCGCATCGAGCCCGACCTCGTCCTCGAACTGCGCGACGGCCGGCTCGCCGAGTCTGTGGTGGGCTGAGCGGGTGAGCTGGGGCCGCCCGGGTGGCACGGCTGGTCGAGCCCGGCCGGTCGAGCCGGCCCGGACGGCCGTATTCAGTCTCCCCGGGTGCCGCAGCGGCGCCGGACCGCAGGATTCCGGGCCCGCCACCGCCCGATGACGCCGCGGAGACTGAATACGGAACACGCGCCGCACCCCGCGTGTCGGGGGTCCGCGGGATGATGGATCGATGGCCGATGTGCTGGAGCGGTTCGGTCCTGCGACCCAGGACTGGTTCCGTGGCGCCTTCGCCCAGCCGACGACCGCGCAGACCGGGGCATGGGAGGCGATCTCGGCCGGCAAGCACGCCCTCGTGGTCGCCCCCACCGGCTCGGGCAAGACCCTGTCGGCGTTCCTGTGGGCCATCGACCGGGTGTTCCGGGAGAAGGCCACTGCCCCGGCCGACGGTACGGCCCCCGTCGACGCCGCGCCCGCCGGGGCGGCCAGAAAGAGGCCGCCGAAGAAGGATGCCGCGGGCACGCGCATCCTCTACATCTCGCCGCTGAAGGCCCTCGGCGTCGATGTGGAGCGCAATCTCCGCTCGCCGCTGGTGGGCATCGGCCAGGCCGCGCGCCGTCTCGGCATCCCGTTGCCGGAGGTGACCGTCGGCGTGCGCTCGGGCGACACACCCGCCGCCGACCGCCGCAAGCTCGTCACCGATCCGCCCGACATCCTCATCACGACACCCGAGTCGCTCTATCTGATGCTCACCTCTCAGGCGGCCGAGACCCTGCGCGACGTGCACACCGTGATCGTCGACGAGGTGCACGCCGTCGCGGCCACCAAGCGGGGCGCCCACCTGGCGGTGAGCCTCGAACGGCTCGACGCCCTGCGCCGCGGCGACGATCCGGATCGTCCTGCCGCGCAGCGGGTGGGACTGTCGGCGACGGTGCGCCCGATCGACGAGGTGGCGCGCTTCCTGGGCGGCTCCGCCCCGGTCGAGATCGTCGCTCCGCGCGCCACGAAGGCGTTCGATCTGCGCGTCGTCGTGCCGATGTCGGACATGCTCAACCCCCCGCCCCCGCCGCAGCACCGCCCGGATGACGACGCCGAGGGTGAGACGGCGGCGGATGCCGAGGGTGACGGCGACTGGTTCGCGCCGTCGCCGCCCACGGAGATCACCGGATCGGTGTGGCCCCATGTGGAGGAGGCGATCGTCGACCGGGTGCTCGCGCACCGCTCGACGATCGTGTTCGCGAACTCGCGGCGGCTCGCGGAACGACTGACCGGGCGCCTCAACGAGATCTACGCGGAACGCCTCGGCCTCGAGCTGCCCGATGCGACGGTTCCCGCTCAGACGATGGCGCAGGCGGGCGCGAGCGCCGGCGCCCCTCCGGAGCTCGCGAAGGCCCACCACGGCTCGGTGTCGAAGGAGCAGCGCGCGCAGGTCGAAGACGAGCTGAAGCGCGGCATCCTGCGCTGCGTTGTCGCGACGAGCTCGCTCGAGCTCGGCATCGACATGGGCGAGGTCGACCTCGTCATCCAGGTGGAGGCACCGCCGTCGGCGGCGTCCGGACTGCAGCGCGTCGGCCGCGCCGGACACCAGGTGGGCGAGGTGAGCCGCGCCGCGCTGTTCCCGAAGCACCGCGGCGACGTCCTGCACACCGCGGTGGTCACCGAGCGGATGCTGGCGGGGCAGATCGAGGCCATCGCCGTGCCGCAGAACCCGCTCGACATCCTCGCCCAGCAGACGATCGCGGCCTGCGCCGTCGGCCCGGTCGACGTCGAGGGCTGGTTCGAGACCGTGCGCCGTTCGGCGCCGTTTCGGACCCTCCCGCGCTCGGCATACGAGGCCACACTCGACCTGCTCGCGGGCAAGTATCCCTCCGACGAGTTCGCGGAGCTGCGCCCGCGCGTCGTCTGGGACCGCGATCACGGCACCCTGACGGCGCGCCCCGGTGCGCAACGCGTCGCCGTGACGAGCGGCGGCACCATCCCCGACCGGGGCCTGTTCGGGGTGTTCGTCGCCGGCGAGACCCGCAACGCACGCGTCGGCGAGCTCGACGAGGAGATGGTCTACGAGTCGCGGGTGGGCGACGTGTTCACCCTCGGCACCACGAGCTGGCGGATCGTCGAGATCACCCATGATCGCGTCAACGTGCTGCCCGCGTTCGGCCAGCCGGGAAAGCTGCCGTTCTGGCACGGCGACGGCCTCGGACGGCCCGCCGAGCTGGGCGAGGCGCTGGGGCGTTTCTCCCGCGAGGTCGCCGCCGCGGGCTCCGAGAAGGCCACCGCACGACTTCGCGAATCGGGGCTCGACGACAACGCCATCGGCAACCTGCTGGCCTATCTCGACGAGCAGAAGGAGGCGACGGGCAGCCTCCCCACCGACCGCACCCTGACGGTCGAGCGTTCCCGCGACGAGGTCGGCGACTGGCGCATCATCCTGCATTCCCCGTACGGCATGCACGTCCACGCGCCCTGGGCTCTCGCCGTCAACGCACGCATCCGCGAGCGGCTCGGCGTGGAGGGGTCGGCGGTCGCGAGCGACGACGGCATCATCGCGCGCGTGCCGGATGCCGAGAGCGAGCCGCCGGGAGCCGACCTGTTCGTCTTCGAACCCGACGAGCTGGAACGGCTCGTGACCGACGAGGTGGGCGGCTCGGCGCTGTTCGCCTCACGCTTCCGCGAGTGCGCCGCCCGCGCCCTGCTGCTGCCCCGCCTCAACCCCAACAAGCGCTCGCCACTGTGGCAGCAGCGGCAGAAGTCCGCGCAGCTGCTGGAGGTCGCAAAGAACCACCCCACCTTCCCGATCATCCTGGAGACGCTGCGCGAGGTGCTCCAGGACGTCTACGACCTGCCCGCCCTGCTGCGCATCGCGCGGTCGATCGGCGACCGGCGCATCCGCCTCGTGGAGACCACGACCAGCCAGCCGTCGCCGTTCGCACGCGATCTGCTGTTCGGATATGTCGGCGCGTTCATGTACGAGGGCGACTCGCCGCTGGCCGAGCGCCGGGCCGCCGCGCTCTCGGTGGATCCCGCACTGCTCGGCGAACTGCTCGGCAAGGTCGAGATGCGGGAGCTCCTCGACCCCGCCGTGATCGCGCAGTTCGAGCGCGAGGCGCAGCGGCTCGATCCGTCGCGCCGCGTGCGCGGCGTGGAAGGGGTGGCCGACCTGCTGCGCCTGCTCGGGCCCCTGGATGCCGCGGAGGTCGCGGCCCGCCTCGAGGCCCCCGACGTCGCGCCGGCCGCCGCCGGGGACGAGACGGATCCGGCCGCGGACGCTGCTGCGACGGCCGCGGATCCGGCTGTGGCACAGGCCGTGGCGGCGTCCCTGCTCGGGGAGCTGATCGACGCGCGTCGCGCGATCCGCGTCACGGTCGGCGGCGTCGAGCGCGTCGCCGCCATCGAGGATGCGGGCCGGCTCCGCGACGCTCTCGGAGCGGCGCTTCCCGTCGGCATCCCCCTCGCCTTCCTCGAGCCCGTCGCCGACCCGCTCGCCGACCTCGTCGCCCGCCACGCCCGCACCCATGGCCCGTTCCGGACCGCGGACGTCGCCGGGCGCCTCGGCGTCGGCACGGCGGTCGCGCGGCAGACGCTGCAACGCCTGGAGTCGCAGGGGCGCGTGTCGGCGGGCTTCTTCCTGCCCGACGCCGCCGCCACCACCGACGGACGCGCCCCCGCGGACGACCTGGAGTGGTGCGACAGCGAGGTGCTGCGACGCCTGCGGCTGCGATCCTTGGCGGCCATCCGCGGCACGGTCGAGCCCGTCGCCCCGGAGTCGTACGCGCGGTTCCTGCCCGCCTGGCAGCACGTGGCCGGGTCGGCCGGCGGCCGTCCGATGGAGGGCGTCGACGGAGTGCTCGCCGCGATCGAGCAGCTCGCGGGCGTCCCCCTCCCGGCGAGCGCGTGGGAGTCGCTCGTGCTGCCCGCGCGGGTGAGCGACTACACGCCCGCGATGCTCGACGAGCTCACCTCGACGGGCGAGGTCGTCTGGTCGGGGCACGGCTCGCTGCCGGGGCGCGACGGGTGGATCGCGTTGCACCCGATCGACGCCGTGCCGCTCACCCTCGCCCTGCCCGACGACCCCGAGCCGCCCACGGAACTGGAGCAGCGGATCCTCGACGCGCTCGGCGCGGGCGGCGCCTTCTTCGCCGGCCAGCTCGCCGGCATGACGTCCGCCCTCAGCGAGCAGGCAGTCGTCGAGGCGCTGTGGAACCTGACGTGGACCGGACGGGTGACGAACGACACCTTCGCGCCGGTGCGCGGCCTGCTCGCCGGCGGATCGCAGGCGCATCGCACGACGCGGCGCACGCCGCGGGCGCGGATGTTCCGGGGCACCTCGATCGCAGCGACCGTCACGGCGCCGCGGGCGGGACCCCCGCGCTCTCCCCTCGTGGGCGGCCGGTGGTCGCTGCTGCCGCAGCCGTCCGCCGACGCCGCGCTTCGCGCTGCGGCATCCGCGAGCCTGCTGCTGGAGCGCTACGGCGTGGTCACGCGCGGGGCGGTGCAGGCGGAGGGGGTGCCCGGCGGCTTCGCGCAGACCTACCGTGTGCTGGCGGGTTTCGAGGATGCGGGCCACTGCCGTCGCGGATACTTCATCGAGAAGCTCGGGGCGGCCCAGTTCGCGGCATCCGCCACCGTCGACCGCCTGCGCGAGTACGCCGCGCTGCCCGATCCCGCGCCGCTGCGGGCGGTGACGCTCGCCGCGACCGATCCCGCCAACCCCTACGGCGCCGCGCTCGCGTGGCCGGCGCTGGAGGCGGTCGCGCACCGGCCGGGACGCAAGGCGGGAGGACTCGTGACGCTCGTCGACGGCGCCCTCGTGCTCTATCTCGAACGCGGCGGACGTTCGGCGCTCGTGTTCAGCGATGACGACGACGTGCTCGCCGCCGCCGCCGCCAGTCTCGTCGACACGGCGCGACGCCGGCACCTCGACACCCTGACCGTCGAGCAGGTGTCGGGCGCGTTCGTCTACGGCACGCCCGCCGGACGGGCGCTGCAGACCGCGGGCTTCGTCGAGTCCAGCCGTGGCCTGACCCTGCGGCGGCAGCGGTGACCCGCGGGGGCGCCGGAAGCGGCCGCGCGATCCACGGAGGGGCGCATGCCTGAGGGCGACACCGTGTTCCGCACCGCCCGACGGCTGCACGAGGCGCTCGCGGGCGCCGAGGTGACCCGCTTCGACCTGCGCGTGCCGCGGTACGCCACGGCCGACTTGACGGGTGAGCTCGTGCACGAGGTCGTGCCGCGGGGCAAGCACCTGCTGATGCGCATCGGCGGCTTCACCCTGCACTCGCACCTCAAGATGGAGGGCCGCTGGCTCGTGTTCCGCCGCGGCGAGCGGTGGCGCTCCCCCGCCTTCCAGGCGCGCGCCATCGTCGGCACCGCGCAGGTGGATGCCGTGGGCTTCGAGATCGCGATGGTCGACCTCGTCCCCACCAGCGAGGAGGACGCCCTCGTCGGCCAACTCGGTCCCGACCTGCTCGGCCCCGACTGGGACCCGGCCGAAGCGGCGCGCCGCCTCTCCGCCGATGGGAGGCCCGTGCACGTGGCGGTCCTCGATCAGCGAAATCTCGCCGGGCTCGGCAACGAGTACGCCAACGAGCTGCTTTTCGTCCGCGGCATCCTGCCGACGACGCCGGCCGCCGACGTGGATGTCGCGGGTCTGGTGGACACCGCCGCGCGGATGATCACCGCCAACCGGGACCGACCATCGCGGACCTTCACCGGTGACACCCGACCGGGTCGGCAGAACTGGGTCTATCGGCGCGAGCGCAAGCCCTGCCGGCGGTGCGGCACGCCCATCCGCCGCACCGAGCTGGGCGCGACCGAGACGAGCGAGCGCATCGTCTTCTGGTGCCCCGTCTGCCAGACGTGACCGCGGCGTCCACCGAGGACGCCGCAGAATCGGAGCGTCGCACCGCATTCGGATGCCGCGGCATCCACCCTCCGCATCCGTTGCAGGGCACCGAATCCGCGACCGGCGCCGGCACCGACTCCGCGGGCGGCGCGGGCTCAGCACTCCACGACGTTGACGGCCAGGCCCGCCTCGCTGGTCTCCTTGTAGCGAGCAGACATGTCTGCGCCGGTCTGCCGCATCGTCTCGATGACGGTGTCGAGGGTGACGACGTGCGTTCCGTCGCCCAGCAGCGCGAGGCGTGACGCAGTGAGGGCGGTCGCCGCGGCGACCGCATTGCGCTCGATACAGGGGATCTGCACGAGGCCTCCGACCGGGTCGCAGGTCATGCCGAGGTGATGCTCCATCGCGATCTCGGCGGCGTTCTCGATCTGCGCGGGTGTGCCCCCGCGGATGGCGGTGAGACCCGCCGCCGCCATGGCGCAGGCGCTCCCCACTTCCGCTTGGCACCCCGCCTCGGCGCCGGAGATCGATGCGTTCGCCTTGATGATCGATCCGACGGCGGTGGCCGTCAACAAGAAGACGCGGACCTCCGCGCGGTCGAATCCGCCCGCGCGGCACGCGTGATACATCACCGCAGGGAGAACGCCCGCCGCGCCGTTGGTCGGTGCGGTCACCACACGTCCGCCGGCGGCGTTCTCCTCGTTGACGGCCATCGCGTAGAGCGACAGCGCCTCGGACGTCTCCGCCGGATCGCCGGTCGACGCCAGGCGCGCCCACGCCGCCGCGGCGCGTCGGGGCACAGCGAGCCGTCCCGGCAGCACCCCGCGAGCATTCAACCCGCGCTCCACACAGGCGCGCATCTCCTGCCAGATGAGATCGAGGCCGGCGGCGGCGCGATCCGCACCGCGCAGCGCGACCTCATCGGCCCAGGCGACCTCGGCGATCGTCCGACCGTCGAGGGCGGCGAGCAACTCGGTCATCGTGCGGTACCGCGACGGAAGCATCCCCGCGAGGCCGTCGTCGCCGACCGATTCTGGAACGTTCTCGTCGGGCCCGGACTCCCCGACGCGTCGCACGAAGCCGCCGCCGATCGACAGGTAGGTCTCCGAGGCGAGCTCGCCGTCGCCGTCGAACGCGGTCAGGGTGAGGGCATTGGGGTGACCGTGATGGCGCTCGCGGGGAGCGAAGGCGATGTCACCCTCGGCGAGAGCGACCCGGCCGATGCGCACGTCCTCCCCCGCGCACAGGCGTGCCCACTCACCGTGCACGTGCGCCGGGTCGACGGTCTCCGGGCGCAGGCCCCGTAGACCCGCGATGACGGCGTCGGGGGTCCCATGGCCGACGCCCGTCGCCGCCAGGGAGCCGTGGAGCCGACAGACGAACCGGGTCACCCGCTCTCGGATTCCCGCGCTCTCTAGGCCGTCGACGAAGGCGAGCGCAGCACGCATGGGCCCCACGGTGTGCGAGCTCGACGGACCGATCCCCAGGGAGAAGAGATCGAGCGCGGAGACGTACACTCCGCGCTCGATCTCCGGCGACGCGCCTCTCAATGGCCCCACAGGCCCAGCGCGAACTCGGCGACGACGGCCGAGAGGAGGAACGAGGCGGTGATCGACACGATGCCGACCGGGATGATCTTCCACCCGATACTGCGAAGCATCGGCAGGTCCTTGCCCAGACTGAGACCCGCGATCGTGAGCATCACCGTGATCAGTGCGAGGAAGTCGACGGATGCCGCGGCTCCCGTGACCCAGGACGCGATCGGGGAGAGAGGCGAGGTCAGCAGGGCGCCTGCGGTCATCACGACGATGATGGCGGGGACCTTGCCTCGTGTGATCCGTGCCGCACCGAGCCCCGCGAGCACGAGGATCGTCAACATCGCGTACGTGATGACCGTGTTCACCGACAGCGACCTCGCGGCGATGGCTGCGACGACCAGGCCGGCGGCGGAGATGATCAGCACCGACAGCCACAAGGGCACCCGCACGGTGGGCGGGTGGACCGTGGCCGCTTCGATCGTCGGAAGGTCGGCGGTCGGCAGCGTCCCCTGCGGTGAGCGCGGCCGACGGCCCGGGAGGAGGGCGTCCTTGTCCCGTGTCAGCGCCTTGTACAGGCGGTCGGCGAGGGGGAGGGACACCCAGACGCCGATGTAGAGGCCGAGGATCCCGGTGATGAGGTTGGAGGTGGCCGCCAGCGCCAGCACCTGGTCCTGCATCTCCGGGTGTGCGGAGACGATGACCGATGCCGCCGCCGCCATCATCGATCCGGAGCCGACACCCGCCCCCATCGCCAGCGCAAGCGGATCGAACAGGCCGAGAGACGCCGCCAACGAGGCGATGAGGCTGACGATGACAGCACCGAAGATCGTGCCGAACACGTACATCGACAGCACACCGCGGTACTGCGGCGAGTCGGATCCGTAACGCTCGCTCACCATCGCGAACGACCCCTCGCGGTCGATGGAGAACGTCGCCCCGACCGTCGCCGGGCCCATGCGCAGCAGGACCGCGAGCGGGAGAGCGAGCGCGATCGTGCCGAAGAGGTGGCCGAGTTCCTGGAGCAGCAGCGCCGGGCCGGCTTGCAGGAGAAGGGGGATGTTGGGACCGATCGTGAACGACATGCGCGCGACGAGGAACAGCACCGCCACGCCCATCACGACCGTGGCGGCCTGCTGCAGGTCGATCGGGAAGGGCTTGAGACGCTGCCCGGACACGATCGTGCCCGCGAGGATCCCCCAGATCATGGGCAGCAGCGTGATGGAGGCGATGCCGAGGGGGATGACGACGGGACCGATCGCCTGTGCGCCGGCGGCGATCGCGACGACACATGCGAGCAGCATCCACACGCGGCGGTCGCGGAGGGTGAGGACGGCGACGGCGCGTGCCGTCGAGACGGGCGTGGCCGCACGGGCCTGATTGGTGGTCATGGCATCTTCTCCGGTGGGGCCTGTCGCTGCGCGATCAGGCTTCGAGCGTGATCCGAGTCGCCCCGGCGGGGCGAGCGGCGGTGCGCCTGTGGAGCTCGGCGCGGAGGTTCTGGTCGCAGGCGACGTCGAGCGCCGTCCAGGCCAGGAGCAGAGCGCCGTCGACGACGGCGTCGTCGGCGGCCGGGCTGACCGCCGCCACGGCGAAGTCCGGGTTGTGCGGCACGGCCGTCTCGCCGAGGAAGGCGATGGTCGGATGGATGGACGGGACGACCTGCGAGACGTTTCCCATGTCCGTCGAACCGCCACCGGCAGGGGCATCCCCGATGATGCGCCCGCGGGCGATCAGATTGCGGTCCCACACGTCCGCCAGCGCGGCATCGGGCGTCAAAGGCGCATACGGATGCTCCGTCGGGCGCCATTCCCAGCGGCAGCCCGTGGCGATCGCCGCCCCCTCGAAGCAGGCCAGCACTTTGTTCTTCATGTCGCGCCAGACCTCGATGTCGTAGGCACGCAGCTCGACCTGGAGCACCGAACGCTCCGCGATGATGTTCGTCGCCTCACCGCCCATCGACACGAACATGTTCATGTTCGTGTCCGCCGGAAGCTGCTGGCGCAGCAGGGCGGCGGCGGTCTGTGCCAGCGTCGCTGCCGCCGCCGCGTTGATGCCCCGTTCCGGAGCGCCGGCGGCATGGGCAGCGAGACCGTGGAACTCCACCTCGAACCGATCCACCGCGGTGGAGCGGAACGCGGAGGCGGAGATGTCACCTCCGGTCATGCCGTGGACCATCATCGAGAAGTCGACGTCCTCCCAGGCTCCGCGTGTGAGCATCGCGACCTTGCCCCCACCGTGCTCCTCCGCAGGGGTGCCGAGCAGCTTGATGCGCAGGCCCACCGAAGCGGCCAGGGGTGCGAGCAGCAGCGCGGCGCCCGCTCCTGCGGCGGCGATGACGTTGTGTCCGCAGGCGTGGCCGATCCCCGGCAGGGCGTCGTACTCGGCGCAGAGGGCGAGGGTGAGATCCCCCTCCCCGTACGTCGCTTCGAAGGCCGTGTCGAGACCGTAGGCCTCTCGGCGGACATCGAACCCCTCTGACTCGAGGAGGTCGGCGATGCGGGCGGCCGACCGGTGCTCCTGCCACGAAAGCTCGGGATCCGCGTGGACGGCGTGACTCAACGCGACGAGTTGCGCTCTGCGACGATCGACCTCGTCGGTGGCGCGGTCTTTCAATGCGTCGACGTCGGCGGCGAGCCGGGGCTGCATGGTGGTCACCGGTTGTCCTCTCGTGGGCGGATGCCGATGATTGTGCAGACAGTCATGTCACTGTTTTGTAAACTCTCGCGAATTCTGCGCAGAAGCCGGCTTCGGTGCGGGATAACCGGTGCATCCTGTGTCTAGGAGGACCACGATGACGTCCACGCGGCTCGACGACACCGACCTGCGACTGCTGCATGCGCTGCAGATCGAACCGCGCGCTCCCTGGAGCGATCTCGCTTCGGCCGTCGGCGCCGACGCGGGGACCTTGGCGAGACGCTGGGCGCGATTGAGCGCAGAGGGCATCGCGTGGGTCACCGGCCACGCGATCCGGGGGCAGCTCGCGCTGCTGGAGGTCGAAGTCGAGCTATCCCAGCTGAACGCCGTCGCCAATGGGCTCCAGAATGACCCTTTCGTCGTCGTCCTCGACCATGCGTCGGGCTCTCGTGACCTTCTCGCTCTGGTCCAGGCCCCTGATCTGGGGGCCCTGTCCACCTACGCTCTGACGAGGCTGGGCGGGCTGGACGGCATCCGATCGGTGCGCACACACCTGGCCAACGAAGTCCTCATCGACGCATCGCGGTGGCGTCTGCGCGCGCTCGAACCCGAGGAGGCCGGCCGCATCCGACCGCCTCGGCCGCCGCGCCCGCGCGCCAGCCGCCACGTCCCCGACGAGTTGCGCACCGCACTGGCGCGGGAGCTGTGGCACGACGGACGGATGAGTGTCGCCGAGCTGAGCACGCGCACCGGGTTCGCCGCTCAGCGCATCGCGGACGCCATCGCGACGCTGCGCGCGAGCGGGGAGCTCACCTTCCGCGTCGACCTCGCCCGCGGCTACACGGGCTGGCCGATCTACACGTGGTACTTCGTCGAAGCACCCGCGCGCGTCATCGAAGCGGCGCGAACCGCGATCACCAGCGTGCCGGAGGTCCGACTGGCGATGACGGCCGCCAGCCGCTACAACCTCATCCTTGCGGTGTGGCTTCGCAATCTCGCCGACGTCAACCGCTTCGAGATGGCCCTCGAGACAGCCCTGCAGGGGTCCAGGATCGCGGATCGCGCCGTCGTGCTGCGCATCGCGAAGCAGATGGGGCGAATGGTCAGCCCCGACACCCGGGCAAGCGGCCCCTCCGCACCGCCGGCGTAACCACCAGAATCGGACCACGATCACAGAATCGGATGCCGCGGCCCCCACCCTCCGCATCCGTGATCACTCTCCGCATCTGCTGAAGCGCGGCGACGGCGACACGCCGGCGCGCGGGTCAGCGACCGAGGTAGCGGCCGGGTCGATGGTTCAGGGCCAGCACCAGGTTGAGGAGCACCGCGCCGGCGGCGCTCATCAGCACGTTCTGCCACGGGACGACCAGCAGCGCGAGCGCGACGATCAGCACGTCGAAGATCATCATCGTCCAGCCCGCCCGGAAGCCCGTGCGGTCCTGGATCTCCAGCCCGATGATGTTGATGCCGCCGACGCTCGCGCGATGGCGGAAGAGGATGAGCACCCCCACGCCCGCCAGCAGGTTGCCGGCGAGGGTGCCGTAGAGCGGCTGCAACCCCTCGATGGGGAAGAGGGCGTCGTGCAGCGGCGCGAACGCCGACACGAGCGCGATGGAGATCACCGTGCGGATCGTGAAGTCCCAGCCCCGGCGCCAGACCGCCAGCAGCGCGAAGGGGAGGTTGACCGCGGCGAACAGCACCCAGAACGGCCAGCCGGTCGCGTAACCGAGGAGCAGCGAGAGGCCGGCCGTGCCGCCGGTCACCGCCTGTGCGGCGTGCAGCAGGTGCAGTCCCGACGAGACGAGGAAGGTCCCGGTGAGCAGGCCGAGGATGTCTTCGCCGACCGAGTGATCCTGCGCCTTGGTGTCGAAGACGAGCGTCGGACCGGTGGTCGGGTCGTCATCTGCGGGAGCGGTCACGGCATCCATCTTCGCAACATCCGCGGGGCGCGACGTTCATAGCCGCCGCGTAGCCGCCGCCAAGGGGGCGCCTACCGCGAACGCCGAGGGTGGTCCTCATGAAAAAGCGTGTCAAGCACTCCCTCATCGCCGGTGGGGTCGCGGTCCTGCTCGCCGCGGGGGGCGGGACGGCCTGGGCACTCGACCGGTTCGTCGTCCCCCACGTCGTCGTCTCGGACGTCGCCGCCTACGAGGCGGCGCAGAACGGGACGGCCTCGGCATCCCCCACGGCATCGGCGTCCGCCGACGCGACGAGCACGGCCTCGACGCCCGTCGTCACCGCCACCACCTACACCTCCGACGACGCGGCGATCTCGATCAGCACGCACACCCAGGGCACCGGGGACGCCACGGTCACGTACTACGTCGCCGACATCACGCTGAGCGACGCGACCGCGCTGCGCAGCGCCTTCGCGAACAACCAGTTCGGCGAGAACATCACGGCCCTCGTGAGCGAGACGGCGACCGCCAACGGGGCGGTGTTCGCCGTCAACGGCGACTACTACGGCTTCCGCGACTCGGGGATCGTCATCCGCAACGGCGTCGTCTTCCGCGACGACGGCGCACGCGAGGGCCTCGTCTTCTACAAGGACGGCACGGCGGCGGTGTACGACGAGACGCAGACCTCGGCCGCGGAGCTGCTCGCCGACGGGGCGTGGAACACGTTGAGCTTCGGTCCCGCGCTGGTGGAGGACGGCGCGGTCGTCTCCGGCATCGACGACGTCGAGATCGACACCAACATCGGCAACCATTCGATCCAGGGCGAGCAGCCCCGCACGGCGATCGGCGTCATCGACGAGAACCACATCGTGATCGTGGTGGTCGACGGGCGCAGTCCGGGCTACAGCGCGGGCGTCACGATGAGCGGACTCGCCGACATCATGGTCTCGCTGGGCGCCACCACGGCGTACAACCTCGACGGGGGCGGGTCGAGCGAGATGTGGTTCAACGGCACGGTCGTCAACAAGCCCTCCAACGGGGGCGAGCGCGCGACGAGCGACATCCTCTACATCGCGGCGGGGTGATCGCGATGCACATCGTCCTGATCCCCGCGTACGAGCCCGATGGCCGTCTCGTCGACGTGATCGCCGCCCTCACCGCCGCGGCGCCCGAGACGCCCGTCCTGGTCGTCGACGACGGCTCGGGTGAGCGGTTCGCCCCGGTGTTCGCGGCCGCCGCGGCGGCCGGCGCCGTCGTGCTCCGGCACGGACGCAACCGCGGAAAGGGCGCGGCGCTGCGCACCGGGTTCGCTCACGCCGCGCGGGCATGGCCGGGCGCGGCGGTGGTGACGGCGGATGCCGACGGCCAGCACACCCCGGCGGACATCCGCCGCGTCGCCGAGGCGGTCGATCCCGGCGGCGTGCGGCGTCCGCGGGAACTCGTCGGCCAGTCCGCCGGCTCCGCCTCCAGCCCGCGGGCCGGCACCCCCGCAGCGACGCCGACGGCGACGACACCGACGGCGGACGACGCGGCCCGCGCACGCACGATCGTGCTCGGGGCCCGCGCCTTCTCCGGGGAGGTGCCGCTGCGCAGCCGCGTCGGCAACGGCACCACCCGCTGGGCCTTCCGCCTGGCGACCGGGCAGCGGCTGCGCGACACCCAGACGGGACTGCGGGGGTATCCGGCCGCGACGCTGCCGTGGCTGCAACAGGTTCCCGGCGACCGGTTCGAGTACGAGCTGGCGATGCTGCTGCGCGCCCGCGGCGCCGGGATCGCGCTCGCGGAGGTGCCGATCGAGACCGTCTACCTCGACGGCAACCGCTCCAGCCACTTCCGGCCGGTGGCGGACTCGGTGCGCGTGTACGGCCCGCTGCTGAGGTTCACGGCCTCGGCGCTGCTCGCCTTCGCCATCGACACCGCCGCGCTGCTCGTGCTGGACGCGTTGACCGGGTGGCTGCTCTTCTCGGTGGTCTTCGCACGTCTGTTGAGCGCCAGCGTGAACTTCGCCGTCAACCGCTCGTTCGTGTTCGGTCGCGCCCGGTCGCTTCCCACGCGCACGACGGCGCTGCGCTACTTCTCGCTCGCGGGGCTGCTGCTGGCGGCGAACTACGGCATCCTCAGCGCCCTGACGGACGCCGGCATCCCCGTCCTGCTCGCGAAGATCGCGACCGAGACGACCCTCTTCGTGGTCAGCTACGGCGTGCAGCGGACGGTCGTGTTCGCCCCGACGCCCGGCCGGGAATGATTCCCGCCCCGACGCGGTTGCGATCACCAGGAGGGATTCGTGGGTAAGAACTACATCGACATCGAAGACGATCGCGGGCAGACGCTCCGCTATCGAAAGCACGTCAACGGCCGCGGCCTGGTCGCGAACGGCGCGAAGGTGCACGCCTCCGCGCTCGTCGAAGCGGGCGCGTATGTCGAACCGGGCGCGCAGATCGCCGCGGGCGCCCACATCGGCCGCGGCGTCTGGATCGAGCCCGACGCGGTCATCGGCCCCGACGCGGAGATCGCCCCGCACGCGCACATCGGATCCGGCGCGGCCATCGGCCCGCGCGCGAAGATCGGTGTCCGCACCGTCGTCGGCGCGCACGCGCGCGTCGCGGGCGGATCGCTCATCGGCGACGACGAGCAGATCGCCGACGGCGAGCGCGTCGCGACCGACCGCCGCGGATTGCGCCTGGCCGCCTGACGCCCGCCCGTCCCGCGTCGTCCGCCGGCCCACCCGGCTACGCTGGCCTGCATGGCAGGCAGTGGTGCGGGACGCGCGAACCGGCGCGGGGGCAGACCCGCCCGCCCGGGTTCGGGGCGCACGTCCGGAGCGCCCGCGGGCGCGGCCAAGAAGCCTCCGCAGAAGCGGACCGCCCCGCCCCCGCCGCCCGTCGAGCCGCACGGCACGTTCCGACTCGGGGCGATCGAGGGCGCGACCCCGGGCACCTGGATCGACCGCTGGCGTGAGCGGATGCCGCGTGTCGCGGTCGACCTGGTACCCCTGGGCATCGCCGATCAGCGTGAGGCGGTCGCCTCGGCATCCGTCGACGCCGCCCTCGTCCGCCTCCCGCTGGATCGCGCGGGGCTGCACGTCATCGAGCTGTACGACGAGGTGCCGGTGGTGGTCTGCGCCGCCGACTCGCATCTGACGGCGGCCGACGAGCTCACGCTGGACGACCTCGACGGCGAGGTCGTCATCGCGCCGCAGCATCCGCCCGTCGAGCTCGCGGTGCCCGGAGCGCTCGTTCCCCGCTTCGCGGCGCCCGAGAGCGTGGGCGAGGCGATCGCGATCGCCGCGTCGGGGGTCGGCGTCGTGATCGTGCCGATGTCGCTCGCGCGGCTACACCACCGCAAGGACGCCACGTTCCGCCCCCTCGTCGGCGGACCGGTGTCGACCGTGGCCCTCGCGTGGCCCGTGTCGGCCGACGGCGACAACGGAGCGCTCGTCGACGCGTTCATCGGGATCGTGCGCGGACGCACCGCCAACTCGTCGCGCTGACGTCGCACGCGGCCGCGTCGCGGCATCGCCGCCTAGACTCTCCGCATGGCTCCGCTCGTCTACGTGTGCGCGCGCCCCCAGCAGGGCGCGGCGGCCGCCGAGTACGAATCGTTCCGTCTCGCCATGCACCTCGACGAGGGCGATCTGCAACGGTGGGACCTCGTGCGCGACCCGTGGCCGGCCGATGCCGCCGTCCGGTGGCGCGGCGCCGTCGTCGGGGGAAGCCCGTTCAACGTGACCGACCCCGAATCGGCGAAGACCGCGGCGCAGCGACGTCTCGAAGCCGACCTGGCGCGGCTGGCGGAGGCGGCGGCGGCCGGGGAGACCGCGGCCCTCTTCACGTGTTACGGCATCGGCGTCGCGACCCGCACACTCGGCGGGGAGGTCACGCGTGCCTACCCCGAAGACACCGGACCGACGGTCGTGAACCTGACGGACGAGGCACGCCGCGACAGCCTGTTCGGCGCCCTCGCGCCCACCTTCTCGGCGCTGACCGCGCACAAGGAGGGAACGGGGCGGATGCCGGAGGGTGCGGTGCTGCTCGCGACCAACGAGGCCTGCCCCGTGCAGGCCTATCGCCTGGGCGACACGCTCTACGCGACCCAGTTCCACCCCGAGCCCACCGGTCGCGCCTTCACGGAGCGCATGGCGGTCTACCGCGACGACGGCTATTTCGCGGCCCACGACTACGACCGCATCGCCGGGCTGGTGCTCGCCGCCACGCTCACCGAGCCGATGCGCATCCTCCGCGCCTTCTCGCAGACGTTCTGACGCGCGACCCTCGTCAGTCCCCGATGGTCGCGGCGACCGCGCGCCGGCGACCTGCCGCCGCGATCGCCGAGACCAGCACGACGCCGGCCACGACGAAGGCCGCCGTCGCGACCGCGGGGGCGTGCGGCTCGCCGCTCGTGCGCGCGATCCCGATCCACACGAGGCCCCACGACATCGCGAGCGCCGGGGCGATGCCTCCGCCCGATCCGAACGCGACCGCGACACCGACGAGGGCGACGACCACCAGGACGATCACGCCCCACAGCTGCTGACTGTCGGCATCCATCGCGGGCACGACGTCCGCGGCCAGCCAGGCCGTGATGTTGGCGACCGTCGCGAGGCTCACCCAGCCGAGGTGGATGCCGACGGTGCCGTCCATGAGCAGTCGATCGGCCCACGTCTCCGCAGGCGTCCGCACGAGAGACCGCAGCGTCGCCCCCAGGGCGACGAGGAGCACGATGATCGCGATCACCGTGGCCGGCAGCGTGAGGAACTGCGCCGCGAGGAGCCAGCCGCCGTTGAGGACGGCGGTGATCGCGATCCACCACCCCGCGCGCCGCTGGCGCTCCCGCCCACGCTGTGCGGGCAGGGCCTGCCAGACGGCGTAGGCGACCATGAGGACGTAGACGACGGACCAGATCGAGAACGCCGGCGTCGCCGGCGCGAGCACGGTCGCATCGGCATCCAGTGCGCCGCCCTGCAGGTCGCGGACGTTCGTGCCGCCGAACAGTCCGGTCCCCACCATCGCGGCGATGATCATGAAGACCACCGCGGAGATGACGACGATCTGACGCGCGAGGTCGGCGCCCGTGGGGCTCTGCGTGCCGCGAGAAGTGTCCATGCCATTCACGGTATGGAGGGATGCCGCCGTGCGCCAGGCCCTTGACAGGCACCGCGACGGCGCCCGGCGCACCGGCGATCAGCGAGACACCGGCGGTCAGCGAGACACGGGGCCGACGATCGCGGCGGTGTCCGCCGGGAGCGCGAGGGCACCGGCGTCCGCAGCGCCCGCGGGGGCGCCGGACGTGGCGAGCCACACCTCGCGCCCGTCGAGGTCGATGATCCACGGCTCGGGCGAGAGGTTGACGTAGACGGCCGCGGTGTCGCGGCGGAGCACCCACCGTCCGGGACCGGCGCTCTCGGCCCCGTGCCCGCGGCGATCCGGGTCGGTCAGCTCGGGACGGGCTCGCCGCAGCCGCGACAGCGCCCGGTACAGCTCCAGCAGTCGCGCGTGCACGCCGGCGCCGGGCTCCGCCCAGTCCAGCTTCGACCGCTCGAACGTCGCGGGATCGTTCGGGTCGGGCACGAGCGCCTCGTCCCAGCCCATCCGCGCGAACTCCGCCGTGCGGCCCTCGCGGGTCGCGGCGGCGAGCTCGGGCTCGGGATGCGAGGTGAAGAACTGCCAGGGCGTCGAGGCCCCCCACTCCTCCCCCATGAACAGCATCGGCGTGCCGGGGGCGGTCATCGTCAGCACCGCCGCCACCTCGAGGCGCTCCGCCGACAGCGACTGGCTGAGCCGGTCGCCGGCGGCGCGGTTGCCGATCTGGTCGTGATCCTGCGCGAAGGTCACCAGGCGCCATGACGGCACCGCGGCGGGGATCGGCGCCCCCCAGTCGCGGTCCCGGAACGAGGAGAACGTGCCGTCGTGGTAAAAGCCGTCGGTCCACGTCTTCGGCAGCGCCTGCGGGTCGGCGAAGTCGGCGTAGTACCCCTCCGTCTCCCCGGTGAGGGCGACGTGCACCGCGTGATGCCAGTCATCGACCCACTGCGCGGTGAGCCCGTAGCCGCCGGCCTCGCGCGGAAGGATCATCACCGGGTCGTTGAGGTCGCTCTCCGCGATGAGCGTCAGCGACCGGCCGAGGTGGGCCGACAGCGCGTCGACCCGCTCGGCGATCTCCCGCAGGATGTGCACGGGGCTTGCGGCCGACTCGTGCAGGGCGTGCACGGCGTCCAGGCGCAGACCGTCGACGTGCATGTCCCCGAGCCACATCAGCGCGTTGTCGATGATGTGGTCGCGCACCGCGCGCTGGTCGAGATCGACGCTCGATCCCCACGTCGTGCTCTGCCCGTCACGCAGGTACGGCCCGAACTCGGGCAGGTAGTTTCCCGAGGGGCCGAGGTGGTTGTAGACGACGTCCTGCACGACCGCGAGGCCCGCCGCGTGCGCCGCGTCGACGAAGCGGCGGTACGCCTCCGGCCCGCCGTAGTCCTCCTGCACCGTGTACCAGAGCACGCCGTCGTAGCCCCAGTTGTGCGTGCCGTTGAAGCCGTTCACCGGCAGCAGCTCGACGTGCGTGACGCCCAGGTCGACGAGGTGCGGCAGGCGCCCGATCGCGGCATCCAGCGTGCCCTCGTGTGTGAACGTGCCGACGTGCAGCTCGTAGACGAGTCCCCCGGCGAGCTGACGCCCGGTCCAGGCCGCATCGGTCCAGGCGAAGGATGCCGGGTCGTCCCAGGCCGAGAGCTCGTGCACGCCCCGCGGCTGACGCCGCGAGCGCGGGTCGGGGCGCACGGCGCCGTCGTCGAGCACGAAACCGTACTCGTCGCCGGACGCCAGCGTCAGCGGAGCCGTCCACCAGCCGGCCTCCCCCGCGGTCAGCTCGACGTCGTCGAGCCCCGGTCGCCGCAGTCGCACCCGCGCCGCGCGCGGCGCCCACACCTCGATCGTCATGCGACCATCCTGCCGGTCGCGACGAGATCGCCGTGACCCCTTGACCTCGCCCCACGAGCGGTCCTCTGCGAGGATGCTCCCCGTGCGCCCTCGCCTCCTCTCCCGCCGCGCCCGCATCGTGAGTGTCCTCGCCGCCGCGACGGCCCTGCTGGCCGGATGCACGGCGCCGGACCCCGACGCCGCGGCGAGCGGGGCATCGTCCGTCGGCCACGTCGTCGTCGACTACGCGGCGACGACGACACCGGAGAACGAGACCGAACGACGCCTCTTGCAGGACGCCGGGCTCCTCGAAGCCTTCGCCGCGTGGATGGAGGAGACGGTGCGCCTGCCGAAGGACATCACCCTCGTCGCGAAGGAGTGCCAGGACGCCAACGCGTTCTACACGGCGCAGGACTCGACGATCACCGTGTGCTACGAACTGCCCGCGAGCGAGCGCGTCTCACTGCGCGCCGACGGCACCGCCGACGCGGACATCGACACGCAGCTGCTCGAGAGCGCTCGCGAGGTCCTCTTCCACGAGGGCGGCCACGCCCTGCTGGCCGAGCTGGACCTCGCATTCACGGGCCGGGAGGAGGACGTGGCCGACCAGTTCTCCGTCTACGCGCTCACCGGCACCGAGGCCGACACCGACTCGCTGATCACGGTGGCAAAGCTCTACTACCTGCGGGCGCAGGCGGTCACCACCATCGACGAGCTCCCGTTCTCCGACACGCACGGACTCGACGCGCAGAGGTCGGCGAACTTCCTCTGCTACGTCTACGGGGCCGCCCCGGACCGCTACGACTACCTCGTCACCGACGGCGTCCTCGACGGCGACCGCGCCGCCGGGTGTCCGGAGGAGTACGCCCAGCTGACCGCGGGCTGGAACGCCCTGCTCGCGCCGTTCCGGACCACCTCCGCGACCTCCTGACTCCGACACCGGGCCCCGCACCGCGGGGCCCGGTGTCGTCGCTTCGCCTGTCCGTATCCGCGCAGCGCGCTCAGTCCGCCCAGCGGGAGGGGCCGCCGGATGCCGCGAACTCCGCCGCCGCCGCGGCGCGCAGCTCGGGGTCGGCCGCGTAGGCGACGGCCGTCGCGGCGAGGGCGGCCGCGGCATCCACGAGCGCGTCGGTCGCGGCCGGCAGCACCGTGAGGTCGGCGAAGGCCGCGTTGTGCGGGAAAACGTCGTCGGGTCCGCCGAGGCCGAGCGACGGGTGGATCGACGGCACGAGCCGGCTGACGTTTCCCATGTCGGTCGACGGTCCGCCCTGCGGCGGCTCGGCCGGCGGCGGGACCTCGTGCCCGCGTGCGGCGAACGCATCAACCCAACGCGAGGTCAGGGCGGTGTTCGTCTGCAGCGGCAGGTACGGCGGGACCGGGTCGACGTCGATCTCGGCGCGCGTTCCCGTGGCGAGCGCAGCACCCTCCAGCACCGCGACGACGCGGTCGGTCAGCTCGCGGAGCGCGGCGACGTCGGCCGACCGCACGTAGAACAGCGCCGAGGCGCGTTCGGGCACGATGTTGGGCGCGGCGCCGCCGTCGGTGATGATGCCGTGGAGGCGGTCGGTCGGCAGGATGTGCTGGCGCAGTTGCGCGATGCTCTGGTACGCCGTCACGACGCCGTCGAGCGCGTTGCGGCCGAGCCACGGCGCCCCCGCGGCGTGCGCGGCGCGGCCGTGATAGGTCACGGCGACCCGCCGCACCCCGGTGGTGCGCTGGCCGAGCACCGAGCTGGTGCCCGATCCGCTCGAGGGGTGCACCATGCCCGCGGCATCGACGTCGTCGAAGCCGCCGGCGCGGATGATGAGCTCCTTGCCGCCGCCGTTCTCCTCGGCGGGGGTGCCGATGAGCGACAACCGCCCGCCGAGGCCGGCGACCACCGGCGCCGCCGCGAGGTACGCGCCCACGGCGACGGCCGCGATCACGTTGTGCCCGCAGGCGTGGCCGATGCCCGGCAGGGCGTCGTACTCGGCGATGATCGCGAAGTGCGGGCCGGATGCCGCGCCCGCCGCGGCCGTACTCGCGCGCAGGGCGGTGTCGAGGCCGAAGGCGCCGACCTCGACATCCACACCGTGTGCCGCCAGCAGCGACGCGATGCGGGCGACCGACGCGTGCTCCTCGAAGCCGATCTCGGGCTCGTCGTAGAGCTCGCGCGCGAGCCGCTCCAGCTCGGGGCGGAGCCGCTCGACGGCGTCCGCGATCTCCGCGTCGGCGCTCACAGCTCGACGAGCTCGCCGTCGGCGCGGCGCAGCGTGAGCCGGAATCCCGACTCCTCGCCCGCCACGACCTCCGCGACGCCGTCGCCCAGGCCGTACGCGCCCAGGATCGCCTGCAGCGGCGCCGGGTCGGGCTCGGTGCGCACGAGCGAGACCAGCTCGATGGTGGGGATGTCGCTGAGGCCCGGCTGCGGGGTCGTGCCCCAGTCGATGAGGAACGGCACGTCGATGCGACGGTTCTCCCCGCGGGTGAGCCGCCACTCCAGCAGCGTTCCGTCGGGCGTGCGCCGCGAGAGGTCGCTGACGTCACCCGGGTCGTAGCCACCGGCGCGGGCGGTGGCGACCGTCGCCTCGATGTCGGACGGGTGCACCGCGTAGGCCTGCACGCGGGGCGCGGCGAGGGTGGCGATGCCGAAGGTCTCCGGCAGTTCCGGCTCGGGTCGCGCCGGGTTCGGGCCGATCAGCTCGATGTACTGCGGGCCGCGGCTGCCGTCGACGGTGAGCGCGACGAGCGCGTTAGCGGTGCCGGTCGGGTGCGCGCCGCCGGGCGCGGCGACGACACCGGTGCGCTCGGCGAACCAGTCGACCAGGGCGGCCAGGTCGGGGCCGGCGATGACGACGTGGTCGAGAAGGGTGGGGATGCTCATGGATGTCCTCGCTATCGGGGTGGAACGTCTATCGGGTCGCGGCGCGTCGCGCGGGCACTTCGGGCTCGCCGAGCGACAGCATGAGGCGGTTCGCCCAGTTGAAGAACGCGGCGCCGCCGATGACGTCGACGATCTCGGCGTCGTCGAGGCCCGCATCCCGCAGGCGCGCGATGTCGGCCTCGCCGAACGCGAGCGGGGTGTCGGCGAGCGCCACGGATGCCGCGACCACCGCGTTCCACGTCTCGTCGCCGAGGTCGGCCTCCACGCCCTCGTCGAGCAGGCGCTGCACGTCGGCCTCGCGACCGGACTCGCGGGTGGCGGAGGCGGCGTGCACGGAGGCGCAGAAGACGCAGCCGTTGTGACGCGAGGTGGCCGCGGCGGCCAGCTCCCGCTCGGCGCGCCCGATGCCGCCCGAGACGTTGTAGAAGATGTCGAGGTCGGTGAGCGTGCGGGCGCGCAGCGCCTCGGGGTCGCGTGCGAGCAGCCGGAAGTACGGCATCTTCGCGCGCGCGGGCTCGATGAGCGCGTCGCGCTGCGCGTCGGTCAGCTCGTCCTCGGCCACCGGCAGCAGCCACGGCACCCAGCCGAGCCCCTGCTGCGTGAAGGCGTCGGGACGGGCGAGGTCGGGGTACGTGGTGACGGTGTCGGTCATGTCAGGCTCCTTCGGACACGGCGGCGGCGGGAACGGCGACGGAGGCCGCGGCGAGCGTGCGCAGCCCCCACGCGACCCGCAACTGGAACGTGAGGAACGCGACGAGCTGCGACAGCGACACGATGTCGTCGGGGCTCCACCCGGCATCCACAAGGGCCTGGATCGCCTCGGCGCGGGCCTCGCGCGGGCGGAAGACGAGCAGGTGCGTGTGCGTGAAGGCGGCCGCCAGTCGCGTCTGGAGCGCCTCCGCGGTCGCCGCGTCGGGTGTCCAGCGCGCGCCGTCGGTGGACTCCCCCTGCAGACGCGGCTCGCGGTAGGCGCCGAACGGCCCGGTCGCGGCGGCGGAGGCCGCGGCCGCCGCGACGACGGAGGTCAGCGCGGGGGCCTCGTCGCCGAGGAGATCGCCGTAGAACGCCGTCGCCTCGGCGAACCCGTGCAGCTGCGAGACGAAGGAGGCCACCGCGTACCGCTCGGCGAGCGGGAAGGTGCCCGGGTCGGCGGGCTCGAGGAGCGCCTCGAAGCTGCGCTGCGCGTTCTCCCGCGCCTGCGCGCGCTGATCGCGCACGGCGGCGAGCGCATCGCCCGGCGCGATGCCGGCCAGCAGGTCGATGATGTCGGCGGTGGGCGTGCTCATGCGATTCCTTCCGTGGGGGTGCCGGCGAGGGCGAGCGGCCGGTGCGCGCGATGGAGGTCGGCGGCGGCGTCGGGGCCGACGGTGAAGCCGAGGCGCGGAGCGACCTCGTCGGCGAGCAGCTGCAGCGAGCGGAGCGTGAGATCGTGGGTCGCCGCGATCGAGTGCACCTGGAACGAGACGTCGCTGGCCGCCGGCAGCGTCCGGTCGGCCGACAGCGACGCCACGACCTCGTCAACCGTGCCCACATGGGTGTCGGTGATCCGGATGAGCTCGTCGAGCGAGACCCCGTCGGTGTCGATGCCGAACATCGTGCGGGCGAGGTGGCGCAGGCCGTCGCCGGCCAGTTCGAGGGCGCGCGTGCGGTCCTCGGGATCGACGACGAGCGCGGTCCGCGACGCGAGGATGCGCACGGGCGCACCCTCGGGCAGGGCGGCGCGGTACGCCTCGATGATCGGCAGCTGCAGCTCGTGCAGCGGCGCGTCGGGAGCCTCCGGCGTGCGCGGCTGCGTGCGCGACAGCAGCAGGCCGTCGCCCCGCTCGCCCGCGCGGCGGCCGCCGTCGACCGAGAAGGTCGCCTGCCAGATGCGCGCCGACAGGTCGCCCGCGGCGGGGTAGATGTGCGAGTCGGTGCCGCGGACGCCGCGGCCCTCGAGTGCGTCGAGGAGCACGTCGAGGTGGTCGGCGAAGATCTCCCGCCGCCGGTCGGACTCCCGCCCGAACGCCGCGAACGACGACGGCGTGCCGCCGGTGGCCAGACCCAGCTGCACGCGCCCGCCGCTCAGCTGATCGAGCACGGTGGCGTCCTCCGCGACCCGCAACGGGTCGTCGAGGGGCAGCGTGACGACACCGGTCGCCAGCGCGATGCGGCTCGTGCGCTCCGCCGCGGCGGCCAGCAGCACGAACGGCGAGGGCAGCCCGCCCTCGTGCTCGCCGAAGTGGTGCTGCGCGACCCAGGCCGACGCGAACCCGCTGCGCTCGGCCTGGGCGATCTGCTCGATCGCGAACCGGTAGCGGTCGGCGGCGGACGCCTCTTCGAGCACGCGGCTGAAGAAGCCGAGACGGGGGCCGCTCATGCGGGTACCTCTTCCTTGCGGGGGGCGGTCGGGTCGGGGGGCGTCGCCGTCTCCTCGCGCAGCGATGCGCCCGGGATCGCGGCGAGCAGCTCGCGGGTGTACTCGTGCTGCGGACGGTCGAAGACGGTCGCGGCGGCGCCGTGCTCGACCTGGCGGCCGCGGCGCAGCACCGAGACGGTGTCGGCGATCTGGCGGACGACGGCGAGGTCGTGCGAGATGAACACGTAGGTGAGGCCGAGCTCGCTCTGCAGCCGCGCGAGCAGCCGCAGGATCTGCGCCTGCACCGTCACGTCGAGCGCCGAGACCGCCTCGTCGAGCACGACCAGCTCGGGTTCGACGATCAGCGCCCGGGCGATCGCGACGCGCTGGCGCTGCCCTCCGGAGAGCTCCCGCGGATGCCGCGCCCCGATCTCGGGCGCGAGCGCGACGAGCTCGAGGTGGTGCGCCACGCGGTCGGCGCGGTCGGCGCGGGAGCCGATGCCGAAGTTGCGCAGGGGCTCGGCGAGGATGTCGGCGATGCTCTGGCGCGGATCGAGCGACGCGTACGGGTTCTGGTACACGAGCTGGGTGCTGCGGTGGAACGCGCGCCGCGCGCGCCCGCCCGACAGCGCCGTGACCTCCGTGCCGCCGACGCGGATGGTCCCGCGCGTCGGGCTGTTGAAGCCCGCGATCGAGCGCCCCGTGGTGGTCTTGCCCGAGCCCGACTCCCCGACGAGCGCGTGGGTCGTGCCGCGGGCGACGGTGAACGACACGTCGTCGACCGCCCGCAGCGGCGAGCGTCCCGCGCGGCGGAACTCCTGCGTGAGCGCGGAGACCTCCACGAGCGTGTCCGCGCCGGCCGCGGCATCCGGGGCGACCCGGTCGACGACGCGCGCGAGCGACGGCGCGTCGGCGAGGAGGGTGCGGGTGTACGCGGATGCGGGCGCCGCGAGGACCGCGGCCGTCGCTCCGGCCTCCTGCACCTGACCGGCGCGCATCACCACGAGCGCATCCGAACGATCGGCCGCGACGGCGAGGTCGTGCGTGATGAAGAGGATGCCGGTGCCCGTCTCTGCCCGGAGCTCGTCGAGCAGGTCGAGGACCGTCCGCTGCACCGTCACGTCGAGCGCGCTGGTGGGCTCGTCGGCGATGATCAGCTCGGGCTGCAGCGCGAGAGCCGCCGCGATGAGGACGCGCTGGCGCATCCCGCCCGACAGCTCGTGCGGGTACTGGCGCGCGCGGGTCTCGGGGTCGTCGATGCCGACGCGCTCGAGCAGGTCGATCACGCGCGTCTGGATCTTGGCGCGGTCCTTCCAGCCGTGGATGCGCAGCGCCTCCGCGACGCTCCAGCCGATCGTCGCGACCGGGTTCAGCGAGTTGCCCGGGTCCTGCGGGATGAGCGCGATGCAGCGTCCGCGCAGGTGCCGCCACCGCCGCTCCGACAGTCCCACGAGCTCGGTGGGTCCGTCCGTGCGCTCGGACAGGCGGATGCTGCCGCCGGCCACGCGGCCGTTCCCGGCCAGGAGGCCGATGACCGCCTGCGCCACGGTGGTCTTGCCCGAGCCCGACTCGCCGACGAGCGCCGTGACCGACCCCGCCTCGACATCGAACGAGACACCGCGCACGGCGTCGACGGGGCCCCGGCGGGTGCGGTACTGCACGGCCAGGTCGCGGATGGACAGCAGCGGCTGCGCGCTCACGCGGCATCCCCTCCTCTGAGGGCCTGGCTGAGGCGGTTGGTGGCCAGCACGACGAACACGACGATGAGACCGGGAAGCACGGTCAGCCACCAGGCCGTCGCGACGTAGTTGCGCCCCTCGGCGATGAGCAGACCCCACTCGGGCGTGGGCGGCGGAGCGCCGTAGCCGAGGAAGCCGAGGGTGGAGATCTGCAGGATCGCCGAGCCGAACTGCAGAGCGGCCAGGGCGATCACCGGGGTCAGCGAGTTGGGGAGGATGTGCCGCCAGAGCACGCCGAAGAAGGTGCCGCCGGAGCCGTAGGCGGCCTCGACGAAATCGGTGACGCGCACGCTGACAACGCGGGAGCGCGCGAGACGCGCGAACACGGCGATCGACGTCACACCGACCGCCACCGCGGCGCTGGTGGTGCCGAAGCCGAGCAGGATGACCACGCTCAACGACAGCAGCAGGGCCGGGATCGCGAGGAGCACGTCGACCACGCGCATGAGCACCTCGTCGACGGGCCCGCCGAGGGCGCCGGCCGCCAGTCCGATGGCCGTTCCCACGATGAGTCCGACGAGCACGGCGACGAGCGCGCCGATGATCGACTGCGACGCGCCGTAGACGACGCGGGCGTAGAGGTCGCGGCCCGTGGCGTCGGTGCCGAACCAGTGCTCGGCGCTCGGCGCCTGCAGCGCGGGCGCGACGGTCTCCGTCGGGTTCTGGCTCGTGAACAGGCTCGGGAACAGCGCCCACAGCAGGGCGACGACGATCACGAGGGCCGGGACGACGAAGCCGGCGCGCGAGAGGAGGCTCCGCCAGCGGAGGCGGCGATCGGCGGCGGGAGCGCCGGGGCCGGAGCCGCCGGGTGCCGTGTCGCCGGCGAGGCCGGCGGTGGTGGCGAGCGCGGTCATCGGGTCTCTCCTCGGGTTGCGGCGCCGACCGGTTCGCCGACCTCGGCATCCAGGCGCTCGTCGACGGCGCGCTCCGCGGCATCCGTCTCATCGGCCGCGCTCGCGCCGCCGCGGGTGCGGCCGGCGGTGCGCAGCCGCGCGTCGAGCACGGGGTAGAGCAGATCGACGATCAGGTTGATGACGACGAAGGCGACGGTGGAGATCACGACCACGGCCAGCAGCACCGGGGTGTCGCGGTTCGCGACGGCCTGGGCGGTGAGCTGGCCGATGCCGGCCCGCGCGAACACCGTCTCGGTGACGACGGCGCCGCCGACGAGCTCGCCGAACAGCAGACCCGCCATCGTGAGCGTCGGCAGGAGGGCATTGCGGGCGACGTTGCGCCACAGCAACCACGGCGTGCTCGCGCCGCGGGCGCGGACGACCGCGACGAACGGCTGCTCGCGCACCTCGTCGATCGAGCGCATGAGCACCTGCGCCAGCGGAGCGGCGATCGGGATCGCGAGCGTGATCACGGGCAGGATGAGCGCCTGCACCGGGTCGGCCCCGATCACCGGGACGAGCCCCAGGCGGAACGAGAAGACCTGGATCAGGATGATGCCGATCCAGAAGACCGGCAGCGAGACGAACAGCGGGGGGATGCTGCGGAAGACGCGCCGCAGGGCCCGCCCGGCGCCGTACGTCGCGGTGAACGCGATCGTCACCGCCAGGAAGACCGCGAGCGCGAGGCCGAGCACGGCCAGCGTGAGCGTCGGCGGCAACGCGGTGGCGACCAGGTCGGAGACGGCCGCGCCGCTGGCCACCGAGTAGCCGAAGTCTCCCGTCAGGAAGCCCGCGATCGAGCGGAAGTACTGGACGATGAGCGGCTGATCGGCACCCAGCGACTGGCGGATCGCCTCGATCTGCTCGGGGGTGAGCCCCAGCTCGGGGCTCCCGTACCGGGCGATGACGGCATCGCCCGGGAGGGCCGCCAGCAGCAGATAGGCCGCCGTGTAGGCCAGAGCGAGGACGAGCACCGCCTGGCCCACACGACGAAGGACGTACGACATGGATTCTCCGTGAACCGGTCCGGGAACCGGGTTCTCAGCCTGCGAGCCAGGTCGAGTAGAACGTCGGGCGACCGACCGACTCCGTCTCGAAGCCCTGCACCTTGGCGGTCAGGCCGAACACCTGCGGCTCCTCGAAGATCGGCAGGATGTACGCGTTCTCGGCGAGGTACTTCTGCGCCGCCTCGGACGCCGCCTGACGCTCGGCCGTCGTGGGCTCGGACGCGATCGCCTGCAGCAGCGTGTCGAGCTCCGGGTCGCCGACGGTGCCGTCGGCCGGGTTGAGGTTGAGCAGCGTGTTGCGGTTCTTGGAGAAGTACTGCGACTTCAGCACATCGAAGTCCGCGCGGCCGACCATCGAGTGGTACACCTGGATCGTGCTCTGATCGGTCGACGCCTTGGTCTGCGCGGCCATGTCGCCCGCGAACAGCGACACCTGGATGCCGAGCTTGCCCAGCTGCTCCTGGATGAGGGTCACGACCTCCTTGGAGCGCGGCTGCGGCAGCGCCTCGTTGAAGGAGAGCGTCAGCTTCTCGCCGTCCTTCGCGCGGATGCCGTCGGAGCCGAGCGTCCAGCCGGCCTCGTCGAGCAGGGTGGCCGCTTTCTCCGGGTCGTACGTGTAGTACGACGAGGTGTCGACGTAGCCGAGGGCGGTCGTGGCGAGCGCACCGGTGGCGAGGGGGTAGTTCTTCGTGAACAGGGTGTCGACGATCTTCTGACGGTCGATGCCGGCGATGATCGCCTGGCGCACCCGCACGTCGGCCAGACGCGGCTCGCGGAAGCGGAAGCTCAGGCCGTTGTTGACGCCGTTGGTCGCGGCGGCGTGCAGCGACAGGCCGCCGGCCGCGAACTGGGCCTCGTCGGGTGCGGGGATGTTGCGGGCGATGTCGGCCTGGCCGGCGACGACCGTGCCGACGCGCACGCTGTTCTCGGCGGCGACGACGTAGTCGATGCCGTCGAGGTAGGCGGCGCCCTGGTGCTTCAGCGACGGCGGCGCCCAGTTGTAGTCCTTGCGCGCGGTCACGCTGGTCTGCGTGCCGATCTGCTCGTCGGAGATGACGAACGGGCCGCTGCCGATGATCTTGGTGGCGTTGCCGGGGCCGAACTGCTCGCTCGTGCGGTCGAGCGTCGCGTCGGAGAGCAGCCCCGAGTTGATGGTCGAGACGGCCTGGGCGAATCCGGGCGACGGCGCCGTGAAGTGGAAGACGACCGTGTGCTCGCCGGTGACCTCACCGTGGTCGTAGTTGTTGATCGCCTCGGACACGGTCAGGGCGCGACCCTTGTCGCCCTTGCCGTAGAGGTCGATGTTCTTGACGACGTTGGCCGCGGTCAGCGGCGTGCCGTCGGAGTAGGTGACGTCGGTGCGCAGATCGAACGTGTACTCGGTCGCGTCGTCGTTGACCTTGTAGTCGGTCGCGATCCACGGCTCGAGCTCGAGCGTCTCGGGGTTCTGGTAGAGCAGACGGTCGGTGATGTTGTTGACGATGCCGCCGTTGGGGTAGAAGCCCGCGGACGGCGGATACAGCGTCGTCCAGGTCTGCGGCTCGAGGTAGGTCAGGGTGCCGCCGGTCTTCGGCTCGCCGCTGCCGTCCGAGGCGGACGGAGCGGAGGCGCCGGAGGCGCAGCCGGCGAGGAGGGCGACCACGGCGACGGTGGATGCCGCCGCGAGGGCCGTGCGGGTGAATCGGGACATGGTGGTCTCCTGGGATGCGCCGGATGGCGCTGCGGTGTTCGGGATGATCCAGCCCACCATGCGACCCGAGGGCGGAGCCAGTCGCCGGTCACGGGGCGTAAGCGTTCGTCACGAAACGTCATACGCGCTGCGTTTCGACTCGCTGCGCTCGCTCAACGACCGGCGGGAGCGACCCTCCGCGCTCGCTCGACGACCGGCGCCCGCCTCAGCCCCGGTCGTTGAGCGAGCGGCGCAGCCGCGAGTCGAAACGCCCCGGCCCCGTCCGCGTCGAGCGGTCAGTCGGCCGCGACCAGCAGCGCGACCGGCAGGTCGGCGAGCACGGCGGCCAGGGGCGCGGCCCCGCCGGCGAGCTCGCGGCCCGTGAACGCATCGCGCCAGCGCCCCGCGGGCAGCAGCACCGCGGTGTCGCCCCAGCCGCCGCGCGCCGCGAGCCCGACGGGCAGACGCGTCGCCACCGCGATCGCACCGCCCCGGTCGAACGCGACGGCGTGCGCGGATGCCGCGCCGACGACGGGCAGCGGCGTGTACCGCGTGAACAGGTCGGGCCGGTCGCGGCGCAGCCGCAGGGTCCGCGACACGACGAGGAGCTTGGCGCCGCCGGTGCCGTCGAGCGGCGGCATCCACCCGTCGTCGAGCCGTGCGAGCAGCGCGCGGCGGCCGGCGAAGTCGACGGGGCGGCGGTTGTCGGGGTCGACGAGCGAGAGGTCCCACAGCTCCGTGCCCTGGTAGACGTCGGGCACGCCGGGTCCGGCCAGCTGCAGCAGCTTCGCCGACAGGGAGTTCGATCGGCCCGCCTCCACCACCTCGGCGACGAGCGCCTCGACCGTCGGCCGCGCGGACGCGAACGCGGCATCCACGATCCCGTGGACCCGCGCCTCGAAGGCCTCGTCGGGGTCCGTCCAGCTCGTACCCACCCCGCCCTCGCGGGCCGCCTTCTCGGCGTAGCCGTGCAGGCGCTCGGGCAGGGCGGGGTCGTCCGACCACGCGCCGATCACCGCCTGCCACAGGAGCGCATCGAGGGGGCCGTCGCCGGTGGACGCCGCCGCACGGAGCGCGTCCAGCGCCTCGGCCCAGCGACCGGGGATCTCCGCGAGCACCGAGAGGCGCGCCCGCACGTCCTCGGAGCGCTTCGTGTCGTGCGTCGTCAGGGCCGTCAGGGTGTGCGGCCACGAGGCCTGGCGACGCGCGAACGCGGCGTGGAGTCCGGCGACGTCGAGCGCGAACAGCGACGGATCGCCGCCGACCTCGGTGAGCGACGTCAGCCGCGTGTACCGGTAGAACGCGCGGTCCTCCACGCCCTTGGCGGTCACCGGGCCGGTGGTCTGCATGAAGCGCCGCGACAGCTCGGCGTCCGCATCGGCGACGACCTCCGCCAGCGCGACGAGGGCATCGGCGAGGTCGGGCCGGCGCGCGGATGCCGTGGCCACGGCATCCGCCAGCAGCTCGCGGCCGGCCGGGAGGTACGCGCGGTAGACGGGGAAGGCGGCGAGCAGCTCCGCGAACGCGTCACGCGCACGGGCGTCGCCGAGGTCGGCGCGCACGGCGTCCGGCAGGCAGCGGATGAGGCGACCGACCTCGGCGGCCTGCGACGTGTCGGCGATCTCGCGTTTGGTGCCGCCGATCATGTCGTGCCAGTCCCCCGGCCCGCCGCGCAAGCGCTCGTCGAGCGCGGTCAGCGCCGGCGCACCGGCGGGGTCGACGAGCACCCGGTCGATCTCGCCGAGGGCGTCGTAGCCGGTGGTGCCGTCGGTGGCCCACCAGCCGGGCAGCTCCTCCCCCGGCTCGAGGATCTTCTCGACGTAGACGGGGATGCGCTTCGACGCGGCGCTGCGCGCCTCGCTCAACGACCGGGAAGCATCCTCCTCCCCCGCCGAGCGGGAAGCGCCCACGTGCCGGTCGTCGAGCGCGCGCAGCGCATCGGAGCGCGCCTCCCGCGCGTCCGCGACCGCCGCGGCGAGCGCGTCGAGGTAGCCGCCCGGATCGGCGAGGCCGTCGGGGTGGTCGATGCGCAGCCCGTCGACGAGCCCCTCGCGCACCCACCGCAGGATCTCCTCGTGCGACGCGGCGAAGACCTCGGGAAGCTCCACCCGTACGCCCGCGAGCGAGGTGACGGTGAAGAAGCGCCGGTAGTTCAGCTCCTCGGCATCCCGCCGCCACGACGTCACCCGCCAGTGCTGCCGCTCCAGCACGTCGCGCACCGCGAGGCGGTCGGTCGTCGCGTGCAGCGGCGCGGTGCCGGGGGCCAGCGGCAGCACGAGCTCGTAGTAGCGCGCCGTGCCGAAACCGTCGTCGTCGCCTGCCGGCGGTGCCACCTCGATCTCGCCGCGACCGAGCACCTCGTCGAGCGTCCCGCCGAGCACCGGCAGCACGACGCGCTCGGCGCCGTGCTCCCAGTCGATGTCGAACGCGGCCGCGTGCGCCGAGCGGCGCCCGTGGGTGAGCACGTCCCACCACCACGGGTTCTCGGTCGGGTCGGCGACGCCCTGATGGTTCGGCACGATGTCCACGAGGATGCCGAGACCGGCGTCACGTGCCGCCGCGACGAAACGCGACAGCCCGCCCGGACCGCCGCGGTCGGCGTCCACGCGCGTGGGGTCGACGACGTCGTAGCCGTGGTCGGAGCCGGCCGCCGCCTGCAGGATCGGTGACAGGTAGGCCCACTCGACGCCGAGGTCGCGCAGATAGCCGGTGACGGTGGCCGCGGCATCCAGGTCGAACGACGCCCGCACCTGGAGGCGGTAGGTCGAGGCGGGGCGGGGCGCCGTGGCATCCGACATGATCAGTGCGGCAGCTCGGCCTGCGGCGCGGGAGAGCGGACGATGTCGATCGGCACCGTGAGGGCGGCGAGCGACGCGGCGACCGAATGGTCGACGTCGGGCTTCTCCTCCTGATAGTCGCGCAGGACGATCAGCGAGCGCCCCGCCAGCTCGATGGCCTCTCCGCCGTCGCGCGGGTACGTGTCGGTGAGCTGGCCGGTCGTGTCGACCACGATCTCCCACTTCGGGCTGAACTCGGCGCGCGGGATCGTGAACTCGAGCCCTTCGTCACCCGCGTTGAACAGGATGAAGAAGTGGCGGTCCTCGATCTGCTCGCCGCGACGGTCGCGCTCACGGATGCCGGCGCCGTTGAGGAACACGCCGACGGCGCGCCCGAAGCCCGACTCCCAGTCCTCCGGTTGCATCTCGGTGCCGTCGGGACGCAGCCACGCGATGTCCGGCAGCGGAGCCCCCTCTTCGCGGCGGACGGGGCGCCCGTCGAAGAAGCGGCTGCGCCGGAAGGTCGGGTGCTCGCGGCGCAGGCGCGCGAGCGCCGCCGTGAACTCGACCAGCGGCTGATCGACGTGGCTCCAGTCGATCCACGTGATCTCGTTGTCCTGCGCGTAGCCGTTGTTGTTGCCGCCCTGCGTGCGTCCGAGCTCGTCGCCGTGCGAGATCATCGGCACGCCCTGGCTCAGCAGCAGGGTCGCGAGGAAGTTGCGCTGCTGGCGGGCGCGCAGCGTGAGAACGCCCTGGTCGTCGGTGGGGCCCTCGACGCCGCAGTTCCAGGACCGGTTGTGCGATTCGCCGTCGTTGTTGTCCTCGCCGTTGGCCTCGTTGTGCTTCTCGTTGTACGACACGAGGTCGCGGAGCGTGAAGCCGTCGTGGGCGGTGACGAAGTTGATGGATGCCACGGGTCGCCGCCCCGAGTTCTCGTAGAGGTCCGCCGAGCCGGTCAGGCGCGACGCGAACTCGCCGAGGGTGGCCGGCTCGCCGCGCCACAGGTCGCGGACGGTGTCGCGGTACTTGCCGTTCCACTCCGTCCACTGCGGCGGGAAGTTGCCCACCTGGTAGCCACCGGGGCCGATGTCCCACGGCTCGGCGATGAGCTTGACCTGCGAGATCACCGGATCCTGCTGCACGATCTCGAAGAAGGCCGCGAGCCGGTCGACCTCGTAGAACTCGCGGGCGAGGGTCGCGGCGAGGTCGAACCGGAAGCCGTCGACGTGCATCTCGAGCACCCAGTAGCGCAGCGAGTCCATGATCAGCTGCAGCGTGTGCGGGTTGCCCACGTTCATGCTGTTGCCGGTGCCGGTGTAGTCGGTGTAGTACCGCTTGTCGTCGGCCTCGAGGCGGTAATACGCCTCGTTGTCGATGCCGCGCATGGAGAGGGTCGGGCCCAGGTGGTTGCCCTCCGCGGTGTGGTTGTAGACCACGTCGAGGATGACCTCGATGCCGACGGCGTGCAGCGCCTTCACCATGCTCTTGAACTCCTGCACCTGCTGGCCGCGCTGGCCGGTCGAGGCGTAGGTGTTCTGCGGGGCGAGGAAGGCGATCGTGTTGTAGCCCCAGTAGTTGCTGAGACCCTTCTCCTGCAGCGTGGAGTCGTTGACGAACTGGTGCACCGGCATGAGCTCGATGGCCGTGACGCCGATGTGCTTGAGGTGCTCGATGATCGCCGGGTGCGCGATCGCGCTGTAGGTGCCGCGGATCTCCTCGGGGATCTCCGGGTGCAGCTCGGTGAGGCCCTTCACGTGGGCCTCGTAGATGACGGTCTCGGCATACGGCGTCTTCGGCTGCCGGTCGCCGGCCCAGTCGAAGAACGGGTTGACGACGACGCCCTTCATCATCGCGTGCGCCGAATCCTCGTCGTTGCGGGAGTCGGGGTCGCCGAAGTCGTAGCCGAACACCTCCTGGCCCCACTGCACCTGACCCTCGACGGCCTTCGCGTAGGGGTCGAGCAGCAGCTTGTTCGGGTTGAAGCGCTGGCCGTTCGCCGGGTCGTTCGGCCCGTGGACGCGGTAGCCGTAGCGCTGGCCCGGCTGCACGGTCGGCAGGTAGACGTGCCAGACGAACGCGTCGACGTCGCGCATCTCGATGCGCGTCTCCTTGCCCCGGTCACCGAACAGGCAGAGCTCGACCCGCTCCGCGCCCTCGCTGAAGAGAGCGAAGTTGGTTCCGCTGCCGTCGAAGGTCGCCCCGAGCGGGTACGCGGATCCTGGCCATGACTGCATGTGCGACTCCCTGTTCGATGACATCGCTCGGTGACATCGCTGCCACACCGTGACGAGACCGCCCCGTGACGAGATCAGCCTAGGGGGCGGATCCTCGCACCGGGGTGTCGGGCGGTGGGTCTGGACGGGGGCTCGCGGAGTTGCTATGCACCCGCGGCATCCCCGCGAGAAACCAGCCCCGGCGCGAGAAAGACGTGCGGACGGGATGTCTCGTGTCGGGGATGGTTTCTCGACGGCTGCCGGATGCCGGCTCGGGCGAGGGGGATGCCGTCAGGCGGGGAGGAGGCGGGCGGCTTGGCGGGCGGCGCCGAGCGCGACGTACTCCCCCGGTGCGGGCACCTCGACCGGCACGCCCAGCACGTCGGGCGCGATGCGGCGGACGGCCGCCGACTGCGCCCCACCCCCGACGAGCAGCGCGCGCTCGATCGGCACGCCGAGCCCGCGGATCGCGTCGAGGCCGGCGGCGAGCCCGCGCAGCATCCCCTCGACGGCGGCGCGGGCGAGGTTCTCGCGCGTCGTGGAGGCGAGCGTCATCCCGGTCAGCTCCGCGGTCGCGTCGGGCAGGTTCGGTGTGCGCTCGCCTTCGAAGTAGGGCAGCAGCCGCAGCCCGCCGGCCCCGGATGCCGCGGCCAGCGCGAGGGCGCTGAGCCCGTCGTGGTCGACGGCGAGCAGCCGGGCGGTCACGTCGAGCACACGCGCGGCGTTGAGCGTCGCCACCAGCGGGAGGAAGTGGCCGTCGGCATCGGCGAAGCCCGCGACGGTGCCGGTCGGGTCGATCGTCCGCTCCGCGCTGACGGCGAACACCGTGCCGCTGGTCCCGATCGACACGACGACATCGCCGACACCGGCTCCGACCCCGAAGGCCGCCGCCGCGTTGTCGCCGGCGCCCGCGCCGACGCGGCGCCCGTCGGCATCCGCGACCGACTCGAGCGGGCCGAGCACCCGCGGCAGCGCGGCGTCGTGGCCGAGGGCGGCGACGAGCAGGTCGCGGTCGTAGCCGTCGGTCGCCGGATCCCAGTAGCCGGTGCCCGACGCGTCGGAGCGATCGGTGATCAGCTCGTCGAACGCCGGGGCGCCGTCGGCGACGGGGCCGTAGCCGCGCAGCCGCCACGTCAGCCAGTCGTGCGGGAGCGCCACGGCGGCGACGGCCGCGGAGTTGTCGGGTTCGGCGTCGCGCAGCCACCGGAGCTTCGTGATCGTGAACGAGGCCACGGGCACGACTCCCGTGCGCGCGGCCAGGGCGTCGGCGCCGAACTCGGCGATCAGATCCGCCGCCGCCCCCGCCGAGCGGGTGTCGTTCCACAGCAGGGCGTCGCGCACGACCCGACCCTGCGCGTCGAGGGCGACCATGCCGTGCTGCTGCCCGCCGATCGCCCAGGCCGCGACGTCGGCGATGCCGCCGGCATCCGCGATCGCCGCCTGCAGCGCGACCCACCACGCCTCGGGATCGACGCTCGTGCCGTCGGGATGCGACGCACGCCCCGTCCGCACGACGGCGCCCGTCGCGGCGTCGACGATGACGACCTTGCAGGACTGCGTCGAGCTGTCGACGCCCATCACGAGTGCCATGTCGGCATCCTCATCTCTTCGTGAGTCGGGGGCGTCCGCGCGTGAGACCCCGGCCGGACGACCAGGGTCTCACGCGCGGACGCGGGCGGATGCCGGGGTCAGCGCGCGCCGAGCAGGTGCTCGGTGGCGAGCTGCTGCAGCCGGACGAAGCCGAAGCCCTTGCCGCCGAGGTACGCGTCGGTGTCGAAGTCCTCGTAGGCGGAGCGGTCGGCGACGAAGTCGTCGTAGCTCTCGCCCTCGGCGAACGTCGGCTGCGCCAGCTCCGCGACGCGCGCGGCGGCGAGCGCCTCCTGCACCTCGGGGTCGGCGCGGAACGCGGCCGCACGCTCCTTGAGCAGCAGGTACGTGCGCATGTTGGCGGCTGCCGAGTCCCAGACACCCGTCTCGTCCTCGGTGCGCGACGGCTTGTAGTCGAAGTGACGGGGGCCCTCGTACGACTGCCCGCCGTTCGGGCCGCCGTTCTCGAGCAGGTCGACGAGCGCGAACGCGTTGTGCAGGTCGCCGTGACCGAACACGAGGTCCTGGTCGTACTTGATGCCGCGCTGGCCGTTGAGGTCGATGTGGAAGAGCTTGCCGTGGTACAGCGCCTGCGCGATGCCGGCCGCGAAGTTCAGCCCGGCCATCTGCTCGTGGCCGACCTCGGGGTTGAGGCCGACGAGCTCGGGACGCTCGAGCGAGTCGATGAACGCGAGGGCGTGACCCACGGTCGGCAGCAGGATGTCGCCGCGCGGCTCGTTCGGCTTCGGCTCGATCGCGAAGCGGATGTCGTAGCCCTTGTCGACCACGTAGTCGCCGAGGAAGTTGACGGCCTCGCGGTAGCGCTCCAGCGCCTGGCGGATGTCCTTCGCGGAGTCGTACTCGGCGCCCTCGCGGCCGCCCCACATCACGAAGGTCTGCGCGCCCAGCTCGGCGCCGAGGTCGATCTGGCGCAGCACCTTGCGGATCGCGAAGCGACGCACGTCGCGGTCGTTCGAGGTGAACCCGCCGTCCTTGAAGACGGGGGCGCTGAAAAGGTTGGTCGTGACCATCGGCACGGTGAGGCCGGTCGCGTCCAGCGCGCCCTTCAGCCGGTCGATCTGATGCTGCCGGTCCGCCTCGGAGGAGCCGAACGCGAACAGGTCGTCGTCGTGGAAGGTGAGGCCGTACGCGCCGAGCTCGGCGAGCTTCTCGACCGCGTGGACGACGTCGAGCGGCGGACGGGTCGGCCCGCCGAACGGGTCGGTGCCGTTGTAGCCGATGGTCCAGAGACCGAAGGTGAACTTGTCGGCGGGGGTCGGGACGGTCATGGCGCTCCTTCGCGAGGACTCCCGTGAGGGAGTTTTGTTGTTAGTCACAACCTATACCACGACGCACCCTCCGTCCACCACGCCCACCGGCATCCGCGCCTCTAGGGTGGACGCGTGGCACGCGCAGAGGGAACCGTCGAGGGCGTCCGTCGCGCCAACCTCTCACGGGTGCTGCGGCTCGTGCACGAAGACGGCCCACTCTCGCGTGCCGCCCTGACCGAGTCGACGGGTCTGAACCGCTCCACGATCGGGGCCCTCGTCGCCGACCTCGTCGCGGCGGGACTCGCCAGCGAGGGCGCCCCGGAGGTGCATCGCCGCGTCGGGCGCCCCTCCCCCTCCGTCGCGGCCGCGCCGGACGTCGTCGCGATCGCGGTGAACCCCGAGGTGGACGCGCTCACCGTGGCGGCGATCGGGCTCGATCGCACGATCGTGCTGCGCGAGCGCATCGAGCTGGAGGGACTGATCTCGGCCGCGCAGGCCGTCGAGCTCACCACCGGCGTCACCGACCGGTGGCGCGGGGGCGAGCTCGCCGCCCACCGCATCGCGGGCATCGGCGTGGCCGTGCCCGGCCTCGTGCGCACCGCCGACGGCCTGGTGCGCCGCGCGCCGCACCTCGACTGGACCGACGCCCCGCTACGCGACACCCTCGCCCGCGCGAGCGGGCTGCCGGTCGCGATCGACAACGACGCCACGCTCGGCGCCCTCGCCGAGAGCATGTACGGCGCGGGCCGCGACGTGAGCGACCTGATCTACCTCAACGGCGGCGCGAGCGGCATCGGCGGCGGGCTGGTGATCGGCGGGCGCCTCGTGCGCGGCGCCGGCGGCTACGCGGGCGAGCTGGGCCAGAACCGCCCCGGGATCGCACAGCCCGCCGACCGCCGCTCCGGCGCGCAGGGCACGCTGGAGGACGAGGTGAGCCGGTCGCGACTGCTCGCCGTCGTCGGCCTGCACAGCGCGGACGAGCCGACGCTCGAGCGGGCGATCCGCGAATCGCGCAGTGTGGAGGTGGCCGCCGAGGTCGAGCGCCAGCGCCGCATCCTGGCGACGGCGCTCGCCAACGCCGTCAACGTGCTCAACCCGTCGACCGTCGTGCTGGGCGGCTTCCTCGCGACGATCCTGGATCAGGATGCCGAGGCCCTCCTGTCCGCCGTGCGCGCGCAGGCCATGGCGATGAACGCCGAGGACCTGCAGCTGCGCCCGGCCGACCTCGGCCCCGACCGCCTGCTCGTCGGCGCCGCCGAGATCGCGTTCGAGGCGCTGCTGACCGATCCGCTGACGCCCGCGTGACGGCCCGACGCCGGGAGCGACCGGCGCCGCGCACCCCGGACGGCGCGGCCGTCACTCGAAGTTGCGGTGCCGTGCCACGAGGTCTTCGAACTTCGCGCCCGTGCGACGCACGAGCATGAGGTACAGCACGTCCCAGAAGATCCAGAGCGACTGCTCGAAGAGGCTCCCCATCGCCTGGATGGTCGGCACCAGGCCGCTCGGGTCGTCGGCGCCGTAGGTGTGGGCCGGGATCGTCAGCACGATGTCGGCGAGCTGTGCGGTCGGCCCGTCGGGGACCGCCGTGGCCACGAGCAGCGTCGCGCCGGTCTTCTTGACCTGCTCGGCGATGTAGTGCAGGTGCGGGATGTTCGCCGGCCCCGAGGGCATGATGAACAGGTCATCGGCGGTGACGGCGGGGGTGGTGTCGTCCCAGCCCCAGTGCACGGTCTTGCCGAAGTGCGTCAGCCGCATGGCGAACGCCTTCGACCCCAGCCCCTCGCGGCCGATGCCGAGGACGAAGATGCGCTGGTGCTTCTCGAGCGCATCGAGGGCGGCGTCGATGTTGTCGAGCGGAACCCGACGGAACACCTCCCCCAGCTCCTCGACGACGGTCGCGCTGATCTCGCGGAACTCCGACATGGACGGTCCTTTCTGTGTCGTGCGGTCAGTGGGCGGCGGTCCGGCCGCCCCAGCGGCCGACCAGCAGCGCGAGGAGGATGACGGCACCGTACACGGCGTTGATCCAGAACGTGGGGACGCCGGCGAGCGTCAGCACGTTGGTCAGGGTACCCAGCAACAGCACGCCCATGAGCGCCCCGACGATCCGCCCCTGCCCGCCGTTGAGCTGCACGCCGCCGATGACGGCCGCCGCCAGGGCGCTGAAGATGAGGTTGTCGCCCATGCCGCTCGTGACGGAGGCGAGACGGCCGGCGAGCATCATGCCGGCGAAGGCGGCGAGAGCGCTGGCGACGACGAAGGCGGTGATGAGCACGGCATCCACGCGGATGCCGGCGGCGCGGGCCGCGTCGGCGTTGCCGCCGATGGCGTAGAGCGCGCGACCCCACGCGGTGTAGCGCAGCACGAGACCGGCGATCAGGAACAGGATGCCGGTGATCCAGATCGCGGCGGGGATGCCGGCCCAGCGGGCCGAGCCGACATAGCGGAACGCCTCGGGCAGACCCGCGAGCGTCTTGCCCTGGCTGACGCCGAGGGTGATGCCGCGCAGCAGGATGAGCATCGCGAGCGTGACGATGAACGGATCGAGTTTGACCTTCACGACCAGGAAGCCGTTGATCAGCCCGATCAGCACCCCGATCGCGAGGGTCACGAGGATCGCGACGCCGGGGCCGATCTCGGAGCCGAGACCGCCCATCGCGGCGGGGACCATGAGCCACGCGGCGACCATCGGGGCGAGGCCCACGGTGGACTCGAGCGAGATGTCGAGCTTGCCGGTGATGAGGATGAAGGTCAGGCCGATGACGACGATCCCCAGCTCGGCGGACTGCCGCAGGATCAGGGTCAGGTTCGCGGCCGAGAGGAACGCGGGGCTGACGACCGCACCGACGATGGCGACGATGATGAGGCCCGGCAGGACGCTCAGCTCGCGAACGTTCTTCACGACGGCGCGCACCACGGGGTTGGTCGCGGGGGCGGGGGTTCGGACGACGGTGGTACGCACGATGTTCACTCCAGGCCTTCGATGGCTCGAACGATGTCTTCTTCGGTGGGGTCGGCGAGCTCGGCCGACACGCGGCCCTCGCGCATGATGAGGACGCGCGAGCTGACCAGCAGCTCCTCGACGTCGTCGGAGATGAGGATCACGGCCACGCCGTCGGCGAGCGCCCGCAGCATGAGGCCGTAGATCGCGTCCTTGGCGGCGATGTCGACGCCGGCGGTGGGCGAGATCAGGACGAGGACCCGGGGCTTGCGGGCGAGTGCCCGGGCGAGCACCACCTTCTGCTGGTTGCCGCCGCTGAGGCCGGACACGGCCAGCGACGGGTCCGGCGGGACGAGCGCGACGTCGGAGATGAGCTCGCGCGAGAGCGCGGTCTGCTTCCGCGGCGAGAACACGCCCGCCGGGGCGAGCTGGTCCATGATGCCCATGGTCATGTTCTCGGCGACGCTCAGCTGCGGGACGTAGCCGTCGCGGTGGCGGTCGGCGGGGACGAACCCGATCCCGGCGCGCTGGCTGGCCTTGACGTCGCCGCTGCGGATCGCCGACCCGGCGACGATGACCTCGCCCGACGCCACCGCGCGCAGGCCCGCGATGGCCTCGCCGACGGAGTACTTGCCCGAGCCGCCGACCCCGCCGATCGCGACGAGCTCGCCGGGGGCCACGGAGAGCGAGACGTCGGTGAACGCCCCGTCCTTCGCCGTCGCGGCGCGCAGCTCCACCGCGGGCGCGGCATCCGGAGCGGGAGCGACGCTCTCGGCGCGGTGCCGACGCTGCTCCTGCCCGGCGAGCAGCGCCTCGACGAGGTCGTCGGAGCGGATGTCGTCGCCCCGGCGCGACCACAGCAGCCTGCCGTCGCGCAGCACGGTCGCCGCGTCGCAGATCGCGGTCACCTCGCGCAGGAAGTGCGAGACGAACACGAACGTCACGCCCGACTGCTGCAGCTCCTGCACCTTGTCGAACAGGCGGCGGATCGCCGCGCCCTCCAGCTGCACGGTCGGCTCGTCGAGGAGGACGATGCGGGTGCCCGACTCGAGCGCCTTGGCGATCGTGAGCATCTGGCGCTCCTCGATCGGGGCGTCCGCGAGCAGCATCTTCGGGTCGAGGCGGATGTTCCAGTCCGAGAGGATGCGCTCCGACTCGGACCGCATCCTCTTCCACGACACGCGCGCGCCGGAGCCGGGCAGGCGTCCCGCGAAGAGGTTCTCGGCGATCGTGAGGTTCGCGAACACCGAGGGGCGCTGGTAGACGCACGCGACGCGCTGCTGCCAGGCCTTGGGGTCGGATGCCGGGGGCGCGGCTTCTCCGAAGAAGCTCACCGTGCCCGTGTCCGGCGTCTCCAGCCCCGTGATCATGCGCAGGAGCGTGGACTTGCCGGCGCCGTTGCGTCCGATCAGTCCGTGCACCTGGCCGGGGAGGATCGAGACGGAGACGTCCTGCAGGGCCTTCGTCGCACCGTAGGTCTTGCTGACGCCGTCGATCTGGATGGCGGGCACGGTGGTCGGCGGGGTGGTCATGACGTCTCCGTCTCGAGGGGTGTCGTGGTGTGGCCGGGTCAGTTGGTCGCGCCGAACGCGTCCAGGGCGAACTTCTTGTTGCCCCAGAGGTTCGGGTCGTCGACGTTGTCCTTGGTCACGACGGGGGTGGGCAGCAGGTCGACGAGGTTGCCGTTGCGCTCCTCGACGACGCTGCCGTGGTCGGTGTTGCCGGCCGTGAAGGTCTCGCCCTTGATGGCGCGGACGAGGTAGTCCGCGCCGTAGTCGATGTAGTCGGTCATCGGCTGCGCGACCGCGGCGTCCAGCCATCCGTCGCGGATCGCGGTCATCGCCATGGGGCTCGCGTCGACGGAGACCTGGACGATGTGCCCGGGCTGTCCGGCCGCGATGAGCTTGCCCGCCGACTTGAGCGTGTCGAGGATCGTCGGGAAGAAGGTCGCGTCGCTCTGGTTGTAGATGCCCGCGACGTTGCCGTACTGGTTGAGCGCCGTCTCGATGCCGGATGCCGCCTTGGCGGGGTCCCACTCGGTGGCGACGTTGACCAGCTTGACGTTCGGGTACTTCTGCGTCATGCAGTCGTTGAACCCGTTCGTGCGGTCGCGGCCGTTGGAGGTGACGGGGTCGCCGTCGAGGGTGATGACGACGGCGTCGGCGGCGACGCGCTTGCCCATCTCCTCGCACGCCAGCTCGCCCATCTTGACGTTGTCGGCGCGGACGATCATGGCGATCTTGCCCGAGGCGGGCGCCTCGTCGATCGCGACGATCGGCACGCCGGCGTCGTTGGCGTACTCGATGGCCGGGACGATGGCGTCGGCGTCGCCGACGGAGATGACCAGGCCCTTGGCGCCCTTGTTGATCAGCGTCTGGATGTCGGTGATCTGCTGCGCGGCGTCGCGGTCGGCGTTTGTCGCGGGGATCGTGGCGTAGCCGAGCTCGGCGAAGCGCTCCATCGAGCCGACGTTCTCGGCGTTCTGGAACGGGTCGGTGTGCGGCTGCGAGTAGCTCAGCGGCGTGTCGGCGGGGTTGACGCCGTCACCCGACCCCGACGGGGAGTCGGAGGAGCCCGCGCTGGAACAGCCGACGAGCAGAAGGGCGCCCGCGCCGAGAAGCGCGAGTCCGGTGATGGGTGAAGTTCGCATGCGTACTTCCTCTCTGAAGTGCAGAAGCCTCGGGGGCCGATGGTGTTTCGGGATGCAGGATCCAGGTCCTGCACGTATCGTACGTGTTGTACGTACAGAATGTACAGCGATCACCGAAAAGTTACCAACGGAGGATTCGTGCCGGTATCGCGGATCGGGGTATGCATACCGTCTGTACAGTCGAATCCAAACGTACGACGAGAGCGCGACGACGCGCACGAGGACGAGGAGAATCACGTGGCGCAGACGATCGAGCGGGTCTCTCCCGTGCCGTACTACGAACAGCTGTTCGAGATCCTCCGTGATCGCATCGCGCAGGGCGACATCGCCGAGGAGGAGCGTCTTCCCAGCGAGCTCGAGCTCTGCCGGGAGTTCGGCCTGTCCCGCGCGACCGTCCGTCAGACCCTCACGAAGCTCGAGAACGAGGGGTACGCGCACCGCATCCCGCGACGCGGCGTCTTCGCCAGCATCCCCGGGCAGACCGCGGGCTGGACGGTGCAGGAAGGCTTCCTCGAGTCCCAGCTGCGGCACGGGCGCACCGGCATCTCGACCGTCGTCGTGGACACCGGCTACCGGAGGCCGGCTCCCCACGTCGCCGAGGCGCTCCAGGTCGGACCGGAGGAGGAGGTGTTCGCCCTCGAGCGCGTGCGGTCCCTCGACGGGGTCGCCGCGATGCTGAGCACGAACTGGTTCCCGCGAGAGGTCGCCCGCACCATCGAACGCGAGCCCGGCGTGCTCGACGGCACCGCATCGTTGAACTCGCATCTGCGCGCGGCCGGGTTCGTCATCAGCGGCGCCCAGCGCATCATCCACGCCCTCCCGGCCCCGGCGGAAGTCGCGGCCCACCTGAACGTGGCCGTCGATCGCCCCGTCCTGCGCGTCCGGTCGCTCTCGTGGGCGGCCGACGGCACCCGGTTCGACTACTACGAGACGTGGGTGCTCACCGATGTCATCCCCCTCGAGGTCAGCGTCGCGGCCAGCTGAGCCCGTCAGCCGAGCAGGCCCGTCGCGAACCCGCCGAGGGCGTCGACGGGGTCGGGACGCCAGCCTCGCGCGGTCGCCGCGATCAGCGCGGCGCCCACGGCCGTGACCTCCGGCTCGAGGACCGGCACGGTCGGGAACCCGTTGACGGCCGATTTGATCGCGATCCAGCCGGGCGAGCGCACCCACCCGCCCGCCACCCGCACGGCCGCGGCCCCGCCCACGTGGCGCCGCACGGCGTCGACGGCGTCGCGCCCCGAGAGGGCCAGCGCCCCGAGCACCGCGGAGGCCCGTGCGACCGGATCCGTCGGTGCCCCCGGCGCATACGCGGGCTCGCCCCCGCCGCGGCGTCCCGGAACGAACCAGCCCGAATCCCACACCTCCCGGGGCGGCACCCGCCCGATGAGCAGGTGGCGGATCGCGCGGGCCACATCGGGATCGCGCGAGGCCCACTGCACGTTGCGCGCCAGCTCTTCGACGCGCAGCAGCGTGCGTCCCGACGACCGGATGCCGGGAGCCACGTCGACCTGGTCATCACCGTGCCCGCGCACCTCGGCGGACTGTGCGACCACGACCTCGGCGGTGCCCATCGAGTCGAGGATCGCCCCCGGCACCATCAGCTGCACACCCCAGCCCCCGATCGGATGATCGTGACCGCCGGCGACGGCGACGGCATCCGCGGCCACCACTCCCGCCGCACGCAGAACCGGCGAGATGATCGGCCCGACGACGTCGCCGGTGCGCACGACGGGAGGAAGGAGGCCGGGATCGCCCAGCGTGAGCGCCACCCGGTCGGCATCCCACGCGCGATCGCGGCTGCGCCACGCCGCGGTTCGCGAGGCCAGGGTGTCGCTGAGGAACCGGCGCCCCGTCCACCGCACCGCGGGCAGGTCGGTCAAGGCGATCCACGACGCGGCGCGATCGGCGCCCGCGTGGGCGCGTGCCCAGCTCCAGCCGACGAGGGTGCGAACGGGGTCGGTGTCGACGTCGAAGCCCTCATCGCCCACCAGGTCGGAGCGCAACCGGCGGAACGTCTCCTGCCGGCGCGGGTCGAACCAGGCCATCGCGGGCATCAACGGCGCGAGGTCGTCGTCGACGAGGATGCCGTCCTCTCCGATTCCGGCCACGCACAGCGCATGCGCCTCGCGCCCGCCGCCGCACACCTCGACGACCATGTCCTCGACGGCGGCGACGAGGGCTGCGGCATCGACCGACAGGTCATCGGCCAGGCGACGGGTGGGGCGGCTCGCCCTGGCGACGACCCCGCCCTCCGCGGTCAGCGCGACGACCTTCGTGTTCGTGCTGCCGATGTCGATGCCCACCGCCACGGGCACACGCGAGCGCAGGGACACCGTCGACTCCTCCCGAAGACAGCAAGGGCCGTCGCGGACCTCTCCTCGACCCTAGCGAAGCACCCGCGCGGCGTCCTCGGCGACATCGCCGGGACTCGCGGCGGCGTAGCCCATCGCGACCTGCGCGGCGCGGTGCTGGCGCAGGATCCGACGAGCGGGCGGGGCCGGCGGGAGGGGATCGAGGACGACGGGCCAGTCGGGGAAGTCGTCCGTCAGCGCCACGGCGGCCTGCATCGCGGCCCCCTTGGCGACGTACTCGTCGGGGCCGGGCACGAGAACGGGCAGGTCGACCAGCTCGGTCAGGATCCGCTGGACGGCCGGGTTCTTCGCCGCCCCGCCGATGAGCAGAAGCCGGCTCGTCGGCACCCCGCACGCGTCGAGGGCCTCGAGCATCGCGACCTGGCTGGCCAGGGTGCCCTCCACGATCGCGCGGGCGACGTGCGCGCGGGTGAAGTTGGCCAGCGTCGCACCGAGGAGCGCGCCGCGGGCGTGAGGCAGGTCGGGGGTGCGCTCCCCCTCGAAGTACGGCAGCAGCGTGAGCCCGTCGGCGCCGGGCGGAGCCGCCAGGGCCAGGGCCGCGAACTCGTCGTGCGTGCAGCCGAGCAGCTCAGCGCCGGCCTGCAGGTTGCGGGCGGCGTTGAGCGTCGCGACGAGGGGCAGATGGGCGCCCGTGGCATCGGCGTAGTTGCACACCGAGCCGGTGTAGTCGTGCACCGGCTGCGAGGAGCGGGCATAGACCACGCCGGAGGTGCCCAGGCTCAGCACCGCGTCGCCCTCGCGCAGGCCGAGCGCGAGCGCCGCCGCGGCATTGTCGCCGCTGCCCACCCCGATCGGGATCCCGGCGGGGATTCCGGGGAGGCCGTCGCCCGTCGACCCGGCCGACCCGCGCGGGCCGAGCACCGTCGGCAGCACGACGTCGTGACCGAGCGCGTGCACGAGGAGGTCGCGCTCGTACTCCCCCGTCCGCGGCGACCAGTACCCGGTCCCCGACGCCTCCGAGCGGTCGGTGACGAGCTGATCGATCCCACCCGTCCCGGGCCCGAAGCCGCGCAGTCGCCACGTGAGCCAGTCGTGCACGACGGCGATCGCGGCCGTGCGCGCCGCGGCATCCGGGTTCACGTCGCGCAGCCAACGGGCCTTCACCACGGTGTCCGACAGCGACAGGGGAAGCCCCGTCCGCCGGATCCACTCCTCGCGACCGAGCTCGGCGTTCAGCGCCACGGTCTGCGGGTGCGAGCCGAGGTCGTTCCACAGCGGCGACGCGCACGTGGCGACGCCGTGCTCGTCGAGGAAGATCGGGGTGTGCTGCTGTCCGCTCACCGAGACGGCCCGCACGTCGTCGAGACCGCCGGCGTCACGGACGGCCTCGAGCAGCGCCGCCCACCACGCCTCGGGGTCCACGATCGTGCCCGACGGGTGGGGCGCGGCGCCCGCGCGGAGCGTCGCACCGGTGTCGAGGTCGCGCACGGTGACCTTGCAGCTCTGGGTGGACGAGTCGATTCCCGCGACGAGCTTCATTGCTGCGCCTTTCCTTCGGAGTCGTTGGTCGCTCGGTGCCGTCGGGAGTGCCGGTGCCGTGTGGGGTGGCCTGCGGTGGGGTGGCCGGGGCTCACCCGGGCATCTCTGCCAGGTACGCCCACTGCCGGGCCGTGCGGGTGCGCCACGCGGCGAGCGCGGCGGCGCGTCCGGCATCGGGCAGCACGTCGCGCGGGTCGGATGCGCACCAGGGCAGCCGGACGCCGTGTGCCAGCACCTGCGCACCCCGCGAGACGACCTCGGGAAAGCCCGACACGCTGAGCGGGACGCCCAGCTGATCGGCCTTGAGCTGCAGCCACAGGGGGTTGGAGCTGGCGGGGCCGATGAGCTTCACGCGCTCAAGCGGCAGGCCGAACAGATCCCAGACGTCGGCGAACTGGCGGGCCATGCCCAGGAAGCACGCGAGGACCAGCTCGACCGCCGTCGTGTCGCCCTGGAGCCCCGCGACCACCGCGCGGGCCGCGGCATCCTTCTGCGGCGGCGGACTGCCGCGGAATCGGGGCAGCACGAGAGGCAGCCGGTCGAGCGAGACCTTCCCGGTGATCCAGTCGCGATGGGCCTGGGCGATGAGGGCGAGGAGCTCGTCGACGTCGCGATCCAGGAGCGTGCGCAGGGTCGCGAACGCCGAGCCGCCGGTGGGGATCGAGGCGAACAGCGTGAACGCGTCGCCGTCGCACGCGAGGCCGTTCGCCACCTTCGTCGCCGCGGTCGCGGCATCCAGTCGCGGCGACGGCAGCAGGGCGAGCACGCCCTCCGTCGTACCGGTGGAATCCAGCACCTCGCCCGCGCGCAGATCGGCTCCGACGGCGCCGGCCATGTGGTCGTGGCCCGCCACGTGAACCGTCACCTCGTCCAGGCCCCAGGCGCGCGCGATCGCGGAGTCCATCGCGACCCCCTCGGCCGCGGGGCGCAGCGGCGGGAAGACCACCGGGTCCACTCCGAACAGCGCGCACATCTCGCGAGACCAGCGGCGACCGGAGACATCGAGCGCCATCGTGCGACTCGCGAGCGAGGGCTCGGCCCATCGCCGGCCCGTCAGCTGCGCCGCGAGGAACTCCGAGACGTTGAGCCACTGCACGTCGCCGGCGGGACGATCGGCACGGGCGAGCGCCCACGCCACCTTCGAGATCGCGTAGTTCGCGTTCACCGGAAGACCCGTCACGGCGTAGATTCGCTCGCGCTGGGCCTCCGAGATCCGCGCGAGCAGCTCCGCCCCGCGGTGGTCGTGCCACAGGATCATCGGCGACGCCGGTGAGAGGTCGGCGGCGACCAGGCCGCCGGACTCCCCGACCCCGGCGATCGCGATGCACTGCACCGCGCGCCGTTCGGCTCGATCGAGCCCCTCGACGAACCCGCGCACGATGTCCAGGAGCGCGACCGTGTCGTACACCTCGCCCCACGCATCGCGGCGGGTGGGCGTGGGGCAGCGGTCGGCCGCCAGCAGCGTGCCGTCGGCGTCGAAATGGCACAGCTTGATGCTGGTCGTGCCGATGTCGACCGTGATCGTCGGGGTCATGGTCGGATCAGACGGAGGGGTTGAGCATGCGGATGCGGCGCTCGACCACATCGCTGATGGCGGCGACGGCGTCGAGCGAGACGCGGATGAGGGAGGTCTCGTTCGCGTTCGCGGCGTAGGCCTCGCCGAAGGACCGGATCATGGCGTTGCGCAGATCGCTGGCCACGTTGACCTTCACGACACCGAACTCCGCGAGGCGTCCGAGCTGCGCGGCGGGCAGACCCGAGCCCCCGTGGACGACGAGCGGCACGGAGCTGGCCGCCCGCACGCGCGCGAGCAGATCGAAGTCGATGCGGGCGTTGGGCGCGTAGCCGTGCACGTTGCCGACCGAGACGGCGAGCATGTCGCAGCCGACCGCGCCCACGAACTCGGCGACCTGCCCCGGGTCGGTGGTGCTGGCGAACTCTGGGGCGACGTCGTCCTCTTTCCCGCCGATGCTGCCGAGCTCGGCCTCGAGCGCGACATCGGGCCCGCACAGGCGGCGTGCTTCGCGCGAGATGGCGACGTTCTGCGCGAAGTCCTCTTCGGACGCGTCGATCATGATCGAGGTGAAGTCGGCCGCGAGCGCCGCCGTCACGGCATCCAGCGACTTTCCGTGGTCCAGATGCAGGGCGACCGGCACGGGGCAGTCGGCGAGGCGTCGGGCGACCATGTCGTAGATGTACTCGTAGCCGGAGAGCGTGACGTTGGTCGGCGCGACCTGGATGAAGGTGGGCACCCCGACGCGCTCCACGGCATCGACGATGCCCATCGTCGTCTCGATGTTGGTGGTGTTGAACGCTCCCGCGACGACGCCGCGGGAGGTGCACTCTCGGACGACGTCGTGACCGCTGACCAGTGCCATCGGCTTCCTTCCATTGACGGGCGACGGAGTCGTCGTCCCGCCGCGCGGGGCCACCACTCCCGGAGCAAGCCACGCTCGCGCCGGTGTCAGCCTAGTGCGTAACGTACATATCGTCCAGTCTGTACGTACAACATCGCGGATGCCGCGGCGCCGCGCACCCGGACGGCGGCGACCGGACCGTGCGTCAGCGCAGCGGAGCGGTCGTCGCCCGCGGGATCAGGCGCGTCGGGAGCACCAGGTGCGTCGCCTCCGGGGTGGCCCCGGCCAGCATGGTGACCAGCATCCGCGCCGCCTCGGCGCCGAGACGCTGGATGGGCTGGCGCACCGTGCTCAGCGGGCGCGCGGTGAGGAATGCCTCGGGGATGTCGTCGAAGCCGATCACCGACAGATCCCCCGGGACGTCGAGCCCGAGCTCCGCCGCGACGTCGATCAGTCCGAGCGCGGTGCGGTCGTTGGCCGCGAACACCGCGGTCGGGCGGTCGGGCTGCTGCAACAGGGCGCGTCCGACGACCCGCACCGTGTCGGGGTCGTACATTCCGACGGCCACGAGGGCGGGATCGAAGCGGATGCCGGACTGACGCAGTGCACGGCGGTAGCCCGCCTCGCGCATCTCCGAGGAGCGCAGTTCGGGGCGGCCCGCGAGGTAGCCGATGCGGCGGTGGCCGAGCTCGATGAGGTGCATCGTCGCCTCGAAGCCGCCGGTGAGGCTGTCGGATTCGACCGAGGGGATGTCCACCCGGCCCGCGTGGGGGTCGACGGCGACGATCGGGACGTCGGCGTTCACACCCACCACGGTCGGGGTGACCATGATCGCCGCGTCGATCAGCGTGCCGCTGAGCCGGCTGAGCGAGCGCCGCTCCCACCCCTGCGGGTCGGCGTCGCGGGCGCCGCTGTAGGCCAGCAGGTCGTAGCGATGCCCGCTCAGCGCGGCGCCGACGCCCTTGAGCACCTCCGCGCTGAACGGCTCGAAGTCCGACACCAGCACGCCCACGACGCCGGTCCGGCGCGAGCGCATGCTGCTGGCGACCAGGCTCGACTCGTACCCGAGCTCGGCCACGGCGTCGAGCACGCGCGACACGGTCTCGCTCGCCACGCCGTATCGACCGTTGACCGCTTTGGAAACCGTGGCCACGGACACACCGGCGGCCGCGGCGACGTCATGGATGGTGGCTCTGCGACTCACGTGGGTGATACTACGGGCGCGGAAACGTTATTGAAAAGGTTTTTGAAAACGTTTGACGTCGTTGACAACAAATGGTCACACTGGTGCTCATTCCGGCCCGAACGCGTTCACCGGAATACTCCGTGCCCCGAATGACCGGGGTGAGGCTCAATGAGGAGGACAGGAATCACATGAAGGCGAACAAGATCCTGACCGGAGCGGCGCTCCTGGTCGCGGGCACGCTCGGTCTGAGCGCCTGCAGCGGCGGGTCGGGCGACACCAACGCCGACGGCAAGGTCGAGATGACGCTGTGGCAGAACTCGACCACGGGCCCCGGCCAGCAGTTCTGGAAGGACGCCATCGCGGCCTTCGAGAAGGCGAACCCGAACGTCACCATCACGATGCAGTCGGTGCAGAACGAGGACATGGACGGCAAGCTGCAGACCGCCCTCAACGCGGGCGACGCTCCCGACATCTTCCTGCAGCGCGGCGGCGGAAAGCTCGCGGCGATGGTGCAGGCGGGCCAGCTCATGGACCTCACCGACAAGATCGGCGACACCGCGAAGTCCGAGATCTCCGAGGGCTCGTTCAAGGCCGAGACCTACCAGGACAAGATCTGGGCGATGCCGCTGGCGGTGCTGCCGAGCGGCTTCTGGTACAGCTCCGACCTCTTCACCAAGGCCGGCATCACGACCGCCCCGACGACGATCAGCGACCTCGAGTCGGCCGTCGACAAGCTCAAGACCGCGGGCGTCGCCCCGATCGCGCTCGGCGCGAAGGACGCCTGGCCCGCCGCGCACTGGTACTACAACTTCGCCCTGCGCGAGTGCAGCCCCCAGACCATCGAGAAGACCGGCGACTCGAAGGACTTCAGCGACGGATGCTGGCTGAAGGCCGCCGAAGACCTCAACGACTTCGCCGCGACGAAGCCGTTCAACGAGGGCTTCCTCACCACCTCCGCCCAGCAGGGCGCCGGCAGCTCCGCCGGTCTCGTCGCCAACCACCAGGCCGCGATGGAGCTCATGGGCGCCTGGGACCCGGGTGTGATCGCCTCGCTCACCCCCGACGAGAAGCCCCTCCCCGACCTGGCGTGGTTCCCCTTCCCGGAGGTCTCCGGCGGTCAGGGTGAGCCGGGATCGATGATGGGTGGCGTCGACGGATACTCGTGCTCGGCCAAGGCGCCCAAGGAGTGCGCGGACTTCCTGAACTTCATCGCGTCGGCCGACCAGCAGGAGGCGTACTACGCGGCCTTCAGCGCCCCGCCGGTCAACAAGACCGCCCAGGCCGCCGTCAAGGAGCCCTACCTCCAGGAGGTGCTCGCCGCCTACAACAAGGCGCCGTTCGTCTCGCAGTGGCTCGACACCGTCCTCGGCCAGAACGTCGGCAACGCGCTGAACGTGGCCGTGGTCGACCTGCTCGCGGGCAAGAGCACCCCGCAGCAGATGATCCAGTCGGTCACCGACGCGGCCAAGAAGGGCTGATCGGATCGTGTCCCTCCGCGAGACCTCCGTGGCCGTCACCGACCCGGAGACGGATCTCGCGCAGCACGGCGGGGGCGGCGTGACGCCGCCCCCGCCCACGCCGCGCCGCCGTCCCCGTGGACTGGGCTGGGCCGGGAGATTCGAGATCGCGCTGCTCGTCGGGCCGGCGCTGATCATGTTCCTCGGCTTCGTGATCTTCCCGGTCGCGATGGCGGCCTACTACGGCTTCTTCCGGTGGCAGGGCTACGGCGCCCCCACCGACTTCGTCGGCCTGCAGAACTATCTGACGATCCTCACCGATCCGACCTTCCTCGAGGCGCTCGGCCACAACGGCTTCATCGTCATCGCCTCCATCGTGCTGCAGGGGCCGGTCGCGGTGCTGCTGGCACTGCTGCTGAACCGCCGGATGCGGGGGCAGTCCCTCATCCGCGTCCTCATCTTCGTGCCGTACGTCATCGCCGAGGTCGTCGTCGGCACGGGCTTCGGGCTCATGCTGCAGACACAGGGAGCGCTGAACGGCCTGCTGGAGAGCTGGGGGCTCGGCGCGCTCGCCCACGACTGGATCTCCGATCCGGCGATCGCCATCTGGACGCTCATGGCCATCCTCACCTGGAAGTACGTCGGCTTCGCCGTCATCCTCTTCCTCGCGGGGCTCCAGGGCATCCCGGAGGAGCTCTACGAGGCCGCCGCCCTCGACGGCGCGGGATACTGGCAGGCCCACTGGCGCATCACGCTGCCGCTGCTGGCGCCCACCCTGCGCATCTGGGCGTTCCTGTCGATCATCGGCGCCCTGCAGCTGTTCGACCTCGTCTACATCATCTGGGGCCAGTACGTCGCCTCGACGGCGGGCACCTCCACGATGGCGACCTACATGGTCGTCAACGGCCGCAACGCCGGCAACTTCGGCTTCGGCAACGCCGTCGCCGTCGTCATCTTCGTCATCTCGCTCGTCGTCGCCCTGATCTACCAGCGCTTCGTGCTGCGCCGCGACACGGCCGGCGCCATCACCGAAGGGAAGAAGACCCGATGAGCGCGCTCACCGTCGACACCGCCACCCTCGCGACCGGCGCCGCCGGCCGCGGGCCCGCACGCCGCCGCGCGAAGGAGCGCCTGCCCTGGGGCAGCCCGCTCGTCTACTTCATCGCGCTCGTCGTCATCGCCCTCATGCTCGCCCCGGTGCTCTACATCGTCATCGGCGGGTTCCGCAGCAATTCGCAGATCACGGTCGATCCCGCCGGCTGGCCCGACCCGTGGAACGTGCAGAACTACCTCACGGTGCTCACGGGTCCGCAGTTCTGGCGTCAGGTGCTCAACTCGCTGATCGCGGCGACGGCCACCACCGCGGGCGTCGTCGCGCTGGGACTCATGGCGAGCTACGTCATCGCGCGCTACCCGTTCCGCGGGCGCGGCGCGCTCTACGCCCTGTTCGCCGCCGGGCTGATGTTCCCGATCACGGTCGCGATCACCCCGCTGTACATCGTGATCCGCGACCTCGGTCTCATGAACTCGCTGGCCGGGATCATCCTGCCCCAGATCGCGTTCGCACTGCCGACGACCATCATCATCCTGGTGCCGTTCCTCCGAGCGATCCCCGACGAGATCCAGGAGGCCGCGTTCATCGACGGGTGCAGCCGCCTGGGCTTCTTCTGGCGCATGGTGCTGCCGCTGTCGGTGCCGGGCGTCATCACCGTCGGCATCCTGGCGTTCATCGGCAGCTGGAACAGCTACCTGCTGCCCCTGTTCATCCTCAACAACGAGGCGAGCTTCACCCTGCCGCTGGGCGTGCAGGCGTTCTCGTCCCAGTACTCGGTCGACACCGCCAAGGTGCTGGCCTTCACCTCTCTGTCGATGCTCCCCGCGCTGCTGTTCTTCAGCCTGTTCGAGCGTCGTATCGTCGGCGGCCTCACGGGCGCCGTGAAGGGCTGATCCGCATGACGATCTCCGACAACTCCCTCGACCGCCGTCTCGTCCAGCCGGTCTCGCCACGGGTGGCCGCCCTCATGGCCGACATGACGCCCGACCAGAAGGTCGCGCAGCTGGTGGGCTTCTGGGTCGACCAGGGCGAGGAGGCGGTGGCACCCCTGGCCGACGAGATGAGGGCCGGCGCGACGACCGCCTCCGACCGGTACGAGCAGGCCTCCGCCCACGGGCTCGGTCACCTCACACGCGTCTACGGCACCCGGCCGGTGGATGCCGCGGAGCGCGCGAGCTGGCTGTGGGAGCAGCAGCAGCGGTTGCGCGCGGCATCGGGCCACGGCATCGGCGCGATCGTGCACGAGGAGTCGCTGACGGGTCTCGCGGCCTGGAAGGCGGCGACCTTCCCGACGCCGCTCGCGTGGGGCGCCGCGTTCGACCCCGAGCTCGTCGAGCGCATGGGGCGCCTCATCGGCGACACGATGCGCGAGCTGGGCGTGCACCAGACCCTCGCACCGGTGCTGGACGTGATCCGCGATCCGCGCTGGGGGCGGGTGGACGAGTGCATCTCGGAAGACCCGTACGTCGTGGGCACGATCGCGACGGCCTACGTCCGCGGCATCCAGGATGCCGGGGTGCACGCGACCCTGAAGCACTTCGTCGGCTACTCCGCGTCGCAGGCGGGTCGCAACCACGCACCCGTGCACGCCGGTCCGCGCGAGCTCGCCGACGTGTTCCTGCCGCCCTTCGAGATGGCGGTGCGCGACGGCGGGGCGCGGTCGGTGATGAACTCGTACACGGACGTGGACGGCATCCCCGTCGCCTCCGATCCGCGACTGCTCACCGATCTGCTCCGCGGCGAGTGGGGCTTCGACGGCGTCGTGGTGTCGGACTACTTCGCGATCGCGTTCCTCCAGACGATGCACGCCGTCGCCGTCGACCGCACCGAGGCGGCGCGCCTGGCCCTGACGGCCGGCATCGACGTGGAGCTGCCCAGCGGCGACGCGTACGCGACCCCGCTGCGGGAGGGCCTGCGCGACGGTCGCATCGACGAGGCGCTCGTCGACCGCGCGCTGGCGCGCGTGCTCGCGCAGAAGGAGGAGCTCGGCCTGCTCGATCCCGACGACAGCGCGCCGCCGACCGCCGTCGACCTCGACTCCCCCGCCCACCGCGCCGTCGCGCGCGAGCTGGCCGAGCGCTCTCTGGTGCTGCTGTCGAACGACGGCACGCTGCCGCTGGCCCGTCCCGGGCGCGTCGCCGTGATCGGGCCGAACGGCCACGACGCGTCGGCGCTCATGGGCTGCTACTCCTTCGCCAACCACGTGCTGGCCCACCACCCGGGCACGCCGTACGGGTTCGCGATCCCGACGGTCGCCGAGGCCCTTCGGGCCGAGCTGCCGGAGGCCGCGATCGTGTCGGTCGCCGGCTGCGACGTCGAGGGCGATGACCGCTCGGGCTTCGCCGCCGCGGTGGATGCCGCAGCATCCGCCGACGTGGCGATCGTCGTGGTCGGCGACCGGGCCGGGCTGTTCGGACGCGGCACGGTCGGCGAGGGCAACGATGCGGAGAGCCTCGAGCTGCCCGGGGTGCAGCGCGAGCTCGCCGAGGCGGTCGCCGCGACGGGCACGCCGGTCGTGCTCGTGGTGGTCACCGGCCGGCCCTACGCTCTGGCCTGGGCGCTGGACGGCGACGCGGGCTCGGCCCCCGCAGCCGTCGTGCAGGCGTTCTTCCCGGGCGAGGAGGGCGGCACGGCGATCGCCCGCGTGCTCACGGGCGCCGTCGCCCCGTCGGGGCGGCTGCCCGTCTCGCTGCCACGGTCGGCGGGCGCGCAGCCGTTCTCGTACCTGCATCCGATCCTCGGCGGCGACAGCGAGGTGACGAGCGCCGACAGCACGCCGGTGCGACCCTTCGGCTTCGGGCTCGGGTACACGACCTTCGCGCGCACGGGCCTGTCGGCACCCGAGGAGGTCGCCGCGGGCGACGAGCTGACGGTGACCGTGACGGTCGCCAACACCGGTGACCGCGCCGGCACCGAGATCGTGCAGCTGTACGCGCACGACGTGCACGCGAGCGTCGTCCGCCCGGTCGCGCAGCTGCTCGGCTACGCGCGGGTGAGCCTGGCACCGGGGGCGTCCGCCACGGTCCGCTTCGACGTGCCGACGGCGCGCCTGGCGTTCACGGGACGGGACGGCATCCGGATCGTGGAGCCGGGCCGCGTCGACCTGTGGGTCGGCGCGTCGGTCGCCGACCGCGAGACGGCCGCGACGGTCACCCTCACGGGCGACGTGCACCGGGTCACCGCCGCGGACGCGCGCACCGTGGCCACCCACGTCGAGTAGCGGTCTCTCGTCTCTTCCGCCGCTCGATCGGACGGCCCGCCCCTCCCGGGGCGGGCCGTCCTCACGCGTCGATCAGGCGAGGGCGAGCTCGACGGTCGCGAAGGCGTGCGGGGGCAGCTGCAGGCGCAGGACGCCGTCGTCGATCGACGCGTCCAGCGGCACCGGGCGGACGACGTCGGGGCTCTCCGGCGTGTTGTGGGCCGCGGCGTCCGCGCCGGTGAGCACCCGGGCGCGGGTGAGCGTCGCGGCGCGGCCACGCAGGTCGATCTCGACCGCGAGCGGGCCGTCGACGCCGACGTGCGTGAGCGACAGGAGCGCCGCGCCGTCCTTCGTGGATGCCGACAGCGACAGCGCCGGCAGCTCCGCGCCGTCGACGCCGACGGAGGGAACCGACACGACGTGCGCGGGCACGGACTGCGCGTCGTGGTGGCCGACGTTCATCTCGTACACGTGGTAGGTCGGTGTCAGCACGAGCCCGCCGTCGTCGTCGGTGATGATCATCGCCTGCAGCACGTTGAGGGTCTGGGCGATGTTCGCCATGCGCAGGCGCGCCGCGTGGCGGTGGAACACGTCGAAGTGGATGCCGGCGACCAGCGCGTCGCGCACCGTGTTCTGCTGAAAGAGGAAGCCGGGGTTGGTGCCGGGCTCCACGCTCCACCAGGTGCCCCACTCGTCGCACACGAGGTCGATCGACCGCTCGGGGTCGTAGGCGTCCATGACCGCCTCGTGGGCGCGGATCACGCGCTCGATCTCGTAGGCCTTGCCGATCGTGCGCACGTACTCGTCGCGGGAGAACGTCGTGGCCGACTCCTTCTGGATGCCGGTGCCGGCGTGCGTGTAGTAGTGGAACGAGATCGCCTGGAACGGGGACGGCTGCGGGTCGGGCGCGTTCGACGACGTCGCCGAGGCCATGAGCGCGTGCGTCCAGCGCACGTCGTCGTCGGCCGCGCCCGCGGCGATGCGGTACAGCCGGTTGCCGTCGTGCTCGCGGCAGAAGGTCGCGTACCGGCGGGCGAGCGAGGTGTAGTACTCCGGCGTCATGTGGCCGCCGCATCCCCAGGCCTCGTTGCCGAGGCCCCAGAACGGCACCCGCCAGGGCTCGTCGCGACCGTTCTCGCGGCGCAGACGCGCCATCGGGCTGTCGCCGGAGCGGGTGAGGTACTCGACCCACTCGCTCATCTCCTGCACCGTGCCGCTGCCGACGTTGCCGTTGACGTAGGGCTCGGCCCCGAGCAGGTCGCAGAGGTCCATGAACTCGTGCGTGCCGAACGCGTTGTCCTCGACGACGTCGCCCCAGTTCGTGTTGACCATCGTCGGGCGCTCATCGCGGGGCCCGATGCCGTCGCGCCAGTGGTACTCGTCGGCGAAGCATCCGCCCGGCCACCGGAGGTTGGGCACGTGCAGGCGGCGCAGGGCCTCCACGACGTCGAGGCGGATGCCGCGCTCGTTCGGGATCGGCGACTCCTCCCCCACCCAGAAGCCGCCGTAGATGCACCGGCCGAGATGTTCGGCGAAGTGCCCGTAGAGGTGGCGGCTGATCTGCGGACCGGTGACGTCGAGGTCGACGGCGGCGCGGGCGATGGTCATGACGGCTCCCGTTGTTCTGCGGCGACATCGCCGTACGGCCATCCTCCCACTAATATGTTCCGTATGACAACAAATATGGATCTCGCCGCGCTGATCGCAGACGATGCGGACGTGCGCGCGCTCTTCGCCGGCGACGGGATCCGTTACCGCGCCTCGGCATCCCTGCCCGATCTCACCTGGCACGCCCAGTCGACGTGCGCCCGGATCAACCGGATCTTCTTCGACGACCCCGCCGAGGCCCAGCGCCTGTTCCACGAGCTCGTGCCGGGCGCGGGATCCGGCATCGACTTCCGTCCGCCGCTCAACCTCGACTACGGCATCGGTCTCACGATCGGCGACCGCACCTTCCTCAACAAGGACTTCCTCGTGGTCGGCGGCGGCTACGTCACGATCGGCGCCGACTGCCTCATCGGGCCCCGCTGCAGCATCTACACGCCTAACCACGCCGAGGATCCGACCCTCCGCCGGGAGGGATGGGAGCGCGCGTCCGCCGTCACGATCGGCGACAACGTCTGGCTCGGCGGCTCGGTCACGATCCTGCCGGGCGTGACGATCGGCAGCGACAGCATCATCGGAGCCGGATCGGTGGTCACGCGCGACATCCCCGCCGGGGTCGTCGCGGTGGGCAACCCGTGCCGCGTCGTGCGGCCGATCCGCGCCGACGTCTGAGGCGCGGCACCCGCGCGCCGGAGGGCGCGGCATCCGCGGGGCGAGGGTCAGCGCAGCGAGAGCTGATCGTCCAGGTAGTCCGCCAGGGGCCGGCGCGCGCCGGCCGGCGTCCACGTCACGAGCGGGATGCCGTCGACCAGCGCCAGCGGACCCGACGCCTCACCGCGGCGCACCGCGTCGAGGTCGATCGCCGTCGCACCGAGGTGCAGCACCTCGCCGTCGGCGAACCCGCCACGCGCCGCGGCGGCGGCACGCTCGGAGCGGGCGCGCTGCGCCTCGGCGGTGTAGCCGCGGATCGCCTCGGTGCGGGCGCGCAGCACCTCGCCGGTCGCGAAGAGGTCGGCATCCCCGATCAGCAGGACGCCGACGTGCCACGCCTCACCCACCGGCACGATGCGCGGCGCGCGGCCGAACCCGAGCAGGCGACGGGCGTGCGCCCAGTCGCCGAGCCGCTCCTTCGGCGTGCCCACGAGCCGGCGGCGGGCGTCGTCGAGGATCGCATCGAGCAGTCCCGGCCCGACGGGGACGTCGGCGCCGGACGCGGACGGGACGGTCATCGGGGGCCGGGCCGCACCGTCAGGTCGCTGATGACAGCGTCGCGCGGCAGATCGAGCGCCGTGAGCGCGGCCGTCGCGACCGAGGCCGGGTCGATCCACCGATCGGGGTCGTAGGCGGCGCCCTCCTGCGCATGCACCTCCGCCTGCATGGGCGTCGCGGTGCGCCCGGGGTACACCGTCGTGACGCGCACGCCGTGCTCGGCCTCCTCGCCGCGCAGGGCGTCGGCGAGTGCCTTGAGCCCGTGCTTGGACGCCGCGTACGCCGCCCAGTTCGGATGCGCCGTGAGGCCCGCCCCCGAGTTGACGAACAGCACCTGGCCGCGTGCCGCACGCACCCGCGGCAGCAGCACGCGGGTGAGCTCCGCGGGGGCCACGAGGTTGACGGCCAGCTGGCTCGTCCACGCCGACACCGGCAGGTCGCCGACCCGCCCGAGCTCCACGATGCCCGCCGCATGGATCACCGCGTCGATGCGGTCGGGGACCGCCGCGGCATCCCGCACCGCGTCGGCGATCGTCTCGGGGTGCGCGAGGTCGGCGACGATCGGGATGCTGCCGGGGAACGCGCGGACGAGGTCGTCCGCCCGCGCGCGGTCGCGCACGACCAGCACGAGCCGGTCGCCGCGCGCCGCGAGCCGCTCTGCGATGAGGGTGCCGATGCCGGAGCCCGCTCCGGTGATCACGTGGGTGGCCATCTGTCCATCCTTCCACCGCGGACGTCGCCCGCGCCCGCCGGCGGCTCAGACGGGCTTGTCCTCCATGCCCCACGGAGAGCCGTAGCCGCCGGGCGCCGGCGCCGCGAGCAGATCGAGGAAGGGCTTCGCGTCGAAGGCCTCGGGGCCGAGCACGCCGGTGCCGGTCCAGACGCCGGTCGCGAGCAGCTCGAGGGCGATGACCGGGTTGATGGCCGTCTGCCAGACGACCGCCTGGGAGCCGTACTCGCGCATCGTCTGCTCGTTGTCGGCCACGTGGTAGAGGTAGGTCGAGCGGGGACGGCCGTCGACGCCGGTGCCGGTCACCCAGACGCCCGCGCAGGTCTTGCCGCTCATCTTGTCGCCGATGGTCGCCGGATCGGGCAGGCACGCGGCGACGACATCCCGCGGCGACACCTCGACGCCCTTGACGTTCACCTTCTCGGTGCTGTCCAGACCGAGCTTGTGCAGCGTCTTCAGCACGCCGATGAATTCGTCGCCCAGCCCGTACTTGAAGGTCACGCGCTTGGCCTTGGTCCACCGCGGCATGAGGAGCACCTCCTCGTGCTCGACGTTGACGCACTCGACCGGGCCGATGCCGTCGGGGAAGTCGAACACCTCGGGCTCGCTGAACGGCGCCGTCGTGTACCAGCCGCGGTCCTCCTCGTAGATGACCGGCGGGTTGAGGCACTCCTCGATCGTCGTCCAGATCGAGAACGAGGGCGCGAAGTCGTATCCGGCGACGACGAGGTTCGCTCCGTCGCGCACGCCCAGCTCGTCGATCTCGCTGAACAGGTGATCCTCGGCGTAGCGGGCGAACACGTCCGACAGCCCCGGCTCGACGCCGATGCCGACGAGCGCGAGCCGACCGGCATCCTTCCACTGGTCGTCCTTGGCGAACTGCTCGTCGCCGAGCTTCACCCCCGGCAGCGCGTGCGGCTGCTCGGGGTGCGGCGTCGAGAGGCTCATCGCCATGTCGAGGTAGGTCGCGCCGGCGGCGAGCGCGCCGTCGAAGATCGGCATGACGAAGCGGGGGTCCACGGCGTTGGGCACGTGGGTGATGCCGTGCGCCTCGATGAGCCCGGCCACCGCATCGGCACGGGAGGCGTCGACCTGGGCCGCCTCCACCCGCGGGTCGGCGACCTCGGCGACGAGCGCCTGCGGGCGCGCCGGGTCGTAGTCGGCGATGACGAGCTTCTCGAAGAAGTCGCGACGCACGGCGATGCGGACGGCGGCCGAGCCGACGCCGCCGGCGCCGACGATGAGGATGCGCATGGTGTTCCTTAGTCGTGGTGATGAGGGTGCGGATGCCGGGTCGGCGCGGGCCGCCTGGGCCCGGCCGGGAGCCGGGAGGTCAGATGCCGCCGTCGATGGAGCGGACGATGTCGCCCGGCTCGTCGGGCACGAGGACGGGGGTCTCGCGGTTGAGGGCCCGCCCCTGGAAGAACGGCTTCGAGCGCGGGAAGACGAACCAGACGAACATGAGCACGACGCCGACGAGCAGGGCTCCGATGCCGACCACGAACGTCCCGCCGATGCCCAGCAGCACCGAGTTGCCGTAGTCCACGTCGTACATGTCGATCGCCGACTGCACGAACGCGAACGTCAGCATGAGGGCGCCCAGCAGCGGGAAGATGCCCTTGAGCCACAGGTCGCGCGCGGAGCGGCCGAGGTCGCGTCGGTAGTACCAGACGCAGGCGAAGCCGGTGATGGCGTAGTAGAACGCGATCGCGAGCCCGAGCGACAGGATCGAGTCCTGCAGGATGTTGTCGCTGATCAGCGTCATGCCGACGTAGTAGCAGATGGCGACCGTGCCGCCCACGATCGTGGAGAACGAGGGCGTCTTGTAGACGGGATGCACGGTCTTGAAGCGCGCGGGGAGCGCGCGGTAGACGCCCATCGCGAGCGTGCCGCGGGCGGTGGGCAGGATGGTCGTCTGCGTCGAGGACACCGCCGAGATCAGCACCGCGACCACCAGCAGCCAGCCCCACGGGCCGAGCAGTCCGTCCTTGATCGCGAGGAAGAAGTCGTCCGCGTTGTCGGCGTTGCCCAGCCCGGTGCCGTCCTCGCCGAGCCCGGCGTACATCATCGCGGCGATCGTCACCGAGACGTAGGTGAACAGCAGGATGATCGTGGTGAGCAGCGCCGCACGACCCGGGATGCGCTTGGGGTCCTTGGTCTCCTCGTTGAGGGCGAGGCAGGTGTCCCAGCCCCAGTAGATGAAGAGGGCGAGCAGCACCGCCTCGGTGAAGCCGTGGAAGTCGGTGAAGGCGAAGGGGTTCAGCCAGTTCCAGTCGAACGGCGTGGGGTTCGGTGCCGACCCGGCGAAGAACTGCCAGAGCGAAGCGACGACGAAGATCGCCAGCGCGAGGTACTGCACGGCGAGCAGCACGTTCTGGATCCGTTCGCCGATCTCCACGCCGCGCCAGCTCACCCACGTCATCGCCGCGATGAACAGGACGGCGACCAGCACGATGCGCCAGTCGTTGTTCTCGAGTTCCAGACCGAACAGGTCCCAGAAGTAGACGGAGGCGATCTGCGCGAGGTTCGCGAGCACGACCATGCCGGCCACCGCGACGCCCCAGCCGCCCATCCATCCCACCCACGGACCGAACGCCTTCGTCCCCCAGGTGAAGGTGGTGCCGCAGTCCGGGATCTCGTTGTTGAGCTCGCGATAGGCGAACGCGATGAACAGCATCGGCACGAAGGCGATGATGAACGCGATCGGCGCCTGGCCCCCGACGGCGAGCACGACGAAGCCCAGGGTCGCGACGAGGGAGTAGACGGGGGCGGTGGATGCCAGACCGATGACGGTCGACCCCCACAGCCCCAGCGTGCCGGCGGCGAGGCCTTTGCCTTCGCCGCGTTCCAGGTGGATCGGTGTGGTGCTGCCGAAGTCGCTCATCGCTCTTCTCCGCCCTCGCGTGATCATGCGTGCGCCGACGTCCCCAGTGACGCGGTGAGGGAAGACTAGAACGAGAGCGCACGCCAGCGCGGTCGACACGAGGGCGAATCTGCGCCGATCATGCGGCCCCCGCGTACATTCCGGGGGTGGGGCCGGGCGCGCGGGGCGGGCGCGGGGCGGGGGCGCGCGTCCCGGCATCCCCCAAACCCAACGGCAAGGCCTCCCGGGCGACACGCCGCACCGGATGCCGACCCCGCGGCGCGCCGCGTCTGCGCCCTTGCAGTTAGGCCCCGCCGTCCACGCCGGGGCACCCGCGCATGCAGCGGGCACCGCTTTCGCCTGCGCCACCGTGTGGACCCGAGTCCCGGCATCCCCCAAACCCAACTGCAAGGCCTCCCGGGCGACACGCCGCACCGGATGCCGCGGCCACGGCGCGCCGCGCCCGAACCCTTGCAGTTCGGCCACCCGCAGCCACCCGCGGCCACCCGCGGCCACCCACAGCACCCCGAAGGCGCACCACTCCGGCGGTCAGGCGGTGGCACCCTCGGCGTCCACCAGAGCGGCCGCCGTCTCGAGACCGCGGATCGCCTCCCGGGGCGATGTGCGCACGAGCGCGAATGCGGCGACGACGAGACCCGTCACGGCGTCGGCGAGGCGCGTGCGTCCGACAGCGGATGCCGCGGGCACCGCGGCGTCCACTCCGCGGGAGATCGCCGCGTGCAGCTCGGCGCGGTAGTCCTCGATGACGCGGGCCACCTCGGCGTCGCGCGACACCGGGGCGCCGGCGGCGTTGATGAGGAGGCAGCCGTGGGTGGCGGGCATGGACCCGACCCGGCCGAAGGCGGCGGTGAGTCCCCGCAGATAGTCGGCGAGCGCCCGCTCCTCGACGGCAGCGGCCTGGAGGGGAGCCAGGCGCGGACGGACGATCTCGTCCAGATAGCTCTGCACGGCTTCGTCGAACAGTCCCCGTTTGGAGCCGAAGGCGTTGTAGATGCTGGAACGGTTCAGCCCCGTGGCGGCCTCGAGCCCCGCGATGGACGCGTCCTCGTATCCGTGCTCCCAGAAGAGCTGCCGTGCGGCGCGCACGACCGCCGCACGATCGAACTCACGACTCCTGGCCACGGCATCCGCCCACTTTCCGAAACGACCGTTTCAGTATATATTGAACCAGTCAGTTCAGAAACAGGAGGATCCCCCATGGTCATCGTCGGTCTCGTGCTCGCCTCCCTCGCGGCACTCCTGCACGTCTTCATCTTCTGGCTCGAGTCGATCGCGTGGACCACCCCCCGGGCGCGGGCGACGTTCGGCACGAGCGAGACGGAAGCCCAGGCCACGCGAGAGATGGCGTTCAACCAGGGGTTCTACAACCTGTTCCTCGCGATCCTCGTCGCCGTCGGCGTCATCCTCTTCGCCACGGGCGCCACCGCCCCCGGAGCGGCTCTCGTCTTCGCCGGCGCCGGCTCGATGGCCGCCGCGGCGCTCGTCCTGCTGCTGTCGAGCCCCGACAAGGCGTCCGCCGCGCTGAAGCAGGGTGTCCTCCCCGCGCTCGGCGTGATCGCGCTCGCCATCGGCCTTCTGATCTGACGCCACCCGCGTCCCCCTCCCGCCCCACCCACCGGGCTCCGACCCGCACAGCCCGACCCCATCCCACAAGGAGAACGAATGACAGACGCCACCAGCACCCAGATCCAGCTCGCCGCCCGCCCCGTGGGGTGGCCGACGCACGACGACTTCCACGTCGCGCAGGTCACCTACGGCGCCCCGCAGCCGGGCGAGGTGCGCGTGCGCAACGAGTTCGTGTCCGTCGACCCCTATATGCGGGGACGCATGAACGACACCCGCAGCTACGTCGCGCCGTACGCCCTCGGCGAGACCATCACCGGCGGCGCCGTCGGACGCGTCGTGGCCTCGGCATCCGACGACCTTCCGGTGGGCACCGTCGTGCTGCACCAGCACGGATGGGCGGACATCGTCCAGGCGGATGCCGCGACCTTCCGCGCCATCCCCGAGATCCCCGGCGTGCCGCTGTCGCTCAACCTGCACATCCTCGGCATGACCGGCCTCACCGCCTACGTCGGCCTCACGGCGATCGCGCACTTGAAGCCCGGCGACACCGTCTTCGTCTCGGGCGCCGCCGGCGCGGTGGGCACCGCCGTGGGCCAGATCGCCAAGCGCCTCGGCGCCGGCCGGGTCATCGGCTCGGCCGGGACGGCGGAGAAGGTCGCCCTCCTCACCGAGAAGTACGGCTACGACGCCGCTTTCGACTACAAGTCCGGCGACGTGCGCACGCTGCTCGCCGAGGCCGCCCCCGAGGGCATCGACGTGTTCTTCGACAACGTCGGCGGCGACCACCTCGAAGCCGCCCTCGACGTCTTCAACGACGGCGGTCGCGCGGCCCTCTGCGGCGCGATCACCGGCTACAACACGACCGAGCGCACGCCGGGCCCCGACAACATGTCGAACATGATCACGCGCGCCCTCACCATGCAGGGCTTCACCCTCGCGGCGTACCTGCACCTCGCGCCCGAGTTCCAGCAGCACATGTCGGGCTGGTTCGCCGACGGCGGCATCGTCTACGACGAGACGATCGTCGACGGCATCGAGAACACCGTCGACGCCTTCCTGTCGATGATGCGCGGCGCCAACACCGGGAAGATGCTCGTCCGCATCTGAGCCGCGCCGCACCCGACCCGCGGAGGCGCGCCGCATCGGGGTCGCGTCCGCCCTGTGACACCCGTCACGGCGGATCGCGGCCCCGATTCGCGTCGTGGGCACCCCCGCGCGGCGCGTGCCGACCCGCTCGCGGGGCGGCCGGCCGAGCGCTCCCCGCGGGAGTCAACGCAGGGCGAGCAGTCGGGCGGTGTCGCCGAAGACCTCGAGCCCGGCGCACGCACCGACGCCCTCCAGCAGCACCCGCCCCGCGGCATCCGTGTGCCGGATCATCACCCGGGCGTCGAGCGTCTCCTCCACCCGCTGGTGCATCGCGGTGCGCAGCGGCGCGTGCAGGAGACCGCCGCGCACGCGCTCGGCCTCGAGCTCGAGATGCCCGTCGGGTCCGCTCATGCTCCAGCGCACCCGATCGTCGTCGATCTGCAGGCTGCGCTCGCGGGAGCGGTTGTAGGTGGTCCAGCGGTGCAGTCGGCCGCTGTGACGAAGACCCACGATCGACCCGCGGAACGATCCGCGCAGCCACGGGATGATCGCCACGGATGCCACGAGTGAGGCATCCGTCGGCGCGTCGTCGACCGTGTCGATGTGGTTCGACGCCAGCCAGACGTAGCCGGCGGGAAATGCCTGACCCCAGTCCTTCTCGATGTAGCCGCGGCCGCCGTCGAACGCGACCTCCGCGCCCTCGACCTCCAGCGTGCCGGCGAGTCCGTGCCCGAAGGAGACGACGCCGTGGAAGCACTCCATGAACGGCACGAGCCCGTACCAGCCCATGATCCCGGGTTCGCGGGCGGTGACCGGCCACGGTTCGAGGGCCGTCGTGTACGAGATCCGCCCGCGAAGCTGCGGCAGATCGAGCACCGCACCTTGGGCGTCGAACACGTTCGCCCCGACGCGCACTTCGAACCGTCGATCGGATGCCGAGAAATCCGCCGGATCGTAATGGTGGTACCACGACCTCCCCGAGACCCCGTCGAGCACCTGGACGAACGCCTCGTCCACCGGCATCCCGCCGCGCCCGTCGCCCCGGAAGACCCCCGGGATCACCGCCCAGCGCTGCGCCCGGTCGGCCGTGACGAGCTTGACGTACCAGCCCTCGAAGAAGGGCCGCCCGGCTCCGCGGCCGTGGAAGGCCTCGGGATGCCGCGCCCCCCGCAGATACGCCATCGGAGTCCGCATGCGGCTCACCCTACGCCCGGCCCGGGACGTTTCGACTCGCTGCGCTCGCTCAACGACCGGGCGTGAAGGCGGCGCGGGCGACCGGGCCCAGCGCGACCGAACTGCAAGGGATCCGACGCGACACGCCGTGACCACGGCATCCGCGCCGGCGCGTCGCCCGACAGGCCTTGCAGTTGCGTCAGGGGGATGCCGCGGGACGGAGCGATTCGACTCGCTGCGCTCGCTCAACGACCGGGCGGTGGGGGCGGCGCGGGCGACCGGGCCCAGCACGGCCGGACTGCAAGGGGCCC
>NZ_BCWI01000020.1 GCF_001592125.1 Microbacterium hominis NBRC 15708
GCAGCCCGACGAGGACGTCCCGCACCATGACGGGGGTGCTTCATCGGATGCCGGCGTGGACACGGACGACGCACCGCACGGCGAGAGGGTCATCACCGGCTCCCGCCCCTGCGCTCATGCAGACACCCGCACGCTGGCGCAGGTGCGTGCAGACGTCCTCACCGACCTGCTCCTGACCGCCACTGCCTCCACCCGAGCCACCGGTGCCGGAGTGGAAGCGGTGACGGCGCAGATTCAGGTGACGGTCCCTGCCCTGACCCTCGCCGGCGACCCGAACAGCGGCCCGGCCCTGCTCACCGGGTACGGGCCCATCGACGCGGGGCTTGCCCGCCGGTTGGCAGGGCTCGCACCCGGCTGGGATCGCGTGTTCACCGACCCGACCACCGGCATCCCCGTCGCCGTGGACCGGTACCGGCCGTCCGCCGAGATCCGCCGTTACCTGGCTGCACGGGATGAACGCTGCCGCACCCCCGGCTGCACCCGCCCCGCCCACCGGTGCGACCGCGACCACACCACCCCCGCCAGCCACGGCGGCCCCACAGCACCCGACAACCTCGCCCACTTGTGCCGCCGCCACCACACCGTGAAGCACCACACCGCCTGGCAGGTCCGACACCTCGGCCACGGCACCCTCCAATGGACCTCACCCACCGGACGACACTACGAAGACCACCCACCCAGCCTGGTGAGATTCGTCCCCGAACCCACGCCGGCCGAGCCACCACCCTTCTGACGCCGAGCGGGGTCCGGCCGTGTGCGTGTGCGTCAGTCCAGGCTCGCCATGACGTGCTTGATGCGGGTGTAGTCCTCGAAGCCGTAGACGGAGAGGTCCTTGCCGTACCCGGAGTGCTTGAAGCCGCCGTGCGGCATATCGGAGACGAAGGGGATGTGCGCGTTGATCCACACGCAGCCGAAGTCGAGGTCGCGCGAGAACCGCAGCGCTCGGGCGTGCTCGCGGGTCCAGACCGACGCCGCGAGGGCGTACGGCACCCCGTTCGCCAGCGCGAGCGCGTCCTCCTCCGACGTGAACGGCTGCACCGTGAGCACCGGGCCGAAGATCTCCTGCTGCACCACCTCGTCGTCCTGGCGCACACCCGTGACGATCGTCGCCTCGAAGAAGCAGCCCGTCTCGCCCTGCCGGCGTCCGCCGATCGCGATCGACGCGTGCGACGGCAGCCGGTCGACGAACCCCTGCACGCGCGCGAGCTGGTCGGGGTTGTTCACCGGGCCGAAGAACGCGTCGGGGTCGTCCGGCGCGCCGGCTCTCGCGTGGTCGCGCGTGTGGGCGACGAGCCTCGCGACCAGGTCGTCGTGCACCGCGGCATCCACGAGCACGCGGGTCGCGGCGGTGCAGTCCTGTCCCGCATTGAAGAACGCGGCCTCCACGATGCCGCGCGCCGCGCGATCCAGGTCGGCGTCGGCGAACACCAGCGCCGGCGCCTTGCCGCCGAGCTCGAGGTGCACGCGCTTGAGGTCCTGCGCGGCCGACGCGGCCACCTGCATCCCGGCGCGCACCGAGCCGGTGATCGCGACGAGCTGCGGCGTCGGATGCTCGACCAGCATCCGGCCGGTCTCCCGGTCGCCGAGCACGACGTTGAAGACACCCGCGGGAAGGATCCCGGCGGCGAGCTCCGCGAGGCGCACCGTCGTCTGCGGCGTCGTCTCGCTCGGCTTCAGCACGACGGTGTTGCCCGCCGCGAGGGCCGGACCGATCTTCCACACCGCCATGTTCAGGGGATAGTTCCACGGCGTCACCTGCGCGACCACACCGATCGGCTCGCGGCGCACATAGGAGGTGAACCCCTCCGCGTACTCGGCCGCCGCCCGCCCGTCGAGGTCGCGGGCGGCGCCCGCGAAGAAGCGCAGCTGGTCGATCGACTGGACGATCTCGTCGGCCACGAGGCTCGCCCGGGGCTTGCCGGTGTCCTGCGACTCCAGATCGGCGAACTCCTCCGCGTGCGCCTCGAGCGCATCCGCGAGACGGAACAGCAGCAGCTGGCGCTGGGCGGGCGTCGTCCGCTTCCACGTCTCGAAGGCGCGGGATGCCGCCGCGAACGCGGCATCCACCTCGTCCGCCGTCGAGATCGGCGCGTGCGCGTACACCTCGCCGGTCACCGGGCTCACGAGCGGCAGGGCCGCGCCGGCCGAGGCGACCGGCACGCCGTCGACGACGTTGCGGAGCACGGTCGTCGACGGCGTCACGATGCCACCTCGGCATCGGTGACCTCGAGCGCGCGGTCGATGATGTCGAGGCCCCGCACGAGGTCGTCCTCCGACACGATCAAGGGCGGCGCCACGTGCACGCGGTTGAAGTGCGTGAACGGCCAGAGCCCCGCCTTCTTGCACGCCGCGGCGAACGCGGCCATCGGGGCGGCATCCGCTCCCGCCGCGTTGAACGGAACCAGCGGCGCGCGCGTCTGCCGGTCGCGCACCAGCTCGATCGCCCAGAACAGGCCGAGTCCGCGCACCTCGCCGACCGACGGATGCCGCGCGGCCATCTGCTCCAGTCGCGGACGCACGACACGCTCGCCGAGGTCGCGGACGCGCTCCAGGATGCCGTCGCGACGGAACACCTCGAAGGTCGCGATCCCCGGGGCGCACGCCAGCGGGTGTCCCGAGTAGGTGAGCCCGCCGGGGAACGACACGGTGTCGAAGTGCGCCGCGATGCGGTCGGAGACGACGACGCCGCCCAGCGGCACGTAGCCCGAGTTGACGCCCTTCGCGAAGGTGATGAGGTCGGGCACGACGTCGAAGTTCTCGAAGCCCCACCAGGTGCCCAGCCGTCCGAAGCCGACCATGACCTCGTCGGCGATGTACACGATGCCGTAGCGGTCGCACAGCTCGCGGACGCCCGGCAGATACCCGGGCGGCGGGATGAGCACACCGTTGGTGCCGACGACGGACTCGATGATGATCGCGCCGATCGTCGAGGCGCCCTCCAGGATGATCGTCTGCTCGAGATGCGCGAGCGCCCGCTCGGCCTCCTGCTCCGGGGAGTCCGCGTGGAACGGCGACCGGTAGGCGTACGGACCGAAGAAGTGCACGACGGACGCGTCGGCCGGCTCGTTCGCCCACCGGCGCGGGTCGCCCGTCAGCGTGATGGCCGTCGACGTGTTGCCGTGGTAGCTGCGGTACATCGCGAGCACCTTGCGCTTGCCGGTGACCAGGCGCGCCATCCGGACCGCGTTCTCATTGGCATCCGCCCCGCCGTTGGTGAAGAACACCTTCGAGAAGCCGTCGGGGGAGATCTCGCTGATCCGCCGCGCCAGCTCGCCGCGCGTGTCGTTCGCCATCGACGGCTGGATCGTCGCCAGGCGCCCGGCCTGCTCCTGGATGGCCGCGACGAGGTCGGGGTGCTGGTGGCCGAGGTTGAGGTTCACCAGCTGCGACGAGAAGTCGAGGTAGCTGCGTCCGGCGTAGTCCCAGAACGTCGCACCCGCGCCGCCCGCGACCGGCAGCGGGTCGATCAGGGCCTGCGCGCTCCAGGAGTGGAAGACGTGGCGGCGGTCGTCGCCGCGGACGGCCGCGTCGGCGGCGGGGTCGGCGTCGGGGGCGATGGTGCTCATGGTGTCTCCTTCGGATGCCGCGGGGTCAGTGGTTGCTGGGGAAGCCGAGGCTGATCTGGCTCTCGCTGGGGTCGGGCCAGCGGGTCGTCACGACCTTGCTCCGCGTGTAGAAGTGGATCGACTCGGGGCCGTAGATGTGCGAGTCGCCGAACAGCGAGTTGCGCCACCCGCCGAAGGAGAACGCGCCCACCGGCACGGGGATCGGCACGTTGACGCCGACCATCCCCACCTCGATGTCGAACTCGAACTGGCGGGCGGTGCCGCCGTCGCGCGTGAACACCGCGGTGCCGTTCGCGAAGGGGCTCGCGTTGATGAGGGCGACCGCCTCGTCGTAGGTCGCGACGCGCGCGACGGAGAGCACCGGGCCGAAGATCTCCTCGTCGTAGACCTTCATGCCGGGAGCGACCCGGTCGACGAGCGAGACGCCGATGAAGAAGCCGTCGCCCTCGAACTGCTGCGTCGTGCCGTCGACGACCACCGTCGCGCCTTCGGCGGCGGCGCCGGAGACGTACGCGGCGACCTTGTCGCGGTGCTCGCGCGTGATGAGCGGGCCCATCTCGCTCGCCGGGTCGGTGCCCGCGCCGATGGTCAGCCCGGCGATGCGCTCCGCGACCTTCTCGACCAGCGCGTCCGCCACGTCGTCGCCGACGGCGACGAGCACGGAGACGGCCATGCAGCGCTCGCCGGCCGAACCGTAGGCGGCCGACACGGCGGCGTCGGCCGCGGCATCCAGGTCGGCGTCGGGCATGACGACCATGTGGTTCTTGGCGCCGCCGAGGGCCTGCACGCGCTTGCCGTTCGCGGCGGCGCGCTCGTAGATCGAGCGTGCGATCGGCGTCGAGCCGACGAAGCTCACGGCGCGGACGGTGGGGGAGTCGAGGATCGCGTCGACGGCGACCTTGTCGCCGTGCACGACGTTGAGGACACCCGCCGGCAGGCCCGCCTCCTCGTAGAGCCGCGCGAGGAAGAGCGCGGCCGAGGGGTCCTTCTCGCTCGGCTTCAGCACCACGGTGTTGCCGCACGCGATGGCGGATGCCGTCATCCACAGCGGAACCATCACCGGGAAGTTGAACGGGGTGATCGCGCCCACGACGCCCACCGGCTGCTTCACCGAGTGCACGTCCACGCCGCGCGAGACCTGCTCGGCGTGCTCGCCCTTCAGCAGATGGACGAGTCCCGCCGCGAACTCGACGTTCTCGATGCCGCGGCTGATCTCGCCCTTCGCGTCGGAGAGCACCTTGCCGTGCTCGGCGGTGATGATGGCGGCGAGCTCGTCCGCCCGCTCGACGAGGAGGTGGCGCAGGCGGAAGAACACGTCGGCGCGCTTGATGAGGCTCGTCGCCCGCCAGGCCGGCAGCGCGGCGGCGGCCGCCGCGATCGCGGCATCCGTCTCGGCGGTCGAGGCGAACGCGACCTCCGCCTGCACGACGCCGGTCGCCGGGTCGTAGACGGGGCCGGTGCGCTCGGCCGATCCGGTCGATCGGCCGGCGACGTGGTGACGGATGAGATCCATGCGGGGCTCCTGACGAGAGGGGAGACGACGGGCGGGTACGCGGGTCGGACAGATCGACCGGCACGTGCCATGCTTATGCTGACTCAGCGATGGGGGAGGCGCAGGTGTCTGTTCGTCACGATGTAGACGTTTCCCGGACAGAACGTCCGACGACGGTTCTGCCGACCGTGGCGGAGGTGCTCGCCCTGGCGGTGTTCTCCGCCGGAGCGCCCGTCGTGGTCGTCGGCGGCGACGCCCTCGGCGCCGCCGTGCGATGGGTCCACGTCTCCGACAGCGCCGACGTCGCGCGGCTGCTCGAAGGCGGCGAGCTGCTGCTGTCGACGGGCTCCGGCTGGCCGGACGACCCCGCCCTGCTCGCCGGGTTCGTGACGCAGCTGGCCCGGGTCGGCGCGGCGGGCATCGTGCTCGAGCTCGGCTCGCACTACCGCTACGTGCCGGCGGTCCTCGCGGATGCCGCCCGCTCGGCGGGCCTCGCGCTGGTCGCCCTCCACCGCGAGGTCAAGTTCGTCACGATCACCGAGGCCGTGCACCGTCGCATCATCGCCGACCAGACGACGGCGCTGGAGGCGCGCGACGCGGTACGGACCCTGTTCACCGGGCTGGCGCTGCGCGGAGCGCCGGCCGAGTTCATCGTCGAGCAGGTCGGGCTCGCCCTCGCGGCCCCCGTCGTGCTGGAGACCGTCGCGCACGAGGTGGTGGTCGCCCACGTCGGCGGGGCGATCGAGACGCAGACCCTCCGCGGCTGGGGGCGCCGGTCGCGTGCGGCCGCGGCGGCCCCCGACCACGAGGGGCGGGCGATCGTCGCCGTCGAAGCCCGCGGCATCCGGTGGGGATGGCTCGTCGCGCTGCCCGGAACACCGCACCCGGCCGGACGGGAGGCCGTCCTCGAGCAGGCGGCCACGGCGCTCGCCCTGGGCCGGCTCGCCGATCCGGGGGGAGAGGAGTGGTCCCGGCTGGGGCGCCGCCGCGTCGTCGACGCGCTCGTCGACGGCCGGTTCACGAGCCTCGGGGCGGCGGCGGCCCGCCTGGACGCGGCCGGCCTGCCCCTCGCCGGCGTCGTCGCGTTCCCGCTCGTCGCGCTGGCCCCGGCCGGTCGCGAGGATGCCGTGGGTGTCGCGACCGCGGCGGACGTCGCCGCCGCCGCGCTGGGTGCGCGTGCCGTGTGCGGTTCGAGCGCGACGCTGGAGGACGGGTCGGGCCTCGTCCGCACGCCGGTGCTGCTCACCGTCCCCGCCCGCGCCGCGACCGCCGCGGACAATCGCGCCGACGCCTTCGCCGCCGCACTGGAGGAGGCGTTGCGCGTCGCCACCGCCTCCGCCGGCGCCTCTGCGACGACCCTGCCGTCGCGCCCGGCGCGGCCGCGCGTCGTGCTCGGCCCCGGTGTCGCCATCCCCTCCGTCGAGGACGAGCGGGGCATGGGCCTGCTCGTCGGTGCGCTGCGCGAGACGATCGACCTCGTCGCCGCCGACGACGGCATCCGCAGCGCGCGCCGCGACCGCGAGGGCGACGGGCGCCGCACCGTCGAGCGGCCCCTGACCCGGGTCGTCGCCGCGATGCGTGACGATCATCGCCTCGTCGCGCACGCGGACCGGATGCTCGCCCCGGTGCTGGCCGAGGCACGGGGCCGCGGCGGCGACCTGCTCGACGTGCTCGCGGCCCTGCTGGCGCACCCGTCCAACCGCACGGCGGCCGCGGAGGCGGCGCACCTGTCGCGCTCGGTCTTCTACCAGCGCATCGCCCTGCTCGAAGACCTGCTCGGCATCGACTTCGACGACGGCGAGCAGGTCGCGGCCCTACACCTCGCCGTGTTGACCCATCGGCTCCACGTTCCCCACTGAACCGCGGCGCGCGCGACTTTCTGTATGCACTAGTAGCAGTTCGGGGTCGATGACTTCCCCTCAGAGCCACTTTTGTATACAGTGATGGCGACGAGAGGAGTTGTCGTGCGCGCGAGCGATCGGGCCTACCGCACTCTCCTCGACGAGATCCAGTCCGGCGTCCTCCGCCCCGGTGCCGTGCTCGCCGAGGTGGAGCAGTCGGTGCGCCTCGGCGTGAGCCGCACGCCGCTGCGCGAGGCGCTCGGCCGGCTCGCCGCGGACGGGCTCGTCGTGCAGGCGTCGCCGCGCATGACCGTCGTCAGCGACCTCGACGCCGACGACATCCGCGAGCTGTTCGAGGTGCGCCGGGCGCTCGAAGAGACCGCCGCGCGCCTGGCGGTCCGCTCCGGGGCCACGCCGCCGTTCGCCGCGCTGGCGACCGAGTTCGCCGCCACGGATGCCGCCGCCGACCCCGACGCCTACTACGCCCTCATCGCGCGCTTCGACGACGCGCTCGATCTCGCCGTCGCCAATGACTACCTGACCGCGGCGCTGAAGACGGTCCGCACGCACCTCGTGCGCGTGCGCCGCCTCGCACGCGACAACCCCGAGCGGCTCGCGGCGTCCGTGGCCGAGCACCGGCTCATCGCGTCGGCCATCGGGGCCGGCGACGCGGAGCTCGCCGCGCACGCCACCCACGTCCACCTGCACAACGCGCTCGCCGCGATCCTCGCCTCGTTGGAAGGAACCCCATGACCGTCACCCACCACGTCCGTGTGCACCGCAGCGAGGAGAACCTCGCGCGCGAGGATCAGCTCGCGTTCGCGATCGCCGAGGTCGCCGCCGACCCGGTGGCCGCCCTGCCCGAGGTCGTCGAGATGATCATCAACCGCGTCATCGACAATGCCGCGGTGGCCGCGGCATCCCTCACCCGGGGCCCCGTGACCGCCGCCCGCGCGCAGGCGCTCGACCACCCCGTGTCGCGCGGCGGACACGGCGCGACCGTGTTCGGCGAGCCCGACGACGTGCGCACCAGCCCGGAGTGGGCGGCGTGGGCCAACGGCGTCGCCGTGCGCGAGCTCGACTACCACGACACCTTCCTCGCCGCGGAGTACTCCCACCCGGGCGACAACATCCCGCCGATCCTCGCCGTCGCCCAGCACGTCGGCGCCGACGGGGCGGCGCTGGTGCGCGGCATCGCGACCGGCTACGAGATCCAGATGGATCTGGTGCGCGCCATCAGCCTGCACCGGCACAAGATCGACCACGTCGCCCACCTCGGCCCGTCTGCGGCCGCCGGCATCGGCACGCTCCTCGGCCTCGACGCCGGCACCGTCGCGCAGGCCGTCGCGCAGGCCCTGCACACGACCACGGCCACCCGTCAGTCGCGCAAGGGCGCGATCTCCACGTGGAAGGCGCACGCCCCCGCGTTCGCGGGCAAGATGGCGGTCGAGGCCGTCGACCGCGCGATGCGCGGGCAGACCTCGCCGTCGCCCATCTACGAGGGCGAGGACGGCGTCATCGCCTGGATGCTGGACGGCACGGACGCCGCGTACGACGTGCCGCTGCCCGCCCCCGGCGAGCCCAAGCGGGCGATCCTCGACTCCTACACGAAGGAGCACTCGGCCGAGTACCAGGCGCAGGCCTGGATCGACCTGGCCCGAAAGCTCCACGGCACCCATCCCGAGCTCGCCGACCCCGCGAACGTCGAGAGCATCGTGCTGCACACCAGCCACCACACGCATTACGTGATCGGCTCCGGCGCGAACGACCCGCAGAAGTACGACCCGGCGGCCTCCCGCGAGACCCTCGACCACTCGATCCCGTACATCTTCGCCGTCGCCCTGCAGGACGGCGGCTGGCACCACGTCGACTCGTACCTGCCCGAGCGGGCGGCACGCGAGGACACCGTCGCGCTGTGGCACAAGATCACGACCGCCGAGGATGCCGAGTGGACCCGCCGCTACCACTCCGACGACCCCGACGAGAAGGCCTTCGGTGGACGCGTCGAGATCCGTCTCACGGACGGTTCGACGATCGTCGACGAGATCGCGGTCGCCGACGCCCACCCGCTCGGCGCGCGCCCGTTCGCCCGCGCCGACTACATCCGCAAGTTCCGCCTGCTCGCCGAGCCGGTGCTGGAGCCCGCCGAGATCGAGCGGTTCCTCGCCCTCGCCGAGCGACTGCCCGAGCTGACCGCCGATGAGGTGCGGCAGCTCAACATCGTCGCCCGCGACGGCGTGCTGGCCTCGGTCCCGAGCCCGAAGGGGTTGTTCTGATGCTCCGTTTCGACTCGTCGCTCCGCTCCTCGCTCAACGACCGGAGTACCCAGGACGGAGCCGACTGATGCTGTACAGCCAGACCCCGGCATCCGAGAAGCGGCGCCTGCTGCGCGAACGCCTGCGCGCGGGAGAGCTCGTCCGCTTCCCCGGCGCGTTCAACCCGCTGTCGGCGCGGCTGATCGAGCAGAAGGGGTTCGAGGGCGTCTACATCTCCGGCGCCGTCCTGAGCGCCGACCTCGGGCTTCCCGACATCGGGCTCACGACCCTCACGGAGGTCGCCGGCCGCGGCCAGCAGATCGCCCGCATGACCGAGCTCCCGGCGATCATCGACGCCGACACCGGCTTCGGCGAGCCGATGAACGTCGCGCGCACCATCCAGACGCTCGAGGACGCGGGGCTCGCGGGCACGCACATCGAAGACCAGGTCAACCCGAAGCGCTGCGGCCACCTCGACGGCAAGCAGGTCGTCGACACCGGTACCGCGCTGCAGCGCATCCGCGCCGCCGTCGACGCCCGCCGCGACCCGAACTTCCTCGTCATGGCGCGCACCGACATCCGTGCGATCGAGGGCCTGGACGCCGCCGTCGACCGCGCCAAGGCGCTCGTGGATGCCGGGGCCGACGCGATCTTCCCCGAGGCGATGCGCGACCTCTCGGAGTTCGAGGCCGTGTGCGCCGCCGTCGACGTGCCGGTGCTCGCGAACATGACAGAGTTCGGCAAGAGCGACCTGTTCACGGTCGACCAGCTGCGGGATGCGGGCGTGCAGATCGTGATCTGGCCGGTCTCCCTCCTGCGGATCGCGATGGGCGCGGCCTCCCGCGCGCTGGATACCCTGAACGACGAGGGGCGTCTCACGTCCCGTCTCGGCGAGATGCAGCATCGCGCCGAGCTGTACGACCTCATCGACTACGAGGGCTACAACCACTTCGATTCGAGCATCTTCGACTTCCAGATCACGAAGGAGTGACATGAGCGACCAGCAGATCCACAAGGGACTGGCGGGCGTCGTCGCCGACACGACCGCCATCAGCAAGGTCAACCCGGAGACGAACTCCCTGCTCTACCGCGGCTATCCGGTGCACGAGCTGGCCGCGACGCAGCCGGCCGAAGCCGTCGCCTACCTGCTGTGGAACGGCGAGCTGCCGACCGCCGACCAGCTCGCCGAGCTGCGGGCCACCGAGCGCCGGTACCGCGCGCTCGCCGACGACGTCAGGGCGGTGATCGAGCTGACTCCGCTCGACGCGCACCCGATGGACGAGGTGCGCTCCGCCGTCAGCGTGCTCGGCGCCCGCGACCTCGCCGGCACCGGCTCGGTGCTCGACGCGAGCGGGTCGCCCGCCGACAACCTCGCCCGCAGCATCCGCCTGTTCGCGGCCCTGCCCGCGATCGTCGCCTACGGACAGCGCCGCCGCCGCGGCCAGGAGCCCATCGCCCCACGCGACGACCTCGACTACGCGGCCAACTTCCTCTGGATGACCTTCGGCGAGGAGTTCGACCCCGTCGTCGTCGACGCCTTCAACCGCTCGATGATCCTCTACGCGGAGCACTCCTTCAACGCGTCGACGTTCACGGCGCGGGTGATCACCTCGACCCTCAGCGACCTGTACTCGGCGGTCGTGGGGGCGATCGGAGCGCTCAAGGGGCCGCTGCACGGCGGCGCGAACGAGGCCGTCCTGCGCATCTTCGACGAGATCGGCGACGCCGACAACGTCGGGCCGTGGCTCGATCGCGCCCTCGCCGAGAAGCGCAAGATCATGGGCTTCGGCCACCGCGTGTACAAGCACGGCGACTCGCGCGTCCCGACGATGAAGGCCGCCCTCGACACGCTCATCGTCCACTACGACCGTCCCGACGTCGAAGCGCTCTACGCGACGCTCGAGCGCGAGTTCGTCGAGCGCAAGGGCATCTACCCCAACCTCGACTACCCGTCGGGCCCCGCGTACAACCTGATGGGCTTCGACACGCTCACCTTCACGCCGCTGTTCGTCGCGGCGCGGGTCGTCGGGTGGACCGCCCACATCAGGGAGCAGGCGGCATCCAACGCGCTCATCCGCCCCCTGTCGGCCTACAGCGGTGTCGACGAGCGGCACGTCGACGGGTTCGTCGACGAGGCCGGCACCTCGTCGATCGCGCTGCGGGCCGCCGAAGCCGAGGGCTGAGCGGACATGCGCACCGCCGTCATCGTCGACGTCGTGCGCACCCCGTCCGGGCGCGGTAAGCCGGGCGGGGCGCTCAGCGGCATCCATCCCGTCGACCTCGCGGCCGAGGTGCTGCGCGCGACGCTGGCGCGCAACGGGCTCGCCTCGACGCAGGTCGACGACGTGCTGCTCGGCTGCGTCAGTCAGGTCGGCGAGCAGACGATGAACGTCGCCCGGCAGGCGGTGCTCGCCGCCGGCTTCGACGAGCGGGTGCCGGCGACGACGATCGACCGGCAGTGCGGATCGAGCCAGCAGGCCGCGCACTTCGCCGCCCAGGGCGTCATCTCCGGCCAGTACGACGTGGTCATCGCGGGAGGCGTCGAGTCGATGAGCCGGGTGCCGCTGGGTGTCGCGGCCTCCGTCGCGGGCTCGCCCTTCTCGCCGGGGCTGCACGCGCGCTACCCCGACGGGCTCGTGAACCAGGGCGTCTCCGCGGAGCTCATCGCCGCGCGCTGGGGGTTCTCGCGCGAAGAGCTCGACGCGTTCGCGGCGGAGTCCCACGAGCGGGCGGCCGAGGCGCAGGCGCGGGGCCGGTTCGCCTCGCAGATGCTCGCGGTCGCCGGGGTCACGGCCGATGAGACGGTGCGACCGGGAACGACCGTCGCCGCCCTGGCCGGGCTGGCGCCCGCCTTCCGGACGGATGCCGCGGCGCAGCGCTTCCCCCAGATCGACTGGCGGATCACCCCCGGCAACTCCTCGCCGTTGACCGACGGCGCCTCCGCGGCGCTGATCATGAGCGAGGAGAAGGCGCTCGAGCTCGGGCTCACACCCCGGGCCCGCTTCCATGCCTTCGCGGTCGTCGGCGACGATCCCCTCCTGATGCTGACGGGGCCGATCCCCGCGACGCGGCGCATCCTCGAGCGGAGCGGGCTGACGATCGACGACCTCGACGCCTACGAGGTGAACGAGGCGTTCGCGTCGGTGCCCCTCGCCTGGGCGGCAGAGCTCGGGGCGGATGCCGCAAAGCTCAACCCGTGGGGAGGGGCGATCGCGCTCGGTCACGCGCTCGGATCCAGCGGCACGCGCCTGCTCGGAACGCTGCTCGCGCACCTCGAGGCCACGGGCGGTCGCTACGGCCTGCAGACGATGTGCGAGGGCGGCGGCATGGCCAACGCGACGATCATCGAACGGCTGTAGGGGGGGCGGCGTCCCATTTACTAGGACGTCCATGTAAAATGATCGCTGTGCCCTACCCGGCACGATTCTGGCTGTCGATCTGTTTCACAAGGGCGTGACGCGATGAGCATGACTTTCACCCCCTCGCTCTCCGCCGATGAGCGCGGAGCGATCCTCGACGCGGTGCGCGAGTTCGCGCGCACCCGGCTCGAGCCGCACGCTCTGGAGTGGGACCGCGACAAGCACTTCCCCCGCGACGTGCTCGCCGACGCCGGTGAGCTGGGGCTCGGCGGACTGTACGTGCGCGAGGACGTCGGCGGCACCGGGCTCGCGCGCGAGGACGCCGCGCTGATCTTCGAGCACCTGGCGATGGGCGACCCGACGATCGCGGCCTACATCAGCATCCACAACATGGTCGCGTGGATGATCGACACCCACGGCACCGAGGCGCAGCGCCACGAGTGGCTGCCGCGGCTGACGACCCTGCGCGACCTCGGCGCCTACTGCCTCACCGAGCCCGGTGCCGGCTCGGATGCCGCGGCCATCACCACCAGTGCGATCGCCGACGGCGACGCGTACGTGCTCACCGGCGTGAAGCAGTTCATCTCCGGCGCCGGCGACGCCGCGGTCTACGTCGTGATGGCCCGTACCGGCGAGCCCGGGGCGCGCGGGATCAGCGCCTTCCTGGTTCCGGCGGACGCCGTGGGGCTGAGCTTCGGCCCCAACGAGCGCAAGATGGGGTGGAACGCGCAGCCCACCCGCCAGGTGATCCTCGACGAGGTGCGGGTGCCGGCATCCGCTCTGCTGGGAAGCGAGGGCGGCGGGTTCCGCATCGCGATGAGCGGTCTCAACGGCGGCCGCGTCAACATCGCGGCCTGCTCCGTCGGCGGTGCCCAGTGGGCGCTCGATCGTGCCGTGCGCTACGTGCACGAGCGCTTCACGTTCGGCGAGGCGCTGGCCGAACGCCAGAGCGTGGTGTTCGCGCTCGCCGATATGGCGACCCAGCTGCAGGCGGCCCGCGCGCTCGTCCGCGACGCCGCCCGCGCGATCGACACCCACGCCGACGACGTCGCGGTGCAGTGCGCGATGGCCAAGCGCTTCGCGACCGATGCCGGCTTCGAGGTCGCCAACCGTGCGCTGCAGCTGCACGGCGGCTACGGCTACCTGCAGGAGTACGGCATCGAGAAGGTGGTGCGCGATCTGCGGGTGCATCAGATCCTGGAGGGCACGAACGAGATCATGCGCGTGATCATCGGCCGCGATGTTCTGGGAGCATGAGCACATGAGCGACTACTCCACCCTCCTCGTCTCCACCCGCGGCCGCGTCGGGTGGATCACCCTGAACCGCCCCGAGGCGCTCAACGCGCTCAACTCCACGCTGCTGGGCGAGCTGGCCGACGCGGCCGTCGCGTTCGACGCCGACGAGCAGATCGGCTGCATCGTCGTGACCGGGTCGGAGCGCGCGTTCGCCGCCGGTGCCGACATCAAGGAGATGGAGGACAAGTCGCCGGTCGAGATGTCGCTGCGCAGCCCCTTCACCGGTCTCGAGGCCTTCTCGCGCGTGCGCACGCCGGTCATCGCCGCCGTCGCGGGGTACGCACTCGGCGGGGGGTGCGAGCTGGCGATGGCGTGCGACATCATCCTCGCCGCCGACACCGCGCGTTTCGGCCAGCCCGAGATCACGCTCGGCGTCATCCCCGGTCTCGGCGGCACCCAGCGCCTGCCGCGCGCGATCGGCTACTACAAGGCGGCCGAGCTCGTCCTCACGGGCCGCATGATGGATGCCGCGGAGGCCGAGCGCTCCGGCCTCGTCTCGCGCGTCGTCCCCGCCGCCGACCTGCTCGCCGAGGCGGAGGCCATGGCCGATCAGATCGCGGCGAAGTCGCTGCCGGTGCTCTACGCCGCCAAGGAGTCGCTGCGGGCGTCGCTGGAGACGACCGGTGCGGAGGGGCTGCGGTTCGAGAAGCAGGTGTTCACGTCGCTGTTCGGCCTCGACGACCAGAAGGAGGGCATGGCCGCCTTCCGCGAGAAGCGCGCACCGAGGTTCACGAATCGCTGACCACGTCGCCGGCGCCGGCGCGCAGCCGCGCCACGATCGCGATGAGCGCCTCCACGTCGCCGTCGTCGAGGCCCGGCGCCGCGAACACGCGGGCGTTGAGCGCCGCCGTGGCACGCGCCGCCAGCTCGCGTCCCGCCGGGGTCAGTGCGACGAGCGTCGCACGCCGATCGCCCGGGTGGGGCTCGCGCGTGACCAGTCCGGCTGCTTCGAGCCGATCGACGGTGTTCGTCACGCTCGTGGGATGCACCTGCAGGCGGCTCGCCGCCGAGGACAGCGGCATCCGCCCCGCGCGGGTGAAGCTCAGCAGGGTCAGCAGCTCGTACCGCGCGAAGGTGAGGGCGAACGGCTTCAGCGCCTCATCGACACGGGCCAGGAGCAGCTGGTGGGCGCGCATGATGCTCGTGACGGCGGTCATGCCGGCCGCGGCATCCGCCCAGCCGTGCTCCACCCACTGCCGGCGCGCCTCGGCGATGGGGTCGCGGCGCGGCGACGGGTCACGGTTCACGGGTCCTCCTCGGAGCGGGTGTGTGCTCTCACGCTAGCGCGTGAGCCTCAGTGTCAACGGATGCGATACTGAGTCGCACCTTCTAGAATGAGTGCGTCGTGAAGGAGAACCGATGAAGATCGTGGTGCTGGTCAAAGAAGTCCCCGACACCTATGGCGACCGGAGGCTCGATCTCGAGACCGGTCTCGCCGACCGCGGCGCCTCGGACCGCGTGCTCGACGAGATCGGAGAGCGGGCGCTCGAAGTGGCGCTGAGCTACGCCGACGCGCACCCCGGCACCGAGGTCACGGTCGTCTCGATGGCCTCCGAGGATGCCGCCGCGACCGTGCGCAAGGGTCTCGCCATGGGGGCGGCGTCCGCGGTGCAGGTCGTCGACCCCGCGCTCTCCGGCGCCGACCTGGGCGTCACCGCCGCCGTGCTGGCCGCCGCCGTCCGACGGGCGGGGTTCGACCTCGTCATCACCGGCAACCTCTCCACCGACGGCACGGGCGGGGTGCTTCCCGCCATGATCGCCGAGCATCTGCAGGTGCCCCAGGCCACCGCCCTCTCGTCGGTCGAGATCGGCGAGAGCGAGGTCGCCGGAACGCGGGCGACCGACTTCGGCACGGCACGCGTGACGGCGCCGCTGCCCGCCGTGATCTCGATCACTGAGGCGCTGCCCGACGCCCGATTCCCGAACTTCAAGGGCATCATGGCGGCGAAGAAGAAGCCGTTCGAGACGGTCTCGCTCGCCGACCTCGACGTCGATGTCGACCCGGCCTCCGCGCCGCAGTCGATCATGACCGCCGTCGGACAGAAGCCGCCGCGCGGCGCGGGTGTGAAGATCGTCGATGAGGGGGATGCCGCCGACAAGCTCGCCGCGTTCCTCGTCGAGAACAGACTGGCCTGAGGAACAAGGTGGGAAACGACATGGTGGACTTCGCCGCGGATTCGATCCTCGTCCTGCTGGACGTCACCCCGGCCGGTGAGCTCGCGAGCTCGGCCGCGGGGCTCCTCGGGGCCGCCGCCGGTATCGGTGCGCCCGTCGCGCTGGTCGTCGCCGACGAGTCGCGCCACGCGGCGCTCGTCGAGGCCGCCGGCGCGCTCGGCGCGCCCCTCGTGCTGACCGCCCCGCTCGGCGGTGCGGACAGCGCCCTCACCGTCCCGCTCGTCGACGCGCTCGCCGCGGCATCCGCGCTCGTGCAGCCGGACGCGGTGCTGGTGTCGAACTCGATCGAGGGCCGCGACGTCGCCGGCCGCTTCGCGGCGCGCACCCGCTCGGCGCTCGCGGTGGACGCGGTGGGCGTCGCCCGCGACGAGGAGGGCGTGCTGGCGCAGCACTCCGTTTACGGCGGGTCGTACAACGTCACGAGCGCGCCGACGTTCGGGACCCTCGTGGTGACGGTCCGGCAGGGAGCCGTCGACGCGCGCGCCGCGTCGACGGCGGCGCAGGCCGTGCCGCTGGAGGTCGCCGCCTCGGGCGCGCCCGCCGCGCGGATCACCGGCTTCGAGGCGGAGGTCGCCGCGTCGTCGCGGCCCGAGCTGCGCGGCGCCGCGAAGGTCGTCTCGGGCGGGCGCGGACTCGGCTCGGCCGAGAAGTTCGCGCTGGTCGAGCAGCTCGCCGACACCCTCGGCGCCGCGGTGGGTGCCTCGCGGGCGGCCGTGGATGCCGGCTACGTCCCTTACTCGCACCAGGTCGGCCAGACCGGCGTCTCCGTCTCGCCGCAGCTGTACGTCGCGCTCGGCATCTCCGGCGCGATCCAGCACAAGGCGGGCATGCAGACCGCCAAGACGATCGTCGCGATCAATAAAGACGGCGACGCCCCCATCTTCGACATCGCCGACTTCGGCATCGTGGGGGACGTGTTCACGGTCGTCCCGCAGCTCATCGCGGCCCTCGAAGCCAGGAAGGCCTGATGGCGACGGGAGGATCGTCGGTGCGCCGGGGGCTTCCCCGCGTCGCCGGAGGCGAGCCGTGGCCGCCCCTCGACACCGGGAGCGCTGAGGCGGCGGTGGTGGAGACGGTGACGGAGGCGGCCCCCGCTGCGGCCGTCGCGCCCTCTCCGGCCGCGTCCTCGGCGGTGCGGCGCGGACTCCCGCGCACGCCCGGGGGAGAGCCCTGGCCCGAGGTAGCGGAGATTCCTGCCGTCGTGGAGGTCGCCGCCGTCGCGGAGGTCGCCGCCGTCGCGGAGGTCGCCGAGCCCGTGCGCGAGCAGGGCGTCGGGGTGCGGCGCGGGCTGCCGCGCGTGGCCGGGGGAGAGGCCTGGCCGCCGGCAGACACGACGGTGCCGATGGCGGAAGCACCGGCAGAGGTCGTCGCGCCGACCGCTGCACCCGCGGTCTCGGCGGTGCCCGAAGGCCCCCGCGCGCCGCTGACGGTACCGCGGAGCGCGTGGGCGGGGCGCGCGGTGTCCCACCGCCCCATCCCGAAGACCGAGCCGCGACGGGTCGGACCGTTCACCCGCACGCAGTGGGCCGGAGCCGTCGTCGTCGGGGGCCTCGCACTGCTGTTCGCGGCGGGCATGGCCGTGCTCGCGGTGAGGTTCCTGCTGAGCCTGGACGGCATGCGGGACTTCCTCGCGACCTACCCGGGGGAGTACCACCTTCCCGACGGCGCCCCCGTCGGCATCCCCGCCTGGCTGGGCTGGCAGCACTTCTTCAACGTGTTCCTGATGGTGCTGATCATCCGCTCGGGCCTCACCATCCGTCGCGAGAAGCGTCCCACCGTGTTCTGGGCGCCCAAGAACAACCCCAAGGGCAAGACCAGCCTGACGATCTGGTTCCATCAGGCGCTCGACATCCTGTGGCTGGTCAACGGCGCCGTCTTCATCGTCCTGCTGTTCGTCACCGGGCAGTGGATGCGGATCGTGCCGACGAGCTGGGAGGTGTTCCCCAACGCGCTCAGCGCCGCGCTGCAGTACGTGTCGCTGGATTGGCCCACCGAGAACGGCTGGGTCAACTACAACTCGCTGCAGCAGCTCGCGTACTTCTCGACCGTCTTCATCGCGGCCCCGCTCGCGGCGATCACGGGCTACCGCATGAGCGGGATGTGGCCGAAGAAGAACCTCACGCTCAGCGCCGCCTACCCCATCGAGTGGGCGCGGAAGGTGCACTTCCCGGTGATGCTGTTCTTCGTGGTGTTCATCGTGATCCACGTCGTGCTGGTGCTGGCGACGGGGGCGCTGCGCAACCTCAACCACATGTACGCCGCGCAGGGCTCCGTGGATCCGACCGCCTACGCCGACAACTGGACCGGATTCTGGCTGTTCGTCGTCTCGCTCGTCGTGATCGCCGGAGCCTGGGTGGCGGCGCGGCCGCTCGTGCTGGCGCCCATCGCGCGTCTGTTCGGGACGGTCAGCGGACGCTGACCGTCCCCCGGCGGACGCCGTCAGCGGACGAAACGGACCTCGGTGAGCGTCTCGCCGAGGAAGGGCTCGGTGTGGCTCGCGCCGTCGAGGGCGAAGCCGTTGCGCACGTAGAAGCGGTGCGCGCGAGGGTTGTCCTCGGCGACCCAGAGGTACAGCTCCTCGCCGGGCTCGACGGCGGCATCGAACAGCTGCTGGCCGATGCCGGTGCCGTGGAACTGGTCGAGCAGGTAGATGAAGTACAGCTCGCGGGTGCGCGGGGCGTCGCGGTCGCGCGCGGGGCCCGATCCCACGAAGCCGACGATGTCGCCGTCGACGAGGGCGGCGAACATCTTGAACTCGGGGCCCTGCTGCGCCCAGTGGGTCCACAGCTCGGCGAGGCGCTTCGGCGAGACGTTCTCGAGTGCGGCCTTGCTGATCAGATGGTCGTAGGTCTCGTGCCAGCAGCTGGCGTGGACGCGTCCGAGGGCCTCGGCATCGACGTCGCGAACGGGACGGACGACGGTGTCGGTCTGCGCTGAAAAGTCGGTGGTGGCTGCCATGGCCAGACTCTACGGCGGCCCTCGGAATTCGCGAAATCGGCGCAGCCCGGCCCACAGCGCGTCCCGGGACGCGTCGAGCGGACTGTGGGATGCCCACAACGGATTTCCGCTGACCCCTGTCGAACCCGCTAGCATCGCGCTTCGTGAACGTGTGGTGGCGGACCCTGCTGACGATCTGGCGTGCGAAGGTGCTGCTGCACCGTCGGGGGCCGATGCCGCCGCGCAGCGTGGGACGACTGCGGCTGCGCACCCTGCCGACCGACATCGATCTGCTCGGTCACATGAACAACGGCCGCTACGCCTCCCTCTTCGACCTCGGGCGCTTCGATCTGCTCATCCGCACCGGCATCTGGGACGCCATGAACGCCCAGGGGTGGTACGCGGTGGTCGCGAGCGAGACGGTGACCTTCCGCAAGTCGCTGCAGCTGTGGCAGCGGTTCACGGTGGAGTCGCGGCTCTACGGTCACGACGACAAGGCGGTCTATCAGATGCACCGGGCCGTCGTCGACGGCGAGGTCTACGCCGAGATGATCGTGCGCGCGCGGTTCCTGCGCCGCAGCGGCGGCGTGGTCAACACCGACGAGCTGTTCGAGGCGCTGCAGCGCCCGGACGACCTCCCGCCGCTGCCGCAGTGGGTCGCCGACTGGGCGCGCGACAGCGCACTGCCCTCGACCAAGGCCCCCGCCCCCAGCGAGTGGGACTGATCCTCGCGCCGGCCTCAGCGTGAGCGTGCGGCGAACGCGTCGCTGAGCGCGTCGCGCACGGCCCGGATGCCGGGCCGGTTGCGGCTGGCGCGGCGCGCCGCCGTGAAGATCTCGCGGACGGGATCGCCCGGCAGAGGAGTCAACCGCACCCGGGGCACGCCGCCGCCCCACAGCAGGTCGGGCAGCAGCCCGACGGCGTGACCGGCCGCGATGAGCTCGACGTGCCCGCCGAGATCGGCGAGCTCGAAGCGCACGTCGGGCTCGAAACCCGCAGCGCGGCACTGCTGCAGGGCCCACTCCCGCGCCGCGGTCCCGCGGGGCTCCATCACCCACGGGCGGTCGCCCAGCGCGGCGAGCGGGCGCGGCTCGCCCGAGGTCGCGAGCCGGATCGGGTCGGAGCCGAGTACGTCGCGGTCGAGCTCGGAACGATGCGGCCGGGTCAGCCCGGGGTACTGCTCGGCGATCGCCAGGTCGAACCCCCGGGCGCCGAGCTCGAAGAGGCCCTCCTCGGGCGGCAGCTCGGCGAGCTCGACGCGCAGCCCGGGAGCCCGCGCCGCGAGCAGGGTCAGGGCGGAGGGGACGATCGTGCGCGCCGCCGTCTGCAGCACCGCGACCCGCACCGGGGCGACGCCGGCCTGCAGCTCCTCGAGCTCGCCGCGGATCTCCTCGTCCGCGGCGAGGGCGCGCGCCGCGAAGGCGGCCAGCGTCTCGCCGTGCGCGGTGAGACGGACGCGGCGACCGTCGGGGGTGAGAAGAGCCACGCCCGCGTCGCGTTCCAGCTGCGCGAGCTGCTGCGAGATGGTGGACGGGCTGTACGAGAGGGCCTGTGCGACGGCGGCGATGGTCCCCCGTTGCGCCAGCTCGTGGAGCAGGCGCAGGCGCCGCAGCTCGAACATGTCCGCTCCTCGCACCCGCCGGGAAAAACATCGGTCTCATCGAACGATATCCGTCGAGGATCATCGCTTTTGCCGAATCATATGCGTGCCGCACGCTGGACGCATGGACACAGTGCACTCTGGAAGCGTGATGGACGACGACACTGCGCCCCCTTCGGCATCCGAGCTCGCCGAGCGCGCCGTCGCGCTCGCGCGCCGCTGGGTGGACGAGTCCGCCGCGGCGGACGTCGACCCGGCCGCCGCGCGTCTCGCCGGGCTGCTGAAGGACCCGCACGGCCTGCCGTTCACGATCGGCTTCGTCGACGGCGTGATGCGGCCCGAGTCGCTGGGCGCCGCGGCCGCGAACCTGCAGCGCGTCGCCCCGCTCGTGCCCGGCTTCCTGCCCTGGTACCTCCGCGCCGCCGTCCGCACCGGCGGCGCGCTCGCACCGCTGCTGCCCGCGCCGACCGTGCCCCTGGCCCGCCGTGCCCTGCGCGAGATGGTCGGCCACCTCATCGTCGACGCCCGGCCCGACAAGCTGGGCCCCGCCCTCGCCGCGATCCGCGCCTCGGGCGCCCGTCTCAACCTCAACCTGCTGGGCGAGGCCGTGCTGGGCGAGGACGAGGCGCGCACGCGGCTCGACGGCATCCACGACCTCATCCGCCGCGACGACGTCGACTATGTCTCAGTGAAGGTGTCGGCCATCGCCAGCCACATCTCGATGTGGGCGTTCGACGAGGTCGTCGAGAAGGTGGTCGAGCGGCTGCTGCCGCTCTATCTGACGGCCGCAGCCGCACCGGGTCCGGACGCGACGCAGACCTTCATCAACCTCGACATGGAGGAGTACCGCGACCTCGACCTGACGATCGCGGTGTTCACCCGTCTGCTCGCCGACCCGCGGCTGCAGCGGCTCGAGGCGGGCATCGTGCTGCAGGCCTACCTCCCCGACGCGCTGCCCGCGCTGCGGCGGCTGACCGCGTGGGCGCAGGAGCGCGTGGATGCCGGCGGCGCGCGCATCAAGGTGCGCCTCGTCAAGGGCGCCAACCTCGCGATGGAGCGGGTGGATGCCGCGATGCACGGCTGGCCGCTCGCGACGCACGCCAGCAAGCTCGACGCCGACGCCGGGTACATCCGCTGCCTCGACGAGGCGCTGCGAGCGGAGAACACGCGCGCCGTCCGGCTGGGCGTCGCGGGACACAACCTCTTCGACATCGCCTTCGCGTGGCTGCTCGCCGGTGAGCGCGGGGTGCGCGCCGACGTCGAGTTCGAGATGCTGCTCGGCATGGCGCAGGGGCAGGTCGCGGCGGTCTCGGCCGAGGTGGGCCACGTGCTCCTCTACGTGCCCGTCGTCCGCCCCGACGAGTTCGACGTCGCCATCAGCTACCTGGTCCGCCGCCTGGAGGAGAACGCGTCGAGCGACAACTTCCTCTCCGCGGCCTTCGACCTCGCCGACGATCCCGCGATGTTCGCCCGCGAGCGCGACCGTTTCCTCGCGTCGCTCGATCGCGCCGTCGATGCGGCCCTGCCGGCCGGCCCGCTCCGCACGCAGGACCGCGGAGCGCAAGCCGTCGCATCCGAGGCGCCCCTCGCCGTCACCCGGCCGGCGCCGGCCGATGCCGACGCCGACGCCGACCTCACGCAGGTCGTCCTCGGCATCGCGAGCGGCCGGGACGACGGCGGTGCCTTCGTCGACACCGCGGTGTTCGACCTCCGCGAGAGCGCCGCCGCGGAGGGGGCTCCCGGCTTCGCGAACGCCCCCGACACCGACCCCGCGCTGCCCGCGAACCGCGCGTGGGCGGCGGACATCCTGTCGCGGGTGGAGGGCTCGACCGCGGGGGAGGCTGCGATCGCCGCGGCCCGCATCGACGACCCGGCCGCGCTCGACGAGGTCGTCGCCCGGGTCCGTCGCGCCGGCGCGCGGTGGGCCGCGGTGCCGGCCGACGATCGCGCCGCGGTGCTGCAGGCCGCCGCACGCGGCCTCGAGGCGCGTCGCGGCCGGCTCATCGAGGTCGCCGCCGCCGAGACCGGGAAGGTGTTCGCGGAGGCGGATGTCGAGGTCAGCGAAGCCGTCGACTTCGCGAACTACTACGCCGCGACGGCGCGCGAGCTCGACCGGGTCGCGGGAGCCGTCTTCGTCCCGGCGGCGCTGACGGTGGTCGCGCCGCCGTGGAACTTCCCCGTCGCGATCCCCTCGGGCGGGGTGATCGCGGCGCTCGCGGCGGGGTCGGGCGTCGTCTTCAAGCCCGCTCCGCAGGCCCGGCGGTGCGCCGCGGTCGTCGCCGAGGCGCTGTGGGAGGCCCTGGAGGGCGCCGGCATCGACCGCGACGTCCTCGCGCTCGTCGACCTCGACGAGGGGGAGCTCGGTGAGCGTCTGATCGCGCATCCCGACGTCGACCGCGTCATCCTCACGGGATCGTGGGAGACGGCGCGGCTGTTCCGGTCGTGGCGGCCCGACCTGCCGCTGCTGGCCGAGACGAGCGGGAAGAACGCGATGATCGTCATGCCGTCGGCGGACCTCGACCTCGCCGCCGCCGACCTCGTGAAGAGCGCGTTCGGTCACGCCGGACAGAAGTGCTCCGCGGCATCCCTCGCAATCCTGGTCGGTCCGGTCGCCCGGTCCGAGCGCTTCGCCCGCCAGCTGGTCGACGCCGTGCGCTCGCTGCGGGTGGGACCCCCGTCCGACCCGCTCAGCGAGGTGGGGCCGGTGATCGAGGTGCCGCGCGGCAAGCTCGAGTGGGCGCTGACCACCCTGGAGGAGGGGGAGAGCTGGCTCGTCGCACCGGAGCCGGTGGATGCGGCCGACCCCGTCCACGCGGGACGGCTGTGGCGGCCCGGCATCCGCGTGGGCGTGCGCCCGGGGTCGCGGACGCATCTCGAGGAGTTCTTCGGCCCGGTCCTCGGGATCATGCACGCGGCATCCCTCGCGGAGGCGATCGAGCTGCAGAACGCCGTCGCCTACGGGCTGACCGCGGGCCTCTACACGCAGGATCCCGCCGATCTCGAGCTGTGGCTCGACGAGGTCGAGGCGGGGAACCTCTACGTCAACCGCGGCATCACGGGGGCGATCGTGCAGCGCCAGCCCTTCGGCGGGTGGAAGCGCTCGTCGGTGGGAGCGGGCACGAAGGCGGGCGGGCCGAACTACCTGATCGGGCTCGGCTCCTGGCGTCCCTCGGCCGGCGGGCCCCCGTCGTCGACGCTGCACCTGCGGGGTCTGGACGCGCGCATCACCGCGCTCATCGAGGCCGCCCAGCCGTCACTGGACTACGAGGCGTTCGAGTGGCTCCGCCGCGGCGCCCTCTCCGACGCCGTCGCCTGGGATCGTGAGTTCGGGCGCGTCAAGGACGTCTCGCACCTGGTGATCGAGCGCAACCTCTTCCGCTACCGACCCGTGCCGGTCGCGATCCGCGCCACCAAGGATGCCGCGTGGCACGCGCTCCTCCGGGTCGTCGTCGCAGGGGTGCGCGCCGGTGGCGAGATCACGATCAGCGCTCCGGTCGGGCTTCCCGCGGGGGTGCGCCGCGCGCTCGGAGACGTCGACGTCGCGGTCTACGTCGAGACCGACGACGAGTGGATCGCCCGCCTCGCGGCGACGCGCGAGGAGGACGGATGGCCGCGCGTGCGGTTCGTCGGACCGGTGGGCTCGGTCGCGGCCGCGCACGGCGTCCTCGTCGCGGCGACCGACGGCGACCCCGACCTCGCCGTGTACGACGGCGAGGTGACGACCGCGGGGCGGGTCGAGCTGCTCCCGTTCCTGCACGAACAGGCGATCTCGATCACGGCGCACCGTTTCGGCAACCCCGACCGGTGGAGCGAGGACGTGATCTAGGTGCCGACGGGACGTCCCGCCCGGGGTCGTGGCATGATGCCGCACATGCCGGAGACGTCTCTGCAGGTCCGCGCGCTCGCGGCGTCCGAGGTCGATCGCATCGAATCCGACGAGCCGCCCGGCCAGGGATTCGTCCGAGGGATGTGGCGGTTGCAGTCCCTCGGCGACAGCATCCTGCTGGTCGCATGGCTGGGCGATCGGCCGGTCGGCTCGGGACAGCTCGGCCTCCGCACGGTGCGGATCGAGCTGAAGAACCTGAACGTTCGGCCGGACGTCCGCGGCCGCGGCATCGGCAGTGCGATCGTCGTCGCGGCGGAGAACTGGTCGCGCGAGCGCGGGCATCGCCGGATCGCCATGGGCGTCGCCGTGGACAATCCCGAGGCGCGGCGTCTCTATCGGCGGCTGGGCTACGCCCCCACGGGCGAGCTCTCGACAGTGACCTACGAGTACGTGGATGCCCAGGGCGCCTCTCGCACCGCCACCGAGACGGACGAGATCCTCGTGAAGGTTCTCGGCTGAGTCACGCCGTCCCACCCGGAAGAGAAACAACTTATCTTTCTGGCGATGGAAGGTCGTGCGAGCGACGATATCTATGGCGCAACTGGGGAGCGCCGGACGGCGACATCGTCCTTCGAGGATGCATCAGGTCGTGCCGTCATCCGACACGCCGGGGGGAGTGTCGCTCTGGGGCCGGGGGGATCACTCGACCCCAGAGCTCCCGGAGTGCGCGCCGGGGCGCCCGGCATCCTCGATCGGCGTCATGAACCCGGAGATGAGGGCCCGGACGCCGAGCGCGAACAGCGTCCACGTGCCTTCGGGGATGTCCTCCGCCGCACCGACCTCGAACGTCGGATGCGGGATGCCTTCGACGGCCCGCAGTGCGAAGCCCTCCGACATCGCCGCCATCACCGCCGTGAAGTCCTCGACCGTCAGAGGAGAGCGCATCCGCAGCCCGTACGCCTCCATGAGGTAGACGTAGAACTCCGCGAACGCGGCGATCGAGCCGTCGTGACGCTCGCGGCTCGCCTCCTTCAGCTCGGGCCAGGTCTCCGCCGTGGCCCGCAGCGCCAGCGTCACGAGGAACTGCTGCGCGTCGAGCGCGTGGTCGGGGCGGTCGGCGTCGATGGAGATGCTCTGCACGTGCGCCGCGGCGGCGGCACGGATGACATCGTCGCCGTCGGCGCCCTCCGCCACGAGCTTCTCCACCGCCTCACGCGCGTACGCGGTCGGGCTCGTGCGCAGCCGCAGCCGCACCATGGACACCGCGAGGTCGCGCTGGTAGTCGTTCTGATCGGCCCAGAGACGGTAGGCGGCGCCGGTGGTCAGCCCCGCGCGGCGCAGCACCTCCTGCAGGCGGATGTGCTGCACGCCGGCGGAGACGCCGCGCTCGAGCAGCATCTGCATCCCGACGCGCAGCAGCAGCGCGCGCGTCTCGTCCCCCGTTCGCCGGGCCATGAGAAGAAATCTACTCACCTGCATGCGCTCCGCAACGGGGGCGCCGAACGGCCGTCTGGCACAATGGACACCTGGCGTGGAACGAGGAGCGAGAATGCCCGACCGGATCGCGCAGCACCGCCGGTACCTGATGTGCCGGCCCGAGCACTTCACGGTGAGCTACCGCATCAACCCGTGGATGGAGCCCGCCCTGCCCACCGACACGGCGAAGGCCGTCGCGCAGTGGCAGACGCTCTACGACGCGTATCGGGCGCAGGGGCACGAGGTGGAGCTGATCGACCCGCTGCCGGGGCTTCCCGACATGGTCTACACCGCCAATGGCGGGTTCGTCATCGACGGACGGGCCCTCGGGGTGCGCTTCCGCGTGGCCGAGCGCCGCGGCGAGGAGCGCCCCTTCATGGACTGGTTCGCGGCGCACGGCCTCGAGGTCGTGGAGCCCGTCGAGGTGCAGGAGGGCGAGGGCGACTTCCTGCTCGTCGGGCAGACGATCCTCGCCGGCACCGGGTTCCGTTCCACCGGCGACAGCCACCGCGAGGTCGCGGAGGTCTTCGGGCGCGAGGTCGTGTCGCTGCGCCTCGTCGACCCGCGGTTCTACCACCTCGACACCGCGATCTGCGTGCTCGACCCCGTCGAGGGCCCCGGCGGGGTGGATGCCGCGAACATCGCCTACCTGCCCTCCGCGTTCGACGAGCCGTCGGTGCGCGTGCTGGAGGACCGCTACCCGGACGCCATCCGCGTCGACGACGCCGACGGGGCGGTGTTCGGCCTCAACGCGGCATCCGACGGGCGTCACGTCTTCGTCTCGCCGCGCGCGACCGGTTTCGCCGCCCACCTGGCCGAGCGGGGATACGTGCCGGTCCCCATCGATCTGTCGGAGCTCCTGCTCGGCGGCGGAGGCATCAAATGCTGCACGCTCGAACTGCGAGGAAAGCGATGAGCACCACCACCGAGCCCGACGACGTCACCGCGACCCTGATCGCCGCCGAGGAAGCGCACGTCGCCCACAACTACCATCCGCTGCCCGTCGTCATCGCCCGGGGCGAAGGCGCCTGGGTGACCGACGTGGAGGGCAAACGCTACCTGGATCTGCTGTCGGCGTACTCCGCGGTCAACTTCGGGCACCGCCACCCCGCCCTCGTCGCCGCCGCGAGCGCACAGCTGGGGCGGGTGACGCTCACCAGCCGCGCGTTCCACAACGACCGGCTCGGACCGTTCGCGGAGGCGCTCGCCGCGCTCTGCGGCAAAGACCTCGTGCTCCCGATGAACACCGGCGCCGAGGCGGTCGAGACGGGGATCAAGGTCGCCCGCGCGTGGGCGTACCGCGTGAAGGGCGTCGCCGCCGGGGCCGCGACCGTCATCGTGGCGGACGGCAACTTCCACGGCCGCACGACGACGATCGTCGGCTTCAGCGACGACGAGCAGGCGCGCGCCGACTTCGGGCCGTTCACCCCCGGGTTCGTCCGGGTGCCGTACGGGGATGCCGCGGCCATCGCCGCCGCGATCGACGAGACGACGGCGGCCGTGCTCGTGGAGCCGATCCAGGGCGAGGCGGGAGTGGTCATCCCTCCCGACGGGTACCTGCGGGCGATCCGCGAGATGTGCGACCGCGAGAACGTGCTGTTCATCGCCGACGAGATCCAGTCGGGCCTCGCCCGCGTCGGCACGACGTTCGCGTGCGACCGCGAAGACGTGGTGCCCGACGTGTACCTGCTCGGCAAGGCGCTGGGCGGCGGCATCGTCCCGGTGTCGGCCGTCGTCGCCGACCGCGACGTCCTCGGGGTCATCCGTCCCGGCGAGCACGGCTCGACCTTCGGCGGCAACCCCCTGGCCGCCGCCGTCGGCCTGCAGGTGGTCGAGATGCTCGCGTCCGGCGAGTTCCAGACCCGGGCGCTCGCCCTCGGCGCGCACCTCGAGGAGGCGTTGCAGCCGCTGATCGGCAACGGCGTCACGGCCACGCGCGTCGCGGGGCTCTGGGCCGGCGTCGACATCGACCCGGCGCACGGGACCGGACGCGAGGTGGCGGAGAAGCTGCGCGGTCGCGGCGTGCTCGTGAAGGACACCCACGGCCAGACCATCCGCATCGCGCCCCCGCTCGTCGTGCGCGGCACCGAGCTCGACTGGGCAGTCGAGCAGCTGCGGCTGGTGCTCGCCGGCTGAGGTCCGCCGTCAGGCGACGGTGATCTCGACGCGGGGCCAGCCGGTCGCGCCGTCGGGGGCTGGCGGGGCGGCCGTCTGCGTCTGCGGTTCGCCGTCGGGGCCGATCGCGCGCGCCGTGATGGTGTGCTGTCCGGGGCTCGCCTGCCACGGCAGCGACCACTGCACCCAGGTGTCCGCGGAGATCGCGGTCGCGAGGGTCGCCTCCTGCCAGTCGCCGTCGTCGATGCGCACCTGCACGCCGCGCACCCCGACGTGCTGCTGCCAGGCCACGCCTGCGATCACGCTCTCTCCCGCCGCGACGGTGCCGCCGCGGCGCGGCACGTCGATGCGGCTCGCGAGCTTGATCGGTCCCCGCTCCGACCAGCCGCGCGGCGTCCAGTACCCCTGGGCGTCGGAGAACCGCGTGACCTCCAGGTCGGTGACCCACTTCGTCGCGGAGACGTAGCCGTACAGGCCCGGCACGACCATCCGCACGGGGAAGCCGTGCGCGATCGGCAGCGGCTCGCCGTTCATCCCGACCGCGAGGATCGCGTTGCGCTCGTCGGTCAGCGCCTCCAGCGGGGTGCCCGCGGTGAACCCGTCCGCCGACGTCGAGAGCACCATGTCGGCATCCGCCTGCACGCCAGCGCGGGCGAGGAGGTGACGGATCGGGTATCCGAGCCACAGCGCGGTGCCGATCAGGTCGCCGCCGACCTCGTTCGACACGCACGTGAGCGTCGTGACGCTCTCCTCGAGGGGGAGTGCGAGCAGCTCGTCCCAGCTCAGCTCGATCTCCTCGTCGACCTTGCCGTGGATGCGCAGCCGCCACGTCGCCGGATCGATCTGCGGCAGCGCGAGCGCCGTGTCGATGCGGTAGAAGCCGGCGTTCGGGGTGATGACGGGTGCCAATCCCGGGATGCCGAGGTCGGCCCCCGCCGGCACGGTCGCCGCGGCGGCGGCCCGCGGCAGGGTGATCGCGGCGCGGACGGCGGTGGCGGCGCGCGCACCGGTCTGCAGCGCCCATCCGCCGACCGCGGCCAGCGCGCCGGTCGCTGCCGCGCCGGCCGTCCACAGGAGGAAGGTGCGGCGCGAGGCGCCCGGGCCCACGGCATCCGTGTCCGATGCGGTCGCGGGCGGGGCCGCGGCGATCGCGCGCGTCACGAGAGCGCTCAGAGCGAGGAGGGTCGCCCCGGCGCCGACCGCCGGCGGCACGACGGCGAGGGCCGCGGCATCCGCCCGGGTGACGGCCGCTCCGGCGCCGAGGAGACCGAGCACGACCACGAGCGTCTGCGCGGCTCCGCGGGAGCGCACGGCGAGCAGGCCCGCGGCGGCGCCGAGCAGCAGGAGCACGATCGCGACCGCGGTGACCAGGGCCGCCTTGTCGCCGGTGCCGAACAGGGCGATCGCGAGGTCTTTGCCCCACGGCGGCGCGAGGTCGATGAGCGCTCCGCCGACGGCGGCGATCGGGCTGGCGCCGACGATCGCGCCGGTGAGCTCGGCGAGGCCCGCTCCGAAGGCCGCCGCGGCGGCGCCGGCGAGCGCGGCTCGACCTCGTGATCGCGTGCGCATGCGCTGATCCTAAGTCGCGGGGGCGCGATGAGGGTGCGGATGCCGCGGCATCCATCGTCACACTCAGGAAACACGGCCCGGACTAGGCTCATGGCATGGGTGACCTGTTCGACGGATACGGCTCGACGCTGGCTCCACGCAAGACCGTCTCGGGCGTGCCCGCCTTCGACGAGATGTTCACCGCGCCGGCGTCCTCCGGCGCCCCGACGACCTCACGCGCGGCGTACCGCGAGCTGCATCAGGCGCTCGCGAGACTCACGCAGGAAGAGCTGCGCGGGCGCACCGAGTCGCTCGCCAGCTCGTACCTGGCGCAGGGCGTCACCTTCGACTTCGCGGGCGAGGAACGGCCCTTCCCGCTGGATGCCGTGCCGCGCGTGATCGAGTACGACGAGTGGTCGCACATCGAGAAGGGCGTCCAGCAGCGGGTGCGCGCCCTCGAGGCGTTCCTCGACGACGCGTACGGTCACCAGCACTGCGTGCGCGACGGGGTGCTGCCGGCGGCGCTGATCGCGTCGAGCCAGTACTACTACCGCCAGGCCGCCGGCATCCACTCCGCGAACGGCGTGCGCATCCAGGTCGCCGGCATCGACCTCATCCGCGACGAGCACGGCGAGATGCGCGTGCTCGAGGACAACGTGCGGGTGCCCTCGGGCGTCAGCTACGTCATCTCCAACCGGCGGGTCATGGCCCAGACGCTGCCCGAGCTGTTCGTCTCCATGCGGGTGCGCCCGGTCGGCGACTACCCGAACAAGCTGCTGCAGGCCCTGCGCGCGTCGGCCCCGCCCGGCATCGAGGACCCCAATGTCGTCGTGCTCACCCCCGGCGTCTACAACTCCGCCTACTTCGAGCACACGCTGCTCGCGCGCCTCATGGGCGTCGAGCTCGTCGAGGGTCGCGACCTGCAGTGCGTCGGCGGCAAGGTGTTCATGCGCACGACGCGGGGACCGCGCCGCGTCGACGTGATCTACCGCCGCGTCGACGACGACTTCCTCGACCCGCTGCAGTTCCGCGCCGACTCGATGCTGGGAGCTCCCGGCCTCATGCTGGCCGCGCGCCTGGGCAACGTCACGATCGCCAACGCGGTCGGCAACGGCGTCGCCGACGACAAGCTGCTGTACACGTACGTGCCCGACCTCATCCGCTACTACCTGGCCGAGGAGCCGATCCTCAAGAACGTCGACACGTGGCGGCTGGAGGAGCCCGAGGCGCTGGAGGAGGTGCTCGACCGGCTCGACGAGCTCGTCGTGAAGCCCGTCGACGGCTCCGGCGGCAAGGGACTGGTCGTCGGGCCCGACGCGTCGCCGGCCGAGCTGGAGAAGCTCCGCAAGAAGCTGATCCGCGATCCGCGCGGCTGGATCGCGCAGCCCGTCGTGATGCTCTCCACCATCCCCACGCTCGTCGAGGACGGCATGCGGCCCCGTCACGCCGACCTCCGCCCGTTCGCCGTCAACAACGGCGACGAGGTCTGGGTGCTCCCCGGCGGGCTCACCCGGGTCGCGCTGCCGGAGGGCCAGCTCGTGGTCAACTCGTCGCAGGGCGGCGGCTCGAAGGACACGTGGGTGGTCGGCGGGGAGGCGCCCCGCCGCGGCGACTACGCCGTGCAGACCTCCGGGGGCCTCGCCGGGCTGGTCGCGGACCAGGCGTCGGTGACCGAGGCGATCCCGATCATCTACGACGCGCAGGGGCAGCAGTCCCATTCGCCGCAGGATCGCCCCCGCACCACGCGCGAGCAGCAGGAGCAGCAGCAACAGCAGGCCTCCCGTCCCGTCGGGGGTGAGCACGGATGCTGAGTCGCATCGCGGAGAGCCTGTTCTGGATCGGACGGTACATCGAGCGCAGCGACGGGACCGCCCGCATCCTCGACGTGCACCTGCAGCTGCTGCTGGAGGATCCCTGGATCGACGAGGACACGGCCTGCCGTTCGCTCATGGGCGTCATGGGCTCCGTGCCGCCGCCGGCGGGAACCGAGGTCACCCGCTCCGACGTGCTCACGAGCCTCGCCGTCGACCGTGCCAACCCGTCGAGCATCGCCTACGCCGTGCAGGCGGCGCGCGAGAACGCGCGCCGCGCCCGCGAGATCGTGTCGACGGAGCTGTGGGAGACGCTCAACACCACCAACTCGCGGATGCCGCGGCGGCTGCACAACGAGAAGGTGCACGAGTTCTTCCAGTGGGTGCGCGAGCGCTCCGCGCTCGCCGTCGGGATCACCGACTCGTCCACGAGCCGCGACGAGGCCTGGCAGTTCCTCACGCTCGGCCGCTCGATCGAGCGCACCGACATGACGGCGCGGCTGCTCGCCACGCGTGCGCTGACCGAGGCCTCGGGGCCGTCCTGGACGACGATCCTGCGCTCGTGCGGCGCGTACGAGGCGTACCTGCGCACGTATCGCGGGATGCCGAGCGCGTCGAACGCGGCGGAGTTCCTGCTCCTGGACCGTCTGTTCCCGCGCTCGATCATCTACTCGATCGCGCAGGCCGAGGCGTGCATGCGCGCCATCGACCCCGTCGCCGACCGCGTCGGCCACTCGAACACGGTGCTGCGCGCGCTCGGCCGCATCCGCAACGACCTGGAGTACCGTCCCATCGGCGAGATCCTCAGCGAGCTGCCCGACCACATGGAGCGGGTCCAGAAGGTCACCCGAGAGGCGTCGGAGGCCATCCGCGGGCGGTTCTTCCCGACACACGCCGAGCCGAGCTGGATCGGAGAGACCTCATGATGCGCCTGCGGATCGAGCACACCACCGGCTTCGCGTACCAGGGGGAGGTGGGCGCCTCCTACAACGAGGCGCGGATGCTGCCGATCTCCACGGACAGCCAGTTCGTGCTGAGCTCCCAGCTCGACATCGACCCGTCGACGAGCGTCAACTACTACCTCGACTACTTCGGGACGCGCGTCGCCGCGTTCGACGTGCTCGCGGGCCACCGCGACCTCGAGATCACGGCGCGCTCGCTCGTGGAGGTCCGGCCGCGTCCGCTGGAGTTCCCCGAACTGAGTTGGGAGCGCCTGGCCGCCGAGAGCGCCCGCTCCATCGGCACGGTCGAGATGCTCGGCCAGTCCGTGCGCACCGCGCCGCACCCCGACGTGGTGGAGCTGGCCCGCTCGATCGCGGGCCGGCACGCCGAGCCGGCCCGCGCGGCGGTGGAGATCGCCACGGCGATCGGCGACGCGATGGAGTACATGCACGGCATCACCGGCGTGCACTCGACGGGGGCCGAGGCCTGGGCCGAGCGCAAGGGCGTCTGCCAGGACATCACCCACATCACGCTGGGCGCCCTGCGCGCGGTCGGCATCCCCGCCCGGTACGTCTCCGGCTACCTGCACCCCGACCCGGACGCCGAGGTCGGAGCGCCCACGACGGGCGAGTCGCACGCGTGGGTCGAATGGTTCTCCGGCGGCTGGCAGGGCTTCGACCCGACCAACAACGTGGAGATCGGCGACCGCCACGTGCTCGTCGGCCGCGGCCGCGACTACAACGACGTCCCGCCGCTGCGGGGCGTCTACGCCGGCCCGTTCAAGAGCAACCTTCACGTCAAGGTCACCGTCACCCGGGAGGCGTAGCGCCCCGCGCCGTCACTCGTAGCGCAGCGACTCGACCGGGTCGGCCCGCGCGGCCCGCGCGGCCGGCAGCGTGCCGGCCAGGAACGCGATGCCCATCACGATCAGCGTCGTGACCAGGATGGAGACCGGGTCGAAGGCGATCAGCTCGAGGCCCGGCAGGTCGGAGAACAGGCTCGTCGCGAGCTGGGCGCTCACCGCCGTGCCGACGACGATCGCGACCAGCGCGCCGATCGCGCTGCCGAGGAAGCCGATGACCACCGCCTCGAGGCTGAACAGCGTGAAGACGCGGCCGCTGCCCATGCCCATCGCCTTCATGAGCCCGATCTCCCGGGTGCGCTCCTGCACCGACATCAGCAGGGTGTTGACGATGCCGAAGCTCGCCGCCAGCAGCGCGATGACCGCGAACGCGTTCAGCACGAGCACGATGCCGTTGATGACGGCGGTGAAGGTGCCGAGCTGATCGGCGACGGTCGTGGCGGTGTACCCCTGCGCCGACAGCGCGGCCTTGACGTCGTCGAGCTGCGCCGGCGTCGCGTCGGCGGACACCCAGGCGTCGGCGCTCGCGAAGCGGTCCAGCTGGTCCTGGGGCACGCCGTCGTTCTGCAGCGCGAACATCGCATCGGTGAGGGCGGTGTTCGGCGTGACGGAGGTGCCGGCGGCGAAGGCCGCCTCGGTGACCCCGGTGATCCGGGCGGTGACGGTGTGCTGCGCGCGCAGGGGGTCGGTGACGGCGATCGTGGCCGTCTTGCCCACGGCATCCTCCGCGTCGGCGAAGCCGAGCGGCTCCACGAGGGCGAGCGGGATGGCGACCTGCGGCGTGCCGTCGGCGTCGTCGGGTGCGGCTCCGGCGGCCAGCTGCAGGGTCTGACCGGCGACGAGCGTCCCGACGCTCGCGACGTAGCGGGGACCGTCCGCGTACTGGATGTAGTCCGCCGTCACGGTGCGCACCGGCTCCACCTTCAGGATGCCGTCGGTGGCGGTGATCGCGGCGATGTCGTCGGGCGTGAGCGCCGTCACCGACGCCGTGCCGCCGCCGGGGGCTCCGGGCTGGCTCGACGCGACGGCGTCGGGGTCGTACTCCTGCGGGCCGCCGCCGGTCGCCGCGACGGTCTTGGTCACCGTCAGCACGTCGGAGGCGCCGAAGGAGGCGACCGTGCTGTCGATGAACCGGTTGATGCCCGTGCCCAGCCCGTTCGTGATGGTGAGGGTGAAGGCGCCGACGAAGATCGCGAGGATGGTGAGGATCGTGCGAGTCTTCGAGCGGAACGTGTTGCCGACGGCGGTGGTCAGCAGATCGGCGGTCTTCATGCGGCGCTCCTCTCGTCGGGGACGAGCACGCCGTCGCGGATCTGGACGCGGCGGTCGCAGCGCGCCGCGAGCTCCTCGTCGTGGGTGACGACGATCAGCGTGATGCCGTGCTCGCGGTTGAGGCGGAAGAGGATGTCCTCGACCACCGCTCCCGTCGCCGAGTCGAGGTTGCCGGTGGGCTCGTCGGCGAAGATCACGTCGGGATCGTTCACGAGCGCACGCGCGATGACGGCGCGCTGCTTCTGCCCGCCCGACAGCGCGGTCGCCTTGTTGCGCGCCTTGTCGGCCATGTCGAGCTCGGCGAGGGCGGCCATGCCGCGGCGGCGGCGCTCCGCGCGGCTCACCCCCGCGATCTTCAGCGGCAGCACGACGTTGTCGAACACCGAGGCGCTGGAGGTCAGGAAGAACTGCTGGAAGACGAACCCGAACGTCTTGTTGCGGGTGCGGTTCAGGCGGCGGCCGCGGAGGGTGTCGGCATCCACGCCGTCGAGCAGCACCCGCCCGCTGGTGGGGGCGTCCATGAGCGCGAGCAGGTGCATGAGCGTGGACTTGCCCGAACCGCTCTTGCCGACGATCGCGATGCTCTCTCCCCGCCGGATGTCGAGGCTGACGCCGCGGAGAGCGTCGAAACGCGCGGAGCCGCGGCCGTAGGACTTGTGCAGGTCGTGGACGGAGAGCAGGGGCGGGGGCGCGGACGGCGCCGCATCGGATGTCATGACGACCAGCCTTCCCGTCGGCGGGCGCGGCGGCATCCCGTCGCTGCGGCAGATGCGTACCCCAGGCGGGGGATGCCGGGATCCCTCGCCGGGGCGATCCGTTGCGGTGCCCGGGGCGTCAGACTGGAGTCGTGAGCTCACCGGACGACACCTTCCCGCCGCCCCACCCCGTGGGCCCGGCGTGGGCGGCGGACGTCGTCCTGGTCGTGCTCATCGTCCTCCCCGCCCTGCTCCCCCTGCCGATGGCGGAGCTGCGGCCGTCGACTCCGCTCGTCCTCGTCCTCGTCCTCCTGCCCGCCCCGGCGCTGCTGCTGCGGCGGCGCTGGCCGGTGGTGACGCTCGCGCTCTGCGCGGCCGCCTACGTCGCCGCGCTGGTGTGCGGCACGAACTCTCCCGGGGCGGCGCTCGCGGCGCTGGTGGCGATGTTCATCGTCGCCCGCGACACCTCCCGTCGCACCGCCGTCGCAGCGGCCGCGATCGTGGTCGCCGTCGTGGTGGGCGTGGGCATCGGGGTCACCGTCGCGACGAGAGCCGACACGCGGTTCCTGCAGATCGGGCTCGCCCTGGCGCTCGCGGCCGCGGTCGGCGACGGGGTCCGCTCGCGCCGCGCGTACCTCACGGCCGTCGTCGACCGCGCCCGCCGCGCGGAGCAGACCCGCGACGCCGAGGCCCGTCGGCGCGTCACGGAGGAGCGGCTGCGCATCGCGCGCGATCTGCACGACGCGGTCGCCCACCAGATCTCCGTGATCAGCCTCAATGCGGGGGTGGCCTCGGCGGCGCTCGACTCCCGCCCGGAGCGGGCGCGGGAGGCGCTCTCGACGATCCGCACGGCGTCCCGCGACGTGCTCAGCCAGATCGGCGGCATGCTCAGCGTGCTGCGCGCGGATGAGACGACCGCGCTGCGGGAGCAGCCGGGGCTGGCCCGGCTGCCGGAGCTCGTGGAGTCGGTGCGGGTCGCCGGTCTCGACGTGGTGCTGCGCGACGAACGCGGCGACCTCGCCGACACCCCGCTTCCGCTGGCGGTCGACATCGTCGCGTACCGGGTGATCCAGGAGGGGCTCACCAATGCGCTCAAGCACGGGGCCGGCGCGCGGGCGCACGTCCTCCTGCGGCTCGAGGACGACGCGCTCGAGGTCGTGGTCACGAACCCCGTCGACCGCAGCCTGCCGGTCGAGTCGGGCCCGGCATCCGGGTTCGGCCTGCTGGGGCTGAAGGAGCGCGTCGGGTCCGTGCGGGGCCGGCTCGAGTCGGGGCGCGCGCCGGGCGGCTTCCGGCTCGCGGCGCGGCTGCCGATCGATGCGGTGGTCGCCTCGTGATCGCCGTGGTCGTGGTCGACGATCAGGCGCTCATCCGCACCGCCGTGCGCGACCTCCTCGACGGCGAGCCGGACATCACGGTGGTCGCGGAGGCGACGGACGGCGAGAGCGCCGTCGAGGAGGTGCGCCGGCGACGGCCGGACGTGGTCGTCATGGACATCCGGATGCCGCGCATGGACGGCATCGAGGCGACCACCCTGATCTGCCGCGACCCCGCCCTCGCCGACACGCGCGTGCTCATCCTCACCACGTTCGAGGAGGACGAGTACGTCGTCGCGGCGCTGCGCGCGGGAGCGAGCGGCTTCGTGGGCAAAGGCGCCGAGCCGGAGGAGATCGGTCGCGCCGTCCGCGCGGTCCACGCCGGCGATGAGCTGCTCTCGCCGGCGGCCACCCGCGCGCTCATCGGCAGGTTCGTGCGCTCGACGGCCCCGGTCGCGGCGCCCCGCTCGCTCGCGCCGCTGACCGACCGCGAGCGGGAGATCCTCGTGCTCGTGGCCCGCGGCCGCTCCAACGACGCGATCGCGGCCGAGCTGTTCATCTCGCCGCACACCGCCAAGACCCACCTCAAGCGCGTGATGACCAAGCTGGGCGCGCACGACCGCGCCCAGCTGGTCATCGCCGCCTACGAGAGCGGGCTGGTCGCGCCCGGGTCCTGATCGTCACCGGTCGCCGGGGCGCCGGTGCCGGCGGCGGCGCGCTGCTCCCGCTCGCGCTCCTCGGCCTCGGCGCCGCCGATCGCCTCGCCGCGCGCGACGAGACCGGCGACGTCGGAGAGGGGGATCTGCTTCAGCGTGAGCGCCAGCACGAAGGCGAGCGCGATGAAGGGGACGAGGTACCAGAACACCGGCGCGAGCGCGTCCGCGTAGGCGTTCACGATCCCGTCGCGCACCTCCGGGGGAAGGGTCGCGAGCGTCTGCGGGTCGAGGTTCGCGGTGGCCGCCGCCGACTCCGACGCGCTGGCCCCCGCGGAGGAGAAGACGTCCCGGAGGTTGTCGGTGAGCCGCGTCGTGAAGAGGGTGCCGAACACCGCGGTGCCGAGGGCGGCGCCCACCTCGCGGAAGTAGTTGTTGGTGCTGGTGGCGGTGCCGACCTCGGCGGCGGGCACCGCGTTCTGCACGACCAGGACCACGACCTGGATGATCAGGCCCAGGCCCGCGCCGAAGAAGAACAGGAAGACGCAGATGAGCCAGATCGGCGTCGCCGCGGTGAGCGTCGTCATCGCGATCATCGACGCGCCCGTCACCAGCGTGCCCACGATCGGGAAGATCCGGTAGCGCCCCGAACGGCTGATGAGGATGCCGGAGGCGATGGAGGTGCCCATCAGTCCCGCCATCATGGGCACCATCAGCAGCCCCGACTCGGCCGCCGAGGTGCCGGAGGACATCTGCAGGAACGTGGGCACGAACCCGATCGCCGCGAACATCCCGATGCCGAGCGTCAGTCCGATCGCCGTCGCGTTGAGGAACACCGGGTTGCGGAACAGGTGGAGCGGGATGATGGGGTCCTCGGCGCGGGACTCGACGAGGACGAAGCCGCCCGCCGCGACGAGCAGCCCCAGGCCCCACGCCCAGGTGGCGGGCGAGGTCCAGCCGAAGTCGGTGTCGCCGCCGAAGTCGGTGAAGAAGATGAGGCAGGTCGTCGCGATCGACAGCAGCACGATGCCGAGGAGGTCGATCCGGCGGGTCGCGCGCTTGTCGGGCAGCGTCAGCGCGAACAGGGCGATGACGAACGCCGCGATGCCGACGGGGATGTTGATGTAGAACGCCCACTGCCAGGTCAGGTGGTCCACGAAGAACCCGCCCAGCAGGGGGCCGGCGATCGCGGAGAGGCCGAAGACGGCGCCGAGCGGGCCGAGGTACTTGCCGCGCTCCGAGGCGGGGACGATGTCGGCGATGATCGCCTGCGACAGGATCATCAGGCCGCCGCCGCCCAGCCCCTGCACGGCGCGGAAGAACACGAACATCCAGAAGTCGCTCGCCAGCGCGCAGCCGACCGAGGCCAGGGTGAACAGCGCGATCGCGATGAGGAACAAGCGGCGCCGGCCGAGCACGTCGCCGAACTTGCCGTAGACGGGCATGACGATCGTGGTCGCGAGCAGGTAGGCGGTGGTGATCCACACCTGGTGCTCGACTCCGCCCAGCTGGCCGACGATCGTGGGCATGGCCGTCGAGACGATCGTCTGGTCCAGACTCGACAGGAGCATCCCGGCGATGAGCGCGCCGAAGATGATCCAGACGCGCCGCGGGGTGAGCAGCAGGGGGGAGGCGGACGGCGAGGCGGCGGCGGACATGGTCATTCCTTCGGCGAGGTCGGGGAGAGGGCGGCGCGGCCCGCGTCGGCGCGGCGGCGCAGGAGGGTGAGGAAGTCGGGGTGCTCCTCGTCGAAGAACGCCGCGATCGCGGACCGCAGGAGCGGATTGATCATCCGCACGAGCATGTCGACGACGAGCGGGTCGGTCGGCGCGTCGGGGCGGCTGCGCACCAGCGCGATGTCGTTGACCTCGGCATCCGCCATGATCGACATCAGCTGGGCGTGCAGGCGCGGCTCGTCCGCGAGCAGGCGTCCGACCTCCTCGGCCTCCGTCCGGGTGTGGCCCATCAGCGCCCAGCGGGCGGCGTGCAGGTGCAGGTAATCGTCGAGCAGGTCGCCGTCGCCGTGCACGAACCGCTCGTCGAGCTCCTCGAGATGCGCGCGCAGCGTGAGCCCGAGCACGGCGTTCTCCTTCGATGCGAAGTAGTTGAAGAACGTCCGGCGTGAGACCCCGACGTCGGCGCACAGCTGGTCGATCGTGAACCCGTTGAGTCCGTGCGCGGCGGTCAGCCGTCGTGCGGCGGTGCGCAGCGCGGCCGCTGTCTCGGCGATGCGTCTCCCGCGGGATCCGTTTGCACTCTCAGTCACAGAGTGCATGTTTGCACTCTTGGGGCGACAGTGCAAATTTCACGGATTCACGGCGCGGGGAATGCGGAACGCACTTTGTTGTTGCATCAACCATCGCCGCTCGGAGTCGCCGACGGCCCACCGAAAGGACCGCTCGTGCTCATCGTCTCCTTGTCCGTCGTCGGTGGCGGGGCGCCGGCATGAAGGCCGCGACCCTGGACTGGCGGCCCGCGCCGGTGCACACCGCGGGTGCCGCCGCCGACGCCACGCGGATGGACACCGTCGAGCTGCTCGTGGGCGACCTCGACGCGCAGACCGCGTTCTACCGCGATGCCGTCTCGCTCGAGATCCTCGACCAGTCCGGCGCGCAGGCGACCCTCGGCCGTGACGGCATCCCGATCGTCGCGCTCACGCACGCCCCCGAGCTCCCGCCGTTCGACCGCCACGGTGCGGGCCTGTACCACACGGCGATCGCGTTCCCCGATCGCGCGGCGCTGTCGGCGGCCGTGATGTCGATGGCGCGCCGCGCCGGCGACACCTTCGAGGGCGCGACCGACCACACCTTCAGCAACGCGTTCTACTTCCACGACCCCGAGGGCAACGGCATCGAGCTGTACTGGGATCTGCCCACCGAGGTCTGGCAGGACAAGCCCGCCGGATGGATGCCGCGCAACACCGCGATCGACCCCAACGCCTTCCTCCGCGAGCACTTCGACCCGGCCCGCACGACCGCCGACGAGGCCACCGTCGGCCACGTCCACCTGCAGGTCGGCGACATCCCCACCGCCCGGCGCTTCTACGTCGACACGCTCGGCTTCGACGTGTCGATCGACGTGGGCTCCGCGCTGTTCCTCTCGGCGGGCGGCTACCACCACCACATCGGACTGAACACGTGGCACAGTGCGGGCGCCGGACCGCGGGCCGTGTCGCTCGGACTCGGCGACGTGCGGCTGCGGATGCCGGAGCGCGACGACGTGCTCGCGCTCGCCGATCGTGCGCGGCACGCGGGCATCGCGGTGCAGGACGACGGCGCCGGGGTGCGCCTGCGCGATCCGTGGGGGACGCTGCTGACCGTGCTTCCCGAGGGGAGCGCCTGATGGCGCTCACGGCCGGCGGGCTGCCGGCGGCGACCGTCCGCACCGCGGTGACGGTGCCGCTGCGCTTCTCCGATGGGTACGAGACGACGGCGCGCGTGCACACCTTCCACGCCCTGGTGGACGGCGCCGAGCACCTGCTGCTGAGCTTCGAGGGGCGAAGGCCCCGCGCGCGGGAGAGCGCACCGCTGGTCCGTCTGCACAGCGAGTGCCTCACGGGCGACGTCTTCGGATCCGAGCGGTGCGACTGCGGACCGCAGCTGCGCGAGGCCGTCGAGCGGCTCTCCGAGGACGGCGGAGCGCTCCTCTACCTCCGGCAGGAGGGACGCGGCATCGGGCTCTACGCGAAGCTCGACGCCTACGCGCTGCAGGACGAAGGGCTCGACACCTACGAGGCCAACACGGCCCTCGGGCACGGCGAGGACGAGCGCGACTACAGCGCCGCCGCGCAGATGCTGCACGCCGTCGGCATCCACCGGCTGCGTCTGCTCACGAACAACCCCGACAAGGTCGCGCAACTGCGCGCGCTCGGCGTCGAGGTGGCGGATGCCGTGGCCACCGGCGTGCACCTGACGGACGCGAACGCGCGCTACCTGCGTGCCAAGCGGGACCACACCGGTCACACGATCGACGTCCCCGCGGCCTGAGGATCATGGTGTATCCCGTTCCGCGCATGACCACCGCCGAAGCAGAGGCCTGGCTCGGGCTCATCCGCGTGTGCGACCTGCTGCCCAGCGCGCTCGACTCGCAGCTGCAGCGCGACTCCGCCCTGACGCACTACGAGTTCGGGGTGATGACCTTCCTCCGGCGCATGCCGGAGGCCACGGCCACCATGAGCGAGGTCGCCGAGGCGACCAACGCCACGCTGTCGCGGCTGTCCCACGTGTGCTCGCGTCTGCAGACGCGGGGTCTCGTGCTCAAGAGCGGGTGCCCCACCGACCGTCGGGTGAGCCGGGTGACCCTGACCGGCGCGGGGCGCCGGGAGCTCATCCGGGCCACCCCCGGCCACATCGCGACGGCCCGCTCGCTCGTGGTCGACGCGCTCTCCGCGGACGACCTCGCCCACCTGGCGCGGATCACGGCCGTCCTCGGCGAGCGTCTCGACCCGGACCACCGGTTCGGGGCGCACCAGTGAGCCGCGTCGGTACGCTGGCACCGTGACCACCTGGCGCAGCTCGCAGAAGGCCGACCGGCGCGCGCGACTGCTCGTGGAGGCGGCGGCGCTGTTCGCCCGTCGCGGCTTCGCCGCCGTCACCACCGTCGAGATCGGCGAGGCGGTGGGGATGAGCGGCCCGGCGCTGTACAAGCACTTCCCGAGCAAGGACGCGATCCTCGCCGAGCTCCTGGTCGACGCCAGCGAGCGGCTGCTGCAGGGCGGCCGCGAGATCGTCGCGGGCACAGGTCCGTCCGACGCCGTCGCCGCGGGAGCCGTGCTCGACGAGCTCATCGCCTTCCACATCGGCTTCGCGACGGCGGCGCCCGACATCATCCGCATCCAGGATCGCGAGCTCGCCGGTCTCGACTCCGACACCAACCACCGGGTGCGGCGGCTGCAGCGCGCGTACGTCGCCGAGTGGGACGTCGTGCTCGCCACCGCCGCGCCGGCCCTGAGCGCGCCCGAACGCGAGACCCGCCTGCTCGGCGTCTTCGGCCTGCTCAACTCGACGCCGCACAGTGCGGGGGCGAGCGGGGACGACGCGGCACGGATCCTCGCCGGGATGGCGCGGCGTGCGCTGCGGGACGAGGCCTGAGCTCACCCCTCCTCGGTCGGTGCGCACCGCATGAGCACGCTGCGGGTCGCGGTCGCCACGACCTCGCCGCGCTGGTTGCGCATCGTGTGGGCGAGCTCGACGACGCCCTGACCGGGACGTGAGGCGGACCGCCGCGTGCCGACGACGAGCGTCTCGGCGTACAGCGTGTCGCCGTGACGCACGGGAGCCGGGAAGCGCACCTCCCCGAATCCCAGGTTCGCCACGATCGTGCCCTGGGTCAGCTGCGCGACCGAGAGGCCGACCATCGTCGAGAGCGTGAACATGCTGTTGACGAGCCGCTCGCCGAACTCCGTGCCGGCCGCCCACGCGGCATCCAGGTGCAGCGACTGCGTGTTCATGGTGAGCGTCGTGAACAGCACGTTGTCGGTCTCCGTCACGGTGCGCCCCGGGGCGTGCACGTAGAGCGCCCCCTCGATGAACTCCTCGAAGTACAGTCCCCGCTGCCGGATGACCTCGCTCACGTCGTCCCCTCCTCGTCCTCGTGCCCGTCCTCGTCCGCGGGCTCGATCGCGGCGACCACGCCGCCGCGCACCACCTGGTCGCCGACCGCGACGCGCAGGCGGAGGATGCCGTCGACGCCGGCCCGCAGCACGTGCTCCATCTTCATCGCCTCCACGGCGACGACCGGCTCTCCCGCGCGCACCCGCGCGCCGTCCTGCGCGGCCACCATCACGACGGTCCCCGGCAGGGGGGAGGCGATCGTCGGCGACGCGTCCGCGCGGTCGTCCGCGGCGTCGTCGATCGTGCGCTCGGAGACGAGGACGGCCCCGGCGTCGCTGCGCAGCCACAGCCCCGCGGGGGCGGCAGCGACCGGGAAGGTGCGGCCGCGACCGTCGATGACGACCGTGGCCGACCCGCCGTCCGCGCCATGCCGCCGCACGGATGCCGCGACCGGCGCCGCATCGCCGACGGCGACGCGCAGCGGCGTGGACCACACCCGCACGCGGGCCTCGGCGTCGGCGGACACGAGGTCGTACACGCTCGGGGCCGCCGCCGCGCCGAGACGCCAGCCGTCGGCGCGGCTCCAGGGGCCGCTCACGGTCGCGTCGGGGACCCGGGTCGCCGACGCCGCGTGCATCACGAGCGCCGCCTCCGCGAAGGTGCGCTCCGTGACGTCGGGGAAGGGCAGTTCGTCGAAGACGCGGGCGATCAGGCCGGTGTCGAGCGCGCCGGAGACCACCTCGGGGCGCTCCAGCAGCAGGCGGAGGAACGTGAGGTTCGTCTCGAAGCCGAAGATCGCCGTCCCGTCGATCGCGCGCACGAGGCGCCGGCGCGCCTCCTCCCGGTCGGGGCCCCACGCGATGAGCTTCGCCAGCATCGGGTCGTAGTCGGTCGAGACGACGAGGCCGTCCTCGAGCGCCGTGTCGACCCGCACCCCGGCCCCCGACGGGTGGACGACGCGCGTGACCGGACCGCCGGTGGGCAGGAACCCGGCGCGCGGGTCTTCCGCGTAGACGCGCACCTCGATCGCGTGCCCGTCCAGGCGCACGTCCTCTTGGGCGAACGGCAGCGGCTCCCCGGCGGCGATCCGCAGCTGCAGCTCGACGAGGTCGCGGCCCGTGACCATCTCGGTGACGGGATGCTCCACCTGCAGACGGGTGTTCATCTCCATGAAGAAGAACGTGTCGGGCCGGTCGCCCGGCACGATGAACTCGACCGTGCCCGCCCCGATGTAGCCGACGCTCCTCGCCGTCTCGCACGCGGCCGCGCCGATGCGCGCGCGGGTCGCGGCGTCGAGCAGGGGGGAGGGCGCCTCCTCGACGACCTTCTGGTGGCGCCGTTGCAGCGAGCACTCGCGCTCGCCGAGGTGCACCACCGTGCCGTGCGCATCGGCGAGGATCTGCACCTCGATGTGGCGCGGTGCGGTGACGTAGCGCTCCAGGAACAGCGTGTCGTCGCCGAAGGATGCCGCGGCCTCCCGGCGGGCGGCGGCGACCGCGGCCGGAAGCCCTGCCGCCTCCGTGACGACGTGCATGCCCTTGCCGCCGCCGCCCGCGGACGGCTTGATCAGCACCGGGAAGCCGACCTCCGCCGCCCCCGCGATCAGCTCCGCGTCGGTGAGGCCCGCGCGGGCGATGCCGGGGACGGTGGGCACGCCGCACGCGGCGACGGTGCGTTTGGCGGAGATCTTGTCGCCCATGACCTCGATCGCCTCGGGCGACGGGCCGATGAAGACGAGGCCCGCGTCGGCGCAGGCCCGTGCGAAGGCGGCGTTCTCGGCGAGGAAGCCGAACCCCGGATGGATCGCCTCGGCACCGGTGGCGAGCGCGGCATCCACCACGCGTTCGATCGACAGGTAGCTCTGCGCGGCGGCGGCGGGCCCCAGCCGCACCGCCTCGTCGGCCAGGCGCACGTGGAGCGCGTCGGCGTCGGCGTCGCTGTAGACGGCGACCGAGCGGATGCCGAGCGTGCGCAGTGTCCGGATGATGCGGACGGCGATCTCGCCGCGGTTGGCGATGAGGACGGTGCGGAGGGCGCTCATGCGATCACATCCGGAAGACGCCGTAGCCGGCGTCGGGCATCGGGGCGCGGGCGACGACGTCGAGGGCGAGCCCCAGCACGTCGCGGGTCTGCGCGGGCTCGATCACCCCGTCGTCCCAGAGACGCGCGGTGGAGTAGTAGGGGCTGCCCTGGTGCTCGTACTGCGCACGGATCGGCGCCTCGAACGCCTCCTTCTCGGCGGTGGTCCAGGGGGTGCCGGCGGCGTCGAGCTGCTCGCCGCGCACCGTGGACAGGACGGACGCCGCCTGCGGCCCGCCCATGACCGACACCCGCGCGCCGGGCCAGAGCCAGAGGAACCGGGGCGAGTAGGCGCGCCCGCACATCGAGTAGGTGCCGGCGCCGAACGAGCCGCCCACGACGACCGTGAGCTTGGGCACCCGCGCGCACGCGACGGCGTTGACCATCTTCGCGCCGTGCTTCGCGATGCCGCCGTGCTCGTACTCGCGGCCGACCATGAAGCCCGTGATGTTCTGCAGGAACAGCAGCGGGATGCCGCGCTGGTCGCACAGCTCGACGAAGTGCGCGCCCTTGAGCGCCGACTCGCCGAAGAGCACGCCGTTGTTCGCGACGATGCCGACGGGGTGGCCGTGGAGGTGCGCGAAGCCGGTGACGAGCGTCTCGCCGTACTCGCGCTTGAACTCGCTGAAGCGACTGCCGTCGACGAGGCGGACGATGATCTCGCGGGCGTCGTAGGGCGTGGTCAGCTCGACCGGGACGACGTCGTACAGCGAGTCCGGGTCGTGCAGCGGCGGGTCCGCGGGCCCGAGCCGATACGGCAGCGGTGCCGGCTCGGGCACCGTCGCGACGATCTCGCGGACGATGCGCAGCGCGTCCGCGTCGTCGGCGGCCAGGTGGTCGGTGACGCCGGAGATGCGCGAGTGCGTGACGCCGCCGCCGAGCTCTTCGGCGCTGACCACCTCGCCGGTCGCGGCCTTCACGAGCGGCGGGCCGCCGAGGAAGATCGTCCCCTGATCGCGGACGATCACGGTCTGATCGCTCATCGCCGGGACGTACGCGCCGCCGGCGGTCGAGGAGCCCAGGACGGCCGCGATCTGCGCGATGCCGTCCCGCGACATCCGGGCCTGGTTGTAGAAGATGCGTCCGAAGTGGTCGCGGTCGGGGAACACCTCGTCCTGGAGGGGGAGGAAGGCGCCGCCCGAGTCGACGAGGCAGATGCACGGCAGGCGGTTCTCCGCGGCGACCTCCTGCGCGCGCAGGTGCTTCTTCACGGTCATCGGGTAGTACGTGCCGCCCTTGACGGTCGCGTCGTTGGCGACGACCATGACGTGCCGACCGTGCACGAGCCCGATCCCCGCGACGACCCCGGCCGCGGGCGCCTCGCCGTCGTAGAGGCCGTCGGCGGCGAGAGGGGCGAGCTCGAGGAAGGGGCTGCCGCGGTCGAGCAGCAGATCGATCCGGTCGCGCGCCAGCAGCTTGCCGCGCGCGGTGTGCCGGCGCCGCGACGGTTCGGGGCCGCCGAGGGCCGCGGCCTCCCGCTTCGCCCGCAGCTCCGCGACGAGGGCGCGGTAGCCGTCCGTGGTCGTCGTCGACACGGCATCCTCATTTCGGTTATCAATCAGTAACCCGATCAGGAACATAGCGCCTGCGCCGCCGAATGTCCACCGTCGGCGCCGTTCTGGGACGGCGCGGCGCGCGTGGGGCACAATGATGCGATGAGCACGACGCCCGATCAGCCCGCGTCCTACTGGTACGCGGACGACGATGCGCGGTCGACGTCGGTCATGGAGGCCATGCGCTCCTACCGGGCGGCCGAGGTCGCGATGCGGCGACGGACGCAGCAGTCGATGGACATGGGCGAGAACGAGCTGCTCGTCCTGCGCTTCCTCGCCCGGGCGCGACTGCGGGGCGAGCCGGTGACCCCCGTGACGCTGAGCAGATATCTCGGCATCACCTCGGCATCCACGACGGCGCTGCTGGATCGCCTGGAGAGGTCGGGGCACATCACGCGCACGCCGAACCCGGGGGACCGGCGCAGTGTGCTGATCGCGTCGAGCGAGAAGTCAGACCTCGAGGTGCGTCACACCCTGTCGGCGATGCACGAGCGCATGATGGCGGTCGTGCGCGAGATGGACGAGGACCAGCGCGACACCGTCATCCGGTTCCTGGATGCGATGCGCGTGGCCGTGGATCACATCGACGCGTAGTCGCGCGAGACGACCGATCCGGCGATCTCGTCGGCGGCGCCGGTCGCGGCGTCCAGGAAGCTCAGCACGGCGGCCCGCCCCGACGGGTCGAGCCTGCGGATGGCCGCGGCCACGCGGTTCTCGAAGGCGTCGACGAGGTCGGCGACCTCCGCCGCGGCCCGTTCGGTCGGCGCGATGAGGATGCTGCGACGGTCGGTGGGGTGGTTCACGCGCTGCACACTGCCGAGGCGCTCCAGGCGGTCCAGCAAGGCGGTCGTGGATGCCGAGCTGATGCCGAGGTGGCGGGAGATCTCGCTCGGTTTGACGTCCAGGCCGTCGCGGTCGCAGGCGAGGACGTACTGGAGGATGCGCAGTTCGTTCTCGCCCAGTGCGGCGTTGGCCCGGACGCGCTGATGCATCTGCGCGTCCGCGGCCCGGAAGCGCGCGAGCGCATCCAGGACATCGGTCGTGCCGGATGTGTGTGTGGTCGTCACCGCACTCACCTCCACTCAGAGTCGGCGCCCGTAAAGGGTTCGGTGACACCAATATAGCTCATGATATATCTCGCTTGACTAACTACTTATTCACGGAATAACCTACTTCACGACAGATCCACCGCTGCGGCGAGGCCGAGCCCGACGCGCACCGAATGAGGGAGTCACGATGGGACGCTTGTACTACGGCAACACCAGCGACGCGATCGAGGTCGACGACACCGACCTGGCTCACCTGAGGATGGTGGCGATGACGAAGCTGCGTCGTTCCGAGGGCTTCAGCCTCACCTTCTCGTCGCCGACGCGTGGCCGCAGCGCCCTCTGGGTGCACTGCGCCATCCCGCTGCGCTTCGAGTTCGATGCGGCGGAGCCGATCCGCCTCGAGCCGGCCCGCGTCAACGAGCTGGCCCAGGCCGCCGCCTCCGCGGCGGGCATCGTCGTCGAGCTGGCCGCCGAGGCCGTGCCCTCGCGTGCCGAACTGGCGGCCGTCGCATGAGCGTGCTCGCCCTCGCGTCGGCGCCCACCGGCCGCGTGACCTGGGCGGCCGTCAGCGACGGCTTCTACGTCGCCTCCCGCGTCGGCGACTACGTCGGATGCGTCGAGTGCACGCCCGACGGTCACTTCGTGGGGTTCGACTTCCGCTCCACCCCCGTCGGGCGCTACGCGTCGCTCGGGGAGGCGCAGCGCGCCGTCGGCGGCGCCCACGAGGCGCGCCCCCTGCTCCCGTCACCCGAGCCGTCGCCCCGCGCGCAGGCGCTGTGGCAGACCGCCGCCGCGATCAGCGGGGTGGTGGCGCTGGGCGCCCTCGCGACCGCGGTGCTCACGACACCGCTGGTGTGAGCGCGCCGGCCGGCCGGCGCTAGGAGGCGCTCGCGGTCTCGGCGATGGCCTTCTCGGTGCGCTCCTGCAGGAAGCCGCACAGCTCGGCGACGGCGGCGAGATCGGAGGACAGGCGTGCGACGCCCGCGGCATCCAGGTCGAAGCTGTCGGCCCGCGCCTCGAACGTGACCACCCATCGCGGGCCCTCGTCGTGGACGACGGGCTGGATGTAGGTGACGGTGGAGGCGTTGCTCAGGGCGACGACGACGAGGCCCGAATCGGGGCCGGGGGTGTAGTCCTTCTCGAGGACGGAGATCGACGACTCGGCCGCCGGGTGGCCCGCGAGGTACTCGCGCACCCATGCTTCGACCGTCGCTTGATTGCGGTAGGGCATGGGACCTCGATCCTGGGTGTCGACGCACCTGGCGGCACGCCTGTCCCATTATGCCGTGCGCGGGCGCAGGAGCGAGGTCAGCAGGAGCTCCATCGCGGCGACGGGATCGGCGTCGTCGGCGAGCCAGCGGATCTGGATCCCCTCCCATCCCGTGACGATGAGGCCCGCCAGGGCCGTGTCGTCGTCGTGGATCGGCGCGATCCGCCCGCGGGCGCGGTCGTGGGCGATCAGCGCGGCGTAGTCCGTGATGACGGACGCGTAGCGGCGCTGGAGCCACTCGTGCGCCTCGTGCCCCGGGTAGGTCGCCTCGGCGGAGACGATCGAGAACATGCGCACGAGCTCGCGGCGGCCGAGGTTGCGCCGGACGACGCCGAGCACGGCCGGGAGCAGGCCGTCGCGCCGTGCACGCTCGGGGAAGTCGGCGTCGGCGGCGTCCTCCTGCTCGAGCACCGCGGCCAGCAGTGAGACCTTGGTGGGGAAGTGGTGCATCACCGTGGTGAGGCTGAGGCCGAGCTCGGCGGCGATCTGCCGCAGCGACCCGCCGCGGTAGCCGTGCGCGCTGAAGATGGCGGTCGCCGACGCGATGATCTCGGACCGCCGCTCCGCCGACTTCGCGTACGGCCCGCGGCGAGCGGGCGACGAGGTGGCCATGGCATCAGAGCGTACCGCGCGGCTCTCGGAAAAAACCGTGCATGTGCACGATATTCGTTATAGGATGCCGACATGGCAACGCACGCGCGGGAGTATCGCTGGGTTCGAGACGGAGCAGCGGGGGCAGGACGCATGCGCTACGGCGCGGACTACAACCCCGAGCAGTGGTCGCGCGACGTCTGGGCGGAGGACATGCGCCTCATGCGCGAGGCCGGCGTGAACATCGTCTCTCTCGCGATCTTCTCGTGGGCGCTGCTGGAGCCGCGTCCCGGCGAGTTCGACTTCGGCTGGCTCGACGAGGTCATCGACCTGCTCCACGAGAACGGGATCGACGTCGACCTCGCCACCGCCACGGCATCCCCGCCCGCGTGGCTCGCGCAGCGTCACCCCGAGATCCTGCCCCAGACCGAGGACGGCACCGTGCTGTGGCCCGGCGCCCGGCAGCACTGGCGGCCGACCTCGCCCGTCTTCCGCACGCACGCGCTGCGACTCGTGCGGGCCCTCGCCGAGCGCTATCGCGACCATCCCGCGATCGTCGCGTGGCACATCTCCAACGAGCTCGGCTGCCACAACCTCTACGACTACTCCGACGACGCCGCGGCCGCCTTCCGCACCTGGCTGCGTGACCGGTACGGCACCCTCGACGCCCTCAACGAGGCGTGGGGCACCGCCTTCTGGTCGCAGCACTACACGGAGTGGGAGCAGATCCTGCCGCCGCGCACGGCGCCCACCCACCGCAACCCCGGCCAGCGCCTCGACTTCGAGCGCTTCTCCTCGGACGCCGTGCGCGACCACCTGCGGGCGGAGGCCGCCGTGCTGGCCGAGCTCACCCCCGACATCCCCTTCACGACCAACTTCATGGTCGCCCAGAACGTCCGCGACATCGACTACCCGACGTGGGCGGGCGACGTCGACTTCATCTCGAACGACCACTACCTGCGCCCGGGTGAGCTGGGCCGCGACGACGTCTCCTTCTGGGCCAACCTCACGGGCAACATCGCCGAGGGACGCCCCTGGTTCCTCATGGAGCACGCCCCCAGCGCCGTCAACTGGCGCGAGGTGAACCCGCCGAAGCGCCCGGGGGAGCTGATGCGCGACGCCCTCACCCACGTCGGGCACGGCGCGGATGCCGTCTGCTTCTTCCAGTGGCGCCAGTCGCGCGCCGGAGGCGAGCGCTTCCACTCGGGGATGGTGCCGCACGCCGGCGAGCACAGCCGCGTGTTCCGCGACGTCGCCGCCCTCGGCGCGCGACTGGGGGAGCTCGGCGCCGTCACGGGCTCGCACCGCGAGCGCGCGCGCGTCGCGCTGGTCTTCGACTACGAGTCCTGGTGGGTCAGCGGCCGCGACTCCCACCCCTCCGACGCGCTGCGCTACGACGACGAGACCCTCGCCTGGTACCGGGCGCTGCTCGATCTCGGCGTCCGCGCCGACGTCGTCCCCGTCGCGGCGTCCCTCGACGGCTACGACGTCGTCGTCGCCCCGATGCTGCACGTCGTGCCCGACGCCCTGCGGACACGGCTCGAGCACGTGGTGCGAAGCGGGCGCCACCTCGTGACCACCGCCTTCTCCGGCATCGTCGACGAGCACGACCGGGTGTGGCTCGGCGGCTACCCCGGGGCGCTGCGGGAGGTGCTCGGCGTCACCGTCGAGGAGTTCGTCCCGCTTCTGGCCGACGAGACGGCGCGACTGGCCTCCGGGGCCGTCGCGACGCACTGGAGCGAGCGGATCAGCCACGTCGCCGACGATGTCGAGGTGCTCGACACCTACGCCGCGGGCGATCTGGCCGGGATGCCGGCGGTCACGCGTCGCCGCGTCGGCGCCGGGTCGGCCACATACGTCTCCGCCGACACCGGCCGCGACGGGGCGCGCGCGGTGCTGGAGCGCCTCGCGGGCGACATCGGCGCGCTGGCCGGTGACCCCCTCGCCGCCGACGGTCGTCTCGAGGTCATCGTCCGCGTCGACGCCGCGCGTCGCCATGTCTTCGTCGTCAACCGCACCGACGACGAGGTCGTCGTGGACGATCCCGAGCTCGGCGCGCTGCGCGTGGCGCCCCGCGGTGTCGAGACGCGCAGCATCCCGGCGCAGGAGCCCGCCCTCGCCGGCGCGCACGGAAGGATGGACGCATGAGCGAACGCATCGACTGGAGCGCCGGCACCTGGACCACACCGCCCGCGGCGGCGGCGGTGCGCGAGGACGGGCTGGCCGTCGTCGCGGTCGAGGGCAGCGACGCCTGGCGCCGCACGGCCTACGGCTTCATCCACGACACCGAGCACGCGCTGCTGGCCCCGTTCGAGGTCGGCACGGCGATGGAGGTCGTCTTCATCGCCGACTTCACGGCGCAGTTCGATCAGGCGGGCCTGTTCGTGCGCGCCGACGACGAGCGGTGGATGAAGGCCGGCGTCGAGAACGCGGACGGGGTGCTCGGCGTGGGCGCGGTCGTCACCGACGTCATGTCCGACTGGTCGGTCGGCGCGGTGCCGGAGTGGGCCGGCCGCCGACTCCGCGTGCGGGTCAGCCGCGGACCCGACGCGCTGACGGTGCGCGCCGGCATCGACACCGAGCCGCTGCGTCTCGTGCGCGTCGCGCCGTTCGCGGGAGAGCTCGCCGCCCAGGCCGGCCCGTTCGTGTGCGCGCCGATGCGCGCCGGGCTCGAGGTCGTGTTCGCCGAGTGGACGCGCACCGACGCCGACGCATCGCTGCACTGACGACGCGCCCCGCGATCACGTCTGCGGCAGGTAGCGACGCGGTGCGTGCGTCTGCGCGACCAGGTCGCGCAGCGCGTCGAGCGAGCCGCTGACGACGCCCGCGGCGCGTGCCTGCACCAGCACGTTGCCCAGCGCGGTCGCCTCGACGGGGCCCGCGAGCACCGGCATCCCGGAGCGGTCGGCGGTGCGCTGGCACAGCAACTCGTTGCGGGCCCCACCGCCCACGAGGTGGATCGTGCGCACGGCGACACGCCCCAGCCGGCTCGTCGTGACGACGGCGTCGGCGAAGGCCTGGGCGAGCGACTCCACGATCGCCCGCACATAGGCGGCGCGGGAGCGCGGCGGCGCGACGTCGTGCTCGGCGCACCAGGCGTCGATACGGGCCGTCATGTCGCCGGGCGGCAGGAAGCGCGGATCGTCGACGTCGAACACGGGCACGGCGGAGGCCGGGACGAGCGCGGCCGCCGCGAGCAGCTCCGACAGGTCGGCGCCGGCGCCGTCGGAGGACCAGCCGCGCACCGCCTCCGTCAGGATCCACAGGCCCATCACGTTGTGCAGCAGACGCACCCGCCCGTCGACCCCGCCCTCGTTGGTGACGTGCGCGGCCGCGACGGCGTCGTCCAGCACCGGATGCTCCACCTCGACGCCGACCAGGCCCCACGTTCCGCAGGAGATGTAGGCGGCCGCGTCCGCCCGCATCGGCACGGCCACCACGGCGGAGGCCGTGTCGTGCGAGCCGACCGCCGTGACCGGGGCCGTCCCGCCCAGCGCCGCCGCGACGTGCGGCAGGAGCGCGCCGACCCGCTCGCCGGGCGCGATCAGCTCGGGAAGCAGCGACCGCGGCACGCCGAGCCGCGCGGCGAGCTCGTCGTCCCAGCGGCGGGTGCGCGCGTTCAGCAGCCCCGTCGTGGACGCGTTGGTGAGCTCGGCCCGGGCCCGGCCGGTGAGCCAGTACGCGATCAGGTCGGGGACGAGCAGCGCCGTGTCGGCGATCGCGAGCACCTCGGGCGGCTCGGCGGCGAGCTGGTACAGCGTCGTGAAGGGCAGGAACTGCAGGCCGTTGCGGGAGAACAGCTCGGGGTACGGCACGCGCGCGTGCGCGCTCCCGACGCCGCGCTCCGTGCGCGCGTCGCGATAGTGGAACGGGAGGCCGAGCAGGCGCCCGTCCCGCAGCAGCCCGTAGTCGACGGCCCAGGAGTCGACGCCGATGCTCGCGATCGCGGGCTCGGCGCGGAACGCGTCGCGCAGGCCCCGCAGCGCCGCGGCGTACAGGCCGGGGATGTCGCCGTGCAGGCCGTCGCCCAGGCGCAGCGGGGCATTCTCGAAGCGCGCGATCGTCGTGGTCTCCAGCGTGCCCCGGCCGACGTGCCCGAGGATGACGCGGCCGCTCGTCGCGCCCAGGTCGACGGCCGCGACCGCCGCGGTCATCGCAGGAACGCGGCGGCGACGCCGGAGTCGACCGGGATGTGCAGTCCCGTGGTGCGGCTGAGGTCGGGCCCGGTCAGCACCGCGACGGCGTCGGCGACGTTCTCGGGGACGACCTCGCGACCGAGGATCGTGCGGGCGGCGTAGAACTGCCCGAGCTCCTCCTCCTTCACGCCGTAGGTCGCGGCGCGGTTCGCGCCCCACCCCGAGGCGAAGATCCCCGAGCCGCGCACCACGCCGTCGGGGTTGATGCCGTTGACCCGCACGCCGTGCGCGCCCAGCTCGACCGCGAGCAGGCGCACCTGATGGGCCTGATCGGCCTTCGTCGCCGAGTACGCGACGTTGTTGGGGCCGGCGAAGACGCTGTTCTTCGACGAGATGTAGACGATGTCGCCGCCGAGGCCCTGGGCGATGAGCACGGATGCCGCGGCCTGCGACACCAGGAACGAGCCCTTCGCCATGACGTCGTGCTGGAGGTCCCAATCGGCCTCCGTCGTCTCCAGCAGCGGCTTCGACAGCGACAGTCCCGCGTTGTTGACGACGAGGTCCAGGCCCCCGAACGCGAGCACGGCGTCGGCCACGGCGGCCCGCACGGCCTCGCCGTCGGCCACGTTCACGGCGACCCCGACGGCGACGTCGGCGCCCCCGAGCTCGGCGGCGGCCGCTCGGGCCTTCTCGAGGTCGAGGTCGGCCACCACGACGCAGGCGCCGGCCGCGGCGAGGCGTGCCGCGGTGGCCTTGCCGATGCCGCTCGCGGCGCCGGTCACGAGCGCGATGCGGCCCTGGTGGCTCTTCGGCGCGGGGCGGCGCTGCAGTTTCGCCTCCTCGAGCGCCCAGTACTCGATGCGGAACTTCTCCGCATCCGAGATCGGCGTGTACGTCGAGACCGCCTCCGCTCCGCGCATGACGTTGATCGCGTTGACGTAGAACTCGCCCGCCACGCGCGCGGTCTGCTTGTCGGCGCCGTAGGAGAACATGCCGACGCCCGGCACGAGCACGATCAGGGGATCGGCGCCGCGCATCGCCGGGCTGTCGGCCGTCGCGTGCCTCTCGTAGTAGTCGCGGTAGTCGGCGCGGTACTGGGCGTGCAGCTCCCGCAGCCGGGCCAGCTGCTGGTCGACCGACGCCGTCGCGGGCAGGTCGAGCAGCAGCGGCTTCACCTTGGTGCGCAGGAAGTGGTCGGGGCAGCTCGTGCCGAGCGCCGCCAGGGCGGGCGCCTTCTGCGAGGCCAGGAAGTCGAGCACGACCGGGGAGTCGGTGAAGTGTCCGAGCAGGGGGCGATCGGTGGAGACGAGCCCGCGGATCGTGGGGGCCAGCGCCGCCGCCCGGACGCGCCGCTCGGCGGCGGGGAGCGCGTCGAATCCCGCGCGGACGGCCCCGAACGGCGCGGGGTCGCCGTGCTCGGCCAGGTAAGCGGCCGCGGTGTCGATGATCCACGACGAGTTGCGCTCGGCATCGTCGGAGGTGTCGCCCCACGCCGTGATGCCGTGCCCGCCGAGGATCGTGCCGATCGCCTGCGGGTTCTCTGCGGCGATCGCCGCGATGTCGAGTCCGAGCTGGAAGCCGGGGCGCCGCCAGGGCACCCAGACGACGCGGTCGCCGAAGATCGTCCGCGTCAGCTCGGGCCCGTCGGCCGCCGTCGCGATCGCGATGCCCGAGTCGGGGTGCAGATGGTCGACGTGTGCGGCATCCACGAGGGCGTGCATCGCGGTGTCGATCGACGGCGCCGCGCCGCCCTTGCCGTGGAGGCAGTAGTCGAAGGCGGCCACCATCTCGTCTTCGCGGTCGACTCCGGGATAGATGTCGACCAGCGCGCGCAGACGGTCCCGCCGCAGCACGGCCAGGCCCTCGGGCGCGAGGGTCCCCAGGTCGCCGCCCGAGCCCTTGACCCACAGCAGCTCGACCGGCGCGCCGGTGACGGGGTCGATGTCCTCGCCCTTGGCCGACGTGTTCCCGCCGGCGTAGTTGGTGTTCTTCGGGTCGGAGCCCAGGCGGTTGCTGCGCGCGATGAGCGCGGCGGCGGTGGGGTTCGTCATCTCAGGCACCCCATCCCGCCTGGACGCCGCCGACGCGCTCGTCGGCGATGGTGCGGGCGTAGCCGGAGGCGAGGTAGGCGGCCATCGGATCCGCGGGCAGCCCGCGGCTCTCCCGCCAGGTCGCCAGCTGCGGCCGGACGTCGGTCTGGAAGGCGTCCATGAGGATCGCGTTGGCCGCCAGCACGTCGTTCTCCTCCTGGGCGGCGGCCAGCGCGTCACGATCGAGCAGCAGCGCCCGCGCGGTCATCTCCTGCACGTTGAGCACGGAGCGGATCTGGCCGGGGATCTTGTCCTCGATGTTGTGGCACTGATCGAGCATGAAGGCGACGTCCGGGTTGTTCAGCCCGCCGCCGCGGACGACCTCCACGAGGATCCGGAACAGCTGGAAGGGATCGGCGGCGCCGACGATGAGGTCATCGTCCGCGTAGAAGCGGCTGTTGAAGTCGAAGGAGCCCAGGCGCCCCAGTCGCAGCAGCTGCATGACGATGAACTCGATGTTCGTCCCGGGCGCGTGGTGGCCGGTGTCCAGGCACACCATCGCCTTCTCGCCGAGCGCGGCCACCTGCACGTAGGACGTCCCCCAGTCGGGGACGTCGGTGTGGTAGAACGCCGGCTCGAAGAACTTGTACTCCAGCACGAGCCGCTGCGTGTCGCCGAGCCGCGCGTAGATCCGGGAGAGCGAGTCGTGCAGGCGGTCCTGACGCGCGCGCATGTCGTTCTGGCCGGGGTAGTTGGAGCCCTCGGCGAGCCAGATCTTCAGGTCGCGCGAGCCGGTCGCATCCATGATGTCGATGCAGGCGAGGTGGTGGTCGATCGCCTTGCGTCGGATGCGGTCGTCGTGGTGGGTGAGCGCGCCGAACTTGTAGTCCTCGTCCTGGAACGTGTTCGAGTTGACGGTGCCCAGCGCCACGCCGAGGTCTTCGGCGTGACGGCGCAGCGCCGCGTAGTCGTCGACCGCGTCCCACGGGATGTGCAGCGCCACGGTCGGGGCGAGCGCCGTGTGGCGGTGCACCTGGGCGGCGTCGGCGATCTTCTCGAACGGGTCGCGGGGCGTGCCGGGAGTGGGGAAGACCCGGAAGCGGGTGCCGGAGTTGCCGAACGCCCACGAGGGCAGTTCGATCCCCTGGGCCTGGAGCGTGGACAGGTTCTCGGCTGACAGCGTCGTCATACTCTCGCGCTTTCGGTGTCGGATCCGCGCCTCCGCGGATCTCTACTGTGAATCGTTTCAAAGAGTAGTGTGGTTGAAACGATTCGTCAAGCGGCGACGACGACCTCGGAGGAGCGTGGATGAGCGCCAGCGTCAAAGACGTCGCCGCGGCGGCGGCGGTGTCGGTGGGCACGGTGTCGAACGTGCTGAACCGGCCCGAGAAAGTCGCCCCCGAGACCGTCGCGCGCGTGCACCGGGCCATCGAGAGCCTCGGGTTCGTCCGCAACGACGCCGCCCGGCAGCTGCGCGCCGGGCGCAGCCGCTTCATCGGCCTGGTCGTGCTCGACACCGCCAACCCGTTCTTCGCCGAGGTCGCGCGCGGCGCGGAGGAGCGCGCCGCGCGCGACGGACTGGCGGTGCTGCTCGGCAACAGCGACCAGAACGCGCAGCGCGAGAGCGCCTACCTCGACCTCTTCCGCGAGCAGCGCGTGCACGGCGTGCTGCTCACGCCGCGCGACCTGGACCCCGCGCCGCTGCGACGGCTGGCGCTGGCCGACATCCCCCTCGTCTTGGTCGACGGCGACATCCCGGGCGAGCAGATCCCCTCCGTCGCGGTCGATGACGTGCAGGGCGGGTACGCGGCGGTCGAGCATCTCCTCGCCCGCGGACGGCGCCGCATCGCCTTCGTGGCGGGGCCGCTGACGATCCGTCAGGTGTCCGATCGTCTCGCCGGCGCGCGCCGCGCGCTCGAGACGGCGCCGGATGCCGCGCTCGAGGTCATCGAGACGACGGCGCTGACGGTGCTCGCCGGTCGCGCGGTGGGCGAGCAGCTGGCGCTGCGCGCGCCCGCCGACCGGCCCGACGCCGTCTTCTGCGCCAACGACCTCCTCGCCGTCGGCGTGCTCCAGGGGGCCGCCATCCTGGGCGACATCCGTGTGCCGCAGGATCTGGCCATCATCGGCTACGACGACATCGACTTCGCGCAGGCGGCCGTCGTCCCCCTCAGCTCGATCCGCCAGCCGGCGCGGGAGATCGGTGCGACCGCCGTCGACCTGCTGCGCGAGGCCGCCGCGGCTCCCGGATCGCCCGCCCGCCACGTCCGCTTCAGTCCCGAGCTCGTGGTGCGCGCGTCGACGCAGGCGTGACGCGCGCGGTCAGGGCGCCCCGCCCGTCCGCACCCTCTCGAACAGGTCGTCGTCCCCGACCTGGCCGCCCTTGAGCAGCAGTTCGACCCCGTCGAGCGGGCCGTCGGCGTGCGCGCGCAGGAGCGCGACGTTGCCCCAGGGGTTGGCGGCGATCGACAGCGCCCGGATGCCGAGGAGGCGCACGACGCGACTCGACGAGTCGCCTCCGCAGACGATCACCCGGCGCGTCTCGCCGGCCGCCACCGCGGTGCGCACGACACGCGCCGCGCGCCGGGTGAGCCCGTCCAGCGCGCCGCTGTCGTCCGGCCCGAGATCCGACGCGAGCACGACGCTGCGCCCGGCGCGCAGGGCGTCGCGGGCGGGTGCGGCTTCGCGGTCGTCTCGCGGAAGCGGCGCGACGAACCACCCGGCATCCGCGGCCGCCGCCGTCTGCCGTCGCGTCCGCGGCGACCGACTGCCCGAGACGACCAGGACCGGTCCGCTCGCGGCGGCCACGGCGGCCGGTGCCGGCCGGCGCGGTGCGGCATCGGCGATCGCCGCGCTCAGACCGCCCGAGCCGACGGCGAACGCGGTCGGGGCGAGCCGGCCGATCGCCTCGCCGATGAGGCGCAGGTGGTGCGCGTCGAGCGCGTCGAGCACGACGGCGTCGGCACCGCACGCCTCGATGCGGCGGGCGAGGTCCGCGGCATCCGTGTAGCTGGTCAGGGGGATGCCGGTGAGGGCGAGCGCGGTCTGCGCGCCGAGGTGGCGCGCGATGTCGGACTCCGACATCGGGGTCGACGGATGCCGGGACATCGTCGGCTGCCGGTCGAGGCGGTACACGACGCCGTCGTCGGCCGCGAAGTGGTGGCCGAACACGGTGTAGCGACCGAAGTCGGGCTGGGCGAACAGGAGCGGCACGGGGCGGGCGCCGGTGAGGTCGCGCCCGATCTCGAGGACGCGGCCGAGGCTGCCGACCTCGGGCGAGGAGTCCACGGTGGAGCAGGCCTTGTACTGCAGCACCGCGGGCCGCAGCGCGGCCAGCGCCGAAAGCGCCGGCCGCACCTCGGCCTCCAGCGCCGCGGGGCCGAGGGAGCGGGCGATGCCCGCGATGCCGACGACGTCCCCGTCGTCTGCCGCGTCGGCCAGCGCCGACGGGGACGGGAGCGAGGTGAACAGGCGTCCGCGCCACCCGCGGCGGGTGAACTGCAGCAGCGCGTCGACGCTGCCGGTGACGTCGTCGCCGTAGAACCCGACCGCCGGCTCACTCACGGACGGGTCCGAACGTCTCGGCCGCACGGCGCAGGGCCGGTGAGGCCGCGAGGGCCTGCGCGACGCTCTCGCCGCGTTCGGCGGACGACCACGCCTCGCGCATGGCGGTCACGCCCGCCGCCGCACCGTCCGGGTGGCCGTGGATGCCGCCGCCGGCCATCACCAGCAGATCGGCGGTGCCGGTCGCGGCGTAGGTGGCGTGCGCGAGGCCGCCCCACTGGCCGGAGGAGAGCACCGGCACGGTCGAGGTCAGGCCCGGCAGGGGCGTGCGCACGGCGGCGACGGAGGCGAGCACGTCGTCGTCGGACTCGTAGAACTTGTTGGAGATGCCGTTGGTGTGGAGGTGGTCGACGCCGCACAGCCGTGCGAGCTTCTGCCACGCCGTGAACGAGATCCCCAGCCGGTCCGAGCGGCTCAGCGCGCCGAACCCGGCCCGGTGCCCGTGGATCGGCACGCCCGAGATGCGGCGCAGGTGGGCGATGCCGGCCAGGCCGACGTGCGCGATCACGGCCATGACGCACGTCCCGCCCGCCGCGACGACGAGGTCGTGATGGGCTTCGAGCCGGTCGATGTCGTCGGTGATGTTGAACGCGTACATGGGTTTGACCCCCGTGCGGTCGGCATGCCTCTCCAGCACCGGCATCACCGCCGCGACGCGCGCCGCGAGCGGGGCGTGCGGCGCGTTGCCCTGCAGCTCGTCGTCCTTGATGAAGTCGACGCCGGCGCGCGCGAGCTCGCCGACGAGCTCGGCCAGTTCCGCGGGCGAGAGTCCGATGGAGGGCTTCACGATCGTGCCGATCATGGCGCCGGTCGGCCGCGACATCAGCCGCCGCGTGCCCTCGAGGCCGAAGCGCGGACCCCCGTAGCGCTGCGCGAAGGCCGGCGGAAGATCCAGGTCGACCAGCTTCACGCCGGACAGCTCCTTGATCTCGAACAGGTTGCCGGCCACCGTGCTGAGCAGGTTCGGGATCGACGGGCCCGAGTTCTCGAGGGGGAACCGCACGCGCACGCGGGCGCGTCGGCGGTGGCCCAGGTCGCCGACGGCGCCGGGCAGGGGCGAGGAGTCCGCCGGGGGCAGCTCGGTGATCTCCACGACGCGCGCGGCGAAGCGGTCCCGCAGCGCGTCGCTCTCCCGCTCCACCCGCACGAAGGTTCCCGTCGACTGCTCGCCGGCGAGGATCTCCGCGGCCCGCTCGAGGTCGAGCCCGGTCTCGATGACGTAGGTCGCGACGACCGCGTCGGTCGCGGCGCTCACCAGATCACCGGCAGCCAGACGGACATCTCGGACGGGCCGCGATTGGCCCACGCGAAGTACGGCACCAGCCGCACCGTCGCCGTCGTGATCGGGTCGTCGTCGATCTCGTCGTACAGCGTCGCGGGCGTCGGCGGGAGGACGGCCGCCTCGGTCTCCAGGGCGACGACGCGTCGGCCCGCGATCTGCGTCGGCACGGCGCGCAGCGCGGCGCCGCGACGCAGGGCGATGCGTTCCAGGTCGATCCCCGCGGGCAGGTCCGGGCTCTCGACGCAGTACACGACGGGTCCGCGCTGGACGGCGACCTGCGCCGTGAGCTCCTCGGCCAGCCGGTGACCGCGGAGGAGGCGGGCGGGCATCGGGAGGTCCAGGACGATCTCGTCGCCGGCGCGCCATGCGCGGTCGACCCGCGCGTACGACGAGGACGCCGCGATCTCGACGTCCGCGCCCGCGACGGTGAGCCGCGCCCCCCGCGCCCACCCGGGGATCCGCAGGTGCACCGGCACCGTGCCCTCCGCCTCGGTGACCGTGAAGACGATGCGCCCGTCCCACGGGTAGTCGGAGCTCTCACGCAGGCCCAGGACCCGCCCGTCGCCGAACGCATGACGGATCTGCGATCCGCCGTACTGGTGCACCCACAGCCCGTCGTCGGACACCGAGCCGATCCGCTCGTGGAACTGCGCGAGGGTGCGCGCGATGTTCGGCGGGCAGCAGAAGCACGACAGGTACGGCTCGCGCAGGCGTTCGTCGGACGGCGGCGGGGCGGGCACCGGATGCAGCCCCGTGTCGCCCGCGCGCCGTAGCGGGAAGGGGAGCTCGCGCACCTGTCGCAGGGGGTTCGTGTAGAAGTAGGTGGCTCCGTCCAGACCGATGCCGGACAGCAGCGCGTTGTACGCGACGGTCTCGATGACGTCGGCGTACCGGGCGTCGGCGCGCAGCGCCAGCATCCGCTCGCTCCACAGCACCATCCCGATCTGCGCGCACGTCTCGTTGTGGGCGGTCGTGTGCGGCAGCTGGTAGGGGCGTCCGTAGGCCTGGTGGACCCGGCTGATCTCCTCCTGCCAGGGGTGGGCGTCGGGGGAGGCGCCGTCGTAGAGCGCCCCGCAGCCGCCGGTCACCGCCAGCTTGGTGTCCACGACATCACGCCACAGCGTGTCCAGCACGGCGTGCAGCTCCTCGTCGCCGGTCTCGATGACCAGGTCGGCCAGACCCGCGTAAAGGTAGTTGGCCCGCACGGCGTGCCCGGCCACGACGCTCTGGTGGCGCACGGGGATGCGGTCCTGATTGTCGTCGCCGCCCTCGTCGAACTCGTCGCGCACCCGCAGGAACGACTCCGCGAGCGTGAGGTAGCGGCGCTCGCCGGTCGCGCGGTAGAGGTCGACGACGGCCATGTAGTGCGAGGGGCAGATCGCGCTGCGGGCCAGCTCGCGCGGCTTGTCGGTCGCGAGGTGCTCCAGGAACCGCGCCGCACCGCGGGCGACCTCGAGTAGGGTCGGCGATCCGGTGACGCGATGATGGCGCACACCGGCGGTGATCAGATGGCCGAGGTTGTACGTCTCGAAGTTGAAACGGTCGGCCAGGGCCGAGACGGGCTCGTCGTCGCGCGCGGCGATCGCCGTCGGCGTGTGGACGTAGCCGTCCTCCCGCTGCACCGCGGCGATCAGACGGGCGATGCGCTCCAGCTCGGCCTCGAGAGCCGGATCGGGATCGGTCTCCAGTCGACTGATCGCCGCCTCCATCCACTTGTAGAAGTCGCCGTCCATGAAGGGGGGACCCTCGTGACGGCCCGGGCGCAGCCCCGCGGCCACCTCGAAGTTCGCGAGGGCCGGGCTCGTGGCCGGGTCGGCGAGCATGGCGCCCATGGTCGGCACCGTCACCTCGCGCGTGCGCCGGGCGATGCGGCCCCAGAAGCCGTCGGCCCAGCGCGCATCGGCTGCGCCGAGGGGAGTCAGCGTGCCGCTCATGCCCGCGCCTCCGTTCCGGTCGCGTCGAGCGTCCGCGCGAGCCGCTCGACGCCGAGGGCGACGCTGGTCAGCACGGGGACCGTGGATGCGGCCGCCGCCGCGGCCGATGCCATGGAGGCCTGCGCGAGGACCACGACATCGGCGCCCGCGGCCGCCCGCTCCACGGCCTGGGCGACGAGACGGTCGTGGCGGTCGCGATCGCCGCCGGCGACGGCCGCGAAGGCGTCGTCGATCACCTCGGCATCGATGCGCGGCCGCGTTCCGGCGCGGTCGGCGCGCTCCCGCAGGAGCGCGGCCGTCGGCGCGCAGGTGGTCGGAAGGGTCGCGAGGACCGCGATGCGTCCGTCGCCCGCCGCCGTGACCGCGGCATCCGCCATGGCCTCGTCGATGCGCAGGACCGGGATGCCGACCGCTGCCGCCGTCGGCGCGGCCAGCGTCGAGATGGACGAGCAGGTGAGCATCACCGCCTCCGCCCCCGCGTCGCGCGCGGCGCGGGCGAGCTGTGCGATCCGGGCGGGCACCGACGGGGCCTCGTCGCGCGAGAGGTCGGCGACGATGCGGTCGTCCAGGTAGTTGACGATCTCCACGCCCGGCAGGAGCGTCGCCGCCTCCGCGGCGACCATCGGGATGACGACGGCGCCGGTGTGGATGAAGGCGACACGTCGCGGCGCGCTCACGCGATCACCTCCACCGCGCGGCGGACCACCCGTTCGTGCACGCCGTGGCCCACCCGTTCGGGGTCCCGACCCGGCAGGTCGACGATCGCCTCGGCGCCGACGGGCACCCGCATCCGCACGCGCAGGTCGTCGCCCTCGCGGACCCAGGAGATCTCCGCGGGTCCGTAGGGGGTGAGATGGCGGGCGCTCGCCGAGGTCAGTCCGCCTCCCGGACGGGGTGCGAACCGGATGCGCCGATAACCCGGCGCGTCCGGGGCCAGGCCGGCGACCGTCCGGTGCAGCCAGTCGGCCACCGCGCCCAGCGCGTAGTGGTTGAAGGAGGTCATCGTGCCCGCGTTGACCGACCCGTCCGGCAGCATGGCGTCCCACCGCTCCCAGATCGTGGTGGCACCCATCTCCACCTGATACAGCCACGACGGGCAGCCGCGCTCGAGCAGCAGGTCGTACGCGGCGTCGAGGTGACCGTTCGCGCTCAACGCGTCGCACACCAGCGGCGTGCCCACGAACCCGGTGGCGATGTGGTTGCCGGCCTCGCGCACGAGGTGTGCGAGGCGGTCCGCGGCCGAGGAGCGCAGGTGCGCGGGGAGGAGGTCGAACTGCAGGGCGAGCGCGTAGGCGGTCTGCGCGTCGGAGGTCATCGTGCCGTCCGGACGGACGTAGGCGGCCACGAACGCCTCGACGATCTCGTCGGCCAGCCGCCCGTACGCGCCCGCCTCCTCGGCGCGCCCGAGCTCCGCCGCCATCCGCGCGACGATCCGCGCCGACAGCGCGAAGTACGCCGTCGCGACGAGGTAGCGGTCGGTGCGGGCATCCGCCGGATCCTGCGGCGGTGCGGCCGGGTCGAGCCAGTCGCCGAGCTGGAAGCCCGTGTCCCAGAGGCGGCTCGGGCCGGCGATCTCGGCCTGGAGGTCCACCCACCTGCGCGCGCTGTCGAACTGCGCGCGCAGGATCTCGGGGTCGGCGAACCGCGAGAACAGCGTCCACGGCACGACCGTCGCCGCGTCGCCCCAGGCCGCTCCGGGCCGCTGCGGCGTCCACATCGTGTCGGCCGGGATCACCGGGACGAACCACGGCACGGTCCCATCGGGGAGCTGTTCGAGGGCCAGGTCGCGCAGCCAGCCGCCGAGCATGCCGGACACGTCGAAGAGGAAGGAGGCGGTCGGGGCGAACACCTGGAGGTCGCCGGTCCATCCGAGGCGCTCGTCGCGCTGCGGGCAGTCGGTCGGCACGTCGACGACGTTGCCGCGCATGCCCCACACGACGTTCTCGTGGAGCCGGTCGAGCATCGGATCGGAGGAGGAGAACCAGCCGGTGCGCTCCAGGTCGGTGTGCAGCACGCGCGCCTGCAGCGCGCCGGCGGCGGCATCCGCGTCGAGATCGCCCGGCCAGCCGTCGACCTCCACGTAGCGGAACCCGTGGAACGTGAACCGCGGCTCCCAGGTCTCGCCCTCGGGGCGGCCCGCGAACGTGTAGGCGTCCGTGGAGCGTGCGTCCCGCAGCGGCCGCGTGTAGAGCTCGCCGTCCTGCAGCACCTCCGCGGTGCGCAGGGTCACCGTGGTGCCGGCGGGTGCCGTCGCGCGCAGGCGGACGACGCCGACCAGGTTCTGCCCGAAGTCGAGGATGCGCCTGCCCGACGGCGAGGTGAGCACGCGGCGGGGCGGGAGCTCCTCGGTGACGCGCACGGGCGGGCCGGTCGGGGCCACGAGGGTCGCGGGGTCGCGTCGCCGCATCTGCACCCGCTCCCAGCCCGCGTCGTCGAAGCCGGGGCGCGACCAGCCGGGCTGCTCCTCGCGCGCGTCGTACACCTCGCCGTCGTAGAGCCCGGCCTGCAGGATCGGGCTCGGCGCCGCCCGCCACGACGTGTCGGTCGGGACGACCACGCGCGAGCCGTCGTCGTAGACGAGCTCGAGCTGGGCGAGGAAGGAGAGGTCGTCGCCGAAGAGGTTGCGAAACCCGCCCCGCCAGCCGAGGCGCCCGCGGTACCAGCCGTCGCCGAGCCAGGCCCCGATCGCCGCGCGCCCGCTCTGCAGCAGCCCGGTCACGTCGTAGGTCGTGTAGCGCAGCCGCTCCCGGTAGACCGTCCAGCCGGGGGCGAGCAGGTCGTCGCCGACCCGCTCGCCGTTGATCTCCGCCTGGAACAGGCCGTGCGCGCTCGCGTACAGCCGGGCGCGCACCAGGCCGGGCGCGACGTCGAACTCCCGGCGCACCAGCGACGGGCGCCGCTCGTCGCTCATCGGGTTCTCGTTCCACAGCGCCCCCACCGGCGCGGCCGCCCAGTCGGACGGGTCGAGGAGTCCGATCTCGACGGGCGCCCACGGGCCCGGCGCGCTCCAGACGCCGTCGTGGCCGCGGACGCTGATGCGCACCTCACGGCGCTCGCGCGACCGCAGGGCGGCGAACGGCCACGCGACGAGGATCTGCGCGGAGGAGGCCACCTCCGCGCACTCCGCGGCGCGCTCGTCGGCGGCGGGATCGGCGGCCGCGTGCGGATCGCGGGCCTCCACGCGGTAGGCGCTCTGGTGCCACTCGGGGGCCGCGTCGTCGATCGTCCAGGACAGGCGCGGCGCGCTCTCGCCGATGCCGAGCGCCTCCCGATGGTGTTCGAAGCGCGGTGCGGACACGGTGGCCGTCATTGGTCACATTCCCCTCGTTGGGCGGTCGAGTCGACTCGAAACGTTTCAGTCTGTCGATTGCGATGCGAATCGCAGAGCGAACCAATAGCATTGGTACGTTTCAAACCATAGCAAAAGGAGCGGTCATGATCATCGCCGTCACGGGCAGCAGCGGGACTCTGGGACGGGCCACCGTCGAGCGGCTGCGCGCCGACGGGCACGACGTCGTCGGCTTCGACCTCGCCGGCCCCGCGGGTCCCGGGTTCACGCGCGTCGACCTGTCCGACTATGGACAGACGCTCGACGCGATCCTCGGCGTCACGGCCCGCCACGACGGCCTCGCCGCCCTCGTCCACCTCGCCGCGGTGCCGGTGAACGGGCTGATCCCGGATGTCGCCACCTTCGAGAACAACCTGGCGGCGTCGTCGCACGTGCTCTTCGCGGCGCACCGCGCCGGCATCCGGCGCATCGTCATCGCCTCGAGCATCACGGCCGCGGGGTTCCCCTTCGACGTCGCGCCGCCGGCGCTGCCCGTCGACGAGGGCTACACGCGCGCGTTCAACACCTACGGCCTCGGCAAGGTCGTCGAGGAGACCCTGGCCGCGCAGATCGCCGGCTGGCGCGAGGGCGTCTCGATCACGGCCCTGCGCTTCACCAACGTCGTCGCCCCGGACGGCTACGCCACCTTCGCGCGTGCCGGCGAGGACGACTACCGACGCGATCTGCTCGGCTCGTGGGTCGATGCCCGCGACGGGGCCGAGGCCGTCGCCCTCGCCCTCGGGCGCGGACGCCCCGGATTCGAGGTGTACAACGTCGCGGCACCCGAATCGGGGCTGTCGACCCCCTCGCGCGAAGTCGCGGCGCGATGGTTCCCGGGCGTGCCCGTCGCGGAGGACCTCGGCGCGTTCGAGTCGCTGCTGTCGACCCGGAAGATCCGCGCGGAGCTGGGCTTCCGCGCCCGGCACGACTGGCGCTGAAGGATGCCGGCGGGTGCCGTCCTCGCGACCCGCCGGCATCCGGCTCATCCCTTGACCGCGCCGGCCGCGAGGCCCTTCATGATGCGCTGGTTGAGGAAGAGGTAGAGGACGAGGATGCCGACGACCGTGATGCAGATCGCCGCGAACAGCGGCCCGTAGTTGATGGCCCCGTACTCGCCGGAGAAGTTGAGCAGGCCGACCTGGATCGTGTTGAGGCTCTTCTTGCCGCCGAACACCAGCGCGATCAGCAGGTCGTTCCAGATCAGGAAGAACTGCACGATCGCGACCGTGAGCACGGCGTTGCGCATCATCGGGAACCCGATCGAGAAGAAGGCGCGCACCATCGAGGCGCCGTCGATGGTCGCCGCCTCGAAGATCTCGCGGGGGATCGCCCGGAAATAGGTCGCCATCATGAACACCGTCAGCGGCAGTCCGCCCGCCGTGTAGATGAGGATCATCGGCAGGTGCGAGCCGTTGATCCCGAGCTGGAAGAAGGCGTTGAACAGCGGCAGGATGATCATCTGCCCCGGGATCATGATGCCGGCGAGGAAGAGCAGCAGGACGGCACCGCGCCCCTTGAAGACGAGGACCTCGAGCGCGAAGCCGGCCGCGGTGCCGAGCACGACGATGAGCAGCAGCGACGGCAGCGTCACGATGATCGAGTTCATCACCGTCGTCGAGAGGTTGCCCGTCTGCCAGGCGGTCGCGTAGTTGTCCCAGCGCCACGTCTCCGGGAAGGCGTACGACGGGTTGTTCAGGAAGTCGGTGTTCGACTTCAGCGAGTTGATGAACATCCAGAACAGCGGGTAGGCCGTGACGACCACGAGGAAGAGGATGGTCAGCCAGGTCGGCACGCGGCGCAGCAGCGCGAGGGCGCGCCCCGCCGGCGTCGGTCGCTGCGACCTGACGGCACGGGGGCTCGTGACGGCGATGGTGTCGAGAGTCGTGGTCATGAGGTGCTCCTCTCAGACGGTGTTGTCGCGGCGCGACGAGCGGAAGATGGCGAGGGTGACGAGAAGGCACATCACGGTCAGCAGGAGCGCGATGGTCGACCCGTAGCCGAAGTCGCTGTACTGGAACGCGGTCCGGTACATGTAGAGGGTCAGCGGCGTGGTCGAGTTGCCCGGCCCGCCGCCGGTGAGGGCGAAGACCGAGTCGAACACCTTGATGGTGCCGTTGATGCTGAAGATGAACGAGGCGAACAGGATCGGCAGCGACATCGGCAGGATGATGTGCCGGAACAGCGAGAAGGTCTTGGCGCCGTCGATGCGGGCCGACTCGACGATCTCGTCGGGGATGTCGAGCAGGCCGGAGAAGACGAGCACCCCGTAGAAGCCGACCGAGCGCCACACGTCCATCACGACGATGACCACGAAGGCCGTCGTGCCCGAGCCCAGCCAGTCGACGGACGACAGGCCGACGTTGACGAGCAGCTCGTTGACGAGACCGTCGTTGGGGGCCGACTGGAAGATCTTCTGGTACAGGATCGCGATCGCGACGGTGGGCAGCACGACGGGGAAGAACACGAGCGTGCGCACCAGGACCGACGACCGGCGCAGGACGAACTGGTACAGCAGCGCGAGGCCGTAGCCCAGGACGACCTGCAGGATCGTCACCAGCACGGCGTACTTCAGCGTGAAGACCAGTGCGTCGCCGACGTAGGGGTCGGAGAGCAGCCGGGTGAAGTTGTCGATGCCGTTCCACTCGAATCCGGTCAGCACGCTGCCGGAGAAGAACGTGAGCCCGAACGACCAGAGGACGGGGACGAGCATGATCAGGGTGTAGACGATGAGCGCGGGAAGAAGCAGCAGCGTGATCGCCTTGCGGTCGCCGAGGACGGACTTCATGGGTGGCGGCTTTCGTGCGGAGCGGAAGGGGGTCGGGCGCCGGCCGGCCGGGGATCGGGACCCCGGCCGGCCGGCGCGGGG
>NZ_BCWI01000021.1 GCF_001592125.1 Microbacterium hominis NBRC 15708
CGGCGGCCGGCGTGGCGGGCGTCGGAGCGTCCGCTGCGGCGGGGGCCGCCGGAGCCGGAGCGGCCGGCGCGGCGGGCGCGCTGGGCGCCGGTGCCGCCGGAGCGGATGCCGCGGGCGCCGCCGGAGCGGGAGCCGCCGGCTTCGCCGGGCCGGGACGCGCCGCGGGGCGCGCGCCGGGGGTCGGCGCACCGGAGGCCGCACGAGGGGCGGCCGGGGCGGCGTCAGAGGACTTCTTGGCGGCGCCGTCGGCCTCGAGGGCCGCACGGAGCTTGCGCGCCACGGGGGGCGCGATGGTGGATGACGGGCTCTTGACGTATTCGCCGAGCTCCTTCAGCTTCGCGAGGGCGACTTTGCTGTCGACGCCGATCTCGGAGGCGATTTCGTGCACGCGTGGGTTTGCCACAATTCTCCTGTCTGAGGTCTCCCCCGGACAGGGCAGACCGTTACTTGCGGACGGGTCTCATTTCGAGCCGTTCACTTTGTGTCCATAGCCGTTCAGCCGTTTCGCTGGTGGGTGTTCTGAAAGGTCTGCGTGTCGAGCGGGCCCGACACACGCAATGCTCGTCCGAAGGCGCGGCGCCGGATGGCGGTATCCACACACCCGTGCGTGTCGTGCACCCACGCGCCCCGCCCGGGAAGGACGGCCTTCTCATCGGCGATGAGGACACCGTCTCGCTCCACCACTCGCAGGAGGGCGGACCGGAGGTCGCGCGCGCGGCATCCCACGCACGTTCGAACGGCTTCCATCCTACCCCCACTCGCCGCGTCGGGATTTCGACGCGGTCGCGGCGCCCCCTCGCTCACCCTCGCGTCACGACTCGAGGATCGAATCCGGCTGGATGTCGATCTTGGCGCCCGTGAGCTTGGCCGCGAGGCGGGCGTTCTGCCCCTCCTTGCCGATGGCGAGCGACAGCTGGTAGTCGGGGACGAGGGCGCGGACCGCCTTGGTGCCGGCATCCAGCACGAAGCTGGAGGTGACCTTCGCCGGCGACAGGGCGTTCGCGACGAACTTCGCCAGCTCGGGGTCGTAGTCGACGATGTCGATCTTCTCCCCGCCGAGCTCCTCCGTGACCGCGCGCACACGCCGGCCGAGCTCGCCGATGCAGGCGCCCTTGGCGTTGATGGCGGGATCCTTCGCCGTCACCGCGATCTTGGTGCGGTGACCGGCCTCGCGCGCCAGCGACGTGATCTCGACCAGACCGGAGGCGATCTCGGGGACCTCGAGCGCGAACAGCTTGCGCACGAGACCCGGATGGGTGCGCGAGACCGTGATCTGCGGACCCTTGGTGCCCTTGGACACGGAGGTGACGTAAACGCGCAGCCGGGAGCCGTGCGGGTACTGCTCGCCCGCGACCTGCTCCTCGGGCGGAAGGATCGCCTCGACCGTGCCGAGGTCGACGTGCACCATCCGCGGGTTGGGGCCCTGCTGGATGACGCCGGCGACGATGTCGCCCTCCTTGCCGCGGAACTCGCCCAGGATCGCATCGTCGGCGATGTCGCGCAGACGCTGGCCGATCACCTGCTTGGCCGCGAACGCGGCGATGCGTCCGAAGTCCTCGGGGGTGGACTCCTCCTCGCCGATGACGACCCCCTCCTCGTCGCGGAGCGGGATGAACACGGCGACGTGCCCCGTCTTGCGGTCGAGCTCGGCGCGGGCGCCCTCGGGCAGTTCGCCGGTGGGCGAGGTGTGCTTGGCGTAGGCGGTGAGGATCGCCTGCTCGATGATCCCGACGAGTTCGTCGAACGGGATCTCCTTCTCGCGCTCGACCGTTCGCAGCAGTCCCAGATCGATGTCCACAGGTGCCTCCCTATTCAGCTCTCGACGCGAGGTCACCCTCGGTCATCTGCACGATTTTAGCCGATCGTCCCGCGGCGGCGGACGTGCGCGGACGTGCATACTTGCCAGATGGATGCCGCTTCACCCGCCGTCGACCGAGCGATCCCGCAGCCGCGGCGCGCCGATCCCGGTCTGATCGGTCTGCTCGGGTTCGTGATCGCGACCTTGACCGCGCAGCTGGCGCACCTCGGCGTTCAGAACGAGAGCGCCGTGTTCTGGGTCGGCGCGGTCTTCGGCGGCGTCGTGCAGGTCACCGCGGGCATGCTCTCGTACTTCATCGGCGACGACTTCCACTTCATCGTGTACAACGCGTTCGGGTGGTACTGGATCTGCATGCCGGGGTTCCTCCTCGGCGGGGAGCTGGGCTTCTTCGAGGTGTCGGGACCGGCCCGGCCGCTCTTCTCCATGATGTTCGCGGTCATCGCCCTGGGGTTCGTCTTCGCGGGCGCCACCCACAACACCGCGCTTCCGCTCACGCTCGTGTGCGTCGCCCTCGGCCTGGGCCTCGAATCGGTCGGCTCGTTCGCCGGGACCGCCGCGGTCGGCACCGTGGGCGCGTGGTTCCTGCTGGGCGCGTCCGCGCTGGCCTTCTACCTGCTCGTCGAGAAGTTCGCGTGGCGCACGATGGGGCGCCACGTGGTGCCGCTCGGCCCCGCGTGGATCCGTCGTCCGGACGGGCACGGCGACCCGGGATCGGCGTCGCGGCCCTCGGCATCCTCGGGGTGCTGCTGACGGTCGCCGCCGGTTTCCGGGCGCGCTACGCCCGCCTGTGAGCCGGGCCGCCGCGTCTGTCAAGGCCCTGGGGCGACATCCCGGCGACGGGCAGGGTCGAGTCATGACCGAACTCACTGGAATCGAGGCGCGCGACCGCGTCAAGGAACTCGTCGAGGACATCGACATCACCATGCTCACGACCGTGGACGCCGACGGGCGCCTCGTCAGCCGTCCGATGAGCACCCGCGAGATGGACGACGACGGCGTGATCTGGTTCTTCACCTCCGACGAGACGAAGAAGGCCGACGAGGTCGAGGCGGACCACGACGTGAACCTCGCCTACTGCGACGCCAAGGGCATGCGCTACGTGTCGGTGGCCGGTCGCGCGACGATCGTGCACGACCGCGCACGGATGGAACAGCTGTGGTCGCCGTCGCTGGACATCTGGTTCGAGGAGGGCCTGGACACCCCCGACATCGCACTGCTGACGGTGACGCCGATCGTGACCGAGTTCTGGGAACCGGCGCACGGCACGCTCGCGATGGCCGCGGGCATGCTCAAGGCTCTCGTCACGCGGGAGACGCCGGACGACACCATGAACCACGGCAGGCTGGTCCGCTGACGCGCACCTCGGGCCGACTCAGGCCGGGCGCGCCTCGGCGGGGGCGCTCGGCAGCGCGTTGACGGCGCGGATGAGGTGGTGCAGCTCACCCACGCGCCGCTGCGCGTAGCGCATGACGAGGCGGGGCGCGGTGACGTCGTCGTCGTCCTCCCGCTCGGCCTTCAAGGGACCGCGGCGTTCGATCACGCCCTCGGCCAGCAGCGAGCCGAAGCGAGCGTTCAGCGCATCCACCTCCCCGTCGGTCGGCTCCGCACGCAGGCGCAGCACGAGCCGTCGGCCGACCCACCGCAGCGAGACGTAGTTGCGGTAGAAGCCCGTGAGCTCGTCCACGGCGGCATCCACGGAGTCGGTCACGACCACCCGGTCGAGGTCGTCCGGAGAGATGACGCCCTCGGGGATGAGCTGGTCGTCGGCGAAACGCTGCAGCCCGTGCCAGAAGCCGCCGCCGGGACGGTCCAGCAGGACGATCGGCGTGGGCGCGGCCTTGCCGGTCTGCTGCAGCGTCAGCAGCTCGAACATCTCGTCGAGCGTGCCGAAGCCGCCGGGCATGCACACGAAGCCGCTGGACTCCTTGACCAGCATGAGCTTCCTCGTGAAGAAGTACTTCATCGCGACATTGCGGGCGTGCGCGGCGATGATCGCGTTCGGCTTCTCCTCGAACGGCAGGCGGATGGAGACCCCGAGGGAGTGCTGCGGGCCCGCGCCTTCGGCCGCCGCCTGCATGATCCCGGGGCCCGCCCCCGTCACGGTCATCCATCCGCGGGCGGCGAGCGCCGCGGTGAGCTCGACGGTCAGGCGGTAGAGCGGCGAGTCGGGGGCGGTGCGGGCCGAACCGAACACGGTGACCTTGGGCACACCGCGGAAGGGCGCGAACAGCTCGAAGGCCGCGCGCATCTCGGTGAGGGCGGCCGAGGTGATCTTGAGGTCGAGGCGGTCGGCGCCGTCGAGCCCCATGCCCACGCCCGTCGCGAGGATGCGGGCGATGAGATCGGCGTCGGTCGTGATGCCGGCGTCGTCGAGCAGCCGGCGGATGCCGTCGGTGACGGTGGACGGGAGCGTGGAGCGATCTGACATGGCTCCAGCCTGACATCCCGGACGCAGTTCGGGTGAACGCGGCGAGAACGTCTCCTTCCCTCTTCCCACATTCGAATCTTTGTTCTAGGATCGACGTATGGACGATGACATCGAGACGGAGCCCTATCCCGGGTACTGGTCGGATGTCGCGGCCTTCGAGACGGCACTCCTCCCCCGCGATCCGGTCGATCAGGTGGCCGACATCGCCACTCTCGTGGCGGTGCACACGGCCGAGCAATACGTGTGCGTCGCGGCCGCCCGCCGCGATGCGATGGCGACGGCCTCCTCCCGTGCCTGCGCCGACGAGATGATCGACCGCTCGCTGCGCCTCGAGCTCGCCGCCGCGCTGCGCATCACCGAGTACGCCGCGGGCGACCTGATGGCGCGCTCGACGGCGCTGGTCGAGCGCTACCCGCGGGCGCTCGAGGCGTTGGGGGCGGCGCGCATCACCGATCAGCACGCGCGATTCCTCGTCGACGTGCTGGATGCCGCGGATCCGGCGGTGCGCGCACGGCTCGTCGATCGAGCGGTTCGGCTGGCCGAGGACCTCCCCGCGGGGACGTTCCGGCGTCGCCTGCGCGACCTCGTCGCGGCCGAGGCGGTGCAGACCCTCGCCGAGACGCACGAGCGCGCCCTCGCGCAGCGCCGCGTGCACGTCGTCCCGGCCGCCGACGGCATGTCCGTCCTGACCGCGCATCTGCCCAGCGTCGAGGCCCACGCGATCTTCGACCGGCTGACGCGGATGGCCGCGGCGATGACCGGGCGCCGGGCCGTCCCCGACGCGTCCGCCGACGCCACGCCCCCACCCGCCGACGACCGTTCCCTCGACCAGGTGCGTGCCGACGTCCTCTGCGATCTGCTGATCGACGGTCGCTGCGACGGCCACTCCCCCTCGGCGCGGGGAATCCGTCCGACCGTGGTCGTGACCGTTCCGGCGCTGTCCTTGCGGGAAGACGCGCACGGCGCCGGAGAACCGGCGCAGGTCGAGGGCCTCGGTCCGATCCCGATCGAGCGGGCCCGCGAGCTCAGCGGCGGCGCCAGGGGCTGGATGCGCGTGCTCACCCATCCCGAGACCGGCGCCGTGCTGTCCGTCGGGCGCCGCAGGTACGACCCGCCGCCCGAGCTCCGGCGCCTCGTACGGTGGCGGGCCGAGCGCTGCATGGCACCCGGGTGCGTCATGCCGGCCTCACGGTGCGAGATCGACCACACGCTCGCCTGGTCCGAGGGCGGAGCGACCGCGGCGGACAACCTCGCTCCCCTGTGCCCGGGCCATCACAAGGTGAAGCATCACGGCGGGTGGACGGTGGTCCAGGTTCCCGACAGCGGAGGCGTCCTGGAGTGGACCTCGCCGTACGGCCGACGCTACCTCGTGGAGCCGGAGCGTCGAACCCCGGTGTTCCGCCCCGTCGCCGAGCGTGCGGACGACGCCGGACCACCACCGTTCTGACCCGCGGCCGCGGCGGGGTGGTGTCGGCGCGCCGTCAGCGGACCGACAGGCGGGCGACGGCGTCGGCCGCCGAGACGAGCGTGCGCTCTCCGGACCGGCGATCCCACAGCTCGACCTCGCCGTCGGCCGCCCCGCGGCCGACGATGACGATCTGCGGAACGCCGACGAGCTCGGCATCACCGAACTTCACACCCGGCGAGACCTTCGGCCGATCGTCGTAGAGCACGTCGAGTCCCGCACCCTCGAGGTCGGCCGACAGCTTCTCGGCGAGCTCGAAGGCCACGGCATCCCGCCCCGTCGCCACGACCTGCACGTCGAACGGCGCCACGGATGCCGGCCAGATGAGGCCCTTGTCGTCGTTGTTGAGCTCGGCGATGATCGCGAGGATGCGGGTGACGCCGATGCCGTAGGAGCCCATCGTGACGGTCACGAGCTTGCCGTTCTCGTCGAGCACCTTGAGACCGAGCGCGTCCGCATACTTGCGCCCCAGCTGGAAGACGTGGCCGATCTCCATGCCGCGGGCGAGCTCGACCGGGCCGGAGCCGTCGGGCGCCGGGTCGCCGGCGCGCACCGTCGCGACCTCGACGTACCCGTCGGCGGCGAAGTCGCGACCGGCGACGAGCGAGTGCACGTGCTTCTGGTCGATGTTCGCGCCGGTGATCCAGCGCGTGCCGTCCACGACGCGGGGGTCGAGGACGTAGCGGATGCCGGTGGCCGACTCCTCGCCCAGGATCGCGCCCTGGGGCGACCACGGCCCGATGTACCCCTTGACCAGCAGCGGGTGCTTCTCGAAGTCCTCGGGCGTGGCGGGCTCGACCTCGGCGGGCGCGAACGCCACCTCGACGCGCTTGTCGTCGACGTCGCGGTCGCCGGGGAGGCCGACGACGACGAGCTCGCGGGTGCCGTCGAGGTGCGTGAGCGCGAGGACGACGTTCTTGAGGGTGTCGGCGGCGGTGTACTCACCGTCGAGCACGGCGTTGGTGTGCGCCACGAGCGTGTCGATCGTGGGCGTGTTCGGGGAGTCGAAGATCACCGGCTCGCCGAACCCGTCGAACGCGATGGGCTCGGGCGCCAGGGTCTCGAACGCCTCCACATTGGCCGCGTAGCCGCCGGCCGAGCGCACGAACGTGTCCTCGCCGATCGCCGTCGGGTGCAGGAACTCCTCGCTGCGCGAGCCGCCCATCGCCCCGGCATCCGCCTGGACGATGACGTACTCCAGCCCCAGGCGCTGGAAGATCCGCTCGTAGGCGTCACGCTGGGCCATGTAGCTGGTGTCGAGCCCGACGTCGGTGTAGTCGAAGGAGTAGGCGTCCTTCATCGTGAACTCGCGGCCGCGCAGGAGACCCGCACGCGGGCGGGCCTCGTCGCGGTACTTGTCCTGGATCTGGTAGATCGTCAGCGGCAGGTCTTTGTAGGAGCCGTACAGGTCCTTCACCAGCAGCGTGAACGCCTCTTCGTGGGTGGGGGCGAGCAGGTAGTCGGCGCCCTTGCGGTCCTTGAGTCGGAAGATGCCGTCGCCGTACTCCTCCCAGCGCCCGGTCGCCTCATAGGGGTCGCGCGGCATGAGCGCCGGGAAGTGGACCTCCTGCGCTCCGGCCGCCGTCATCTCCTCGCGGATGATGGTCTCGATGCGGGCCTTCACGCGCAGGCCCAGCGGCAGCCACGCGAAGATCCCCGGCGCCTGACGGCGGATGTAGCCGGCGCGCACGAGCAGACGGTGGCTCGTGACCTCGGCATCCGAGGGGTCTTCGCGAAGCGTGCGGAGGAAGAAGTTCGACAGACGGGTGACCACGAGCGTCAAGCCTAGTCCGCAGCCACTGGCTATCCCCTCGCACCCTTCATCGCTGCCAGGAGGGCGGCGGCGGCGGCCAGCGGATCTGGTGCGCTGAAGACCCTCACGACGTTCACACCGTCCGACGCGTAGACGTTGCTCAGCGGAGAGGTGGTCTCCGACCGCGTCGCCACTGCGGCGCGAGCACCGTCGACGTTCACCGGCACGACATCACCGACCGGATCCGTCGCGGTCGCGATCCGCTCCCAATCCCAGGCGCCGCCCGGATACAGCATGATCATCATGCTCGATCCCGATGCCGAGTCATCAGAGGGCCGCCAACCGCATTGGAGGCCAAAACCCTGCGCACCGGCAACCCGAGAGTCGACATCGGCGCTTGCCTCGCCACCAAATCCCGTCTGATAGCCGGATGATCCCAGGAGCTGAGCCAACGGAATCTTCGTTGCAAGATCGTCGCACGTCACTTGTGGCCACCACTCGTCGGTTCTCGTCGCCGCAGACGGGGCTCCGGCGCGCGCGAGTGCGTCGAACAGCAACGGCGTCAGCGCGTCGAGCCGTTGACGCACAGCGGCCTCATCGAACTCTCCGTCGACGAACTGGTACACATCGCCCGAAACTGTAGCCAGAAGCCAGGTCTTGTCATCCTCCACGGCTTTTCGGCATCCTGTCGAAAGCCACGGCACCGGCTCACAAAGAGCCGATTCGTACGTGCTCCGGAGACTGCTATCTACGACCGAAGACGGCATTGCCGAGACGCGGAGAGTGGTGCCGTCAGCGAAGCGCCAGTCGCACGTGATCCCCCCAGCCGTTCGCACGTCGACAAAGAAGTAGCTGCGCGCTTCCGCGGTGGCTTCGGACCCCCACGCAGCCGAGAGGGCGACGGTGCTCATCACCGCGGCGCAGTCGTCATCGAAAGCGATGGACGGCGACGATGAAGCAACGGGTGGCATGCTGCCCGATGCCGACGGCGACGGTTCCGGCGTCGGCGCACGCGTCGCCGAGGGCGAGGGCGAGGGCGACATGGTCTCGATCGGCGTGGTCACCCGGTCGGGCTGCCGCAGCGTCGTGAACGCGACCGCCGTGACGACGACGGCAACCAGAGCGGCGGCGGCGACGCCGGCGACGATGCGCGACCGCCGCGCGCGTGCTGCCCGCAGACGACCGACGCCGGTGACGACACTCTCGCGGAGTTCGGCGTGCTCGCGCGGGGTGAGTTCTTCGTTCAGGTCCACGATGCCTCCAGTGCCGCCATCCCGTCCCGCAGTCGGCCCTTCGCGCGAGACAGCCTCGATTTGACGGTGCCGACGGGGATGCCGAGTGCATCCGCCGCCTCACGCTCCGAGTAGCCCTCCAGCACCACGAGGACCACGACGCTGCGCTCCACGCCCGGGAGCTGGGCGAGAGAGGCGAGCACGCCGCTCTCATCCGGCGCCACGGGGGGATCGACGGCCGCCGCCGCGGGCGTCCGTGCCAGCAACGCACGGTAGCGCCGGCGAGATCGCTCCACGTTCCGGGAGGTGTTGACGACGGTGGTCAACAGCCAGGGCAGCGGAGAGCCGTCGACGAGGCGCACGGCGGCCTTCTTCCGCCACGCCTCGAGGAAGGCGATCGCCACGGCATCCTTGGCGTCCTCCCGATCGGCGAGCAGACGACACGCCTGACGGAAGAGACGGGCCTCGTGGAGATCGAAGAGGTCGCGCATCGCCGTATCGTCACCGGCGCACAGCCTCCGCCATGCGTCCGCATCGTCATTGCTCACACTGTGTAGTGTCCAGCACCGGCCGAAAGGTTCGCGCCCGTCTCCACCTACACTGGGCGCGTGGTCCAGCGTCGCTCCCGGATCATCGGCAGCTCCATCGGGGGTCAGCTCGCCGCGTCGCTGCAAGCCCTGCGCCGCGCGCTCGATCTCCCGGACGGCTACCCCGCCGATGCGCAGGCCGAGGCCGAGCGTGCCGCCGACACCGTGCCGGTCGCGCCCTCGGCATCCGGGCTGGCCGACCTCCGCGACATCCCCTTCCTCACGATCGATCCCGCCGGCTCCACCGACCTCGACCAGGCGCTGCACCTCGAACGCACCGCGAGCGGGGCGATCCTGCACTACGCGATCGCCGACGTCCCCGCATTCGTGAGCGCCGGCGGCGCTCTGGATGCCGAGACCCGCCGCCGCGGCCAGACCCTCTACGCTCCCGACGGCCGCATCCCGCTGCATCCGGCGGTGCTCGGCGACGGCGCCGCCTCGCTGCTTCCGGGGCGAGATCGCCGCGCGTTCGTCTGGCGATTCGTCCTCGACGACGGCGCGCGGCCCGTCGAGACGACCCTCACCCGCGCGGTGGTGCGCGCGAGGCGGCAATGGTCGTACGTGGACGCGCAACGCGCGATCGATGCGGGCGACGCGCCGGCCACGCTCCTGGCGCTCCCCTGGTTCGGTGCGGCGCGCGCCGACCGCGAGCGGGAGCGCGGCGGCGCGAGCCTGAACCTGCCCGAGACCCGCGTCGTCTCGCCACCGGCCGGAGAGCCCGGGGAGTACGCCCTCGATCGCAGCGACGGGGTACCGCTCGAGGACTGGAATGCCGACGTGTCGCTGTTGACGGGCATGGCCGCGGCGCAGATCATGATCGACGGTCGCATCGGCATCCTGCGGACCATGCCGCCCGCCGCCGCGGAGGATGTGGCGTCCTTCCGGTCACAGACCGTCGCGCTCGGGATGCCATGGGCACCGGAGGTGGCGTACGGGGACTATCTCCGCGGTCTCGACCGCTCCCCCGCCGCGCGGGTGGTCCGCGAGTACGCGGCAGCCCTGTTCCGCGGCGCGGGCTACACGACGTTCGACGGCGACGTGCCGACCGAGACGATGCAGGCGGCGATCGGCGCTCCGTACGCCCACACGACCGCGCCGCTGCGGCGCCTCGTCGACCGCTGGTCGCTGGTCATCTGCGACGCGCTCGCGAACGGCCGCGAGGTGCCCGATTGGGCGCGTTCGTCGCTGGCCGGGCTGCCGGCAGCGATGGCGCGGAGCGCCGCCGTCGCGGGCCGTCTGGACGCGGGGTCGATCGATCGCGTCGAGGCGGCGCTGCTCGCCGGGCACGAGGGAGAGGTGTTCGACGCGCTCGTGCTGAACGTCCGCGGCACGACGGCCCGCGTCCAGATCGATCGCCCCCCGGTCGAGGCGACGGTCACGGGCCTCGACGCCGCCCCCGGGACGAGCGCCGCGCTCCGGCTTCTCGCGGCATCCGTCCCGGACGGGACCATCGCGTTCGCCCCCGCCTGAGACCCGCGGTCATCCGCGCGCCTCTCGACTCCTGCTCCATTCCGCCATGCGATATATTGCATATCGTGTCTCTCTCGCTCACGCCCGTACCGCGCGCCCTCCTGCGCGACGACGTGCACGCCCGCTTGCGCGACGCCATCGTCGACGGCACGCTCGCGCCCGGCGAACAGCTGCGCGACGTCGAGCTGGCCGAACGGCTCGGCGTCAGCCGGACGCCCGTGCGCGAGGCGCTGCTCGAGCTCGCCCGCGCCGGACTCGTGACGGCCACGCCCGGCCGCTCCACCGTCGTCGCCCCCCTCGACCCCCGAGCGATCCGCGATGCTCAGGCCGTCGTCGGCGCTCTCCACGCCCTCGCCGTGCGGACGGCCGTGCCGCTGCTGACGGCGGCGGATCTGTCCGCCATGCGCGACGCCAACGCGGCGTTCACCGCCGCGCAGCGGGCCGGCGACACCGACGCCGCCCTCGCCGCGGACGAGCGCTTCCATCGCGTCGCGCTCGATGCCAGCGGCAACGCGGCCGCCGTCGCGGTCATCGCCCAGTACGAGCCGGTCCTGCGTCGCGTGGAGCGGCTGCGGTTCGCCTCGCACGAAGGCGCAGAGTCGGCCGCTCGGCATGAACGACTCATCGCGCTGTGCGCCGACGGCGACGCCGACGGCGCCGCCCGCCTGGCCGAGCAGACGTGGCAGAGCCTCGGCATCCCGACCACCCGGACCACCCCGATCGAACAGGACCCCGCATGAAGCTGCACGAGTTCCCGCGCCACCCGCTCACGTTCGGCCCCAGCCCGTTGCAGCACCTGGCGCGGCTCAGCGATCACCTCGGCGGTGCGCAGATCTGGGCGAAACGCGAAGACGTGAACAGCGGCCTCGCGTTCGGCGGCAACAAGGTACGCAAGCTCGAGTACATCGTCCCCGACATCCTCGCCTCCGGCGCCGACACGATCGTCTCGATCGGCGGCTACCAGTCCAACCACACCCGACAGGTCGCGGCCGTCGCGGCGCACCTCGGGCTGAAGGCGCGGCTCGTGCAGGAGAAGTGGGTTCCGTGGGACGACCCCACCAACGACAAGGTCGGCAACATCCTGCTCTCGCGCATGATGGGCGCGGACTCGCGCCTCGACGACGCCGGGTTCGACATCGGCATCCGCGATTCCTGGAAGCAGGCCCTCGCCGAGGTCGAGGCGGGCGGCGGAACGCCCTATCCGATCCCGGCCGGCGCGAGCGAGCACCCGCTCGGCGGCCTCGGTTTCGCGAACTGGGCGTTCGAGGTCGCCGAACAGGAGAAGCAGCTCGGGGTGTTCTTCGACACGATCATCGTGTGCACCGTGACCGGCTCCACCCACGCGGGCATGATCGCCGGGTTCGCGGCGCTGGAGGAGGCCACCGGAGTGAAGCGCCGCGTGCTCGGGATCGACGCGTCCGCCACGCTCCAGAAGACCCGGGACCAGGTGGCGCGCATCGCCCGCCACACCGCGGAGCTCATCGAGCTCGGCCGCGACCTCCGCGACGACGAGATCCAGGTGCTGGAGGGCTGGGCGGGCGAGCTGTACGGCATCCCCGTCGACTCGACGATGGAGGCGATGGCCATCGGCGCGCAGCTGGAGGCGATGATCACCGACCCCGTCTACGAGGGGAAGTCTCTCGCGGGACTCATCGATCTCGTCGGCTCGCGCGACATCCCGGCGTCGTCGACCGTGCTCTACGCGCACCTGGGCGGACAGCCGGCGATCAACGCCTATCACTCGCTGTGGGACCCGACGGTCGCTCCCCGGTGACGCGAGCGAGCGGCCCGACGCCCTCGCGCCGCTCGAAGACCAGGTGGGTCTCGGTCGTGCGCACCGACTCGTGCACGGTGATGTGCTGCAGCACGATGTCACGCAGCGCCGCGGCATCCTCGACCGCGACGTGCACGAGGAAGTCGTCCTCGCCCGCGACGTGGAACGCCTCGATCACTCCGGGGGTCGCGACGATCGCATCGAAGAGCCGGCCGACGCCCTCGCGGGTGTGACGGCCGAGCCGGACGCGGATGACCGCCTGCAGCGGCAGACCGAGGGATGCCGGGTCGACGAGCACCCGCACGCCGGTGAGCACGCCGCGCGAACGCAGCGTCCGCACGCGGTACGCGCACGTCGACTCGGCGATGCCGAGATCATCGGCGAGCGCCTTGTTGGAGCGCCCGGGAGCGCGCACGATCGCCGCGAGCACACGGAGGTCGAGCTCGTCCAGAGCGGATGCGGCGCCTTGTGATTCCGGCAAGGGCGGCTCCTCACGGTCGCGCGGGATTGATGACAGCGGCACAATTCGATCACCCGATTGCTCTTTCCGCAATCACGCAGGCGGTCTGCCGCTCTTTCCTTCATACTCGCGGGCATGACGCACCCCGACACACTCGCCGTCCACGCCGGTCGTGACGACTTCGCCGCCCTCGGCGTGCACACTCCGCCGCTGGACCTGTCATCCACGTACCCCCTGCCGGACGTCGAGCGCGGCGGAGACTCCTACGAGGCGCTGGCCACCGGGGGCACGCCCATCGACGGGGGCAGCCACGTGTACGCGCGGCTGTGGAACCCCACCGTGGCGCGCTTCGAGGAAGCCCTCGCGGCACTCGAGCACGCCGAGGCCGCTGTCGCGTTCGCGTCCGGGATGGCCGCACTCACCGCCGCCGTCCTCTCGCACACGGTGTCCGTCGGTCGCCCGCACGTCGTGGCGGTGCGACCGCTGTACGGCGGCAGCGACCATCTGCTGGCGACGGGCCTGCTCGGCACCGACGTGACCTTCTGCTCCGCGGACGAGGTCGGAGCGTCGCTGCGACCGGACACCGGTCTGGTGATCGTCGAGACGCCCGCGAACCCCACCCTGGACCTCGTCGACATCGCCAGCGTGGTCGCGCAGGCGGACGGCGTGCCGGTGCTCGTGGACAACACCTTCGCCACCCCGGTGCTGCAGCAGCCGCTCCACCACGGCGCGGCGATGTCGCTGCACAGCGCGACGAAGTACCTCGGCGGCCACGGCGACGTCGTCGGCGGGGTCATCGCCTGCGGCCCGGAGTCCGCGGCAGCCCTGCGGCGCGTGCGCGCCATCACCGGCGGCATCCTCCATCCGCTCGGCGCATATCTCCTCCACCGCGGGCTGCCGACGCTGCCGCTGCGCATGCGGGCCCAGCAGGCGTCGGCGGCGCACATCGCTCGGCATCTGCATGAGGACGATGCGGTCGTCGACGTCTTCTACCCCGGACTGCACGGTGATCCGCAGGGACTCCTGACGCGCCAGCAGCACGGCGGCGGCGCGATGCTCGCTCTGCGCCTGCGGGACGGCTACGACGCGGCGGCACAGGTCGCGGCATCCCTGCGCCTGTTCACCCACGCGGTGTCCTTGGGCGGCGTCGACTCGCTCGTCCAGCATCCCGCGGCGCTCACGCACCGCCCCGTCGCGCCCGAGGCGCGCCCCGCCGCCGACATCCTGCGACTGTCGATCGGACTCGAGCACGTCGACGACCTGATCGCCGACCTGTCGCGGGCCCTGGCGCGGACGCGCGAGGGCCTGCGGGCGGTGAGCGTCGCGCGCTGACGCCGCCCGCCGGCCGCGCTCAGCCCTGGCTCAGTGCGGCGATCACGGACGCCGTCGCGTCGGCGGTGCGGGGCGCCTCCGCGACCTGGATGAGGTTGATCCCGTCGGTGGCGGCCACGAACGAACTCTCCGGACGAATGGCGCCGGTGCCCTCGATCGCCTGCTGCGCACCTGCGACGACGACGGGCGTCACCGGTGTCCGCGACGACAGGTCGTTCTCGAGTTGCTCCCACTCATCCGCGGCGCCGGGATAGGCGGTGATGACGATCGCCGTCATCCCCTCTGCGGACGAGGAATACCACTTGCAGTCGATCATCGTCCCGCGCGCGATCGCCAGCTCCGACGCGATGTCGGTGGCGAATCCCGACGGATACCCGGACTCGAAATCGGCTGAGTCGAGAATGCCCGCGAGATCGAGTCGGCTCCCCAGGTCCTCACAGGTGGGCGCCGCCCACCATCCCGCGCTCGGGGTCGCAGCTCGCGGAGCGGGCGATGCCGCCAGGGACTCCTGGAAGAGCGGGGCGAGCTTTCCGGCGTCCTCGCTCAATTGAGCCTTTGACGCCGACCCCTCGACGCCCACTTCGCCGTCGATCGTGACCAGGAGCCAGGTCGTGTCGTTGCGGACCGCGATCCGGCACCCCCAACCGTCGTAGAGGTATCCCTCGCAGACCACGCTGCCGTAGCGGGACTGGGTGGTTTCCGGGACGACATCGACGGGAGCGGCAAAGCTGCGCACGGCCGAACCGCTCCCCGTCCGCCAGACGCATTCCAGGCCCCCGAGCGTACGCACGCCGGTCGAGGTCTCCTCGGAAGCCTGCCCGAGCTCTCTGCCCAGAATCGAGGAGAGCCGCGCCGCGTCCACGACGGAGGCGCAGTCGCCTCCGAAAGCGGGGCGCGCGGTCGTGTCGATCGCCGAGCTGGGGGTGGGGCTCTCGGGCGCGGAGGCCGCAGCCTCGCTGGTCGAAGGGGAGCTCGCGACAGAGCCGCCGGACGCACAAGCCGGCAGCGACACGACGGTCGCCGCCAGCGCGATCAGAAGTGCCGCGCGCCGGACGACGTCCTTGGTAAACGTAGGAAGGGGGGCCATGAACCCATCGTGGCACGCGCACGATTCGTCGCTCGAACGGAGCCCACAACGATCTGGTCACGCCCATGCCGATGGCGGCATATGGTGCGCCGCCGAGGAAGGGGGACCGCCGTCAGGCCGTGACGACCTGCGCCGTTCCGAGCGGGGCGTCGGGGCCCATCTCGTCGGCGATGCGGTTGGCCTCTTCGATCAGGGTGGCCACGATCTCGGCCTCCGGGACGGTCTTGATGACCTCGCCCTTGACGAAGATCTGTCCCTTGCCGTTGCCGGACGCGACGCCGAGGTCGGCCTCGCGCGCCTCACCGGGGCCGTTGACGACGCAGCCCATGACGGCGACGCGCAGCGGCACGGTCATGTCCTTGAGGCCTTCGGTGACGTCGTTGGCGAGGGTGTAGACGTCGACCTGCGCCCGCCCGCACGACGGGCACGAGACGATCTCGAGCTTGCGCTCGCGGAGGTTCAGCGACTGCAGGATCTGGTGACCCACCTTGACCTCTTCGGCCGGCGGCGCCGACAGCGAGACGCGGATCGTGTCGCCGATGCCCTCGCCGAGCAGGATGCCGAAGGCGGTCGCGCTCTTGATCGTGCCCTGGAACGCGGGACCGGCCTCGGTCACACCGAGGTGCAGGGGCCAGTCGCCCCGCTCGGCGAGCATGCGGTAGGCCTTCACCATGACGATCGGGTCGTTGTGCTTGACCGAGATCTTGAAGTCGTGGAAGTCGTGCTCCTCGAACAGCGAGGCCTCCCAGACGGCGCTCTCCACGAGCGCCTCCGGAGTCGCCTTGCCGTACTTCTCCAGCAGCCGCTTGTCGAGCGAGCCGGCGTTCACGCCGATGCGCAGCGACACACCGGCATCCTTCGCCGCCTTCGCGATCGCGCCGACCTGGTCGTCGAACTTGCGGATGTTGCCCGGGTTCACACGCACCGCGCCGCAGCCCGCGTCGATGGCCTGGAAGACGTACTTGGGCTGGAAGTGGATGTCGGCGATCACGGGGATCTGACTCTTCTTCGCGATGATGTGCAGCACATCCGCGTCATCCTGGCTCGGGACGGCGACGCGCACGATCTCGCAGCCGGATGCCGTGAGCTCCGCGATCTGCTGGAGCGTGGCGTTGATGTTGGTCGTGGGCGTCGTGCACATCGACTGCACGCTCACGGGCGCGTCGCCTCCGACGAGCACCTTCCCGACCTTGATCTGACGGCTCTTGCGGCGCGGGGCGAGGACGTCCGGCACACGCGGCATCCCGATGTTCACTGCTGGCACTGCACCAGCCTACGCCGCACGGGCCGCGCGGGGGCGGTGCGAAGAGGCGCACCGTTGGTTCTGATATCGTGACCGCATGTTCGCGAACACCTCCTGGTGGCCCACCCGCTGAGGCGGTGTGCTCGCGACCCACGACCACAGACCGCCCTCGAGGCGGTCTTTTCGTTCCCGGACGAACCCAGCCCGCCCGACCTGAAGAAAGGCCCGGCGATGACCCCGAGCCCCGCCCTCCTGGAGTCCGTGCTGCGCGCGGATCGCCCCTTCGCCCTGATCGCGCGGGATCCCGACACCGTCGAGCTGCTCGTCGGCGATGTCGTCGACGTCGCCCTGCTCGCCGACATCCCGCTGAGGGATGCGACCGGCGTCCCGCGAGAGGTGCTGGCGCTGGTGCCCTACCGGCAGGTCGTCGAGCGCGGCTTCGCGTGCCACGACGACGGCGCGCCGTTGCGCTGCCTCGTCGTCGAGGAGCACACCACGCTCCCCCGCGCCGACGTGCTGGCGGCGCTGCCCACCGCGGCGGTGCCGCTGGCCGACGCCGGGTTCGACATCTCCGACGACGAGTACGCCGCGATCGTGCGCACCGTCATCGCCGATGAGATCGGTCGCGGCGAGGGCGCGAACTTCGTCATCCGGCGCGACTTCACGGCATCCGTCGACACCGATGCCCTCACCGCCGGCCTGACCTGGTTCCGCGCTCTGCTCGAACACGAGCGCGGCGCCTACTGGACCTTCCTCGTCTCCACCCCCGGCCACCTCGCGGTCGGGGCGAGCCCGGAGGCGCACGTGAGCGCGCAGGCCGGGGCTCCCGCCGGGCCCGGCCACAGCACGGTGACGATGAACCCGATCTCCGGCACGTTCCGCCACCCGGCCGGCGGGGCCACGGCAGAGACCCTGACGGAGTTCCTCTCGTCCACCAAGGAGACCGAAGAGCTCTTCATGGTGGTCGACGAGGAGCTCAAGATGATGAGCGCCGTCTGCAGCGACGGGGGCCGCATCACCGGTCCGCATCTCAAGGAGATGTCGCGGTTGACGCACACCGAGTACATGCTGCGCGGGACGAGCACGATGGATCCGCGGGACATCCTGCGCGAGACGATGTTCGCCCCGACGGTCACCGGATCGCCCATGCAGAACGCGTGCACCGTCATCCAGCGACACGAACGCGCTCCGCGCGGCTACTACTCGGGCGTCGCCGCACTGTTCACGCCCACGCCCGGCGGCGGACACGACCTCGACGCGCCGATCCTCATCCGCACGGCGTATCTCGTCGACGGCACGCTGCGCGTGCCGGTCGGCGCGACGCTCGTGCGTCACTCCGATCCCGACGGCGAGGTCGGTGAGACCCATGGAAAGGCCGCGGGCGTGCTGGGCGCCATCGGCGCGGTCGCCCGCGACGTCGTCGCGGAGGCGAGCGCGCTCGACGAAGACGCGCCCGCCGCCCGGCCTCCCCGCCTCGCCGACGTGCCCGAGATCGCCGCACTGCTGGCCGCGCGCAACGAACGCCTCGCGTCGTTCTGGCTCGAGCCGCAAGCCGGCGAGATCGCGGGACCGTACTCCGGGCGCACCGCGGTCGTCGTCGACGCCGAAGACCGCTTCACGACGATGCTCGCGCACCAGCTGCGCCACCTCGGCTTCGCGGTCTCGATCCTCCCGTGGAACGACGCGGATGCCGCGGCCCTCGCGGCCGCCGACCTGGTGGTGGCCGGGCCCGGACCCGGCGACCCGCGTGACGACGCCAACGCACGGATCCGGACGATGCGCGCCGTCGTGGCCGACCGGCTGGAGAGCGGCCGCCCCCTGCTGGCCGTCTGCCTGAGCCACCAGATCCTCGCCGATCGGCTCGGCATCTCCCTGGCCCCGTTGGACGCGCCGCATCAGGGCCTGCAGAAGACGGTCGACGTCTTCGGGGTGCCGGCGTCCATCGGCTTCTACAACACCTTCACGGCGCGTGTCGAGCCGGGCACCGACGAGATCGGCCGGACGCGGATCTCGGCCGACCCGGCATCCGGCGACGTCTACGCGCTCCGCGGGCCGGGCTACGCCTCGGTGCAGGGCCACCTCGAGTCGATCCTGTCGCGCGACGGGCTGCGGACCCTCGAGAGCCTCATCGCCGACGCGCTGTCCTGAACCGGGGCGCGAGGACGCTCAGCCGAAGATCTTCATCGGGTTGACGATGTCGGCCAGGATGAGGATGCCGCCCATCACGATGAGCGCGATGACGACGACGAAGGTGACCGGCACGAGCCGTGTCGCGTCGACGGGAGCGGGCGGCGGCCGCCGCCACAGCTTCGCCCAGGCCCGCTTGAGTCCGTCCCAGAGCGCGACGACGACGTGCCCGCCGTCCAACGGGAGCAACGGGATGAGGTTGAAGACGAACAGCGCGAGGTTGAGCGATCCGAGCAGACCGAGGATCGTGGCCACCCGGTCGAGGACGGGCGCGTCGATGGCCGCCGCCTCTCCGGCGAGCCGGCCCACGCCGACGACCGAGAGCGGGCCGTTGGGATCGCGCGGCGCCCCCGTGACCAGGTCGGACGCCGTCTGGTAGACCCGGACCGGGAGCTGCCACATGATGCCGGCGACCTGGCCGGCCTGCTGCAGCGCGGCGGCGGGCCCGTCCCACAGCGGCTGGCGCACATAGGCGGTCGCGGCCGTCATCCCGACGAAGCCGACCTCCGCGGTCACCGCCGTGCCGTCCGGACCCGCGATCTGGCGCTGCGCGAGCATCGGCGTCACACGCAGGGTCTGCTCGACGCCGTCGCGACGGACGACGACGTCGATCGTGCGGTTCGGGGCGGCCTGGATGATCGCCGACGCCTCCTCGAAGGTAGCGACGGGGGTCCCGTCGACCGACACGAGCTCGTCGCCGGGGCGAAGGCCCGCCGCCGCGGCCGGCGACTGCGGGTCGTCCGCGGTGCAGGCGGTCTGGGTGGAGCCGGCCGGCAGGACGCATTCGTTGACGGCGGCGACCGTCGTGGTGGCCGTCTGCACCCCGATCCCGCTGAACACGATGGCGAACAGCAGCATCGCGAGCAGCAGGTTCATGACGGGGCCGCCCAGCATGATGACGACCCGCTTCCACACGGGCAGCGCGTGGAACGTGCCCGTGCTGTCGTCTCCGGCGATCGTCTCGTCATTGGCGGCGCGGGCGTCCTGCACCATCGTGGCGAAGAACCCGCCCCCCGCCTTGCCCGCGGCACCGCCCACCGCGGCGCGGGCACGCGACCGCGGGTACATCCCCGCCATCGAGATGTAGCCGCCCAACGGCACGGCCTTCACGCCGTACTCGGTCTCGCCGATGCGACGCGACCACAGCGTCGGTCCGAAGCCCACCATGTACTGCCCGACGCGGACGCCGAAGCGCTTCGCGGGAACGAGATGACCGATCTCGTGCAGGGCGATGGATGCGGCGAGTCCCACGACAAGCAGCAGGACGCCGACGATGAAGGCGATGACGGTCACGAGCGAACAGGCTACCCGCCACCGCTTTGAGTTTGCTCAGTCCGCGCCCCGGCCCCCGGTAGGCTCGACGTGTGCCCGAACGCCCGATGACCCGCCGGCTGCGGGCCCTGCGCGGGACGGCGGCGGCGGCGATCGCGACGACCCTCGCCTCGACCGGGCACACGTTCGGCGGCGGGGCCGCGCCGTCGCTGTGGCTGCTGGTCGCCGTGACCGTCCTGGCGGCGCCGCTCGCGGTCGCGATGGTCGGACGACGGCGCAGCCTTCCGCGGCTGGCGGCCGCCATCGCGACGGCCCAGATCGCCCTGCACACGGCGTTCGCCGTCGTCGGCGGCGCCGCACCGGTCACCCCCGCCGGGCACGAGCACGTGATGCCGGGCGTCGCGATCGGGGTCGCGACGACCCACGCCGGCGGGCATCTGACGGCCGCCATGCTGATCGGCCACCTGGTGGCCGCCCTCGTGACGATCGCGCTCGTCGCCTACGGCGAACGACTGCTCGCGATGATCGCGCGCGGCGTCCGTCGCCTCCTCGCCCGGACCGGCGTGACGGCGCCCGGACCGCGTCCCCGCGCGCACGCCGCCCCGACCGACCGGCGCATCGCCCTCCCGCTCTTCCTGCTGTCCGCTCTTCGTCGACGGGGGCCGCCGGCGTTCGCACGCTGAGCACCGCCGCACACGCGGCACCCGCGGCGCACGCGCCGCCCCGTCACCGCGGCATCCCGCCGCACCACGTACAGAAAGAGCACCCTGATGACCGTCACCACCCGTTCGCGCCGTCGCACCCGCCTCGCCGCCGGCCTCATCGCCGGCGCAGCCCTCGTCCTCGCCGCCCCGCTGGCCGCGTCCGCGCATGTCCACGTGACCCCCGACGAATCGTCGGCCGGCACGACCACCCGCCTCGCGTTCTCCTTCAGCCACGGCTGCGAGGACTCCCCGACCACCGCCGTGAAGATCACGGTGCCGCAGGGCATCGACGGGGTGAAGCCCGTGCTGGACGGCGCCTGGACGATCTCCCGTGAGCTGAACACCGACGGCATCCCCACGAGCGTCACGTTCACGGCCGTGACCCCCGTCGAGTCGGGCGTCGCGGCATCCGTCGCCCTCGACGTGATCTTCTCCTCCAGCGCCGCGAACACGTCGGTCGCCTTCCCCGTCCTGCAGACCTGCGCGACGGGATCGACCGACTGGTCGGAGGTCGCCGCCGAGGGACAGACCGAGGACGACCTGGCCGCCCCGGCACCGGTCGTCGCGGTCGGCGCCGTCTCCGCGGACGGCGGAGAGCACGGCCATGACGCCTCGACGACCGAGGAGCACGCCGACGCCGACACGCACGCGTCGACGGATGCCGCGGCACCGGCAGACGCCGATCCCGTCGCCCGCTGGCTGAGCGGAGGGGCCCTGGTCGCGGCGCTCGCGGCCCTCGCCGTGGCCCTCTTCCGACGCCGCGCCTGACCCCCGGTCGGCGCGACCTCTCACCCGCGGCCGGGCGGCGGATTCGACCCCGTTGCCCGGCCGCTCTCAACGAGCCGCGATAGAGGGCACATAGTTTTCACATAACTCCATGCGCGAGCATGGGGGGATCATGACACCCGACATCGAGAGCACCCTGCCCCCGACGCTTCGCCCCGATCAGCCGCCGCAGAGGAGACTGATCGACCTCGTCGATCGCTTCGGCGGAGAGCTGCGCGCCGGAGACGGCGACACCGTGTTGCGCGGGATCACGCTGTCCACCAACGATCTGCGCCCCGGTGAGGCGTTCGTCGCCCTGCCCGGCACCCATCAGCACGGTGCCGAGTTCACGAGCGCGGCGGCCTCCCTCGACGCGGCGGCGATCATCACCGACGAGGAGGGTGCGTGCCTCGTCCGCGATGCGGCGCTGTCTCCCACGCTGCCGGTGGCCGTCTTCCCCGATCCCCGCGGCACCCTCGGTGCCATGTCGGCATGGGTCTACGGCACCGACCGCGACCTGCCGACCCTCCTCGCCGTCACCGGCACGAACGGCAAGACCAGCGTCTCGCACCTGCTGAAAGCGATCCTCGAGCAGATGGGGGTGGTCGCCGGACTGTCGTCCACCGCCGAGCGCCACATCGGCCCCGAGGTGATCACGTCGCGCCTGACCACGCCCGAGGCCAGCGAGTTCCACGCCCTCCTCGCCCTCATGCGCGAGCGCGGCGTCGAGGCCGTGGCCGACGAGGTCAGCGCTCAGGCCCTCGACCGCCACCGTGTGGACGGCATCGTCTTCGACGTCGCGGGCTTCACCAACCTGACCCACGACCACCTGGACGACTTCGGCGACATGGAGACCTACTTCCAGGCCAAGCTTCCCCTGTTCACCCCGGAGCGCAGCCGGAGGGCGGTCGTCAGCCTCGACTCGGAGTACGGGCCGCAGCTGGTCGCCGCCGCGACGGTGCCGACGACGACCATCACGACGCCGGCGATCGCGGCCGTGCCGGCATCCGCCGATTGGACCGTGGAGATCTCCGCGGAACGCCAGAACGGCACGACCTTCTCGCTGCGGGGTCCCGGCGGGCAGGCGCTGGAGACGACCGTGCCGGTGATCGGGCGGCACATGGCGTCCAACGCGGGGCTCGCGATCGTGATGCTCGTCGAGGCCGGGTACGAATGGTCGCGGATCCACGCCGCGCTCGACGGTCGCCGCATCGAGGCCGCCGTCCCCGGACGCACGCAGCGCGTCTCCGGGGATGCCGGGCCGGCGGTCTACGTCGACTTCGGGCACTCCCCGGACGCCTTCGACAAGACGCTGGCCGCGGTCCGGAGGGTCACCCCCGGGCGGGTGCTGATGCTGTTCGGCGCCGACGGCGACCGCGACACGACCAAGCGCTTCGACATGGGCCGCACGGCGGCGCTGGGCAGCGACATCCTCATCATCACGGATCACCATCCGCGTCACGAGGATCCGGACCAGATCCGCGCGGCGCTGCTGACGGGGGCCCGGGCGGCGATGTCCCGCGCCGAGATCCTGGAGATCTCCCCGCCCGAGCGCGCGATCGTCGAGGCCGTGAGCCGGGTCGGCGACGGCGACGCGATCCTCTGGGCGGGGCCCGGCCACCAGGACTACCGCGACATCCGCGGCGTCCGCACGCCCTACTCGGCGCGCGAGCTCGCCCGCCGAGCGCTCGACGCGGCGGGCTGGCCCGCCCCCGCACCGACGTGGACGGTGCCCTACCCCGCCGACTCCATCACACCATCGGATCCGACGCGGCCGTTCTGAGCTCCGCTCGGGCTCTCTCGCGAGGCGCTTCCCCTTTGTGGCCTGACCACATTGCGGGCGGCGCCTCGCGCGCTTCTCCTGTCGACTTCCTCCACAGTCCCGTTGTGGTCTGACCACAGGTCGTATGCTGGGGTCACGACCCGACCACGGATGGGTGGACGGGCCGCTCCCACGAGGATCTGAGGAAGCGAATCATGACCACCGTCACCCCCTCCGCACAGGACACGCAGCCCGCCGCCTGGAACGGTTTCACCACCGGCCCCTGGCAGGACGCGATCGACGTGCGCGACTTCATCCAGCGCAATTACACGCCCTACCTCGGGGACGCCTCGTTTCTGACGGGAGCGACGGCGCGCACCACCCGGGTCTGGGACACGCTGTCGGCGATGTTCCCCGTCGAGCGTGAGAAGGGCATCTACGACGTCGACGCGCACACGCCCGCCGGCATCACGGCCCACGGTCCCGGCTACATCGCGAAGGACGACGAGGTCATCGTCGGCCTGCAGACCGACGCGCCGCTCAAGCGCGCCATCATGCCCAACGGCGGATGGCGCATGGTCGAGGGCGCGCTGAACACGTACGGGTACGAGGTCGACGAGACGCTGAAGGAGATCTTCACGACGTACCGCAAGACGCACAACGAGGCGGTCTTCGACGCGTACTCCCCCAACGTCCGCGCCGCCCGCAGCTCGCACGTGATCACCGGACTGCCCGACGCGTACGGCCGCGGACGCATCATCGGCGACTACCGCCGCGTCGCGCTCTACGGCGTGGACCAGCTCATCGCCGCGAAGCAGGTCGACAAGCTCGGGCTCGACACGACGCCGTTCAGCGAGGAGGTCGTCCGCATGCGCGAGGAGCACGCGGAGCAGATCCGCGCGCTCGGCGAGCTGAAGCAGATGGCCGCGTCGTACGGCTACGACATCTCCGGTCCGGCGACGACGGCGCGCGAGGCCGTGCAGTGGCTGTACTTCGGCTACCTCGCCGCCGTGAAGGAGCAGAACGGCGCCGCGATGTCGCTCGGGCGCACCTCGACGTTCCTCGACGTGTTCATCGAGCGCGATCTCGAAGCCGGGCTCATCACCGAGTCCGAGGCCCAGGAGATCATCGACGACTTCGTCATCAAGCTGCGCATCGTCCGCTTCCTGCGCACCCCCGAGTACGACAGCCTCTTCTCGGGCGACCCGACATGGGTCACCGAGACCATCGGCGGCATGGGCGAGGACGGGCGCCCGCTCGTCACGAAGAACTCCTTCCGCTTCCTCCAGACGCTCTACAACCTGGGCCCGGCCCCCGAGCCCAACATGACCGTGTTCTGGAGCCCCGAGCTGCCGCAGGGGTTCAAGGACTACTGCGCCCGCGTGTCGATCGACACCTCGGCCGTGCAGTACGAGTCCGACGAGATCATCCGCCCGGCGTGGGGGGATGACGCGGCCATCGCGTGCTGCGTGAGCCCCATGCGCGTCGGCAAGCAGATGCAGTTCTTCGGCGCCCGCGTGAACCTCGCCAAGACGCTCCTGTACGCGATCAACGGCGGACGCGACGAGGTGACCGGCAAGCAGGTCTCGCCGGTCGCGGCGCCCGTCGGCGACGGCCCCCTCGACTTCGACGACGTCATGGAACGCTTCGACAAGACGATGGACTGGCTGGCCGAGACGTACGTGGAGGCCCTCAACTGCATCCACTGGTCGCACGACAAGTACGCGTACGAGCGGATCGAGATGGCCCTGCACGACAAGGACGTGCTGCGCACGATGGCCTGCGGCATCGCCGGACTCTCGGTCGCGGCGGACTCGCTGGCGGCGATCAAGTACGCCACGGTGACCCCCGTCCGCGACGAGCGCGGCATCGTCGTCGACTACCTCACCGAGGGTGACTTCCCGAGTTACGGCAACGACGACGACCGGGCCGACCAGATCGCCGTCGGCCTCGTGGAGAGCTTCATGTCGAAGATCCGCCGTCACCCGATGTACCGGGGCGCCCTGCCCACGCAGTCGGTGCTCACGATCACCTCGAACGTCGTCTACGGCAAGGCGACGGGCAACACGCCCGACGGTCGCCGCGCCGGCGAGCCGTTCGCCCCGGGCGCCAACCCGATGAACGGTCGCGACACGCACGGCATGCTGGCGTCGGCACTGTCGGTCGCCAAGATCCCGTACGCGCAGGCGCAGGACGGCATCTCGCTGACCAACACGGTCGTGCCGAGCGGGCTGGGACGCACGACGGACGAGCAGGTGCGCAACCTGGCGGGCCTCCTCGACGCCTACGTCGGCTCGCACGGTTACCACATGAACGTCAACGTGCTGAACCGCGAGACGCTCGAGGACGCCATGGAGCACCCGGAGAACTACCCGCAGCTGACCATCCGGGTCTCCGGCTACGCCGTCAACTTCGTGCGCCTCACCCGTGAGCAGCAGTTGGACGTCCTGTCGCGGACCTTCCACGGCTCGATGTGACCCCCGAGAGAAGCTGAGGACCATGGCCAGGGCGATGCTCCGCCACCCGTGCAACACGGTACCGGCCTCCCTCCCCGATGACGCGGTGCGCCTGGAGGTCCCCCTCCAGGCGCCCGCCCATCGGCGCACGGGCGCCGGCGTCGACGGCCTCGAGGTCTCCGACGTCGACCGTCACGAACGCCTCACGGCGATGCGCGAGGGCCGCCTCGGCTCCGTGCACTCGTGGGAGCTGGTCACGGCGGTCGACGGACCGGGGACGAGACTGACCACGTTCCTCAGCGGATGCCCGCTGCAGTGCCTGTACTGCCACAACCCCGACACGCTCGCGATGAAGGACGGCCAGCCCGTCACGAGCGATGAGCTGCTGGCCCGCATCTCCCGGTACACCGCGGTCTTCCGCGCCACCGGCGGCGGCATCACCCTCTCCGGCGGAGAGGTGCTCATGCAGCCCGCCTTCGCCGCACGGATCCTCCGTGGCGCGAAGGAGCGCGGCATCCACACGGCGATCGACACCTCCGGCTACCTCGGCGCGGCGGCGTCGGACGCGATGCTGGACGACGTCGATCTCGTCCTGCTCGACGTGAAGAGCGGCGACCCGCAGGCCTACCGGGAGATCACCGGTCGCGATCTCGAACCGACCCTCGCCTTCGGTCGGCGCCTGGCCACCCGCCCCGAGGGCCCCGAGATCTGGATCCGGTACGTCCTCGTGCCGGGCCTGACGGACGACGTCGAGGGCATCGAAGCGGTCGCGGCCTACGCGGCATCCCTCAACGAGATCCGACCCGGCGCCGTGACGCGCGTCGAAGTGCTGCCGTTCCACCAGATGGGCCGCGACAAGTGGGACGCCCTCGGCCGCGAGTACCGTCTCGCCGACACCGAGCCGCCCTCCGTCGCCCTCGTGGAACGGGTGCGCGCGCAGTTCCGCGCGCACGGCCTGGTGACCTACTGACGTCGGCTCCTCTCGCGAACGCGGACCGCTGCTTCCCCTCCGCGGCCGCGCGGCCGGGTCATCGACGACCGGGCCCCGGACCGGACCGCTCTCCCCCATCCCCTGTGGGCGGTCCGGTCCTCTTCTCCGCCCGGGCGCACGGCCGGGGCTGCGACCTCACGCGGAGGCGATGATCCGGTCGGCGCTCCTGCGCGCCCACGCCTCCGCCTCCGTCAGGGCGTCGCGCGACAGCATCGACGGCGCCTCGTGCGCCTCCACGGTCCGTCGCACGGTGTCGAGGATGCCGGGAAACGAGAGCCGCCCCTCGTGGAACGCGTCGACGGCCTGCTCGTTGGCCGCGTTGAACACGGCCGGATACGTCGCACCGGCGCGGCCGACGCTCTTGGCGAGCGCGACGGCGGGGAACGCGTCCTCGTCGAGCGGTTCGAACGTCCACGAGCCGGCGCGCGTCCAGTCCAGCGGCACGCCGACGCCGCCGACCCGGTGCGGCCAGTCCAGGCCGAGCGAGATCGGCAGGCGCATGTCGGGCGGAGACGCCTGCGCGATCGTCGATCCGTCCACGAACTCGACCATCGAGTGGACGATCGACTGCGGATGCACGACGACGTCGATGGCGTCGTAGTCGATGCCGAACAGCAGGTGCGCCTCGATGACCTCCAGGCCCTTGTTGACCAGCGTCGCGGAGTTCGTCGTCACGACGCGGCCCATGTCCCAGGTGGGATGCGCCAGCGCCTGCGCCGGGGTGACGTCGGCGAGGTCGGCGCGGCTGCGACCGCGGAACGGACCGCCCGAGGCGGTCAGCACGAGCCGGCGCACCTCGTCCGCCGCGCCGGCGCGCAACGCCTGCGCGATCGCCGAGTGCTCCGAGTCGACCGGGACGATCTGCCCGGGAGCCGCCCGCGCGGTGACGAGCTCGCCGCCGACGATGAGGGACTCCTTGTTGGCGAGCGCGAGCGTGCGCCCGCACTCCAGCGCCGCGAGAGTGGGACCCAGCCCGACGGATCCGGTGATGCCGTTGAGCACGACATCGGCATCCACGTCGCGGACGAGCTGCTCGGCCTCGACCGCGCCGAGCGCGGTGTGCTCCACACCGAACTCCGCCGCCTGCGCGGCGAGCGCGTCGGCGCTGCTGCCGGCCGCGAGCCCGACGACCTCGAACCTGTCGCGCCGTCCGCGGATCACGTCCAGCGCCTGCGTGCCGATCGAGCCGGTGGAGCCGAGAATCAGGATGCGGCGCATCCCGTCAGCCTACCGGCGACCGATCGGGGCTACTGGTTCTGCGAGGTCTGCGCGCCGAGGATGTCGACGACGAACACGAGCGTCTCGCCCTTCAGGTCGGTCGTGTTGATCTCGCCCTCGCCGTACCCGTCGGCGGGGGTCATCACGACCAGCACCTGCGAGCCGACGGTCTGACCCTCGAGCGCCTTGCGGAAGCCCTCGACGACCCCCGTCGTGCTGAAGCTCGTGGGGACACCGCCCTTGTCCCAGGTGGAGTCGAAGGTCTCGCCGTTCGACCAGCGCACGCCGGTGTACTGCACCAGCACCTGGTCGCCGCTCTGCACGGTCGCGCCGTCGCCCTTCTTGAGCGTCGCGATCTGCGTCTCGGCCGGCGGGTTCCCGCCGGGCAGCGTGATCGTGGGGGCGCCGTTGTCGGCCAGCGCGACGGTGGGCATGCCCGCGACGGGCTCCTGGGAGGCCCCCCACGCGGCGCTCGGCACCACCGAGAGCAGATCGACGACGTAGACCTGTGCCGCGCCCTGCTCGCTGGCCGGGAAGGTCGCGACGACGCGCTCGCCCGGCGCGCCGCAGCCGAGCACCTGGCCGAGCGGGCTCGACGCGGAGATCTGGGCGGGCAGCAGCTGACCGGCCTGGTAGCCGATGTCGCCCATCTTCTCGCCGGTCTCGGCGTCGTAGGCGGTCATCGCGTAGGAGATGAAGTCGCCCGCGGCGACGGGGGTCCCGGTGCCCTTGTCGATGGTCTTCGCCTCGAGCTTGTCGATCTGCAGCGGGGCGGTGAAGGACAGGGTCGGAGACGTACCCGCGTCTCCACTGACGGTGACCGCGTCGACCGCGGTGCCGGCGGCGACCTGGGCCGAGCAGAGGTCGGCCGCAGCGTCGGCGCTGGGGCTCTGCGTGGCGGCGTCGCCGCCCGAACCGGAGCATCCCACGAGAAGGACGGCGGAGACGGCGGCGATGGACAGAGCGGCGAGCGGGCGCAGGCGCACGATGAGGACCTCACAGATGGGAGACGGGACCCGCCCATCCTCTCGCACTTTGTTCTGTGCGCGCTGGGAGATCGTCGGCGAGCCCTGGCGGGGCATGCGTGATCGGGCATGCGATCGGGAGTACCCTCATCTGGTGACATCCGCCGAGCCCGCCCCCGACGCCGCCGGCGAACAGGCGCCGACCGAGACGGGCCCCCACGACGTGACCGGCATCGGCCCGACCTACGTCATCGGCCGCTGGGTCGTGGCGCCGCTCGCCCGCCTCGTGTACCGGCCGCGCATCGAGGGCCGCAAGAACTTCCCCCGCAAGGGCGCGGTCATCATCGCGAGCAACCACCTGTCGTTCATCGACTCCTTCGTCATCCCGATGGCCGCCCCACGCCCGGTGCGGTTCCTCGCGAAGTCGAGCTACTTCGACGGCACCGGGATCAAGGGATGGTTCTCGCGGCAGTTCTTCTACGCCGTCGGCGCGTTCCCCGTCCAGCGCGGCGCGGGACAGGCCGCCCTGGACGCCCTGGATCAGCAGCGCCGCATGCTCGAGGAGGGCTGGTCGACCGCGCTGTACCCGGAGGGCACCCGCTCGCTGGACGGACGCCTCTACAAGGGCCGCACGGGCGTCGCCTTCCTCGCCCTGCAGACCGGAGCGCCCGTCATCCCCGTCGGCCTCGTCGGCACCAACGAGATCATGCCGGTCGGCGCGAAGTTCCCGCGTCTGCGGCCGCGGGTGACCGTGCGCTTCGGCGAGCCGCTCGATCTGTCGCACCACGGCTCGGCCGACTCGGGCCGCGCCCGACGGCAGGCCACCGACGAGATCATGGCGGCCATCCACGCCCTCTCCGGCCAGGAGCTGGCGGGTGCCTACAACGAGGCTCCCGCGTCGAATCCCGTCGAGCGGCTCAAGCAGGTCCTTCCCCACGAGCGTCGCTGACCCCCGCGCGAGCGTCGCTGACACCCGCGACGACGACCACGGCCTCGTGCCGCACGGGGAAGTTGACGGAGTTCGCGATGAAGCACCACTCGCGCGCCTGCGCGTGGGCCGCCTCGGCGGCGGCGACCATGGATGCCGCGGCCACCTCGACCCGGGGGTGCAGGGTCACCTCGGAGAACGACCCCCCGCCGCGGCCGTCCTCCGTCATCAGGCCGGTGGCGCTGTCTTCGTAGGACACGACGACGACGCCGGCCTGGACGCACGCGTGCAGGTACGACAGCAAATGGCATTCGGACAGCGCCGCCAGTAGCAGGTCCTCGGGGTTCCACTTCGCCGGGTCGCCGCGGAACGGCCGGTCGCTCGAGGCGTCGAGGGCGGGTTTGCCGTCGACCGAGATCGTGACCGAGCGGTCGTAGTCCCGGTATCCGCTCGTGCCGGTGCCCCGGTTGCCGGTCCACCTGCTGTGCAGCGCGTAGCGATGCTCACCGTTCATGCGGCCAGTCTGCCATCCGCGACCGCCGCGGCCGATGCGCGCAGGGAAGTAGGCTCTTCTGCGTGTCAGATCCTCACGCCTCCGCCCGATCGTCCGCGCGCAACGGAACCATCGCGGTCGGCGACGCCGTCGAGCTCGCCGTCGTCGAGCGCAGCGGCTTCGTCGAGTCGCGGCACGCGGGCGCGGCGATCGTGCTCGACGCGGAAGGCGTCGTCCGGCTGAGCCTCGGCGACGTCGAGGCGCCCATCCTGCCGCGCTCGAGCATGAAGCCGCTGCAGGCCCTGGGCTGCCTGACGGCGGGCGTGACGCTCGAGGGCGAGCAGCTCGCGCTTTCGACGGCGAGCCACAGCGGCACCGACCGGCACGCCGCGGTGGTCCGGGAGATCCTGGGACGGGCCGGCCTCGGCGAGGACAGCCTGCAATGCCCTCCGGCATGGCCCGGCGACACCGCGACGCGAGACGAGCTCGTGCGCGAGCTCGGCCAGCCCGAACGGGTGCGGATGAACTGCTCGGGCAAGCACGCGACGATGCTGCTGGCCTGCACCGCGAACGGGTGGGACCCGGGCAGCTACCTCGACCCGCAGCATCCGCTTCAGGTGCATATCCGTGAGGTGATCGAGCGCCTGACGGGCACGAAGGTGTCGACCATGGCCATCGACGGGTGCGGGGCGCCGGTGTACGCCATGAGCCTGACCGCCCTGGCGCGCGCGGCGCACCGGATCGGCACGGCGTCGGAGCGATCCCCGTTCGCGCTGCATCGCCAGGCCGGCGCGCTCGTGCGCGCAGTGCGGGAGAACCCGTGGGCGATCGACGGCCCGGGGCGGCCCGACACGATCGCGATCGAGCGCCTCGGAGTGTTCGCCAAGGGCGGCGCCGAGGGCGTCATGATCATGACGGCTCCCGACGGCACGACCGTCGCGCTCAAGACCCTCGACGGCAGCGGCCGGGTGGCGACGGCGGTGGCCCTCTCACTGCTCGCCCGCGTCGGCGCCCTGACCGCGGAGGACGCCGCCGCCACGATGGCGCAGCTCCCCCTCGAGATCACCGGCGGGGGCCGCGAGGTGGGACGCATCCGCCCGACCGTCTGATCGGCGCCCCGGCGGCAGGCGGACCCGCACGCACTCCCGTCCGGGAACGACCCGCCACGCGCGCCCGGCTGCGGACGCGGCGAACGGCGGCAGCTCTCGCCGACCCGTCACGGCGCGGAACTCGGGGAGGCACTCCGCGCCGATCAGCAGCTCGTGCGCCGACCTGACGCGCGCCAGCAGACGCCATTGCGCGAGCCACTCGTCGGCGGCGCCGTGGACGACCAGGGTCTCGCGCGGGGCACCCGGCGGCGCCGCCGCCGGGTCGATCAGGTCGGATGCGGCCGCCTCGGCGACGGTCAGCAGACGCGCTCCGCGGGCGGCGCAGGCCGCGGCGAGGCCGCGCGGGTCGGCGCCCGGACCCGCCACGACGGCGGTGACACCGCCGACGGCGCCCGCCGGTGACCACAGGGGCGGCGCGGGGCCCGGCGCGGGCATCTCCGGCGCCTCGGTGTGGGCGAACTGGACGAGGAGCCGGCCCCAGCGTCCGCGCCCCACCGGCTGATCGGGAAGGAAATGGGCGGAGTCGCCGCCGGCGGCGACGTGGTCGGCGCGCGTCGCGAGCGACAGCAGCGCGCGATGCGGGAGGAGCTCGATGATGCGCGCCGAGGGGCCCGAGATCCGGGCCGCGGAGACGACGACGAGCCGGCCCGCCCGGCGCGCGTCACGGACGATGCGCTCCAGACGGGCGACGAACTCGACGGCGTACTCCGCGGGGAACCGGCCGACGAGGGCGTCGAGGTCGTCGATCAACACGGCGCCGCCGGTCGCGGTGCGCAGCAGAGCGTCGACCGCGTCCCACGCGCCCTCCGCGTCCGCCGGAACCCACAGCGGAGCGACGCGAAGCTGGCGCGCGACCGTCCGGAGCACCCCCGTGCGCCCACTCGCGGCGGCCCCGACGACGGCGAGACCCGCGGCATCCTCGGGGAGGACCACCGCTTCCTGACGCTGCCGGTCCGGCTCGTCCGCGAGCCCCAGGACGATCCGTCCCGGGCGGGCGACCCGTTCGAGAGGCACGGATGCCGCGAGCGGCGGAAGCCAGGGCGCCCGCGCACGCTGCGCTCCCGCCCCGAGCCGGATCGCCTCCAGGGCGCGCGCGGTGCAGCGGGCGACGCGCAGGCGCCGCGGCTCATCGTCCGCCGCGCCGCGGATCAGCGCGATCCCCCGCCCCTCCGGGCGCCCCGACAGCCGCACCGCGTCGTCGGTGCCGAGGACGAGGCGGGAGTCGGCCGCGTCGGTGGTGCGCAGAGCGATCCGCAGCGGCGCGTTGGCCAGGACGGCGTCGCGGAAGGCGCCGGTCGCCCGCTGCGACGCGAGCACGAGATGCATCCCGAGCGCCCGCCCGCGCGCCGCCACATCGGCGAAGAGCTCGTGCAGCTCGGGATGGGCGTTGATGAGGGCCGCGTACTCGTCGACGACGATGACGAGGCGCGGGAGGGCACCGACCGCCTCGTCGATGTCCTTCGCCGCGTGCGCGGCGAGCGTCCGCTCCCGATGCCGTATCTCGGCACGAAGGCTCTCCACCGCCCGCACCGCGGCCTGCTCGTCGAGATCCGTGAGCACGCCCGTCACGTGCGGGAGGGCCGCGAGCGCGTCGAATGCGCGCCCTCCCTTGAAGTCCACGAGGAGCAGGGCCACCTCGGTCGCATCACGGCCCCGGCACATGCCGGCTGCCCACGTGCACAGCAGCTCGCTCTTGCCGCTGCCGGTCGTGCCGATCACGACGGCGTGCGGACCGTCGGTCACCAGATCGAGGGAGACGACCTCGCCCGCGCTCACTCCCAGCGGACAGCGCAAGCTGCCCGGACGGGGCTCGTCGACGGCGAGGTCGTCGACGAGCGTCGCCTCGTCCGTGCGGTGTCCGAGGCCGTGCGCCCGCGCCGCGAGCGCCGACGCGATCTCGGCGGCCTGGGCGGCCGAGACGGCCTCGACCTGCACCGAGCGGGTGCTCCCGTCGTGATCCAGCCGCCCCCGGTCTCCCCCGGCGAGCGTGAGCACCGCCGCGCACCGCGGCGGCACGGGATCGTCTTCACCGATGACGACGATGGGGATGTCGGCGCCGGCGGGAACGCGCGCGGCGGCATCCGTCACCACGACGGCCGCCCCCGCCGTCGCGTGGGCGTGGGGCAGCTCGCCGGCGACCGCGAGGACCGTGCTCAGCGCCACGGGGTCGGCGACCCGCACTCGACCGGGAGGGTGGACCAGGCACACCTGCAGCAGCAGCGCCCGGGCCACGGATGCCGCGAGCACGGCCGGCCCGCGCACGGCGATGCCCGCGTCCAGCGGGATCGTCACGGGCACGTCCTCGATCTCGCGGGCGCGACGGCGCAGCGCACGCGCCGCCTCGTCGGCGGCGTCGCCCTCGATGCGCAGACCGCTGACACCGGCTCCGCGCCCGACCACGAGGCAGCTCTCGCGGCCGGGGACCGCCCGCCAGATCTCGGCGTCGTCGCCGCACAGCGCCGCGACGTCGGGAGTGCGGCCCCACGCGCGCGCATGTTCCTCGGCATGGCGCGTCTCGACCTCGCGGCCCAGGCGGGTCAGCTCGCCGCGTGCGGCGCGACGGGCCGCGTGTCGCGCGCGGCGCGCGGCGCGCAGCCCGTCACCGAAGGAGGCGACGGCCAGCAGCGGTCCGAGCGCCGCGAACCACAGGGCGTACGTCGATCCCGTCACCCGCCACAGCACGAGTGCGCCGACGACCGGGACGATCGCCGCCAGCACGGGCACCGGTGCGCGCACCGGCGGAGGCGGCACCGACGGCAGGCGGAGGAGATCGTGCTCACGGGCGGCGACATCGCTCATGCCGGCAGTCAACCGGCCCGTGGACAGCGCCGACCGCGGATGCGGACGATCGGTGGAGGGAAGGCGTCAGTCGGCTGCCGGGGAGGAACCGGTGCGGTGGACGTCGAGGACGATGATCGAGATGTTGTCGCGGCCGCCGTTCTCCAGCGCCGCCTCGAGCATGTCGTCGGCCGCCGCACTCGGGTCGTCGTGCTGCAGGAGGAAATGCAGGATGCCGTAGTCCGTGAGTTCCTTGGTGAGCCCGTCGCTGCAGATGACGAAGCGGTCGCCGTCGATGACCTCGAGGCGGACGTAGTCGGGCGCGACGCCGTCGGAGGGGCCCACGGCGCGGGTGATCACATTGCCGTAGGGGTGGTTCTCCGCCTCTTCCGGGCTCAGCCGTCCCGCGGCGATGAGCTCCTGCACGACGGAGTGGTCCGTCGTCACCTGGGCGAGGCCGCCGTCACGGAAGAGGTAGACCCGGGAGTCGCCGATGTTGAGGGTGACCCAGGTCGGCTCGGGCGTCGAGATGTCGAGGTACACGCCGGTGACGGTCGTGCCCGTCCCGTCGTCGGTCGCATCGGGGTGCGAGGCGATGTCGGCGACGGCCCGTGCGAGCGCCTTCTCGATGCTCTTGGGGGTCACCTCGCCCTTGGCGGCGATCGACTCCAGGCGCGCGACCGCGCTGCTGCTGGCGATCTCCCCACCGATGTGCCCGCCCATGCCGTCGGCGACGACGAAGAGCGGATACTCGGCGAGGACCGCATCCTGATTGACCTCGCGCCGCCGACCGCGGTGGGTCAGTTCCGACCACTGCAGTTCGAGCACACCGTCCGCGAGAGGGATGGTGCGCGAATGGGTCGCGGCTTCGGGCACGGTCCCACTCTAGTGGACGCCTCAGCCCCGCACCCCGCCGACAGGCGCACCGCTCGGCGGAAGGTCGGCGATCCCCTCGTCGTCGACGGGCGCCTCGAACTGCGCGTCATAGAGCCGGCGGTACGCACCGCGCGCGGCGAGCAGCTGCTCGTGGGTGCCCTGCTCGACGATCGAGCCCTCCTCCATCACGAGGATCAGGTCCGCGTCGCGGATGGTCGAGAGCCGATGCGCGATCACGAACGCGGTCCGGTCGGTGCGAAGGCGCGACATCGCCCGCTGGATGAGCAGCTCGGTGCGGGTGTCGACCGAGCTGGTCGCCTCGTCGAGGATGAGGATGCGGGGATCGGCGAGGAAGGCGCGGGCGATCGTGATGAGCTGGCGCTCACCGACCGACAGATTCGTCGCCTCGTCGTCCAGCACCGTGTCGTAGCCCTCCGGCAGGGCGTGCACGAACCGGTCGACGTAGGCGGCCGTGGCCGCCGCGACGATCTCCTCCTCCGACGCCTCCGGACGCCCGTACGCGATGTTCTCGCGGATGGTGCCCGAGAACAGCCACGTGTCCTGGAGCACCATGCCGGTGCGCGCCCGCAGGTCGTCGCGGGTCATCCGCCGGGTGTCGACCCCGTCGAGCGCGATCGCCCCGGCATCCACATCGTAGAAACGCATGATGAGGTTCACGAGCGTGGTCTTGCCCGCACCCGTGGGCCCGACGATCGCGACGGTGCTGCCCGGCTGCGCCTCGAGGGTCAGCCCGTCGATGAGCGGCTTGTCGGCCACGTAGCGGAAGCTCACGTCGTCGAACTCGAGGTGAGCGGCGTCGGCGGGCGCGGTCGCCGCCGGATCGGGATCGGGCTCCTGCTCGGGCTCGTCCAGCAGCTCGAACACGCGCTCGGCGCTGGCGACGCCGGACTGCAGCAGGTTCGCCATCGACCCCAGCTGGCTGAGCGGCTGGGTGAACTGGCGCGAGTACTGGATGAAGGCCTGCACATCGCCGATCGAGAGCAGTCCCGCGGCCACCTGGAGACCGCCGACGACGGCGATGCCGACGTAGACGAGGTTGCCGATGAACATCATCGCGGGCATGATCACGCCGGAGAGGAACTGCGCGCCGAAGCTCGCGCGGTACACCTCCTCGTTCTCCACCGCGAAGTCCTGCTCCACCGCCCGCTGGTGCCCGAAGACCTTCACGACGGCATGGCCCGAGAAGGTCTCCTCGACGCGTGCGTTCAGGATGCCGGTGGCCTTCCACTGGGCCACGAAGAGCTTCTGCGAACGGCGGGCCACGAGCACGGTGACCAGGACGGTCAGCGGGATCGTGACGAGCGCGATGACGGCGAGCAGCGGCGAGATCACGAACATCATCACCAGCACGCCCACCACGGTGAGCAGCGACATGATGACCTGCGACAGCGTCTGCTGCATCGTCTGGCCGATGTTGTCGACGTCGTTCGTCACGCGGCTGAGGAGCTCTCCGCGCTGCACGCCGTCGAAGTACGACAGGGGCAGGCGGTGGATCTTCTCCTCCACGCGGACACGCAGCCGGTGCATCGCACGCTGGACGATGCCGTTGAGCAGGCGGGCCTGGAGCCAGTTGAAGACCGCCGCGAACACGTAGATCGCGAGGACGGCGAGCAGGATGGTGCCGAGCCGGCCCATGTCGATGCCGGCGCCGGGCGTGAAGTCCATCGCGGAGAGCATGTCGGCCTGCTGCTGATTGCCGCTGGCGACGAGCTGGTCGATGACCTGCTGCTTGGTCGCCCCGGCCGGCACCTGCATCGAGATGAATCCGGCGAACACGACGTTCGTGCCCTCGCCGAGGATCTTCGGTCCGAGCACCGACAGCCCCACCGACAGCACACCCAGGATCAGGACGACCACGAGCTTCGCGTTGTCCACGCGCAGGGTGGCGAGCAGGCGACGCGCGCTCGGGCCGAAGTTCTGCGCCTTCTGCACCGGCGCGCCCCCGGCCATCGGGCCGCCGCGCGGGCCGCGGGGCCCCGGGCCGCTCACGATGCCTCCTGCGCGGCGAGCTGCGACTCGACGATCTCGCGGTAGGTCTCGCTGGTCTCCAGGAGCTCCTCGTGCGCGCCGATGCCGACCATGCGACCGTGGTCGAGGACGATGATCTGGTCGGCGCTCTGGATCGTCGAGACGCGCTGGGCGACGACGATGCGCGTGGCGCCGGGCAGATGCATGTCCAGTGCCCGGCGCAGCGCCGCGTCGGTCTGCAGGTCGAGCGCCGAGAACGAGTCGTCGAAGATGTAGATCTCCGGCTGCTTGGCGAGCGCGCGGGCGATCGCGAGGCGTTGACGTTGGCCGCCGGAGACGTTCGTGCCGCCCTGCGCGATCTGGGCCTCGAGCCCTCCCGGGAGCGCCGTCACGAAGTCCTTCGCCTGGGCGAGCTCCAGCGCCCGCCACAGCTGGTCGTCGGTGGCGTCCTCGTCGCCGTAGCGGAGGTTGGAGGCGACGGTGCCCGCGAACAGGAACGCCCGCTGCGGCACCAGCCCCACCCGCTCCCAGAGATCGTCCGGATCCATCGTGCGCACGTCCACCCCGTCGACCGTGAGACTGCCCCCGGTCACGTCGAAGAGGCGCGCGATGAGCCCGACGAGCGTGGACTTGCCCGACCCGGTCGAGCCGATGATCGCGGTGGTGGTGCCCGGTTCGGCCTGGAAGCTGATGCCCTGCAGCACCGGCGCCTCGGCACCGGGGTAGGTGAACTCCACGTCGTCGAACACGACCCGACCGCCGCCGTGCGCGGCCGGCACCGGCGTCTGCGGGGCGCGGACCGAGGGCTCGGTGTCCAGCACGGCGCCGATGCGGTCGGCGCACACCGCCGCGCGCGGGATCATCACGAACATGAAGGTCGCCATCATGACGCCCATGAGGATCTGCATCATGTAGCTCAGGAACGCGAAGAGCGTGCCGATCTGCACGCCGTTGTCCTGCACCTCCGCGGCGCCGAACCAGATGATGGCGACGGAGGAGAGGTTCATCACGAGCATGACCGCGGGGAACATCAGCGCCATCAGGTTGCCGGCGCGAAGCGCCGTCTCCATGACGTCGTCGCTCGCGCGGGTGAACCGGGCGCGCTCCTCGTCCTCGCGCACGAAGGCGCGGACCACGCGGATGCCGGTGAGCTGCTCGCGCATGATCTGGTTGATCCGGTCGATGCGGGCCTGCATCTTGGTGAAGGCCGGCACCATCCGCACCACGATGAGCGACACGATCACCAGGAGCACGGGGACCGACACCGCGACGAGCCAGGACAGCCCGGCATCCTGTCGCACCGCCATGACGATGCCGCCGATCGCCAGCATGGGAGCGGCCACCATGACCGTCGCCGACATCTGCACGAGCATCTGCACCTGCTGCACGTCGTTGGTGTTGCGGGTGATCAGCGACGGCGCGCCGAACTGGCCCACCTCCCGCTGCGAGAAGGCCACCACGCGATGGAACAGGTCCGCGCGCAGCGCCCGGCCGAGTCCCATCGCGAGCCGCGACCCGAAGTACACGGCGATGAGCGAGCACACGATCTGCACCAGGCTCACGCCGAGCATGACGCCGCCGGTCTGCCAGATGTAGCCGATGTCGCCGGTGATGACACCTTTGTCGATGATGTCGGCGTTGAGCGTGGGCAGCAGCAGCGAGGCGACCGACTGGCCGAGCTGGAAGACGACGACCAGCACGAGCAGCGGCCATGACGGTGCGATGTAGCGCACCAGGATCCTGCCGAGCACGGCACCACCTTCCCGCGCCCCACGAGATGAGCGTGAGATGAGCGCGAGACGACGCTACGCCCGCGCGCCGTCCACGCTCAACCGCCCGGGTGCGCTGTGAGCGAACCCGGGCGGTCGAGGTGAGAAGGTGCGATCAGGAGCGCGGCGGCTCCGGAGCCGCGGGGGGCTCCGTCGTCGGAGGCTCGGGCGCCGCGGGCGGCTGCGTGGCCGCGGGCGGCTGGTACGTGGGCGGCGCCGGCGGCTGGTATCCCGCGGGCGGTGCCGGCGGCTGGTAGGCCGGCGGCTGGTACCCGGCCGGAGCGGCGCCGGTGGCCTGGACGGGAACGCCCTGCCACACGGTGCGGTCGGCGAGGAAGCCGTTCGCGGCCCACGGTGCCGGTGCGACGCTCGGGTTCCAGCGCGACTTGTCGAACGCGAGGATGCCGAGCCAGACGATGCCGAGGAGCACGTAGAGGATGACCCAGGGGGTCTCCTTCTGGAGCTTGAGGCCGACGCGCCACGCGGCCAGCGCCCCGACGACGATGGGGAGCAGGGCGATGATCCATCCGAGGACGGGGATCTGGCTCAGCAGGCCCGACGCCAGGATGGCCCCGAGCATCACCCACGGGCTGACGTCGCCGAGCTTGGCGAACACCATGAAGTTGTAGATCGGGACCCAGGCGCGCCACTTGCCCTGGACACCGGCCTTGTCGAAGATCTTCATCAAGAAGAAAGCGCTGATCACGTAGCCGATCACCGCGAAGATGAAGATGAAGAATGCGAGCGCGATCAGGGCAGCCGCAGCCGCAGCCGCGCTGCCTCCCGAGTAGTCATCCATGAAAACCTCCCCCGGCGAGTCTCGCCGTCGAGCACGACCACCCTGGCCCGCTCGGCTCACATCGTATTGGTAGTGCCCCGACGAGCGCGACGTCTGTTGCGGTGGGTCTTCCCGGGGCGGTCGCGCCGATCGATAGCCTGTCCCCATCCCGCCCACCGCCATCCGGAGGAAGACGCCATGACCGATCCGTTCGCACCCACACCGCCGCCCCTGCCCGAGCGACCCGCAGAGGAGGCCGCCCGCGAGATGCCCCGCGCCGAGGGGATCGCCGGCGTCGACGACACGGGGGTGCCCCGGCTCGTGGGCGATCTCGACGACATCGGCCGCGGCTTCCTCTCCGCCCTGTTCGACCTGTCGTTCACGCGGTTCATCACCCGCCGTCTCGCGAGCGTCTTCTACCTCGTGGGGCTGGTCGCCATCGGCATCGCCTTCATCGCGAGCTTCCTCGGCGGGATCATCTCGGGAATCGGCTCGCTGTGGTGGAACCCGGGCGGCGGCATCGCCCTGATCCTCTCGACGCTCATCGTGGTCCCCGTGCTCGCGTTCCTCGCGGTCGTCGTGCTGCGGTTCGTCATCGAGGCCGGCGTCGCGCTGGTCGCGATCGCCGAGAACACCGAGCGCACGGCCGCGAACACCTCACGCGACTGACGCCACGAGGGAGGTCAGACGACGAGCTCGATCTCGCCCGCCGCACCCTCGCGCAGGACGACGTCGTTCGCCGTCGCCCAGCGCAGTAGCGCGTCGATCGTGGAGATACGCGGCCGGGTCCGGGCGAGGGCGCGTACGAGGGCGCCCTTGCCGGCCTTGTTGAAGTGGTTGAGGGCCCGAGCGGTCCCGTCGTCGCCGACGGTCACGACCCGCAGGTAGGCGCAGCGGAGTCCGGACGGGACCGGGCCCAGAGCCGCGTAGGCCTCCGAGCGCAGGTCGAGGACGAACGCGGGAGCCTCGGCCGCCAGCGCGGACGACACGGCGCCGGCCCAGTGGCGACGCAGCGGCGGGATGCCGGGGAGCGCGGTGCCCGCGGCGAGACGGTAGGCGGGGATCGCGTCGAGCGCGGCGACCGGGCCGAACGGCGCGGAGTGGATGAGGACGTGCGCGCCGAGCCAGCGGCGCGCCGCGGGCTCCAGCGTCGCGGCATCCAGGGCGTCGAAGAGGACGCCCGTGTAGCGATCGATCGCCGGCATCGTCGGCGCGCGGCGCAGTGCGGCATTGTCGGCGATGTCGCCGCGCTGGCGCGCGGAGAGTCTGAGCACGGCGGCCGCCGCCTCCTCGTCCGCGCTGAGGGCGATCAGCGCATCGATCACGGCCTCGCGGGCGTCAGTCAACGCGGGCAGGGCCAGCGACCCGACATCCAACGGCCGGGACGCCCGTCCGCCGGGACGCTTCGTCTCCGACGGCGGCAGCAGGATCAGCATCACGCCTCCCAACAGTGAGAAACCACTCCCCTTCCGACGAACCACCGGAGCGGTGGTTTGTCGAGAGGGAAGTGGTTTCTCGAGGTTTTCAGCGAGACGCGAGTGCGGCGTGGCCGGCCACGATGGTGAGCTCGTCGCCCTCCATCGACAGGAATCCATCCTGCGCGCTGGCGACGACCTTCGTCCCGTCGGGCTGCGTGATGCGCACCTGACCTTCGGCGAGGATCGCGAGCACGGGCTCGTGACCGGTCATGAAGCCGATCTCGCCCTCGACGGTCTTGGCGACGACGAGATTCGCCTCGCCGTGCCAGACCTCCTCCTCCGCGGAGACGAGGGTGACGGTCAGCGCCATGTCAGCTGTTCTCCTTCTGGATCTTCGCCCACTTCTCCTCGACGTCGGAGATGCCACCGACGTTGAAGAAGGCCTGCTCGGCCACGTGGTCGAAGTCGCCCTTGACGATGGCGTCGAACGACTCGATGGTCTCCTTGATCGGGACCGTGGAGCCCTCGACACCGGTGAACTTCTTCGCCATGTAGGTGTTCTGCGAGAGGAACTGCTGGATGCGGCGGGCACGCGAGACGACGATCTTGTCCTCTTCGGACAGCTCGTCGACACCGAGGATCGCGATGATCTCCTGCAGCTCCTTGTTCTTCTGCAGGATCTGCTTCACGGCCGTCGCCACCCGGTAGTGGTCCTCGCCGATGTAGCGCGGGTCCAGGATGCGGCTGGTCGAGGTCAGCGGGTCGATGGCCGGGTAGAGGCCCTTCGACGCGATCTCGCGGGAGAGCTCGGTCGTCGCGTCGAGGTGCGCGAAGGTCGTGGCCGGCGCCGGGTCGGTGTAGTCGTCGGCCGGCACGTAGATCGCCTGCAGCGAGGTGATCGAGTGACCGCGCGTGGAGGTGATGCGCTCCTGCAGCACACCCATCTCGTCGGCGAGGTTCGGCTGGTAGCCCACGGCCGACGGCATGCGACCGAGAAGGGTCGACACCTCGGAGCCCGCCTGCGTGAAGCGGAAGATGTTGTCGATGAACAGCAGCACGTCCTGCTTCTGCACGTCGCGGAAGTACTCCGCCATCGTCAGCGCCGACAGCGCGACGCGAAGACGCGTCCCCGGCGGCTCGTCCATCTGGCCGAAGACGAGCGCGGTCTTGTCGAAGACGCCCGCCTCCTCCATCTCGCCGATGAGGTCGTTGCCCTCACGGGTACGCTCACCGACACCGGCGAACACCGACACACCGCCGTGGTCCTGCGCGACGCGCTGGATCATCTCCTGGATGAGGACGGTCTTGCCGACACCGGCGCCGCCGAACAGGCCGATCTTGCCACCCTGCACGTAGGGCGTCAGCAGGTCGATGGACTTGATGCCGGTCTCGAACATCTCGGTCTTCGACTCGAGCTGGTCGAAGTTCGGCGCCTGGCGGTGGATGCCCCAGCGCTCGGTGATCTCGACGGTCTCGCCGGGCTCGAGGTTCAGGATGTCGCCGGTGACGTTGAACACCTTGCCCTTGGTGACGTCGCCGACCGGGACCGTGATGGGGCCGCCGGTGTCGCGCACCTCCTGGCCGCGGACCATGCCGTCGGTGGGCTTGAGCGAGATGGCGCGCACCAGGTCGTCGCCGAGGTGCTGCGCGACCTCGAGGGTGATCTCCGTCGCGTCGTCGCCGATCGTGATGGTCGTCTTCAGCGCGTTGTAGATGTCGGGGATCGCATCGTGCGGGAACTCGATGTCGACGACCGGGCCGGTGACGCGTGCGACGCGCCCGACGACCGTCGTCTCGGCCTGTTCGGCGGTGGCGGTGGCAGTCATTGTCTGTCTCTTTCGGTGTGGGCGTTATTTGCCGGATGCCAGGGCGTCGGCACCGCCGACGATCTCGGCGATCTGCTGAGTGATCTCGGCCTGACGCGCGTTGTTGCGCAGGCGGGTGTAGTCGGTGATGAGCTTGTCGGCGTTGTCGCTGGCGCTCTTCATCGCCTTCTGGGTCGCGGCGTGCTTCGCGGCCGACGACTGCAGGAGCGCGTTGAACACGCGGCTCTGCACGTACACCGGCAGCAGCGCGTCGAGGACGACCTCGGGGCTGGGCTCGAACTCGTACAGCGGGTAGACCTGGGTGCCCGCGCCGGCGGACTCGACGACCTCGTCCGCCTCGACGACCTCGAGGGGCAGCAGACGAACGGTCTGCGGCTCCTGGGTCATCATGCTGACGAAGCGGTTGAAGACGAGATGGATCTCGTCCACGCCGCCCTCCTCCTCGCCGCCGCGGTCGTAGGCGTCCAGCACGGCGCCCGCGATCTGCTCGGCGGTGTTGAAGTGCGGGGTGTCGGTGTCGCCGACCCACTCGCCGGCCGACGCCATACGGCGGAACTGGAAGTAGCCCACCGCCTTGCGTCCGACGAGGAAGTACTCGACCTCCTTGCCCTGGGAGCGCAGCAGCTCACCGAGCTGCAGGCCCTCGCGCAGGATCTGCGAGTTGAAGGCACCGGCGAGCCCTCGGTCGGAGGCGAAGATGACGACCGCCGACCGGCGGATCGTCTCCCGCTCCGTCGTGAGGGGATGCTGGACGTTCGAGTGCGTCGCCACGGCGGAGACGGCCCGTGTCACGGCGCGCGCGAAGGGCGAGGAGGCGCGCACGCGCGCCATCGCCTTCTGAATGCGCGAAGCCGCGATGAGCTCCATCGCCTTCGTGATCTTCTTGGTCGTCTGAGCAGAAGAGATCTTCTGCTTGTAGACCCTGAGTTGTGCTCCCATGGATTCTCTGTCTCAGATCGCGCCGGGCGTCAGCCGCGGCGGCCCTTGACGATCTGCTCCTGGTTCACGTCCTCCTCGTGCGCGGCGGCGACCTCTTCGTGACCGGGCTTGTTGATGGCCTGGCCCTTGCCGCCCTGGAACTCGAGGATGAAGGCGTCGGTGACCTTCTCGAGCTCGGCGACCGTCGCGTCGTCGAGCACGTTGGTGTCGCGGAGCGTGTCGAGGATCGTCGTGTTGCGCTTGAGGTAGTCGAGCAGGTCGCGCTCGAAACGGAGCACGTCCTCGACCGCGATCGTGTCGAGCTTGCCGTTGGTGCCGGCCCAGATCGACACGACCTGCTCCTCGACGGGGTACGGGTCGTACTGCGGCTGCTTGAGCAGCTCGGTCAGACGCGCACCGCGCTCGAGCTGACGGCGCGATGCCGCGTCGAGGTCGGAGGCGAACATGGCGAACGCCTCGAGCGAGCGGTACTGGGCCAGCTCGAGCTTGAGCGTTCCCGAGACCTTCTTGATCGACTTGACCTGGGCGTCGCCGCCGACGCGCGAGACCGAGATGCCCACGTCGACCGCGGGACGCTGGTTGGCGTTGAACAGGTCGGACTGCAGGAAGATCTGGCCGTCGGTGATCGAGATCACGTTGGTCGGGATGTAGGCCGAGACGTCGTTGGCCTTCGTCTCGATGATCGGAAGACCCGTCATCGAGCCGGCGCCGAGCTCGTCGCTCAGCTTCGCGCAACGCTCCAGCAGACGCGAGTGCAGGTAGAACACGTCGCCGGGGTACGCCTCACGGCCCGGCGGGCGGCGCAGGAGGAGCGAGACGGCGCGGTAGGCCTCGGCCTGCTTCGACAGGTCGTCGAAGATGATCAGGACGTGCTTGCCGCCGTACATCCAGTGCTGGCCGATGGCCGAGCCCGTGTAGGGCGCGAGGTACTTGAAGCCGGCGGGGTCGGATGCCGGGGCCGCGACGATCGTCGTGTACTCCATGGCACCGGCGTCCTCGAGCGCACCCTTGACGGAGGCGATCGTGGAGCCCTTCTGACCGATGGCGACGTAGATGCAGCGGACCTGCTTGTTGACGTCGCCCGACTCCCAGTTGGCCTTCTGGTTGATGATCGTGTCGATCGCGATGGCCGTCTTGCCGGTCTGACGGTCGCCGATGATGAGCTGACGCTGACCGCGGCCGACGGGGATCATCGCGTCGATGGCCTTGATGCCGGTCTGCATGGGCTCGTGCACGCTCTTGCGCTGCATGACGCCGGGCGCCTGCAGCTCGAGGGCGCGGCGCCCCTCGGTGGCGATCTCGCCGAGGCCGTCGATCGGGTTGCCGAGCGGGTCGACGACGCGGCCGAGGTAGCCGTCGCCGACGGCGACCGACAGGACCTCACCGGTACGGGTGACCTTCTGGCCGGCCTCGATGCCGGAGAACTCGCCGAGCACGACGACGCCGATCTCGTTCTCGTCGAGGTTCAGCGCGAGGCCCTCCACGCCGTTGTCGAAACGCACGAGCTCGTTCGCCATGACGCCGGGAAGACCCTCGACGTGCGCGATGCCGTCGGCGGCGTCGACGACCGTGCCCACCTCGGTGGCGGCGGCGCCGGCCGGCTCGTAGGCGGCGACGAAGTCTTTCAGCGCGTCACGGATGACGTCGGGGCTGATGGTCAGATCTGCCATGGTGTTCCTTCTGTTCTAGCCAGCGAGGCGCTGGCGCAAGTCGTTGATTCGGGAGGAGACGGTCCCGTCGATGACGTCGTCACCGATCTCCACGCGCATTCCGCCCAGCACCTCCGGGTCGACGACGACGTTCACGGTGACGTCGGCGTCGTAGCGGGCGCTCAGCGCGGCCGCGAGGCGATCCTGCTGCGCGGCGTCGAGCGCGCCGGCCACCCGCACGGTGGCGACCTTCTTGCCGCGCTGGTCGGCGACGAGCTGGAGCGCGCGGTTCAGAAGGAAGCGCACACGGCGCTCCCGGGGCTGCTGCACCAGCTGCGAGGCGATGAGGGCCGTGGCCTCTCCCGCCCGACCGCCGAGCAGCTTCTCGATCAGCGCGCCCTTGGCCGACGCGTCGCCCCGCCTGCTGCCGAGCGCCAGCTCGAGCTCGGGGTTGGCCGCGACGAGGCGTGCGACCTGGAACAGCTCGCCCTCGACGTCCGTGCCGGGAGCCCCGATCGCGGCGGCGCGGATCGCGAGCTCCTCGATGCCGGAGATGAGGTCGTGCGTCGACGACCAGCGCTGCGAGACCGCGGAGGTCAGCAGGCGGACGGCGACGGGACCGTACCCGGCGAACACGGCGCGGGCGACCTGGGCGCGCGCCTCGGCAGGCGCGCCCCATGCGGAGAGCGCGCCGCTCAGCTGCGCCGAGTCGGCGATCTCGCGCGCGGCCGCGAACAGCTCGCGAGCGACCGTGAGGTCGCCCACGCCGGCTGCCGTCAGCTCCGCCGTGGTCGTCGCCAGTGCCTGAGTGGTCGCGCTGCCCATTACTTCGCCTTCTCGAGGTCGGCGAGGAAGCGGTCCACGACGCCCTTCGCCTTGGCGTCGTCCGAGAGCGACTCGCCGATGACGCCGCCGGCCAGGTCGAGCGCCAGGGTGCCGACCTCGCTGCGCAGCGACACGAGCGCCGTCTGGCGCTCCGCCTCGATCTGCGTGTGCGCGGCGGCGGTCAGGCGCGAGGCCTCGGCGGATGCCGTGTCCTTCGCCTCGGCGACGATCTTCTTGCCGTCCTCACGGGCGGCGTCGCGGATCTCACCGGCCTCCTTGCGAGCCTCGGCGAGCTGCGCCGTGTACTCCTCGAGCGCGGCTTCGGCCTTGCGCTGCGCCTCGTCGGCCTTCGCGATGTTGCCTTCGATGGCGGCGGCACGGTTGTCGAGCAGCACCTTCATCTTGGGAAGGGCGACCTTCCACACCACGACGAGGATGACGATGAAGCAGACACCCGACCAGATGATGTCGTACCAGGCGGGGATGAGCGGGTTGTGGCCCGCTTCCTCCGCGGCGTACGCGACAAGATTGCGCATCCTGTCTCCTTAACTGGTGCGGGCGATCAGACGAAGATGAAGCCGGCAGCGATGCCGATGAAGGCGAGCGCCTCGGTGAAGGCGATACCGATCCACATGAGGACCTGCAGGCGGCCGGCCAGCTCGGGCTGACGGGCGACGCCCTCGATCGTCTTGCCGACGACGATGCCCACGCCGATGGCGGGGCCGATGGCCGCGAGGCCGTAGCCCATCGTCGCGACGTTGCCGGAAAGCTCGGCGAGAACCGTAGTTGCGTCCACGGGGTTTTTCCTTTCGGGGTTGGGTGGGAGAGGCGGGAGCCTCGCCCGCTCAGTGCTCTTCTGCCACCGCGAGCTGGATGTAGACCGCGGTGAGGATGGTGAAGACGTAGGCCTGGAGGAAGGCCACCAGGATCTCGAACAGGGTGAAGGCCAGACCGAAGGCGAGCGAGCCCGCCGCCAGAGCCGACCACCAGCCGCCGAGGGTGATGAGGAAGAACTGCGTCGCCGAGAAGAACAGGACGAGCATGAGGTGACCGACGATCATGTTCATCAGCAGTCGCAGGGTGAGCGTCACCGGGCGGATGATGAACGTCGACAGGAACTCCAGCGGCGTGACGATGATGTAGAGGAACGGCGGGACGCCCGAGGGGAACAGCGCGTTCTTGAAGAAGTTCTTCGGGCTCTTCTTCATACCCGCGTAGATGAACGTCACGTAGCTGATCACCGCGAGCATCAGCGGGACGGCGATGATGCTCGTCCCGGCGAGGTTCATGAACGGGATGATGCCTGTGATGTTGAAGAACAGGATCATGAAGAACATCGTGGTGAGGATCGGCAGGAAGCGCTGCCCGTCCTTCTTGCCCAGGAGGTCTTCGGCGATGTTCACGCGGACGAAGTCCAGGCCCATCTCGGCGATGCTCTGGAAACGGCCCGGCACGATCCGCATGCGACGGGTTCCGGCCCACAGGAACAGCACGAGAGCGATCGTCGCGACGAACTGGATGAGGTGGATCCGCGTGACGGGGACGCCCAGGACGCTGAAGAGGACGTCCGGGAAGAACTCATCGATGGACGGGCCGTGGAAGCCGCCGTCTTCGGCGGTCTTGGCGATCAGTGTCGCAGCTTGGGTAAACAGCGCTGGCTCCAGCTTCGGGGCACCGGATGCAACCGGTGCGACGATGGTCGGTGTGAGCGTCACTGCGCACGCGTTTCGCGGAGCGCGAACGGGCGCAGAGACAGCCTATCAGCCCCGGGAGGGGTTATCGTCCGCGGGCTGCGGACCGTCCTCGGCATCCCCCCTTTCCGGGGGCGCCGGGCGTCGCGCTTCGTCGATGACGTCGGCGAGCGTGGGCAGCGAGGCGTCGCTGACGACGGGCACGCGCATGCGCACCATCACGATCGCGTCGATCGCGAGCGAGACCACCACGCTGATGACGAGCGCGATGAAGAACACGCCGGCATTCAGCCACGGCTGACCCCGCAGCAGGAACAGCACGACGAGGAAGACGACGAACTTCAGCAGCCATCCGCCCATCACGGCGCCGAAGAAGATCGGCACGTACAGCGGATCGCCGAACCACCGGTTGGACACGAGGATCGTGACCGCCGTGAACCCGAGGAAGACCGCCGCGAGGACGATCGCGACCAGCGCGCTCCACAGACCGGAGGTCCCGGCCACGGCGAAGCCGATCAGCGCGCCGACGACGGCCAGGATGCCGGTGGCGAGGGCTGACCACAGGAGGGTCGTGCGCAGGACGGTGGTGCTGGACAGGGAGCTCATGAGGTCCTCGGGGTCGGATCGGACGGGGGCGCCGCGGCGCCGTCGGCAGCGGTGGGGGCGGAACGCCGGGACGGCATGAAGGTGACGACGAGGCAGGCCGCGATGCCGACGAGGACGAACACCCCGCCGATCGCGTAGTCCCCCGGCCAGTTCTGGGTCGTCCCGATGTACATGAGCAGCACGCCCACCGACACCACGGCCGTCCATGCGTAGAAGATGAGGACGGCGTCGCGGTCGCTGTGCCCCATGTCGAGCATGCGGTGGTGCAGGTGCTTGCGATCGGGAGAGAAGGGCGACTTCCCGCGCGCCATGCGGCGCACGATCGCCATCCCGAAGTCCAGCAGCGGCAGCAGCACGACGACGACGGGCAGCAGGATGGGGATGAACGCACCCAGCAGCTGCGAGCGGCCGAACACGTCGTTGTCGCCGAGCAGCGCCGGCGGCAGGTTGCCCGTGAACACGATCGCCGACGACGCCATGAGAAGACCGAGCAGGAGCGCCCCCGAGTCTCCCATGAACAGTTTCGACGGGTTCCAGTTCAGCGGCAGGAAGCCGACGCACACACCGATGAGGGCGACGGCGATGAACGAGGCGAGGCTCGAGTAACTCGATGCGCCCGTGTCGCGCGCGACGAGGTAGGTGTACACGAAGAACACCGCGTTGGCGATGAGAGCGACCCCGGCGACGAGACCGTCCAGTCCGTCGATGAAGTTGACCGCGTTCATGACGATGACGATCGCGATCACCGACATCGCGAAGCTCGCGAAGCTCGACACCACGAACTGCTGGCCGAACGGGATGAAGAAGATCTGGATGCCGCCGAAGCCCACCACGATGCCGGCGGCGAGGAACTGCGCACCCAGCTTGATCATCCAGTCCAGATCCCACAGGTCGTCGAGCACACCGACGACGACGATCAGGGCGGACGCGCCGAGCAGCGACCAGATGACCGCCGGATCGGCCCAGAAGATCTGGAAGTAGCCGATCTGCGAGGAGATGCCGAAGGCCACCAGCACGCCGAGGAACATGGCCACACCGCCGACGCGCGGCTTGGGCGTGGTGTGGACGTCACGCTCACGGATCTCGGGGTACAGCTTGAGCCGCATCCCGATCCGCCAGACGACCCAGGTGAAGCCGAGGGTCGCCACGGCCGTCACGGCGACGGTGAGCAGATAGAACCTCATGGCGCGGGCGCGTCGTCGCCGAGCGGCTCGGGGTCGGGCTCGAGCAGCTCGCCCAGCACCTCGCGGAGCCGGTCGCGCGGGACGGCGCCCTCGCGGAGCACCCGGACGGGACGCCCTCCCGGGACGGCGAGTCCCGTCGCGTCGACGATCGTCGACGCGACGCCGTGCGAGGACGGTCCCCCGTCGAGGTAGACGGAGACGCTGTCGCGGAGCATCGTGTAGGCGCTGTGCACGTCGACGGCCGCGGCCTTGCCGGTGAGGTTGGCGCTGGAGACCGCCAGCGGGCCGCAGTCCTCGAGCAGCTCGAGCGCGATGCGGTCGGCGGGCATGCGCACCGCCACGGTGCCGCCCGTGTCGCCGAGGTCCCACGACAGGGAGGGCTGCGACGGCAGCACGATCGTCAACCCGCCCGGCCAGAACTCCTCGACCAGTCGCTCCACGGGAGCCGGAACGTCCGAGACCAGGGCGCGCATCGTCGACAGGCCCGCGACCAGGACCGGAGGGGGCGACTGGCGCCCACGCCCCTTCGCCGCCAGGAGCGCGGCGACGGCGCTGGCGCTGAACGCGTCGGCTGCGATGCCGTACACGGTGTCCGTCGGCATGACGATGAGCTCACCGCGCCCGATCGCCTGCCGTGCCTTGCGCAGACCCGGAAGCAGCTGCTCCGTGTCGCGGGCGTCGAAGAACTCAGACATATCGTGTCCAGTCTACGTTTGACCCGCGCGACGTTTCGACTCGCTGCGCTCGCTCAACGACCGGAAGGCACGCGACGTTTCGACTCGCTGCGCTCGCTCGACGACCGGAAGGTCAGGGGCGGAGGGCCGTCGTCGCCCGGTCGCGGAGGGTGAGGTCGGGATGCGTGGCGCACGCGCGCCAGCCGTCGGCCTCCAGCAGCGCGCGGATGGGGCCGCCCTGCCATTCCCCGTGCTCGATCACGAGGGTCCCGCCGGGGCGCAGCAGACGCCGGCCGACCCGGGAGAGCACGCGGACGACGTCCAGGCCGTCCTCTCCCCCGTACAGCGCCGACGGCGGGTCCCAGTGGCGCACCTCCGGGTCGCGCGGCACGGCGGCGTCGGGGACGTAGGGCGGGTTGGAGACGAGCACGGCCACCGAGCCGTCGAGCTCCGGGAACGCGTCGGCGAGGTCGATGAACGCCAGGCGCGCCTGCGGCGCGTGCCGGGCGAAGTTCTCCTTCGCCCACACGAACGCGTCGAGCGCGTTCTCCGCCGCGTGCACCTGCGCGTGCGGCACCTCCGTGGCCATCGCCAACGCGATGGCGCCCGAGCCGGTGCCCAGGTCGACGGCGACGGGCTCGGCATCCGGCACGGCGCGCAGCGCGTCGATGGCGAGCTGGGCGACCATCTCGGTCTCGGGCCGCGGCACGAAGACTCCCGGACCCACCCGCAGCTCGAGATGGCGGAAAGGAGCCGTGCCCGTGAGGTGCTGGAGCGGCTCACGGGCGGCGCGGCGGGCGATCAGCGCCTCGAACGCCGTCGTGTCATCGGGGACGTCGTCGCCACGCAGAGCCGCGGCGAGCAGTTCTCCGCGCGTGCGGCCCCAGACGTGCGCCGCCAGCAGCTCCGCATCGACGTCGGGCGTCGGCACCCCCGCGGCGGCGAGCGTCTGCGTCGCCCGTCGGAGCAGGTCGGACAGGCCGGTGGCAGCGCGTCGTGCGGGCGCGCCGGAATCGTGCGGGGGGATCATGAGCCCTCCCACCCTAGTCGCGCCCGCCGGCGGATGCCGCGCGGGAGGCCCGTGCACCCGTGAAGAATCGTCACAATCGACTCCGGAGCAGATCGGGCGCTTAGGCTGGTGCGAGACGCCGACGGCGACGCGATCACGCACGACCGGGCGGCACCCGACCGCACGAAAGGCAGGCCATGTCCGGCATCCACCCCGACATCACGAGCGCATTCGGCAACACTCCCCTGGTGCGTCTGAACCGCATCGCCGAGGGCCTGCCCGGAACGGTGCTCGCCAAGCTCGAGTTCTACAACCCGGCGTCCTCCGTCAAGGACCGCCTCGGCATCGCGATCGTCGACGCCGCCGAAGCGGCGGGCGCGCTGCAGCCGGGCGGCACGATCGTCGAGGGCACGAGCGGCAACACCGGCATCGCGCTGGCGATGGTCGGCGCCGCACGCGGCTACAAGGTCATCCTCACGATGCCCGCGTCGATGTCGGTCGAGCGTCGTCTGCTGCTGAAGGCCTACGGTGCCGAGCTCGTGCTCACCGAGCCCGCGCTCGGCATGAAGGGCGCCGTCGCGAAGGCGGAGGAGATCGCCGCCGCGACGCCCGGCGCCATCCTCGCCAAGCAGTTCGCCAACGAGGCCAACCCCGCCATCCACCGCAAGACGACGGCCGAGGAGATCCTCCGCGACACCGACGGCGAGATCGGCTACTTCGTGGCCGGCATCGGCACCGGCGGCACGATCACCGGCGTCGGCCAGGTGCTGAAGGAGCGGGTGCCGGAGGCGAAGGTCATCGCCGTCGAGCCGGCCGACTCCCCGCTGCTGACCAAGGGCACGCCCGGGCCGCACAAGATCCAGGGCATCGGACCGAACTTCATCCCGGAGATCCTCGATCAGGGCGTCATCGACGAGGTCGTCGACGTCGAGTTCGACGACGCGATCCGCGTCGCCCGCGAGGTCGCAACCACGGAGGGCATCCTCGTCGGCATCTCCTCCGGCGCCGCGATCTGGGCCGCGCTGCAGATCGCCGCCCGCCCCGAGGCCGAGGGCAAGAACATCGTCGTGATCATCCCGTCCTTCGGCGAGCGGTACCTCTCGACGGCGCTCTACGAGCACCTGCGCGAGGACTGATCCCCGACGTGACCCGCACCACCGGCCCCTCCGCCGCGCCGCGACTCGGGGCGTTCGCCCGCGTCCGCGAGGACATCGCGGCCGCGAAGCTGCGCGACCCCGCAGCCCGCGGCGCGGCGGAGATCGCCGTGCTCTATTCCGGCCTGCACGCGATCTGGTCCTACCGCCTGGCGAACGCCCTGTGGCGGCGCGGCTGGCGCTTCCCGGCCCGGGCCCTGTCGCAGCTGACGCGCTGGCTGACCGGGGTGGAGATCCATCCCGGCGCGACCATCGGGCGCCGCTTCTTCATCGACCACGGCATGGGCGTCGTGATCGGCGAGACCGCCGAGATCGGCGACGACGTCATGCTCTACCACGGCGTCACCCTCGGCGGACGCACCCGCGACGCGGGCAAGCGCCACCCCACCCTGGGCGACGGCGTGGCGGTGGGCGCCGGCGCGAAGATCCTCGGCCCCGTGCGCATCGGCGCCGGATCCGTCATCGGGGCCAACGCGGTCGTCACGCGCGACGCACCGGAGGACTCGGTGCTGGTCGGCGTTCCCGCGAAGGCGCGCACGCGCCGCGCGGGCGAAGACACCCGCGCGCTGCTGACGACGCCGGAGTACTACATCTGACGCATCGTCAGGACGCGCGGCGGCTCTCGACCTTCTTCTTGAGGAGCACCGCGGGCAGCAGGAACGCCGCGATCGCGGTGACGACCCACACGATCATCGGGGCGACCACCCAGGTCCACCAGGGCGATCCGATCGTGAGCCCCGCCCCCGGGATGATCGCCGTCACGAGCAGCGCGACGAAGGTCGACACGATGCCGATGCCGCCGAGGAAGGCCGGCGCGTTGCGCTGGGCGACGCGCGCGAGCCACGGGGCGAGGACGCTCTGCAGCACCGCGAAGATCACGATCGCCAGGATGAACCCGAACGGACTGCGCCAGTCGATCGTGAAGCCGGGCAGCACGATGTCGGCGACGATGAGGCCGACCGCCGCCGACGCGAGGAAGACGAGGGCGCGCAGGAGGAACGTGATCATGACGCGAGCGTAGCGGCATCCGTCGGCGCGCGACGACCCACGCGGTCAGTCGCCGCCGAGCGCCGCCAGCCGCGCCTCTTCGTCGGCGGCGATGGCCGACTCGATGAGGGGCCCGAGGGCCCCGTCCATGACCTGATCGAGGTTGTAGGCCTTGTAGCCGGTGCGGTGGTCGGCGATGCGGTTCTCGGGGAAGTTGTACGTGCGGATGCGCTCGGAACGGTCCATGCCGCGGATCTGCGAACGGCGGGCGTCGGATGCCGCGGCATCCCGCTCCTCCTGCTGCTTGGCGAGCAGCCGGGCACGCAGCACCCGCATGCCGGCCTCGCGGTTCTGCAGCTGGCTCTTCTCGTTCTGCATCGAGACGACGATGCCGGTCGGCAGGTGCGTGATGCGCACCGCGGAGTCGGTCGTGTTGACGGACTGTCCACCCGGACCCGACGAGCGGAACACGTCGATCTTGAGGTCGTTCGCGTCGATCTGCACCTCTTCGGGCTCGTCGACCTCCGGGAAGACGAGGACACCCGTCGTCGACGTGTGGATCCTCCCCTGCGACTCGGTCGCGGGGACGCGCTGCACACGGTGCACGCCGCCCTCGTACTTGAGGTGGGCCCACACCCCCTGCGCGGGGTCGGTCGAGCTGCCCTTGATCGCGACCTGGACGTCCTTGTAGCCGCCCAGATCGGATTCGTTGCGTTCCAGCAGCTCGGTCTTCCACCCCATGGATGCCGCGTACTGCAGGTACATCCGCAGGAGATCGGCCGCGAACAGGGCCGACTCGGCGCCGCCCTCCCCCGCCTTGACCTCGAGGATCACGTCGCGCGCGTCATCGGGGTCGCGCGGGATGAGCAGGCGCCGCAGCTTCTCCTGCGCGGCGGCGACCCGCTCCTCGAGGACCGGGACCTCGTCGGCGAAGGCGTCGTCCTCACGGGCGAGCTCACGCGCGGCGGCGAGGTCGTCGTCCGCCGCACGCCACGCGTCGTGCGCCGCGACGATCTTCGACAGCTCGGCGTAGCGACGGTTGACGCGCTTCGCGCGGGCGGCATCGGCGTGCACCGCGGGGTCGGAGAGCTCCTCCTGGACCGCGCGGTGCTCGTCGATCAGCGCCTGGACGGACTCGAACACGGTCCCGCTCAGCGGATGCTGTTCTCGTGTCCGTGGCTGTGGCCGCCGGCGGTCGTGGACACCGACTTCATCTGCACGTTCTGCATCTGGTAGAGGAACTCCACGTTCGAGCTCGTCTCCTTGAGCTTGCCGAGGACCACCTCGAGAGCCTGCTGCGGGTCGAGGCCGGCGAGGGCGCGACGCAGCTTCCAGGTGATCTTGACCTCGTCGGGGTTCAGCAGCATCTCCTCGCGGCGCGTGGACGAGGCGTTGACGTCGACGGCCGGGAAGATGCGCTTGTCGGCCAGCTGACGCGACAGGCGCAGCTCGCTGTTGCCGGTGCCCTTGAACTCCTCGAAGATGACCTCGTCCATCTTGGAGCCGGTCTCCACGAGCGCCGTCGCGAGGATGGTGAGCGATCCGCCGTTCTCGATGTTGCGGGCGGCACCGAAGAAGCGCTTGGGCGGGTACAGGGCCGACGCGTCGACGCCACCGCTGAGCACGCGGCCGCTGGTGGGCGCCGAGATGTTGTAGGCGCGGCCGAGACGCGTGATCGAGTCGAGCAGCACGACGACGTCGCGGCCGAGCTCCACGAGGCGCTTGGCGCGCTCGATGGCGAGCTCCGCGACGGTCGTGTGGTCTTCGGCCGGGCGGTCGAAGGTCGAGGCGATGACCTCGCCCTTGACCGTGCGCTGCATGTCGGTGACCTCTTCGGGGCGCTCGTCGACGAGCACGACCATGAGGTGGACCTCGGGGTTGTTCGTCGCGATCGCGTTCGCGATCTGCTGCAGGACGATCGTCTTGCCGGCCTTCGGCGGCGCGACGATGAGACCGCGCTGGCCCTTGCCGATCGGGGCGACGAGGTCGATGATGCGCTGCGTGAGCTTCTCCGGCGCCGTCTCCAGGCGCAGGCGCTCCTGCGGGTAGAGCGGCGTGAGCTTGCCGAACTCGACGCGCTCGGCGGCGTCGTCGACCGACAGGCCGTTGATGGCGTCGACCTTCACCAGCGCGTTGTACTTCTGGCGGCTCGACTGCTCGCCCTCGCGCGGCTGCTTGATGGCGCCGACGACGGCGTCGCCCTTGCGCAGGTTGTACTTCTTGACCTGGCCGAGCGAGACGTAGACGTCGCTGGCGCCCGGCAGGTAGCCCGTCGTGCGCACGAACGCGTAGTTGTCGAGCACGTCCAGGATGCCGGCGATCGGGATGAGGACGTCGTCCTCGCCGATCTCGGTCTCGAACTCGTCGCCGTTCTGGTTCTGTCCGCCGCGACGCTTGTTGCGCTGACGACCGCGTCCCTGACCCTGCTCGTCGGCGTCGTCGTTCGACGTGTTGTCCTCGGCGGGGGCCGCGGGAGCGGCCGGCGCGTTCTGACCGCCCTGCGTGGCCGGGGCGTTCTGCGCGGCCTGGGCGTTCTCGCCGCGCTGGCCGCGGTTGCGGCTGCGGCTGCGCGAACGGCTGCGGCTGCGGCTGGGGGTCTCGCCCTCGGCCGCGTTCTCGCCGGATGCCGTGGCGTCGGCGGCTGCAGCGTCGGCACCCGTCTCGTCCTGGGCAGGAGCGGTCTCGCCCTCACCGGACGGGGCGACGGCGTCGGTCGCCGCAGCCGCGGTGTCGGGGGTCTCCGCCGGCGCGGCGGTCTCGGCGGGCGCGTCCGCGCTCTCGGCGACGGGCGCGTCGGCGGTCTCGACGACGGCGGCGGTCTCGGCGGCGGGGGCCTCGGCGGCGGGGGCCTCGGCATCCGTCGCCTCGGCGGCCGGCACGTCGGTGCTCTTCGCACGGCGCGGGGCACGCTTGCGCGGCGCCTTGACGGGCTTCTCGACGACCGGCGCCTCCTCGCTCGCGGCGGCGGGGGCCTCGGCATCCGAGGGCACCTCGACGTCGGGGGCCTCGCTCTGGACGGCCTCGGCGGCGGGCTCCTCCGGCGCGACGGGCTCCTCCGCGGGAGCCTCCTCGGTGGGAGCCTCCTCGGCGGCGGCCTCCTCGACGGGGGTCTCCTCCGCCGGGGTCTCCTCGGCGGTGGGGGCGTCGGTCACCTCGGTCGCGGCGGCGTCGCCGGCGGCTTCCGTGTTCTCGACGTTCTCGATGTTCTCGGTCTGGATCTCGGAGAGGGACTCCACGAGTTCTCCTTCGTAGGCATGTGGACGGGGACCGTCCGCATCGCGCCGTCCACGACAGGCGCTACCGCTCTCGTGCGCGCATGCACGTCTAGCTCAGACGCGCGATGGTGCAACGTGAGGGTTATGCGGTGGTTCGCAGAATTGCGACGGAGGCCAGATTCACGGTCACGCCGTGGCACCCTCCGTATGGTTCCTCACTGTACCACCCCTGACGTCGACGGCGAGCATGCGCGGCTCCCACGGAGTGTCCGTGACGGTGGCCGCCACCTCCGCGGCCGCGAGACGCTGACCGGGACCGTCGGCGAGCACGAGCACGCTCGGTCCGGCTCCCGACACCACCGCCGCGAAGCCACGGGCACGCAGGGCGCGAACGAGCTCGTCGGTCGCCGGCATCGCCTGGGCCCGGTACGACTGATGCAGCTTGTCCTCGGTGGCCGCCATCAGCAGCTCCGGGCTCTGCGTGAGCGCCGCGATCAGCAGGGCCGAGCGCGACACGTTGAAGACGGCGTCCTCGCGCGTGACCTGCAGGGGCGCGAGCCCGCGCGCGACCGACGTGGACATCGTGAAGTCGGGGACGAACACGAGCGGAGCCACGCCGCGGTGCACCAGCAGCTTCTTGTGCTGCGGGCCGTTCTCGTCCATCCACGCGATCGTGAGGCCGCCGAACAGCGCCGGTGCGACGTTGTCGGGGTGCCCCTCGAGCTCCGTCGCGAGCCGCAGCAGCGTGTCGGGACCGAGCTCGACGTCGCCGGCGAGCAGCCCCTGGGCCGCGAGCAGTCCGGCGACGACCGCCGCGCCCGACGAGCCCATGCCGCGCCCGTGCGGGATGGTGTTGTGCGCGACGAGACGGATGCCGGGCATCGGACGGCCGGAGGCCTCGAAGGCGTACGCCATGGCCCGCACGACCAGGTGCGAGGCGTCGGTGGGCACGTCCGCGGCGCCCTCCCCCGAGACGACGATCTCCAGCCCCGGCTCGGGCAGCGCCGTGACGACGAGCTCGTCGTACGAGCTCAGCGCGAGGCCCAGCGTGTCGAAGCCGGGCCCGAGGTTGGCGCTCGTCGCGGGCACGCGCACCGCGACGGCACGCCCCGCCTCTGCCGCGGTCATGCCAGGTCGAGGACGGACGCGACCTCACTGGTCGTCGCGTCGACGACGGTGGGCTCGACCTCGGTGCCGTCGGCGTTGCGCAGGGCCCACTGGGGGTCCTTGAGGCCGTGGCCGGTGACGGTGATGACGATGGTCGCGCCGGCGGGGATCACGCCCGCCTCAGCCCGGTCCAGCAGGCCCGCGACGCCGATCGCGCTGGCGGGCTCGACGAAGACGCCGGCCGTGCTGGCCAGCAGCTTCTGCGCCGCGAGGATGCGCGCGTCGTCGATGGCGCCGAACCAGCCCTGGGTCGCGTCGCGCGCTTCGAGGGCGAGCTCCCACGAGGCGGGGTTGCCGATGCGGATCGCCGAGGCGATCGTCTCGGGGTTGCGGACGACCTCGCCGCGCACGAGCGGCGCGGAGCCCTCGGCCTGGAAGCCGAACATGCGCGGCACCTTGGTCGCGACGCCGCGCGCGGCCTCCTCGCGGTAGCCCCGGGAGTAGGCCGTGTAGTTGCCGGCGTTGCCGACGGGGATGAGGTGGAAGTCGGGGGCGTCGCCGAGCTGGGAGACGACCTCGTAGGCGGCCGTCTTCTGCCCCTCGATGCGGTCGGGGTTGACCGAGTTGACGAGGTGGACGGGGTAGTTGTCGGCGAGCTCGCGCGCGATCTCGAGGCAGTCGTCGAAGTTGCCGCGCACCTGGATCAGCCGACCGCCGTGGATGACCGCCTGGCTGAGCTTGCCCATCGCGATCTTGCCCTCCGGGACCAGCACGGCCGCCGTGATGCCCGCGTGCGCCGCGTAGGCGGCGGCGGATGCCGACGTGTTGCCGGTCGAGGCGCAGATGACGGCCTTCGCGCCGTGCTCGACGGCGCGCGAGAGCGCGACCGTCATGCCGCGGTCCTTGAACGAGCCGGTCGGGTTCATGCCCTCGAACTTGATGAAGACGTTCGCGCCGGTCTGCTGCGAGAGCGCCGCGGCGGGGATCAGGGGCGTGCCGCCCTCGCCGAGCGTCACGACCGTCGACGTCTCCGTGACGCCGAGCCGATCGGCGTATTCGCGCAGGACTCCCTGCCAGACGTGTGCCATGTCCATCTCCTTCTTGCGGTGCCGCGACCGCGAGTTCAGTTTCCCCGGATCAATTGCCTTCGACGCGCAGGACCGACACGACGCGGCCGACCACGCCGCTGGCGGCGAGACGGTCGACGGTGTCGCTGAGGTCCTGCTCGCGTGCCGTGTGGGTGCCGATGACCAGCCGCGCGACACCCGGAGCGTCCTCGGCCTCGGTGGGCACGGTCGGCTCGATCGTCTGCTCGACCGTCGCGATCGACACGCGTCCCTCGCTGAGGATGCCGGCCACCGTCGCGAGCACACCCGGCTCGTCGGAGACCTCGAGGGTGATCTGGTAGCGCGTGGTGACGCGGCCGATCGGGAGCACCGGGAGGTTCGCGCGCGTGGACTCGCCGACCCCGACCCCGCCGGCGATGTGGCGCCGCGCCGCCGACACGACGTCGCCGAGCACGGCGGACGCCGTCTGCACGCCGCCGGCGCCCGCGCCGTAGAACATCAGGTTCCCGGCCGCCTCGGCCTGGACGAAGACCGCGTTGTTGGCGCCGTGCACGCTCGCCAGCGGGTGCTCGCGCGGGATCAGGGTGGGGTACACGCGCACCGAGATCGCCTCGCCGGTGGGCGAGTCAGCCTCGGCGTCGGCGAGACGCTCGCAGACGGCCAGCAGCTTGATGACGTAGCCGGCGTGACGGGCGGCATCCATCGCCTGCTTGTCGATGCGCGTGATGCCCTCGCGGTGCACGGCGTCGAGCGGGACGGCGGTGTGGAACGCGAGCGAGGCGAGGATGGCCGCCTTCTGCGCCGCGTCGTAGCCTTCGATGTCCGCCGTGGGGTCCGCTTCCGCGTAGCCGAGCTTCTGCGCGTCGGCGAGGACCTCGTCGAAGCCGCTGCCCTCGCTGTCCATGCGGTCGAGGATGTAGTTGGTCGTGCCGTTGACGATGCCCATGATCCGCTGCACGCGGTCGCCGGCGAGCGAGTCGCGCAGCGGCCGGATGATCGGGATGGCACCGGCGGCGGCGGCCTCGTAGTACACCGACGCGCCCACCTGATCGGCGGCGTCGAAGATCTCCGGGCCGTGCGTGGCCAGCAGCGCCTTGTTGGCGGTGACCACGTCGGCGCCCGACGACAGCGCCAGCAGGATGTCGGTGCGGGCGGGCTCGATGCCGCCCATCAGCTCGATGACGATGTCGGCGCCGACGATCAGCTGCTCGGAGTCGGTGGTGAACAGCTCGCGCGGCAGGTCCGCGTCGCGCGGCGCATCGGGGTTGCGCACCGCGATGCCGACGAGATCGAGCGCGGCGCCGGCGCGGTCGGCCAACTCGTCCGCGTGCTTGCGCAGGAGCGCGGCGACCTGGGACCCGACGGCCCCCGCCCCGAGCAGGGCCACACGCAGTCGACGGTAGTCGGTCATTCGTTCTCCTCGCCGGATGGGGAGCCGGACGCGACCCCGAGGTCGCGCGCCAGCAGGTCGTCGATGGTCTCGCCGCGCACGATCACCCGTGCCGCGCCGTCCCGGACGGCGACGACCGGCGGCCGCGGCACGTAGTTGTAGTTGCTCGACAGCGAGAAGCAGTAGGCGCCGGTCGCGGGCACGGCGAGCAGGTCGCCGGGGGTGACGTCGCCGGGCAGGTACTCCGCGTCGACGACGATGTCGCCGGACTCGCAGTGGCGGCCCACCACGCGGGCCAGGGCGGGCGCGGCATCCGAGGTGCGCGATGCGAGACGGGCGGAGTACTGCGCGCCGTACAGCGCCGGACGCGCGTTGTCGCTCATGCCGCCGTCGACGCTGACGTAGAGCCGTTCGAGCTCGTCGCTGACCTGCACGGGCTTGACGGTGCCCACCTCGTACAGGGTCACACCGGCGCGACCGACGATCGTGCGGCCCGGCTCGAAGGCGAGGTGAGGAAGCGGGATGCCGCGGACCTCGCACTCGCGCGCGACGGCGTCGACGATGCCGTCGGCCAGCGCGGCGATGGGCGTGGGCGTATCGACCGACGTGTAGGCGATGCCGAAGCCGCCCCCCAGGTTGAGGACGGGGATGTCGCCGCCGGCGAGCAGCTGCGCGTGGAGGTCGACCACGCGAGCCGCGGACTCCTCGAAGCCGCGCGCGCCGAAGATCTGCGAGCCGATGTGGCAGTGCAGGCCGACGAAGCGCAGGCCCGGCAGCTCGCGGATGCGGGCGACGACGGCCGGGGCGTCGGCGAGGGCGAACCCGAACTTCTGGTCCTCGTGGGCGGTGGCGAGGAAGTCGTGCGTCTCGGCGTGCACGCCGCTGTTCACGCGGACGAGGACCGCCTGCGGCTCGGCCCCGGCGGCGACGCGGCGCTCCACGATCGCGGCGAGCCGCTCGAGCTCGATGCGGGAGTCGATGACGATCGAGCCGATGCCGATCTCGACGGCGCGCTCCAGCTCGGCCACCGACTTGTTGTTGCCGTGCAGCCCGAGCCGCGACGCGTCGGCGCCGGCGGCGAGGGCCACGGCGAGCTCACCGCCGGTGGCGACGTCGACCGCGAGTCCCTCTTCGGTGACCCACCGCACGACCTCCGTCGACAGGAACGCCTTGCCGGCGTAGTAGACCCGGGCCTGCACCCCGTGGCGGGCAGCGGCGGCGGCGAACGCCTCACGCACCTCGCGGGCGCGTCGGCGCACGGCATCCTCGTCGAGGACGTACAGCGGTGTGCCGAAGCGGGCGCGCAGCGCGGCGGCGCCGACGCCGGCGATGAGCAGCTGGCCGTCGTCGTCGCGGGCGGCCGAGGCCGGCCACACGGCCGCGGCGAGCGCGTTCGCATCGTCCGGCACGGTGAGCCACGCGGGCACGAGCGGGCGGTCGGAGGCGGCGGACACGTGCGGAACCAATCGTGTGGGGTCGGGCTGCCGACGGTCACGTCACGCCCGGCAGTCCTAGAAGTCTAGGGCACCCCCGCATGCCGCCTCACGCATGTGACGACCCCCGCGAGACCCCCGGGCCCGCCCCGCCTCAGCTGCACGTGCCCTTCTGCTGCAGGGCCGTGTCGACGGTGATCCGCGGATCGACCGCGATGTCCGCGACCACCTGCGATCCGTCGACGCGCACCGCGGACAGCGTGAGCCCGGCGGGCAGGTACTGCTTCACGCACACGTCCCAGTCGCGCACCACGGTGCGCGCGACCGCGCCGAACTGGTCGATCAGCACGTCCGCCGACACCTCGGCGCCCGACACCCGCAGCGTGCGCGGCGTGAGCACCAGGTCGCCGTCCGACGTCGAGGGGGCGAGGCTCACCCCGACCGGCACCGACAGGGCGAACAGCCTCAGCTCCGTCGACATCACGATGTCCGGCGCCTCGAGCGTGACGGCATCCGCCGGGAAGCCCTCGACGGTGCCGAGCAGCGCCCGCACCTGGGCCTCGTCCAGACGCACGGTCGCCGACGCGCTCTGCAGCGGCTGGTCGCCGCCGACGGGCACACCCGCGGCGTGCACCTCGACGTCGCCCGTGAGCTGCCCGAGCGGGACGTCCGCGGCGGACACGGTGACCTCGTCGAGACGGCCCGCGATCAGCTGCGGCAGCATCTGACCGGGGACGGCGACGTCGATCTGTTGATCGGCGGGGAGGTCGAGCCGCGACACGACCTGCTCGCGGATCGTCCGCTCCACGACACCGCGGGCGATGTACTCCCCCGCGAACCACGCGCCGACGGCGAGCGCCGCGACCGCGAGCACGGCGATCAGCCACGGCCAGCGGCGGCTGCGGCGTCGTCGCGGTGCGGATGCCGCGGCATCCGTCGACAGCACCCACTGCGCCGTCGGGTCGGGAAGCGGCTGGGTGGGGTGCTGGTCGCTCACGTCACATCCGCTCGGGCGCGCTCACACCGAGGAGTCCGAGTCCGTTGCGCAGCACCTGACCGGTCGCGTCGTTGAGCCAGAGCCGCGTGCGGTGCAGGTCGGTGACCGGCTCGTCACCCAGCGGCGTCACCCGGCAGGTGTCGTACCAGCGGTGGTACAGGCTCGCGAGCTCCTCGAGGTAGCGCGCGACACGGTGCGGCTCGCGCACCTCGGCGGCGTAGGCCACGATGCGCGGGAACTCCTGCAGGGCGCCGAGCAGGGCCGACTCGCTCTCGTGGTCCAGCAGCTCGGGCACGAACGCGCTGCGGTCGACGCCGGAGTCCGCCGCGTTGCGCGCGACGTTGTGCGTGCGGGCATGCGCGTACTGCACGTAGAAGACGGGGTTGTCGTTCGTGCGCTTCGTGAGGATCTCGGGGTCGAGCGTCAGCGGCGAATCGGCGGGGTACCGCGCGAGCGAGTAGCGCAGCGCATCGGTGCCGAGCCAGTCGCGCAGGTCGTCGAGCTCGATGATGTTGCCGGCGCGCTTGGACAGCCGCGCGCCGTTGACCGAGACGAGCTGGCCGATCAGCACCTCGATGTCCTTCTCGGGGTCGTCGCCCGCCGCGCCCGCGAGCGCCTTGAGGCGGTGGACGTAGCCGTGGTGGTCGGCACCGAGGAGGTAGATCTTGTGCGCGAAGCCGCGGTCGCTCTTGTTGAGGTAGTAGGCGGCGTCGGCGGCGAAGTAGGTGTACTCGCCGTTGGAGCGACGGATCACGCGATCCTTGTCGTCACCGAAGTCGGTCGTACGCACCCACACGGCGTCGTCCTGGTCGAACACGTGCCCCTGGGCCCGCAGGCGGTCGACGGCCTCGTCGACGAGGCTCGGCTCGCCGTTCGGGCCGTGGGCGTGGAGCGTGCGCTCGCTGAAGAACACGTCGAAGTGGACGTTGAACTTCTCCAGCGACGCCTGCAGGTCGGCCAGCTGCAGGGCGTACGCCCGATCGCGCGCCTCGACCACCTGATCCTCCGCCGGCAGGTCGAGGATGCCCGGGAGCTCGGCGAGGACGCGACGGGCGAGGTCGTCGATGTAGGAGCCCGGATAGCCGTCCTCGGGGGTCGGCTCGCCCTTGATGGCGGCGAGCACGGAACGGCCGAAGCGGTCCATCTGCGCGCCCGCGTCGTTGATGTAGAACTCGCGCACGAGCGTCGCACCGCTGGCCAGGAGCACCCGCGCGATCGCGTCGCCCAGGGCCGCCCACCGGGTGTGGCCGATGTGCATCGGGCCGGTCGGGTTCGCGCTCACGAACTCCAGGTTGATGCTCTGCCCGCGCTGGGTCTCGTTGGTGCCGTAGGCCGCGCCGGCCTCGACGATCGTCCGGGCCAGGGCACCGGCGGCGCCCGCCTCGAGACGGATGTTGATGAAGCCGGGACCGGCGACCTCGACGCTCGCGACGCCGTCGGTGGCGGCGAGCGCGTCGGCGATCTCCTGCGCGAACTCGCGCGGGTTCGCCCCGACCGCCTTGCCGAGCTTCAGCGCGGCGTTGGACGCCCAGTCGCCGTGGTCGCGGTTGCGCGGCCGCTCCAGCGGCAGGTCGGCCGCGGTCAGACCGGCGCTCGCACCGGGGCGTCGCGCCTCGGCGAGCGGGGCGATGACGGCGAGGAGGGCGGCGGAGAGGGCGTCGGGGTTCATAGCCCGTCAAGTCTACGGGCGCGTGCCGCCCGCAACCTGCGTGCGCGGCTCGGCATCCGTCGTGAGGTGCGGGTCTTGCAGGCCCTCCCCGCGCACGGGCGCCGGCACAACTCCACCTGAGACGTCTGCGAAGCCACGAAAGCTGCGGACAGCAGACCCAAAGGCGGAGTTGCGCAGGCACGTCGAGCCCCACGGCCGCGGTGGCGGCCCGGCTGGCGCGGCCGGGTCAGGCGAGCTGGACGAGCTCGGCGAAGTCGTCGAGAGCGGGGTCGGATGCCGCGGCCGCGGCATCCTGCGCCGCGACGTCGGACGCGTCGTCCGGCAGGACGCACGCGTCGACGCGCATCCGCTGCAGGCCGACGTAGCCGCCGTGGTAGCTGAGGAACGCGCAGTCGGCGGCGTCGCGGCCGGTCGCGATGCGCACCAGCGAGCGGCGGTTCGCGAGGCGGGTGGCGTCGATGACGTACCAGCTGCCGTCGAGGTAGGCCTCGGCGACGGCGTGGAAGTCCATCGGGCGCAGCCCCGGCGCGAAGCACGCGGCGTAGCGGGCCGGCATGTCCATGGCCCGCAGCAGGGCGATGACGACGTGCGCGTAGTCGCGGCAGACGCCCTGGCCGGTCATCAGCGTGGTGACGGCCGAGTCGGTGCCCTGGCTGAGCCCCGGCGTGTAGGTCGTGCTGGAGGCGACGAACTCACTGACGGCCGCGATGAGGTCGAGGCCCTGCAGCCCCCGGAACTGACGCCGCGCCTGCGAGAACACCTCGTCGGACTGGCAGTAGCGGCTGGGGCGCAGGTAGGTGATGGCTTCCAGGTCGCTCGTCGCGCGCTGGGCGACGTGGCCCTCGATGAGCGCCTCGTAGCGCACCTCGAGACGTCCCGACTCGCCCAGAAGGCGGTGCAGCCGGCTCCCGGACTGGTCGATGATCTCCGTCGGGGTGTACACGCGATCGCCCTGCGTGAAGGTCAACTCCTCGCGCAGGACCGGGGCCGGCTGGGCCGCCGCGATCTGGAAGATGAGGTCGACGGAGGCCCCGAGATCGAGGTCCAGTTCGGCGGTCACGAGGCGTTGCACCGCAGTATCCTCGCACGCCGCGGAGGCGGTCGCGCACACGGATGTCCGGACCCTCTCACGCGGGTCCCCGACGGCCGATTCCGGTTTGTGCCGGCCGTGACCTACTCTCGTCGCATGTCCGCCGTCCGCCGCCCGCGTCGCCGCCTTCCGGCGGGCGCACCGGCGACGCTCGCGACGCTCGTCGCGGTCGCCTGCGGCGTGGGTGTCTGGCAGCTCGCGGTGCGCATCGCCGACCCGGCACCGGCCGCGGTCGCGGCCGCCGGCAGCGACGCCGTGGCGGTGGCACCGGCATCCCTCGTGCTGCCGGATCACCCCACGGTGCTGGTGTTCGGCGACTCCTGGACCTACGGCTCGGCAGCCGCATCGCCGGCCCTCGGCTACGCCGCCGTGGTCGGCGATCTCGCCGGCTGGACGACGGTGGTCGACGGCGTGCGCGGCTCCGGGTATCTCACACCCGGAATCGACGGGCCCGACTACGCCACGCGCATCGCGGCGCTCGACCCGCGGCTCGATCCGGACCTCGTGATCGTGCAGGGCTCGATCAACGATCGACGCGAGCCGGCGGCGGGCTATCGGCAGGCGGTGGATGCCGCGTGGGACGCCCTGGCCGAGCGGCTCCCGCGCGCGCAGGTGGTCATCCTCGGGCCGGCGCCGCAGGTGCTGCCCGTCGAAGCGGCGACGGCGCGGATCGACGCGGATCTCGCCGCCGCGGCCGCTGCGCGCGGCTGGTGGTACATCTCCCCCGTCCGCGAGCGCTGGATCACGCCGGCGAACTACGCGCAGGTGATCGACGCCGGTGCCGGGCGCCAGCACCCCTCGACCGCCGGGCACCGCTACCTCGCGGAGCGGCTCGCGGCGGCGGTCGCGGCGCTGCAGCGGTGATACCCTCGATCGGTACGCCTCCGTAGCTCAGGGGATAGAGCGTTGGTTTCCGGTACCAAAGGTCGCAGGTTCGATTCCTGTCGGGGGCACTCCTAGTTCCGCACGTCGTCGCGACGCGTCCGCGTCACGCGTCGTCATGCGCCGTCACACGCGCTCATCTCGCGGCACGGGGACACCCCTCCTCCTCCCGTCGAGACATGACCCGCACGACGCTGCTGGAGGAGGAGGCCGTCGCCTTCGCCCGCGATCTCATCCGCATCGACACCGTCGACACGGGTGTCGCCGATCTCGTCCTCGCGTTCCTCGCGTTCCTCGCCGACGAGGAGAGACCCTGCAGGCGGCGATGGCGGCGGAGGACGAGCAGGGCATCGTCGTCCCGTACCTGCTCCCGGCCTCCACCGACAACAAGCACTTCACACGCCTCGGCATCCACGGCTACGGGTTCATCCCGCTCCGCGTGCCGCGGGGCTTCGACGTCTTCGGCCAGTTCCACGCGGCGGACGAGCGCATCCCTCTCGCGGCGCTGCACTTCAGCGCGCACGACGGCCCGCATCCTGCAGCGCG
>NZ_BCWI01000022.1 GCF_001592125.1 Microbacterium hominis NBRC 15708
GAGCCGCTACGCGCCGGCCCGCCCGCGGCATGGCGGGTCGCACACGGCGTGGCGGCTCGGCGGGGTGGCGGCGGGGTTACTCGGCCAGGAAATCCAGGGCGGCGGCGCGGAAGACGCGCGAGCCGGGGGCGTTGAAGTGGTGGCGGTCGGGGATCTCGACGAAGCGGCCCTGCGGGCACGCCGCGGCGAGCGCCTTCGAGCCCTCGATGATGCCGTCGAGCGATCCGGTGGCGAACATCACCGGCTGCTGCGGCGCGTGCGCGGGGTCGGGGTCGACGGTCTTGGAGGACCGCATGCCCTCCGCGATCGCCAGCAGCGCGCGCAGGTCGTTGCCCGGCACCCGCTCGGTGAGCGCGATGTAGTTCTGCGTGACGCGATCGGTGACCGGGGTGCCGTCGGCGATGAGGGCGCGCACCTGGGCGAGGTCGAGGCGCGCGAGCGGGATGCCGTCGGGGACCCCGCCGAGGACGGCCCGCGGGATGCGCGGGGCGATGTCCTGCACGACCTCCCACCCCACCCGCGCCCCCAGCGAGTAGCCGACGTAGGACGCCTCGTCGACGAGGTAGGTGTCGAGCATCGTCTCGACGTCGCCGGCGAGCTGGCGGATGTCGTAGGCGCTCGGCTCATGCGGCTTGTCGCTCGCGCCGTGACCGCGCTGGTCGAGCGCGAGCACCCGGTAGCCGGCGGCGGTCAGGTCGCGCACCCACCCGGTCGCGACCCAGTTGTCCTTCGTGCTCGAGGCGAACCCGTGCACGACCACGACGGTCGGCGCGTCCTCGTCACCCCACGAGTACGTCGCGATGCGGTAGCCGTCGCCGACCATGAGGTACTGCGGGTCGGGCATCTGCGTGAGGTTCTGAAGGGGAGCGGTCACGGTATCCATCCTGCCGCCTCTGCGGTCGCCGCGACGCTGCGGTGCGCGTCAGTCCTCGACGCGCACCTCCTTCCAGAACGCGACGTAGCCCGAGAAGTCCTTGCCGACCCGGGCGATGCCGCTCTCGTACGGGTGCGGGTACGCCCAGGCCCGGTCGGCGAGCAGGCCGTCGGCGCCGCGCACCGAGTAGTACTGGCACTCGCCCTTCCACGGGCACGTGTAGGGAGTGGGACTCTCCTCCAGGAGATCCCAGTTCACGCTCGACGGCGGGAAGTACCAGTTGCCCTCGATCGAGATGAGATCGTCGCGGTCGGCCTCGGCCACCGTCGCATCGCCCAGAACTGCCTTCATCGCGTCCTCCGCTTCGCTCGGGTCCCACCCTTCCACCGCCGGGGCCGGGCCGCAACGAGGTCGGCGGCCGGCTGCTGCGGCAGCGGGATGGGCTGGGTGACCACGGCATCCACCACCATCGACCCGTCGGTGGGACCGATGACGGCGATCGGGGTCGTGAGGGTCGGCTCGTCGGGGTCGACCGGCATCCGCTCGAGGGCGCGATGGGCGCGGACGTAGGCGGGGATCAGGATGACCGCGGCGCCGATCCAGGCGAGCGGATTGCTCCACACCACGCCGACGAAACCGAAGAGGTGGCCGAGCACGACGGCGGCGCCGACGCGCATGACGAGCTCGACGAGGCCCGTGACCGTCGGGATGATCGTGCTGCCGAGGCCCTGCAGCGTGCCGCGCAGGATGAACAGCACGCCCAGCGCGGTGTAGCTGGCGCCGTTGATGAGCAGCATGAGCGCCGCGAGCTGCACGACCGTGTCGCTGCCGTCGCCGACGAACAGACGCACGAGCGGCGCACCGAAGGCGATGAGCAGCGCCCCGAGGACCACGGCGGCGATCAGCGCCATCCACACGGCCTGCACGACGCCGCGGCGGATGCGGTCGGGACGGCGCGCACCGAGATTCTGTGCGGCGTACATGGATGCCGCGAGCCCGAGCGACTGCAGGAGCGCGACGGCCAGGCCGTCCACGCGCGACGCTGTCGTGTAGGCGGCGACGGCATCGGCGCCGAGGGTGTTGAGCGCCACCTGCACCGTGAGGGTGCCGATCGCGATGATCGAGGCCTGGAAGCCCATCGGCAGGCCGAGGCGGAGGTGCTCGGTGAGATCGGCGCGGGTCACCCGCCAGTCGAGGCGACGCATGTGCAGCACCGGCAGCCGGCGCCGCACGTACTCGAGGCACAGCAGCACCGACAGCGCCTGGGAGACGACGGTCGCCAGCGCGGCGCCTCCGACGCCGAGCTCCAGCGGGCCGACCATGACGATCACGAGGGCGACGTTGAGGGCGCACGCGATCGTGAGGAACACGAGCGGGGTGCGCGAGTCGCCGATGGCCCGGATGATCGCCGACAGATAGTTGAAGCCCATGATGGCGCCGGCGCCGAGGAAGCTGATCTGGGCGAACACGGTCGCCTGCTCCATCAGCTCGGGCGGGGTCTGCAGCAGGTGCAGCGCCGGGCCGGCGAGCAACGGCGCCGCCACGGTCAGCACGAGCGTCGTGAGGGCGGTGAGGACGGTCCCCGCCGCCACCGAGCGTCGCACCGCGCCGAGGTCGCGCGCGCCGAACGCCTGCGCCGTCGGAATGGCGAACCCGCTCGTGAGGCCCCATGCGAAGCCGAGCAGCAGGAACAGCAGGCTTCCCGTCGCGCCGACGGCGGCGAGGGCGTCGACGCCGAGGTGACGGCCGACGACGATGGCATCGGCGAACTGGTAGAGCTGCTGCACGACGTTGCCGATGAGCAGGGGCACCGCGAAGGCGAGGATGACGCGCCAGGGGCTACCGGTGGTGAGAGAACGTGACATACGACCGGGTTCGAGACGGGGGCGGAAACGGCGAAAGGCGCTCCGGAGGGGAGCGCCGGGTCTCAGGCTATCGAATCGATTCGGAGGATGCAAGCCCCGGCATCCGCGAGCCGGATCGTGCGCGGCCGGTACTGTTGCTGGCATGTCCGTGGGTCTGCTCGCCGTCGTCGATGACATCCTCAGCGCGGCGCTCAAGGCGTCGGCGAAGTCGGCAGGCGTCGTGATCGATGACGCCGCCGTGACGCCGCAGTACGTGCAGGGGCTGTCGCCCGCGCGCGAGCTGCCGGTGGTGGGGCGGATCGCCCTGGGATCGCTCGCGAACAAGTTCCTCATCATCATCCCGATCGCGATGGTGCTCACCGCCTTCGCCCCGTGGGTGCTGCCGTGGCTGCTCATCGTCGGGGGTGCGTACCTCTGCTTCGAGGGCGCCGAGAAGGTGCTCGAGTGGTTCGGCTTCCACCACGGCGGTCACGACGACGAGGGCGGGCGCGACGAGAAGCGCCTGGTCAGAGGTGCGATCCGCACCGACCTCATCCTGTCGACCGAGATCATGCTCATCGGCCTGTCGAACGTCGACCCGGAGCTCGACTTCTGGCTGCGCCTCGCCGTGCTCGCCGTCATCGCGCTCGCCATGACCGCGCTGGTCTACGGGGCCGTCGCGCTGCTGGTCAAGATCGACGACATCGGCCTGAAGATGGCCAAGAGCTCGTCGGCGCGCGTGCGCCACACCGGCATGCGGGTGGTGCGGTCGATGCCGGGCGTCTTCCGCGTCATCTCGATCGTCGGCACCGTCGCGATGCTCTGGGTCGGCGGCCACCTCGTGCTCGCGAACCTCGGCGAGGTCGGCTGGCACGCGCCGGTCGAGCTGCTCCACGCGGTCGAGCACGCGCTCGAGCCCCTCGGGCCCGTGGTGGTCTGGGTCGGCGACACCTTCGTGTCGGCCGTCGCGGGCCTGGCCGTGGGTCTCGTGATCGTCGGCATCGCGCTGATCATCGGCAAGGCGTTCGGCAAGAACCTCAGCTTCAGCGAGGGCCACCGCGCCCCGCACGGCGAGACCGACTGACGGCGCCACCCCGCGGCCGAGCGGTCGCGGGGCGCGGCCGAGAAACCACATCCATCCCGAGAAAACGTCGGCGCCGTGGTTTCTCGGGGCGGATGTGGTTTCTCGCGTGAGCGGGCGCGGCGGGGGCGGGGGCGGCGGGCGGGGTCAGTCGAGGGTGATGAGAGGGTCCGCGCCGTCCGAGCGGGTGACGTGGATGCCGCGGGCGTCCGCGACCGTCCACGTGGGCGCCGCCTCGGCGGCGTGCGGACCGATGCCGATCACGCGCATGCCCGCGGCGAGTCCGGCGGCGATGCCGTTGGCGGAGTCCTCGACCACGATGCAGCGCGCGGCATCCACCCCGAGCGCGGCAGCGCCTGCGAGGAATCCCTCCGGGTCGGGCTTGCTGCGGCTCACGTCGGCGGCGGCGATGACGACGGGCGGCAGCGGCAGCCCGGCCGCCCGCATGCGCGCGGTCGCGAGCTCCGTGGTCGCCGAGGTGACGAGGGCGTAGGGCAGGTCGGCCGCGGCGAGCGCGGCCAGCAGGGCGGCCGCGCCGGGGATCGCAACGACCCCGTCGGTCTGGGCCGTCTCGAGGGCGAGCAGCGCGGCGTTCTCGGCGAGGTTGACCTCGTGCGGGCGATCCGGCAGCAGGAGCGCCATCGAGTCCTGCCCCTGGCGGCCGTGGATGATCGACAGGGTCCGCGCCGGGTCGACGCCGTGATCGAGCGACCACTGCGTCCACAGCCGTTCGACGACGGCGTGCGAGTCGACGAGGGTGCCGTCCATGTCGAGCAGCACGGCCGATGCCGAGGTGTCGATGCGGGGGACGGATGCCGGGACGCGCAGCACCTCCCAACCTCCCCCGAGGGGCGGCACGTGCCAGCCGGCGTCGACGGCGCCGGAAGCGGCACGGCGGATGATGGCGCGGTGGGGGGAGGTCGTGTCGACGACGTGCACGAGGACGCTGCCGTCGTCGCCGCGCTCCCCGCGGGTGGCCAGGCGCAGGTGGGTGGCGCCGGGGGCGCCGTCGGCGGCCGGACCCTCGACCGCGACCTCCTGCCAGAAGGGGGCGACCGGCAGCGTGCCGACGTCGGGCAGCACCAGGCTCCACCCGTCCGCCGTGTCGTCGAGGACGAGCCCCGCGGAGGCGAACGGCTCGGCGCTGACCGCGAGCCGGTCACGCGCGGTCCACGCATCGCGCGGCACGGCACCGGCGGTCGCGGCCGGAGCGGTCCCCGCCGGCGCGCCTGCGCCCGCCCCGGCAGCGGGGGTCGCGGCATCCGCGCCGCCCGCGGCATCCGCGACCTCGACGGCCGCGACGAACGCCCAGAACGCGCGCAGCGTCGCCTGGGTGTCGAGCGTGGCGCCCTGGTAGGCGATGACGAGGTCGTGCTCGGGAAGGACGAGACCGAACTGCCCGGCGGCGCCGTCCAGCCGGAACCCGTGACGGCCGCGCCACACCTGGTAGCCGTAGCCGACCGCCCAGTCGTTGACCTCGCCGTCGGCGGCCACCGGACCGTCGAACGCGGCCGTCTCCGACCAGGGGCGCGACAGCTCCTCGACGTACCAGGCGGGTGCGACCTGCACGCCGTCGAAGACGCCGCCCGCACCCAGCATGATCGCGGTCCGCGCGAGGTCGTCCACCGTGAGGTGGAAGCCGGAAGCGCCGTGCTCGATGCCTCCGTACGGCGACATCCAGCGCTCCCCGATGCCGAGCGGGTCGAGCAGCCGCGGGCGCAGGTAGGTCGTGAGCGGCTCGCCGGTGAGGGCCGTGACGATCGCGGAGAGCGTGTGCGTGGCCGGGGAGTTGTACGCGAAGTGCGTGCCGGGCGCGAACGCCGGAGCCTCCCGGAGAAGCACGAGCGGGTCCGCGCCGATCCGGTCGATCTGCTCCGCGGAGTGCCCGGTGTTCATCGTGAGCAGATGGCGCACCGTGATGCCGTGCGGGTTGTCCTCGCCCACGGCGATGCCGGCCGAGTCGTCCAGTCGCAGCCGGCCCTCGTCGGCGAGGAAGCCGATCGCGAGGGACGTGTACGTCTTGGATGCCGAGTACACGAGCGCCGGCCGCTCCAACCGGTACGGAGCCCACGCGGTCTCGAACGCGACCTCTCCGTGGCGGGCGACGAGAAGCGCGTGCGGGTCGAGGCCCTCGGCCGCGAGCCTCTCCGCGAGCGCCAGCACCGCGGCCTCGGGGATGCCGAGCTCGACAGGGGTACGACGCGGAAGCGGCCGGGACGAGAGGGGGCGACGGGACTGCGGCGAGGAAGTCATCTCCCCCACTCTACGAGCCGCCCCGGACGGGCCGGCCGCCGCGCGGGGCGCTCCCCGTAGAGTCTGAGGATGAGCCGGATCGTCGTCCTCGGCAGCGCCAACATGGACCTCGTCGTGCGACAGCCGCGTCTCGCGCGGCCGGGCGAGACGCTCGCGGGCACGTCCTTCGCCACGGGGCCCGGCGGCAAGGGGCTCAACCAGGCGATCGCCGCGGCGCGGGCCGCCGGGTCCGCGGACACCGTCGCGTTCCTCGGGTGCGTCGGCGACGACGCGTTCGGCCACCGGCTGGTCGCGGCGCTGCGCGCGGCGGGCGTGGATGCCGACGGCATCCGCACCGTGACCGCGCCCGCGGCGGCCGGGTCCACCGGGGTCGCCGCCATCAGCGTGACCGACGACGGCGAGAACGCGATCGTGGTGGTCCCGGGGGCGAACGCCGACGACGCCCTCACCGACGCCGACCGGCGCGCCATCGCGGGAGCGGCGTTCCTCCTCGTGCAGCTGGAGCGCCCGCTGACGCTCGTGCGCGCGGCTCTGGAGCTCGCGCGCGCCGACGGTGTGCGGACGGTGCTCACCCCGGCGCCCGCCGTGCCCGCGGCCGCCGAGCTCGTTCCGCTCGCCGACATCGTCGTCCCGAACGACGGCGAGGCCGCCGTGCTGCTGCGGGCACTGGACCCCGAGGCGGCGGTGCGCGACGACCCCGAGGCGGCGGCCCGCGCGCTCAGCGCCCACGCCGCGGGCGGCGACGGCAGCGGCATCGCCGTCGTCACGCGGGGTGCGGCCGGGGCGATCGTCGCCCGGGGCGGCACCCTCCTCGCGCCCGTCGCCGCCCGCGCCGTGCACGCCGTCGACACCACCGGCGCCGGCGACACGTTCGCGGGAGTGCTGGTCGCGTGGCTCGCCGACGGCGCCGAGCTGACGGACGCCCTCGCGGCGGCGAGTGCCGCGGCATCCCTCGCCGTGACCCGCCCCGGCGCCGCGGCGGGCATGCCCACCCGCGACGAGATCGTCGCGGTCCTGCGGGGCTGAGCGCGCTCAGTCGCCGAGCGTGCTCAAGACGGTGTCGAGGGCGGCGAGGAACCGACGCGCGTCGGGCTCGGTCAGCACCAGCGGCGGCTTGACCTTCAGCACGTTCTGCCGCTCCGACGCCGGCTGCACGATGAAACCGTGCTCGCGCAGCAGGTCGCACACGCGCGCGGCCTCCGCGCGGGCCGGCTCGAGGGTGTCGCGGTCGCGGACCAGCTCGATGCCGAGGTACAGGCCCGTGCCGTGCACCGCGCCGATGAGCGGATGCCGCTCCGCCAGCGCGCGGGCCCCGTCGGCGATCACGCGGCCGACCCGGCGCGCGTTGTCCTGCAGCCCCTCGGCGTCGATGATGTCGAGGATCGCCGATCCCGCGACGGCGCTGACGGGGGTGCCGCCGGCCGACGAGAAGAAGGTCCCCTCCCGCGCGAGCGCGTCGACGATCTCGCGGCGGGTGAGGACGGCTCCCAGCGGGTAGGCGTTGCCGGCGGCCTTGGCCACCGCGACGATGTCGGGGTCGAGCCCCTGCAGCGTGCTCCCCCAGAACGCGTCGCCCAGGCGCCCGTAGCCGACCTGCACCTCGTCGGCGACGACCAGGCCGCCGTGGGCCCGCACGGCGTCGGCGACGGCGGTGAGATAGCCGCGGGGCGGGATGACGCCGCCGGCGTTGCCGAGCACCGGCTCGCAGATGAACGCACCCGCGGGGCGGCCCTCCGCGGCCAGGGAGCGCGCGAGGTCGGCGACCTCGCGCGCGTAGGCGGCCCCGGCATCCGGCCCGCGGTGGCGGCCCCGGTAGGCGTTCGGGGCGTCGACGAGGTGCACCCAGTCGGGTCGCGAGTCGGCGGCGTGCGGATTGTCGAACGCCGACGTGCTGACGGCGTCGGCGGCGCTCGTCCACCCGTGATAGCTCTCGCGCACCGCGATGACATCGCGCCGGCCGGTCGCGACGCGGGCGAGGGTGAGGGCCAGATCGACGGCCTCCGAGCCGCTGTTGACGGGGATCACCGTGTCGAGCGACGCGTCGGGGGCATGGGCGACGAGCCGCGCGGCGAACTCCGCGAACGCGTCGTAGAGGAAGCGCGAGTTGGTGTTGAGCAGGTTCAGCTGGCGGGCGACACGGTCGGCGAACTCGGGGTGGGCGTGACCGATGGCCGAGACGTTGTTGACGAGGTCGACGTACGCGCGGCCCTGCGTGTCGACGAGCAGCGCGCCCCAGCCGCGCTCGATCTGCGGCGGCTCGGCGTAGAACCGTTCCGCGGCGGCGCCGATCGCCTCCTCCCGCACCCGTCGGGCGCGGCGGGTCGCAGCCACCGGGTCGGCCACCCGCGGCACGCCGAGGATCGGCGACGGATCCGCGGCGCCCGGCGTCTGGTCCTCCCCGTCGGCGTCGACGAACGGGGCGGCCGGTGCGGCGTCGCGCAGGCGCCTCGTGATGCGCAGACGCCCGAGGCCCGGCTCGGCCTCGGCGACACGGCCGAGCACGGCCCCGGCCTCCACCGCCTCGCCCGCCGCGACCTCGGCGGCGAGGTCGACCCCCTCGATCCGCAGGACGACGCCCGCGTCGTGGAGCTCCACCGCGCCGGCGCCCACGTCGACCTGCGTGAAGCCGCGGAAGGGCGCGGCGACCGCGGCGCCCGGACGCGTCCACAGCTCGACGCAGCGCGCCCGCGTCGCCGCGGACCGCGTGGTGTCGGTCGACACGCGGCTCAGCCGGCTCTCGCCGTAGCGGAGCACGGCGATCGGCGCATCGTTCAACGCCTCCCTCACGAGCTCCTGCTCGATGCCGGGCACGGTCCAGCGGCCCCGATCGAGAAGCGGACTCCGGATGCCGAGATCCACGGTGGCCGCGGCATCCCCCCGCGCCAGCACGGGCCGGTAGGCGACGCCCCGGCGGTGCGGCCGCCCGGCCGCGAGACGCAGCTGCGCCGTCACCTCGGACGACGGCACGCGCGCCGTCCGCGCGAACACCTGCCACTCGTGCTCGACCCGCTCACGCGCGTAGTCGTTGCCCGGGTCGATGCGCAGCTGGCTCCACCCGCTGACGGCGAGCACGGCACCGCGCAGCACGACGAGGGGCCAGAGGGCCTCGAGCTCGGCGTCGGCGAGGTGCGCGTGCGCATCGAAGCCGGCGACGGCCCGGCCGACGATCGCGAGGTCGTCGGTGCGGCCCATGAGGTCGGCGAGCAGCATCGCGAGCTCGGCGGCCCGCCACGACGTCGCGACGTCGCCGAGGTCGATCACCCAGTGCCGCCCCCGACGGTCGCGCATGACGTTGTCGGCCGTCAGGTCGCCGTGGATCACCTGACGCGGGAGGTCCGCCGCGACACGGTCCAGCTCGGCCGCCGCACGCCGGGCCGCGGTGAGGCACTGCTCGCGCCGATCCTCCGGCAGGTCGTCGATGAGCTGTTCGACGACGGCGAGCGCGTTGCCCAGCTCCCATTGCAGATTGCGGTCGGTGTCGTCGGCATCCAGCCCCGCGAACGCGGTGGTGACCTCCGCGACCAGCGCGCCGAGCTCCTCGGCCTGGGCGCCATCGGCGTCGGTGACGTCGGACAACGGGCGGCCGTCGACGATCTGGAACCCGGCCACGCGGGCGATCTGCCCGTCGGCGCAGACGATCTGCGTCGTGCGGGCGGCGTCTGCCGTCGTGAGCACCTCGGGCGTGAGGAGCCCCTGGGCGCGCAGGCGGTCCGATGCGGCGATGTGCAGCGCGACCGCGGCCGCGTCGACGGTGGGGTGGAAGATCTTGACGAGCAGACCCGCGCCGTCGGCGCCGCGCACCAGGAAGTTGCGATCCTGCTGACTGCCCAGCTCGGTCAGCTCGCCGTCGACGCCGTACTCGCGACAAGCGAGCACCCGCACCTCGTCGAGGTCGACGTCGGGTCGGGCCAGCAACCAGTTCTCGGTCATCGGGAGCACGTCCTTCGGATGAGGGCGGTCGAAACGGATGCCCGTCCATCGCGCGACGGCCGGGCACCACGATTCTGGCGGATGCCGCCGCGTCCGTGTGTCCGGATCGTCGCCCGTCGTCGGTCAGTCGGTCCGCCGCGCGGGGCTCGCGGATCGGGCCGGGTGGCTACGGAGCCGCGAGCGCCGCCACCAGCGCGGTCGCGTAGGGGGCGCCCTGCGCCGTCGGGCTCCACGCGATGCCCAGCGCCCGCACGCGGCGCGGCCGGAGGGGCAGGTAGACGACCCCCGGATCGTCGCGACCCGGGGTGCGCGGGAGGATCGAGACGCCCAGACCGCCGGCGACCAGGCTGCGCATCGTGTCGATCTCGCTGCTCTCGAAGGTCACGTTCACGGCGACGCCCGCCTCGTCGAGGATGCCGGTGACCACCGCGCGCAGCTCGGCGATGCGCGAGAAGCCGATGAAGTCGCGACCGGCGAGGTCGCCGACCTCGACCCCGTCGGCCGCCGCGAGCGGGTGCCCCGCCGGGACGGCGATGCACAACGGCTCCTCGGCGAGGGCGAGCCAGCCGATGTCGTCGGACGCCGCAGACGGCGCGATCGGCGCGGTGCTCAGCGCGACGTCGATCGCATCGAGCGCGAGCCAGCCGTAGAGATCGCGGGCGAAGCCCTGCCGCAGCGAGACGCGCACGTCGGGCCGGAGCGCGCGGAAGCGCTGCACGACGTCGGGCACCATCCACCGTGCGACCGAGTGCAGGAACCCGACGCGCAGCAGCCGCCCCTCCTCCGCGATGAGCTCGGCGTGACGGCGGGCCGCGTCGAAGGCGTCGAGCACACCGGCCGCGTCGGCGCGGAAGGCGAGGCCGCCGGCGTTCAGCTCGAGTCGCTTGCCGTGCCGCGCGAACAGCGGCATCCCCACCTGCGCCTCCAGGCGGGCGAGGGCGCGCGAGACGTTCGACTGGTTCACGCGCAGCTCGGCCGCGGTGTCGCGGGTGTTCTGCGTCTCGGCGAGGGAGAGGAAGATCCGCAGTGCCTGCTCGTCCATGGGCCTCATTATGCGCCAGACGCATCACACGGGCCCGTCAGATCATTTCCGGACACGACACCGGCGGGTCACGATGGAGCCCATGGCCGCCAGCGTGCTCGACCGCACCCCCACCGGCTCGATCGCGCGCCTGGCCGCCGGCACCCCCTCCTACCGCCGGGTCGTCGGCCTGCTGGCCGCCGGCGGCCTCGCGAACTTCGCGATCATCTACTTCCCGCAGCCGCTGCTGCCCGCGATCGCGGCGTCGTTCCGGGTGGATGCCGGAGCGTCCGGGCTCGCGATCTCCGCCACGACCGCGGCCATGCTGCTGGGACTGCTGCTGTCGGGCCCGCTCTCCGACCGCATCGGGCGCGTCACCGCGATGAGCGGCTCGCTCGTGCTCGCCGGAGTCCTGTCCGTCGCCTGCGCCGTCGCGCCCACGTGGGAGCTCTTCCTCGCCCTGCGTGCCGCCGGCGGCCTCGCCCTGGCCGTCCTGCCCGCCGTCGCACTCGCCTACCTCCGCGACGCCGTGCGCGACGACGCGCACGGGCGCGCGAACGCGCTGTACATCTCCGGCACCGCGGTCGGCGGGGCCGTCGGGCGGCTCGCTCCGCTGCCGCTCGCGGCCCTCGGAGGCTGGCAGACGGTGAGCATCGTGCTCGGTGGCGTGAGCGTCGTCGTCGGCGCCCTGGTGTGGATCGCACTGCCCCGCGACGGCGCGGCGCCCCTCCCCCTCCGACTCGGCGACCTGCTCGGCGGCACGGTCGCCTCCCTGCGCGACCCCGTCATCCTGGCGGTGTGCGCCGCCGGTGCGCTCGCGATGGCGACGTTCGTCGGGCTGTACAACGCCGTGCCGTTCCGCCTCGACGGGCCGCCCTTCTCGCTCGGAGCGGCGGAGGTGTTCGTCTACCTCGCCTATCCCCTCGGCATCCTCGCGCCGGGCCTGTTCCACCGGATCTCGCGCCGCCGCGGTCGCGCACTGACATCCCTGCTCGGCGCCGCCGCCACCCTCGGCGCGATCGGCCTGCTCGTCTGGCCGGACGTCGTCGCGGTGTTCGCGGGACTCGGGCTGCTGACCGCGGCGTTCCTGGGCACGCACTCGGTGCTCAGCGGCTGGGTCGTCGCCCGCGCCCAGGCGACCGGGCGCAGCACGTCGCGCGCCTCGAGCGCCTACCTGCTCACCTACTACCTGGGCAGCACCGTGGCGGGGACGGCCTCGACCCACCTGTTCGCCGGCGCCGGCTGGACCGCGGTGATCGTGCTCGCCGCGGCGCTGACCGCGGCATCCGCGGTGCTCTTCCTCGGCCTGCGTCTGCGCCGCGCCGGCTGAGCGTGCCGGCGCTCCCGCGCGCAGCCGGTGTCACGAGAGCACGACGAGGCGCTGGGTCGCGCGGGTCATCGCGACGTACCGGTCGACGGCGCCGGTGATCCCCCCGCCGAACCGGTCGGGATCGACGAGCACGACGAGGTCGAACTCGAGGCCCTTGACCCGCTGCGGATCGAGCGACGCCACCCGCGGTCGTGATGCGAACGCGGGCGCGCCGATCACCACGGCCGTCCCCTCCGCGCGGTCGCGCTCCCACGCGTCCAGCACCGCCTCCAGCTCGTCCCGCGACCCGTAGGCGACCGGAATCCCGGTGCGGCGAATCGACTCCGGGACGTTCGCATCGGGCAGCGCGGCGCGGATGACCGGGCCGGCGACGTCCATCACCTCCTGGGGCGTGCGGTAGTTGACGCTCAGCGACGTGACGTTCGCCCGATCCAGGCCCACCCGCGCGAGCCGCTCACCCCAGGTCTCGGGGAAACCGTGGCGCGCCTGCGCACGATCTCCGACGATCGTCACGCTCCGCGAAGGACACCGGTGCAGCAGCATCCGCCACTGCGCGTCGGTGAGCTCCTGCGCCTCGTCGATGACCAGGTGCGCGAACGGCCCGGCGTACGGGTCGCGCTCGGATGCCGTGGGCTGCGCGAGCGTGCCGCGCAGATCCTGCCCGCGCAGCATCGACATGATCCGCAGGTCGCCGTCGTCGGCCGCGATCAGGTCGCTCACCACGTCGGACATCACCCGGCGCTCTTCGGCGGCCGCACGGCGCGCCCGCCGCTCGCGCACCTCGCTGCGCGGATCTCCGACGCCGCGGCGGGCCGCATCGAGCAGGGGCAGATCGACGTCGGTCCACGCGGGCGGCGCACCGCGCGCGACGAGCACGTCGACGTCCGCGGCCGCCAGCCAGGGTGCGCAGCGTCGCAGCAGCTCGGGCGTCGAGAGAAGCCCGCGCAGCAGCGCCTCGGGATCCAGCAGCGGCCAGGCCCGATCGAACAGCGCCCGCAGCTCCTCGTCGTTCTCCAGCGTCTCGCGGGTCGACTCGTCCTCCTCCCAGCCCGAGCCGTACGCGTCGAAGTCGTCGCGGGGACGGGACGCCTCGCCCCAGCCCTCCCCCCAGGCATCCGCCGACCCGCCACCGCCGTCGCGCAGGTCGTCGTCGATGCGGTCCTCGAGCAGGTCGAGCAGGCGATCCCAGGCCCGCGCGCGGTGCGCGTTGTGCGGCAGCTCGTCGGCGTCGGCGAAGATCTCGGACCACTCCGCGGGCCCCACCACGACGGTCCCCCACGCGGTCTCGATCGCGGTCGCACGCGTCGGCGGGCGCTGCCACCGGCGCACCGCGGCGTCGACGGCGTCGACCACGCGACCGTCGCCGAGCAGGCGCCGGATCTGCGGATCGGCCTCCTCCGCCGCCTCGGCGCCCCCGGCGACGAGATCGTCGACGGCGCAGACCAGCGCGCCGTCCTCCCCGAGGCTCGGCAGCACGTCGTCCACGTAGTCGACGTACGGGCGGTGCGGGCCCACGAAAAGCAGCCCGCCGTGTCCGGCCCGCATCCGCGCATCGTCGTAGAGCAGGTACGCGGCGCGGTGCAGCGCGACGACCGTCTTGCCCGTCCCGGGGCCGCCGTCGACGACGAGCGCGCGCCGGGAGTCGGCGCGGATGATCGCGTCCTGGTCGGCCTGGATCGTCCCGAGCACGTCGCGCATCCGGGGCGAACGGCTCGCGCCGAGGCTCGCGATGAACGCCGACTGGTCGTCGAGCGCGCCGCTGTGGTCCACGCCGTCGTCGGCGAACACCTCGTCCCAGTAGTCGACGATGCGTCCCTCCCGCCAGCGATAGCGGCGCCGGCTCGTGAGACCGAGCGGACGCGCCGCGGTCGCGGCGAAGAACGGGGCGGATGCCGGGGCCCGCCAGTCAGTCAGCAGCCGCTCCTCCGCGGCATCCGCGAGACCGAAGCGCCCGATGTAGGTGACGGTTCCCGCCGCATCGACCATCCGGCCGATGCAGGCATCGAGGCCGAAGCGGCGGAGGATGCGCAGCCGCGCCGTCAGGCTCTGCACCTCGAGGTCGCGTTCGAGCGCCCGCTGGCCGCCGCCGACGGCCTCGCGCTGCAGCGCCGCCGTACGCTCCTCGGTGCGCCGCACGTCGGCGGCGAGGGCCCGGGCGATGGCGGCGAACTGCTGCTCGTCCCGGCCGATGAGCAGCGGATCGGCCTTGCGGTGCAGCCGTGACGGCAGATCGAACACGCTCTCCGAAGTGTTTCCCGTCGGCATCCGAATCCCCTTCTCGCGCCGCAAAAGACGGCGCGACCTGCGATTCTGCCCCACGGAGGGGCCCTTGCGGCAAGCCCCCCTCCGCGCGGGATAATGGAAAGGGCAGGCCGGATGGCGTGAAATGTACTCATGCGAGCAACCGTCATGTTCGGCGCCGGAGACGTCCGCGTCGAGAACGTCCCCGATCCCGTCGTCCAGCAGCCGACCGACGCCGTCGTGCGCATCGTCCGCGCGTGCGTCTGCGGCTCCGATCTGCACCCGTACCATTCGATGGCCGAGTCGTCGAAGGGCCGGCGGATGGGGCACGAGCTCATCGCCGTCGTCGAGGAGACCGGCGCCGAGGTGACGGCGGTGCGCCCGGGCGACTTCGTGATCGTGCCGTTCGTCTACTCCGACAACACGTGCGTCTTCTGCCGGGAGGGCTTCCAGACCTCGTGCCTGCACGGCGGGTTCTACGGCAGCGGGCGCGTCGGCGGCCTCCAGGCCGAACGGGCCCTCATCCCCCAGGCCGACGGCACCTTGGTCGTCGTGCGCGACGTCGATCCGGATGCCGCATCCGACGCGCTGCTCGCCTCGCTGCTGACGCTCTCGGACGTGTACCTCACGGGTTATCACGCCGCGCATCTCGCCCGGGTCCGCGCCGGGCAGACGGTCACCGTGATCGGCGACGGCGCCGTGGGCCTGTCGGCGGTGCTGGCCGCCCGAACCCTCGGGGCCGAGCGGATCATCCTGATGGGTCGGCACACCGACCGCACCGATCTCGGCGTGGAGTTCGGCGCGACCGACGTCGTCGCGGAGCGGGGAGCCGAGGGGATCGCCCGTGTCCGCGACCTCACGAACGGCGAGGGCAGCCACGTCGTCATCGAGGCCGTCGGCCACATGCCCGCGTACGAGCAGGCGTACGGTGTCGTGCGCCCCGGCGGCGTCATCTCCCGCGTCGGCGTGCCGCAGTACGAGAGCGCACCGGTCGGATCGGCGTCGCTGTTCGGCAAGAACATCACGCTGACCGGAGGGGTGGCCCCGGTGCGCGCCTATCTCGACGACACGATCCCGCTGGTGCTCGACGGCACGATCGATCCCGGCCGCGTGTTCGACCGGATCATGACGCTCGACGAGGCGCCCGCCGCCTACGCCGCGATGGACGCGCGCGAGGCGCTGAAGGTGATGCTCACGCGTTGAGCAGCTCCCAGGTGCCCTCGGAGATCACCTCGACCGCGCCGTCGACGACCCGGATGGCCGTCTGGTCGTCGATGGCGTAGGCGCGCGCCCCGAGGGCGGCCGCCCATCGGTGCGCCGCCGCGGTCGTGTTCCCCGTCCAGCCCGGGTAGTCGAGGTGGGGGAAGATCGAGAAGTCGACGAGGCCGAGCGTCTCGTCGGTGCCGCCGGGGTCGCGGTCGACGAACTCCGGGCCCACGCGGGGTGTGAGCGCCATGCTCCCCGCACTGATGCCGACCCAGACGGTGTCCTCGAGCTCGGGCAGCAGATCGCCGAGCCCCGAGGTGCGGATCCACTCGGCGAGGTACACCGCCTCACCCCCGTCGACGAGCAGGGCGTCGGCCTGGCGCACCCACGGCATCCACCGCTCGGGCGCGATCGTCGGCAGTGCGGTGAGCTCGAGCACCCCGACGGAGCGCCATCCGAGTTCGACGGGACTGGGGATGCCGTCCGGCCAGGTGCCCGCCGTGGATCGCCAGACCGTCTCGGGCGAGCACATCGGCTGCCCCCACTGGGCCGTCGGCACGAACAGCGCGGAGCTGTCGGCGATGGGTTTGCCGAGCATCTCCTCGAGGGTGCGGCGGATGCTGTCGTTGGTGACCCCGCCCGAGGTCAGCAGGAGCTTCATACGCCCAGTCAACCGTCTGCGGCGGCGCACGGCCAGGGGCCGCCCTCGCCGGGCGCGCGGGCTCAGCGCACCCGCGACGCCGCGGCGGCACGGGGTCGTCGACTGTTAGCGTTCGAGGGTGACCTCGACACCGGATGCCTCCGCCGCCCCGACCGGATCCGCACGCTCGATCCGCGTCTCCGCCGCCGTGATCACCGACGCGGACGGCCGCCTGCTCCTCGTGCGCAAGGCGGGCACCCGCGCGTTCATGCAGCCGGGCGGCAAGCCCGAGGCCGGTGAGGATGCCGCGCAGACGCTCATCCGCGAGCTCGCCGAGGAGATCGGGCTGCGCCTGACCGGTGCCGACCTCACGCCGCTCGGCGAGTTCACCGCGCCCGCCGCGAACGAGCCGGGCTTCGCCGTCGTCGCCGACGTCTTCCGCGTCGACATCGGCGATCAGCAGCCGGTGACGGATGCCGAGATCGAGGAGCTGCGCTGGGTCGACCGGGCCGCGGCATCCGCTCTGGAGGTCGCGCCGCTCGCGGCGGCCTACTTCCTGCCGGAGCACTGAGCGCGCCGACCGGTCAGCGGCCGGTCACCACGGGCTCTTGCGGTAGTCCTTGAGGAAGATGCCGAACAGGTCTTCGCCCGCCTCGCCCCGCACGATCGGGTCGTAGACGCGGGCCGCGCCGTCGACCAGGTCGAGCGGTGCGTGGAAGCCCTCCTCGGCGAGGCGCACCTTCGTGTAGTGGGGGCGTTCGTCGGTGATCCAGCCGGTGTCGACGGCCGTCATGAGGATGCGGTCGGTCTCGAACATCTCGCGGGCGCTGGTGCGCGTGAGCATGTTCAGCGCCGCCTTGGCCATGTTCGTGTGCGGATGCCCCGGCCCCTTGTATCCGCGGCTGAACACCCCCTCCATGGCCGACACGTTCACGACGTACTTTCGCCGCGCCGGCGACGCCGCCATGGCGGGGCGCAGGCGGGAGACGAGCAGGAACGGCGCGGTCATGTTCGCCAGCTGCACCTCGAGCATCTCCAGCGGCTCGACCTGGTCCACCGACTGGGTCCAGCTGTTGATGTGGTTCTCGTCGGGCACGAGACCGCCCGCGTCGATGGCGGTGCCCGCCGCCAGGCGCTCCAGCGACGACGAGCCCGCCGCCATCGCCTCGGCGGTCAGCTCGTCGGCCGTGCGGGCCGCGGCTGCGAGGATCGGATGGCTCGACACCGACTGCGCGAGCGCGAGGGGATGCGCGTCGTTGGTGTGGCCGAAGGTCAGCAGCTCCGGCAGGGGTCCCGTCGGCAGCGGCGCGAGCTCGGCATCCACGAGCGGCTTGTAGGCCCCGGCGGAGCGGCGCACGGTCTGCGCCGCGTTGTTGATGAGGATGTCGAGCGGTCCGTCGGCGGCCACGGCATCCGCGAGACCGATGACCTGGGCGGGATCGCGCAGGTCGATGCCGACGATCTTGAGCCGGTGAATCCAGTCGGCGCTGTCGGGGAGGGCCGAGAAGCGGCGGACGGCGTCGCGGGGGAAGCGTGTCGTGATCGTCGTGTGCGCGCCGTCGCGCAGCAGCCGCAGAGCGATGTACATGCCGATCTTCGCGCGGCCGCCGGTGAGGAGGGCTCGCCTGCCGGTCAGGTCGGTGCGGGCGTCGCGCTTGGCGTGACTCATCGCCGCGCAGTCGGGGCACAGCTGGTGGTAGAACGCGTCGACGGTCGTGTACAGCTCTTTGCAGATGTAGCAGGCGCGGGGCTTGATCAGCTCGCCGGCGATCGGCGCCGCCGTGCGCGCCGCGAGCGGGATGCCGCGGGTCTCGTCGTCGATGCGGTCGGGGGCGCCCGTGGCGGTGGCGGCGACCACCGCGCGGTCGGCGTCGGCGATGCGCTGGCGCTTCTCCTGACGGGACAGGCGCTTGACGTCCTTGTACATCTTGCCCGTCTGGCGGCGCAGGGCGATGTACGCGGGATCGTCGCGGTCGAGGTGGGATGCCGCGTCGATGACGCGCAACGCGATCTCGAGCTCGGCCGGGTCGATCGTCGGCGCGCTCGGGTCGGTCGTCGGCGGTGCCGAGGCGGAGCTCTCGGGGGTGTTCGCGGGGTCGGCGGGACTTTCGGGCACGCCAGAGTTTACCCGGCCACGGCCGGGTCGGGTGTCGGTGTGCCCGGGCCGGAGGCGGCGCGGCGGTCGAGTGTCAGCCCGCGATGCCGAGGAGCTGCTTCGCGGCGGCGACCGCGGGGCCGCCGGAGATGCGCGGATCCTGGTTGAGGGCACCGGAGGTGATCGCGACGGCGAGCCCCGGCACGTCGACGTTGGTCACGAAGATGCGCAGGTCGCCGGTGTTCTTCGTCAGCCAGGCGATGCCGCCGCGCGCCTCGAGCGCGGCATCCGCGACATACTCGGAGCCGATGGCGGCGATGTCGTCCTTGGCGGCGACGTCGACGGCGCCGTTGTTGGTCGTGACCGTGATGCTGACATTGTTGACGTCGTCGCCGATCGCCGAGATCCAGTCGCACTGCACGGTCTGGCCGTCGTTGTCCGCACCGTTCGGCTCGAGCCCGTCGAGCGCCGAGCCCAGCAGCGACCCCATCGCGGCGCAGTCGGGGTAGCGGCCGAGCACATCGGCGAGCGCCATGGTCGGGACCGACGGTGCGCTGCCCCCGCCCGCGTCACCACCGCCGTCGCCTCCGTCGCCGTCGCCGGGATCGCCGGTGCTGCCGGTGGGCGTCGCGGCTCCGACGGCGCCCGAGCCGGAGACCGACGGCGATGACGCGACGTCGGCCGCGGCGGCGCATCCCGCGAAGCCGAGAGCAGCGGCGCCGAGAAGGAGGACGAGAGCGGTACGGGGTACGAAGCGGGGGGCTGTCACCCCGGCATCCTAGCCAGCGTCACGAACCCGCCACGGAAGTTCTCCACAGCCCCTCGCCTCGGCAACCTGGGCTCGACCGCTGCCGCGATCGTTGACTCGGCGCCGGTGCCGTGCGAGCCTGACGGTCAAGCACGCTCGCGGGAGGCAGCCATGGTCGAAGGCACGAAGCAATCCCCCTGGGATCTGACCACCGCCCCGGGCACATCCCGCTACAGCATCTACCGGGATGATTCCGCCGACCCCCCTGTGCTGTTCTGCCACGTGGGCACCACCTGGCTCACCTACCACGCCCGTGCCGTCGAAGATCTGACGCAGTGGCTCGCGGCTCAGGGGGATTGGGTTCCACTCGGAGCCGCGGATGAGAACAAGCCGGCATCTCCCGGAACGATCGAAGCATGGGCTCGGGAGCCCACGAACCCTGTCGGTGGGTGGTATGGCCTGCGCAAGGGGTATCGAGGACGGTTCGCCATGTACGTTCCTCCGCTCTTGGAGCGGCTGGGTCTGATCGAACTGACGCACGACCCCCGCAACAACAAGGCGCGCGCGATCGTCTGATCGTGCAGGTTCGCGCGGCCCGCCCGCGGCGCCCGAACTGCAAGGGATGCCGGGCGACACGCCGCGGCATCCGCTCACCCGGCGGCGCGCCGCCCGAGAGACCGTGCAGTTCGGGCGCCCCTGAGGTCACCCCGCCGGCTCAGGCCGCGGCGACCCACACGGTCGTCTCCCCCGGCACGACGCCCCCGTCGATCGGCGCGCTCGACAGCACCACACGCTGCCCCGAGGCGAGGGGCAGCGCGAACGGCTCCACGCCGAACACCGTCACGACCTCCCACCCGTTCGGGCGGCGGAAGCGCAGCACGTCGTCCCGGCCGGTCTCGACCCATTCCAGGTGCTCCGGCGCGAGCAGCTCGTGCCGCAGGGCGAGCGCGCGACGGTAGAGCGAGAGCGTGGATGCCGGGTCGCCCTCCTCCGCCTCGACCGCCACGTCCGCGAACCACCACGGCTGCGGCAGGTGCGCGCCGCCCGAACCGAAACCGAACGAGGAGCCCTCGCGGGTCCAGGGCAGCGGCACGCGGCATCCGTCGCGCCCGTACTGCTCCTGGTGCGTGCGGAAGAAGGTCGGGTCCTGACGCTGGTCGGCGGGGATCTCGGCCACTTCGTGCAGGCCCAGCTCCTCGCCCTGGTACAGGTATGCCGATCCGGGCAGCCCGAGCAGGAACAGCGACGCCGCGCGCGCACGCCGCAGTCCCCCGACCCGATCGATGACCGCTTCGTCGGCGCCGGCTTCGAGCCAGCCCCCGCCGTGTCGGTTCGGCACGGCGCCGTCGATCTCCTCGACCCGCGGCAGTGCGTAGCGCGTCGCGTGCCGGAACACGTCGTGATTCGACAGCACCCACGTGCTCGACGAGCCGGAACGGGCCGCGAGGGCGATGTTGTCGGTCACGATCCGGCGGAACTCGCGCGCGTCGAACGACGCGCGCAGCAGGTCGAAGTTGAACGACTGGCCCAGGCTCTCCGGGCTCGCGTACTTCGGCACCCGGTCGGAGGCGACCCAGGCCTCGGCGACGGCCGTGCGCGGCGGGTCGTACGCGTCGAACACGCGGCGCCACTCGGCGTAGATCTCGTGCACGTCATCGCGGTCGAGCAGCGGGTGCGAGCCGTCGACGGGCAGCGCCGCAAGCTCGGCCGCGGACGGCAGCGGCTCGCTCAGATCCTTCGTGAGCATGTGCGCGACGTCGATGCGGAAGCCGTCGACCCCGCGATCCGACCAGAACCGCAGCGTGGTCAGGAAGTCGGCGCGCACCTCCGGGTTGCTCCAGTCGAGGTCGGGCTGCTCGATCGCGAAGCTGTGCAGGTACCACTGCCCGTCGGCGACGCGCTCCCACGCCGACCCGCCGAACGCCGCGGTCCAGTCCGTCGGCGGCTCGGATCCGTCGGGGCCGCTTCCCTCGCGGAAGATGTAGCGCCGCCGTGCGGCCGATCCCCGACCGGCGGCGAGGGCCTCCTGGAACCACGCGTGCCGGTCGGACGTGTGGTTCGGCACGATGTCGACGACGATCCGGATGCCGCGGGCATGCAGCGCCGCGACGAGCTCGTCGAAATCGTCGAGCGTGCCGAGCCGCGGATCGACGTCGCGGTAGTCCGCCACGTCGTAGCCGCCGTCGGCGAGCTCGGAGGGGTAGAAGGGACTGAGCCAGACGGCATCCACACCCAGCTCGGCCAGGTAGTCGGCGCGCGACAGGATGCCGCGGAGGTCGCCGATGCCGTCGCCGTCGGCATCCGCGAAGCTGCGGGGGTAGACCTGGTAGACGACGGCCTGGCGCCACCAGTCCCGATCCTCCGGGCGGGAGAGCGCGGGGCGGTCGGAGACGGAGAGCAGGGCGGACATGCGGGACCTTTCGATAGGAGAGGGGAGGTGAGAGACGGGATCAGCCCTTGACGGCGCCCTGGGTGACGCCCTCCATCACCCAGCGCTGGGTGAAGAGATAGGCGAGGATCGCGGGCGCCATCGCCATGAGGTACGACGCGAACGACACGTTGTAGTTGTTGCTGAACTGCGTCTGGAAGAGGTTCTGGCGCACGGGCAGCGTCTGCAGCGCCGGGTCGGAGATGATGAGCGACGGCATCATGAAGTCGTTCCAGGCGTAGAGGAACGCGAAGATGCCGACGGTCGCGCTCATCGGTGCGAGCAGCGGGAAGATGAGCCTCCAGAACGTCTGCCAGGTGGTGGCGCCGTCGATGCGCGCGCTCTCCTCGAGCTCGATCGGGATCGACCGCAGGAACGCCGTGAACAGCAGGACGCTGAAGCTCAGCTGGAACATCGTGGCGAGGATGATGACCCCGAACGGGTTGTCCAGTCCGACCCGGCCGGTGAGCTGGATCTGCGGCAGCGCCACGACGGGGAACGGGATGAACATCGCGGCCAGCAGGTAGAAGAACGAGTACCGGAACAGCCGCCGATCCCAGTTGCGCACGATCGCGTACGACGCGAACGCGGCCAGCAGGATCGTCGCGACGACGGTGCCCGCGGTGACGAACAGGGAGATGCCCGCCCCGACCGGGAACGTCGTGAGGTTCCACGCCTCGACGAAGCCGTCGAAGCTGAACGGCGCGGGCAGCGAGAACGCGTTGCCGTCGACGGCCTGACCGGTGGTCTTCAGCGACATCGAGATCGTGACGTACAGCGGCAGCAGCACGGTGACGGCGCAGAGGATCAGGATGACCGTGGTCGACCAGCTGACGCGCTCACCGCGGGTGGCGGGGCTCTTGCGACGGCGGTCGTCCGCGGGCGCGAAGGCGGCGGCATCCTCGGCAATGAGGGCGGGTTGCGTGGACATCAGAAGGCGTTCCTTCCGCGAGTCAGCGAGAGCTGGAGCAGGGAGATGAGGATGGCGACGACGAAGAAGATGGTCGCGTTGGCCATCTGGTAGGCGTAGTCGCCGCCGTTGAAGCCCGCGATGATCGTCATCGCGACGCTGCGGGTGGCGGTGCCGGGGCCGCCGTTGGTGAGTCCGACGATGATGTCGTACGCGTTCAGGAAGCCCTTGAATCCGAGGATGACGTTGATGACGACGTACCCGGCGACCAGCGGCAGGGTGATGCGCACGAGCTGCTGGCCTTTGGAGGCGCCGTCCAGCGCCGCCGCCTCATAGACGTCGCCGGGCACGGCGAGCAGGCCGGCGATGTAGATGAGCAGCGTTCCCGGGATCGCCTGCCACGCGGTCACGATCACGATCGCGACCCAGGCCAGGTCGGGATCGGCGAGCAGGCTCGTCGACAGCGCCGGGATGCCGAGGGCCTCCCCGACCGACGGCAGCGAGTTCGAGAACAGGAAGTTGAAGACGTAGGCGATGATGATGCCCGAGATCACCATGGGGATCACGAACACGGTCCGCAGGGCCGTCTTCAGCCGGATGCGGGCGGTGAGGCCCACCGCGAGCAGGAACGCCAGCACGTTCACGACGATCACGGTCGCGATCGAGAAGCCGATCGTGAACAGGTAGCTCTGCAGGATGGCGGGGTCGCTGAACAGGGCGATGTAGTTGGTCAGCCCCGTGAAGTGCCACTCGCCGATGCCGATCGAGTCGGTGAAGCTGAAGAAGATCCCCACGACGCCCGGCACCGTGATCGCCAGCGTGAACAGGACGAGACTCGGGAGCAGGAAGAAGTAGTAGATCGGCTCGACGCGCCGGTGGCTGCGCCGGGCGGTGCGGTCACCGGCGGTGACGATCGTGGACGTGGTCATTGCCCGGACTCCTCTGTCTCGGTCGTGGGGGCGGGTGCGCGGAAGGCGAGGCGCGCCCAGTCGGCATCCATCGTCCGCAGCGTCGCCTCGGGGCTCGCGCCCAGCACGACGGCCTGCACGTAGTTGAAGACGGGGATCGTCTTGGGCACCAGCACCGACGGCCCCTGGTAGACCTTGCCCGCCGTGTAGAAGGGGATCATTCCGGCGATGCGGGGATCGTCCGGTGCGGGCGCGTCGGTGGTGGGGGTGAAGCCGAGCTGCGCGGCGTTGTAGGCCTCGATCGTCTCGGGGCGGTACAGGTACTCGAGGAAGTCCCGCGCGGCATCCTTGTGGCGGGAGCCCTCCGGGATCATCGCCGCGAGGTCCATGTTGACGCGCACGCGGAGGTCGGCCGGATCGTCGGTCATCGGCAGCGGGAACGTGCCGAGGTTCAGGTCGGGCGCGGTCTTCGCGATCTCGCTGAACGCCCACGGTCCCTGCAGGTACATCGCCGCCTCGCCCTTCGCGAAGGCGAGGTTGCCGTCGCCGTAGCCGCGACTGGCGGCATCCGCGTTGACGAACTGCGACGTGAGCTGCGTCATCTTCTCCAAGGGCGCGGTGAAGTCCTTCTGGAACGAGGTGGCCGCGTCGGGACCGACGGCGTCGCCTTCCGCGGCGAGACGGTTGAAGAAGTCGACGACGTCGACCGAGCCGCCGACCGAGTAGTCGTACCAGCCCTGTCCGACCGTCCAGTCGTCCTTGAAGGTCGCGTAGAACGGGGTGATGCCGGCCGCCTTCAGCTTCGCGCAGGCGGCGAGCAGCTCGTCCCACGTCGTGGGCACGTCGATGCCGGCCTGCGCGAAGAGGTCCTCGTTGTAGATGACGGATGCCGCCATCACCGAGTACGGCAGCGCGCTGACGCGACCCGGGCACGAGCCGTACTGGTCCATGAGGGCCTGCAGGTCGTCGCGGGTCGTGGAGGCCGCGGCCGTACCGCTCAGGTCACTGAGGGCGCAGCGCTGCACGAAGCGGGCCGTCTCGTAGTTGTAGTTCGCGAGCATGATGTCGGGCGGGTTGCCGCGGACGAAGCTGGCCGAGACGACGTCGACGCCGGAGGTGTCCATCTCGACGCGCACACGATCCTGCGACGCGTTGTACCGGTCGACCACGCCGTTCATGAAGGCGAGGGCCTCGCGCTTGCTGAAGGTGAAGCGGATGGTTTCGCGCCCGTCACTGCTGCACCCCGCGAGGAGGGTGCCCGCCAGGGCGAGAGCGACGCCGGCGGCGACCGCCCGCAGCGCTCGAGAGGTTCTCACAGACACCGTCGTCCTTCCGTCCGGCGGCGCATGCGCCGCCTCTCGAGATTCGATCCAGATTAGATTTAGTGGTCGAATCAATTGGATGGCAATACTCTGACAGAACACCCGCGGAGAGGTCAAGAGTGAATCAGACGGTCGTCGAGAGCGGCACGGGGCGCGCCAGCGTCGACAGCGTGCTCGACTTCGCGTGGGATGCCGGGGCCTTCACCGCGACCGACGCCATGCAGGCGGCGTCGCTGACGCGATCGACCGCGATCGAGGCGATCGACACCCTCATCGAGGCGCAGGTGCTGCGAGAGCTGCCCAACGCCCGCGATGCCGACCAGTACCGCGCGGGGCGCCCGGCGCGGCGATTCGAGCTGCGCTCCGATGCCGGCGTCATCGTCGCCCTCGACGCCGGTGACACGCATCTGACCGCCGCGATCGCGGATCTGGCGGGCGAGACGATCGTCCGCTCGCAGATTCCGCTGTCACCGGCGCAGAGCGTGGACGACCGTCGTGCGGCGATCGTGGGGCACGTGCAGGCGACCCTCGCCGACGCCCGGATCACGGCCGACCGCGTGCTGGCGCTGTGCGCAGGGGTCGCCGCACCCGTGACGCGTCGCGGCGCCTCGCCCCCGCATCCGGAAGGCTTCTGGGAGCGCACCAATCCGGGGCTGATCGACGCGCTGCACGACTGGGCAGACGTGGTGGAGGTCAAGAACGACGCACAGCTGGCCGCTGCCGCCGAGGGCACCGACGGCGGCGCGGTCGGGTGCCGCGACTACGTCGCCCTGCTCGCGGGAGAGCGCCTGGGCGCCGGCGTGGTCGTCGACGGACACCTCCTCCACGGCGCGCACGGCGGGGTCGGGGAGATGTTCGCGTTCGACTACATCCGCGACGTCGACTCGGCTTTCGGGCTCGGCCCGTCACTCGAACGGCACGCGCGCGAGCTCATCTCCCGGGCGGTCGCCGGCGAGGCGGAGGCCCGCGAGGCGGAGGCCGGGCGGGCGGGCGCCGGAGAGCGGCGTGCCGGGCTGGCCGCCCTCGACCCCGCCGCCGTGCACGGGCGGGAGGTGCTGGAGCTGGCCGCCGCCGGCGATCCGCTCGCCCGCGAAGCCGCGGATGCCGTCGGTCGCGTGCTCGCGCGCATCGTGGGCGTTCTCGGGAACATGTTCGACCCCGAGCGCGTCATCGTGTGCGGGGCGATCGCCGACGGCATCCAGCCCGTGCTCGATGCCGCGCAGCGCACGCTCGCCGCGCAGATCCACCTCCCCGCGCCGGCGCTGCTGAGCTCGACGCTCGGTGGCGACGTCGTCATCCGGGGCGCGCTGGCCCGGGCGCGCGAGTGCGCCCGCACCGTCGCCCTCCCCCGGCGCGTCGCCCGGGCCGCCCGCCCCGCCTGACCCCCGCCGCCGGCGGCAGGGCTCGGTGTCGCGCGGCCCGGCCTGGCCTGGCTCGGCCTGAAGCGGAGCCCAACTGCAAGGGATGCCGGGCGACACGCCGCAGCATCCGCTCACCCCGCGGCGCGCCGCGCGACAGACCTTGCAGTTCGGGACGCGGAGGATCGACGGGCGCGGCGAGCCCTTGCAGATCGGGCGCCGCACCGGCGCCGACGCGGACCGCCACCAGCCATCGCACGCCGCACGCACCCAACCTGTCCCGCCCCGCCGCCCGGCCGCGCCCGACCTGACCCGCCGCAGCCTGAAGCGGAGCCCAACTGCAAGGGATGCCGGGCGACACGCCGCAGCATCCGCTCACCCCGCGGCGCGCCGCGCGACAGACCTTGCAGTTCGGGACGCGGGAGGATCAAGGGCGCGGCGAGCCCCTACGGCCTGGCCGGATCAGTCCCGCGGGGTCTTGATCAGCGCGCCGGCGACGAGGAAGACGATCGCGGCCGCCGGCTGCACGAGCGACCAGACCACGCCGTCGAACCCGAACGGAAAGACCGGGTTCCACACCACGGCGATCACGGCGAACACCGCCGCCCACACCCACTGACGCACCTGCACGGCGAACCAGCCGACGATCAGCGCCAGGATCGCGACGACGAAGAGCACGACGATCCCCCAACCCGCCGTCAACAGCACGGGCGCGAGGAACAGCACGGCGGCCGCGATCAACGCGGGGGCGAGGGCGTTGCGCTGGAACGTCGGCTCGCTCGGCTTCGCGCCACTCATGCGGTCGCCTCCGACACGGCATCCACCGCAGGATCGATCATCGTCATACCGGCAAGCGTGGCACGGTCGAAGGCGGGCAGCAGCGCAGCGGCCTCGGCGAGCGAGATCGTGCGTTCGATGAGATCCTGCGGGCGCAGTCGCCCGGCCGCGATGAGCTCGAGCATCGCCGGATAATCGACGGCGGCCATGCCGTGGCTGCCGAGCAGATCGAGTTCCCAGGCGATGGCCCGCGCCATCGGCATCCCCGACAGCCCGGTCTCCGACGGGAGCAGCCCGACCTGCACGTGGCGACCGCGGCGACGCAGGCTCAGCACGGCATCCGTCGCGGTCTGTTCCGCGCCCACCGCGTCGATCGACACGTGTGCGCCTCCCCCGGTGATCCGGTGGACGGCGTCGGGCACATCCGTCCCATCGGCGAGCACCACGGCGTCGGCGCCCAGAGCGGATGCCGCGGCCAGCGCCGCCTCCGTCCGGTCGACGGCCACGACGTGCGCCCCGAGCGCGCGGGCGATCATCACGACACTCAGCCCCACCCCACCCGCACCGACCACGACGACCCACTCACCGGGCTGCAGCCGGGCGCGGGCGGTCAGGGCGCGAAACGCGGTCGCAAACCGGCATCCGAGTGAGGCGGCCGCGGCGAACGACACGTCGTCGGGGATGCGCACGAGGTTGGTGTCTGCGGCGTGAAGGGCGACGCGCTCGGCGAACGAGCCCCAGTGCGTGAACCCGGGCTGCTGCTGGTCGGGGCACACCTGCGCGTCGCCGGCGCGGCACCACTCGCACGCCCCGCAGCCGCAGACGAACGGCACCGTCACCCGGTCGCCGACCGCGAAACGCTCCACCCCCGCGCCCGTCTCCACGACGACCCCGGCCAGCTCATGGCCCGGAACGTGGGGCACCGCGATGTCGTCGTGGCCCACCCACGCGTGCCAGTCACTGCGGCACAGGCCTGTCGCCCGCACCTCCACGACGACGCCGCCTGCGGGTGCGACCGGGTCATCGACCTCACGCACCTCCAACGGCTCGCCGACGGCATCCATCACCACTGCACGCATCCGGGCCCTTTCGTCCCTTTCACGCTAGCCGGTGACGCGGCCCGTCCATTCCTGACCGTTTGGCACCAATCGTTGCCGTTTCCCCAGATCCGCGCGGGAAAGGAGCATACTGCACAGACAGGAGATCATCCCCACGTCGTCGACGGCTACCCTGTCCTCCCCCCTTCAGACAGGTGCCGCCATGGCCACATCCCGCTCGTTCCCTCCTTTTCTCACGGTCCTCACCGGCCTCGCTCTCGCCGCGTCGCTGGCGATGATCGCCAGCTCGTCCGCGTCGGCGGCAACGGTGATCGACGGCCCGGTCGACCTCGGCACGGCCGCGCCCTACGGTGTCCTCGGCGCCAGCGCCGTCACGAACACCGGACCCACCGTCGTGAACGGAGATCTCGGAATCTCCCCGGGCACCTCGATCACGGGCTTCGGGGCCGCGCCGGACGGCGTCGTCAACGGCACGGTCCATCAGACCGACGCTGTGGCCGATCAGGCGCAGAGCGACGCCACGACCGCGTACGACGTCGCCGCCTCGCTGAGCCCCACCCAGACGGGCATGACGGAGCTCAACGGGCTGTCGCTCACGCCGGGTGTCTACTCCGGCGGCGCCCTCGGCCTGGCCGATACGGGTGAGTTGACTCTCGCCGGCAGCGCGGACTCCGTGTGGGTCTTTCAGGCCGCCTCGACGTTGACGATCGGCTCGGGCACGCGCATCATCATCACCGGTGGCGCCAGCTCGTGCAACGTGTTCTGGCAGGTCGGCAGCTCGGCGACCATCGGCACCGGTGCGCAGTTCCAGGGCACCGTGCTCGCTGACCAATCGGTCACCGCCACCACGGGCGCGGTCGTCGTCGGACGACTCCTCGCCCGTAACGGCGCCGTGACGCTCGACACGAACACGATCACCGCGCCGAGCGGCTGCCCGACTCCCGGAACGCCGTCGGAGACCATCGCTCCGGTGATCACCTCGGCCGGGCCGACCGGCGCAACCGCCGGGACGCCCTACTCCTACACGGTCACCGCCACCGGCAACCCCGCCCCCACGTTCACGGCAACCGGCCTGCCTGTCGGGCTGAGCCTGGACGGCGCGACGGGCGTCATCTCGGGCACCCCCACGACACCGGGCACATCGACGGTGACGATCACGGCATCCAACGGCACCTCGCCGGACGACACGACCGTCGTTCAGTTCACCGTCGCCCCGTCGGCGACCACGCCTTCGGCGAACCCCCTCTCCCCTCCGGCGGGTGGTGACGTCGGCGGCGACCAGCCCCCCTCGGAGCTGGCGGCGACGGGCGGCGACTCCACCGTGCCGCTCGCTGCGGCAGGCCTCCTTCTCGTGGGCGGCGTCGCCCTGACCACGATCGCTCGTCGACGTCGGTCACGACGTATCTGAGTTCCCCCCAGCCCGCTGAACATCGAAGGAACCCCATGAAGACCGTCATCGTCCTCCTCGCCATCTGGCTCATCCTCAGCATCGTCGGCTTCGCCATCGAGGGGCTGTTCTGGCTCGGGATCATCGGCATCGTGCTCTTCCTCGCCACCGCGGCCTTCGGCGCTGTCCGCCGCTCCGCCGGCAAGGCCAAACGACGCGCCTGATCCACCGGTGGCGTCCGTCCGCCCACCGGGTGTCACCGGCACGTCCGGCGGGCCGCCCGGTCAGACCGTCGCCACGGTCCCGTCCGGCTGCGCGAGCGGAGCGGACGCGAGGGGTGCGGCCGGTGCGGCGGCATCCGCGTACGCCCTCGCCTGGCGCACGAACAGCATGAGCCACGCGAACAACAGGCCGGCGATGATGAACTCCGACCCGGTGAGGTTGTAGTAGTCGACGGGTACCCAGAGGGCGACGGCGACGAGGATGCCCGCGACCACCAGCACCGAGAAGACCGCGATGTCGCGGCCGATCCCGGGCACGAGCGTCAGCAGGCAACCTACGAGCACGCCGAAGACGACGACCATCCCGGATGCCGCGCCCACGTGAACCGGGAAAGCCACGGCATCCGGAACGAACCCGGCGACCATCAAACACAGGCCGATCACCGCGAGCAGCCACGCGAACAGTCGTGCACGCCGCTGCGCGGTCTCGACGTGCGCGCGCAGTCCGATCTCGAGATCGTGGGCGACGAAGTTCGCGAGCGCCGTGATCACCGCACCGGTCGTGATGAGGGAGAGGTTGAACTGGTAGCCGGCGTATCCCGACTCGTTGCCCAGTTCGGAGAAGTGGAACCTCCACCAATCGCCCTGTGAGGCGCTGACCATGCTCGCCAGCGTGCCGATGAACAAGACGAGAGTGGCCAGGGAGGCGACCCCGGTCGAGGTGACCCGCGCGCCCGAGGCCGACGCGACGTAGGTCATCGCTCCGACGGCAGCGGCGGCGAGGGCAGCGGCACCGAACGGGTCGATCGTGAGGCCGCGGAATCCCAGCTGGAACAGCTCCGCGACGGCCACCACCACCAGCGCCGCGAGCATCATCATCGCGGCCGACAGTGCGATCAGGTCGGTGGCCCGCTTGGCGCGCGGCAGAGTGTTGCGCCACGCGAGATATCCACGGCGCCGTTCAAGGGCGAACGAGACGGCGAAGGCGGGACCGGCCGCGATCGCCGCGAGCAGCGCCGCCAGGCTCCCGACGGATTCGCCGCCGCCGAGCGGCATCCGTACCCCACCCATGACGAGCACCGTCGCCGCCGCTGCGACAAGAGCGGCGCCCAGCGCCCACCGTGTCGCTCGGGCCTCGACCGTCGGGGAGAAGCGGGGCGTCTCGGATGCCGCGTGGTGCGTCCGTCGCGCGGGAGACGTCCGCCATCTGCTCACGCGTCGAGCTTACTTTCGGCCCCGCCCGCACCGTCCGCCGCCGGGCCAGGACTTCGCTGGCCTGCCTCCGGCGGCAGGCGGCCGGTTTGCTGCTTCCCACCCATGACCCGAACTGCAAGGCCACCGCGGGGACACGCCGCGCGGGCGCGCGGCGCACCGGCGTGTCGCCCGGCATCCCTTGCACTTCGGATGGCGGGGTGTCGGCGCTGCCCGGGCGCTTGACGCCGGTTCGGGCCACCCCACCCAGCGCACCCCACCCCGAACTGCAAGGCCACCGCGGCGACACGCCGCCCGGGCGCGCGGCGCACCGGCGTGTCGCCCGGCATCCCTTGCATTTCGGATGCCGCCGCGCCCCACCCACCCCACCCCGCAGGCGCTCAGCGCGCGGGCCGCACCACGCGGTAGCGCAACGCCTGGATGCCGCGGGCCCACCGGTGGCTCGAGACGAGTTCGAGGCTCGTCGGACCGACGCCCCGCGGATAGAACGGGGTGCCCCCGCCGAGCAGGATCGGGTACACGACGCTCCGATACTCGTCGACGAGTCCGGCCGCGGCCACCGCGGCGGCCAGGGTCGCACCCCCGATCGCGACCTCCCCGACCTCGTCGTCGTCGCGCAGGCGCGCGACCTCCGCGATCAGGTCGCCGCGCAGCAGCGTCGTGTTGCGCCCGGGGGCGGCATCCAGCGTCGATGACACGACGATCTTCGGCAGCTCGTTCCAGACCTCGGCGAACTCGCGCTCGAGCGGATCGAAGGTGGGCGCGACCTCGGGATCCTCCCAGTACCGCATCGTCTCGTAGAGGCGGCGCCCCAGGAAGTGAGCGCTCAGCCCGCGGACCTCCTCGAGTGCCGCCCGGAAGATCTCCGCGTCGGGCACGCCCCAGTCGAAGCGACCCTCGGCATCCGTGATGTAGCCGTCGAGCGAGTGCGACATGGAGAACACGATCAGTCCCATGTTCCGCTCCTTCGCGTCGGTGCCGTCGCTGTGCGCCCGAGGCTACACCGAGCGCCCGCGGCGCGACACGGGGTCGGCCGCCGCGGCCAGCCTCCGATTCACACGGATGCCGCGGTCAGCACGCTCCCGTTCGCCGCGCGCGGCACGAGGCGCTCGAGCTGGGTCACGTGGCGCGGCTCGAGCTCGGCGAGGGTCGAGACGCCGAGCAGCTTCATGGTGCGCTCGATCTCGCTGCGGAGGATCTCGATCGTGCGGTCGACGCCCTGGCGTCCACCGGCCATGAGCCCGTACAGGTAGGCGCGGCCGATGAGGGTGAACGTGGCGCCCATCGCGACCGCGGCGACGATGTCGGCGCCGTTCATGATGCCGGTGTCGATCATGACCGTGGCGTCCTTGCCGACCTCGCGCACGACCTCCGGCAGCAGGTGGAACGGGATCGGCGCCCGGTCGAGCTGGCGGCCGCCGTGGTTGGAGAGGATGATGCCGTCGACGCCGCGGTCGATGAGCCGCTTCGAGTCCTCGACGTTCTGCACGCCCTTGACGACGATCTTGCCGGGCCACAGGCTGCGGATGACGTCGAGGTCGTCGTAGCTGATCGTCGGGTCCATCGCCGCGTTCAGGAGCTCACCGACGGTGCCGCCGGTGGTGGACAGCGACGCGAACTCGAGCTTGGGCGTGGTGAGGAAGTCGATCCACCACCACGGGCGCGGGATCGCGTTGATGATCGTGCCGACGGTCAGCTGCGGCGGGATCGAGAAGCCGTTGCGCTTGTCGCGCAGGCGCGCGCCCGCGACGGGCGTGTCCACGGTGAACTGCAGGGTGTCGAAGCCCGCGGCCGCCGCGCGCGTGACGAGTCCGTACGAGATCTCGCGCTCGCGCATGACGTACAGCTGGAACCAGTTGCGCCCGTGCGGGTTCGCGGCCTTCACGTCCTCGATCGAGGTCGTGCCGAGCGTCGAGAGGGTGAACGGGATGCCGGCGGCGCCGGCGGCTCCCGCCCCGGCCGTCTCGCCCTCGGTCTGCATCAGCCGCGTGAAGCCGGTGGGGGCGATGCCGAAGGGCAGCGCCGAGGGGCCGCCGAGGATCTCGGTCGACATGTCGACCTCCGCCGCCGGCCGCAGGATGTCGGGGTGGAACTCGATGTCCTGGAACGCCTGACGTGCGCGGGCGAGCGACAGCTCCCCCTCCGCGGCGCCGTCGGTGTAGTCGAAGGCGGCCTTCGGCGTGCGGCGCTTGGCGATCGTGCGCAGATCGGCGATCGTGAGCGCGGCATCCAGTCGCCTCTTGCGCGCGTCGAGCTCGGGCTTCTTGAACTGCATGAGTTCGAGCAGCTCGGCGGGCTTGGGCAGCTGGCGCTTGATGGGTGACATGACGGCCTTTCGGATGCGACGACGCACGGTCATGGAGAGGTCTGACCTCTAGCGCACGGTATTCGACGCGCCCTAGGCTGTCAAGCGGCGACGAAAGGCGGCGCGATTCGCGATGACGGACGACAGGACGGCATCGCCGTGGCGACCGGTGAAGAAGGCCCGCGCCCACGAGCTGGTGATCGAGGCGATCGAGGACCGGATCCTCTCCGGCGCGCTCCAGGTCGGCGACGCCCTTCCGCCCGAGCGCGAGCTGTCTGCCAGCCTCGAGGTCAGCCGCGCCGGCGTGCGCGAAGCCGTGCGCGTGTTGGAGGCGCAGGGCGTCCTGCGATCGCAGCCCGGAGCGGGCGCCACCGCGGGGACGTTCGTCGCCGCCCTCCCCCGCGACGCGCTGACCCGCTTCCTCCGGCTGCACGTCGCGCTGTCGAACTTCACCATCCAGGACGTCACCGACGCCCGTGTCGTTCTCGAGCGCGCCAGTGCCGCCTCGGCCGCGCGCCGGCTCGACGACGCCGCGCGGACGCGGATGATCGACGCGCTCGACCGGATGGATCAGCCCCACTCGTCGCGGGACTCCTTCAACGACGCCGACACGCAATTCCACCTGGCGATCGCCGAGGCCTCGGGAAGCGCCCTGTCGGCGGCGCTCACCGCCGCCATCCGCAGCGCGATGAAGGTGCCGATCCTCCGCGCCGCCGAGCGCACCGAGGAGTGGCCCGAGGAGTCCGACCGGCTGCGCGCCGAGCACCGGGCGATCTTCACCGCGATCGACGGGGGTGACGCCGATCGGGCCGCCGATCTCGCGGAGACCCATATCCGCCGCGCGGCATCCGTGCTGTTCGGACTCCCGACGACCGCGGGAAGCGTGCCGGTCGGCCGACGGTCGGAGGCCGACGGGCCGATCGTCGCACCCCGCCGGTAACGTGGAGGGAATGCCCCACGCCCCGCTCGTGACCCTGCGCGCCCGCACCGCCGCGGACGTCGACGCGCTCTACCGCCTCAACGCCGACCTGGAGACGTGGGAGGAGCGCACACCGTCGCGGCCCTCCCCGTTGATCCGGTCGGCGTTCGAGAAGCGGCTCACCGACACGGCGAGCGGACCGGGCACGCGCAGCATCGAGTTCGTGATCGATGTCGGCGGCGCCGCGGTCGGCAGCGTGAGCCTGTTCGGATTCGACGACCTCGCCCGTCACGCCGAGATCGGCATCGCCGTGCTCGCCGAGCACCGGGGCCGCGGCATCGGCAGCGCCGCCCTGGCGAAGATGGTCGCCTTCGCATTCGTGCGCTGCAATCTGCGACGCGTGCACCTGCAGGCCATCAGCTCCAACGTCGGTGCGATCCGCGTGTACGAGAAGGCCGGCTTCGAGGTCGAGGGCAGGCTGCGCGAACACGCGTGGGTGCGCGGCGCCTATGAAGACATGGTCGTGCTCGGCCTGCTGCGCACCGACTGGGAGCGCACCGACCGCTGAGGTCCCGGTCCGCTATCGCGCGGCGTCGTGCGCGGGCGGCACGAGCGTGCCCTGATGGAAGCGCAGCCGCGGCGTGGCGCCACCGACGTCCCAGAGCGACGAATGGCGACTGCGTCCCGACGGCGTCGTGAGCCGGTAGGTGATCAGCACGAGATCCGCGGACTGCTGCCGGAACTCCCATTGGTCGGTGGGAGGCTCGGCGCGTCCGCCCTCCTCGGCGAGCGCGGCCACCACCTGGTCCCGCGTCCACAGGATGCCGGAGCGCCCGATCTCGACGAACGTCGGATGCAGCAGAGCGCTCACCCGTGCGGGATCGCGGCGCACGTCCGCGCGCAGCAGCGCGATCTCGGCATCCTTCACCGCGGCCCACTGCGGTACGCCGTCGTGGCGCACCAGGCGGACGACGTGGATCGGATGCCCGGCCATGGTGCGATCGCGCTCGACACCGTCGCGGACGAAGCCGTTGCGGCGGTAGAAGGCCTCGGCCCGCGGGTTGTCGTCCAGCATCCAGAGGTGGGCGGGGTCGGTGCCGATCGCGGCATCCAACAGGCGCTGCCCGACGCCGGCGCCGGAGAGCTCGGCGAGAACGTAGATGCCCTCCAGCTCCCGCGGCGTGGGACGGTCGTCGTCGCGACCACCGGAGGCCGTGGACCAGCCGACGACACGGCCGTCGACCTCGGCCACGAAGACGTCCGTGGTGTCGTCGGCGACGATCGCCGCCCAGCGCTCGACGCGCGGCTCCACACGCAGTCCGGCGAGGAGGTGAGCCGGCAGTTGACGCGCGTAGGCCTCGCGCCAGGCCTGCACGTGCACCTCGGCGATGCCGCGGGCGTCGTCGACGGATGCCGGGCGCACGGGCAGATCGCGCCGGTCGAAGCTCGTCCTCATGCCGACATGGTCCCAGACCGGTGCGGCCGCGACTTTTCGACACTCGCGTCATGATTCACGCGAATGCCCATCTCATGAGTGCGGCGGTGATGGTTTCCCGCCGTGTTCGGGCCTCGATGAGCTGGGGGGCTCGTCACCCGCAGACGCCGCCTTCCCCAGAGGCCCGTGCTGCGGGGCGGGGTGGCGTTCCGCGCCACCCCGCGGCCCGAACTCTCCGCGCCCCCGACCCGCGGGCACCCGTCACGTGGTCAGCGCGGCGTCGACGAGCTCGAACACCGCCGGGTCCCACGTGAGCGCGCGCTCCCACGGAAGATCGAAGCCGTTCGCGAAGAAGATGCTGTGCACGTCGTCGTCCACCGTGTGTCGGCGCACCTGCGGCAGCACCGCGGCGGGGACGTCGGTGGCGAGCGCGCTGCGCAGCGACACCAGGCCGTCGTGGGGCCACAGCCGATCGGGCTCGCGGTACGCGCGGAAGTGGCCGCCGCCGATGACCGTGACCGCGACATCGTCCAGCACACCCTGCTGGGCCGCGTTCCACTCCGCAAGGAAGTGAGCCGACACCTCGGCGGCCGCGCCCTGCGAGTTCTGCGCCGCGTACCCGGGCGACGCCTCGAGGATGCTCAGCGTCGGCGGATCGTCGTGCGCATCGGCCGTGGTGATATCGCCGCTGAGGACGTCGCCGAGCAGGGAACCGTGCCAGGGCGTTCCCAGGGTCACCAGGTGTGACACGGCGGGTCCTCCGCGTCCGATCTCGCGCAGCGCCGCCCGGCAGAACAGTCCGCCCATCGAGTGCGCCACGAGCCGGACCGACGAGACGCCGTGCTCCTCGGCCAGCCACCCGAGGAACGCGGCCAGCCTCACCCCGGCGGCGTCGATGTCGCCGACCGCGTTGATCGTCATCGCGGCGGGAAGGACATCGGCGACGTCGGAGAACCCCTGCCAGCCGGTGTCTTCGCGCACCTCGCCGTCGCCGATGCGCGCCGGCGCCGTGAACACCGCGGCGTGCCGCTGCAGCAGATGGGTGCGCAGGGCCGTCGACGTGTTGCCGGCGGCGAGACCCTCGCCCGCGGCACGCTCCGCGCTGGTGTACGGGGTGACGGCTGCTCCGCCGGACACGAGCACCACAGCATCCACGTCGACGTCCTCTCCTCGGGCGACACCAGCCTAGATCCCGGCGCGCCCGAGGCGCGGAGGTCTCGTGCCCGACCCGCCGCGCTCAGGCGACGTCGTGCGGCTCGACCGCCAGGCGGTCCCGACGCGTCTTGGCGAGGCTGGCGATCGTCGCGACGGCGATCGTGGCGGCGATGACGACGAGCGAGAGCCAGATGGGGATCTCGGGGATGATCGTCACGTGCTCGCCGCCGTTGATGAACGGCAGCTCGTTCTTGTGGAGCGCGTGGATGAGCAGCTTCACACCGATGAACGCGAGGATCACCGCGAGGCCCTGCGCGAGGTAGACGAGGCGCTCGAGCAGTCCGCCGATGAGGAAGTACAGCTGGCGCAGACCCATGAGCGCGAAGGCGTTCGCCGTGAAGACGAGGTAGGCCTCCTGCGTGAGCCCGTAGATCGCCGGGATCGAGTCGACGGCGAAGACGAGGTCGATGAAGCCGATCGCGACGATGACGAGCAGCATCGGGGTGACGAAGCGGCGGCCGTCCTTCACGACCGTGAGCTTGTCGCCGTTGTACTCGTCGCTCACCGGCAGCACCCGGCGGACGAGGCGCATGAAGCGGCCGTCGGCGGGGTTGGACTCGCCGTGCGCGAACGCCTGGCGGTAGGCGAGGAACAGCAGCAGGGCACCGAACAGGTAGAACACCCACGAGAAGTTCTCGATCAGGGCCGCACCGACGGCGATGAACGCGCCGCGCATGATGAGGGCGATGACGATGCCGATCATCAGCACCTTCTGCTGATAGATCTTCGGCACCGCGAAGCCGGTCATGACGATGAGGAAGACGAACAGGTTGTCGATCGACAGGGCCTTCTCGGTGAGGTAGCCGGCGAAGTACTCGCCGCCGTAGGTCCACCCCGAGACCACACCGACGCCGACGCCGAACAGCAGCGCGAGGCCGATGTAGAACGCCGACCACCGGGCCGACTCGCCCACCGTCGGCTCGTGGGGCTTGCGCACGTGCGCGAAGAACTCCCACACGAAGAAGGCGATGGTGACGGCGATCGTGATGATCCACACGAGCGGCGTGATGTTCACAAGGGTCTCCCGAAGAATGGCGTGACGTGGTCGACGCCAGAGTCTCCTCCATCCCTGATCGGGACCGGGCGGCCCGGGCCGCATGCGACCGTAATGACGAACCGTCCGTCTCGGAGTACTCCCCCTGGACTGGAGTCAGAGTAGGGCAGCGGGGTGACGCGAACCTGGGAAGTCGCCGGATGGCGACGGATGCCGCGTCGGTGCGGCATCCGCGTCACGACGCCGTACGGATGCGCACCTCGCGCTCCATCCGCTTCTCGTGGCGGGCGCGTCCCTTCACCGCCTCGGCCTCGCGGTTCTTCGCGGGCGCGGCGGTGACGAGCGCGTCGAGGAGGCGCCGCGTGGCCACGGCGATCTCGTCGACCGCGGCGTCGAAGGCTTCCGCGTTCGCGCGCGACGGACGGGTCGACCCGCTCACCTTGCGGACGAACTGCAACGCGGCCTCGCGGACCTCGTCATCGGTGGTGGGAGGTTCGAAGTTGTGGAGCACCCGGATGTTTCGGCACATGCCGAGAGCGTAGACCGCAGCGGACGCGGCCGACAGGGCCTCGTTCAGTCGGCCGCGGGGGCGGCGTGGCCGGTGCGGATCTCCTCGATCAGAGTCGGGCGCGCGGGCGTCCAGCCGAGTGCGCGCGCCCGGCGGCCGTACCCCTGCTGGTCGAGCATGAGGGCGTCGGCGAAGGGGGTGCCGAGGCGCTCGCGCGATGCGGCGGCGCCTTCGGGCACGACCGGGCCGTCGGCGAAGGCCTCGCCGATTTCGGCCACCGTCGGGTTGTGTCCGCTCAAACCCAGCACGCGTCCGACGGGGGCCGGGCCCTCGATGACCCGCGCGTAGAGGTCGGCGAGGTCGTCGACGTGCACGGTCGCCCAGTGCTGCGTGCCGTCGCCGACGACGGTGAGGCGACCCTCGGCATCCCTCGGGGCGTCGGCCAACGACGCCGGGATGCCGCCGCCGTGCCCGTACACGATGCCGGGCTCGACGATCGTGAGCGCCAGGTCGGCGTCGGCGAGGCGGGACTCGACCGCCTCGCGCCAGGCGACGAGGGCGGGCGGGGCGAACGGCGTCTCCTCGGTGAGGTCGGTGGACGGGCCGTGGATCCAGAGCCCGCCGGTGTGGATGTACGGCTTGCCGGTGCCGCCGAAGGCGGAGATCACGGCGTCGGCGACGGCGCTGTCGAACTGCGGCGAGCTGCCGTCGCCGGGCGCGGCGGTGTGGATCGCGGCATCCGCGCCCTTGAGGACCGGAGCGAACCAGGCGGGGTCGGTGATGTCGCCGACGACGGCGGTCGCACCGGCCGCGGTGGCCTTCTGCGCCGACGACGCGCTGCGCACGGGCGCGATGACCTCGTGGCCCCGCTCCCGGAGAGCGGCGAGAACGGAGGAGCCGATGTAGCCGGTGGCGCCGGTGAGCACGATCTTCATCCCGCCATCGTAGGCACGTCCGGGGGAGGCAGGGGCGGTCGGGGAAGGTGGCCCCCGCTCACGTCGTGCGGGGGCGGGCGGGGCGCGCGATCGCGAAGAAGGCGAGGGCGACGACTGCGGCGGCGAGCATGACCACGGCCAGCGGGACAGCGGTCGTCGACCCACCGAGGCTCACCAGCGGCGAGACGAGGGCGGCCAGGCCGAACTGCAGCGCCCCGACCACGGCCGAGGCGGTGCCGGCTGCCTTCGGGACGGCCGCGAGGGCCAGCGCGGTGCCGTTGCCGAGCACGAAGCCGAGGCTCCCGGACAGCAGGAACAGCGGCACGGCGAGCAGGGCGACGGGGGCGGCGGTGACAGCGAGGACGGCGAACGCGACGGCGGCGACGAGCACGCCGCCGAGCCCGGTGCCGAGCACGGCCCGCACCGAGCGCGTCGCGACCAGCTTCGCGGAGACGACACTGGTCACCATGAGCACGAGGGCGTTGATGCCGAACGCGATGCCGTAACCCGCACTGTCGAGCCCGATCATGTCCTGATAGACGAAGGGCGAGGCCGAGATGTAGGCCATCATGGCGGCGAACGCGAAGGCGAAGCTCGCCGCGTAGCCGATGAAGGTGCGCGAGAGCATCTCACGCGCCCCGGACGACGATCCGCGGCGCTCGGCGCGGAGGGCGTCGCGCCGCTCCTTGAGGTGGGTCTCGCGCACCACGACCAGGACGGCGACGAGCATCACGACCGCCAGCCCCAGCACGATCGCGAGCAGTCCCCGCCATCCGACCGCCGCCGTGAGCACGCCGCCGACGAGCGGTGCGATCACGGGCGCCACGCCGCCGACGATCATCATCAGCGAGAAGGCGCGCGCAGCGGGCCGTCCGGTGGCGAGGTCCGAGATGATCGCACGACCGATGACCATGCCGGCGGCACCGCCGAGCCCCTGCACGAAACGTGCGGCGATGAGGACGCCGACCGTCGGGGCGAAGACGGCGATGACGCTCGCGGCGACGCACAGCACCGCGCCGGCGACGAGCGGGGCGACGCGTCCCAAGCGATCGGAGAGCGGGCCGAAGACGAGCTGACCCGCGGTGACTCCCAGCAGGAACGACGTGAGGCTGAGCTGGACGGCGGTCGCGGAGGTCTGCAGATCGGCGGCCATCTCCGGGAAGGCCGGCAGGTAGAGGTCCGTCGCGAAGGGCGCGATCGCGCTGAGCAGACCCAGCACCACCAGCAGAGCGGGCGTGATGGGGCGGGATGCGTCGGAGTTCGCGTCCGGGAGGGCGACGCGTTCGGCGGTGGATGAAGAAGAAGTCATAGTTATGAAACTATAACTAATTCTCACGGCGGAGGTAAGCTGTCCGAGTGACGTCGGTGCCGGATGCCATGTGGGGTGATTTCGCCGAGCTCGTGCTCCGCGTGGCCCGCGAGCTCGATCCGCACGGCGTCTCGGCCGGGCCGGACGTCGTCGCGCTCACCGGCACGGAGATCCTCGCGATGCGCTGGATCGACGGACATCCGGGAACATCCCCCAGCGCCACCGCCGTCGCCACGGGGCTGCGGCGCAGCAACCTCAGCACCGCGCTGCGGGAGCTCGAGCGCAAGGGGATGATCGAACGGCGCGGCGCGCCGGACGACGGCCGGCAGGTGCAGCTGTTCCCGACCGACCTGGCCATCGAGAACATCGGACGACTGCGCGCGTGGTGGTCGCAGAGCCTGGCGCGCGCGCTGCCGGCGGATGTCGACGAACGCGAGCTCGACGCCGCGATGCGCCTCCTCACGCGCATCGACGACGGAATGCACCCGCCGACGCAGCCCTGAGGCCGACGCCTCCGCGCCGTCAGGGCTTCGGGCGGAGCGCCTCGAGGGCGGCGAGCACGAGATCGAGGCCGAAGAGGAACTCCTGGGACGGGTCGTACCCGATCGCCAGGAGGTGCGCACCGGACTCGTGCAGCGAGGGATACAGCTCCGCCGGCACCTGCGGCAGATACACCTCCTCGGTCATGTCGGCGAGCTCCTCGGCCGTGCCGAACGGCAGGCTCGCCTCCTGCAGCGCGTAGCCGTAGACATGACTGCTGAGCAGCCAGTTCGCGTGGGTCGCCATCTCGACCGAGAACCCGGCGCGGCGCAGGCACGCGGTCACGGCCTCGCGGTGACGGAGGTTCGCCGGCCCGGGCGACGTGCGCGACTCCATCAGACTGATCGCCCACGGATGCCGGGCGAGCACCTCGTGCGCAGAGACCGACTCGGCGCGCATCGCGACCGTCCAGTCGACATCGAGGGAGGGCAGCGCGATCTCGTCGAAGACGACATCGATCATCGCGTCGAGCAGCTCCTCCTTGTTAGCGACGTAGTGATACAGCGACATGGCGCCGGCGTCGAGCGCGGCGGCGAGTGCGCGCATGCTGAGTCGCTCCACCCCCTCGCGGTCGGCGATGCGCATCGCCTCGGCGACGACGCGCTCCTTGCTGAGACCGGCGCCGACAGGCGTGGGCGGGCGTCGTCGCGCCATCGATCGGGCTCCTCATCGCATCGAAGGACTTGACAATCGTACAGCGTACGTCCGATAGTACGGTGTACGACGTACGGTGTACGAAACCGCCGCTCACGACCACCAGGAGATCTCATGACCACCCCCGCCTCACCGGATCCGTCGGCTGCCGTGACCTCTCCGAGGCGGATGCAGGCGCTCGTGCAGGAGCGATACGGGACGCCGGAGGTGCTGTCGCTCGGGGCCGTCGAGGTCCCGTCGCCCGGCCGGCGGGAGGTGCTCGTCGAGGTCGGCGCCGCATCCGTGCATCCGGGTGACTACTTCGTGATGACGGGCCGGCCGCGCCTGGTGCGGCTGGCGTTCGGGCTGCGGCGGCCTCGCCGGCGCACCCCGGGTATGGATCTGGCCGGCGTCGTCCGAGCGGTGGGTGCGGAGGTGACCTCGGCGCACGTCGGAGACCGGGTGTTCGGGTGGACGACGACGGGCGCGCTCGCGGAGTACGCCACCGTCCGCGAGGATCATCTCGCGCCGGTTCCCGCGGGCGTCTCCGCGGCAGACGCAGCCGCGGTCCCGACATCGGGGATGACGGCGCTGCAGGCGCTGCGCGACGTGGCGCGGTTGACGGCCGGGCAGACGGTGCTGATCACCGGGGCCTCCGGCGGCGTGGGGTCGTTCGCGGTGCAGATCGCGAAAGCGCTCGGCGCCGAGGTCACGGCCGTCTGCAGTGGGCGCAACGCCGAGCTCGTCCGCCGCCTCGGCGCCGATCACGTCATCGACTACGAGACGACCGACGTGACCGGCGGGAGCGCGCGGTTCGACGTGATCCTCGACAGTGTGGAGGCGCAGCCGCTCGCGGCGATGCGGCGGATCCTCACCCCGACCGGAACGCTCATCCCGAACAGCGGTCGCGGCGGCGCCTGGATCGGGCCCCTCGGTCGCATCGCCCGCGCGCGTCTGCTGTCCGCGCTGACGCGCCAGCGACTGCGGCCGTTCACCTCCCTCGGCCGCCGTGACGATCTGGTCGCGCTCGCGGAGATGCTCGCGAGCGGCGAGATCACGCCGGTCGTCGATCGGAGCTACGCACTGGCGGATGCCGCCGACGCCCTCCGCCGGGTCGCGACCGGGCACACGCGCGGCAAGCTCGTCGTCATCCCGTGACTCGGCATCCCTGGACCACACCCACCACAGCCAAGGGGAACCCATGTGCACCACGCTCAAGACCCGCGCCGCACTCGACGTCGCATCGATCCCCACACCGGTGAAGCTCGCCGCCGCCTGGACCAGCTTCATGTTCCTGTACGTCTACGTCGACGTCTTGAACTTCTACAAACCGCATGTCGTCGCCGGCATCCTCGACGGGATGGTCTGGCAGTTCGAGGTGAACCCGCCGCTGCTGACGGGGATGCTCGCCTCGGTGATGGTCCCGGCGGTGATGATCGTACTGTCGGTGACCCTCCCGCCGCGGGCGAACCGCATCGTGAACGTCGTAGTGGCGTCGCTGTACGTGCCGTACTCGGCGTTCAACATCGCCGGATCGACTGCCGAGTGGCTACCGTTCTACGTGCTGTCCATCGGGGCGGAGCTGGCGCTACTGGTGTTCATCGTGCAGCGCGCGTGGACCTCAGTTTCTCGCCGCGAAGCGCTCGTGCTCCGCACCGATCGGTGATTCCGGACGCCGCGGACATGACCCTCATCGCCAGGTGGCGGTGTCGGGATCGATGTCCGCGGCGCCCGGGCTCTCGTCGATCGCGCGGCTCAGCCAGCGGGCTGGCCCCGGGCGCACCGCGGCTTGAATGCCGTGATCCTGCTCACCGATCATGCCTGCGTGATCGTCGTCGAGGTCGTGCAGCTGGGCGATGGGCTGCGCGAGTTGCGAACCCTGCACCCGCAGCTGGCGCAGTCGGCGGCCCAGGCGACGGCGAGGTGCCGGTCGGGCTCGCTCCAGGATTGAGGGGGAGAGCATCTGCCTACGCGGCCAACGGAGGTGTTCGCGCGGCGGCCCCGCGCGTCGGAGGGCCGGGGGAGAATGGCGTGATGACACGTCGCGCGAAGAAGCCCACGGCCACCATCCCCTGGATCGTGATGGTGCCGTTCGCGGTGTCGGGCGTCATCCATCTCGTGCGGCCGGGCGTGTTCACGCCGATCATCCCGCGCGTGCTGCGGCGGTGGGATCGGCCGCTGGTGATCGTCTCGGGCCTCGCCGAGCTGGCGTGCGCGGTGGGGCTGATCGTGCCGTCGACGCGCGTCGCCGCCGGGCGAGCGAGTGCGGTGGTGCTCGCCGCCGTCTGGCCCGCGAACGTGCAGATGAGCGTGGACCTCGGCCGCCGGGCAGCGCGCCGACGCACGCCGAAGGCATGGGCCGCGTTCGCCGTGTCGCTGGTGCGGCTGCCGCTTCAGGTCACGTTGATCCGGCGGGCGCTCGGGAACTCACACTGAGCAACGCTCGAGGGTGACCCACTCCTCGTCGCGGAGGTAGCCCAGCGCGTCGTTCGCGCGGATGATCGCCTCGTTGTCCGCCGAGCCGCCGGTGCGGAACCGGGTGAATCCTTCGCCCGCGAGAGCAAGGAGGGAGGCAGCCTTCACCGCCGTGGCGATGCCCCGCCGGCGCCACTGGGCGTGAACGACGGTGAAATCGGTCTCGGCGTGCGTGCCCTCGATGTCGAGGAAGGTCATCGCCACCAGCTCGCCACTCGGAGGGAAAGCGCCGAACCCGCGACGCGCGGACGACGGTGAAGCGCGATGCGGATCCAGGGGCGGATGCTGCGTCGCGATGCTTCCTGGGTAGTCCTCGATGGTCGAACGGTCCAGCTTGAGCACGGCGTCGATGTCGGCGGTGACGAGCTCACGCGTCGAGATGCCGGCGGCCGCTGCCAGCACGCCCAGCTTGTGTTCGTCGATGCGATCGACGTCGAGCTGTGCCCCGAAGGAACGAGCCGCGACGACCCAGCCTATCCGCTCCAGCTCGTCACGCCTCGGGTCACGAGCCTGCAGAACGATGGTCTCCCCCATCACTTGATGGTCGCATACGCGCGTTGGTATCGACGCGGACCGGCTCCAAAGCAGCTCACGAGCTACGTACTCGGAAGCCTGGCGATGATGGTCTGGAGCATCGTCTCGGGCACCCCGCGCCAGCATTTGACCCCGTTCAAGCTCTTCGGTCGGTCCGTCGGGATCTACACGATCATGGTGCTAGGCGCGACGCCAGCAGGCGCTCTCGTAGCATCCACTCAAGAGCGAGAAGAGGCCATCCCGTCGCAACCCTCGATTCTGTACGCGAACCAGATCCGACGAAAGTGGCCCACTAACGCTCGCGGCTAACGCGATCCGCAGACTTCAGTATCGACACGGCGACGATCGACGCGACACACGACCACAAGATCGCAGCCAACAGCACGAGCCATGAAGGATTGCGCAACATCTGCACCTGGTACGTCAGTGGGTTGATTGCCGCAACGTAGCGAACCCAACTCCCGTCCAGCGGAACAAAAATCGGTGCAGCAAGAATAACCGGGAGCGTGGTGACCGTAACCAGCAGATCTCGCGTCGCGTAGGAGTCCACCCGGCCACCGACGGCCGCGCCCAGAGCACTCCAGCCGAGAACGAAGAGCAGCCCGACCCCTGCGATCATCAAGATTGACGGAGCACTGGGCATAGCGCCCGGCAGCACAATGTAGGCAGACACCGCGAGAAGGAGGAACTGAAGAAGATACACGGCAGATGTGAACATGAGAATACTCAGCAAGTACCCCTTGGCCGAGCCTCCTTGCAATACATACATTGCGAAGACGCCCCACTTACGATCATTCGCAACATCGCTCATGCTCGCAGTTGCGGCGCGAAACGACAGCAGACATGCGAGGCCGGTCAGTACAAATGTTCCGTACTGGTCGACCTGGTCGCTGAGCGAGCTTTGCAGGCTGGCCGACAAAAACAGAAGATACGCGATCGGCTCTATGAACCGGCCAAGATACGACGTTCTCCAGTTCCACAGCGAAGCGAAATGATACTTAGCCAGAATAACCGCGCGCATCTACTCGGCATCCCCTCGAAGCGCCCTGTAGGCTTCCCATAGATCCTGCGAAGGAACTGGCGAGAGTGATAAGAAATCGCTGACCGGCAGGTCCGCAACGACCCTTCCCTCGGCCATCGCTAGCACGCGAGTGCAATGTGTGCTGAACCGGGATGTCTCATGTGTACTGATAAGTGCAGACGCTCCATCCGAACGCCGCGAGTCCAGGTAGTTGAATACCACCCCGATGCCTTCAGGATCCAGTCCAGTGGTGGGCTCATCGAGAATCATGAGGCTCGGATTGCCGGCCATCGCTCGTGCGATCTGCGTGCGCCTCAGCTCGCCCCCTGACAGCGTCTCAGCAGTATGGTCGAGATGATCGCGCAATCCGAGCGCGGTTGCGACCTCTTCGACAGAACTCCTGGTCTCGCGCCGAAGATCCGGGCGCCTCAGCTCGAGGCCCAGTGCAATATTCTGTCGCACAGTCAAAGACCAGTCGACTATTTCCCGTTGCGGGCACCACCCAATCTGTGCGCGCTCGACGCCAATGCGTACGGAACCCTCAGTTGGGGCCAGAAGACCGCCAAGCATGTCGAATAGAGTGGACTTACCCGCTCCGTTGTGCCCGACAACCGCTACGATCTCCCCCGCCCCAAGACTGAGATTGACGCGGTCTACAGCAGGACGCTCTTTTCTGCGGAAGCGCTTCACGAGACCTTCTGCTTCAACTATCGGTGTGTTCATCTTCTACTCCCACAGCTTTTGGGCGATGTGCTTTGCTCGCTCAGGTGGTGTCGTTTTACTCGATGCCTCAAGGCGGAGCATGCTTCGCGGCAGAGCTCGATCAACCTCCTCGCGACTCGCCCCAGTGAACCAACCGACATTTGTGGTCTCGCTGATTCCCCATTGCACCGGTCCAACTGATTCCGTCGACGACAGAAGTACCAGTTTGTCGATTCGGCCGCCACAAGAATTGTGGGTCCCGAGTAGATCGATTGGTCTCACGAGGGCGACTAGTCCTGTGTCACTCGAAACGGTCAGCCGATGCTGGACTCGATCGAGCATCGGAACCGCTTGCCGCAGTCCTTCTCGCCGCAGCCCAACTGGCGACTCAAATGTCAGACAGCTCATGCTGCCAACGTCAACCACCATAACACTGTCGCTAATAAGTTGCGCTCCGTGTTCTCGGCATAGAGCAAGCGCTGTGGCGGTCTTGCCGACGTAGTGGTCGCCAAGCAGCCCTACCACCATTCCATTCGGGGCGCGAACGATCGCACCTGGAAACACCGCGAGTCGGGATGCGAGCGTTGTCGTTGCGAAAGGCGGAAACGGCGAGACCATGCCCGACCAGTCCGTAAAACTCGCCGCTGTATTGCGCCTTGAGTCGACGTGATCGACAACCGCTATATGCTTGCGCAATCCGTCACGAGCAAGTGAGCTGGCGAAGAAGCCCCGCGATGGCCAATCTTCGTTGCCGATAACCACACTGACGTCTGGCGCTCCCATTGGATCCGTCAAGTACTGTCCGTAAAAGAACCTGAGTTCTTCTACGTCGGCGGCGCAACAGTCCACCTGGACAGTCGTCCCCCAAAAGTTCAGGTGTGTCAACACCCTGACCTCCCTGCTGAGCAGAACGCTTCGATCGCATCGGCGGCGCGCCCCTTGTCCCGATCAATATCGAGCGCGACACGCAATACCCCGCCCGAATCCGCCTCAGTCTCGAACTTCACGCCGTGAGAGAGCGACACCAGCCATCGAACTCGCGACGGAGGAGCAATAGACCAACCAAGCTCACGCGGATGAACAGAGACAGTCCGCCCCCAGGGCGTCTCATGGTGTCGCGCGTTGGTGAAGCTGTCGAGCAGCACGCCACTGCTGGCCGCCGCTCGCTCTCTTATCCCGACGGGGCGAGTGAACGGATGCACGCGGTTTTCGCGATCTATCGGTGACGTGTCGTCGCTCAGGAACATCCACCCGCGTCTTATCAACTCGAACGCAAGCGAAGACTTCCCGACTGTCGATGGTCCATGAATCAGCACAGCCGAATCAGCGACGACGGGGTGAGCCACGGCTGCCGCGTGCACGGTCACGAATCGAGAGGCGAGCGGCCTCAGGCCGAACGGCGGGACAGGAGTTGGCGTCGTCACCGTTTGTTCTCCCTTGAGCGAGGCCACTATCACGTCCTCGACGAACACAGTCACACAGCGGTCTTCGGCGGGTGCGGTCATGTATGCATCACCATCACGCGTCGTTAAGGCTACCGATACGTCTTCGGATTGCCGATTGTCCGTTCGATAGTCTCCGAAGTAGTACGCCAGGTGCTCGATGTCATGATCGCTTGGGACGGTTACCGCAGTTACGACGCCCCAGAAGTCGAAGCTGATCTTCCGTTTCGCATTGGCAGGACTACTCCCCATGGACATAGAGGGTGGATCCGGTATGTACCGAAGAAGTGAGCGTTTGGAGTTCACCCACAACCGTTGAGTTCACCTGAGGTGCCATGTCCGATCTGTAGGGCGAGAAGATCATGTCGCATCGCCTGTCGCGGGGGTAGCTCTCGGCGATGCGATCGAACAGCGGGGCCACCCACTCGATCTTGTGCGGTCTCTCCGCGATCGCGTCACTTCCTACCTCCCCGACTTGCGAGATGACCAAGGGTGTTCGGGGGTCCAATCGCGGCCTGAGAACCATGAACCGGTTGGCTTCGTAGTGCTGGCAGCCGTAATCGAATCGCGCTCCGAGATCCACCATCATCCGATCAAGGAAGGACGTGCCGGGAAGCGCCTTCACGCGGAACGCCTGCGTATTCAGCAGCATCCACGAGGTGTCGACAAGAAACAGTGGGTGCCCGTAGGTGAGGAAGCAAACATGACCGAGTCCGCGGACATCGTTCACTACGGTCTCAATCTCTTCGGCCATTCGAGCGTAAACGTCGCTCGCCACACCTCCGCTGAAGTAGACGTCCGCTAGGTTGCGCACACTCCCTGTTGCCAGCGCTCTGAGCTCAGAATCGAACGCCGTCAGGTGCAGTACAGTCATCGCGCTCCTCAGGATCCGATCGGCCTCGACCGTTCGCTGATCGAACCCACCGATGCCGAGGCCGACAAGATACAAATCGGCCTCGGCATCGGGTACGCGAAGATCCTCTCGAGGGCTCCGCATTGTGACTGAATCCTCTTTCAGAAGACGTTGCCCTGTCGGTGGGCACCACTGGCCTTGAACGTCTCCTCGATCGTCGGAATGTACGCCGGGAGAAGGACCTTCTCGGCGTTCTCAACCTCGATCTCAACGGTCTGCAGTTCCTCGTTCATCGCTTGGCCCTTCGCTAGTTCTGCCTCGAAGCGACGCCTTTGGCAAGCGCACTTCTCTTGATGTCCCGCCCAAGGCGCGACCCAACCACCGTATGCAGAGTCTCATGCACATCCAAATCAGACGCCCTCGCCACATTGCGTTGACCGTCACGGCCATGAAGTTGTCTGAACTCTCGCCGCCTATTCCGATCGAGGGCGTAGCGCCGATCTCGGCGAGTAGTTCGCCGTAGCGAATTGACGTCAATTGACACGTGGCGTCGCTGCGAAATCGGGGTCGCCGTGATGATCGCCGCGACTTCACCTCGCTATCTCGATCGCGCCGAGGAGCATCACGGTGCGCATGTGTGATGCGTATCCCCCTGCCCGATCATCCGCGAGTAGGCGTCGATGATGAAGCAGACATACGCGACTCCGGCCCAGCTCGGCACGAAGGTCAGATCAGTCGCCCAGAGCCGACACGCTGCGTTCGCGGGTAACTCCCGCGTCACCCGGCGCGGGCGACGCGCAACGACAGAATCGGGGCAGAGAGATCTCACGAACTGTGGGGTCACCGCCAGGGTCGATCTTCCGCATTGTGCGACTCATCCTCAGCGCCTGCTATTGCGGTGACGATATGTCGAGTGTCAAGTGAGCGCCGCCTCGGTCGCGTCAACGGTCGTCCTTCCAGCGTCAAACAACAGGCTGCCCGCGACTGGGTCACCGACGGCTACCGCGCGACCGGCAAAGCGGACCCTAGGGTAATCGCATGACGACGGACGGCTTCCACCGCTTCGCAGGCCTGGTGGGCAAGTACATTCAGCGTCACGGCGACGAGGAGCAGGAAGCGCAGCAGAAGCTCGGCGGCCTCCTCTAGGTGTGGTGAAAGTCGATGCACGACCGTGACGGCGTGATGTCCCGCGAGGACGGTTCCGACCTTCGCGGGGATGAGCTCAGGTTGCCGAAGCTCCCGCCGACCGAGCGGAGCGTCGCAACGAAGAACGATCCGCTGCTACACGTCACCCCCGCGCAGCAGGCGGACCACGCCATCCTCACGTTCCACAACCTGACGCGCGGATTCGACAGCACGGTGGTCAACGACAACCGCCCCCGGAGCCCTACACCGGAAACTCCTGTCGAGATCGACCCCGCGAGATGAGATGCGGATGCGTTGTGCGTGGGGAGGTCAGCATGAACGTCGACGCTCAGAAAGCCGACTGGAGACATCTGGTCCGCGAAATGATCGTGGACGCGACCGAGACGGCGCCTACATCTACTGTAGGTTCCCGTTCGAGATGGCCGGGATCGCCGCGATTCCACGGTAGTTGGCAGTGGCTTCGAGCTCGATTTTCCACGCGAAATGGCAGATTCTTAGCGTGTGCTTGCGAGGTCGCCCTCGACTGATACGAGGCGCAGCGATGCGACCTCATCGACACGGGCCCTGGACGAGTATGCGTCCCCGTTCAGCTCCAGGAACCAGACAGCGTCATCTCGGTCAGTGGCGTACTCACCCGCGTCTTCATCGAGGATCTCGATGCTCTCAAATTTGACGAGGCAGGTGGCCGCCGCGGCGTAGTTGATCCAGATCTCGCGGGACTTACGCTCGACCTGGACACGCTCCGCGTGGACATCGAGCGTGAGCACCTCCGAAATGTCAGCGGCGTCGAAGCCCGCCCGCTTGGCGAGTACGTGAGTGAAATCGTTCGGCGTCCCGCCTGCAAGGAGGGCTCCTTCAATAGCGTCGTGAAGCTGACGTTCCTGGATGGCGTCGAGTGCTCCCTCCTCGTCCAAGAACTGCCCCGGTACTTTGAAGTCGGCGATGCTCGCGAGGATCTGAACTTTCCACTCGACTTCCAGGCCATCAATCTCCTCGAACAGTTGACGCTGGCGCTGGGGCCCGAATGCGCGCTTGTCCGCGGACAAGAAGTACGCGTAGGGGTCCTCCGGCTCTGTGGTGAGAAGCAAGTCCAGGAAGCTGAGCCAGAGCAGGGCGTCACGGTATCCATTACCGTCGCTATCGAATGGGGCTGATCGGGCGATGGCCCGAGCTGCGATGTCCCGGTGGTCAGGCTGGGGGTAGTCGATAACCTCGGCCCCGATTTGATCAAGCCGCGCCCGCAGGTGCTTTTCGTAGTCGCGAGAGAAGACTTGTGAAGCACTGATTGCTCGCGTGACCAGCTCCCGGGCAGCCGGAGGCCACTCCTTCAATGATCTCGTCGCCGCACGTTCGCGCATCGATGCCGCGTCGCGATACCTCGCTGCCGCCTCATCAACAACCAGCTCGGAGACATACAGGTCGAGCATGCCTGCAATGACTGCATCCGCGACCGCATCCCACTGGCGTCCACGCAGTAGCGGATTGCCGACGATCACATTGGCATCGATGAACAAGAACACACCTTTACCCTAGCGACAGCGATCTTCGTCCTATCTGACGGCGCCGTCGCCAGACTGCAGCAGCCGAAGTTCAAGGACGCGCTGCCACTTGACCACGTCGGTTGCGTCTTCTGGCCGAAGCGTTCGCATGTGGGCGAGGCGGTTGCGGATGGGCATGATTTGTGCGCCGAAGCGACGCCAGAACGCGGCGTTGAGGCCGAGGTCTCCGATTTCCGCTCTGTCCTTCAACTGCAGCAGCTCCCCGAGCGAGAGCCACTCGAGCGGGTCTCGAAGGTGTTTGATGGTGGTCGCCGCGAGGTACGCCTCCTCTGTCGCGCGCTCCAACACCTTCTGGGTGAGGCTCGCGTTGAGGCACTGCTGCCGCCAACTCCCGCCCCACGCGGCCACCGCGCGCTGACGAATCTCGCGGCGGATGATCCGCTCGATCTTCCAGAGGCCCGCGCTGACATCGCTGAGCTGGTACTGAGGATCCAGATCATCGGAGAGAACGTCACCGAGTGCTGACTTCAGGGGGTCGAGATGTGCAACGAAATTCCAGCTTCGACTCACGCCGTTCGGGGCGGTGATTCCGGCTCCGTCGAGAGCCTCCAGCTCTCGCGCGGAAAGCGTACTCAAGGCGCTGTCTCCGGTGAGCATGCTTTCGTAGAGGGCTCTGTCTAGCGACGCGCAAAGCTCGGGTCCGAGTTCGCTCAATGCACTTCGTAACAGCGGCGTGGGATCCGCGCCGTCCTCTACGCATGCTGGAAATCCTTCCGGCCCCTTCGATTTGACGACTGGCGCGTGCGCGAAGCTTGCGTCATCGAGGAGCGAGCTACCCACGACCGCGGGGTACGCGATTCGAGGCGCCCTCGAGAGCAGCACGACACGGGTGCCGGCGTCGACGTCGGCGAAGACGCGTTCTCGTAACGCGCCCATCGCGACATCGGGGTTGGCAACCGCGAGAGTCTCCATCCTGTCTACGAGGAGCGTGCCTTCAACACGCTCCCAGTCGGGCTTCATGTAGTCGTGGACGGTCTGCACCCTCGGGTGCGACGAGGTCAGAGCGCGGCGGGCGGGTTCATTGGTGGACCCGAGTTGCAGGAACACCACACGCAGCTGCTCAGCCTTCTGGTGGATGAGATCCACCCATCCTGAGTAGTCGACGGCGCTCACACCAGCTCCAAGATGACGCTCGGCTGGTATTCCCCGTCGCGCTCATGAATCAAGCCGAGATCCTTAAGTCGGCGCACGGCGACATGCTCGCTGGGGGCGAGTTCTTTGAAGTCCCCAGGGTCGTCCATCAGCAGCTCGAGCATGACTGCCTCGGTCGCGTAGTAGCGCTTGACGTGCTGGACCATCTCTTCGATGTTGCCTTGAACGCGGCTCTTCCAGTCGTCCAGTTCGCTCAGCACCGCTGAGCGGATCATGGTGCGTTGGAAGACATCCGTGGGTAGGTGTGCGACAACTGCAGAGCTGAGGTTTCGGTAGAGATACGCGTGTCCGCCGGACGCCTCGTGGAGAGCTTCCAGCGCGCCAGGCTCGATCTGTATCCCCATCTTTCCGCCCACGGTGCTCGCGAGCTCGTCAGCTTCCTCACGTTCCAGCGGCTTCACATAGACAGCCTTGGCCCACGAGAACAGCGGGTTGGGGCGCCCATAGAGTCGACCACCTTCGACGATGGCACTGGTCAGCCCAGAGAGAACGAAGGTGAAGTTGTCGGACTCTTGAACGATGCTGCGCATCGCAGCCAGCAGCTGGGCTACGCGCGGCATATCGCCTTCTGCAATGTCGATCCGGTCCGCGGGAGTCAGATACTCGATCTCGTCCAATAGCAGAAGAATCCGGTAGCCGTCCTTCCACAAATGCTTGAGGATAACCTGCAGAGCGTTCCTCAGCTCGAGGATGGATGGCCGATCGGGCAGCTGCGAAAGCTCCTGGGTGCGAAGCCCGTGAGTCTTTAGTTCAGCGATCAGTCGGCGGCGCAGATCGCTGACAATGTCGTCGGTGGGGTCCTCCGGTGGCGAGGGAAAAGCTTCGAGATCCATCAGCACGGTCACGATGTGATCGTCGTGGAGTTCTTCCTTCAGCTGCATGAGGATGCTCGTCTTGCCGGACTTCCGCAGCCCGAAGAGTCCTGTCACCTGCTGGTTGAAGACATCGTCGCGCAGCGATTGCAACAAGGTGCGACGGCCAAAGAAGCTCGCCCCGAAGACCGGAGTCGTCATGTAGAAGAGATCCCGCGCGTAGATGTGGTTGCGCAGCAGCGTGATGAGGGACAGCTCATCCTCATCATCGGTCAGGAAAGGGATGGCAAGCTTCGACGGTCGAGACCAGTCATTGAGCTTGATCGCGAGTCGCTGATCTGGCGACCACATGAAGAAGATGTCTGGCGTGACAGGCTGGTCCTTCTTCGCCACCTCGCGAGCGGCTGCCTCGAACGTACGGACCTGCAGGTCCTCGTGCGGACTGTAGAACAGCATCACTTCTCGCGTGAATCCGAAGCCAGCTTCGATTGCGCCGCTGAATCGTACGTGCACGATCACGCAGTCTTTGAAACCATCCTGTTTGCATAGTCCGGCATACACGACCTGTGACCCGAGACTACGCAGCGCGTCGAGGTGATCATTAAAGGCCGGAAACCGCTGCCCGGTCTTCTGGATGTTCTTGAGCAGATCGGGGTGACGCGGCACGGGCACTGCGCCCGCGCGCCACCCGTGCTGCCGTGACGACGGCGCAGTGGGATCGAAGGTGGGGCTGTCCACGTAGGGGTCTATGTGGTCACGGCGCATGGGCGAGGGCCGAGGTGCGGGCAGCGGTGTGCGCACTCCGAAAGTCGCTCTCACCTTCGCAGCAACTGGCGCTTCGATGGTGGATGACGGACTCTTCACGTACTCGCCAAGGATATTCAACCGCGCAAGTACCGTTGTGGCGTCGACACCGAGCTCGCTCGCGAGTTCGTGAACTCGAATCTTGGCCATGGATCCCCTCTCGGCATGCTCCTTTGCCAACATCTTTGCGCGCCGTTGCCCGTGAGGCGGCGCGCCATGCCCATCAGATTCCAAGGGTCTGCAAGCTCGCCAGATCCTGTCGATCATTGCCGAAACCGCGGAGAGGATCGGCAGGTCTCCGACGCCTGGCACTTTGGTCGGGCGGTTCGGCGCGAAGCCAACAGTGCCTGCATTCTCTAGCCGGACGCTCCCGGCAAGCTGCCTCCGCCGGGAGAGGCAACGGCGTGTTCATCCGTGGTCCGCCGCTGGTTGCGGTTGTCGACGAAAGAGATCTCCGTCACGCGATACTCGATGCTGTTCATGATCGGTTGGAGCTTCCGGTCGCGAAAGTTGACGGCGACACCCCAAACGGCTGAGCCAACTCCCTCTCCGCCATGGCCTACCGCTCCCGCGTCACGTCCAACCAAGACCCCCGCCAGACCGGCGACGCCACCGTTACGAGGGCTGACGCACGACAGCTCCGGTCGCCCTGGCGCGAAGGAGGGAGCATCACAAGGCCGACCGGCCGTGCTCAAGCTACCCAGCGAGCCACCGCCCGCGTCCCTATCGCGAACGAACTCACCCACAAGATCACATCGCCTCCACGATCGCTCGGCCCATCGCTGCGGGTTCAGGGCCGCCGCCGGCGACCACCACGCGAGTGGGATGGACCATCCGACGCCGAAGCGGGTCACGCGATCACCGCGTCAGTCCTCGCGAGCGGGTGACTCCCTGGCCGCGTGCTCACGGATCACTTGCGCCCACTTTGAGTGTGGCCATTGCGCTTCCACGGCTGCGGTGGCCGGGTCGGCGATATCGAGTGAGCCGCGATCGTGTGTGAATTTCACTGCGCCGAGTTTGCGAAGGTGCCAAATGAAGAGGCGCATGTCCGCTCGGGTGTCCACGCCGAAGCGGCTCGCAACCTCACGCCACAGTGGCCCCTCACCTGTGGACGCTCGTGTCGCCCGGATGAAGTCACACACCTCCTCTCGGTGCGCTTCCGCTAGCGCACCCACGTACGCCTTCACAGCCCGACGCTGCTGCAGTAGTCGATCTGCGCGGTCCGCAACGCCAGCGGGAGGCGTCCTTCCGGGAGCAGTGCTGACGACATGAACCGCCGCCCTCCAACGCTCGCTACCCCGGAACGGACCAGCGGCCCTCAACGCGGCCCGCCATTCGTCTAGTGACGCGTCTTCCGCTGTGAACGGTGAGCCGATGTCTTCAAGGAACGGCTGCAGGCGTGTGCGCAGTGGTGGAAGGGACCGTCCGACGTCGTTGGACATTGATCGCTCCTTATTGCTCTTTCTTCCTCGCTCGTAGAGTCGCCCGCTCTTCAACGAAATCCACCCTGACCGTGGAGGTCGAATCGTAGATGTGCACACACCGAGCGTCGGTTCCACCTTCGCACGCTCAGATCCTCTCGAACTGTCGGACAACCTCGCTACTGTCAATGTCACGTGAGAGGGGGATACGAGTGACTGATCCGATAGGTCTCCTCACGGGGCCGGGACTGAACCTGAGCCGGTGGGGGTTTCTCCGTCTCACGCCGCACTGGCGTGCAGCCCGCACGTTGAAGCGCCACCTGCGGCAGCAGGAGTTGACCGTCAATCCGGGTCAGCTGCGCCGTGCGTTGCGCGAGAGTGGCCTGCTGGAGGCATTACAAAGCGGCAACGACGCTGCCCTTAAACGCGCCGCTGATCAACTCAAGCGCGTCGATCTCTGGGCTGGAGAGGACGTCACCCACGACGGGGAGCTGCTCGTACGTCTGGGATGGCTCGCGTACACGAGAACGTCGGACTCAAGCGCCGGCTTGACGATGCTCGCAGCCAGACTGGATCGTGCGGGGCGGGCCGGGGCCGGCGGCGCCGCGAACTCCTTCGAGTCCGTACTTGAGGCCTACTCTCTCCCGCTGAGGGAGGACATCGTCGAACTCCGAGCGACTCTCGGCGAGACTGCCGTGCGAATCGCGCGGGAGCTCAGCGGATCGGATCGGCTCGTGATCCTCGGGGACTGGAACATCAGTCCCCCGCCGTGGTTGCCGCAAGATGCCCGGCTGGCGACCTGGCTCGCTGAGCTGACCCACGCCTCGAGTTCCACCGACGGCGCCATCGCGGCCAACTGGTTTGATCGCGCGATTGAACTCGGCGGCTCACCGCGCGGATATCTGAAACTGAGACGCTTCTATGCGCACGGCGATCAGAACGACACCAGCTTCCGAGCGGAACTCGCCGATGTCCTCGACGACCCGCTTGTTCGAGCGGTCGGGCCTACCGATGAGCCCGACAAGCGGCTGCAATCACTGGGCGCTTGGCATCCCACCACCGCCTATCAACGCGCTTTCCGCAGCATGCTCCGCACACAGTTCCTAGAGGCGCAGGGCGAGTACGACCTCGCCATCGCAGAAGGGCGCGCAGCCTTCGAGGATCATGGTCACCTCGGCGCAGGGCTGAACGCCACGGACGCGCTGCTGCGCCGCAGTTACACGGAACCGCGCCGCACTCATGGCACTGACGTTGCGCTCGCGCTGCAGATGGCAAGTACGATCCGCGCGCAGCAGATCCGTTGGGGCCTGGACAGTGGCCGCGCACTAGCCCTGTCCGTGCGCGCTCAAATGGCGTTAGCCAACACCGACGCAGCATGGGCTCTGGTGTCCCCCGACAGCGAAGCCACCGACACGGAGCGGGCTCATCAAGAAGTTCGTGAACTGCAGGTATTGCTGCTGGTGGAGTTCGGGCGCCTCAACGACGCACGCAGGCTCATCGATGAGACCTTTCCCCGTCGACTGCTGCTGCAAGTCGACGCGCGCGAAGCGGAGCTCTCCTTCGATACAGAAACGTCGATGCGACTCTGGGCCGAGGTGGTCGATGAGACAGATGATCTCACCGAGAAGGCCTCGCTCTGTTTCCGGCTTGCCCTGCAGGGGCAGCTGCACCCATGGGTGGCGGAGATGGGTGAGCTGAACGCCGACCTCGCCGGCGAAGTCGAACTGATCGCGGAGCTGTACGGCGGATCTCCGTCAGCTGAGCAGCGCGCACGTTCGCTGATTCAAGACAGCATGCGCGTCGCTCACGCCCTCATCGCCTGGTACATGGATAAGAGCCGCACGGCGGAAGTTGCCCACTTCGCTGAGCGGGCCGCCGAGAAGTGGAACATCGCCGACGACTGGCTTCGCGCCGCGATCGGCCGCATTCAGTTAGGTGAACTGTCCAAAGCCGCCGCGCTCGCATCGCGCGCCCTGGCAGCTGGAGGTGCCAACTGGGGTGACCGGGAACGCGCACACAGGATTCTGATCGAGGTGGCATATCAGTCTCGAAACTGGGTCGAAGCCGCCCTCGCGTCCGAGGGACTGCTCGCCGACATCCCGGACCACGACGACGCTCGGTGGGCTCTCATCGGCGCGCACTTTCACGCAGGCGAGCCGGAGGCCGCTTACACCTCCCTGTGCGCTCACCCCATCCCGCTGAAGCCTCGCACGCCTGCGGAGGCCACTATGTGGCTGGAGGCCTTCAAATCCTACGGAACCGACATGGCTCCGGTTTCTGACGCCGTCGATGTCATCCGACGCTTCTCCAACGACCCGCCGATTCGGTCTGCCGCTGTGGCGTCACTGGCACTCGCACCCATCCGCGAGATTTCCGACGGGTTCTCCGCAGACACAATCTTGAGCGAGCTCCAAGCGAACTACCCCGACGATCCCGGTTTCCAGATCCTCACCGACCTCGACTCAGACGACCCCGAAGAACTTCTCGATCTTCTCGATCAAGCGATGGGCCCCCACCCTGACTCCTCCGAACTGGATGAAGGTCTTGATCGCGGCACTCTCCCGATCGGGGCAGCATCCCGATTCTGGGGCAAAACCTACACCGAAGTCCTCATCCGTAGTCGGCAGCGCCCTCGCTTCATCGGCTCCCTGCAGGGCGTCGATGAGATAGCCGCGGCCAGGCGCGCCCGGGCCGAAGCACCGGTCGTTGATGCAACAGCGCTCATTACGCTCGCTCTGCTCGGCGCCGACCACTCCGCATTGATCCTGCCGGCGTTGCCGACTTTGCGCACGGCGCTCGCCCAGCTTCTTGACGCCCGCCAGGCGCAGCAGACGATGTCCAGAAGCAGCGAAGCGACCTTCGTTCCCACCAGCGGCGCCCGGTCTCGGACCTTCGTCTTCAGGGACGCTGCCACCATCGAGCGGGACGCGGAGATACTTGACGCGCTGCTAGGACTGCTGCGTCAATCTGAGCGCGCGGATCTGCCCAACGTGCTGCCAGAGGAGCTTCATCAACTGCGGCAGCTCGATGGCGCCTGGACATCCGCGTTGCTTCTCGCCCACGCCACCGGCACCCCCTTCTGGTGCGACGACGCCGCGACCCGACGCCTCGCTGTCGAGCTCAACATCGACGCCTTCGGCACACCCATGCTGATCGCCGCGATCGCGGAAACCGGACAGATGGGCGAAGCGGAAGCTGCGATCTCCGCGAAGCTCGTGCACGACTACGCAATCGGCGTTCCCTTCGATGCCACCACCTACGCGCTCGCGCTCGACCTCGACTCGTGGCAACCGTTAGGCACCGCAAAGGCACTGCGCCACAGCGGCGCGAGCCACCTTCCCGAGAAACTCGACCTGATCAACGCAGCCCTCGACCGCGCGGCGAAAGATTCACAGCCCGAAGCCCTCCAGGGATGGTCACAGATACTGGGTGAGTTCATTACCGACCTCGACGTCGGAGAACGCCGAGAAGGCAACCAGATACACGTCACTCAGACGCTTCTCTCGCAACCCTGGCAAACCGCCTCCACCTTCCCGTTCGTCGCTCGCGGACTCCGCACGGCTTTCGGGGACGGCTGGCCACACGCACTCTCCTCGGCCGTCCGGCAACGGCGTCACGAGCTCGCGCGCAACTACGGTCACCCCGTCACGTCCAGCTACCTCCTCGGACTGATCCAAGGGCTGCCCGATGAAGATCGTCGAACTGCCATCGGTGTCATTCTCGAGCCGTGACCTTCCCCTGGCGGGCGCATGGTTGGCCGCCACGACGACAGATATGTGGAGCGCATCAGCGGGACATGGTCGCCGACCCACCGCGTTCGTGACTCGGTTCCCGGGCTCCTCCGTCGAAAACTCGTGTAGACGTCGATCACGCCAGATGAGAGGGTCTTCTGTTCGGCATGAGGAGGGTAAACATGGACGGTGACGATCGAGACGTCGACTGGCGGCAGGCGATTCGCGAGATGATCGCGGACGCAACGGAAACGGACCCCACCGAACCGGGAATCTACAAAATGCCGTGCGGTGAGTGCGTCGTCGACTTCTTCATCACTGCGGAGGGAGAAGAGCGCTGGCTCGTCGCCGGAGACGAACGCTCCTACACCAGAGAAGCCGTCGCGATCGCGCGGCATGGGGACCACCCGTGGCAACGGCTCTACCCACTCGCCGACCCAGCCCGCCACATCGCGTCACTCGCCGACGCCGGAGGCAATGTCGACCGGGTACTCAACGAGCTCATTCGGACGATAGAGGATCGCGAAATCGAGCGAGTCGTACGTGATCGGGTCAGCATGGACCAGGAGCCGCTCGACGATGTCGCAAAGCAATTCGGGATCGACCTCGATGAGATCTAGGAATATCTAGTGCGGTCTAGCGAAACGCTAGATTCGACTGGATTCCGCTAGATCGACTGATTGAAGGGGTGACAGTGAGCGAGTATCCGCGGTTTGACTTCGATCAGGTCGACTTCGTCACGTCGGACACGCACTTCAGTCACGCGCGCATCAGCGAGCTCGCCAAGCGTCCGTTCACGACGGTGGACGAGATGAACGCGGAACTGGTGCGACGGTGGAATGCGCTGGTCGGCCTCGACGACACGGTCCTTCATCTTGGCGATCTCTCCCTCGGACCGATCGAGGAGTCCGTAAGCATCACCGCTCAGCTGAACGGGCGCAGGTTCCTCGTCCCCGGCAACCACGACCGCGTCTCACCAGCCACCCAATCAAAACGCGCGATCGAACGATTCACGCCCCTGTACGAAGCCGCGGGTTGGATAGTCCTCCCAGAGGTCATCGAAGGCACCCGCCGCGGCTACCGGGTCCTCGCCTCCCACTACCCCTACAAGGGAGACTCGCAGGAGTCAGACCGCCACGCCACCCACCGCCCCCGCTGGGACAATGGTGTCCCGCTACTGCACGGCCACACCCACGCCCGCGACCACGGCCCGCGAGGGCACGAGTTCCACGTCGGCGTCGACGCGCACGACTTCACACCCATACGGTTCACCGTCATCGACGAGTGGATTCGTAGCCTGCCGGGCATCGAGACACGCCTGTAGGCCGCGACTCGGGAAGGGCGCGCGGTGCTCGCCGATGTCGTTGACGGCGAGACACCGGGATCAGACGCGCTGTTCGACACATGCAGGGATACAACGAGCTCGTCATCGTTCTCGAGCAGCTTCTCGACGCCCTCCCTCACGACGAGGCGAACGGGTAGCCGGGAACAGATCATTCACGCTAGGACCGGATCGGAGAGTCCGGGTCTCGGTCCGGTATCGCACCCATCCCTGCCTGCGCCAACGCACCATCGCGACACCCCGGACCGCCTGTGACGACCACGCCATCTCATGATCTGCGTGGTTGGGGTCTTGGGTGGCGAGTTCGGTGAACAGCTCGCGGAACGTCGGCGGTTCGCCGTGCTCACGGGTGTACCGATGGAGGAATTTCACCGCGCGACGCGCCCACCTCGGCGCGGAGAGACGACCTGGGATGCGAGCCAGCCCGCCCTCCTGCGCGGGACGGAGGACGTCGGCCATTCGTAGACGGCGGTGTCGCCCGGCTCGGTCACGCACGACGATCGCACCGTCGGCGATCTCGGTGACCGTGCACGCCTCACCGTCGTAGATGAGGTCAGTCCCGGCTTGGAGGGTCCACTTAGCACTCATGTCGACGTTCCCGCCCGCTCAGGCCGCGTCCGGATAGTCGGACAGCTCGCAGGCGAACGTGAAACGGACATGAAGGCGTTCTGACATGCTCATTGCTTCTCCAACAGGTGTGTGGTGCTCAGCGGAAAGGACAGGTCTGTGCGCAACTGCCGCTTCCACAGCAGATGCAGCACGAGGGAACGAGCGAACTGGGCGTCGCCCGCGATCGGCGTCACGGTAAGGACCGCTTCTCCGAACGTCATCGGGCCGGTCAAGGCCCGCACAGCGGCGCGGAGCTCATCGGCACGGAACTGGAACTCCCGCCGAAAGCCGGCAAGGAATTGCACGTTGGTGAACATGACTCGATCGGGCTCGGTGAGAACGCGATACTCCCACCCGTGTCGTTCGATCTCGCGTCGCGACCACTCCAGTGAGTCGCGCACTGTAGGTAGCCCGAGCTTTGCCGCGGGCTTCACGTCGACGACGCAGACGCCCTGGTCTGCGTGGGCGACGAGGTAGTCGGGGATGTGCTTGCGCGTCCTGCCGCGATCATCGCCCTGCATCAGAAACGGTTGGGAGAGGATCCACGTCACGCTGGGGTCGAAGTCGAGCAGGAGCAAGTTCGCATACTCCAGTCGCGACTCGTACCCCACCGGATCCTGCATCGTCGCCGACCAGTACGACCCCGACATGTGCTGCTGCTTGCGGTACCAGCGGAACGTCCTCCACGGGATCGCCGCATCGACGACGATCTCGCCGAACTCGCCAGCTGACGACTGTCGACGCGACTACGCTGAACGGATGTTCTCGCCAGTCCCCACTGTCACCGAGCTGAGCGAGTCCGCGCAACGTGGCAGGCGCTTCGCTCCGGTGCGCGAGCGGGATCTCGAGCCTGCACTTCGATCGATCGCTCTGCGGCTGCCTGGCGCAGCGGAGGGATTGGTATTGGCGCCGGAGTTCCGGGGTGCGCGTGGCGTCGTGGATCTGCTGGCAGTCACGCGCGTCGCTGACAAGTTCATCGAGCGCACCGAACTCGGCGCCCCATACATCACGTCAGAGGCGGACAGCGCGGTGCTCGCAAGATTGTCTCCGCGTTTGACGAGGAGCGCAGCGAACGTCGCCAGGGCGGTTGGGATGACCGATCGTCAGGCGCTGACTCGGCTAAGGGCGCTCTGCCGCGCCGGCGCTGCAGAGCAGGTCGGGAGCGGATACCGGCGACGGCACGGCTTCGATCCGATCGGGCGATCTTATGCTCTGGAAGCAAAGGTCGATGACTGGAGAAAGGGCCTTTCGCAAGCGATGAGATACGCGTCCTGGGCCGACGCTGCCGGCGTCGTGCTGCTCGTAGAGCCTCCGAACCTAGCGGCGGTCCGCACGCGATTCCGAGCGTTGCGAATCGGTCTGGCTATCGGCGATTCGTGGATCGTGCGGCCGATGATCGGTCGTCCCGATCCGGGCCGTCGCCTTGCTTTGTCTGAACAGCTCTCGTCCGACATCGGAGCGTCGTTGCGTCGCAGCGACTCCGCCTAGAGTCCCTCAGCAGTCGCGTAGGTCTCGACAAGCGCGTCCGGATCCTCACACCACGCGCGCTTGTCGTTCTGCCGCAAAATGCCTGGCACGTTCTGCATGATGTCGTCGAAGTCACTAGCCGCGGTCGCATACCGTCGACGCATCTCCGCGACGCGACTCGATCGATCTGTGATCGCGCTGACGTCGCGTACGACACCGTTGAGCTGGTCGAGGTGATGCATTCGCTCCACGTTGTCGCTCGCTGGCATGACCCCTCCTCGAATGGCATGCGCTCGGGCGGGATTCCAGCGCTCTATGGCCTCAGCCACGTCGCGTCGCAGCACCGCGTGCAACCCGCCCTGCGTTACGTACGAGGCAGGAATGCGCGGTCCAGGGTTTGAATCAAAGCGGAAGCTCGACGGATCGAAGAATCTCTGTCCACGATCCCATCCACTGCCGACTGTGTCGGCACCCGCGGCAACGGCGGGCAGCCCCATATAGTCCGCGTGCGCGATAACCACCCGAGAGCGAAGGGAGAGCGAGTGCACCGTCCGCACGAAGCCAAGGTGGGCTTCGGAGTTGCCGAAATCGGGCACCCCGTCGGTCACAACGAGGTTCGTGAGAGTAAGTACCCACGCCGGGGCGCGCAGGCCGGCAAGTGTGCCTACGAACGCATCAAGCTCTGGACCTGAGGACCAAAAGCTGTGCGTACCCGCGAGCGACTGCCACGCCCCAGCATCCAAACCGCGAGCCAAGCTCGCAGTCTCAAGGACATGATTCGCTTCTGGTGATGTCGGCGAGGTGAGCGCGAGGGTCGGCGTCAGCAATGGAACGCCCAGCGAACCCTGGTACCTAAACACGCGTTCAACGTGCTCGAGCCTCATCGCCGGAGTGGCCAATCCACGCCCGGAGCCTCCCCAAAGCTCCCATTCGTCGTAGAAGTCAGTCTTGTTCGTCGTTGGCAGCTGCCGCGCATGCGTCATGACATCGAACAGCACCTCTCCACCAACGCTCCGCACATCATCAGCGACCTCGCGCGCGTTCGGGTGTCGCGGCCGCGAGATGCGAGGAGTTGAGAACGGCGTGAGCACGGCACCCGCAGCAAATCCCTGATCTACAGCGGACACCGTCCACGACCGGTGCCCAATTCGACGACCATCGTGGATCAGTACACCAGCCATCAGTTGCCTCCCCGAGCCGAGTGAATTTCAGTGAGCAGTTCTTCCCCATCGAGAAACCGCCTTGCCGCCTGGCGGTCGAGGCAGCGGTCAACGAGTCGAACGAGTGCATCCGAGATATCTGGTCGGAGAGTCCGCACCGACGAAGCCTGATCGTGCGCAAGACGCCGGAAGTAGTCAGGGTCGTCGTAGGCGTACGGCACCGGCAGCTCACCAGTCAGCGCACAGAACAGCAGAACCCCAATCGAAAAGACATCGCTTGCCGGGACGGCGCGACCACCCGGCACATGTTCGGGAGACATCCACCCGAAGCTTCCAGGTTGCATGTAGCCCGTAATCGCGGCTCGCGCGAGGTGCCGTGCAAGGCCCGGATCCATGACGACGTATCGGCCGTTGGGGAGCCGTCGAATGTTGCGCGGCGACAAGTCCCGATGAACCACTTCTTGCTCGTGACATGCCGCGAGCGCGGTCGCGAGATCTTCCGCCAGCACCCACACCGCGTCCTCATCCCACTGGGCTACGAGATGGTTCTCAAGGTCATCGCCTTCGAGCAATTCCTCTACCCAGCAGACCGCATCCGGAGCGTCCCCGATCTCGACAGCGTCGGTCAACACTTTGACAACAGCATCGGACTCGACGGCAGCGAGCAGCTCAACTTCGCGGTGAGCTCTCTCGAGCGCCATGACACCGTTCGGTCCTGGAGGGATCAACACGATCTTCACGATCGCGGGGTGTCCACCGAAGTCGGCAGTCGCAACGATCTTCTGTCCTCCGGACCCGATCGGTTGCACCCTGCTCAAGCCAAGCGCACTCTCTACGGCAGCCATCAACTCAGTCAGACCCACGTGTCACTCAGACCCTTCGCTTCGCCAGTCAAACCTGTCGTTCTCACACATCTGTCGCATCCGACATGTGCACGACACCGCCCCTGAGAATCCGTCATTTCAATCGAGAACCTTCATCTACTGTAGGTTCCCGGTCAAGGTGGCGGAGAACTCGGGGATTCCACGCTAATTGGCAGCAGTTTCGTCAGCAGGATTCCGCGCGAAATGGCAGATCCCTACATAAGAGTAGGAAGTCCACTTAGACTTGACGTCCGCCGCCGCCGTCCGATCGCCCGCGCGATCATCCTCCCGTG
>NZ_BCWI01000023.1 GCF_001592125.1 Microbacterium hominis NBRC 15708
CGCGTCGCGTGACGCGGCCGTCGTCGTCGCGGCGACTATCGTGGAGGTATGTCGATGGATGGCGACGACCAGCAGCTGCGCCGCGAGGATCTGCTCTCCGCCCTCGAGGTGATCGAGGAGCAGCCCCTTCGCGAGCGCGCCGCCGCCTACGCCGCCCTGCACGACGAGCTGGCGCGCCGTCTCGAATCCGGCTCGCGCGACGGCGGCCAGTGACGGTGCGGTTGGATGCGGCCCTCGCCGCGCGAGGGCTGTCGCGTTCTCGCACCCAGGCCGCGCGGGACATCGAGGCCGGTCTGGTCACCGTCGACGGTGTGCCGGTCGTGAAGCCGTCGACGCCGGTCGCGGACGATGCGGTCCTGGCGGTGGCCGGTGCGGACCACTACGTGAGTCGTGCCGCGCACAAGCTCGTCGCGGCCCTCGACGCCTTCCCGATCCGCGTCGACGGACGGCGGTGCCTCGACCTGGGGGCGTCCACGGGCGGCTTCACGCAGGTGCTCCGCGAGCGCGGGGCGGCGCACGTCCTCGCCGTCGACGTCGGACACGGGCAGCTCGCGGCCTCCGTCGCGGCCGACCCCGGCGTGACGGTCGTCGAGGGCTTCAACGTCCGGTACATGACGCCGGCAGCGCTGGCCGCCGCATCCGGCGACGATCGTGTGCCCGAGGTGGTCGTGGCCGATCTCTCGTTCATCTCGCTGGGGCTCGTCCTCCCGGCGATCGCGACGCTGGTCAGCGCCGCCACCGACATCGTGCTGTTGATCAAGCCGCAGTTCGAGGTCGGTCGGACGGGGGTGCGTGAGGGACTGGTCACCGACCCGGCCGCCCGCGCCGACGCCGTCGCGGGCGTGCTGTGGGCGGCGTGGGACCTGGGGCTCGGCACCGCCGGCCTCATCGCCTCGCCGCTGGCGGGCACGCACGGCAACCGGGAGTACCTCGTGCACCTCCGGCCGATCGCCGCCGACTCTGTCGACCGCCCGGCGACGGCCGGCAATCCGACAGAATGGCTGAGGACGATCGATGAGCTGACGGGAGCGGTATGACCGACGCGACACGTACGCGCGACATCCTGGTGGTCGCCCACGCCCGGCGAGACGACACCGTCGCGGCCGCTCGTCGCGTCATCGCCGCGCTGACCTCGGCCGGTGCGCGGCCGGTGCTCGCCGTGGACGATCCCGAGCTGGTCGCGGCCCTGACCGATCTCGGTCCGCTGGCGGCCCTGGGCACGGATGTGCACGTCGCCGACGTCGAGCTCGCCATCGTGCTGGGCGGTGACGGCACCATCCTGCGCGCGGCCGAACTGGTGCGCGACGGCACGGCGCCGATCCTCGGCATCAACATGGGCCATGTCGGCTTCCTCGCCGAGATCGAGCCGGACGACATCGACGACGCCATGCGCCGCATCATCGCGCGCGACTATCAGGTCGAGGAGCGGATGACCCTCGCCGTGCGCGTGAAGGATGCCGACGGCGCCGTGATCTACGACACGTGGGCGCTCAACGAGGCCACCGTCGAGAAGGCCGCGCGCGAGCGCATGATGGAGGTCGTCATCGAGATCGACCGCCGCCCGCTGTCGAGCTTCGGCTGCGACGGCGTGGTCATCGCGACTCCCACGGGCTCGACGGCGTACAACTTCTCCGCCGGAGGGCCGGTGATCTGGCCCACCGTCGAGGCGATCGCGGTGGTCCCGCTCTCGGCGCACGCTCTGTTCGCGCGCCCCCTGGTCGTCGGCCCCGAAGCGACGGTGGCGATCGAGGTCCTCGCTCGCACCGACGGCACCGGCATCCTCTGGTGCGACGGACGGCGGTCCCACGACCTGCCGCCGGGCGCACGCGTGGTGGTGAGCCGATCCGCTCAGCCGGTGCGGCTGGCGCGTCTGCACCCGGCACCGTTCACCGATCGGCTGGTGCGCAAGTTCCAGCTCCCCGTGACCGGCTGGCGGGGCCCCACCGAAGGGTCGGCGGTCGTTGCGGCGGGGGAGGGCTCGACGTGATCGAGCAGATGACGTTGCGCGATCTGGGCGTGATCGCTCAGGCGACCCTCCCGATGGGGCCGGGGTTCACCGCGATCACCGGTGAGACCGGTGCGGGCAAGACCATGGTGGTGACCGGACTCGGGCTGCTCCTCGGCGCCCGCTCGGACTCGGGCGTCGTGCGCGCGGGGGCCGCTCAGGCGGCCGTGGAGGGCGTGTGGGTCGTGCCGGATGCCGGTGCGGTGGCCGACCGCGTCGCGGAGGCCGGCGGCGAGGTGGAGCCGATCGGCGACGGCCTCGCCGAGCTCTACCTGGCGCGCACCGTGACGGCGGAGGGTCGCAGCCGCGCCAGCGTCGGCGGGCGTACGGCGCCGGCGGGCGTGCTCGCCGACCTCGCCGAGCAGCTCGTCGTGGTGCACGGCCAATCCGATCAGCTGCGTCTGCGCTCCGGCGCCGCCCAGCGCGACGCCCTCGACCGCTTCGGCGCCGCGGAGATCCTCCCCGCGTGGGAGGCATACCGCGAGGCATACACCGCGTTGCGCGAGCTGTCGGCGCAGATCGCGGACATCACCGGCCACGCGGCGGAGCGCGCCGCGGAGGCCGAACGGTTGCGCGCGGAACTCACGGAGATCGAGCAGGTCGATCCGCAGCCCGGCGAAGACCTCGAGCTGGCGCAGCGCGCCGAGAGACTGGCCAACGTCGAAGAGTTGCGACAGGCGGCCGCGATCGCCCACGATGCCCTCTCCGGCGGCGGTGAGGCGCCGGATGTCACGCTGCTCGTCACGGAGGCGCGGCGCGCACTCGACCGGGCCGCGCGCAGCGACACGATCCTCGCGGGTCACGCGGCGAGCCTCGACGACATCTCGTACCGCGTGGCCGACCTCGCCACCGAGCTGAGCGCGTACCTCGCCGACCTCGACGACTCGGGGCCGCACGAGCTCGCCGCGGTCGAGGAGCGCCGGGCCGCCGTCACCGCCCTGGTGCGCGCGCACGGCACCCTCGACGCCGCGCTCGAGCTGGCGCGCACCGGTGCGTTCCGTCTCGCCGAGCTCGACGACGACGGTGAGCGCATCGCCCGCCTGCGGGAGGAGGAGGCCGAGGCCGCCGCCGCCCTCGATGCCCTCGCGTCCCGCCTCACCGCCGCGCGCCGCGCCGCGGCCGTGCGCCTGGCCGACGCGGTCACGGAGGAGCTGCACGCGCTCGCCCTTCCCGACGCGCGCGTCGTCGTCGCCGTCGAGGAAGCGGCACCCACGGCATCCGGCCGCGACGACGTCACGATCCTGCTCGCGCCGCATCCGGGCGCGGAGCCCCGTCCCGTCGCCAAGACCGCCTCGGGCGGCGAGCTCAGTCGCGTCATGCTGGCGATCGAGGTCGTCATCGCGGGCTCCGGCGGGGTTCCGACGTTCGTGTTCGACGAGATCGATGCGGGCATCGGCGGCGCGGCGGCGATCGAGGTCGGTCGACGCCTCGCGCGGCTCGCCGAGACGAGCCAGGTGATCGTCGTGACCCACCTCGCGCAGGTCGCCGCGTTCGCCTCCAACCACCTGAGCGTCGTGAAGTCCGGCGACGGCTCGGTGACGGCGTCGAGCGTGCGTGCGCTCGTGGGCGCCGATCGGGAGGCCGAGATGGCGCGCCTGCTGTCCGGCCTGTCGGATTCGACCACCGCTCTCGACCACGCCCGGGAGCTTCTGAGCCTCGCCCACTCCGGGCTGATAGGATGAAAGCCCGTGACGGACACTCATTCAGCAGGTAAGACGGCGGGCAAGACTTCGAACGACACCACCAAGCACATCTTCGTGACGGGCGGTGTCGTTTCGTCGTTGGGGAAGGGCCTGACCGCCGCCTCCCTCGGGAATCTGCTGACGGCGCGCGGACTGCGCGTGGTGATGCAGAAGCTCGACCCGTATCTCAACGTCGATCCCGGGACGATGAACCCGTTCCAGCACGGTGAGGTCTTCGTCACCGACGACGGCGCGGAGACCGACCTCGACATCGGCCACTACGAGCGCTTCCTCGACATCGAGCTGAGCCAGGCGGCCAACGTCACGACGGGCCAGATCTACTCCCAGGTCATCGCGCGCGAGCGCCGCGGCGAGTACCTGGGCGACACGGTTCAGGTCATTCCCCACATCACCGATGAGATCAAGCGTCGGATGCGCCTGCAGGCCGACGAGACGCCGAAGCCCGACGTGATCATCACCGAGATCGGCGGCACCGTGGGCGACATCGAGTCGCAGCCGTTCATCGAGTCGGCGCGCCAGATCCGCCACGAGCTCGGACGCAAGAACGTCTTCTTCGTGCACGTCTCCCTCGTGCCGTTCATGGGCGCCTCGGGCGAGCAGAAGACCAAGCCCACGCAGCACTCCGTGGCGGCCCTGCGCTCCATCGGCATCCAGCCGGACGCCCTCGTGCTGCGCAGCGACCGTCCCGTCACCGAGTCGAACAAGCGCAAGATCGCGCTCATGTGCGACGTCGACGAGGATGCCGTCGTCAACGCGGTCGACGTGCCCTCGATCTACGACATCCCCACCATGCTCAACGAGCAGGGACTCGACAGTTACATCGTCGACGCGCTGGGGCTGTCGGGCAAGGCCGCCGAGGTGGACTGGACGCGCTGGAGCAAGGTGCTCGACGCCGTCCACAACCCCAAGCACGAGGTGACGATCGGCCTCGTCGGCAAGTACATCGACCTGCCCGACGCCTACCTGTCGGTCACGGAGGCGCTCAAGGCCGGAGGCTTCGCACAGGAGACGAAGGTCCAGGTGAAGTGGATCGCGTCCGACCTCTGCGAGACGCCGGAGGGCGCCGAGAAGGCGCTGGGCGCCCTCGACGGCATCGTCGTGCCCGGCGGTTTCGGCATCCGCGGCATCGAGGGCAAGCTCGGTGCGCTGCGTTTCGCGCGCGAGCAGGGCATCCCCACGCTCGGCATCTGCCTGGGCCTGCAGTGCATGGTGATCGAGTACGCGCGCCACGTCGCCGGCATCGAGGGCGCCTCCTCGAGCGAGTTCGACCCCGACACCACGCACCCCGTCATCGCCACGATGGCCGAACAGGTCGACATCATCGACCGGGGCGACCTGGGCGGCACGATGCGGCTCGGCCTGTACGAGGCCGAGCTCGCCGAGGGGTCGCTGGCCGCCGAGGTCTACGGCGCGGGCCGCGCGAGCGAGCGCCACCGGCACCGCTACGAGGTCAACAACCGCTACCGCGACCAGATCGCCGAGGCGGGCATGTGGTTCTCGGGGCTGTCGCCCGACCACGGGCTCGTCGAGTACGTCGAGCTGCCGCGCGACGTGCACCCGTACTACATCGCGACCCAGGCCCACCCGGAGCTGCGCTCGCGCCCGACCGAGGCCAACCCGCTGTTCCGCGGCCTCATCGCCGCGGCGCTGGAGCGGCACCGCGCCAGTGAGCTGTTCGAGGTCGAGCGTGACTGACGCCTCACCGCTCGCGGACGACCCGGTCGAGGCCGCGGTCGTCCGCACCGAGACGCCGTTCGTCGGACGGGTGTGGAACATCCGCCGCGACGAGGTCTCCTACAACGGCGAGTCCATCGTGCGCGAGTACATGGACCACACCGGGGCCGTCGCGGTGCTCGCGCTGGACGATGAGGACCGCGTGCTGCTGATCAAGCAGTACCGGCATCCGGTACGCCTGCGCGACTGGGAGATCCCGGCGGGCCTGCTCGACATCGCGGAGGAGTCGCCGCTCGTCGCGGCGCAGCGTGAGCTGGCCGAGGAGGCGGACCTCGTGGCGGCATCCTGGCACGTGCTCGGGGAGTTCATGACCTCGCCCGGCGGCAGCGACGAGGCCATCCGCATCTACCTCGCACGCGACCTGCGCGCGGCCGACGAGACGTTCGCCCGGGAGGCCGAGGAGGCCGACATCGAGGTGCGCTGGGTCGCCCTCGACGAGGTCGTGGACGCCGTCCTCGACCGGCGCGTGCAGAACCCGTCGCTCATCGTGGCTGCCCTCGCGGCGCAGGCGTCGCGCGCGCGGGCGTGGTCGACGCTGGCGGCGGGAGACGCTCCGTGGCCGCGGCGCCCGCGGGCCATCGGCGAGAGCGGACCCGCGGTCTCGCGGTGAAGGTCGACCGCGCGATCGACGCCTACCTGAGGCACATCACGATCGAGCGCGGCCTGTCGGAGCATACCGTCGCGGCGTACCGCCGCGACCTGTCCGGCTACCGCGCGTGGCTGTCCGCGCAGGGCGTCGAGGAGACGGCGGAGGTGACGCCGGCGCTCGTGGCGGCCTTCGCCGCGGAGCGCGCGTCGGCCGTGCCCCCGCCCGCGGCGACGTCGCTGGCGAGGCTGCAGTCGTCGGTGCGTGGGCTGCACCGCTTCCTGGTGCGCGAGGGGATCGAGCAGGCCGACCCGAGCGATCGGCTGCGGCCGCCGAAGACGCCGCAGCGACTGCCGAAGGCACTGTCCATCGACCAGATCGAGGCGCTGCTGGATGCCGCGGGCCCCGCGCCCGGAGCCACCGGCGACACCGACATCATCCGACTGCGCGACCGGGCCTTGCTGGAGCTGCTGTACGCGACCGGCGCGCGCGTCTCGGAGGTCATGCAGCTCGACGTCGACGACGTCGCGGGCTCGGGCGGCGAGGTGATCCGTGTGCGCGGCAAGGGGCGCAAGGAGCGGATCGTGCCGGTCGGCTCGTACGCGCGGGCGGCCCTCGACGCGTATCTCGCCCGCGCCCGCCCGGAGCTGTCGCGGCGGGGTCGCGCGACCGCGCGCCTGTTCCTCGGTGCGCGCGGCGCGCCGCTGTCGCGGCAGGGGGCGTGGCTGATCATCCAGGACGCGGCGGGGCGCGCCGGTCTCACGGCGCACGTGTCGCCGCACACCTTCCGGCACTCGTTCGCGACGCACCTGCTGCAGGGCGGTGCCGACGTGCGGGTCGTCCAGGAACTCCTCGGCCATGCGTCGGTCGCCACGACCCAGATCTACACCCACGTCACGGTCGACGCACTGCGCGACGAGTATCTCACCTCCCACCCCCGCGCCCGCTGATTTTCTCCGGCGCATCGGGCGGTTCCCGCCGCGGACGGCGAGGGACGATGGCGGGATGAACCGCGAGAGCATCCCCGCCGTGCACCGTCCCGGACGCGCGCTGTCCGTCTGGTGGATCGTGGCCGGTGCGACCGGCGGCATCGTGGCGTTCCTGCTCTACCTGGAGTACATCGGCCAGCTGACGGGGGCCACGCCCCTGATCAGCTGCAGCATCAGCCCGATCGTCACGTGCGGCCCCAACCTGCTCTCGCCCGGCGGCAACCTGCTGGGGTTCAGCAACTCGATCATCGGCATCATGCTCTTCTTCGGCCCCATCTACGCGGGTGCCGCAGCGTTCGCCGCTCCGGCGGGTCTGCGGTCGTGGTTCTGGCGCGTGTACGGGCTGTTCGTGGCGGGCGCCTTCGTGTTCGTGCACGTCCTGGCGTACCGGAGCGTCTTCGAGTACGGCTCGCTGTGCCCCTGGTGCATGGTGATCTGGCTCGTCACGATCCCGCTCTTCTGGACCGTCGCCGGCTGGACGCTCCGCGACGGGGTGTGGGGGAGCGGGCCCGGTGTGCGACGCGTCGGGGCGGCGGTGCTGTCGTGGCTGCCGCTGATCGTGGTGGCGGACTACCTGGTGATCGCCGTCGCCGCCCAGCTGCGGCTGGACGTCATCGGCAGCCTCTTCTGAGGCCGGAGCCGGGTCGGCGCTCGATCTTTCACGGCGGAAGAGGCGGCGCACGGCCGGGTGGTCCGACCACAATGGGCCGCATGGATGCCGCCGGTCGCCCCGAACGCAAGGGCCTGTTCGGCAGACGCGGTCGCGGCGCCGACGCGCAGCGAGACGCCGCCGCCGAGGCCCGACCCGGGTTCGCCTATCTTCCCGAGGGCGAGGTCTACCTCGATTCCGCGTGTCAGACGCTGCGGCCGCAACCGGTCATCGACGCCGTGCAGGACTACTACCTGCACAGCAACGCGTGCGGCGGGCGCGTGCGGTACGACGCCGGCCGGCGGGTGGATGCCGAGGTGGCGCGCACGCGCGAGCGGACCCTGGCCGCCCTCGGGCTCACGTCGCGGCGGCACGCCTGCGCCTTCACGCTCAACACGACGTACGGTCTCGGGCTGCTCCTGGCGAGTCTGCCCGCGGGAGGGCACGCCCGGATCGTCACGACGGCCACCGAGCACAACGCCGTGTTCCTGTCGACCATCGCGGCCGCGCGTCGCCGCGGCATCCCGCGCATCGTCCTGGAGCGCGACGACGAGGGCCGCGTGCTCACCGACGAGGAGGGCCTTCGGGACGCGATCGTCGTCGTGTCGGCGATGGATAACGTCGCGGGCGTCGTCACCCCGGACCTGCCGGAGCTGATCGCGTCGGCGCATCGCGTCGGCGGCATCGTCATCGTCGACGCCGCCCAGGCGGCCGCCCATGCCCTCGAGACCCTCCGCGGTCTCGACGCCGACGCGGTCTGCTTCTCGGCGCACAAGATGTACGGTCCCTCGCTCGGCGTCGTCGTCGCCACGCGGGAGCTGCTCACCGCGTTGGATCCCGTCATCGTCGGCGGCGGCCAGGTGAGCGCCGTCTCGGCCGACGACTTCACCCTGCTGCCCGATCCGCACACCCGCCTCGAGCCCGGCCTGCAGGCGTGGGCCGAGATCATCGGTTTCGGCGCCGCCCTCGATTGGCTGGCCGGGTTCCGCAGCGCCGCCGGCGAGTCGCTCGAGGTGCACGAGCAGCGTCTCGCGACGCGCCTGTACGACGGGCTCGCCGCCCTGCCGCGGCTGCGCATGATCGGCGACGCGCCGACGCCGGTGATCTCGATCCTGCCGGAGCGGGTCGACGGACACCGGCTGGCCGCGTTCCTGGCGCACGCCGGCATCTCCGTGCGCAGCGGGTCGTTCTGCGCCCACCACTGGTTGATCGAGCGGCGGGGGTTCGGACCCCTCGTGCGCTTCAGCCTCGGGGCGCACAACACCGACGCCGACGTCGATCGCACGCTCGAGGTCATGACCGCGATGATGGCGGGGTTGTGACGTGGTCTGCATCGTCGCCTTCATCGTCGTCCTGGTGCTGTCCGCGGTCTCCGCGAAGTACCGCCGGCTGCTCGGTAAGGCATGGGGGTGCGCGTGGCGCCGGGTGACGCTGCGCCCCTGCGACACCACGTTCCGCGATGACGTCAAGAACTCGCTGCTGGCTCCTCTGGCGGTGCGCGCGCCGCGGCTCGTGCGCCCGGCGAGCATCACCATCGAGGTCGTCGCCTGGATCATGGTCCTGAGCCTCATCGTCAGCCTCTATCTGCTCGGCCGCAGCGGTCTCAACCTCTTCGTCTACGGGACGTGCGACAAGCAGAACGCCCAGGCGTGCACGCTCGCCGCGCAGGCCTGCTCGATCGACGCCGTCGAGCCGGGCTTCTGGGAGTCGATCGGCACCGGCGACGTCCTCGGCGCGTTCGGCCGCGAGTTCGCCTCGGTCGGCGACACGATCGCCACCGTCCCGAGCCGGCTGCGGACGTGGGATGCCGAGGACTTCGCGTCGCCCGACGCCACCTACCTCGGTGGTCGCGTCGACGGACGGCCGACGGCGCTCGACGTCCTCGACCCCGGATGCCGCTTCTGCGCCGAGCTCTTCCGCAACATGCGGGAGGCGGGCTTCGACGAGACGCACAACGTGACCTACCTCGTCTATCCGATCCGCGGCGGCTTCGGTGACAAGTTCGCCAACTCGCACCTCATCGCGACCTACCTCACGGCCGTGCGCGCCTTCGAGGCGCAGCGGACGGCGGCGGACGCCGCGGCCGACACGGCGGGGGCGGAGACGGGCGACTGGTTCATCCTCGAGCAGCTGTTCACGACCGAGACCGCCGACGGTCAGCCGACGCAGGAGTGGATGAACGCCGCGTCCGCGGAGGCGGCGACCGCCCGCCTGCACGAATGGCTCGGCCTCGACGGCTACACCCCGGCACAGATCGAGCAGATCACGGAGCTCACCACCTCGCCCGAGGTCGCGGCATCCCTCGCGCACACCCGCGCCGTCGTCGAGGATCAGATCCGCACCGTCTCGATCCCGTCGCTGATCGCGGGAGGCGGCTTGCACGCGGGCCTCATGGACGTCGACACCCTGCGGGGCCTCGGCTGAGCCGACCCCACCCTGTGCGAGAATCGAGGAGCACGGCGGCGCACGTCCGCCAGGCCCTGGGAAGGGCATCACGGAGCAGGAGTGTCGGTGGCGGATAAGACGCGGGGGACGAAGAAGGCCCTCTCGGAGGACGTTCCGATGGGACCGACCGGTCGGCCGTACCACGGCTTCCCGACCCCGCCCGCGCTCACCGGTCACGGCCCCGCCCGCATCATCGCGCTGTGCAACCAGAAGGGCGGCGTCGGCAAGACGACGACGACCATCAACCTGGCCGCCTCCCTCGCGCAGTATGGGCGCAAGGTGCTCGCGATCGACTTCGACCCGCAGGGTGCGCTGTCGGCCGGTCTCGGCATCGCCACCCACGACATCCCGACGATCTACGACCTGCTGCTGGACACCAAGCGCGACCCGCACGAGACGATCGTGCACACGTCGGTGGACGGTCTCGACGTCATCCCCGCCAACATCGACCTGTCGGCCGCCGAGGTGCACCTCGTCAACGAGGTCGCCCGCGAGACGATCCTGGCGCGCGTGCTGCGCAAGGTCGCGGGGGAGTACGACGTCATCCTCATCGACTGCCAGCCCTCGCTCGGCCTGCTCACGGTCAACGCCCTGACGGCGAGCCACGGCGTGCTCATCCCGCTGGAGTGCGAGTTCTTCGCGCTGCGCGGAGTGGCGCTGCTCATCGAGACGATCGACAAGGTGCGCGACCGCCTCAACCCCTCGATCGAGCTGGACGGCGTGCTCGCCACGATGTACGACCCGCGCACGCTCCACTCGCGCGAGGTGCTCGAGCGTGTCGTCGAGGCGTTCGGCGACGACGTCCTGGAGACGGTGATCGGGCGCACGGTGAAGTTCCCCGACGCGTCGGTGTCGGGCGTTCCGATCACGACGTTCGCCCCCGAGCACGCCGCCGCCCAGGCCTACCTGCGCCTCGCGCGGGAGCTGGTGGCTCGTGGCGCCGTCGCCTGACGAGCCGGACGTCGCGGCGGCCGCGCCGGTCGCAGACGCGGCCGCGGAGGCCGACGACACCGGATTCCGCGTCTCGCTCAGCAACTTCGACGGTCCGTTCGACCTGCTGCTGACGCTGCTCGGCAAGCACGAGCTCGACATCACGGAGATCTCGCTCAGCAAGGTCACCGACGAGTTCATCGCGTACCTGAAGGGCCTCGACTCCGACGACGATCTCGATCAGGCCTCCGAGTTCCTGGTCGTCGCCGCGACGCTGCTGGACATGAAGGTCGCGGGGCTCCTCCCGCAGGGCGAGCTGGTGGATGCCGAGTCGGTCGCGCTCCTCGAGGCACGCGATCTGCTGTTCGCCCGTCTGCTGCAGTACCGCGCGTTCAAAGAGGTCTCGGCCTGGTTCGAGCGCAGCCTCCGGCGCGAGGACCGGCGCCACGTGCGCGCCGTGCGCCTCGACGAGAAGTACCGCCGCGCGGTGCCGGAACTGGTCTGGACGCTGTCGAAGGAGGACTTCGCGGCGCTCGCGATGCTCGCCTTCGCGCCCAAGGAGATCCCGCACGTCGGGCTCGACCATCTGCATGCGCCGCTGGTGTCCATCCGCGAGCAGGCCGCGATCGTCGTCACCCTGCTGCGCGACGCGGGAACCCTCAACTTCCGGGAGCTCGTCGCCGGGGTCGCCCAGACCGGCGTCGTCGTCGCCCGCTTCCTCGCGGTGCTGGAGCTGTACCGCCACGCCGCCCTCTCGTTCGAGCAGCTGGAACCGCTCGGCGAGCTCACCCTGCGCTGGACCGCCGAACGCTGGTCCGAAGAGAACCTCGCCACCCTGGGAGCCGATTATGACCGCTGACACCGAGACCGACACGAACGCGCCGCCGCGCTCGCAGGAGCCCGCCGACGTCGCGCGCCGGATCGAGGCGATCCTGCTGATCGTCGACGAGCCGCAGAGCCTCGTCGCGCTCGCCGCCGCCGTGGGAGCGCCCGTGCCCGCCGTCCGGCAGGCGGTGGCGGGCCTGGTCGCCGACTACGACGGCGAGACCGGCGGTCCGCGTCGCGGCTTCGAGCTGCGCGAGGTCGGCGGCGGCTGGCGCCTGTACGTGCGCGACGAGCACGACGACCTGATCGCGGACTTCGTCGGCGGACAGGCCCCGTCGCGCCTGTCGCAGGCGGCGCTGGAGACCCTCGCGGTCATCGCCTACAAGCAGCCGGTCACCCGCAGCCAGGTCGCCTCGATCCGCGCGGTGAACGTCGACTCGGTCGTGCGCACCCTGCTGGCACGAGGGCTGATCACCGAGCTGTTCACCGATCCGGAGACCGGTGCCATCAATTACGGGACGACCGAGGCGTTCCTCGTGAACCTCGGCATCAACGGGCTCGACGAGCTGCCGCACATCTCGCCGCTGCTCGACGACGGATCCGACGGCTTCGACGCGGAGGTGCTCCGATGACGACGAACACCCCGGATGCCGAGGGCGTGCGGCTGCAGAAGGTGCTCGCGAACGCGGGCGTGGCCTCCCGCCGCGTCTGCGAGCAGTACATCGTCGAGGGGCGCATCCGCGTCAACGGCGAAGTGGTCACCGAGCTCGGGCGGCGCATCGACCCGGCATCCGATCTGGTCGACGTCGACGGCACCGCCATCCAGCTCGACACCACGAAGCGCTACGTGATGCTCAACAAGCCCACCGGTGTCGTGTCGTCGATGAAGGACGAGCAGGGCCGCCCCGACCTCCGCCGCTTCACGAAGGACTGGGACGAGCGGCTCTACAACGTCGGGCGACTGGATGCCGAGACGTCGGGGCTGCTGGTGCTGACCAACGACGGCGAGCTCGCGCACGTGCTCGCCCACCCGTCGTTCGGCGTCACCAAGGTGTACATCGCCAAGGTGACCGGTCGCGTGACCCCGCAGACCATCGCGCGGCTGACGAAGGGCGTCGAGCTCGACGACGGCCCGATCGCCGCCGACAAGGCGCGTCTGCTCGACACCTCGGGCGACACGTCGCTGGTCGAGCTGACGCTGCACTCGGGCCGCAACCGCATCGTGCGGCGCATGATGGCCGCCGTCGGTCACCCCGTCGTCGAGCTCGTGCGCCGACAGTTCGGACCGCTCCACCTGGGAACCCTCCCGGCGGGGCGGGCGCGGGAGTTGACTACAGTGGAACGCGGCGCGCTGCTCACGGTGGCGCGTCAGGCGGCGCCCACGCCGTCCGGGGACAGCTGAGGCGGAGAACAGTGACCGAACAGGCCGTTGCCGATGCACGCGCGCGTGCGGCTCGCACCTCCGGCACGGTCCGGATCGTCGGTGCCGGGCTGCTCGGCGCCAGCATCGGCCATGCGTTGCGCGCGCTCGGCGTAGACGTCGCGCTCGCCGATGCGTCGCCGGCGCAGCTGCGGCTCGCCGTCGACTACGGCGCGGGTCGCGCGGCCGCCGACGGTGACCGCCCGCTGCTCGTGGTGGTCGCGGTTCCGCCCGACGTCGTCGCCGACGTCGTCGAGCGCGAGCTCGCCGCGTTCCCGGATGCCGTCGTCACCGATGTCGCGAGCGTGAAGCTCGACCCGCTCCGCGAACTGCGTCGACGCGGCGTCGACCTCACGCACTACATCGGCTCGCATCCGATGGCCGGGCGCGAGCGGGGCGGCGCCATCTCGGCGCGCGCCGACATCTTCGTAGGCCGCCCCTGGGTCGTGTGCCGTGACGAGGAGACCCCGGCATCCGATCTCGCGCTCGTCGAAGGGCTCGCGCTCGACCTCGGCGCGACGCCCATCGAGATGACTCCCGACGAGCACGACCGCGCGGTCGCGCTCGTGTCGCACGTGCCCCAGCTGGTGGCGTCGCTGCTCGCGGGCCGGTTCGTCGACGCGCCCGACGGCTCGCTGCGGCTGGCCGGACAGGGCGTGCGCGACACGACCCGCATCGCGGCCTCGGCACCGGAGCTGTGGGTGCAGATCCTCGGTGCGAACTCCGCACCCGTCGTCGACGTGCTCGACGCTCTCTCCGACGACCTGCGCGCCGTCGCGGACGCCCTGCGCGCCCCCGAGGCCCCCGGCGCGCGGCGTGCCCTCGCCGACACCATCCGCCGCGGCAACGACGGCGTGGAGCGCCTGCCCGGCAAGCACGGCCAGAACCGGCGTTTCGAGAGCCTCGTCGTCATGGTCGACGACACCCCGGGCCAGCTCGGCCGCCTGTTCGGAGAGCTAGGGGAGCTCGGCGTCAACGTCGAGGACCTGCGGCTGGAGCACTCGCCGGGCGCCCAGTTCGGTCTCGCCGAGATCAGTGTCGACCCGACGATCGTGCGCCAGGCCGAGGAGGGCCTCGTGGCGCGCGGCTGGAAGATTGCGAGCCTGCCCTCATGACCGTCACGATCGCCATCGACGGGCCCGCCGGCTCCGGCAAGTCGAGCGTCTCCAAGCAGGCCGCGCGCGCGCTCGGCTACGGCTACCTCGACACCGGGGCGGCCTACCGCGCCCTCGCGTGGCACGTGCTGGCGCGCGGCACCGGGGCGGCCCAGGACACCGCCGACGAGACGGCCGTCGTGGCCGCCGCATCCGACTTCCCCTACGCGATCTCGCTCGACCCCGACGACTACTGGGTGCGTGTGGGCGACGCCGACGTGACCGCCGCGATCCGCGAGCCGCGGGTGACCGACGCCGTGAGCGGCGTCGCGCGCGTGCCCGCCGTGCGGGAACAGGTCAACGCGCTGTTCCGCCGCCTCGTGCGCGAGTCGGGTCGGCCGGGCGTCGTGGTCGAGGGCCGCGACATCACCACGGTCGTCGCGCCCGACGCTCCGGTGCGCATCCTCCTCACCGCCGCGCCCGAGGTGCGCGCCGCGCGCCGCAGCGCGGAGCTGAGCGCGCACGACGCCGACGCGGTCGCCGCGGCGCTGCACCGACGGGATGCCGCCGACAGCACCGTGGTCGACTTCCTCACCGCCGCAGACGGGGTGACGGTCGTCGACTCCACCGAACTCGATTTCACGCAGACCGTGGAGGCCGTCCTCGACGTGATCTCCGCGGTCGCCCTCACTGCACAGGAGAATCCCGATGGCCGCTGAAGACGACTACGAGGCCGGACCCGACCAGATCGAGGAGAAGCTCGCGAACCTCGATGAGGAGCTCGCCGAGCAGCGGGCCGCGGCGCTGCGCGCCTCCCTGTCCGACTACGAGCTCGACGACGAGGACGATGAGCTGCTCGCGGGCTTCACCGCCGGCGGCGAGGTCGTCGAGATGCTGCCGGCGCTGCCGGTCGTCGCGATCGTAGGACGGCCCAACGTCGGCAAGTCCGCGCTGGTCAACCGCATCCTGGGCCGTCGCGAGGCCGTCGTGGAGGACACCCCCGGTGTCACGCGCGACCGCGTGACGTACAAGGCCGAGTGGATGGACCGCCGCTTCAGCCTCGTCGACACCGGCGGGTGGGAGCCCGACGCGCGCGGCATCGACCGCTCCGTCGCGGCGCAGGCCGAGGTCGCGATCGAGCTGTGCGACGTCGTGCTGTTCGTCGTCGACGCGATGGTCGGCGCGACCGCGACCGACGAGGCCGTCGTCAAGCTCCTGCGCACGACGAAGAAGCCGGTCTTCCTCGTCGCGAACAAGATCGACGACGCCCGGCAGGAGCCTGAGGCCGCGGCCCTGTGGAACCTCGGTCTCGGCGAGCCGCACCCCGTCTCCGCGATCCACGGCCGCGGTGTCGCCGACCTGCTCGACGAGGTCATGAAGGTGCTGCCGGAGGTCTCGGCGGTCGCCAAGGGCGAGCTCGGCGGGCCGCGTCGCGTCGCGATCCTCGGTCGCCCCAACGTCGGCAAGTCGTCGCTGCTGAACAAGGCCGCCGGCGAGGAGCGCGTGGTCGTCAACGAGCTCGCGGGCACGACCCGCGACCCCGTCGACGAGATCGTCGAGCTCGGCGGCAAGCTGTGGCGCTTCGTCGACACCGCCGGCATCCGTCGCCGCGTGCACCTGCAGCAGGGCGCCGACTTCTACGCGTCGCTGCGCACCTCCGCCGCGCTGGAGAAAGCGGAGGTCGCCGTCGTCGTGCTCGACGTGTCGCAGTCGATCAGCGTGCAGGACCTCAACATCATCGACCTGGTGCTCGAGTCGGGCCGTGCGCTCGTGCTGGCGTTCAACAAGTGGGATCGTCTCAACGACGACGACATGGAGAACGCCGACCGTCGCCGTTACCTCGAGCGTGAGATCGAGCAGGACCTCGCCCACGTCACGTGGGCGCCGCGCGTCAACATCTCGGCGCGCACCGGTCGTCACCTCGACAAGCTCGTGCCGGCGCTGGAGACGGCGCTCGAGTCGTGGGATCAGCGCATCCCGACCGGCAAGTTCAACGCGTTCCTGGCCGAGCTGGTGGCCGAGCACCCGCATCCGCTGCGCGGCGGCAAGCAGCCGCGCATCCTGTTCGGCACGCAGGCCGGCACCCGGCCGCCGACGTTCGTGCTGTTCACGACCGGCTTCCTCGACCCTGGGTACCGGCGCTTCATCCAGCGCCGTCTGCGCGAGATCTTCGGCTTCGAGGGCACGCCGATCGTCACCAACATGCGGGTGCGCGAGCGTCGCCAGCGCTGAGCCGCGGCGCGGCTGCGAGCCCGGGCCGCTGACCGAACTGCAAGGCCTCTGCGCCGACACGCGGTGTGGGGTGCGGATGCCACGGCGTGTCGCCCCGCATCCCTTGCAGTTCGGGAGGGTGGGCGGACGAGCCGCGCCCCGAGCGGGCTCGGCCCAGCCGGCTGGCCTGTCGGCGGTGGTGGCGGCGTGTGCTGCTGACCGAACTGCAAGGCCTCTGCGCCGACACGCGGTGTGCGGCGCGGATGCCGCGGCGTGTCGCCCCGCATCCCTTGCATTTCGGGCGGGTGGGCGGGCGGACGAGCCGCGCGCCGAGCGGACTCGGCCGAGCCGGCTCGGCCTGTCTGCGGTCGGGCGGGCTGCTGACCGAACTGCAAGGCCTCTGTGTCGACACGCGGTGTGCGGCGCGGATGCCGCGGCGTGTCGCCCCGCATCCCTTGCAGTTCGGGAGGGTGGGCGGACAGGCGCGCGGGAGGACAGGCAGCCGGGCGGAGGTCAGGCAGTTCGGGCGGGCGGCGCTGACCCGGTACGCCGGCCCGCGCCCGCGCCCCCGCCCCGGCCCGCGCCCGGCCAGCGCGACGGCGCCACGCGCGCTCGACCCCGGTCCCGGTCGTTGAGCGAGCGGCGCAGCCGCGAGTCGAAACGCGGCCCCGTCAGCGGATGACCAGCGAGCGGAACCGCTCCGTCGGCAGGTCGTCGAGCCGGAGCGCCGGTGCCTCGGCATCCGCCACGCGGGGGAGCGGCTGTCGGGCCCCCGTCTCGCGGAACCGCTGCACGGCCCAGTGGTCGACGCCCGCGTCGGCGAGCCGGCATCCGAGCTCGCGCAGCCCCGCGTCGTCGATCGCCGCGGGGTGCACCGTGGTGCGCACCTCGTAGTCGAGCGGGTGGTCGGAGCCGGCCCGCAGCAGCCGATTGCCCAGCACCAGCTCGAGCGAACGCCACGCGTGGCCGCCGCTGGGGCCGCGACCGGTGACGGCGGCGTAGTCCTCTCGCGAAGCCTTGATGTCCAGGCCCACCCAGTCCACGAACGGCAGCGCCTGCGCGAGCAGCCCGGGATACGCCCCCGCCGTGTGCAGCCCCACCCGGAATCCGAGCGCGCGCACCATCCGCATCGCCGGGACGAGGGCGCGCTGCAGCGTCGGCTCGCCGCCGGAGAACACGACGCCGTCGAGCAGCCCGATGCGTTCGCATAGCAGGTCGGTGACGTCGGCCCAGGTGACGGCGCCCTCGGCGCGCGGGTCGATGAGGGCGGGGTTGTGGCAGTAGAAGCAGTTCCACGGGCAGCCCTGCAGGAACACGGTCGCGGTCATCGTGTCGGGCCAGTCGACGGTGGAGAACGCCGTGACCCCGGCGATGTTCAGCTCATTGGCTGCAGCGGTGCGGACCATGACTCCTCCTGCGGTGTCGCGGATGCCGTCGCCGGGCCGTCGTGGGGCGCGACGAAGTACGTCCTCTCCTGAGCTTCGCCCTTCTTGCCGATGTTGAACCCGGCGATCGGCCGGAAGTAACCCATGACGCGCGTCCACACCTCGCACACGGCGCCGCAGTCGGGGCAGGTCTCGTGCTCGCCGGAGCGGTAGCCGTGGCGCGGGCAGATCGAAAAGGTCGGGGTGATCGTCAGATACGGCAGGCGGAAGCGCTCCAGCGAGCGGCGCACCAGGTCACGGCAGGCGGATGCCGAGGGCAGCGCCTCGCCGAGGTAGAGGTGCTGCACCGTGCCGCCGGTGTATTTCTGCTGCAGCGGCTCCTGCATCGCCATCGCGAGGAACGGGTCGCTCGTGTAGCCGACGGGCAGCTGCGAGGAGTTCGTGTAGTACGGGTTCGCCCGGGTCCCGGCGTGCCGGATGCCGGGGTCGGTGCCGTCCGCGCTCGTCGCGGCATCCTGGGCGGAGCCGAAGCGGGCGATGTCCTCCTTGGCGAAGCGGTACGTGGCACCCTCGGCGGGGCTCGCCTCCAGGTTGTACATGTGGCCGGTCTCCTGCTGGAACGCGGTGATGCGCGCGCGCACGTGGTCGAGCAGACGCGTGGCGAGGGCGGCCCCGGCATCCGTCGTGATGTCGTGCGCATCGCGCGTGAGGTTGCGGACGTACTCGTTCACGCCGTTGACGCCGATGGTGGAGAAGTGATTCTCGAGTGTGCCGAGGTAGCGCTGCGTGTAGGGGAAGAGTCCGCCGGCGAGGTGATGGCCGATCACCTCGCGCTTGGCCTCGAGGCTGTCGCGGGCGATGTCGAGCAGTTCGTCGAGGCGGGCGAGCGCCGCGGTGTCGTCGCCGGTGCCGGTGGAGTGCAGGAAGCCGAGGCGTGCGCAGTTGATCGTGACGACGCCGATGGAGCCGGTCTGCTCCGCCGAGCCGAAGAGGCCGTTGCCGCGCTTGAGGAGCTCGGTGAGGTCGAGCTGCAGGCGGCAGCACATGGAACGGATCATGTGCGGGTCGAGGTCGGAGTTGAGGAAGTTCTGGAAGTAGGGGAGGCCGTACTTCGCGGTCATCGCGAACAGGGCCTCGACGTTCTCACCCTCCCAGTCGAAGTCGCGGGTGATGTTGTAGGTGGGGATGGGGAAGGTGAAGGCGCGGCCGTCGGCGTCGCCCGTGGTCATGACGTCGATGAACGCGCGATTGATCATCGCCATCTCCGGCGCCAGCTCGCCGTACGTGAACTCCTGCACGCGGCCGCCGAGGAGAGGATGCTGCTCGCGCAGGTCGTCGGGGCACACCCAGTCGAACGTGAGGTTGGTGAAGGGGGTCTGGGTGCCCCAGCGAGAGGGGACGTTGAGGTTGAAGACGAACTCCTGCATCGCCTGGTGCACATCGTCGTAGCTCAGCGCGTCGACGCGCACGTACGGGGCGAGGTAGGTGTCGAACGAGCTGAACGCCTGCGCGCCGGCCCACTCGTTCTGGAGCGTGCCGAGGAAGTTGACGAGCTGGCCGAGCGCGCTGGAGAAGTGCTTCGGCGGGGTGCTGGAGATCTTGCCCGCGACACCGTTGAAGCCCTGTTCCAGCACCATCCGCAGCGACCAGCCGGCGCAGTAGCCGGCGAAGACGTCGAGGTCGTGGATGTGCAGGTCGCCCTCGCGGTGGGCCGTGCCGGCGGCGGGGTCGTAGACCTCGTCGAGCCAGTAGTTCGCGACGAGCTTTCCGGCGGAGTTGAGGATCATGCCGCCCAGCGAGTAGCCCTGGTTGGCGTTCGCGTTGATGCGCCAGTCGGAGCGGGCGAGATACTCGTCGATCGTGGCGCGGGCCGAGACGACGGTGTCGCTGGGGGAGGAGGACATGGTGATCCTGCTTTCGATATCTCGTGGGGTGGGCTTGGTCTGACCACAATATGTGGGGTCTGCGGGGCCTGTCGCGCCCAGATGTGGGCGTGTCGGAGAGTGATGCACCGTGCAAAATCTCGTCACGCGGAGGCGGCGGGATGCCGGGGGTGTGACAGGCTGAACGGGTGACGATCGTGCCCCCTGCTCCCGGCGAGCCGCGCCGACCCGACGGGCCGCGCGATCCCGGCGACGCCTGGGTCGTCGCCGACGACGGCGCCCGGTACTGGGGCCGGTTCGGGGCCGCGGGTCTGCTCGCGGTCGACGCCGAGCGAGGGGTGTTGCTGCAGCACCGGGTCGCCTGGAGCCACTTCGGCGACACCTGGGGGCTACCGGGAGGGGCGCGGCACGAGGGCGAGTCGGCGTGCGACGGGGCGTTGCGGGAGTCGGCGGAGGAAGCCGGGGTTCCCGCGTCGGCCGTGCGGCCGCGGTTGATCAGCGTGTACGACGTGGGCGTGTGGACGTACGCGACGGTGGTCGCCGACGTCGTCGAGCCGTTCACGCCGGTGATCAGCGATCCCGAGAGCCGCGAGCTCGCGTGGGTGCCGGTGCAGGCCGTGGACTCGTATCCGCTGCACCCCGGCTTCGCCGCGTCGTGGCCGATGCTGCGCGGACTGCTCGACGTGCGTCCGGCTGTGGTGGTGGATGCCGCGAACGTGGTGGGATCCGTGCCCGACGGCTGGTGGAAGGATCGTGCGGCGGCGACGGGGCGACTGCTCGAACGGTTGCGTCCGCTGGTCGTGGAGGGCATGGCTGCCGCTCGGCTGGAGCTGCCCGGGGATGTCTGGTTCCCCGAGGTGCGCGTCGTGGTCGAGGGGCAGGCGCGGGCCGTCGACGACGTTCCCGGCATCGCGGTCGTGCGCGCGGTCGGAGAGGGCGACGACGCGATCGTCGCCGAGGCGGCGGCGCTCGCCGCGGCGGGGCGGTCGGTCGTCGTGGTCACGAGCGACCGTGAGCTGCGCGAGCGTGTCGCCGTCCACGGCGCGATCAGTCGGGGAACGTCGTGGCTGGACGCCGTCTGACCGGGCTCCGTCTGACGCGCGCTGCGGTCAGGAGTCGCTCTCGTCGCCGGGGCCGCTGAGCGCATCGCGCCCGCGGAGGCGATCGATCTCGCGCCGTTCGCGCTTGGTGGGACGGCCGGCACCGCGATCGCGGACGGCGAGCTGGGCGACGGGCTCGCGCGGCGGTGTGCGGTCTTCGGCGGCGAGTGCCGCGACGGGCGCGCCGACGCGCTTGGTGAGCAGCTGGCGCACCACGAGGATGCGGTCGAATCCCGCGATCCGCACCCGCAGCTCGTCTCCGACGCGCACGGCTTGCGCGGCTTTGGCCTTCTCGCCGCCGATGCGGACGTGGCCGGCGCGGCAGGCGGTCGTCGCGGCGGAGCGGGTCTTGTAGACGCGGACCGCCCAGAGCCACGAGTCCACGCGGACGGACGGTTCGCTCACCTCTCGATTCTGCCCTGCCGAAGCCGCGAGGTCACGCCACCGTCAGCGAGACGATCGGGCGCGCCGGTTTCGGGCGGGCGACCTCGACGAATCCGGCATCCACGAAGCTCGAGAGGGCGCCGTGGAAGAGGTTGTTCGACGACGTCTTGCCGGCATCGGTGTCGACGGGGTAGCCCTCGATGACGCGCGCGCCGTGTGCGCGGGCGTGGTCGACGGCCGCGTCGAGCAGGCGGTTCGCGAGGCCGTCGCCGCGGAACTCCCGGCGGACGACGAAGCAGGTCACCGCCCACACCGACGCATCGTCGAAGGGCTCCGGCGACTGCTGGAACGCGCGCGTCGTGGCGAGGCGGGGCTGCGCCGGCCGCGGCGACACCTTGACCCAGCCGGCCGCCTCGCCGTCGACGTAGGCGATGAGCGCGGAGACGGGCGTGGCGGCGAGGTCGCCGCGGAGCAGCTCGCGCCGCTCGGCGGGCGTCGCGGACTGGAAGTCCTTGTTGCGCAGCATCCACCACTGGCACCAGCAGGAGGCGCCGTCGCCTCCGCCGGTGAGGGCGTGCTCCACATCGGCGAAGCGATCGGCGGATGCCGGGACGATCTCGATCTGGCTCATGACCAGACCGTACTCCCGGTCACGGACACGCGTTCGCGAGCACTCCCGGAAACCGGTAGGATAGGGGAGTTGTCCGCGAGCGGACGGTAGACCGGGATGTGGCGCAGCTTGGTAGCGCACTTGACTGGGGGATAAGGGGTTTACCTCCTGTCGGCCCGAAATAACTGAAAATCGATGCCACGGGATGTGGCGCAGCTTGGTAGCGCACCTGACTGGGGGTCAGGGGGTCGCAGGTTCAAATCCTGTCATCCCGACAGAAAAACCCTGATGAAAAGCCATTTTCATCAGGGTTTTGTCATGTCCGTCGACGGGTTTTTGTTGGTCCCCTCGTGGTCCCCCTGGTCGATCAGCAGGAGCGGCCGATCGCCCACCGGCATCCCTTCGGCGGCCCAAGCTGTGGATAAGGGGACCAAAAGGGGACCAGAACGCTCTGCGAGCTGTGCGGCGCATCGCTACAAGGTCCTCGATGCGCCTCGGCGAGACGGCCCGGTGGCCTTGGCTGAGCGGGCGAGGAAGGCGTTGGCCTGCTCGGCAGCGGAGGCCAGGTGCCGGTCGTCGGGGTGGAGGTAGCCGCGGGTGGTCTCGACCGAGGCGCGGCCGAGGATGTTCTGGAGCACGTGCAGCGGGATGCCGGCGTCAGCGAGCCAGGTCGCGCCGGTGTGGCGCAGGCCGTGGCGGGTGAGGTCGGGCAGGCCGATGTCTTTGACGATCTGGTCCCAGTTCGTCGCGTCCCGCACCGTCGCGGTCGTGAGCGCACCGCCTTTCGGCCCGACCAGCAGTCGATCCTCAGGCTTGTGGTCGGAACATGGACCGCGACCGGATCGGCGGTGCTGGGAGCCCTCCTGCAACTTGCTGCGATCGTCATCGGTGCTGTGGTCCTGTTGCTGATGCGTATCCGCGTGCTCGCCGTCCGGGCCCGTCTCGCGGACCTTCAGGCGGCGACAGCGCGGGGGCGGGCGCGGATCGCCGAGGGGATGCACGATGCGATCGGGCATCAGCTCGCCCTGGTTTCGCTCCGTGTCGCCGCGCTGGAAGTGCAAACCCAGGGAGAGGCACGTGTGACTGCTGCTCTGATCCGGTCCGACGTTGCCGCATCTGTCGAGCGCTTGCACGACGTGCTGGATGTACTCCGACGCCCGGATGTCGACGCCATAACCCGAGTCGAAGCAGCCCTAGGCCGTGTTGCTAAAGGCTTCGGTCCGAGCGATAGCTTGGTCATGTGCTTCGTGACTCGGTGACGGTGGTGGCGGACATTGATGCCTCCGTCGAGGTTGTCTGGCGATACCTAACGGCGGGGCGAGGCGCATGGTGGCCTGAGATGCGCTTCGAGGCCGCCGTCGGCTCGCCGCTCGTTGAAACCTGGGTCGAGGGAGACCGTCAGGTAAGCGCGGCGGGGAGTGTCACACGATGCGACGCGCCGCATGTTCTCGGATTCAGTTGGACCGAGCAGAGCTGGGATCATCCTCTCGAGGTCGTGATCGAGCTCGAAGCGCGCCTGCAGGGGACCTTGGTCACGCTCACCGAGTCAGGATTCTCCCGCGCTCGGACTCCGTCTTCGTTGCCTGCGGAACACGACGAGGGGTGGCGATACCACTTGGCGCGCTTGAAGCGTACGAGCGAGGGCGAAGCAGTCGACGTCGATGTTCAGTGAACGCTGCTGGCGAGCCAGTGGAGTGTGGCAGCGAGGCAGAGACCGGAGTGGTAGTTCCGTGCGGTCTTGTCTGAGCGCATCGCGATACCACGCCATTGCTTGAGCTTGTTGAAGCACCGCTCGACGACGTTGCGGCCGCGGTAGCGGACCCGCTGCTGGTGCCCGAAGTCGATCGGTCGCCCTCGGCGCTTGCGGCGGTGAGCGATCTGATCGTCACGCTCGGGGATCGTCGCGGCGATCCCGCGCTCGCGCAGCCAGGCACGGTTCGCTCTTGACGGGTAGCCCTTGTCCGCGAGCACCCGGTCCGGTCGCGACCGTGGCCTGCCTCTCGCGCCCGGGACGCGGATCTCGCTCAGCGTCGCGGTCAGCATGCTGGTGTCTGCCGCTTGTCCGGGTGTGAGGATGAACGCGAGGGCACGTCCCTTCCCGTCGCAGACCAGGTGACTCTTCGTTGTCAGCCCGCCGCGAGCGGCCGATCGCATGATCAGGCGGCTCGTCACCGAACTTCTTGTAGTTCGACAAAGCCCCCTGTGGTGCGCGGAAGCGTCGCACCGTGCTGGTGTACACGCACGATCGTGGAGTCGATCGATGCGACCCAGTCCAGATCGGCAGACTGCTGCGCAAGCGACTGCGTCTTCTCCAGCACCCGCGCCCACACGCCCTCTTCGGACCAACGGTTGAAGTTCTTATAGATCGTGTTCCAGGTCCCGAAACGCTCCGGCACATCCCGCCAAGGAGCGCCCGTGCGGAACCGCCACGCCGTCGCTTCGACCACCGTACGTCGGTCGACAGGGGGCCGCCCCGTCGACTTGACAGTCGGGAACAGCGGACCGATCACAGCCCACGCTTCATCCGAGATCACGTCACGAGACACGCATCAAGACTCACCCACGAGGCACCCGAACGTGTTTAGCAACACGGCCTAGGAGAGAACGATGTCGCAGGCCTACGAAGGAAAATCTTGGCGCAGACGTCCGCGGGTCGTCGCGGCGGGAATGAGACGAGCGGCCTTCCGAGTTTGCGCGTGGACGCCGCTCGGTTCGTCAGGCACGAGTTCAATGTCACCGGTGATCTCGAGACTGAACGCGAACTCGAAATCGTTGCCGAGCAGGGGAAAGGGAATCGCCCAGGGAACCATGAGCTTGCCGGCTTCGGCGCGTGCCATCAGATTGTCGAGCGCTGCGGGGTCATCTTCGTACCAGAGAACGAGCTCGCCGATGCCAACCTCGGGCTCTAGCCCGGCGACCGTGTCAGCGATGATGCGTAGGCCTACGCCCTTCTGATCTGCCAGAGCCTCCATGTTTTCGGGCAGCGCGATGGGCCGCTTAGTTGCGGTGCTGATGCGGGCCAGGTCCTCGACGGCTGCGACCAGGTCAGGTGGGATCGGTGCTTCACCACTGAGCGCGAGGGTGTGCTCGGCGACTCGGAGACCGAACTCGTCTTGTGGGCGCAGCCTGTTGTCGTTGCCCCAGGCTGCGCAGAAGCGTAGCGCGGGCAGGACACGTTGCACGGGCTCGCCCACCCAGAGGTCGCCGCGCATATCGAGCTTCACCTTCATGGATATCCCGTTCGGGGTGTTGAGCATCACGAAAAGATCGACGCCGATGTATTCCTCGGCGTCGGTGCCGTGGAGATGTTCGCCGCCTGCAATGCCGCGTCCTGTGCGGCGCAGCGAGAAGAGCCGCTCGGCCAGGCGTTTGCCGTCGGTGTCCTCGATGACCCAGAGGGACCGGGCCGTTGGTTCGTCGTCGAACTCACCGACAGCCGGGCCGATTCGCAGCAGGTTGTCACTGGCGGGCAGGTCACCGCCCAGCCCTCCGGGGAGGTCAATAGTGAGTTTGTCGACGACATCACCATCGAGGGTGACGGGCGTGCCGTAGTCCCGCCATTGCTCCCATGCCTCGCGCTGCTCGGGGGTCATCCGCTCGGGATACACGGTGTAGCTGCCCGGGATGGGACGGTCTTCCAGGGCGCTGTCGTACTTGGTGGAGACATGCCAGGTCACGTGTGGCGCCTCGGGGCTCGTCCGTGCGATCACGCTGGCGACGAGTCCGACCCAGGGCGTGATGACGGGCAGGTCCGCCGTTACCTGGAAGTCGTAGTTGAAGTGCGGGTCCGCCGCGTTTATCTGCCGGTGAAGTTCCGCCAAGGGGGCCGACGCGTCACCAGGTTCGATCTTTGTCGGATCCATCGTGAGGTTGTGGAGCCCGGCGAGGCTGCTCATCTGGTTCAGGATCTCGCGAACCTTCTCCATGCCGTCGCCGAGGTAGTACTCGCGGATGTTAGGCGATTCGAGCAGCAGATCCTCGATCTGCGTGAGTCCGAAGACTTCAACGGGGAACGGTGCGTTGAGCTCTGTAGCAAGGTTTGCGAGCCATGTCTCCTGCTCGCGGGTGAGATCCATCGGTAGCGTCAGATACCACCTTGCGATGGTGTAGCGAGAAGTCGTGTCTTGGTGGGACGCGATCGCGGTCTTCAGAGACTTCTTGATCTGGCTCTTCCGCGAGTCGTCGAGTCCGTCCGCGAACTTCTTGACCTGGTAGTCCTCGACGTGGAACTGCGACTGCCCTGCGGGTACCAGGACGTCTAATCCACCGTCGCCCTGGGAGGGTCTGATGCGTCGCGCATGCTGGTGTCGGCGACACAGTCCGACCGCGATCATCCGCTCGATCGTGTCAGGGTCTACGACGGTCCACGGAATCGCGGTCATCGGGGCGCCTCCTTCCTGCTCCTGGGGATCACTCGAATGTCATCCTCGCATCGGAGGTCATGGGAGGTGAGCGGTCTGCCACGACGTTTGTGGTGCTTGGGTTGCTCGGCTCAGGTTCATTGGCCCCTGGGGTCGGGCGACGTACTAGTCTTCGGCTGTCCCCGCGAAGGATACAAGACGTGGATTCTCGAAGCCGTCCCAGCCGTTGTAGGCGAAGGCTTCACGTGCTGCCGCACTGTTCATGTGCCGGTACACGGCCGCCAGCTGCGCGTCGGTACCGTCAAAGAGTGCGGCGCGCGCGACGGGGTCGTCGAGCAGGGTGAGGAACGCAGGCTCGGCCCTTGCCGAGTAGTAGAGAGCGAAGTTGGTGTATGCGCCGAGCTTGTCGTTTTCGTCTTTGCCGGCGTTCGCGACGCCTCGGTAGACGTCGAACTCAACCAGCAGATTTGTGAGATCTCGCGGTTGACCGTCGCCGAGCAAGTCGAAGAGGTGAGCGGCTACGGGTTTGGCGGCCTCGATGACGCCGCTTCGCGTGCCTTCTTCGTCCTTCAGTAGCTCGGCTCGGGCGACCATGACTTCGGCCTTTCGGAGCAGCGATTTCCAGTAGCCACCGTGCGTACTGATGGGAGTGAGGCGGACCAGGGCCGCCAGGCTCTCCCACTGCTTCTCCTGCACGAGAACGACGCCGAGGGCATAGAGATGCATGAGCACTTCCTTGTGGCCGAGCGGGAACCGGCGCGGCTGGCTGACGAAGTCTTCATCGACCGATTCGTAGATGGCTCGGTAACCCTCGATTGCTCGGGAGAAGGCCGTGCCTGCTGAGTAGCGCGCGGAGAGCGCAGCGATGATGTCGAGCCGGTCGAGCTGATCACCTAGTTCAGCCGCGACAGCCCTCGCGTCCTTGCCCGTGGCGGCATCGACGACGGTGACGGCGTCGCTGATCGTCTTCCGCAGGAGGAGATCGAGGCCGACTTCGTCGCCGCGGCGGATCAGCTCGGTGACTGCTGCGCCGAACGACTCAGCTGGCATTTCGACGTTCACGTTCACGAACCCGCCCGGCTCGAAGGCTGGGGTTGCGACGCGGATCGTCTCGAAGATGTCTCGTCGCCATTCTTCCTTGCGGGCCGCGATGACTCGCTCGATGATGCCGCGTGCTTCGTGCTGATTCCATCGAACGCTAGAGGTGCCGCGACGCACGAACACATCTCCGGCGCGCCAGACTGTCTTGTTCTCGTACTCGCCGTCTTTCGACATGATCCGCATACCGTCCCGGTTCGGGCCGACGCCGATCAAGAGGAAGTCGTTGGACTCGATGCGATGGAGGGCGGCGCTGAGGTCGATGGGCTCGCCGAGTACCGCGGCGACCCTGGATCGGATTTTCTGCTCATCGAAATCGCGGGCGGCTTCAGGCGCAAACAAGCCGCTCGGTGACCCGTGATCGTCAGCACCTACGACGATGTAACCACCGTCAGGGAGGGACTCCATCGCGGCGATGTCTTTGCACAGCTCGATGAGGTCAGGCTTCTGGCGAGGGTTCCATGTCGCCTTGAAATCGAGATCATCCGACTCGGCGCCGCGCGCGAGCAGCCCGCGCAGGCGATCCAGGTCGACGCTCATCGGCATAACGGGAGACTACAACGGCGAATCGGTCGTCGGATTGGCTGCGAGCCAGGATTACGACCTGCGGCGACGCTGCTGGCGCCGCCACGTACCTTGGTTGAGTGAGCGGGGCAAGCTGCGGATTTCGGCATTCGGGTTGTCGACTCGAGCCCGGTGTGCCCGCCAAGCGCCGGGACCTGCTCGGGACCATATGCATGCAATTCATGTAAGTCATGACGTGAAATGGTGCCGTCTGAGGGGCAGAGATGCCCGGAAAATCAAGGAATCGGGTCGAACCGGGTACCTGGGGGTCAGGGGGTCGCAGGTTAAAATCCTGTCATCCCGACGGAAAAGCCCTGATGAGAAGCTATTCTCATCGGGGCTTGGTCCTACTTGGCTACGGGTTTAGGCGTCCTGCGTGGTTGCTCCAACAGGTTCTAGCGTCATCGCCTCCGCGCGAGCGAACCGTTGCTGCCCTTGCGAATCAAATTCAAGTGACGTGGAGGCTCGCTTCGCTCCATCCAAAATGCTGATTCGTTCGTTCCGTGGCGAGCGTGAGATCGGTGGTGTCGGTTTGCAAGTACGCCCACCGTCAGAGATGCAAGCAGGGACACAAGCTAGTACCATGCACGCAGCGGTCATGCGTCGCTGATCGTCGATACCATCAAATACATGACCCGTCGAAGCTCCGAGCGCGCGATAGCCGAAGCGCGCCGACGAGGTGCCGCGCAGGAGCGCCGCGGTCAGAAACGAGAGATCTTGTCTCCTGCTAGGCCAGCGTCAACTAGCGTGCCAAGCGACTCACAGGCTGCATTGTGGGTCGCTTCCCGAGCCGGTGCGCGTGCCGGGCGCGGCTTTCGTTTTCAGGATCTGGTCGCGACGCTCGTCGTATTGCGTCTGTGGAGCGAAGGCGACGCGACCGCGTTAGTGACGCCGGAAGGGTACGACGACATTTCGGTGCAGTCGTCCAGCGGGGCATTCTTCATCCAGGTCAAGTCGCGACGCGATAGTGCGGGCGATTTCGCGGCGACGGACCTACGCAAGGACTTGCGTTCCGTCGCAAAGGCTTGGGTGAAGCGTAGGGACGCCGGACTCCCAGCCACGACGACCCTCTTGCTCGAGCGCCCGGTCGCTCGAATCCCAGTACCCGAGTGGGGGAGTGAGGCTGCACAACCTGGCTCGAGTCCCCCGAGTGAATTGGCCAAGGAACTTGACGCTCTGTCGTTCGAAAACGATCAGGATTCGGTTGCCTTTGCGGCCTCCGCCTCAGTTGTAGTCTGTCCTGACCCGCACGCGCGGGCGATCAGCATCATTACCGGAACTCGCGATTTTCCGGATGGTCTTGCGGAGATCATTGTGGCTGCCGTCTGCACCCTAGTGGGTCAGGCTAGCGACGCGAACGCGGACCCGGATATCGCGAAGCGCGCGACCGTGGAAATCGCAGGCATCGATGTCCTCATAGACCAGGTCCTGGCGACCGTCGACCTCGAGTTACTCGATGAGGCAAGGTCGTTGGGGATCTGCGAGGCAATCGACTGGAGATCATCTGCTGATGGTTCGGACCTACGGCAGGGCGTGCACGTGGGAGCTTCTCACGTCGTTGCCGGGTTGCTCGTGCCTCGTGTTGAACTCACACAGCAAGTAGTCGAAGTCGCGGTGACCCGCCGGTTGGCAGTCATCGCCGGACCGAGCGGCAGCGGCAAGAGCGCACTCGCGTACGCAGCCGCGTACGAAACCCGGAGGCTATATCGCTGGCAGCATGTCCACTCGTTGACACCAACGGGGCGCACAGGGCGCGATGCTGTCGCACTTCTTTCCGCGCGCATTGAGGCTTTGCGGCCGAGTGCGTATGCGCCTGTGGGAGTCCTCATCGACGACGCTGGTCGCCACGACCCAGATCTCCTCGATCGACTACTTAGACGGCTCGCGGACCTGTCGAACGTGATCGCCATTGTTTCGATTCGAGAGGAAGACCGCTTCCCTGTCCCGCTGTTGTCGGCCATCGCCACGATAACGCCCATGCTTGACGACAGCTTTGCAGAGCAGCTTTGGCGCGACTACCAGGCGGACAATCTCACTGAATGGGCCGGATGGCGGGAACCAGCCGAGCGAGCAGGCGGTCTTCTACTGGAGTACGTCACGCTGCTCACCGAGGGTGTGAATCTCACCACTGTCGTCAGCGCGCAAGTCGCCGCACGCGAATCAGACCCGAGTCGACATCTTGAGCTTGAGATCCTCCGGCTCGCATCGTGTGCCAACCAATACGGCGTCGCCGTCCCTGCCCATGCGATCCAATCCGCTCTGGATGCCGACCACGGCGCATTCGTCGCTGCCAGCCGCCGCCTCATAGACGAGCACCTTATCGTTGAGGACTCGGGCAACCTCATGCGGCCGCTGCACGAAATCCGATCCGCAGCACTCGCCCGGGCAGCTCACCCCTTTGGGCAGCAGGAGACTCTCCAGCGCATTGTCCCTCTAGTGACCAGCGCCGAGCTCGCGCGATTCCTCCGACGAGCACTCGAGTCCGGGGCTGACCAAGCCGTGATGATCCAGGCCGCAACCGAGCGCATCACACGCGATCGCACTCTCCAGACGCTCGTCGCAGTCGCATCCGCTTTCCGTGCTGATGGACTTCGAAGGCGGGCCGACGACTGGAAGCTCATCCTCGATGAATGTGACGTTGATGCTGGCAACGCTGTAAATGCGTTTACGATGTCCCGCACCAAGCCGCGCCCCGACACAGAACATCTCTTCAAGCCCGAGATTGTGGCAGCCATTGAGAGGCTCCGCAGCGTCCCGACCGATCCAGATCTGCAACCCTTGTGGCGAAAGATCGACGCGACGCTGGTCGAAGAACTCACGACCGCTGCGGTCCTCGATGACGAGGCACCCCAACTCCTGTTGCAGGCCATCACCGTACTTCGCGGTTTCGACGTCACAGCTCTGGAGGCCACGGCGGGTGCAATCGGTGCACGCCTGACGGGATGGCCGCTGCACGACGCGGCCGACATGACGGAGGCGTTACGTCGCGCGGCACCTGAGCTTGCGGAACACGCTGTCATCACAGCCGGCGGCGAGCAGCTCCTCTTGCGCAGGATCGCGACAGAAACACCGTGGCTAGCGTCGCTGGAACGCGTAGCCGACGGGGTGGATGGCAGATGGATCTTCATCGACGAGGAGCTACAGCCGAACCAGAACGACGCTGTCGTTGAGGTCTGCCGACTGGCCCTCGCTCTTGCGCCGACAGCGTTGATCGCCCGGGTGGGTGCGGTGGATGCCCTTGGGCGCTTGGCCAAGCTCGGCGACTACCCGCTCGCTGACAAAGCGATTCCCCGAGAGAATCTGCCCCATGCCCTCGAAGTCTCCGATAACAGAGCCCAGGCTCGAGCCTTGTCGCGAAAGTACGGCGCGGGCACGTTGACCTCCAAGCTTGCGGTCGAGGCGAAAGCACTCGGGGCGCTCCTCGATCTGCTCCCAGAGATCGCGCTCGCCCACCTAGGCAATCGAACTGTGACTCGAACGATCGTTCGCCGGCTCGAATCGGTCACCGCGCTGCTTTCCGAGATGGACTCTCCGGCAGACGAGGGCTACACGGACGAAGTGCCCGGCGCTCTCGGTGACTATCCCGTCGAGAGCGACGCCGCCACCGTCGTGCGAATGCTGCTCCAGCAAGTCATTCCAAGTCTTGCGCGGGCAGATGTAGCCGAGCGGCGCCCCATCCTGACTGTCGGAACGCTCGACAGTCTCATCCAGAAGGTCGGTGCACTGATCGAACTCGACCGATACCGCTACCTCCCCGACCCGCCCGACTGCGCTCAGCTACTCGACTCTCTCCGCCAATTGCGAATAATCGCGTCCGCCAGCGCAGGATCGGACTCATCAGTCCGCCTATCCATGCGGGCCGCTGCTGGGCGACACACGGGAACCGCTCGGATCGCCGCAGCAGCTACCGTTGCGACCGAGCGCTCTTCCGCAGCCTTGCAGAAAGAGGCTGATCGAATGCAACTTGCGCTCTCAGACGCGGGGTACGCGGTCGCCGTAGTGCCGAGCCTCTCCGATCACACGATGATGAGTTGGCCGCCCGGAGACCTAGCGATCATCGTGGAAGGAGAGAGCCTCCTCGCCCATCTAAATGCTCTCGCATCTCTCACGGATGCTGCGAGAACTGCTGTCGAACATCCAGACCGGCGTATATGGATTGGACTGCGCTCAGCTAACGGTTACTTGACTGCCTCGATCTTCCAGGTTGCGCATCACGGGGTGATCCCACTTGGCGATCGTGGAGCGCCGTCCGCATTCGCAGGCTCGATCGCTGCGACCCCAATCTCTGATCCCTATGCGGCTTACCTCAAGCAAGCTCGTCGTCTCTCATCGATCGCAGCCGTCATCGCGATCCGCGGGAGCACTCTGATTCCCGACGAGGAAGGACGGGCGCTTGACGAATCCTGGGACCGTCTCGTCGGCCTCAAAGCGCAGATCGATGAACTCACCTCCGCTCACGCCGGGACCGAGTACGTGTCCGCGCTCAGCAACATCTTGACGGTCATCGGCGCAGCGATCACTGATGACCTGTCCACCGCAAAGGACTCGGCAGAAGGAGGCCGATCTGGATGGGACGAGATCGCGAGCTTGCAAAGCCTGCTGTTGCTAGACGCGGAGCAAGCGGCGGTACCGGGCGCCGACGCTGCAGTCGTCTACGGCACAGCCGTCGTCATCGCGGACATCGAAGACAGTTTTGAGAATGCGGACTACCGGGTTGCGCGCATGCAGGAGGCGGTCTCGGCACCCTAGCCGGGCAATTCGTCCGTCTATAAGCTGGCCCGAGCCGACACGCCGATGCGGGTGCCACCGTGCCCGCTAACCTAGACCCGTACCCGCACCCGCACCCGCACCCGCACCCGCACCCGCACCCGCACCCGCACCGAAGCGCGGCAAGGCTAACGACGACGAACAGGTATCCACATGCGACGGACCCTCACCGTGCTCCAGCGTCCGCACGCCGCCGTACGTCCAGACCGCCGTCTCGTTGCGGCCGCGCAATGAGTGACGACTTCCAGTCAGAGGCCGGCAGCACCCGCGTGAATCATCCGCGACCTATCTATCTCGTTGTGTGCCCTGTCAGCAGTACCGAGGACGAGGCGTATAAACCCATCGCACACACACTTCCGTCCGGAGTGGACGACCCCGCGGTCAGCTTCGATCCCGAACTTGTGCCAATCCTGCCCGCGGTCTGGTACGCCCTCCACCTGCCCTCGACCCGATTCGACACCGTCGATATCCCCTACATGTCCGCTATTCGCGACCAACTCCGCGAAAAGCGCCGACACCTCATCTTTCCCGTGCCGGCATGCGCGGTCCAGAACCCGATGATGCTCGCCGGGCTCACTCGACTCGGGGAACCCATGCTGATCATCAGCGATGACGACAACTTCACCGCCGCAACCGCCGCATCCAGAGACGGCGGATTCGCGCTCCCACCGGTTCGCGTCAGAGACCTGAACGCCGCGATGCTGAAATGACATTGGCAGACAATCAGCGACCTCTGGAAGCCTGACTTCCCCCACGGGGTTTCGCTCGATCCGCGCCCGCCCGAGTGGTCCCCAACCATCGCCCCAAACGGTTCCGCGCTCGCGCTTCGTCGGCTCCTGAAAGCCATCGAAAGAACCGGAGTACCCACGTGGACACGCGAGGCAAGTTTCTACGATGGAGCGATCGACTTGCTGAATTGGCGCGCCTTCCTCGACACGATGGCCAACTTGGAAGATGACGGTCACTCGATCGCCGACGCCGGAGAAGTGGTGGACGTCGAACTCGCCCAAGCCGCACGCAACCTCAACGTGCCATTGACCCTCGGCATGCCCGGCGTCGCTCCTCGCTATCGGCGTCTCGTCGGCCGCCTCGCGCAAGAGACACGAACAGCATCTCCCACGCTCGCTACACAGCCCACCGCGACCCCAGCGGGCACCGCGCCCGGCGACCCGCCGGATGTCCTCCGCCTGCTTGTCGCGCATAACACTGCCGGGGACAACTCCGTCGGCGTCATCACTGACCCCATCCCCGACGCGGCGTTCCTCGCACTCGCCGACCTCGAACGCTACTGGATCGATAGCGCACGGTCGAAGCGCGGAATAACGCCCGCCAAGGAAGCACGCCTTCGCGCCAAGCTCGACGAAGCAATGCGGCCCTTCTTCACCAATAGGTTCAACAACATCCTGCGCACCGCGTCCCGTATCGACGCGTTCACGAACTTCCCGATCGGGCTCGTACGCCTGCCCGGCCACTCCACTCCGCTCGCCGCACTCGTCCCGATCGCCTACCGTCCTATCAACCCGCTCACCCGAGCCTTCCAAATCGAGTTCATCCCGGACCACCCCGTCGACCTCAGCGAGGGAATGCGTATCCTCGTCGTCGAATGCATCCCCGCCACCGACCCGGTCGGTGTCGCCTCCCGGCAAGCCTGGACTTCCGCGGCCGCGCACCTCACCGACCCGGCTCGCTCCATCTCTGTCGACATCGTTGATGCGTCCACTCCGGCAGATGTTGCAAACGCGATTGCCGCTCACCGCCCTGAGGTCCTCGTCCTCAGCGCGCACGGTGTCTACGATGCCGACGCCAACATGGCGGGCCTCGCCATCGGCGAAGATCACAGCACCGGCGACGACCTCGGACCCATGCCACCACTCGTGATTCTGAGCGCATGCCACTCCGGTCCCCGCGGAGCAGGGCCCGTCGCCGTCGCCGACCTCCTCGTCCGAGCCGGCGCACGAGCCGTGCTCAGCACCCTTGTTCCCGTCGGCGTTCACCACAATTCCGTCTTCATGACACGCCTGCTGGCAAATATGAGCGAGGCGATTGAGGGAACGATCCCGCAGACCACGTTCATGGACGTCTGGCGTCGCGTGCAGACCAACAACGTGATCACGGACATCATCTACGGGAACGGGAAACTTATGGAATGGGCCGCCAGTGCCTCCACAGGAACACCACCCATCGAGGAGTTCATGGGTCGACGGTCGGCCGGACGGCTTCGCTCCACACACCTCTATGAAGATGCCGAGGCGATCCTCCTCGAAATCGCGGACGAACGAGGACAGAAAGCGCGTGTCCAAGGCTGGCTGCGCACACCCGGATACGTTCCCGAATCCATGATGTACACCATCGTAGGAGACCCCTCCAGTATCCGCTTCCAACCATCCACGGTCGTTGCCATACACCGGGGGAGTTGACACACCGCCACGCTCCCGCCCGCACTTCGTCAAGGCGCAGGATCGGACATCTGCTGTGCGCCAGGTGCGGACGACCCGGATGACCGGGACCAGCTCGCGCGCGTGTCCGCGATCACCTCGCTGATGTGGTTCGCTTTCTTCACGATCCGGGCGATACCACCCTGAATCAGCCCACCTCCGAAACGCGCTGTGCCGGTTCGCACCCGTGAACATTCTCAGCGACGCCACCATCGGCTGCCATCATGCCTGGCATCCCGCGTCGTGGAGAGCAGCGAAGCGCTTATGGAGCGCCGCGAGCGACTTGTCCGCCTGCGCCAGGATCTCGGAGGCGCAGAGAGTGCAATACGTGGTCTGGCTCTGCGGTCCGTCGCGGACGACGAGGCATGGATCACCCTTCAGGATCACATGCGTCTTGTTCCGGTAGCACTTTCGGCTTCGACGACGCCGTCCACGCGCCTGGGGGTCAAGGGGTCGCAGGTTCAAATCCTGTCATCCCGACCGGAGAGTCCCGGGAACCTAAGGGTTCCCGGGACTTCTTAGTTGGTGAAACATGACCCTGTCACCGAATTCCTACCTAATTGACCGTCTTCGGCGCCTCGGCAATCAGTCGGCATCGGCACGCGCGAGTTCGCGGCGGTTGTCTCCGATTGATCGTGCGACGCCCGGCGCACCTATCTGGTATGAACGCAGACGACAGCCTCTCCCTCGAGATGTGGGGCTTGGAGCAGCTTCTCGACATCAACGAGCTCGCCGCCTATCTTCGCGTTCCCGTCTCGACGATCTACGAGTGGCGGATGAAGGGTCGTGCACCGCGAGCTCACCGATACGGCAAGCATCTGACGTTCGCTGTCTCGGACGTGCGTGCTTGGGTCGACGCTCAGCGAGAGCCCGAAGCGTCGCCACTCGCCGATCGGCGGTGACCCGATGAGCCGGCAGCGGCTTGCGATCGGTACATTCGGTGAGATCGGATTTCTGCCGGCCGCCGGGGGCCGCGTGGTCGCGCGGGCTCGCTACCGCGACTGGGACGGCCGCACGAGGCAGGTCCAGGTCACTGCCGCGACGGCTGCTCTCGCCGAACGCACGCTGAAGGTGAAGTTCTCAACGAGAAGCTTCTTCCAGCCCTCTACTTCCGTGCTCACGCCCGACAGCCTGTTCTCACAACTCGTCGACTACTGGCTTGACGACGTGGATCAGGAGGGCCGGGTGTCGACGACCACACGGCAGTTGTACGAGCGCAACATGCGAACCCTCGTCATGCCGGCGATCGGCAACCTGACGCTGCGCGAGATCGGCGTCGCACGTTGCGATCAACTCCTCAAGCAGCTGAACAAGCGAAGCTACAGCCGAGCGAAGCACGCGCGCGTCGTGCTTCGCCTGGCGTTCGGCCTGGCGGTGCGACATGAGGTCCTGCCGCGCAATCCAATGGACCACGTCGCTCGACTGACTCGGCAGACAAGCACGCCCGATGCGCTGACCCCTGTCGAAGTGACTGCCATCCGCACGGCGATCGCCGTGTGGGAGGCTGGCCGCGCGATATCCGGACCAAAGCCCGACGGGCAGCTCAGCGCAATCGTCGAGGTCATGCTCGGAACGTCCGCGCGCATCGGCGAGGTGCTCGCCATTCGACGCCGCGACGTCGACATCACGAGCGCGGTGCCCTCAGTTCGCATCGCTGGCACGATCGTCAGCAACAAGGGTGAGCCCACCCAACGGCAGGACCACCCGAAGACCGCGAAGTCTCGGCGCACAGTCGCGATTCCGACGTTCACGGCCGAGGCCGTCCGTCGACGTCTGGCCCGACTCAGCGATGCGTCGCTCGACGCGCTGCTGTTCTGTACCCGAGAGGGCACGCCCCTCACGACGAACAACGTGCGACGCCAGCTTCGACGGGTCATGGAGCTCGCCGGCATCACCGGGGTCACGCCGCACGCATTCCGCCGCACGGTCGCGACGGCGATCAATGAGCGGGCCGGCGTGGAGCTTGCGGCGGAGCTACTGGGCCACACAGATCCAAAGATCACCGTCCAGCACTACATCCGGCGCAACGAGATGGTGAACCCGGCGACGGCTGAACTTCTGGAACGTGCGTTCTCGAAAGAGGCTTGATCGCCGCAGGGTGGGAGTGGTTCGCGCACCTACAGGTATGACCGATCGAGAGCATGTCGACGCCGTCCTCGAGCACGTTGCGGTGCTCGCCTTCCTCTACTACCCGGACATCGAGGTCGACGACCCCACGTACCATCTGGGCGAAGACATTGAGTGGTGCATGGCGCGACTCGGCGATGTGTCTGACGTCGAGCGGGCGCGGATGCGGGTGTTGGTCGCGCGCGCGATCATCGACCCGACGGCGACGCGCGAAGAACTGTTCACCGCCCTCGCTGAACTCAGCGGCGTACTTGCGGTGGGCCACGATGAGTGACCCGCTCGATCCAGACGAGCGCTCGGCCCGGCTGGCCGCGCAGAGGAGGGCATGGAACGACGCTCACCCGACCTACTACGCCGACTACCGGGAGCGAAACCGTGAGTACATCCGCAAGACGAACCGCGAGCGCGAGCGTCGGCGCGCGCAACGCGAGCGAGATGAGAAGGAGCGGCGGCAGAAGGGCATCGAGCGGGCAAAGGAATGGGCACGACAGCATCCGGAGGAACGTCAGCAGGCACGCGAGCGCTATAAGCAGAAGCATCCAGAGGCGTACAAGCAGGCGCAGCGCGAGTACTACTACCGAAACCGTGAAGCGATCGCCGAGCGGCGGCGGGAGCGAGAGGCCGCGGATCCCGAGAAGGCTAACGAGGCCCGTCGGCGCTCGGTCGCTCGGGCGCGCGCAGCCGGGCGCGCAACCGAGTGGTCACCCAGTCCCTCCCAGCAGGAGTCGTATCGACAGCGTGAGAACGAGGCCAGGCGTCTGCAGCGTCGTCGCGCTCGTGCCGGACTGCCAGACCGACGGCTCCACCGCGTCCTGGCAGCGGAGCGGCGCCACAACGACAGCGCCGCAGATGCGTTCTTCGCCCGCAGGCGCACCGGGGACGAGATGGCGCGGATCAGGGATCAGGACGTGCCTACTCCACGAGAGTTGGTGCACGCACTACAGCAACACTCAGAGGCGCGCCGGGTGGCCCGTGAGATTCTGGCCATCGCCGACGTGTACTTCGCAGATCACGAGCTTGAGCTGCGGGCGCGAGTCGCCGAGGTTTCGCGGGCGCGCTTTCGGGCGGGGCTGCTCCCTCTCGACGTGTATACCGAGCCGCGCCGCCGCGCCCTTGAGGTAGCGAATGCCCATTATCGCGGCGGCGTCGTTTCTTCGCTCACCTCATCGCTCCCCATGTTCCAGTGGATGACGGCGGACTTGGCCAAGCGCGACCACGACATCCAGCTCTGACGGAGCCGACTATGCAGGCTCGTCGCGAGAAGGTGGCTGGATCATGAGCACGTTCGTGATGCCGCCCTGATTGACGCAATCCTGGGCGAAGTCGTGCACGTGCCAATAGAAGTCCGTTGGCGGCTCGAGGACATTCACGGTCGTTTCGACCCGGGTGTAGCGGTGCAGTGGCACCGACACGCCCTCATAGGTGAAACCCATGTTGTCCGTCGTCAGGATCGTCAACGGTTGACCACCCGTCCACTGGATCCCGAGACGCAAGTCGTACTCGTCGTTGTCGATCGTCTCGGCTGTGGTCCGCGTGAGGGCCATGAGGTCGGCGATGGCGCACTCAATGGCGGCAGATTGCACCTGCCAGCCCTCGAAGTAGGCGTCGCTGCTCATACGATGCCCGCCGACCGCCGCGGCGATCGTCACGGAACCATCGTGGTGAATGCTCACCCAAGCTTCTTTCCAGAGAGAGCGTTCATCGCTTGCCTTGTTCATGGCGACCCAGCGGCGCAATCCGGGACGCGGGTTGTCGAGGTCGACGTTTTCCAGAGGGTGGACGCCTCCGCGCCCGGCGTAGATGAGGGCCAACCCTACGGTCTTTGTTAACACCGCTCGTGCTTCCTCGCGCGTGAGTCGGTCGCGGAAGCGAGGGATACGTGGGTGAGCCACCGCGATTAGCCATGCGCGGTTGTCGGTATCCCGTCCTGTTGCGGCCTCGTCGAACAGCGCGTCCAACGCCTCAGTGGCGTGTCGGCGTTCCTCGAAGCGAGCCCGGTACATCGCTTCTATCTGGCGTTCCTTCATCCACACGGTGTCAGAATCGTTCCGGACTGGGGCTGCGAAGTAGTCGTTCTTGAAAATCAGGTGTGGCCCGTCGATGCTCGCGGGCACTTCCACCACCACGGCGCGATTGCCTTCCACGCCGAGGCGATGGACGTTGAGTCCGAAGACAGGGGGCGAGATGGCGGTGATCGCCGCGCTCCGTATGGAACGCTCGTATGCCTCGTCGAGCTCTCCTACATCGACTCGCTCGGTAGCAGCTTTCTGCGACTCGCGCACGCCGAACACGATCACCCCGCCGCCGCTGTTCGCCATCGCCGCAACGTCCTTCGGAAAGTCCGTCTGCGGCAGGCCTTTCGCCGGCGGTAGCTCCGACTTCCAATCGAGATCGTTCGCTTCGGCGACCCCCGCCGCGATCGCACCATCGAGGATTTCGTCGGTCAGCGGGCACGGCGTGAGGCCGAGCGCCCGGTGCAGCGCGGTGAACGTCATGCTCCCAGCGTAGGGACGAGCGCCGACGCTTCTCAGACTTCGAATGCGTGAGCGACTCGCCCTCCTGCGCCGCCACCCGCCGCATCACGAGAAGCGTCGCATGCCACTTCCCGTTGATACGCCGGAATGGCGAGGAGGCCTCGGAAACTACTCTGGACGGTGGGTCTCAGCCGCGATGAATGCGTCCTCAACTGCGCGCCGACGCGCGACGTCTTCGACGACGAATCGGCGGAAGTCGGCTGCCCGGTCGTCGATCGTGATCTCTTCCACCGACGGCGTTGGATCCTCGCCTGGCCACGCCGTCTGACGTGTCGCCCGATCGCGATCGAGGCGGGAGCCGCAGGCGGCGACCCAGTCGTGCAGGCGATCGCGAGCCTCGCTGAAGTCACGGTGCCAGCCGAGAGGGGCGGAACCGTGCTGCTCTTCGTCGTAGGCGCACAGCCAGTGCAGGTGCAGGGCGGACAGCTCCCAGACGAGTTCTGCGTGGCGATGCCACAGCGGCGGGATGATCGATGGTCCGATGCCGTACGTGCGGCGCAGCCAGTTCACCCAGCGGTCGAGCTCGACCCACTCGAATGCGGCTTGGTCGGAGGTGAGTAGATTCCAGTTCACCGGGCGGGGGACGTTCGGCAGGCCCTCGGGCTCAGCGTCGGGGCCGTCTGGCAGCGGTGGCTCGAACTCGTACCCGGGGAAGCTGAGAGGCTCGTCGACGGTCATCGGGTGTCTCAGCGGGCGAGCGGTTGGACAGCTGGCCTTGCGGGCGCAGGCGCGGCTGCCGCCACGGGCGGAAGCGTGTTGCGGCGGCGCTGCAGGGTGTAGTTCGTGCGGGCGGAGTCGTGTCCGAGGCGCTTCGCGACGAACTCCTCGGATTCGACCGTGGTGCCGTCCACTTCCCGGGTCGACGTGTGCGTGTAGCCCTCGGCGATGAAGGCATCGCCCTTGTTGAACATCGCGTAAGCCCGTTCCGCGTTTCGCCGGAACATGACGAGGTCGTGGTAGGTGGTCTCGGTCTGGGTGAACGTGCCGTCGTCGTTGCGTTCGAAGTGCTCCTGGCCGATGCGCGCCCAGAAGCGTGCTTCGCCTTTCGCGTTGAACGCGAGCTGCGGTTCCGACGCGAGGAACCCGGAGAGTGATTGCTGGGTGTGGATGGTCATCGGATGCTCCTACGAGAGGCGGCTGGTCGGCGTTTAGCGGGAAGGTGCGTCGGCTATCCCCGCTGAAGTTGTTCTTCGACTTGCGCCCGTTCGGTGCGCAGTGATGTCGCGTCGGGGCGCGCGGTCCACTCGCGCATGCGCGTGACGATCGGTGGTGCCGACCTCAGCAGCAGCAACGCCGTGCCGTATGGCAGCGTGCGGATGACGTCCGGCGGCATGATGGGCACCCGGCGTGTCGAGCGCTGGTTGGAGCGCATGCCACGTTCGCCGACGGTGATCGAGTCGGTGATCTCGTCGCGGTCACCGATCAGGGTGGCGATGTCTTGGAGATCTCGCGATCCCGACGCTCCGCCGAGCACGACCTTGGCGATACTGGCATCCCAGATCGCGGTAGCGGCGTTGTCACCCCACCGTTGCCGTGCCTGGGCGAGGGACTGGAGCACGGGCATCGTGGTGATGCCGGTGCCTCCACCTTCCGCCATTAGCACGGGGAGTGAGGGCAGGGGCGCGAGGTTGCCGACCTCGTCGAGCGCGAGCAGCAGTGGGGGGTCGAGGCGCGCGCCCGGTGATCGTGCGGCGACTCGGCGGGCTGTTTCGACGAGGTCTTCGACGAGCGCGGCAACGAGGGACGAGGAGGCCCCGGCGCCAGCTCCCGTTGCGAGGAGGTACAGGGTCCCGTTGTGGCGGAGGAAGCTCTCCGGATCGAACTGTTCGTCTTCGCTCGGGCTGACGGCGTCGAGGACGCGTGGGTCGGCCAGCGCACCCAACGCCAACGACACGCCTTGCCAGATCGAGTCTCGGGTTCGTGGGTCTGCGTCGATCATCGCCGCGAGCGACTCGGCCCATCCCGTCGCGGCTGCCGGGTGGGAGGTCAGGACAGCGACGGCATCCTTCGCCGCGGCCGGGTCGAGCGTCCAGCGGAACAGTTCTGCGGGTGAGCGCCCGTCGAGCGCCGCGGCATGCAGGAGCGCCTGCAGGGCGGTGCGAGTCTTGCCTTCCCAGAACCCGCCGTTCTCCACACCGGCGCCCGACAGGCCTGTACCGGCGGCAAGGCCGGAAGCGCGGATCATCGCGGTGAGGGGGAGTTCGCAGCCGCGCACTGGCGACCACCGTAGGCCTGCTGGTACGCCCGGCGCGAGGTGTTGCGGGTCGAACACCGCGACCGGGCCGCGTCTCATCCGTGCGCGAATGGTGGTCGTGAGGTTGTCGGGCCTGGTGGAGGTCGTGACGACCGCGCCGGGTGAGTCGAGGATCGAGTTAATCACGATGTGGGCGCCCTTGCCCGAGCGGGGCGGGCCGATCACGAGGATGGAGTCCTCCACCGATGTCCACACCTTCGTTCCCCGCGCGGTGCCGACGAGGTAGCCGACGTCTTCGGGCCGTGGCGTTGCGACAGATGCCCGGAGGTGCGCGGCCCTCGACAGGAGAGAGTGATCGGAGGCAGCGCGGCGAATCTCGGCCGCGGAGGCGATGCCGGCGATGTGGTTGGGGTCGGGCCCGGTGTGCCGCATGTGATTTCGGATGCCGCGCCACGCCCACCATCCCACGGCGGAGATCAGCGTCACGAGAACCGCCACGACGGCCCAGTAGGCCGCGGCATTGAGTCCGGGGGAGCCGAGCGCAACTCCCGGATCAGCGGCGGAGCCGAAGACACCCAGCCCGGCGGCAAGGCCCCCGGTCGGCTGCGCGGCACCTGAGAGGAACGCGGCGATGTTGCCCGCGACACGCAACACGCCGGCGACGGCGACGACCCCGACGAGGGCGAGGAGCGCGAGGTTTGTCAGGCCGTCGCGGCCAGAGATATTGACACCGCCACTGCCGGTCATGTGATGCTTCCGAACACGCACGTGCCGGAGATGCGCCCGGCCAGGACGACCTCGCCAGTGGCGCTCGCCCGGCAGAGGTCCGGTTCCAGCAGTGCGCGTGCGGATCCGTCTGCGGATGCCTTGACGTGCCGCACGATGATCGCGACGGCAACCTCTTCGCCGGCGAGGAAGCCCTCATTGCCCTGCACGACGCGAGGCGGCGCGATCAACGGCGCCGCCTCGATGAGCGGTTCGGGAGCGCAGACGAGCTCGCCCGTTGCTCTTCGCGCATCGCCCCGAGAACGCGGCGGTGCGCTCGACGTGATCGAGCCCCGCAGCGGCCGGGTGATGAGGTCGGTGAAGACCGCGCCATCCGTCTCGTAGATGACGACGCGCACCGGCGACCCGTGCGCCCGCAGCACCGTGTCGATGATCTCCGCGAAGGACGCGCGGTTCCAGGATGGTCCGAAGCGCGGCGGTTCGAACGGTGTCCCGTCGACGGCGACGGTCATCGTGCCGTCCGGCGCGATCGTCATCTTGATGACCGGAAGAGCCGCGGGGGCGCGGATGACGTCCGATCGATCTCGTACTGCGTGTGCTGTGCTCATCTCACGCCCTCCGTCATGCGGCTCGTTGTGTCGAACGCGGCGAGCTCTGCGGGATGCATCTGGTGCTGCACCACGAAGCTGCGGTCCTTTATCCGCCAGAGACCCTGACCGGTAGCCAGGCCCGGCAGCAGGCCCTGCTCGGTGCTCGTCAGGCCGAGCGCGGTCGCTGTCGCCCCGAGCTGATCCGCTTCCTGCCGATAGATGATTCGGGTCTCCGCGTTGGCGAGAAGCGATGAGGCGATGGCGCGCATCGCGGAGCCCTGGTCGCCGACGTTGTCGAGATCGGAGAGCTTGTGGAACACGAGGAGGTTCGCGATCCCGTAATGGCGGGCGAGGCGCCATTGCGCATCCATACGGCGCAGCAGCGCGGGATGTGACATGAGTCGCCAGGCTTCGTCGTAGACAACCCACCGCTGCCCGCCGTGCGGGTCGAGGAGAGCGGATTCCATCCACGCGGAGGAGCAGGTCATGAGCACCGAGACGAGCGTCGCGTTCTCTGCGACGCGCGAGAGGTCGAGCGAGATCATCGGAAGGCTGGGATCGAAAGTGACTGTGCTGGGCCCGTCGAACAGCCCGGCCAGGTCGCCAGCAACAAGCCGACGCAGCGCGTGCCCGACGACCCGGCCGTCCTCGACGAGCCGATGGTCGGCGCGTTGGGAGGCGTCAGGAGAGAGGATGCGTTCGACGACCATCGGCAGGATCGGTGTGTCGCACGAGCGGACGGTCTCGGCGAGAGCGAGGTCGATCGCCGTGTGCTCGAGTGGGCTGAGTGGTCGATCGAGCACTGTTTCGGTGAGCGCGCCGATGAGGTCGCGGCGACGCGCGGCGACTTGCCCGGCCCAGCTCTCGTCGGACAGGCCAGCTGGGCGATGCCCTTCATCGAGAGGGTTGAGCCGGGTCGCCATGCCGTGCCCGAGCACGATCGCCTGTCCGCCGACGGCTTCCGCCACGGCGGTGTGTTCGCCTTTCGGGTCCCCCGGCACGTAGACCCGGCGACCGAAGGGGATAGAGCGCGTGTACAGGCTCTTCACGAGCGACGACTTGCCTGAGCCGACGATCCCGGCCAGCACGATGTTCGGCGCGGTGATGATCCCGAGTGAGTAGAGCACCCACGGGTCGTAGACGAACGAGGCACCCGAGTAGAGGTCTTGGCCGACGAAGACGCCCCGCGACCCGAGGCCACCTTCGGCCAGGAACGGGTAGGCGCCCGCCAACGTGGCGCTGGTGTCTTGATGGCGTGGCAGACGTAGGTGCCCAGGAGTTCGAAGCGCTGCGGGCCGCGCCTCGCCGGATTCGGGAAGGTAAGTGGTTGCGCGCTGCTCCGCGCGTAATGCGTCCGCTTCGGCACGGCCCTCGGCGGTTGTGGCGGCGCGTGCGGTGGCGTTGAGGCGTCGGGATGCCTTGCGCCGGGCGTGACGCTCCTTTCGGCGTTCGCCCGCGGGATCCACGAGCACGGTCGTGTGGACGCGTTCGCCTTCGTGCGCGTTCATAGCGTCATCCCGTCGCGACGGTGCGGTCTCGGAACGGAGTGGTGGGTACCGAACAGGCCGGTGGGCTGGAACGAGTCGGCGGCGTTGACGCGCGGCACGAGTGACTCCGAGACCGGCTCGGGGGTCGAGAGGGAGTCCCACGCGATGCGGCCGGAGTGCTGCGATGCCCGGTCGAGGGCAAGGCCGGCTCTCGCGACCAGAGTGGATGCGCGGCGTAGCGCGAGGGCGGCGGCGTGGGCTTCCTCGACCCCTGCCCAGTGGTCGCCGTCGTCGGTGCGGGCGATCGCGTCGGCGTTGGTGTGCGCCAAAGCGAGCTGATCGAGCACCTGTTCGAGCGATCTGAGTCCGCCCAGCAGGTCGCCGACCACCTCGTACGTCTGTGCCGGGTTGTCGAAGGTGCGTGTGGCGTGGGCGAGGGCGCGCAGGGCCGTGCACGCTTCTGCGCCGTCGCTGACGGGGTCTTGGAATGAAGGCATTGCGTCCCCTTGCGAGAGAGTCGTCAGTCAGGTACTTCGTGCGTCCCCGCGCGTCACACGGATCGGCAGAGAGGCAGGGCGGCGGCGGCGAACGCTTGCGCCTGCTGCCCGACGAGCCGTCGCGTCTCGCAGGCGGCTTGCACGGCCGCTTGCTCGATGGCCGCGACCGCCGCATCGAGTTCGTCGACGGTCGGCGCCGACACGGCGATGAGCCCGGTGAATCGCAGCACGCCGTGTCCGGCCGTCAGATCGGACTCCTGCTGCAGCACGTCGTTGTACTCGGCGGTGCGCGCGGCATCCTCAATCTGGCCGATCTTCGCGCGCTGCGCGGCGTCCGAGAGCAGGCCCACCTTCTTCTTGCGGATGTCCCGGGCGGCAAGATCGGCACGGACCGGTGTGCACGTCAAGGTGAATGTGCGTTGGATGCCTGAGGTGAGCAGCAGCGGAGACAGGAAGCCGGGGTAGACCTGCGACCGCGGCCACTCCGAGATCCACAGCACCGCGTGATGGGCCGAGTCGCTGTGCAGCCGGTCCCAGGTTTCGGAGACCGCGAGGGGACCGGCGGTCGCGAGGGACCGGCCGATGTCACCGTGTCGCTCGAGCGCGGGAGCGGCTGCGGGATCGTATGCGGAACGCAGCACGACTGCGACCTCACCGGGTGTGAGCCAACCGGTGGGTGTCAGGTCTGCCGCGCGAAGGGCCGCGGCAAACGTCGTCATCTCCTGGCGGAGCACGCTCGCCGCACCCTTCATGCCGCCCCCGGCGGCGCGGATCTGCCGTGCGGCGGCCCTCATGTCGAGCGCGAGGGACACTGTCGTCGCGTGCCGTTCACCTGCCGGCCCGGCACGTTCGATGAGTTCCCTGTAAGTCACCGAGGGCCAGGATTCATCGTCGATGCCGTGCAGTGTCCACCATTCCGCCAGCCCGCTGCCAGAGCTGGGAACGGTCCGCTCCGAAACCTGGACGCGCGCGATGCGCCCCGAGCGGCACACCGTGGCGAGCACACGGCCCCAACCCGTCACGCGACGTTCCTGTTCGCCGCTGTCGAGCAGTACGAACGCCGGATGCGTGATGCCGGCGATCACCGTCAGCGTCTGAGCGTGAGGGTCTTGAATCATGGCAGCGCCCGTCTCAGGGTCGACCCACTCGCGTAGCGCCGCGGCGTCACCCGGGAGCGCGAGGGTGCCGGCAGGACGCGGCTTGACCAGGTCCGCACGGAAGTGCAGTTGCCCGCCGATGCTCCGCCACATCCATCGGACTGAGATCGGCACCCATTCGATGAGCTTGCGGCCGCCGACGGCGACAAAGGCGAGCACGACGCTGGTCACCCATATCGGGGCTGTGATGACGAAGAGGTTGCCGCCGCCCGTGTAGACGGCGCTGGTGAAGGCCACCAGTCCGATGGCGAGCGTCACGAGCTGCGCCAGCGAAAGCCCGAGCATCACGCCTCGCTTGGGGAGCCGCGAGAACTGAATCGGATGCAACTGGTTCGCCCGAGGGGCGTTGTTCGCTGTCATGCCGTCGTCCTTTCGAGCGGGGCGGGAGTCGATCGCGGAGGGGGTGTCGCGGTGCGGGGCGGCGCCGGTGTGCGCAGCTGTGCGGACGGTTGCTCAGCGACTCGCGTGCCCGACGGCAAGGGCGATGCCTGGACCGGGGCGGCGCCTTCGGCCTGGCCCATCGCTGATGCTCCGGCGGCATTGCCGAGCTTGGGGCCTGCGGCGGCTGCTTTGCCGACCACCTGGGCGCCGACGACGACCGCGGCGGCGGGGCCGGCCGCCGCCGCGGCGCCTGAGGCACCGGCGCCCGTAGCGGCACCGGATGATCCCGCACCGGTGGCCGCCCCCGACGCCCCCGCGCCGGCTCCGGACCCGGCGGCGGTGCCCCCGGCGCCGGATGCGGCGGTCGTGGACGCTCCTCCCGACTGGCCACCGCCGTCGAGGATCGACTTGGCCGACTGCGCCGTCCCGGGTGTCACCGGCACGGGCACGGGGCGGTTGAGTGCACCCTTTGCCTCTTGCTCGGTCGACATCGCGTGGTACATGTCGACGCCGACGAAGGAGATGAACTTGTAGGTCATATACGGGGCGAAGGCTGCGACGAGCATGAGCACGACGCCGGCGACCGGGTCGCTGATGGAGGCGAGGTCCAGATCGATCGGTGCGGCGGCCTGGTTGATCGCGACGAGGAACAGCACAACGAGGACGAGCTTCGAGAAGACGAGGGCGACGACGAACGCGACCCATTTGCCGAACCAACCGCGGGCAGCATCCCACGAGAATCCGGCGAGGGCGATCGGGGCGAACACGATCGCCACCAGCAGCAGAGCTTTGCGGATGAGGAGCGAGAACCACACGATCGCGGTCGCGGCGATCGCGAGCCCACCGAGGAATATGGTCATGATCGCGCCGACGCCGGGGCTTGCGATGTTGATCGCGACGAGCCCGGTCGCCATCAGAGCGATCCGGTCACCCATCCCTTCCATCGTGTTCCCCGTTGCTTGGACGATCCCGATCGCCAGCTGATCCGTGATTTCGAGCAGGGTCGCGGTGAGGGCGATCGCGACGAACGATCCGAGCACGGACTTGCCGAGGCCCACGGCAGCTCGTGACAGCGCGGTCGGGTCGCGGTGCGCGAGCCCGGTGATCAGTTGCAGGCAGAAGAACACCAGCATGACGAACAGGGCGACGCCAAAGAGCAGGTTGTAGACCTGCACGTACTGGGCTCCGGTGACGTCGACGAGGGTGGTCGTATCGAACACCGTCCAGACGGCTTGAAAGAACCACGCCGCCGTCGACGCGAGTGTGTGTGCGAGCCAGTCGAAGGGCGCGGCGACGAGAGAGGTGACCCCTGCTCCTACGGCTTGACATACCTCGGCGATTGCCGGGATGTCGCACACGCCATCCACGCGGGTCGTCCTTCCCGATCGGTCGCGCCCTGCTCAGACGGACTGGCCGACGCCCCAGAAGAAGTTCACGAGCGTGACCGACGCGCCGCAGATGATGGCCGCGCCGCACGCCACGAGAACGCCGAGCTTGCCGCGAGATGCGAGGTGCGGGTTCGAGGAGTTCGCTCCGTACCCCCACGCAACGGCGGCGATGATAAGGGCGAGGACCGCGAGGATGAGCCCGACGGTCATCACTGCGCCGACGATCACGCGGAGTTGCTCGATGCCGGGAAGTCCCGACGCGTTGGGGTCGATGTCGATCATGACGGTGCTCCTTGTCTGCGCAGAAAGAACTTGCGTACAAGGTGCGTGCGGCATCCCCGCGGTCGAGCGATCCCGCTTTCACGCGCGTGCTCGGCTCAGAGTTGTTGGCCGACCCCGAGGAGGAAGTTCATCCACCCGACACCCGCGCCGGCGAGCACTGCCGCGCCGATGGCAACGAACAGCCCCGCGCGGGCTCGCTGGGACGACTGGTAGTTCCCGCTCGCCGACGCTACCGCCCAGGTGACGGCACAGACGAGGATCGCGAGCACCGCGAACACGAGAACGTACATGAGGAGCGCGCCGACGATGGCGCGGAGCTCACCCGCACTGCCCACTGCTCCCAAGTCAGGGAAGATGTCCATTCCAATCACCTCACGCGCACACCGCAAGGCCAGAAGTGGCGGCATCCAGGCCTTCGGCGCCGTGCTGGGCGAGCCACGTGTTGGAGTCGATTGATGACTTGAATGAGCCGCCCGGGCGGATCTCGAAGTGCAGGTGCGACCCCGTGGATTTGCCGGATGATCCGACGTCGCCGATGTGCTCGCCCGCAGTGACACGTTCGCCGACTGACACGTGGATGCCGGTTGCCCACATGTGGGCGTATGCCGACGCGACCCGTTCGCCGCCGACCGTGTGTTCGATGAGGATCAGGTTTCCGTACCCGCCGTTCGGGCCGGCCCACGTGACCACCCCGTCCGCGATCGCCAGGATCGGCGTGCGGTCGGCTGCCGCGTAGTCGGTGCCCGCATGGAACGCCTGCAGGCCGGTCACCGGGTCGGTGCGCGTACCGAAACCACTCGCCCGCACCCACGTGTCACTTGGCAAGGGGAACACGACTCGGGTGGTCTCCGGCACCGAATCGAGCGGTGTGCTTCCCGTGTTCGACGATGCGGGCGGTCGGGTCAGCGCCGAGATGATCGCCTCGGCGACGGGCTGGTAACGCTGGTATCGGTCAGGGAACGCCGAGCGTTCGACGGCCTGCGCCGCTGCACCGGGATCTGCGGACTGCCAGCCCGCAATGTCGAGGAGCCCGGCGGGTGAGGGGAAGTTGGGTCCGGTTTCGCCGCCGAAGAACGCGCGCGCCTGGTACTTCGGATCCATTAGCTGGTCGACGCTGCCCCAGCCCGAGGTCGGCCGCATCTGGAACAGGCCGAGTGAGTCGTGGTCGCCCCCGACGCCGTCGTGGGGCAGGTCGAGGGATGCCGGGTGGGCGGCATTCGCCAGCATCCGCAGGGTCGACTCGGTGAGCGCGGCCATCAACGCAATGAGCACGCCCTGCCGTCCAACGCCCTCGATGCCGCTGCCTGTTGTAATGATCGTCGCGGCATGCGTGAGCTGCGTGTGGCCCAGCGTCACCGATACGCCGTCGCTGCGCACCGCGGTGAGTCTCTCCGGGACGCCTGTCACCACCAGCCCGCCACCGGCCTGACACGTTGCCAAAGCCGCAGTCGAGAAGACGAGCGGAACCGCGATCAGGCCAGCGAGCGGCAACGCAAGCACGGCGATACCGAGAAGGATCAGGAGCTTCTTCATGCTCATGCCCCGTCAAGGGAGCGGGTGGTCCACCTCAGAGAGCCGAAGCAGGCGGCACACGTCGAAGCTCGGCTCGCACGCGATGAAGAGCGTGAACGTGATCGGTCGCGACGACTCTTGCGGCTGTGTTCCCACGACGCCGGCGCGGTTTCGCGTTCCCTTGACCGTGTACGCGATCGTCCCCGGAAGCAGCTGCCCTGGTGCCGCTTGAGCTTCTGCCTCGGTCCAGGATGCCGGGACGAAGACCTCATCGATGGTGAGCCACTGCCGGGTGCTGTAGGTGCGCAGGGTCGACCAGGCCGCCGCGGTCGGCAGGTAGCTGCGAACGTCGGCAGCAAGTCCCGCGGTCTCCGTACCCGAAGGATCCCCGGCATCGACGACGACCTGCGCGTGGTCGGCCGGGGTGAAGTCGGTCGCAGTGTCCCAGTCGATGAGAGCGCGAGCGGCATCGCGTGCGAAGGACTCGGCATTCGTCGTCGATCGGATGGGGGGAAGTGTGGCGCTCGGGGATGTCGGACCCGCAACGCTGGTCGAGGGGGAAGAAGGCGTCGGATCACCGGCGGTCGCCGGCGTGGTGGGTGCCGGTGCCAGCACGAGTCCGTACAGGCCGACACCGACGAGGGCGGCCAGAACAGCGAACCCGATCGAGACGAGCACGACGAGACGCTTTCGGGGGCGATCAGTTGCGGTCATGAGGCGATCTCTTGTGTGAGCTGGGCGCGTGCCCTCCGTAGCGCCGCGAAGAACTCCACCGTCGCGGTGAGCGTCGATTCGAACCGCTCCAGCTGCTCGTCAGTCAGTCCGGTCGCCACAGCATCGACGTCGAAGTGGGTCCACCACTGATCGAGGTCCTCCCACACCCGCACGAAGGCCCGGACGGGGAAGACATGCGCGGACGCAGCACGAGCGCGGTTCGCTCGGCGACCGCGCTTGGCTTCCCTAACCCGTGCAAGTGCCGCGTTCGCCAATTGCTCGAGTTCGTCGGGAGGTTCGAAGTCGTCCGGTGCCTCGAAGTCCTCGAACTGCTGTGGCGGCTCGGGATCTATGAACTCACGGATCCGTGCGTGGGCCGCAGTGACGCTTCCGCCCTGGTCGATGAGTCGCAGCTCCTCGGCGGCCCTCTCCTTGAGCACGGGGTCGGCGACCGGGTTGGCGACAAAGCGTTGCAGTTCGGCGATGCGTTCCAGCGTCGTGTACGACGCGCGGCCCGTGACCATCTGCGCGGCTTGCGTGCGGGTCTTGCCGGGCTTGAACTGCGGTGGTGCCACGGTGGCACCACCGCCCTTTCCGCCCTGCGGATCCGGACCACCGAAGCGCGTCGCGACCTGGCGGCGAGCCGCGTCGTCGGTGATGTAGGTCTTCAACTCGGTGTACAGCGCCGCGGCCTCGGTCGGCGTGAGCGGCTTGTGCAGGACGTTCTCAGCCTGCTCGGCCAGCAGTTCTGCGAGGCGATCCGAGATCCCGGCTCGCACCCACACTTTGATCGTCTTCTCGCCCAGCCGCTTCAGGGCTTCGAGCCGTCGTGCGCCGCACACCAGCACGCCTTCGGGTGTCACCGTGATCGGCTGCAGCAGCCCGTCACGGGTGATCGACTGGGCGAGCTCATCGATATCGCCGTACTCGCTGCGGTGACGCCTCCCGACGATGATCGACTCGATCGATCGTTCGAGCTCGATGTGGCCGACGCTTGTTCCCATGGTCACCGCCTCGATCGCTCGTTAGGGGCGGTGAGACTGACCGCGAGGACGAGGTCGTCGTCTGTCAGAAGGGAACGCAGCGGTTCGCCGATCAGTAGCCGGAGCAGGATGCCGCGGCCCGCTGTGGTCCGTGCGACCTCTGGTTCCGGGTTGCCGAGGACGGCGCGCAGCAGCCCGTTCCACGATGCTGACGACAGGTCGAGGAGTGTTCGTCCGTGGACGTCGCGGCGCAGGGACTCCCACGCGGTCGCGCGGGAGGGAACTTCGCTGAGCCGGGCGCAGATGTACTCCATGGCGGTGCGGGCGGGCGTGCGCGGCCAGCCGAGGAGTGCCATGAACGCGATCGCGTTCTCGACCGCCTCAGTGATGCCGACACCGTCGGATGTGGTCCCGTCAGCCGCGGAGTCTCCGGCGGGATCCACCCGAAGCGCCGGGTGGTAGTCACTCAAGGGGTTCTCTCGGTCGCTAAATCGCTCGGGGTCGTGGAACGACGAGAACTCTGGCCTGCGCGCCTGGTACACCGAGCACAGCAGGCCGTTCGCACGTTCTTCGGCGATCAGCGTCACTTGCACCGCTCTGGTGACCACTGCCCAGGGATCTTCGGCATTGCGCACCGCGGCCGAGCGCATCGCATCGAAGGCGGCCGCGGCTGCGTCCCAGGGATCGAGCCCGTGCTTGCGGGCGAGCTTCGCGTACCGCCGGACGACGTGCCGCATGAGTGCTGCCGCTTCTGCGTCGCGGCGCCACGCGCCGTGATCTTGGTCGGCGAGGCGAGTCAGCAGGTCGCGCAGACCTTCCGAGCTTTCAAAGGCGGCTGGCGCCTCCGCCGGCTCGGAAGCGACCGCTGTAAGCGGCGGGCGCTCAGTTGCGTCGACGGCCGGCTGGGAAGTCTGGGGTGACATGGCAACCTCGCTACCGACCGATTCCCGAGCGGCGGACGGCGCGATGGACCGTGCGACTGTTGCCGAATGCCTCCGCTGGCGGGAGGTGAAGAGCCCGTTCGCGGATCGCGCGGCGAGTGCTCGCAACTCCCTGAGTGGGAAGCGAGCGCATTCTGCGAGCGAGGGAGGATTCGAGGTCGATGCCCTGACCCGCCACCCGCCCGGTGACGGCGGGAACGAGTTCCGTGGGCCGCATCCACACGACTTCGCTGCGAACTCGTTCGCTCCCGTTCAGCACGAGCGGCTGCTTCGCGAGTGACGGATCGCCGTGCCGCGCGAGCTCTGAGACTTCGTCGGAGGCCCGCTTGTTGACGAGTTCTCTCTCTGCGGTATCCACACCAAGCGGCGCGTGGGGGTGTTCGACGTGTTCGTATTCGTTCATGGCGTGGCTCCCTTCTGAACCTCAGGTGTGCGGATCGTCCCCGCGAACCATCGGCCGACTGTCGACGGGTGCACTCCGGTGGCACTCGCGATCTCCTTGTTCGACATCCCGCGCTGACGCATCACCACGGCGATGTCCTTGCGGGCACCCTGCTCCGAAACGTCCATCGGCGGGCGGAGCTGCATGATTTCCGTGGAAAGGTCTCGTGCCGCCTCACCTGTGGAGGACACGTCAAAACGGAATCGCTGAGTGAGGACAACGGTGAGGTGCGTGATCGCGAGCAGCACCAGCGGAGGGACTGCGGCGACGGATGCGGCGAGCACGGGTGGCACATCGGCATCGGCTGCGACGATCGCGTGGATCGAGTTCGCGGTGACCGACACTGCGGCACCGGCCACCAGCAGCATCCACGGATACCACGCACCCCGTTGCCCGGCGAGCGCGACGACGGCGACGGTTCCGACGACGATGATCCCGTCCACGATGAGCGGCCACGCCCAGGCTTGCGTCGGTGCGATCCCGGAGCGGCGTGCGAGATCCGCGAGAGAAGTGAAGGACAACCAGAACGCGCCGGCGGCGATGAAGACTGTGCCGATGATGGCCGTCCACACCGCAGACCGCGCCGATCGCAGGTCCGTGGTGCCGGGGATCATAGGGCTATCTCCCCGTTGAGCGCGCGGGAACCTGTGCTTCCCGCGCGGATGCGAAAGGGCGCCACCTGCCCCACCACCGTTCGGTACGCGGAGCGGATCGTCGCCACGATCTCGGCCTGGTGCAGCCCCGCGCGTTCGGCTGCCGGCCCGAGCGCGTGGCGCGCGTTCTGATCGGTGATCCCGTTCTCCGCGAGCCGGCAGGCGGCCCAGTACAGGGCACGGTTCCGCTCGCCCTCTCCACGAGTAGCCAGCCAGGACGCGATTCGTTCGACGTCGACCTCGCGTTCGGCCCCCGCAGGTGCCCGGATGGCTGGCGTCGGCCGCGGGTCCAGGAACTGTCGAAGTGCGGCGCCGTCGATAGGGGCGGCATCCCCACGTCCGGCACCGATCAGCTCACATGTCGACCTGTTGCCTTCGAACAGCACCTGCGACGGCGGCACGATGACGTAGGCGCCCTCGCCGCGGAAGCCGATGCCGGCACAGGCGGCCTGCCACGACGGCTGAACACGGTCGGGTTCCGCGGGGTAATAGGCATGCATCCCACCGGACGCCGTCTTGACCAGCGCCTGCCAGCGGTCGACGAGACCCTCCCGCCGCGCGAGCTCGAACGCGGCGAACCCCCGCACCCGACCGTGCACGTCTATGTCGACGACTTCGATACCGGAAGCCCGTCCGGTCGGCATGCCGATGTTCGCCTGGGGCCACCGCGCCCACCATCGGGCGACCTGGTCGCTGTCAGAGGTGGCGTCATGGAACCCGTGCTCGGTGAGCGGGCGCTTCTCTGCGGGCTTGCAGGGGAAGATCGGTACTCCGGCTGCAGAGAGCCTCTCCGCTCCCTCGCGCGGTGAGAGGCCGATCACTCCGGCGAACAGCGCGACGGTATCCATCAGAGATCCCGGATCGAGGCTGTCGGGCGGTCGGAGGCGTGCCGATCGTTCGCGAAGCGGGCACGGCCGAAATGTTCAGCCCGACCCGCGGCGGTCGGCAGGTGGGCACCGTGCTGCGTCGCTCTTGTCAGACCGGGCGGGTCGCCCGACCCGACCTGCACTGTCGGCAGTGCTTCCAGGATCGCGACCGCTGTCGCCCGCACGCGCTCACCCGTTGCTTGCACGACTTCCACAGGCGTCTTTCCATCGACGGACGTCGCCCATGTCGCCACGTAGGGGATGGTGTATCCCGCAGTGTCGAGACCGCGGGCTGCTCCGATCATCAATGCGACGGACTCCGCTTCGACCTCGCCGATCCCGCGATGGAGCACGGCATCCGGGTTGTCGGGGCCGTGCAGCATGACGTGGGCCAGTTCGTGAGCGAGCGTCTTCGTGCGCGCGGCCGGATCCATGTCGGCCCGTACGGCGACGCTCCGGGTGAGGTAATCAGTCATGCCGTTGGCTCCGCCGAGTTCGTGACCGCTCGCAACAGTGCGCAGCGAGTACCCATGACTGCGCACCAAGGACGCCAGCCCATCCCAGAGGCCTTCCGGGGCGTCTCCCGCGAGCAACTTCGGAGTCGGCCGGTGCGGGATCGGCGCGCCGCTCGTCTGCGAGGCATCCCACACGTATGTGGGCCGCACGCCAACAAGCCGTGAACGTACGACGTCGTTGGGCCTGGCAGACTCGCGGGGTGCGAGACGACGCCCCGACTCCGCAACCTGCGGGGTGGGCGAGGCGAACCGCGCGAGGATCGGCGCGAAGATCATGTAGCCGGTCTGGCCGCGGTCGACCGACCTCCCGAGAGCAAGCCACTGCCGAAACCCTGCGACGTGCGTCGGCGCCGGTTCCGTTACCCGCCCCTGCTCGAATGCTGTCAGGTGCTGCAGCCAGATCAGCATCGTGTTGTTGAACGAACGAGCGCGGAATCGAGCAGCGAACTCGAGAGCCCGAACCCAGTCGCCGCCCGTCACTAGCGTGGCCACGGCTTCCGCGAGTTGCGCGTGTAGCCGTTCAAGCTTCGCCTCAGTGAGGTCCTTGCGAGTCATGGTAAGGGCGCCTCCTCCGTCTCAGCCGGCTTTGGCGGCTTCGTGTGGGAGGTACGCGTCAACTCACCGTCGCGTCGGCGGCAGGCGGGGGAGTGGACATCGGGGGTATGCGTACATAGGTGCACCATACGCCTCGTGTGCTGAATTAGGTAGCAACGGGTGCGGAATGCGTATAGCGATACCCTGCTGTCGTGGGTAGAGGTTCCCAGGGTGAGGCTGGCGCATGGTCAATGGATCTCGTGCGCGCAGTGTCGACGCTTCGAGATGCCGCCGGGATGACGAACCAGGAACTGATCGACCGGGCGGGGATGTCGGCCACATACTTCTACGGGCGACTGCGGGGTGCCGCACCCTTTGATGCGAACGACATCGAGAAGCTCGCGCAGGCACTGGGGACTCACCCACACGAGATCTCGCGTGTGGCAGCATCTATCGGCGACGCTCGCGAGATCGAGCCGATCGTCGACACGGACGCCAAGGAACTGGGTCGCCGGCTAACCGCGGTATCTCGCGCGCCTCGCCTGGACGGATCCGCATTCGATATCGACGGTCTTGTCAGTGAGCTCGCCGAACGTGGAGTCGCGCTGGATCGCGAAGAGTGGTCTAGCCTGCTCGCGGGTGACTCCAGCACACCTATTCGTGTGAGGGTGCTTGAAGGCGTCGGGGCGTATGCCGGGGTTCCTACGGCGTACCTGCTCGACCTGGCTGACGCTGCCGCAGTAGAAGCAGCGGAAGCGAACTTCGAGTTCCGCGAGGCGCTGAAGGCGTCGGGCGCGGACTCGGTGTCAGCGCGCGCGGTCGGCGAGATCTCGCCCGCCGCATTGCGGGCCATTGCGCAGACCCTCAGGTCGATCTCTGCGCGTTAGCGCATTCACCTGACCTCTACTGCGCATCGGCGTACAGTGGAGAGCATTCGAGCGATCGCTGTGCCGAGGTCGTGATCGGAGGTCGGGCGTCATGAGCTATCGCGCATCTCGACATCATGAAGAGTTGCGCGCCCGCGCCGAGGCGCAGCTCGAGCGCCTCCATCTCCCAGCCGACGTAGAACTGCAAGACATCGTGAGGCAGGTCGCGGCAGCGACCGGTCGACGAATTGACATCGAGCCGGTCGGCGATCGGGACTGGGAGAACATCACCGGGCTGGTGCTACTGACAGCCGATTCGGCCAAGATCCTCGTGCGGAAGTCCGACCCTCGCTGGTACCAGTTCCACACGGTGCTGCACGAGCTGTCGCATGTTCTGTTCGAGCACGCCGGGTGCGCGACTCTGCCCGTCAAGCATCCGGGATCTCGTCATGTGCGCGCAGGTCAGACCGTGCTCGCGCGCGGCATCGTCACTCCGGACTTCGAGGTCGACCTGGACTTCGCCGACACTGAACTCGTGATCGAAGCCGAGGCGGAGAAGCTGTCGCAACTCCTGTCGCGGCTGCTGCTTCGACCTCGCCACGGCCATGACGAGGCGGTGTTCGGCTGATGGTGCTCAGTATCGAAGCAGTTGCATTCCTCGCACTGCTGCTTCTCACCCTCATCCGGTTGCCGTCCGCGATCCGCGAGCCATCGAGTCGACTGACCTGGATCGCCACGATCACCGGGCTCGCAGCAGTCTTCATGGTCGGAGTCGTCGTTCCGTTGCCGATCATCGACGGCTGGCTCGGCGGAACGAACGTCGCAAACCTCGTCCAGAACATCCTCGCGACGACCGCATTCTGGTTCGTCATGCAGGCGGCGCTCACGCTCGATGGCAGCAGGTTCAATCCGCGCAGTCTTTGGGAGCTGCCCGCGATGTTCCTCTCCTTCACCATTCCATTTCTGTTGATCGCCGATCGTGGATCGACGACGGACGACTTCATAAAGGAGACCGCGGATCAGCTCGGCCTATGGGCATACGCATCGCTCTACATGGGATGCGTCGTCTTGATCATGACCCGGATGCTTCGCGGCATCCACGGGCGCACGCCTCGGCCGTACATCCTCATCCGCATCGGCGCCTGGGGAATCCTTGGGGCGAGCCTCATCGAGATCGTCTACCTCACCCTGCGCGTCGCCGGCCTGGGGCGCACGCAGCCCGTCGAAACAGTCGGGGCTCTGTTCACGATTCCGTTCTACGGGGGTGTCGTCCTGGTGTGCGCCGGGATCATCGTGTTCGCCGTCGCCCGAGCCGGCAGAAGATCGATGAACGCGACCCTTGGACGGCTCCTCGCGAAGGCGAGCCTCGATCGCGGGATGATTGTGAAGCCCATTCCCGACGAGGACCCCGTGCACGAGACATACCCGCTGGCGGTTCGCCTGACGGACATTGCCAACAGTCAAGAGTTGACGAAGCGCGAACGAGTCCTTCTTCGCGCTGCAACTGAAATGCTCGATCGACAGATGCGGGCGCCAGCAGTAGTCCGGATGTCAAGCGTTGCGGGGACGGTGAGGGCACCTTGAAGACAATCGGCACTTTGGCCGCGGTCTTCGTCGTGCTGCTAGCGGCTGCCACAGGAGTGATCTGGCTGCTGGCACGTCGCATTGTCGGCGTCGAGCCGCGACGCAAGACTGTGACCGCTCGTCGCGTCGGCGACGATCTCGAGTTGCCGCAGAGCGACCTCACGGCTGTTGACGGGAGCTACGGCCTCTGGTTCGGAGAACGTTTTGAGCACCACGCGTTGATTGGGCCCGTGGTGTCGTCGGACGAACACCGCGTCATCCGTCGTGTGCTCAAGACGACTGCACCGATCAGCACGGAGCCCTTCGAAGCGCAGTGGACCGGACACACCATGAGCGGTCCTGCGGAAATCGACCCCGACTGGGAGGACGTGGCGGTACCTCTTCGCGACGGCGCATCAGCCCCGGCGTGGCTCTTCCGACGCACTGCCCTCGATGGGCCTTGGGTGATCCGCGTTCAGGGGATTCGAACGTCGAGACTCGTGACACTGCGCTCGGTCGAGGTGGCGCAGACCGTCGGCCTGACGTCGCTGGTGATCACCTACCGAGGCGCTGGAGATGGGCCGAAGGCATCCGCGTCGACACTCGGGCAGCGCGAGTGGACGGACCTGGCCGACGCCATCGCGTACGCCCGAGCTCACGGAGCTACCGCCGTGTACGTAATTGCGTGGTCGATGGGCGCGGGGCTCGCGCTGGAACTTCTTCGCCACGACCCCATGGCGTTCGATCGACTTGCTCTGATCGCTCCTGCGACCAACTGGCGAGAGATCATCCGGCAGGGTGTGAAACGCGCTGGACTCCCGGGTTTCGTTGCTTCCGTCGTGACTTGGGCGCTCGGCTCACGCGTCGCGAGTCGACTGGCCCGGATGCCAGTTCCGCTCGACTTCGACCGGCTTGACTGGAGTCGGAACGTCACGACTGACATCCCGACGGTCGTTATCCATTCGAAACGGGACGAAGAGATTCCGTTCGAACTCACCCGCGCGTTCTCCACTCGCTCGAACGTGACGCTTGTCCAGACGGCAGATGCTCCACACGGGTGGGAGGCCAACGTCGATCCTGAGGGATTCCGATCTGCACTCCGGTCCGGGCTCCGGTGACGATAGATCGCGGCCGAGTTCGACTCGATGCTGCCGAGGCACAGTCACTGCGGTGATCCGCACTCGGCGGTGATCGATGACCAAGGCATCCGGGGGTGTCGGCGGATACTTCCGCCAACGGAGCGGCGATGTCAGTTGCGTGCCTCCTGCGAGAGTCGGCGAACGCTGGCTTGGACACGGTCGCGGAGGTCTCGGACTCCGTCGATGCCCCAGTTGGCGGGGTCGGGAAACTCCCACTCGATCAGTTCGCCTGGCACCGGGCCAGGCAGGGCGAGTCCGGGCTTCATGGTGACGACGATGTCCGCGGCCGCGAGATCCTCGACGGTGACGGCGCGAGGATGAGCGGTGGTGGTGTCGATGCCGAGCTCGGCGAGGGCCTCAGCGACCACCGGGTTGATCTGCTGAGCCGGGGTGATCCCGGCGCTGGTTGCGGTGAACCGTTCGGGCGCGGCGTGGGCGAGAAGGTGCGCGCCGAGCTGGGAGCGGCCGGCGTTGTGCTGGCAGAGGAACAGCACCGTGGGGGCGGTCATGACGGGACTCCCGCGGGGGTGAGCGCGTGCGCGCGCGACCAGGCCTGGGTCGCGGCCTGGATGGCGTCCCACGGGGAGCCGAGCGGGGGCGTGTAGGAGAGGTCGAGGTCGGAGACCTGCTCGACGGTCAGCCCGGCGTGCAGGGCGGTGGCGTAGGTGTCGACGCGCTTGGCGGTCTCGGTGCCGAGCCGCCCGACCAGCTGGGCACCGAGGAGTCGCCCGGTGGTGGTGTCGCCGGTGATACGGATGCTGATCGGCTGCGCGCCGGGATAGTAGCGCTTGTGGTCGTCTGCGACCGACCCGACCGTCGACGGGGAGAACCCGGCGGCTGCGGCGTCCTGGTCGCGGAGTCCGGTGCGGGCCGCGACGAGCTCGAAGACCTTCACGACCTGGGTGCCGACCGACCCTGCGAACCGGGCGTCACCGCCCAGGGCGTTCTCCCCGGCGATGCGGCCCTGCTTGTGGGCGGTGGTGCCCAGCGGCAGGTAGGTGGCGCCGAGGAGTCGGTGGTGGGTGATGACGCCGTCGCCGGCGGCGAAGACGTGTGGGAGGCCGGTGCGCATCTGCTCGTCGACGACGACCGCGCGTCCGGCGCCGAGGGTGGCCCCGGCGGACTCGAGGAGGGTGGTGTTGGGGCGGACGCCGACGACGGCGAGGACGAGGTCGGCGGTGTGGGTGACCGGCTCGCCGTCTCGGGTGGCGTGGACGGTGAGCCCGTCCGTGGTCTTCTCGACGGCGTGGACGGTGGTGTCGGTGTAGACGAGCACGTCGTGGTCCTCGAGCTCGGCGCGGACCAGGCCGGCAAGTTCGGGGTCGAGGGTGGAGAGCACTTCGGGGCCGCGCTGCAGCTGGGTGACCTGGATGCCGCGCGCGGCGAACGCTTCGGCCATCTCGAGGCCGACGTAGCCGGCTCCGATGATGATCGCGGTCTGCGGGTCGCGGCCGGTCAGGTGCTCGTCGAGCGCGAAGGTGTCGCCCATCGAGTGGATGACGTGGACGCCGTCGTCCGGGCCGAGCCGGTCAAGGCCCGCGATCCCGGCGTGGGAGGGCAGGGCGCCGGTGCCGACGATGAGCTCGTCGTAGCCGATCACGTCCTCGGTGCCGAGCCGGTCGCGGACGGTCAGTCGCCGGCCGGCGACGTCGATGCCGGTGGCGAGGGTGTCCAGCCGCAGCGACATGCCGGTCGCTTCCAGGTCGGCGTGGGTGCGGTGCGCGAGGGACTGCCACGGGGCGACTTCCCCGGTGAAGTAGTACGGGATGCCGCAGATGGAGTAGTTCGGGTAGGCGTCCGCGACGATCACGGTGACGTCGGCGGTGGGGTCGAGCTCGCGGGCGCGCAGCGCGGCGGAGATCCCCGCGTCGCTGCCGCCGATCACGGCGATATGGGTCATCAGGAGGTCTCTTTCGTCTCGGTCAGAACGGGCTCGGCGACCAGGTCGCCGGTCTCTGCGGCGTGGGGGAAGAGCAGGACGGCGAGGGCGATGCCGGCGGCGGCGCCGACAAGCTGGGCGCCCAGGAACGGCAGCACGGAGCCGGGGGCGATGCCGGCGAACGTGTCGGTGAAGACCCGGCCGATCGTGACGGCGGGGTTGGCGAACGACGTCGAGCTCGTGAACCAGTACGCGGCGCCGATGTAGGCGCCGACCGCGGCCGCGACGACCGGGACGGAGCGGCCGGTGCGAGCCAGGCCGATGATCAGCAGCACCAGGCCTGCGGTCGCGACGACCTCGGCCAGCACCGTCGCAGGAGTGGCCCGGTCGGTCGTGGAGATCGCGGTCGGGACGGCGAACATGGCGTTGGCGAGGACCGCGCCGCCGATGCCGCCGAGGATCTGCGCGAGGATGTAGAGGGCGAGCAGTGGAAGCGAGAGCCCCGAGCGGGTGCGGCGCCCGAGGAGGGCGTCGGCGAGGGACACCGCGGGGTTGAAGTGCGCACCGGAGACGGGGCCGAGCAGCAGGATCAGCACGCCGAGGCCGAAGGCGGTGGCGATGGAGTTCTCGAGCAGCTGCAGGCCGGCATCCGCCGAGAGCCGTTGCGCGGCGATCCCGGAGCCGACCACGACCGTCACCAGCAGCCCCGTGCCCAGCAATTCCGCCCCGGCCCGGCGGGCGAGCGCGCCGATCGTCGCCCGCGTTTCGGTGCGGGCGGGTGCGGGTGCGCTCACGTCCCGGCTGCTGTCAGATCGGGGGTGAGCTCTGTGAGCAGCTGTTCGACGTGCTCGCGGATCTCGTCGCGCACCGCGCGGACGCCGTCGAGATCCAGGTCGGCCGGGTCGCCCAGCTGCCAGTCCAGATACCGCTTGCCGGGGTACAGCGGGCAGGCGTCGCCGCAGCCCATCGTGACCACGGCATCCGCGGCGCGCACGACGTCGTCGGTGAGCGGCTTGGGGAACTCGTCGCCGACCGTGATGCCCTCCTCCTCGAGGACCGTCAGCACGGAAGGCAGCAGCCCTGCGGCGGGCTGGGAGCCGGCGGAGCGGACGTGGACGCGGTCGCCGCCCAGGTGCCGGGTGATCGCGGCGGCCATCTGGGAGCGGCCGGAGTTCTGCACGCAGACGTAGAGGATCTCCGGCACCCGCTTGGCGATCAGGCCGCGGGACTGCGCCAGAGCGGTGAGCCGGTCGCGGGCGAACTTCTCCGCCAGGCTCGCCAGGTGCGTCGAGACGCTCGCGGTGCGCGCCAGGGCCGCGTAGGACTCGAACACCACCCGCTCGACGGTCTCCTCGCTGACCATGCCGGCGAAGTTGTGGGCGAGGCGCTCGGAGGCACGGTGCAGCACGGAGTCGGGGAACAGCAGCGCCTCCTGGCCGCGGTGCTCGTTCATGCCGTCCTCCTGGCAGGCAGGAGCTCGTCGATCAGCGTCTCGACGCGGCCGCGGATGTCGTCGCGGATGGGGCGGACGGCCTCGATGCCCTGACCGGCCGGGTCGTCGAGCTCCCAGTCCTCGTACCGCTTGCCGGGGAAGATCGGGCAGGCATCGCCGCAGCCCATCGTGATTACGACGTCGGACTCTCTGACGGCGTCAACGGTGAGGATCTTCGGGGTGTTCCCGGCGATGTCGATGCCCTCCTCGGCCATCGCAGCCACCGCGACGGGGTTGATCTGATCCTTCGGCGCCGACCCGGCCGAGAGCACCTCGATCCGGTCGCCGGCGAGGGATCGGAGATAGCCGGCAGCCATCTGGGACCGGCCGGCGTTGTGCACGCAGACGAACAGGACGGTGGGCTTGTCGTTCATGGGGTCTCGCTTCCTCTTGAGGAAAGAATAGACCGAAATCTATTGATTGGCGACAGGGATGACGGGGACAAGCTCGGGGAGGAGCTCGCGCACGCGCCGGTCGATGTCGTCGCGGATGCGGCGCACCGTCGCCGGCGGCTTGCCGACCGGGTCTTCGAGATCCCAATCCAGGTAGCGCCGTCCGGGGTAGACCGGGCAGGCGTCGCCGCAGCCCATCGTGATGATGTAGTCCGCCGCCTGCACGACGTCGTCGGTGAGAGGCTTGGGGAACTCGCCGCCGAGCGGGACGCCGATCTCGTCGAGGGCGGACACGATCGACGAGCGCACGTCATCGGCCGGCGCGGAGCCTGCGGTGCGGACAGTCACGCGATCGCCCGCCAGGTGGCGGAGGATGCCGGCCGCGAGTTGTGACCGGCCGGCGTTCTGCACGCAGACGAACAGCACCGTGGGCACGACCGTCTCCGTGTTCCCTGCATCGCGGCCGAAGTCGTCGAGTCGCGCAGCCGCGAACGCCGCGGTGCGGGACGCGAGCAGCGGGGTGTGCTCCCTGGCCGACAGCAGCCGGTAGGAGTCGTGGACGTACTGCTGCACGGTCTCGCGGCCAAGCGTGCCGCGGTAGCGGGCGGCGAGGTCGTCGACCACCCGCTCGAGGTCGGGATCGCCCCCCGGGGCCGAGCCGCCGAGCAGGGCGGTGACGCGGTCCTCGTGGTCGGGGTTGATCGAGTACCAGACCCGGCGCCCCTCGGGTTCGCGCACCACGATCCCCTCCGCGTGCAGAGCGCTCATGTGATGGCTGACAGTGGGCTGGCGCAGGCCGAGCTCGTCGGCGAGCCGCCCCACCAGCGCCCGCCCGTCCTCGGCGTCGCGGATCAGCTGCACGATCCGTGCGCGCGTGGGGTCGGCAAGCACCGTCAGCGCGGGACCCTCCACCATCTGATCCATAGATGCGAGTCTATCTCAGAGCAGACATGCCCGCGCGCAGCCCGGAACTTTCACGCGGTGCGCCTCGTCGATGTCGCTTCGACCACGAGTCCGCTCGTGCGCTCTTCGCGCTGCGGTCGTACCCGGTGCTGACGGGGCGAGCCGGCCAACGTGCACTCAATAATGAGATTCACCCGCGTGTCAGGAGCGATCGCGGGAACGGTGACGACGTGGACCACACCTCCCAGTAGGCCTGCCCGAGCAGGTCGTGGATGCGCTGCTGCGCGGCCGGATCCTCGGTGCGCGCGCAGTCGGACTCCAAAGGGAGCAGGTCCAGCAGGAAAAGCCGTCGCTACCGGACACCCGTCAGCGCGTCAAGCAGAGCCAAGTCGGGCTCCAGGCCCAGAAACCGGTGGTAGGCGAGCGAATCAGGGAGGGCGCGATCCAGGAACACGGCCTGCTGCGGTCGGGCGGCGCGCTCCTGCGCGATCTGCACGTCGACGACGGCGCAATGGAACTCGCCCTGCCGGGCACGCACCTCCGCGGTGCTGCGTCCGGTGATCCGCTGCAGGTCGCTGCAGTGGCGGGCGTGCTCGATCGTCGTTGCGTCCCCGCGATCGCGCAGCAGGTTGACCGTGGTGGTCTTGCCCGAGCTGGGACCGCCCGTCACGACGGGCCAACGGGTGGTCTGTGCGGGCCGCGGCTCCTAGATA
>NZ_BCWI01000024.1 GCF_001592125.1 Microbacterium hominis NBRC 15708
TGGCCTCGCTCGACGACCGGGGGTGGGGCCGGGGTACAGTGGCGGGCATGAGCGCTGCCCGGCCGTGGTCGGCGGCGGAATCCGCCGCCCTCCTCAGGGTGCCAACCGCCGACGACGACAAGTATTCCCGCGGCGTCGTGGGGCTGCGCACCGGATCCGAGGAGTACCCGGGGGCGGCCGTGCTGGGTGTCGAGGCGGCGTGGCGCACGGGTGTGGGCATGGTGCGCTACCTCGGGCCCCGCCGCGCCGCGGACCTCGTGCTGCACCGCCGACCCGAGACGGTCACCGCCGACGGCCGGGTGCAGGCGTGGGTCGTCGGCTCCGGCACGTCCGCGCAGACGCGGACCGCCGCGGAGACCTCCGCCGTCCGGACGCTCCTCGCCGGAGAGGCGCCGGTCGTCGTCGACGCCGGCGCCCTCGATCTCGTGCCGTCCGCGCCGCCCGGCACATCCGCCCGCCTGGTGCTCACTCCGCACGATCGCGAGCACACCGCCCTGCGCCGCCGCCTCGGGCGCGACGAGCAGCCCGATCGCGAGGCGGCCGCCGCCGACACCGCGACGGCGACGGGCGCGGTCGTCCTCCTGAAAGGCGGCACGACCCTGATCGCCGCCCCCGGCACGGGCGCCCCCGCCCTGCGCTCGGTCACGTCCGGCGTCGGCTGGCTCGCCACCGCCGGGACGGGCGACGTGCTCGCCGGCGTGCTGGGCGCGCTGCTGTCCGCCTACCCCGACCGACCCGCGGATGCCGCGGCCACCGCCGCCTGGCTCCACGGGCGCGCCGGCGCGCTCGCGTCCGAGCGGCACGGCGGCGGACCGATCGTCGCCCTCGACGTCGCGCACGCCGTGGCATCCGTCGTCGGGCAGCTGGTCTCGGACCGTTGAGCGCGTCTCCTTAGGATGGGGGGATGACGAGGCGGAGCGCACTGTGGGCCGCCTTCGTGATCGTGCACGTCGCCGTGGCCTGGCTCGGCTTCCTCCTGCCGAACGAGCCGATGGGCGACGTCTACCGCGTGTACGAGCCCTGGTCGCTCGGCGCCCTGCAGGGATACGGCATCGTCGGCATCGACCAGTCCTGGGTGTACCCACAGCTGGCCCTGCTGCCCATGCTGCTCGCCCACGCCTTCGCCTGGATCGCCGGCTACACCGTCGCGTGGGCGCTCGTGGTGATCGCCGTGGATGCCGTCGCCTTCGCGGTGCTCATCGGTCGCGCCCGGTCGGCCGCACGCCGGACGGCGGGCTGGTTCTGGCTCTGCTACATCGCACTGCTGGGCCCGGTCGGCCTCTACCGGCTGGACGGGTTCACCGTGGCGCTGGCGGTGCTGGGCTGCCTGTGGCTGCTCGGGCGGCCGTGGCTGGCCTCCGTGCTGCTGGCGGTCGCCACGTGGATGAAGGTGTGGCCCGCCGCTCTGCTCGCCGCCGCGGTCGTGGCGCTGCGTCGGCGGATCGCCCTGATCGGCGGGGCGCTGCTGGTGAGCGCGGCGACCCTCCTCGTCGTCGTCGCCCTCGGGGGCGCGGCGCACGCGTTCGGGTTCATCGGCGATCAGACGACCCGGGGCCTGCAGGTCGAGGCACCCATCAGCATGCCCTACCTCTGGGGCGCCCTCCTCGGCATCCCCGGCTTCTCGGTGTACTACGCCCAGGACCTGCTGACCTTCCAGGTCACGGGCACCGAGATCGATCCCGTCATCGCGGCGATGACGCCCGCGCTCATGATCGCGATGCTCGCCGTCGTGGGCCTGGGGGCGGCCGCGGTCATGCGCGGCGCCCGCTACGCGACGCTGTTCCCGACGCTGTCGCTCGCGCTGGTGTTGGGTTTCATCGTCTTCAACAAGGTCGGCTCGCCGCAGTACCTGTGCTGGCTCGTGCCCTCGCTGGTCGTCGGTCTGGTCATCGATCGCCGGCGATGGTCGGCCCCGGCATCCGTGGCCCTCTTCGCCGCGCTGCTGACGCAGCTCGTCTACCCGCTGACCTACAACGGCATCCTGTATCCGCAGGTGGTGCCGGTGAGCCTGCTGACCCTGCGCAACCTCGTGCTCGTCGCGATGTTCGTCTGGATGCTGGTCCGGCTCGTCGCGGTCGTGCGGGCGCCCACCGGGCCGGCACGGGCTGCCCGAGCCGCCGCCCTCGAGACGCCCACCGTGCGCAGCCTGCCCTGACCGCTCACCCCGATCGAAGGAGTCCCCATGCTCGTCGCGTTCTCCGTCGCCCCCAGCGGCGCATCCTCGCAGCCGACCGCGTCCGCGGACGGCTCGGTCCACGACGCCGTCGCCGCGGCGGTGAAGGTGGTGCGGGAGTCCGGCCTGCCGCACCGGACGACCTCGATGTTCACGGAGATCGAGGGGGAGTGGGACGAGGTGTTCGCGGTCGTGAAGGCGGCGACGGATGCCGTGATGCCGTTCGGCTCGCGCGTCTCGCTGGTGCTCAAGGCCGACATCCGGCCCGGGCGCACCGGTGAGATCGACGGGAAGATCGAGCGTCTCGAGACGGCCATCGCGGCGCTCGACGACCCGTCCTAGGCCGGCCTTGACGCTGTCGGCAACCGGTAGCATGACCGGGTGATCTCCTCGACACCGTCGAGGGGTGCGGCGATGTGGGCGCTCCTCTCTCTCGCCGTCGGCTCGTTCGGCATCGGCATGACCGAGTTCGTCGTCATGGGCCTGCTTCCCGACATCGCCGCCGACCTGCTGCCCGCCACGTGGGCGGCCTCGCCGGAGGATGCCGTCGCGCACGCCGGCTGGCTCATCACGCTGTACGCGCTCGGGGTGGTCATCGGCGCGCCGACGATCGCCGGCGCCGTCGCGAAGTACCCGCGACACCGCGTCATGCTGGCGCTCGCCGCCGCGCTGACGGTCGGCAACGCGCTGACCCTGGTGGCCCCGACGTTCGAGCTGGTCGCGGCATCCCGCGTGCTGGCCGGGCTGCCGCACGGCGCGTACTTCGGCATCGGCGCGCTCGTCGCCGCCGACGTCATGGGTCCGGGCAACCGCGCGAAGGGCGTCGCGTTCGTGCTCACCGGGCTCACGGTCGCGAACGTCGTCGGCGTGCCGCTCGGGACCTTCCTCGGGCAGAGCTTCGGCTGGCGCGTCGCCTTCCTCGTCGTCGCACTCATCTTCGCGCTCGCCGCCGTGATGATCGCCCTGACCGTGCCCGCCCACGCGGGGGATCCCGGCCGTACGCTCCGCGCCGAGCTGGGCGCGCTGCGCATCGGCCAGGTGTGGCTGACTCTCGGGGTCGGCGCGATCGGCTTCGGCGGCTTCTTCGCGGCCTACAGCTATGTCGCCTCGATCGTGACCGAGGTGGCCGGCGCGCCGAGCGCCGTGGTCCCCGTCATCCTCATCGTCATGGGCCTCGGGATGACGATCGGCAACCTGGTCGGCGGCCACCTCGCCGATCGCGACCTGAAGCGCACGATGCTGGGCGGCCTCGCCGCCCTGGTCGTGGTGCAGGTGCTCCTCGCGCTGAGCGCGGGGCTGCTGCTCACCCTCGGGGTGTTCATCTTCCTCGTCGGCTTCGTGTCGTCGGTGCTCAGCCCGTCGATCCAGACGCGGCTCATGGACGTCGCCGGCGACAACCAGTCGATCGCCGCGGCGCTGAACCACTCGGCGCTGAACATCGGCAACGCGAGCGGGGCGTTCCTCGGCGGCGTCGTGATCGCCGCGGGGTTCGGCTTCGTCGCGCCGGTCTGGGTGGGTGCGCTGCTCGCGGCATCCGGGCTCGTGCTCGCCCTGGTCAGCTTCGGGATCGAGGCGCGCGCGACGCGCCGTGCCGTGCACCCGGCCGGCTGAGCCGTATCAGTCCTGCAGCAGTCGCCGCAGATGTGCTCCCACCGCGGGCGTCTCGATGAGGAAGCCGTCGTGGCCGAAGTCGCTCGACAGCACGATCGCGCCGTCGTCGATCGTCGTGCGGATGCCTCGTGCGATCCGGTGCTGACCGTCGATCGGGAACAGCCGGTCGCTGTCGATGCCGAGCACGAGGGTGCGGGCGGTGACCCGGGCGAGGGCGTCCTCGACACCGCCGCGATCACGACCGACGTCGTGCGAGTTCATCGCCTCGACGAGCGTGATGTAGGTGTTCGCGTCGAAGCGGCGCGTGAACTTGTTGCCGTGGAAGTCGAGATAGCTCTCCACGGCGAACCGGCCGCCGTGCCCGAGCGGGCTCTTTCCCGACTGCCACGAGCGCTGGAAGCGCTGGTTCAGCTCGGTGGGGCTGCGGTAGTTCAGCAGTGCCATGCGGCGGGCCAGGGCGAGACCGCGGTGCGGGCCGTCGCCGTCGGGCGCGTCGTAGTACTCGCCGTCCGCGAAGCGGGGGTCCATCTGGATGGCCTCCAGCTGCACGCCGTTGAGGGCGATCTGGTCGGCCGTGGTCGTCGGCGGCGAGGAGAGGACCGCCAGCCGGCGCACCCGCTCGGGGAGGCCGACACCCCACTCCAGGGCGTGCATCCCGCCCATCGAGCCGCCGATCACCGCTGCCCACACCGGGATTCCCAGGCTGTCGGCGAGGAGCACCTGCGCGGCGACCTGGTCGCGGATCGTGAGGTACGGGAAGCGTCCCGCCCACTCGTAGCCGTCGGGTGCGATCGAGGACGGGCCTGTCGAGCCCTGGCATCCGCCGAGCATGTTGGGCGCCACGACGAACCAGCGGTCGGTGTCGATGGCAGCGCCGGGACCGACGATGTCGTCCCACCAGCCCGCGGTGGGGTGGCCGGGGCCGGCCGCGCCGCGCACGTGGCTGTCGCCGGTCAACGCGTGCAGCACGAGCACGGCGTTGTCGCGGTCGGGGGACAGCTCGCCCCAGGTCTCGTAGGCGAGTCGGATGCCGGGCAGCTCCCGACCGCCTTCCGTCGTGAACGCGCCGAACGCGGCGAAGCGGCGCTCGCCGGCCGGATCGCCGTCGCGCCAGGCGCCCGTCGCCGGGGGACGTCCGCGCAGGAGACGCGCGTCGGCCTCCGTGATCGGCGCGCTCGGCACCGTGTCCTCGGAGGTCTGCCAGTCCATACGATCCATTCTCCCGGCTCGCCCGGCGCGCGAACCGACTGTTACGCCGGGCGGGGCCCACACGCACGAACTCCGCAGTCGATCGCGTGATCGGCTGCGGAGCTCGCGGCATCCTGCGGTGCTCGTGCGCCGCGCGAGGGGAGTGGGCTCAGGCGCGGGCGGCCTCGGAGACCTTGCGCGCGGCGGCGAGGGCCTGCGCGAGGTCGGCCTTGAGGTCCTCGACGTTCTCCAGACCCACCGACAGGCGCACGAGGCCGGGGGTCACACCCGTCGTGAGCTGCTGCTCGGGCGTGAGCTGCGAGTGCGTCGTGGATGCCGGGTGGATGACGAGCGAGCGCACGTCGCCGATGTTCGCGAGGTGGCTGAACAGCTCGAGCGCGTTGACGAACTCACGGCCGGCCTCCACGCCCCCCTTCAGCTCGAACGAGAGCACCGCGCCGACACCCTTCGGGGCGTAGCGGTTCGCGGCGGCGTACCAGGGCGAGGTGGGCAGGCCCGAGTAGTTCACCGACGCGATGTCGTCGTGGTTCTCCAGCCACTCCGCGATCTCCTGCGCGTTCTGCACGTGACGCTCGATGCGCAGCGACAGGGTCTCGATGCCCTGGATGAGCAGCCACGCGCTCTGCGGCGAGATGGCGGCACCCAGGTCGCGCAGCAGCTGCACGCGGGCCTTGATGACGTAGGCCAGGCCGTCGCCGACCGCCTGCGTGTAGACCGCGCCGTGGTAGGAGGGGTCGGGGGTGGTCAGGCCCGGGAAGCGGTCGGCGTGCTCCGACCACGGGAAGGTGCCGCCGTCGACGATCGCGCCGCCGATGACGGTGCCGTGACCGCCGAGGAACTTGGTGGCCGAGTGCACGACGATGTCGGCGCCGTGCTCGAACGGGCGGATGAGGTACGGGGTCGCGATCGTGTTGTCGACGATGAGCGGCACCCCGGCCTCGTGCGCGACGTCGGCGACGGTGCGGATGTCGAGGACGTTGATCTGCGGGTTGCCGATCGTCTCCGCGAAGAACAGCTTCGTGTTCGGGCGGACGGCGCGGCGCCACTCCTCGGGGTCGTCCTGGTTCTCGACGAACGTGACCTCGATGCCGAGCTTGCCCAGCGTGTACTTGAACAGGTTGTAGGTGCCGCCGTAGATCGAGCTCGACGAAACGATGTGGTCGCCCGCCTCGGCGATGTTGAGCACCGCGAAGGTCTCCGCGGCCTGACCCGATGCGACGAGGAGGGCGCCGGTGCCGCCCTCGAGCGCGGCGATGCGCTGCTCGACGACATCCTGCGTGGGGTTCTGGATGCGGGTGTAGATGTTGCCGAACTCGGCCAGAGCGAAGAGGTTCGCGGCGTGGTCGGCGTTGTCGAACACGTAGGAGGTGGTCTGGTAGATCGGGGTGGCGCGCGCCTTCGTGACCGGATCGGGCTGGGCGCCCGCGTGGATCTGCGTGGTCTCGAAGCGCCAGTTCTCGGATGCGGACATGTCGGGCTCCATCGGGGTATCGGGAAGTGGAGGGGTGCCGGGACGGACGCCGCGGCCACCACCGAGAGTAGGGATCGGCGTCGTTGTCAACAACGGGTGGGAAATGTGACGTAACGAATTCGGCTCCCGACGGCATCCGGCACCGTGACGTAGCGTGGGGGCATGACTTCGCAGCAGGGGACCAGACGAGCCGTGGTGACGGGTGCGAGCTCGGGGATCGGAGCCGCCACGGTGCGGGCCCTCCGGGCGAGCGGGTGGGAGGTCGTGGGCGTCGCGCGCCGCGCCGACCGCCTTGCCGCCCTCGACGCCGAGGTCGGCTCCGCGTCGTTCGCGGCGGACCTCTCGAACGCGGCGGACGTCGCCGCGCTCGTCGAGCACCTGGCCGCGACCGGTCCGCTGCACGCGCTCGTCCACGTCGCGGGCGGCGCGCGCGGCACCGACCGGGTCGAGAACGGCGATCCCGCCGACTGGCGGTGGATGTTCGAGGCCAACGTGCTGTCGGCCCAGCTGGTGACCGCCGCGGTGCTGCCGCTGCTGCGTGCGGCGATCGGCGCCGGCGGCCACGCCGACACCCTGTACGTGACCTCGACGGCCGCCCAGACGGCGTATCCCGGCGGCGCCGGCTACAACGCCGCGAAGGCGGGCGAGGCGATGCTCGTGCACGCCCTCCGCCTCGAGCTCAACGGCGAGCCGATCCGGGTGACGGAGATCGCGCCGGGGATGGTCTACACCGAGGAGTTCACGCTCAACCGGCTGGGCGGCGACCGGGCCACCGCCGAGAAGGTCTACGAGGGCGTCGAGAATCCGCTCGTCGCGGACGACGTCGCCGACGTGATCGCCTACGCGCTGAATGCGCCCGGACACGTCAACCTCGACCTCGTGACGATGCGGCCCGTCGCCCAGTCCGCGCAGCACCTGCTCGCGCGCGGGCGCCTCCGCCCGCGCGGCTGACCCCGCGGCGCGCCCGCAGCGGCGACGCGTCAGGAGGCGGGAGCGTCGGAGAAGGCCACCTTCGGGACGAACACGAGCAGAAGGGCCGCGAGGAAGCCGCCGCCGGCGCAGATCGCCCACACCGTGAGGTAGCCGCCGAGGGAGGCCGCGGTCTGGCTGGCCACGGCGCCGGCGCCGGCGGCGAGCACCACACCGAACACGGCCGACGAGAACGAGCCGCCGATGGTCTTGGTCGTGTTGGTCAACGCCGTCGCGATGCCCGTCTGCCCGCGCGGGGCGGCGGCGGCCGCGGCCGCCGGGAGCGCCCCGACGAGCGCACCGCAGCCGAGGCCGGCGATCGAGAGGTTCAGCAGCACCTGCCACAGCTCGAGGTGGAACGGCAGGAAGAGGAGATACCCCACGCCCACCAGCAGGGAGGCCCCGATCAGCACGACCCGCGGGCTCGCCCGCCGCGACGTGATCGCGAACAGCACGGCTCCCACGATCAGCGACACCAGGTACACGCCGATGATGTTCGAGCGCTCCGTGGCATCCAGGCCGAGGCCGTACCCGATCGAGGGATCGGTGCCGGCATACGTCGACAGCGGTCCCTGGGCGCCGAGGAGGCTGATCCCGATGAGGAACGCGGTGGCCTGCACGGGCCACATCTCCGGGCGCCGCAGCACGCGGATGTCGACGGCGGGGTCGTCCTGGCGCAGTTCGTAGCGCACGAACCAGACGAGCACGCCCGCCCCCGCGACCAGCAGCGCCACGACCCAGAACCAGGCGCCGGAGCCGAGTGCGAGCTCGCCGATCATGCGCATCCAGGCGAGCCCGCCCGTGATCAGCAGGAGCGCCCAGGCGAGCAGCACGAACCCCCAGGTGTCGAGGCGTCGTCCGCCCTCGGGGACGGACTCGGGGACGCCGACCCAGATGACGAGGGCGACGACCGTCACGGCGATCGCCGGCACGACCAGCGTGGCGGTGAGGTTCTGCCCGGTCGCCGCGAAGATGCGCCCCGCGGCGAGGGCGCCGATGATCGCTCCCGCCTGCAGCCCGACGACGAGCAGGCCCGCGGCGCGGCGGGTCGTGGACACACCCCGCTGCTGGACGCGTCCGCGCTCGAAGATGAGCGCGATCTCCAGCGGCAGCCAGACGACGTAGAAGCCCTGCAGCGCCCAGGCGATCAGGAAACTCCAGAACGAGGTCGCGAACACGAGCCACCACGTCGCCCCGGCAGTCAGGATCGCGGCGATCAGCAGGATGCGCTTGTGCCCGTACATGTCGCCGAGCTTGGCGAGCACCGGGACGACCAGTGCCGACAGCAGCAGCTGCGCCGCCTCGAACCAGTTGACGTCCGAATCGTGGATGCCGAGGGAGACGACGATGTCGCTGAAGAGCGGCACGTAGTAGCCCTGCAGGATGCCGCTGACGATCTCCACCAGGATGAACCAGCCGATCAGGCCGGCGGTGATGCCGAAGCCGGCGGGGAGCCGGGCGGAGCGGGCGCGGGAGGTCTTCGCCGTCGAAGAGCCTGCAGTGGGGGAGGTCACGGCGTTCACTCTAGCCACGCGTGACGGCGGGCGGCGGCACCGACGCCTAGGCTGAATGCCGTGACCAGCGAGCGCGAAGTGTTGACATGGGACGGTTTCGGCGAGGCGACCCGGGCGCTGTCCCGATCGATCGTGGCGGACGGGTTCGTGCCCGACGTCGTGGTGGCGATCGCACGCGGCGGGCTGCTGCCCGGCGGCGCCATCGCGTACGGCCTCGGCGTGAAGAGCTGCGGCGCGCTGAACGTGGAGTTCTACACGGGCATCGGCACGGTGCTCGAGGCGCCGGCGCTGCTGCCGCCCGACCTCGACCTCGGCTACCTGCCGGGCAAGCGGGTGCTGCTCGTCGACGACGTCGCCGACAGCGGACGCACGCTGGCGCTCGCCGTGAAGATGCTGCGCGACGCGGATGCCGACGTGCGCTCGGTCTGCATCTACACGAAGCCCGGCAGCATCGCCCGGCCCGACTACTCCTGGCGTGAGACCGACCGCTGGATCGACTTCCCGTGGTCGGCCGCCGGCTCCGTCATCGAGGAGGATGCCGGCGCGGAGGCGAGCGCCTGATGGCGATGACGCTCGATGAGCTGGCCGGTGCCGGGCTCATCGACGCGGACTGGGCGTCCGCGCTCGCGCCGGTCGCCCCGGACATCGCCGCCCTCGGCGAGCGGCTGCGCGCCGAGACGGCCGCCGGTCGCCCCTACCTGCCCGCGGGCGACAAGGTGCTCCGCGCGTTCGCGCGCCCCCTGTCCGCGGTGAAGGTCCTCATCGTGGGCCAGGACCCGTACCCGACGCCCGGTCACCCGATCGGACTGTCGTTCGCCGTCGACGCGCACGTGCGGCCCCTGCCGCGGAGCCTCGCGAACATCTACCAGGAGCTCGAAGCCGACCTCGGCATCCCGAGAGCGCCGCACGGCGACCTCTCCGCCTGGAGCGACCAGGGCGTCATGCTGCTCAACCGCGTGCTGACGGTGGCGCCCGGAGCTCCCGCGTCGCATCGCGGGTGGGGGTGGGAGAAGGTGACCGAGCACGCCATCCGCACGCTGGTGGCCCGCGAACGCCCGCTCGTGGCGGTGCTGTGGGGGCGGGATGCCGCGAACCTGCGGCCGCTGCTCGGGGCGACCCCGATCGTCGAATCGGCTCATCCCTCACCGCTGTCGGCCAGCCGGGGCTTCTTCGGCTCACGGCCGTTCTCGCGCGTCAACGAGCTGCTGGCGCAGCAGGGTGCGTCCGCCGTGGACTGGCGCCTAGGCTGAGCGTCATGCTGGAGGAGGAGTACGAGAAGACGCGACGGCGGCTGCCGGCGCATCTGCGGCGCGCCGAGCAGGAACGACCGTTCGCGTACGAGATCCGTCCCGTGCGGGATGCCGACATCCCCGACATCCGCGAGATCTACAACCACTACGTGACGAACTCCGTCGTGACCTTCGACGAGAAGAAGTGGACGCTCGCGCAGTGGCGCGAGAAGGTCGCGCACCTGTCGCGGCTGGGCATGCCGTTCCTGGTCGCCCAGTCGCCGAGCGGGCAGATCCTCGGCTACGCGCTCGTACAGCCCATGTCCGCCAAGTCCGCGTATCGCTACAGCGTCGAGAACTCGATCTACCTGGGGCAGGCGGCCACCGGGAAGGGGCTGGGGCGTGCGCTGCTCGAAGCGCTCATCGCGGCGAGCGAGGCCGCCGGCATCCACCAGATGGTCGCCGTGATCAGCGACAAGGGTGCCGAGTCGTCGATCGCCCTCCACGAGAAGCTCGGCTTCGTCGAGGTCGGGCGGATGGGCCGGGTCGGCTTCAAGTTCGGTCGCTGGCTGGGCACCATCTACCTGCAGAAGCAGCTGTCTCCCGTCAAGAAGAAGCGCTCGCTGTTCTCCCGATCCGAGCGCTGACCGGCCGCCGTCGCCCGCCGGCTCGTCGCCCGCGGAGGAGCCACCCCGGCCGCTCGCGGAGGCGCCGTGACGAACGCCGGACTTCTCGGCCGCCCCCGAGGGGTACCCGCGGTATCCGGGCGGCCTCCCCGGCCGCCGCGCGGATTGTCCGACGCTCGTCACGGGGGCACAACCCGGCGAGGCAGGCCGAGCCGGGCGGGGTCGGGCTCAGCCCGCGGATCCGCGCGCGCGGACGGCGTCGAGCAGCTCGCGCCACGCGCCGCGCGCCTGGTCCTCGCCGATGACGGCGCGGTGACGTCGACCGCGCAGGTCGGCGTCGATCGTCCAGGTGAAGCGATCGGCGCCGTCGGCCGGTGGGGGATCGGATGCCGTAGCCTCCCACGGGCAGCGCCCGACGAGCGCGATCCAGGTCGCGGACTCGTGCGGGGGAGCGCTCACGCTCCATCGGCGGGTGAGCCCCGCGAACCCGCCGGAGCGGGTGACGCTCAGGAACACCTCCGGCTCGCCCTGCTCGGCAGGGTCAGACGTGGGGCCTGGATCGGGGTGATTCGTCACGGGCGGTCACGCCGACGGCGTTCCACGCGGTGCGGACGGCCTCGGCTTCCTCCGAGTCCTCACCGTACTCCCGCTCGGCGGTCGCCGTCGTGGCCGCCGCGAAGGTCGCGAAGTCGGCCGTGCGCGACAGCGAGCCCGAGGTGACGGTGGTGTACCAGATGCGTCCGGCGCGCTCCCACGCGAAGCCGCCGAGGGCGGTGGCGACGAGGTGGAACGCCTTGTTGGGGATGCCCGAGTTGATGTGGACGCCGCCGTTGTCCTCGGCGGTGTCGACGTAGTCGCGCATGTGGGCGGGCTGCGGGTCGCGGCCGAGCACGTCGTCGTCGTACGCCGTGCCCGGTGCGCTCAGCGAGCGCAGGGCGACGCCCTGGACGGCGTCCGTGAAGATCCCGGCGCCGATCAGCCACGTCGCGTCGGCGGCGCTCTGGCGGCGGAGGTGCTGCTCGGTGAGGGCGCCGAAGACGTCGGCCACCGATTCGTTGAGCGCGCCGGACTGTCCGCGGTAGTCGAGACCGCCGCCGTGCTCGATCACGCCGTGGCCCAGCTCGTGCCCGATGACGCTGATCGACCCGGTGAAGCCGCGGAACACCTCGCCGTCACCGTCGCCGAAGACCATCCGCTCGCCGTTCCAGAACGCGTTGTCGTAGCGATCGCCGTAGTGCACGGTCGCCTCGAGGGTGCCGCCCGCGCCGTCGATCGACCGCCGGGAGAACGCATCCCAGAACAGCTCGAAGCTCGCCCCGAGCCCGTCGAACGCCTCGTCGACCGCCGGGTCGCCCGAGGCCGGGTCGTCCTCGCCGCGCACGCGCACGCCGGGTAGCTGCTCGCGGTGCTGCGCGTCGGAGATCACACGGTCGGGGGCGGGCTCGCCGCTCACGACGAGCGCATCACCGTCGACCGAGAGGTCGAGCCGGGCGCGATCGGGACGCGACGGATGGTAGGTGCGCACGATCGCGAGCGTCGCCCGGGCGGCCTCCGCCGCGGCCTCGAGGTGAGGAGCCTGCGCGGCGGCGAGGCGGGACAGCAGGTACGGGGGGACGATGGCCGGCATGGCGTCACCCTACGCCCGGCTACCGACGCCCGTCTGCGTCGCGCGGCGGGTCGATCACCGGGATCGATGCGAGCAGACGCCGCGTGTAGGCGACCTGAGGGGCGAGGAGCACCTTCTCCGTCGGGCCCTCCTCGACGATCCGCCCGTCCTTCATGACGATGACCTCGTCGCACAGGTTCTGCACCACGCCGATGTCGTGCGAGACCATCACGAGGGTGAGCCGCTCGCTCTCGCGCAGCGCGCGCAGCAGCTCGAGGATCTGCGCACGCACGGTGACGTCGAGGGCCGACAGCGGCTCGTCGCCGACGAGGATGCGCGGACGGTGCACGATCGCGCGGGCGAGGGCGACGCGCTGACGCTGGCCGCCGGAGAACTCGTGCGGGTAGCGGTCGGCCATCTCGGCGTCCAGCCCGACCGCCTCCAGCACCTCCCGCACCCGGGCGCGCCGGTCGCCCGGGATGCCGAGCGCCCACAGGGGCTCGCCCACGATCCGGCCGACGCTCATGCGCGGGTCGAGCGACGCGTAGGGGTCCTGGAAGACGATCCCCGTCTCGCGGCGCAACCAATGCAGCGAGCGGGCGGATGCGCCGGCGTCGACGCGGCGACCGGCGACCGTGACGGTGCCCGTCGAGGGGCGGTCGAGTCCGAGCAGGATGCGCACGAGGGTCGACTTGCCGGAGCCGGACTCGCCGATGATGCCCACGGCCGATCCCTCGAAGACGTCGATGTCGGCGTCGTCGAGCGCGGTCGTCCACCGCGCCGGCTCGAGCAGTCGGGTGCCGCGCTGGCGGAAGCGGCGGCTCAGCCCGCGTCCGCTGAGCAGGGGCGAGGCGTCGCTCACGAGATCCCTCCCGGGCGCCACAGGGTGGCGGTCGCGTCGCGCAGGAGTCCCTGCGTGACGGGGGATGCCGGTGCGGTGAGCAGCCGGGAGAGCGGTCCGTGCTCGATGACCCGTCCCTCGTCGAGCACGACCGCGTGGGTGGCGATCTGCGAGAGCACCGCGAGGTCGTGGGTGATGAACACGAGCGACATCCCGTCGCGGGTGACGAGACCCGCCAGCAGGTCGAGCACCTCCGCCTGGATCGTCACGTCCAGCGCCGTGGTGGGTTCGTCCGCGATGAGCAGCCGGGGGCGGCAGGCCAGGGCCATCGCGATGGCGACGCGCTGTCGCTGACCGCCGGAGAGCTGGTGCGGATAGCGCCGCACGATCTGCGCCGGCTCGGGCAGGCGCACTCGCTCCGCCTCCGCGATCGCGCGCACCGCGGCATCGCGGCGTCCGAGGCCCTCGTGGATGCGCACCGACTCGGCGATCTGACGCCCGACGGTGCGGATGGGGTTGAGGGCGGTGCGCGGCTCCTGGAACACGATGCCGATCTCGTCGCCGCGCAGCCGCGCGAGCTCGCGGTCGGGGAGGCCGATCAGCTCGCGGTCGTCCCAGCGGATGCTGCCCGACGCCGTCGCGGCGTCCGGCAGGAGGCCGAGCACCGCGAGGGCGGTGAGCGACTTGCCCGAGCCGGACTCACCGATCAGCCCCACGCGAGCGCCGTCGGGCACGTCGAAGGAGACGCCGTCGACGACACGACGGCCGTCGATCTCGATCACGAGGTCGCGCACCACGAGGCTCATGCGATCACCGCCGGGGTATGCGTCTGCGCGGCCGTGCGACGCCGCGACAGGGTGGGGTCGGTCGCCTCGCGCAGGGCGTCGCCGAGCAGGTTGAGTCCGAGGACGGTGATGGTGATCGCCAGACCCGGCCAGACCACGCTGAGCGGATGCACCGAGATGTACTGCTGGAGGTCCTTGAGCAGCAGGCCCCAGCTCGGCTCGGTGAGCGGCGCGCCGAAGCCGAGGTAGCTGAGTCCGGCCTCGGCGAGGACGGCGACCGCCATGCCCCACGACAGCTGCACGATGAACACGGGCGCGACGTTGGGCAGCAGGTGCCGGTACAGGTTCTGGAACGGGGTGAGTCCGGCCGCGCGACCGGCGAGGACGAAGTCGCTGTGCAGCACACGCCGCAGCTCCGGGCGCGTGACGCGCGCGATGTTGACGCCGAAACCGATGCCGACCGACACGATCACCACCCAGAGCGAGCCGCCCCACACCGACGAGATCATCATGGCGATCAGCAGGACCGGGAAGGCGATCAGGATGTCCACGAGCACGGCCACCGTCTCCCGCAGCCAGCGGGCGGTCAGCGAGCCCAGCGCCGCGAGGGCGACGCCGATCACCGTCGCGACGAGCCCGGCGCCCAGTGCGACCCAGACGGTCGTGCGCGCCCCGGCCATCAGCAGGCTCAGGATGTCGCGGCCAGAGCCGTCCGTGCCGAGCATATGCGGCCAGCCCGGGGGAGCCCACCGTCCGTCGACGTCGACGGTCTGCGGATCGAAGGGCAGCCAGAACCGCGCGACGAGCGCCACGACCCCGATCGCGAGGACCACCACGAGACCGAAGCGTCCCGTCGACAGCGACCAGAGCCGGCGCAGCCACTCGAGCCTTCTCATTCCGCCTCCCGCTGCCGGGGGTCGATGACCCGGTGGACGAGGTCGACGGCGAACCCGACCACGAGGACGAACCCGGTCAGCACGAGCAGTTCGCCCTGCACCTTGAGGAGGTCGCGCTTGCCGACGTCCTCCACCAGCATCCGTCCGATGCCGGGGAGGCTGAACAGCTGCTCGATGACGACGGCTCCGACGATGATGCCCGCGACCTGCAGCCCGAGCACCGTGATGATGGACAGCCCGACCGTGGGCAGGCCGTGGCGCAGGAGCGCCTGGGTGCGGGTGAGGCCCTTCGCGGCCGCGGTGCGGACGAAGTCCTGCCCCGTGGCCTGCAGGGTGGCCGAGCGGACGAAGCGCATCAGCATCGCACCCTCGACCACGCCGATCGTGATCGCCGGCAGCAGCAGGGCGCGGACGGCGGATGCGGGGTCGCTCCATCCTGCGCGGGGGAACCCCTGCGCGGGCAGCCAGCCGAGCCAGACCGCGAAGACGAGGACGAGCATCATGCCCGCCCACACGACCGGCACCGCCGCGACGGCCTGGGCGCCCACCGACAGCGCCGTGCCGTCGGGGCGTCCGCGGCGCATCGCCGACACGACGCCGAAGGGGAGGGCGATCACGAGCGCCACCGTCATGGCCATCAGCCCCAGCGGGATGGTGACCTGGGCCTTCTCGGCCAGCTGCGCCCCGACCGGCGCCCCGGTCAGCAGCGACTGCCCGAGGTCGCCGCGCAGCACCCCGCCGATCCAGGCGAGGTACTGCACGGGCAGCGGCTGGCCGAGGCCGAGGCGCTCGCGGATCGCGGCGACCTGCTCCGGACTCGAGTCGATCCCGGCGATGAGCTGCGCCACATCGCCGGGAAGGACCCGCAGCGTGAGGAAGATCAGCGCACTGGCGACGAACAGGCCCAGCAGGAGCAGGGCCAGTCGCGTCAGTACGTAGCGGATCACCCCTTGCTCTTGGCCAGTTCGGCGAGGTCGATGCGCTCGTTGACGTTGACCGAGGGGAAGCCGCTCACGTTGGTGGCGACCGCGACGACCGAGGCACCGTTGTACAGCCAGTCGGCGGCCTGGTCGTCGGCGACGATCTTCGCGGCCTTCTTCAGCAGGTCGGCGGAGGTCTGCTCGTCGGTCGCGCTGAGCGACTGCTGGTAGAGCTTCTGCACCTCGGCGTTGTCGTAGGTGAAGTAGTAGTCCGGGTTCGCCCAGTTCTCGAAGTCACGCGCCTCGGTGTGCAGGACGAAGCTGAGGTCGTAATTCTTGTTGATGTAGACGTCGTTGAGCCACGTCGGGAACTCGACGGCCTTCACCTTGAGCGTGATGCCCACGTCGTTGAGGTTCGACACGAGGATCTGCGACACCGTCGTCCCGTAGAACGAGGGGATCGTGAGGGTCAGCGTGAGATCGCTCACGCCCGCCTCCGCGAGCAGCTTCTTCGCGGCATCCGGATCGAACGGCGCCGTCGACGAGAGGTCCTCGTAGCCGGGGTCGAGCTCGGGGATGGGACCGTAGAGGGTCTGGCCCGCACCCAGCGCCTTCACGATGGCGTCGTGGTCGATGGCCTGGCGGATGGCCTGGCGCACGCGCTTGTCGGACAGCGGGGCCTTCGTCGCATTCATCGCGAGCGTGCCCTTGTCGGTGGACTTGCCGAGCACGAGCGCGAAGTCGCCGTTCGCCTCGACCTGGTCCTTGAGGTTCGCGTCGAAGCCGGTGACGACGTCGAGCTCGTGGGCGAGAGCGCCGTTGAGGGCCGCCTGGTTGTCGGGGATGTAGTCGAAGACGACCTCCTTCGCCTTCGCCTTGTCGCCCCAGTAGGCGTCGTTGCGGTCGAAGGTGATCGAATCGCCCTGCTTCCAGTTCGCGAGGGTGAACGGACCGGTGCCGTTGGCCTTCGTCTTGCGGTCGGTGGTGTCGTCCTTCTTCAGGACGAGGCCGGCGCGACCGGTGAGGTTCCACAGCAGGCTCGAGTCGGGCTCGCTGAGGGTGAGGACGATGTCCTGGCCGTTCGCGGCGATCGTCTGCACGCGGGCGAGGCGCTCGGAGTCGCGGTAGGCGGCGTTGTCCTTCACCTGCTGGAGCGACCAGACGACGTCCTCGGGCGTGAGGGGCGAGCCGTCGTGGAAGCTCACCCCCTCGCGGAGGGTGAACGTGTAGGTGAGGCCGTCGCCGGAGACGTCGTAGCTGCTGGCCAACGCCGGCTCGATCTGCTGGTCGGGCGTGCGGGAGACGAGCCCCTGGTACACGTTGTCGATGAGGATCTGGTCGAGCGCGGCGCCGGCCGTCTCGCGGATGTCGAGGTTGCTCGGCTCGGAGACCAGGCGCACCGTCACGACGGCGTCGGGGTCGGGCGTGACCGCGGAGGCCGAGGTGTCGGGGGCGGCGCCGCCGGAGCAGGCGCTGAGCAGCAGGGCGCCGGCCGCGATGAGCGCGGCCGCGGCGACGGAGGTGCGGCGAAGCATGTGAGAGGTGTCCTTTCGGGGGCGCGGGCATGCGCCGGTGCTGTGCGCAGCGGCCCGCGGACTCTTGTGCGCGTTACAGCCTAGGCTTTGCCGGGCCCGTCGCGGTCATCGATCGTCGCAGCCCCGACACGGCGCGTCATGCAGCGCGTCGGGCCGGCCCCGCCTCAACCGCGGGCGACCTGTGCGATCAGTCGCGCCAGCTCGACCGGCTGCTCCTCCTGGACGTTGTGGCCCGAGACGATGTCGACCACGGATGCCGCGGGCAGGCGGCGCCGGAACTCGTCGGCATCCGCCGGCGTCACGAACCCGCGGGTGCCGCGCACGAGCGTGATCGGCGCGGCGACGGCCGCGAGATCGTCCCAGCCGCTCGCCGTCAGCGCGCCGCGCAGAGCGGCCTGCTGGGCGGCGGCGCTCGCGGCGGCATCCGGGTCGCCGGCGAGCGCGTTCGCGAGGTGGGCGAAGTGGTGCTTCCACTCGATGCGGCCGTCCGCGCGGATGCGCGAGTTCAGCGTGACCCCGCGCGTCGCGGCCTCGCGCGACCCGCCGAGGCCGAAGGCGAGGGCGCGTTCGACGAGCTCCTCTCGGCTCGCCCAATCGGTGGGCCCCGCGAAGAAGGCCGCGATCTGGGCGGCGTCGCCGTTGGGATCGATGCCGGGAGTGATGTCGACGACGATCAGCTCGCGCACGAGGTCGGGGTGTGCCGCGGCGAGGGCCGCGCCGGTGAGGCCGCCGAGCGACTGCCCGACCAGCACCTGCGCGGCCGGTGCCCAGGCGGCGATCGCGGGGGCGATGTCGGCGGCCAGCACGCCGCCCGCGTACGTCGCGTCCGCCCGCCACGACGAGTCGCCGTGGCCGGGCAGGTCCACGGCCAGCGCCGGGAGCCCGAGGGCGAGCACCGTCGTGTCCCACGTGTGGGCGTTCAGGCCCGCGCCGTGCAGGAGGGTGACCTGCGGGGGAACGAAGGCTCCGGTGGTCGGATCGCCGTAGTGGAGGGCGCTGACCGTGCGACCGTCCGGCAGCGTGTGGGTCAGCCGGCGGACCGGAGGCGGGGCGTCGATGCCGAGCTCCGCGGCCTGGGCCGCGAGGAAGGAGAACTCATCCATCCCGCCATTCTCCCCCCTCTCCCTCTCCCACCCACCCCACCCCGCGAGCCGCCACGGCACGGACGAGCCGCTATAGCCTGGGCGGTGCGCGCGATGGCGGCTCGCACGCGGGATAGCGGTTCGCGGGTGAGGGGGCGTCCTAGGCTGGGCGCATGAGCAGCGAGCGTCGCGTCCACCTGTCCCGGTCCGCCCGTCCCGCCTACGACGCGCTGGAGGCCTTCTCCCAGACGGTCGGCACCATCGCGGCCGACGCGGGGATCGACGCGCGGCTGCGGGAGCTCGTGCTCATCCATGCCTCGCAGCTCAACGGCTGCGCCTACTGCGTGCGGGTGCACGTCGACCGCGGCGTGGCGGCGGGACTGACCGCCGACGACATCGCGCAGTTGGCGACGTGGCGCGAGTCGGGCGTCTTCTCGGCCCGTGAACGCGCCGCTCTCGAGCTCGCCGAGTGCTACGTCTTCATCCACGAGGAAGGCGTGCCGGACGAGGTCTACGACCGCGTGGGCGGCATCCTCTCCGAGCCGGAGTACGTCGCGATCAGCTGGCTCCTCGTCTCGATCAACGCGTTCAACCGCATCACGATCGCCGGGGCGTACCCCGTCCCGCCGCGCGGGGGCGAGGCGGCGGCCGCAGCAGCGGGGAGCGGCACCGCATGACGCTGGTGCCCGGAGCGCTCAACTTCCGCGACGTCGGCGGGCTGCCGGCGGGCTCGGGTACGACGAGGCCGCGGGTGCTCTTCCGCTCCGGCAACCTCGCTCGGCTGACCGGCGAGGGATGCCGCGCGCTCGCGGATCTCGGCGTGCGCCGGATCGTGGATCTGCGCGCCGACGACGAGGTCGCCACCGAGCCGAGTCGCGTCGACGGCCTCGACCTCGAGACGGTCCGCATCCCGCTGTTCGTCGGATCGGTCGGATCCTTCTTCGCGGAGGACAGATCGCTCGCGCAGATGTACCGCGAGCTGGTCGACGGCTCGGCGCCGCAGCTCGTCGAGGCCGCGCGCGCCGTCCTGGGCGCGCAGCCCGTGCTCGTGCACTGCACGGTGGGCAAGGACCGCACGGGCGTGACGATCGCGTTGCTGCTGGCGGCGGGGGGCGTCGACGAGGACGCGATCGTCGCCGACTACGCCCGGACGGAGGAGCTGCTGCCGCCGGAGCGGAACGGGCGCGTGCTGGCGTATCTGCGCACCCTGCATCCCGACGCGCGCCATCTCGACGACCTCGTGACGCGTTCGCCGGCCACGGTCATGCGCGATCTCCTCGCCGACGTGCGCGGCCGCTACGGCGGCGCCGCCGACTACCTGCGCGCCTACGGACTGACGGAGGGCGAGGTGGCGGCCCTGCGTACGCACCTCATCGAAGAATGAGGTAAGGCTCCCCTTAACAGAGCGTATGATGGGGGTCATCATGACTTCCCTCGCGACACGTGCCGTGCACGACTCGACCGCCTGCAAGGCGTCGCGTCACGCGCGCGTGCAGCACCTCATCACGGCCGACGAGAACGCGCTCGCCGAGCTGGAGGCGCTCATCGCGACCCTGCCGATCTGCTCGACCGGCCGCGTCTTCGTCGAGGTTCCCGATGCGTCGTGGATCGCTCCGATCACCGTGCCCGCCCGGATGGTGCTCACGTGGCTCGATCGATCGACGCGCAGCGGCGAGCCGGGCACGGGTCGGGCATGCGCCCCGGGGCAGGCGCTGAGCCGCGCCGTCACCGCCTGGGCCGACGAGATGCTCTGCGACGACGCCGTCTCCGACGAAGCCGCGGCGGACGACACCGACGGGCTTCGGCCCGCGTCGGATGCCGCGTGCGTCGACGGCACGCGCATCCACCTGCTCGGGGGCTTCCTCGGCACCGCCGACATCTTCGATCACCTCACCGAGCGTCTGGGCATCGCCGCCGCGGCGGTGCACACGCCTGCCCGCTTCGGGCTCGTCAGCTCCCGCTGACCCGCGCGCCCTTCGTCGACGACGAGCCGCGTGGCACGTAGTTGCCCTCCTCCAGCCCGGCGAGGATCTCGAAGCGGTTCGTCAGCGGATCCCGACCGGCCACGGCGTACAGCAGCGGCATGAGGAACCCGTAGCGGCGCCACTGGCGCGCGTGCACGGCCTCGTGCCGCAGCACCGCGTCGCCGATGTGCGGCGAGTCGGTGAGGAAGCACCCGCCCACGCACACGCCGCCGCGACCGAACGTCCAGGAGGGCATCCCGGTGAAGACCCAGAGCCCGCCCCGGCGCTCGATGCGTCCCGTCGACCACAGCGTCCCCCAGACCCAGCCCACGGCCGTGCCCCACCAGTAGCCGACGCGGCTCACCGGCGAGTCGAGGAGGAAGCCGGGGATCAGCGCGTCCAGGCGTCGCCCGCGCGCCACGGCCCGGGCAGCACGGGTCTGCCAGCCGGGAGGCGGAGTCGCGATCACGCGAGCGCGCCGACCACGCGGAGGATCGTCCCGAGATCGTCGACGGCCGCCGCGGGCGAGGCCGGTGCGAACCCGGAGAGCGATGCGCCCGCGAGGGGGAAGCGCGAGCGCACCGCGCCGATCGCGGCGGTCAGCTGCGCGAGCGTGAGCCCGAAGGGGACCGGACGGGAGACACCCGCGAGCACCGCCGGGTCGAGCACGTCGAGATCGACGTGGATGTACACGGCCTGCGCGCCGGTGGCCGCCACCGCGTCCACGAGCGCGCTCGCCTCGGCGGCGGCATCCGCGTCGACGACGCGCACCGCGCTGGTGTCCAGGAACGCGCGTTCCGGCTCGTCGAGCTCGCGGGTGCCGACCAGCACGGTGCGATCCTCCGCGACGGCGCCGCCGCCCGGGAGCGCGGAGGTCGCCACGACCGCACGGAGCGCCATCCCGGCGAACGCGCCGGAGGGCGAGGTGGTCGGGGTGTGGAGGTCGCCGTGCGCGTCGAACCACACGACGGCGAGGTCGGTGTGCGTCCGGGCGGCGTGCGCGATCGCGGGAAGGGCCACGCCGCAGTCGCCGCCGATGACGAGGGCGGGCTCGTCGCCGGTCGCCAGGGCGGCGCCGACGGCCTCCGCGACGCGGTTCAGGGCGCTGAAACGGCGGATGCCCGTCTCGAGCTCTTCGCCGGCCTCCGCCGGGACCTCGACGCGCGTCGTCGCGGCGCGCGGGAGGTCGCCCGCGATCGCCTCGGCACCGTCGACGAGCAGCATCGCCCGCGGGGCGGGCGAGCCCTGCCACTGCGGCACCACCAGGAAGCGTGTCATGCGGTCGTCCTTCCGTCCCCGCGGGCCGTCCCGGGGCTCCCGCGTCGGGCGGGGCCCCGGAACGTGCGCGCCGTTCCTACTGCTCGAGCGCCGCCGTGGGGCTGCCGCCGCTCTTGAGCGCGGCCAGCCGCGCCTCGACCTCGGTGAGCTCGCCGACGTCCTCGAGCTCGTTGAACTGGGCATCGAGGCTGGATGCCGCCAGCTCCGCCTTGCCGGCGGCGAGGGCCTCCTGGCGACGGACCTTGTCTTCGAAGCGTCCGAGCTCGCTCGTGGGGTCGAGCACGTCGATCGACTTCACGGCGTCGTGCACCTTGTTCTGCGCCTCGGCGGTCTTCGCGCGCGCCAGCAGCTCGCTGCGCTTCGCCTTGAGCTGCTCGAGCTTCTGCTTCATGCCGTTGAGGCCGTCCTTGAGCTTGTCGACGACCTCCGTCTGGGAGGCGATCGTCGGCTGGACGGCCTTGGCCTCGTTCTCCTCGCTGATCTGGCGCTGCAGGGCGATCTTGGCGAGGTTGTCGAACTTGTCGGCATCCGCGGCGTTGCCGGCGGCGCGCAGCTCGTCGGCCTTGCGGCTGGCGGCGAGGGCCTTGTTGCCCCATTCCGCGGCGGCACGGACGTCCTCTTCGTGGTCGCGCTCGAGCAGGCGCAGGTTTCCGATGGTCTCAGCGATGGCGGACTCGGCGTCAGCGATCGAGTTGGTGTAGTCGCGCACCAGCTGGTCGAGCATCTTCTGCGGGTCTTCGGCGGAATCGAGCATCGCGTTGATGTTCGCCTTCACGAGAGTCGAGATGCGGCCGAAGATGGACTGCTTTGCCATCGGTTTTCCTTTCCTAGCGGGAAACTGCGGGGACTGCGAGGTCAGTGGTGGTGGGCGGGAGAAGGGCGGGATGCCGGCTCAGAAACGGCCCCCTCCGCGGCGGGACCGGCTTCCGGCCCCGCCGAAGCCGCCGGGGGAGATGCTGCCGCCGCGGCTGCCGGACGAGCCTCCGAAACCGCCTCGGCGACCGCCGCCGCCGAGGAGCGAGTTGATGACGATCCCGCCGAGGATCGCGCCCATCATGTCGCCCGATCCGTTGCCGCGCGCCGCGGGGGCCGTGCCGCCGAACATCCCGCCCTGGAACACGCCCACGTCGTTCTGCGCGGCGCGCAGCGCCTGCGTCGCGAGGTCGTGGGCGCGCTGCGCGGCGGCGAGGGCCTGGGCGGGGTCGGACTGCTGCAGCTGGCGCGCCTGGACGAGGGAGGCACCGGCCTCGGCGAGCCGCGTGCGCGCCTCGGCGCCCACGGCCCCGCGGCGCGAGCCGATGAAGTCCTCGGCGGCGGAGATCTCGCCCTGCGCCTGGGCCAGGAGGCCGCCGAGCTGCTGGGCGGCGCGCGCGGCCTGCTGCTGTGCGTCGCGGACGCCCGCCAGCAGGGCGTCGATCTGCGCGTTCGCCCGATCGAGCTCGTCGCGCGCGAACAGGGGGCGCTTCGCCGTGCCCGTGATCAGGGCGCGGGCGGCATCCACCTGGGCGCGTGTCGCCGCGATGACCGGCGCGATCCGTCCGTCCGGATCGGGCAGGGCGCTCGCCGCGGCGATGTCGGTCTCGAGGTCGGCGATGAGGGCGGCGGCGTCCGTCTCGGCCTGCGCGAGGTCGGCGCCGAGGCGACCGACCGCGTCCTGCAGCACCTGCGCCTGCGAGACCGCGTCCTCGGCCGCCCGGATGCTCACGGCCGCGGCGCCGCCGTTGCCGGCGCCGATCTGCTGCTGAGCGGTGGTCAGCTGGGTGTCGGCGAACGCGAGCCGCTGCTGCGCCTGCTCGGGATTGTCCGCGATCGGGGCGAGCGCGAGCGGGTCGTAGGTCGTGCGGAGGGCGGCGAGGGCCGAGGCGGCGGCCTCGTGCGCGCCGCCCACCGTCGCGCGCAGCTGCTGGAGGCGGGCCAGCGCTTCGGGCGCGTTCTGCTCGAGCTTGCGCAGCTCGTCGAAGGCGGCGGCCTTCTCGTCGAGCTGGGCGTTCGCGGCGTCGCACAGCTCGACGATGCGCGCGTTCCACGCCCGCGCGTCGGATTCGCTGTCGGGCGTCGCGTCGTCCAGCCTCTGCTTGAGCGAGAACGCCTCGTCCAGCTTCGACTTCGCGTCGGCGAGTGCCGCGGCGAACTCGCGGGCGGCGTCGTCGCCGAACTGCGCGCGGGCGAAGCCGAGCTCCTGCTCGCTCGTCTTGACCGCATCGTCGGTCTGCACGAGAGCCGACGACGCGCGGCGGGCGAGGTCTTCGAGGCTGACCGGCGGCGGCGCCCCCGGTGTCGCGCCCTGCGGACCGCGGCGCCGCGACCGGACGACGATCCACACGACCAGGACGGCGAGGGCCAGCAGGACCACGATGAGCAGGATCGGCACGATGCCGCCGGCACCTCCCGCCGAGGTGCCTCCCGAGCCCCCCGCGATCGCGTCGGCCAGCCCGTCGGCGGCGGCGGTCGCGGCTCCGACCCAGTCGCCGGAGCTGAGCGCGGGCTGCACCCGCTGCTGCTCGATCGTGGTGAGCTCGTCGCCGGTGACCGGCCCCGCGGAATACCCCGACAGGTAGTACTGCCGGCCGTCGGTGGAGATCGCGAGCAGGTACTGGTGCGGGCCGAGACCGTTGTTCTGAGCCGTCTGGTTCGCCCACTCTTCGGGGGAGGACGGGTCGGTGAACTGCGGGACGTAGGCGACCCACAGGTCCACTCCCGAGCTGGCCGTCAGGGCGCGCAAGCGCGTGTCGACCTCCGACACCTGGGCCCCGGAGAGCACCCCGGACTGGTCGACGACGCGCGAGGAGCTTAGGGCGACGGGGCTCGTCGCCACCGCTGCCGCCGCACCGCCGAGGACGATCGCCGCTGCCGCCGTCAGAGCCAGCCACAGACGCGCACGCATGCGTGATCCTCCCTGCGCGAGGCGCGGGTCCCTCGCTCCCTCCCTTCGATCCTATGCCCCGCGCGGCATGGCACGATAGGCGGACCGACGGGATGCTGCGGGTCTGCGCGGACGCGGCCCGTCGTCCCGCCCGGCGGGAGTCGGCCCGGTAGGGTGTCGGCTTCGGAGGAACCATGATCGACGACGGATTCGGCCCCGACCGGTACGGAGCGGACGTGCTCGCCGCGGGATGGCGCGATGCCGGTCGCGCCGTCGTCCCGCGCGTCGAGGCCACCGCCGACCTGGTGGTGGAGGTGGCCGGCGACGGGTTCTGCGGAGCCGTCACCGGCATCCAGTCCGGCCACGTCGAGCTGGAGGATCGGCGCGGACGGCGCCGACTGTTCCCGCTCGGCGGCGGCTTCCTGATCGACGGCGCCGCCGTCGTGCTCGAGCCCCCGCGGCGCACGGCGACCGGGCCGCGGCGCACGGCGTCGGGCTCCTTCGCCGCCGACACCGCGCGGGCGCGGGTCGCGCGCGCCTCCCGCATCCTCGTCGAGGGCCGCCACGACGCCGAGCTGGTCGAGAAGGTGTGGGGCGACGACCTGCGCGTGGAGGGCGTGGTCGTCGAGTACCTCCAGGGCGTCGACCTCCTCGAATCCGTGCTGCGCGACGAGCCGCCCGGGCCGGGACGGCGCTACGGCGTGCTCGTCGACCACCTCGTGCCGGGCTCGAAGGAGTCGCGCATCGCCGACGCGGTCGCGCGCGGGCCCCACGGCGCGCACGTGCGCATCGTCGGGCACCCCCACATCGACGTGTGGCAGTGCGTCCTGCCGCGTGCGCTCGGCATCGAGTCCTGGCCGGAGGTGCCGCGCGGCATCGAGTGGAAGGTCGGCGTGAGCCGGGCGCTCGGCTGGCCCGCGCACGACCAGGCCGACATCGCGCGGACGTGGCAGCGCATCCTCGGCTCCGTGCACAGCTACCGCGACCTCGACCCGGCCCTGCTGGGGCGCGTCGAGGAGCTCATCGACTTCGTCACCACCTGACGGCGCGGCGTCCGCCGGTACCCTGGTCGGATGCCGCACGAGACCGAACCCGCCCCGCGCTACCGCGACAAGCCCGTCTCGTTCGTGCGGCGCAGCGGCCGGATGAGCGACGCGCAGGAGCGGGCGTGGGCGGAGCTGTCGCCGCGGTACGTGATCGAGGTGCAGCGGGATGCCGCGGCCACCAGCATCCTGCCGGGGACGACCATCGCGCCCGCCGGGGTCTTCGGGCGCACCGCGCCGCTGATCGTCGAGATCGGCTCCGGCCAGGGCCACGCGATCGTGCACGCCGCGGCGCAGACGTCGGACACCGACTTCCTGGCGGTCGAGGTGTTCCGCGCGGGCCTGGCCCGGACGATGCTCGACGCCGACCGCGACGGTGTGCGCAATCTGCGGTTGGTCGAGGCGAACGCGCCCGAGGTCCTCGAGCACCTCCTGCCCGAGGCGAGCGTCGACGAGCTCTGGATCTTCTTCCCCGACCCGTGGCACAAGGCGAAGCACAACAAGCGCAGGCTCGTCGCCCCCGCCTTCCCGCCGCTCGCGGCGCGGGCGCTGCGCGACGGCGGGATGCTGCGGCTGGCGACCGACTGGGAGGACTACGCCCTGCAGATGCGCGCCGTGCTGGGCTCCGCGTCGGAGTTCGCCGCGGCGTTCGAGGGGGAGTGGGCACCGCGCTTCGACGGACGGGTCATGACCGCCTTCGAGCGCAAGGGGCTCGCCAAGGGGCGCGAGATCCGCGACCTCGCCTACCGTCGCGCGGCGCGCGGCCCCTCCGACGCGGCATGATCTCGACGGCGGCTTCGGACGCGTCCTCCCCCCGGTGGGGTACGGCCGTCGGCCCCGCCCTGATCGTCTGCCTGGCCGCGCCCGCGTTCTTCGTGCTGCTGCAGCCCCTGATCGGCGTGGGGCTCCTGGCCCTCGGGGTGGGCGCCGCGATCGCGCGGGAACGGGGCCGGGTCGCCGCATCCGCACCCTCGCTCGCCCGCGACCTCTCGCTCATCGCGCTGGGCATGCTCGTCGTGAGCGCGATCTCGCTCGAGGCGAAGCTCGACGACCTCTCCATGATCCGCTTCACCCTCGCGCTCGGCGGCGCCGTCGCGGTGCCGTACGCCGTCTCACGGTGGGTGTACCGCGACCGGGCCATCCGGTTCCCCTGGCGCGGCGGCGGGCGTTGGAAGAGCTGGCAGTGGGCCTGGCTCGTCGCCGTGCTCGTGCTCGGATGGGCCCTCCTGCCGTTCTACTTCATCAGCTCCGGCGTGTACCGCAATTGGCCCGTGGTCGACTCGCCGGAGCTCATCGCCCGGCTGTTCGTCGGGGTCGGCGCGGTCGGCATCTGGGACGAGTTGTTCTTCATCTGCACCGTGTTCGTGCTGTTGCGCCGCCACCTGCCCGACGTCGCCGCGAACCTCCTGCAGGCCGTCGTCTTCGTCTCCTTCCTCTGGGAGCTCGGCTACCGGGCATGGGGTCCCGTGCTCACGATCCCGTTCGCTCTGCTGCAGGCGGTGATCTTCCTCAAGACGCACTCACTCGGCTACGTCGTGACCGTGCACCTGCTGTTCGACGCCGTCGTCTTCGCCGTCCTGGTGCACGCCCACAACCCCGGACTGCTCGACGGGATCTTCCTGCTCGTGCCCGGCTCCTGATCAGGCGACGACGCTATCCTCGTACTCGGACCCCGACCGGGTCTCCGGACGAGGGATCCCAGTACCCGGTGAGCGACAAGACTGGCCGAAAGGTCTCGTCATGTCCTGGCTCGTCCTCATCGTCTCCGGCATCCTCGAAGCCGTCTGGGCCACCGCCCTCGGCAAATCGGAGGGCTTCAGCCGGCCCGCTCCCACGATCGTCTTCGCCGTGGCGCTCGTCGCCAGCATGGGCGGACTCGCGTGCGCGATGCGCGACATCTCCACCGGCACCGCCTACGCCGTGTGGGTCGGCATCGGTGCCGCGCTCACCGTCGCGTACGCGATGATCACCGGCGACGAGCAGTTCTCGCTCGTACGGATGCTGCTCATCGTGGGACTGGTCGGATGCGTCGTCGGCCTGAAACTCGTCGGCCACGACTGACCGCCGCGCGCTCAGCGCTCCCCGCGCAGCAGCTCCAGACCGGCGCTGGCGAACTGGCGCGTCGTCGCGGACGGCAGGAAGGCCCGGGTCAGTCCGGCGCCGATCCGCGGCAGGTCGGCCTCGTCGCGGAACAGCAGGTACATCGTCTCGTACCGCGGGTGGAACTTCTGCTTGAAGCGGTGGAGCGACTGGAAGCCGTAGACGGGCTCCAGCGCGTCCGACAGGCGCGTGCTCAGCGCCGACAGCCCCTGAGCCTCGGGCGGGTACTCGTGCGCGAGGGGGGCGCCGGACAGGGACATGATCTCGGCGCCCTCGTCGCGGAACGCCGCGGCGGAGCTGCCGATCAGGTACTCCATGACGGGGCCGAACCCGTGCTCGCGGCGACGCATCAGATCGAGCGTCCATCCCCGGATGCCGCTCTCGCCGTACACCGGCATCCACGACAGGAACCCGTGCACGTCCCCGCGCGGGTCCAGTGCGAGGGCGATGCGCACCTCGGGGTCGTCGGCCTCGGCGAGCGTGCCGAGCGTGAAGCGCATCTCCGGGAGCTGCTTCTCGCCGACCCACTGGTTCGAGATCGCCTGCAGCTGTGTGCGCACACCCCACGACTCGTCGCGCAGGCGGGTGAGGCGGAAGGTCATGTCCTCACGGCCGGCCCGGTTGAGCGTCGTGCGGACGGAGTTCCACCGCTTTCCGGTGTACGCCAGGCCCGGGAGATCGACGATGGTGTCGTCGGCGACGACGAGCGAGCGCCACGTCGGGGGCACGGCCTCGAGCGTCGATGCGCCGGCGCTGAAGAAGCACGGTGCCAGGCCCGCCTGCTCGGCCGCCGCGATGAACTCCGCGACCGAGGAGGCGCGTCCCTCCTCCGGTCCGAGCGGATCGGCCAGCGCGATGGCCGCGCCCGCCCGGATCTGATAGGTCACGATGCCGGTCCTGGTGCCGAGGTAGCTGTTGCCCTCCCAGGTCGTCATCCACGAGAGCGTCCCGCCGCCGTGGGTGCGGATGAGGTCGGCGGCATCGCGGGCGGTCGGCTCCGCCCCTCGTGCCCCGAGCGCCGTGCGCGGAGCGCCGGCGAACGCGCCGCGCACGAGCACGAGGTACACCAGCAGCACGAGGGCGATGAGTCCGCTCCCGATCTCGATGGCCGTCTCGCCGTCGATGGGCACGCCCAGGTCGAAGTGGACGTCGAGGGTGACGACGGCGGCGAGGAGCGTCGCCGAGAGGATGTTGAGCGACAGCAGCACGAGTGCGCAGATCCACGCCCAGCGACGCGCGCGGTGCAGGCCCTGCGCGATCACGAGGACGACGACGACGTCGATGACCGTCGTGATCCACGAGCTGGAGAGCGGATCGGTGCTGCCGAACGGGCCGTAGGTCGGGATGATCGTCAGGATCACCTCGATGCCGACGAACGACACCATGCCGATGAACGCGATGAGCCGCTGCTCCCGCAGCGTCGCACGGCGGGGCCGCAGCGTGCGGTCGAAGAGGAGGACGGCCACGACCGCGAGGAGGTGTGAGAGGTCCGCCACGGTTCCGAGCACGAGCACGCCGACGATCACGACGGCGATGAGCACGAGCCAGCCGCGCAGGCGCCAGGGCGACGCCAGGAGGCCCATGACCGCGGCGATGCAGGCGAACGTGCCGCCGCTGGCGCCGACGTCGAGCGTGGTCGCGGTCTCCTGCACCCACTCCCACCCGGAGAAGACGCTGAGCGCGGCCAGGAGCAGCGCCGTGGCGAGGACGGCGACGATCTGACCGATCCAGAAGTAGGCGAGGGCGACGCGCGTGCCGCGGGCGTATTCGAGGACGCCCATCCCGATGAAGCCGAGGATGGTCGGGACGAAGAGCCACGGCTCGGCGACGAAGAAGGTGCCCGTCAGCGGCGTCCACCAGCGACCGGCCTGCAGGGCGGGCAGCCCGTAGGCCCACACGTCCATGCCGGCGCTCTCGTCGAAGGGCTCCCAGAGGCCCTGCGACAGCGCGCCCACGACGAGGATCGCCACGACCGTGAGCAGGGTGGCGGGCAGATGACGCATGAGCCGGACGACGGCGTGCGTGCGCGCGGATGCCGCGGCGGCCGCCGGAGCGGGGGAGGCGGCGGGGGCTGTCTCCGTCATGCCTTCACCGTACCGGGAGCTGCCCCACGCCGCCGTGAACCCACGTCGACGCATCGCGCACCGGGGCGGTCGCCCTCAAAAGCGTGCCAGCAGCGCCGGACCGAAGACCACCAGCGTCGCCACGGGCACCACGAGCAGGCCCATCGCGGCCACGCCGATCGCGATCATGCTGCCGAGGATCGACAGCACGGCGGCGCCGACGGACGTCGCCGCCCCGCGGTCGGACAGCGCGATCCGCGTGTTCCGCGGCACGCGCGCGGTCCGCGACGACGACGTCGCGGGAGGGGAGGCCGGAGCGAGGACGAGGGTCGAGGTGGTCATGGTCTCGACGCTACGGACGGCGCGGGAGCCGCACATCGGACGGCGGATGCACCGGCATCCGCCGGGAGGATGATCTTCGCCGGCCGATCGGGGCACGGCGCCCGCACGAGCCGGCGACGCCCGTGTTGACATCCGTCGACGCATCGGGGATCCTCTGGTGCGGACCATTCGGCGGGGGCGGCGAGCACCGTCGCACCGCCTGCGTCCCACACCGTCGCCCGACACGGAGGAACCATGTCCGCCACCGCTCCCGCCGTGCTCTTCGTCTGCGTGCACAACGCCGGTCGTTCACAGATGGCCGCCGGCTACCTCCGCGCCCTCGCCGGGGATCGCATCGACGTCTTCTCCGCCGGGAGCGAACCCGGCGACGCCGTCAACCCGGCAGCCGTCGCCGTCATGGCCGAGGAGGGGATCGACCTGTCGACCGCGACGCCGCAGATCCTCACGACGGATGCCGTGCGGCAGGCCGACGTCGTCATCACGATGGGTTGCGGCGACGCGTGCCCCATCTTCCCGGGCAAGCGCTACGAGGACTGGGAGCTCACCGACCCGGCCGGTCAGCCGGTCGAGGTGGTGCGCGGCATCCGCGACGACATCAGGGCGCGCGTCGAGGGGCTCATCGCCAGCCTGGTGTGACACCGCGGGCGTCAATGCGACGCCGTCTTTCGTCCTGTTGCGATTGGTTTCGACCTCGTTTCCGCTCGACGGCTCGCGGGGAGAGCCTGGGGAGATGCCGCATCTCATCGACGTCGACGGACTGAGCGCGGCGCTCGCCGACGCGAGACCCGTGAGGCTGCTCGACGTGCGCTGGCGACTGGACGTGCCGGAGGGCCGGCCCGCCTACCTCGCGGCTCACCTGCCGGATGCCGTGTACGTCGACCTCGAGCGGGATCTCGCCCGACGCGGCCACCCGGAGGAGGGACGCCTGCCGCTTCCGCACGCGGAGGACATCGAGCGCGCGGCCCGCCGGTGGGGGATCGACGACGGCGACCTCGTGGTCGCGTACGACGACAACGACTCCGTGGCGGCGGCGCGCGCGTGGTGGCTGCTGCGCGACCGGGGCATCGACATCCGCGTTCTCGACGGAGGGATCCGCGCCTGGGTCGCCCGGGGCCTGCCGGTCAGCGCGGGCGACCACGTGGCCGAGCCCGGCGGCGTCACCCTGACGGGGCGCGGCCCCCGCGTCGTCGGCATCGACGATGCGGCGCGCGCGCCCGTGGACGGCGTCCTGATCGATGTGCGGGCGCCGGCGCACTATCGCGGCACCGCGGCGGGGGCCGATCCGGCGGCGGGCCACATCCCCGGCGCCGTCAACCTGCCCACCACGACGTTCATCCGCGACGGCGGAGCGCTGCACGACGCCGCCGAGGTGCGGTCGATCCTGTGGGCGCACGGCATCGATCCGGACGGCGAGGTCGTGCTGTACTGCGGGACGGGCGTCGCCTCGGCCCACTCCGCGCTCGCGCTGGCGACGGCGGGCATCGACGCCGCCGTCTACGCCGGCTCGTGGAGCCAGTGGGCGCGTGATCGGCGCCGGCCCGTCGCCGTCGGACCGACGCCCGGAGACGCCTTCCGCGGCTGGTGATCGCGGCGATCACACCGTGGCGTCCGCCGCCGGCTCCCAGCCCAACAGCGGGGCGAGCACGCCGGCGATGTCCTCGAGGATCTGGACGTAGTCCGCCTCGCGGAAGCTGAACGGCAGTGCGAAGGCCACCTCGTCGACCTCGGCGAAGGCCCGGCTCTGCGTCAGCGTCTGGGCGATCTCCTCCGAGGTGCCGACGATGTCGGCCGCGAACAGCATCCGCTTGGGGCCGTGCGGCACGCCCACGCGGTGCGCGCGCGACGCCGCGTACGCGCGGTACCGCTCGCGCTGATCCGCCGTCGCGGTGTCGGTGGGGATGACGACCAGACCCTGCGAGACGCGGGCGCGCTCGCCGTCGGGATGATGCTCGCGGAAGAGGCGGATCTGGGCGTGCTGCTCGCGGTCGAAGTCGGTGGTCTCCCGCGACTGGATCACGCTGCTGGTGAGCAGATGGAACCCGTTCTCGGCCGCCCACCGCGTGGACTCGGGACTGCCCGCGCCGTACCAGAGGCGCTGCGCGAGCGTCGCGGAGTGCGGTTCGATGCGCTCCGAGTACTCCTCGATGCCTTCCACGCCGGCGAAGGCGCTCACCGCATCGCCGGCGAGGTACCGCCGCAGGCGCGCCAGCCTCTCGTAGCCGAACCGCTCGTGGGCGGCGGTGTCGGGGTAGAGCGCCTCGGCGATCTCATCGAAGCGGCGCGGCGGACCGACCGAGAATCCGGGCTCCAACCGGCCGCCGGAGAGGACGTCGACGGTCGCCAGGTCCTCGGCCAGACGGAAGGGGTTCTCGAACCCGAGCGGGATGACGGCGGTGCCGAGGCGGATGCGGCGGGTGCGCTGCGACGCGGCCGCCAGGACGGCGACCGGCGACGAGATGCCGTACTGGAGGTGGCGATCGCGCAGCCAGGCGCTGTCGAAGCCGAGTCGCTCGGCCCGCTCGATGATCGCGAGGGTCGCCTCATGCCCGGGTCGAGGGTCGGCCCGGTCGAAGAGGCCGATGGTGAGGAAGCCGAGCGCACGAAGGGGACGGGTCACGCCTCCACGCTAGGCGCGCCGCCGCGTCGGATCGCCCGGCTCGTGTCACGCGGCGTCACGCGGCGCGGCGGTCAGAGGGGTGCGCGCACGGAGCTGAACCGCGTGCGTCGCCGCAGCGCGAAGCCGAGCCTCTCGTACGCGGCGATGGCACCCGTGTTCGACGCCGCGGCGTGCAGGAGGGCGCGGTCGCCGCGCTGCTGGATGTGGAACGCGACGTCGAGCACGAGACGGGACGCCAACCCCTGTCGGCGATGGTCGTCGTCGACGGCGACGGCGCTGATCTCCGTCCACCCCTGCGGGTGCAGGCGCTCGCCGGCCATCGCGACCAGGCGGTCGCCGCGGCGGATGCCGATGTAGCGACCGAGCTCGTGGGTGCGGGGGCGGAACGGACCGGGCTGATTGCGCTCCACGAGCGCGAGCATCTCGGGCACGTCGTCGGCGCCCAGGAGCACCGCCTCGTCGTCGGGGCGCGGCGACAGCGCCGCCGTCTCGACCAGCTGCACCCCGTCGCCGCCGCCGAGCAGCGCCCATCCGGGCGGGAGCTCGCCGTCGAAGCCGGACAGCCCGAACGCCTCACCCGGCGAGAGGATGCCGCGCAACGCATCCCAGACGCCCGGCTCGTCCCACGATCGCACCGCCACGAACGGCGCGACGTCCTCCGGATACCGGCGGGCGAGGTCGTCGCCGATCGCGAACGTCGCATGGGGGCCGGCGAGGGAGGACCAGGCGGCGTTGTCCAGCGCGATCTCGCTGGCGGCCGTGGCGGGCGATGCGGTCATCCGTCCACTGTCGGCGTCCGCGACGCGACACGCAAACGCGTCCGACACGTCGGGCAACACGCGCGCGTCGGAGGGCCTCATGCGAACGTGTCGTCGAGCGCGGCGAGGAGGTCGGCCTCCAGGTCGCGGGCGTCCTCGAGCCCCACCGAGAAACGCAGATGACCGTAGCGGCGGAACGGTTCCGGGTACGCGAGGGTCCGTGGGCCGCTCGTGCCGATGTGGACGATGAGGGATTCGTCGTGCCCGAGGGAGACGGCTGAGGTGATGACGCGAAGGTGCGAGACGAACCGGTTCTGCACCTCGGGGCCCCCGTCGACGGCGAACGCCATGACGGCGCCGAACCCACGCCCGCCGAACTGACGTCGCGCGATCTCGTGCTGCGGGTGGCTCTCCAGCCCCGGATAGGCGACGAAGGCGATGCGCGGATCGGCGTCCAGCACGCGGGCGAGCCGCTGCGCCGTCTCCAGGTGACGGGGCAGACGCAGCGGCAGCGTCACCGACCCGCGCTGGATGAGCCACGCGTTGAAGGGCGAGATGACGCCGCCGACGTCGACCATCGCGTCCGCCTTGATCCGCTGGATGAGCTCCCGACGGCCGATGACCGCACCGCCCATCGCATCGCCGTGACCGTTGATGAACTTCGTCAGCGAGTGGACGACCAGATCGGCCCCGTCGGCGAGCGGCCGGTAGAGGGGCGGCGGCGTGAAGGTGGAGTCGACCGACAGCAACGCGCCCGCGGCGTGCGCGATGCGCGCGACGGCGGCGATGTCGGTCACCTTCGTCGTGGGGTTGCCGATCGTCTCGACGTGGATCAGCCGCGTCTCGGGGCGGATGGCGTTCTCGACGGCGGCGGGATCGGCGGCATCCACGAACGTCGCGTCGATGCCGTACTTCTCCGGGAGGAGCTGCGCGAACAGCCGCCAGCTGGCCTCGTAGGTGACGTCGGCGACGACGACATGGTCGCCGGTGCGCAGGAACGTGAAGAAGACCGCGTGCAGCGCCGCGACGCCGGATGCCAGGGCCACGGCATCCTCGCCCTCTTCCAGTGCCGCGAGCTTCTCCTGGAGCGCGAGCTGGTTGACGCCCGAGTTCCGGGTGTACAGCGGCACGTCGGTGCCCGACCAGTCGAGGGCGGACGGGTCCTCGGGCAGCGCGTAGGAGTTGGCCATCACCACCGGCGTCCGGATCGCGCCGGAAGCCGGATCGACCCGGTTGCCGGCGTGCACCGCCCGCGTGTCGAGATGGGTCGTGGGGGCGTCGTGCCGATCGGGACGGGTCATGCCCCGAGCCTAGGCCGGTGACCGCACCCGTCTCACGACGAACCCACGGGGAAGATGACGCCGCGTGTCGAGGTGCGTCGTCCTGTGTCGTCGTCGGTTGAGAGATCGCGCGGGACCGACGCACAGTGGCGACATGACAGCCCCGGTTCATCTCGCCCTCGCCCTCGACCGGGCCGGGTGGCATCCCGCCGCCTGGCGCGACGCCTCCGCCGCCCCACACGACCTGCAGAGCCCGCACTACTGGCGGCGCCTCGTGGCGAGCGCCGACCGCGCGGGTCTCGTGCTCGCCACGATCGAAGACGCCCTCAGCTTCACCGACCGCTTCGAGGACGCGCAGCACCCGGCATCGGATCGGGTCCGCGGCCGCCTCGACGCCGTCCTCGTCGCGTCGTACGTCGCTCCGCTCACGCAGCGGATCGGGCTCGTACCGACGGTCACGACCGCGCACCCCGAGCCGTTCCACGTCGCCACCGGCATCCAGACGCTGGACTTCGCGAGCCGTGGCCGCGCGGGCGTCCGCCTCGTCGCGGGCGCGTCGCCCGCCGAGCGCGCGAACTTCGGACGTCGTCCGGACGGGCCGGGACGGCTCCCGGCATCCGGACGGGTCGAGGACGCGCCCGAGCTGGTGGCCGCCTTCCGCGAGGCGGGCGAGTTCGCCGAGGTGCTGACACGACTGTGGGACTCGTGGGACGACGACGCCATCGTCCGCGACACGTCCGCGGGCCTCTTCCTCGACCCCGATCGTGTGCACCCCGCGCGGTTCGAGGGCGAGTTCTTCTCCGTCGAGGGGGCCTCGATCGTGCCGCGCTCGCCGCAGGGGCGTCCGCTGATCACGGTGCTCGCGCACCAGACGGTGCCGTTCCGACTGGCCGCCGAGCAGGCCGACGTCGTCTTCGTCACACCGCACGACGAGGCGTCGGCCACGGGGATCCTGGCCGAGCTCGATCAGGCCGTCGCCGCGCACCGACGCGGACGGGAGCGCCTCCGGGTGTTCGCCGATCTGGTCGTGCTGATCGAGGAGACCCCGGCCGCGGCGCGCGCCGCCGCCGCGCGTCTGGACGATCTCGCCGGCTCCGCGTTCGCCTCCGATGCGCGCATCGTCATCGGCACCCCGCTCGAGGTCGTGGACGAGATCCGCGCGCTGGCGGCGACCGGCGTCGACGGCGTGCGCCTGCGACCCGCTCGTCAGCCGCGCGACGTCGTCGCCGTCGCCGAGCGCGTGGTCCCGTTGCTCGACGCGTTCGGCGGCCTCGTCCGCGACGACCGCGTCAGCCTGCGCGGCCGTCTCGGTCTGGCACGACCGACCACCACCCCCACCCGAGAGAAGGCCTTCGCATGAGCCGTCGTCAGATCCATCTCGCCGCCCACTTCCCGGGCGTCAACAACACGACGGTGTGGAACGACCCGCATTCGGGCAGCCAGATCGACTTCTCCTCCTTCGAGTACTTCGGTCGCACGGCCGAGAAGGGGCTGTTCGACTACGTCTTCCTCGCGGAGGGGCTGCGCCTGCGCGAGCATCGCGGTCGCATCCACGGACGCGACGTCGTCGGCCGGCCCAACACCCTGTCGGTGCTCGCGGCGCTCGCCGCCGTCACGGATCACGTCGGGCTCGTCGGCACGCTCAACACCACGTTCAACGAGCCGTACGAGCTGGCGCGGGAGCTCGCCACCCTCGATTGGCTCTCCGCCGGACGCGCCGGGTGGAACGCCGTGACGAGCTCGGATGCGTTCCACGGCGCGAACTTCCGCCGCGGCGGCTTCCTCGACCACGCCGATCGCTACACGCGCGCCGCCGAGTTCGCGGAGCTCGCGAAGAAGCTCTGGGACTCGTGGGCGGAGGGCGACGTCGTCGCGGATGCCGCCGCGGGGGAGTACCTGCGTGCGGGCGCACCCGCACGAGTGCGTCACAGCGGCCCCCAGTTCGACGTCGACGCGGTCTTCGACGTGCCGCGCTCCCCGCAGGGGCGGCCGGTGATCGTGCAGGCGGGCGACTCTGCCGACGGCCGTGACTTCGGGGCCGCCCACGCCGAGGTGATCTTCTCGCTGCACACCGAGTTCGACGACGCGCGGGCCTTCTACGACGACGTCAAGGGCCGCCTGGCCGCCGGGGGCCGCGACGAGGAGTCGCTGAAGATCCTCCCCGCCGCCAGCTTCGTGATCGGCGACACCGCCGAGGAGGCCGAGGAGCGCTCGCGGGAGATCGCCCGCCAGCAGGTGCGTCCCGAGGTCGCCCTGACCTACGTCGAACAGGTGTGGGGGCGCGACCTCAGCGGCTACGACCCGGACGGTCCGCTCCCCGAGATCGATCCGGACACGGGCGCCGAGTCGGACCACGGGTGGGCGAACCGTCACGCCGCGGTGCGGCGGCGCATCGCCTCGCTGCGCGAACTCAGCGAGAGCGAGAACCTCAGCATCCGCGAAGTCGTCATCCGCCTCACCGCGCGGCACACCTTCGTCGGGACGCCGGCGCACATCGCCGCCGAGATCGACCGCTACGTGCAGGGGCGCGCGACCGACGGCTTCACGATCGTCGGTCACCTCACCCCGCACGGTCTCGACGAGTTCGCCGACCGGGTCGTGCCCCTGCTGCAGGAGCGCGGCTCGTACCGTCAGGCGTACGAGGACGGCGCGACCCTCCGCGACCTGTTGGGGCTTCCCGCCGTGCGTCCCCTCGACGCGAGCGTCGCCGTTCGATGACCTCGCGCCTGGTCATCGTCGGGGGCGGTCCCCGGGCGATCATGCTGCTGGAGCGGATCGTCGCGCGCTCCGACGCCGCCTCCGATCTGAGGATCGATCTCGTCGACCCCCATCCGCTCGGGGCGGGGCGCATCTGGCGGCGCGCGCAGTCGCCGCTGCTGAAGCTCAACTCGATGGCACAGGACGTCACGGTGTTCACCGACGAGACCTGTTCCATCGAGGGGCCGGTCGTCGCGGGGCCCTCGCTGATCGAGTGGGCGCAGTCCTGGCGGGAGGGTCTCCTCGCCGACGTCGAGATCGACGACGAGGTCGTGGCCGCCGAGGCCCGGGCCCTGACCGGCGACGCGTTCCCCACCCGGCGGCTGCAGAGCTTCTACCTGGAGTGGTTCGCGCGCCGGGTGGTCGCGGCGGCGCCCGAGGGCGTCGTCATCCGCACGCACGTCGACGAGGTGACCGAGGTGCGTGCCGTCGGCGCGGAGTGGGAGGTCGCCCTCGCCTCGGGCGGGACACTGCCCGCGGATGCCGTGGTCTACGCGATCGGCCACGTCGCCTCGGCCCCCGCCGCGGGCAGCCCGACCGCGGTCCTCGTGGATGCCGCGCGACGTGCGGGCCTGGACTACATCCCGCCAGCGTTCACCGCAGACCTCGACCTCGACGCGGTCCCCGCGGCCGCCGACGTCATCGTGCGGGGGCTCGGGCTCGCCGCGGTCGATCTCGTCGTCCTGCTGACGCAGGGGCGCGGGGGGCGGTTCGAGCGCGCGGCGGACGGTCTGCGCTACGTCCCCTCCGGCCGCGAGCCCCGACTGCATCTCGGCTCCCGACGGGGCGTCCCCTACCGGTCCAAGGTCTCGTCGCAGCTGCGGGGCGAGGCTCCCCGCCGCGAGGTGCTCACACCGACCGCGATCGCGGCCCTCGCGGCATCCGGCGACGACGGGCGCCTCCTCGACTTCGAGCGCGACGCCTGGCCGCTGATCGCCGGCGAGCTCCTCCACGGTCACTATCGCGAGCTGTTCACGGGGTACCCCGACCGGGTCGCGGGCACGTGGGAGCAGGCGCGGGCGCTGCTGTCGACGCACGCCTGGGACGACCCCGCGCTGCACGCGGCGCTGGCCGCGCTCGTCACCGACCCGCTGGACCGGCTCGACATCGCCGCCCTCGATCGCCCTTTCGCGGGCGCGGTCTTCCGCGACGGCGACGACGCGCACGATGCGGTCGTCGCCCACATCCGCGGCGACCTCCACCTGCGCACCGCGCCCGAGCGCAGCCCCGCGCAGGGGCTCTTCTTCGCGATCCTGCTCTCGTTCCTGGCGCTCAGCGAGATCCCCGCGGAACGGTGGAACGCCCGCTCGCGCGCCGACCTGCTGCCCGTGCGCTGGCACACCTTCTTCAGCTACGTCGCGAGCGGCCCGCCCGCGCACCGTCTCGAGGAGCTGCTCGCGCTCGCCGACGCCGGCATCGTCCGCTTCCTCGGCCCCGACCTCGAGATCGCGATCGACGCGGGCGGCCCCTCCGGGGCGTCGTTCGCGGCATCCAGCCCGTCTCGGCCGGGTGCGACGCGGGCGCGGACCCTCGTCGACGCGTGGCTTCCGCCGAGCGACGCGGCCACCGGCGACAGCGCCGCGCTGCGCCAGCTGGCCACCGTGCACGGCACCGTCCTGCGGGTCGCCGACGGCGAGCGCACGCTCACCATCGGGCGCGTCGTCGTCGACGCGGACGGTCGGGTGCGTCGTGCCGACGGCGCGGTCCACGACGCCCTGTTCGCGATCGGCCCGTTCACCTCGCATCCCGAGGGCGGCGCGTTCACCCGCCCGCGCAGCGACGCGCTGTCGTTCCGGCAGACCGATCGTGTCGCCGGGGCGCTGCTCGCTCGCCTCGCCGGATCGCGCGGAGGCCCGCGGGAGGCCAGCGATGCGGGGATCCCGGAGCTGAGCCGCTCGTGAGGAGCAGGCCGTGACGGAGCGATCCGGTGTCGCGGTCGCACTCGAGCGGGTGTGGGCGGACGAGCTGCCCGAGCTGTCGGTCCCGGTGCGTGCCGTCGCTCCGCCCTCCCCGGAGCTGGTGGTGCTCAACGAGGGCGTCGCGGCGTCGCTCGGACTCGACGCCGCGTGGCTGTCCTCGCCCGACGGCGTGCAGCTGCTCACGGGCGCGGCGGCCGAGGGCGCGGTCTCCCAGGTGTACGCGGGTCATCAGTGGGGGCGGTACCGTCCGATCCTCGGAGACGGCCGCGCGGCACTGCTGGGCGAGCTGCGGGATGCCGACGGCCGGCTGCGGGATCTGCACCTGAAGGGCATCGGTCCCACGCCGATGTCACGCGTCGACGGGTTCGCCACGCTCGGGCCCATGCTGCGGGAGTTCCTCCTGGGCGAGGCGATGCACGCCCTCGGAGTGCCGACGACCCGCGCGCTGTCCGTCGTGTCGACGGGCGCCACACGCGTGCGCGACGGCCGGGGGAGTCCGGGTGCGGTGCTCGCCCGCACGGCATCCAGTCACGTGCGCATCGGCACGTTCGAGTATGCCGCGCGTCACGACGACCCGGGACTCCTGCGCCGCGTCGCCGATCACGTCATCGGCCGGCACCATCCCGGCGCCGCGTCGGCACCACAGCCGTATCGCGCGTTGCTGGCGGCCATCGTCGACGCCACCGCCGCGACCACCGCGCACTGGATGCGGCTGGGCTTCGTCCACGGCGTGCTCAGCACCGACAACGTGCTCGTGTCGGCGGAGACCATCGACTACGGACCCTGCGCGTTCCTCGACGCGTACGACCCGGACACGGTCTACAGCAGCCTGGACACCTCGGGGCGCTACGCCTACGCGCGTCAGCCGGAGATCATGGCGTGGAACCTGGAACGCCTCGGCGAGGCCCTGGCGCCGCTGCTGGACGACCAGCCCGCCCGGGGCGCGGCGGCCGCGCGGGAGATCGTCGGCGCGTTCGACGAGCGCCACCGCGCCCACCGGACCGCCTTCTTCCGCGACAAGCTCGGCCTGGACGTGCGGGTCGCCACCGCGGACGTCGACGAGCTCACCACGGACGCGCACCTCCTGCTCCACGACCACGGCGTCGACGTCACCGGGTTCTGGCGTGATCTGGCCGCGGCGGCCGACGGCGACGAGCGTCCCGTGCGCGCGCGCTTCCTCGGCGCCGTCGGCGGGCTGGACGACTGGCTCGGCCGATGGCGCCGTCTCGCGCCCGTCGCCGAGCGGCTGCGGGCGGCGAACCCCGTCTACATCCCCCGCAACCACCTCGTGGACGAGGCGCTCGACGCGGCGGTCGCCGGAGACCTCGATCCCTTTCGGGTCCTCCTGTCCCTCGTCCGCGCCCCGTACACGGTCCGCAGCGAGCCCACGTACCGCCGGTACGCCGCGCCCGCCCCGGCGGACCACCCTCCGCATCGGACGTTCTGCGGCACCTGAGGGCGCCGCGGGAGGGTCGTGGCACGCGCCGAACATGACGCCGGAAGACGCCTCATTGAGCTCTATGTCGACACATTGACCCGGATGACGACGCCCTTCGCGTCGCGACCGGGCCCTGACGAACCTGGAGTGCGGGAGCACCGCATCCCGCCCTCACACAGCTTGGAGTCCAGACATGTCCCTCACCAGATCACGCGCAGCGTCGATCGGCGTCGCCGGCGGAGCACTCGCCCTCGCGCTCACCGCGTGCGCCGGCGGCACCCCGGCGGCCGATCCCACCGCGTCATCGGCCAGCGCCGTGCCCGGCGGAAACCTCACGTTCGCGATCTCCGTCGACAGCCAGTGCATCGACCCGCAGCAGGTCGGCAACAACGACGCGATCGCCATCGCGCGCCAGACCGTCGCCTCCCTCACGACCCAGGACCCGCAGACCGGCGACATCCTCCCGTGGATCGCGCAGTCGTGGAAGGTCAACGACGACGCGACGAGCTTCACCTTCACGCTGCGTGGCGGCGCCACCTACGCCGACGGCGCCCCCATCGACGCGGCATCCGTCAAGACCAACTTCGAGGCCATCCAGGCCCTCGGCGCCAAAGCGACCCTCGGGTCCTCCTACCTCGCCGGGCTGAAGAGCATCGAGGTACCCGACGCGAGCACCGTCGTCATCGACTTCTCCGCGCCCAGCGCGCAGTTCCTGCAGGCGACGTCGACCTTCACGCTCGGGCTGCTCTCGCCCGCGACCGCGTCCGTCAGCCAGGCGGACCGCTGCCTCGGGAAGTACGTCGGCTCGGGACCGTTCTCGGTCAAGAGCTACACCCCCAACCAGGGCGCCGTGCTCGAGCGCCGGGCAGGCTACGACTGGGCGCCGCCCACCGCCGCGCACAGCGGAGACGCGTACCTGGACACCATCACCTACGTCGTGATCCCCGAGTCGGGAAACCGCACCGGCAGCCTGCAGTCCGGTCAGATCGACGCGACCACGGGCATCGCGACGACGGACGCGCCCCTCTTCCAGACCGCCGACTTCTGGTCCCACAACCGCGCCAACCCCGGAGTGGTCTACAACCTGTATGCGAACCAGTCGACCCCGAAGCTCGCGGACGTCTCCGTGCGGCAGGCGATCCAGAAGGGGATCGACCGCGAGCAGATCACGTCGTCGCTGCTCGGACCCGACGACAAGCCCGCGGTGTCGCCGCTGTCCTCGTCCACGCCGTACTTCACCGACCTGAGCGCCGAGCTCGTGTACGACCCGGATGCCGCGAAGAAGCTCCTCGACGCCGACGGCTGGACCGTCGGTTCCGACGGCATCCGCGAGAAGAACGGCGAGAAGCTGAGCTTCCTCGTGACGTACTGGCAGTCGCCGAAGGAGGTCCTCGAGCTCGTGCAGCAGCAGCTTCGGCAGATCGGTGTCGACCTCCAGCTGAAGTTCGCCTCCATCGCCGACGTGCAGGCGGCCCAGGCGGACGGCGACTACGACTTCAGCTACGGGAACCTGACGCGCGCCGACCCCGACGTGCTGCGGACCGTCTTCTCCTCGCAGGGGACCAACAACGCGACCAAGCGGACGGCCGTCGAGCCGATCGACGAGCTGCTGGCCCAGCAGGCGGCGACCACCGACCGCGCCCAGCGGCAGAAGCTCGTGGACGAGGCCGCGACCCTGCTCGTCACGGACGCCTCCTCCATCCCGATCTACCAGCTGTCGACGACCATCACGGCATCCGTGAAGGTGCACGACCTGACGTTCGAGGCGTCGAGCCGCCTCGACTTCTACGACGCCTGGGTCACCCCGTGAGGCGCGCAGCGGCAGCGAGGAGGTGACGACGATGAGGAGCGAGATCGTGTGGTTGCGTTACGTCGGACGGAGAGCCGGGCAGGGGCTGCTCGTGCTGTGGGCGGCCTACACGGTCTCGTTCCTCATCCTCTACCTCCTGCCGGGCGATGCGGCGACGCTGTTCGCCGGGGGAGGCGATCAGGATGCCGTCGACCCGGAGCTCGTCGCGAAGCTGCGCACCCAGCTCGGCCTCGACCGGCCGCTCTGGGAGCAGTACCTCGCGGCGCTGGGCCGAGCGCTGACCGGTGACTTCGGCGTCTCGACGCAGACCGGACGCCCCGCATCCGCCCTCCTCGCGGAGGCGCTGCCGCCGACGCTGGCCCTCACCTCGTTCGCGTTCCTCCTGTCGATCGCGCTCGGGGTGGGCCTCGCCCTGGCCGCGTCGCTCGCGCGACCCGCATGGCTGCGCAACCTCCTCTCCGCGCTGCCGCCGATCGGGGTCTCGATCCCCGTGTTCTGGATCGGGCTGCTCCTGCTGCAGGCGTTCTCGTTCCGCCTGCGCCTGTTCCCGTCCGTCGCAGACGCCGGGTTCGTCAGTCTCGTCCTGCCCGCGCTCACGATCGCGATCCCCTCGGGCGCCTTCGTCGCACAGCTGCTCGCGCGCAGCCTCCGGGCGACCCTCGCCCAGCCCTACGTCGAGGTCGTGCGGGCCAAGGGTGCGGGGGAAGCGCGGGTGCAGCTCGGACACGCCTTCCGCAACGCCGCGATCCCGAGCCTCACGATGCTCGGTGTGCTGATCGGAGGCCTGCTGTCGGGCGCCGTGGTCACCGAGACCGTGTACTCGCGCCTCGGCGTCGGGCGCCTCGTCGTCACGGCGGTCAACAACCGCGACGTGCCCGTGGTGCAGATCGTCGTCGTGTTCGCCGCGCTCGTGTTCGTCGTCGCGAACCTCGTCGTCGACCTGATCTATCCCCTCGTCGATCGCCGCATCACCCTCGCCCGCAGCGCCTTCGCCGCCGCCTGACCCCGGGCCCGACCCTCCGACAAGGAGCACCATGACCGTCGACACCGTGATCTCGGTCACCGACCGCTCGCCCGCCCCCGGCATCCCCGCGGCGGAGCCGGACGTCCCGACCGTCCCGCCGGCGGCGGGCATCCCCGCGGCGGCGACCGCCGCGGCGCGGCCCCGGTCGCGGCGCGTGGCGCCCTCGCTCGCGCTGGCGGTGCTCGTCCTCGTGCTGGTGACGCTGTGGGCCCTCTTCCCGACCTGGTTCACGGCGTGGGACCCGATCGAGGGCGTCCCCGCCGATCGGCTGCAGCCTCCCGGCCCCGCGCACTGGTTCGGGACGGACAACCTCGGGCGCGACCTGTTCTCGCGGGTCGTCTACGGCTCGGCGACCTCGCTGGCCGCCACGAGCGTCGCGGTCGTCGTCGGGCTCACGGTCGGGTCGCTGTTCGGGCTGCTCGCCGGCTTCCTCCCGGGCATCGTGGACGACGCGATCATGCGCATCATGGACGTCCTCCTCGCGATCCCCAGCCTGCTGCTCTCCCTCGCCCTCATCACCGCCCTCGGCTTCGGCACGCTGAACGTCGCCGTCGCCGTGGGCCTGGCGAGCATCGCCTCCTTCTCGCGGGTGATGCGCGCCGAGGTGCTCTCGATCGCCACGGCCGTGTACGTCGAGGCCGCCCGCGTGTCGGGGGTGCGCTGGTACACGATCCTCCGCCGCCACGTGCTCCCGAACGCGGCCGGGCCCGTCGTCGCGCTGGCCGCGCTCGAGTTCGGCGTCATGGTGCTCGCGATCTCCTCGCTGTCCTTCCTCGGTTTCGGGGCGCCGCCTCCGGCGCCCGAGTGGGGCTCGCTCGTGTCGGGCGGTCGCGACTACCTCGCGGTGGCGTGGTGGCTGACGACGCTTCCCGGGCTCGTCATCGTCGCGGTCGTCCTGTCGGCCAACCGCGTCGCCCGCGCCCTCGAGCGCGACGGGGGACGTCGATGAGCGCCGTGCTCGAGGTCGAGGACCTGTCCGTGTCCTACACGGTCGACGGGCGCTCGCGCACCGCCGTCGACGGTGTCGGGTTCACCGTCGGTCGCGGCGAGATCGTCGCGATCGTCGGCGAGTCGGGATCGGGCAAGAGCACGACGGCCCACGCGATCATCCGTCTGCTCGCCGCCAACGCCACGGTGGATGCCGGGACCCTCCGACTGGCCGGCGACGACATCTCGGCGCTGTCGCCTCGGTCCTGGCGCGACGTGCGCGGCCGTCGGATCGCGCTCATCCCGCAGGACCCGACGACGAGCCTCAACCCCGTCAAGCGCGTCGGGCGTCAGGTGGGCGAGCCCCTGGTCATCCATGGACTGGCGGACGCGCGCGGCGCCGATGCGCGCGCCGTGGAGCTGCTGCGCCTCGCCGGTATCCCCGAACCCGAGGCGCGGGCACGGCAGTTCCCCCATCAGCTGTCCGGAGGGATGAAACAGCGCGCCCTCATCGCGGCCGCCCTCTCCGCCGACCCCGAGCTCATCATCGCGGACGAGCCGACGAGCGCCCTCGACGTGACGGTGCAGAAGCAGATCCTCGACCACCTCGACATCCTCGCCCGCGACCTCGGCACCGCCGTGCTCCTGATCACTCACGATCTGGGGGTCGCCGCCGACCGGGCCGACCGCATCATCGTGATGCAGCACGGGCGCATCGTCGAGGAGGGGGACGCGCGCGAGATCCTGACCGCGCCGCAGCATCCGTACACCCGCGCGCTCCTCGCCGCCGCCCCCGGCGCGATGCGGCGGGAGCGCGCACCGCAGGCCGCGGGGGCATCGACCGCCCCACCGCTGCTCGAACTCGCGCGCGTGCGGAAGGAGTTCGCCCTCCCCGGACGTCGATCGCTCGTCGCCGTCGACGACGTGTCGCTCACCGTCCGCCGCGCCGAGACCGTCGCCGTGGTCGGCGAGTCCGGGTCGGGCAAGACGACCACGGCGCGACTGGCCCTGCGGCTGGAGCGCCCGAGCGCGGGGGAGATCCTCTTCGACGGCATCGATCTGGTGCACGCCGGGCGCGAGGAGCTGCGGGCGCTGCGCCGCCGGTTCCAGCTCGTGCATCAGAGCCCCTACGCCTCCCTCGACCCGCGCTTCAGCGTCGCCGACATCGTCGACGAGCCGCTGCGGGCGTACGGCGTCGACCGGGCGACCCGTGCGGCGCGCGTCGCGGCGCTGATCGATCAGGTCGCGCTGCCGGCCGCGTTCGCACACCGCCGGCCCGCCGAGCTGTCCGGCGGCCAACATCAGCGGGTGGCGATCGCCCGGGCCCTCGCGCTGCGCCCCGACCTGGTCGTGCTCGACGAGGCGGTCTCGGCGCTGGACGTCTCCGTGCAGGCGCAGATCCTCGCGCTGCTGGCCGACATCCAGGCCGAGTCGGGAGTGGCCTACCTTTTCATCAGCCACGACCTGTCGGTCGTCCGCGAGATCTCCGACCGGGTCGTCGTGATGAGCGGGGGCCGCGTCGTCGAGGAGGGGCCGACCGCGCGGGTGCTCACGGCGCCCCGCGAGGAGTACACGCGACGCCTGCTCGACGCGGTGCCCGGCGGCCGACTCCGACGCGAGGACGCCGCATGAGCGCCCTCGGACGTCAGACCGTCGATCTGCTGCAGCATCTCATCCGCGGCGCGGCCGTCAACGACGGCACGCCCGACGGCGGCGGCGAGCACCGACAGGTGGAGACCCTGTCGCGCTTCTTCGAGGGGTCGGGCCTGGAAGGCGTCACGGTCGAGCCTCATCCGGGCCGGACCTCGCTCGTCATCCGCATCGAGGGCACCGACCTCGCCGCCCCTTCCCTCGCCCTCGTCGGGCACACCGACGTCGTCCCGGTGGAGGCGGCGGGATGGTCGCGCGACCCGTTCGCGGCCGACATCGTCGACGGCGTGCTGTGGGGACGGGGCGCCATCGACATGCTCAACCTGACAGCGGCCTACGCCGTCGTGACGCGCAACCTCGCCGTCGAGGGCTTCCGTCCGCGCGGCGATCTCGTCTTCGCGGCCGTGGCGGACGAGGAGAACGGCAGCCGGTTCGGGGTTGAGTGGCTCACCGAACATCGGCTCGACCTCATCGACGCCGACTACGTGCTGACGGAGTCGGGCGGCGCGCACGCGGGAAAGGCGCCGGGGATCACGGTGATGGTCGGGGAGAAGGGCGGCGCCGGACGACTGCTGCGCGTCACGGGATCCCCGGGCCACGGCTCGGCACCCTGGGGAGCCCGCAACGCCGCGGTGATCGCGGCGGAGGCCGTCACGCGTCTGGCCCGGCATCGCTCACCCGCCGTCATCACGCCGCAGTGGCGCGACTACGCCCGGGCGCTGGATCTGGATGCGGCGACGAGAGCCGATCTCCTCGACCCCGAGCGCCTGGACGACGCCCTCCCGCGGTTGGGCGGGCTCGCCGGTTTCGCGCACGCCTCGACCCACACGACCGTCTCGCCCAACATCGTGCGCGCCGGGGAGAAGGGGAACGTCATCCCCGGAGAGGCGACGATCCAGCTCGACATCCGCATCCTGCCCGGTGTCACCCGCGAGGATGTCGAGGGGCAGCTGCGCGACGCGCTCGGCGATCTGATCGAGAACATCGAGATCGAGGGCGACTGGTTCGGCGAGGCGACCCTCTCGCCCATCGACACGCCGCTCTACGCGGCGATCGGCTCGGCCGTGCGTCGCGCGCATCCGGGAGCGGAGTTGCTCCCCATGCTCGGCGTCGGCGGGACGGACGGGCGGTTCTACCGTCGCCGCGGCATCCCCGCATACGGTTTCGGCGTCCTCAGCGAACGCTGGGACTACGGCACCTTCCGGCGGCTCTTCCACGGCAACGACGAGCGCATCGACCTCGCGTCGCTCGAGCTCACCGTCACCGCGCTCGACGACGTGGTGCGCACCTTCCACGATCCCGACGGCGCTGCACGGGTGCGGACGCCCCGCGCCCGGGCGGAGGCGGCGCGATGACCGGGGATGCCGCGACGCGCGGCGTCATCGCGCGCACCGGGATCATCGTCGCCGGCAGCTATCCGGAAGACGACCCGTCGCGGGGCCTCGAGGAGACGCTCGCCCTCATCGCCTTCGCGGAGGAGCTGGGCTTCGACGTGGCGGGCGTGCGGCAACGGCATCTCGAGCGCGGCATCTCGTCGGCGCTCACCGTGCTCGCCGCGGCCACGCAGCGCACGCGGCGCATCCGGCTCGAGAGCGACGTCGTGCCCCTCGGTCACGAGAACCCGTTCCGTCTCGCGGAGGACTTCGCCACCGTCGACGCGCTGTCGGGCGGCCGCGTCAATGTGGGCATCTCGACCTCGACGCCGCACCAGGACCTCCTGCGGTCCCTGGCCCGGCCCGACGCGGATGCCGAGACCGACCCCTTCGCGCTGATCACGCGTTTCCTTGAGGCCCTTGAGGGCCGCGAGCTGGGCGGCGAGCCGCTCTCGACGCCCTACGGCCCGCAGGTGCCGCGCATCCAGCCGCACGTCGCCGACCTGCGCCGGCGCGTCTGGCTGGGCGGCGGGTCGCTGCGTTCCGTGCGGTGGGCGGCGCAGAACGGGCTGAAGCTGCTGCTCGGCAACGTCGGCGACGGACATGTCGCCGACACCTTCGAGCAGGCGCAGGCGATCCACATCGCCGAGTACCGCCGGCTGTTCCGCGGCGAGGGCGCCGCGGTCGCGGTCGAGCGGGTGATCCTGCCCACCGACTCGGCCACTTCCGCGCAGCGCGCCCACTACGCCGCGTACGTGGCCGAGCGCCACGCCCGCACCGAGCGACCCGTCACCGTGGGCGCGCGCCGCATCGTGTTCCAGCGCGACCTGCTCGGCAGTGCGGAGGAGATCGCCGAGCGCCTGGCGGCCGATCCCGCCTTCGACGGGCGCACCGAGTTGCGTCTCGCGCTTCCCTACGCGTTCGCGCCGGAGGAGTACCGTCACATCCTGCACGACGTCCGCCACGCCGTGCTGCCGCTCGTCGCCGCGCACGTGGCCGCCGACATCCCCGCCTGAGACCCACCCCACCCCCATCCCCACGAGGAGAGAACATGACCAGCACGATCACCGCGGACGTCGAGCGGGCGCGGTTCGCCCACGAGTGGGAGACATGGCACCTCGCGCACGAGGAGCGACGCAACAGTCCGCTGGGCTTCCACGCGATCACCGGGCTGGCCTGGCTCTCGGCCGACCCGGTGCGCCTGGAGGGCGCGCCGGGGGCGTGGAGCGTCGGAGTGGACGGCGCCGTCGTCGACCTGGCCGCGGGCGAGACCCTGACCCTGGACGGCGTCGCCATCGGCGGGCGCCACGTCTTCGGGACGCTGCCCGAGCGCGCCTCCGTGCTCCTGGGCTTCACCGACGGTGACGTCGAGGGCGCGATCGAACTCGCCCGCCGCGGGGGCCACACGATCGTGCGTCCCCGGCGCGCCGACCACCCGTTCCTGGTCGCGTATCCGGGGACGCCCGCCTACCTCCCCGACGCGCGGTGGCGCGTGCCCGCCCGCTTCGTGCCGTTCGAGACCCCGCGTCCGACCGAGGTCGGCTCGGCCGTCGACGGTCTCACCCACGTCTACGACGCGCCCGGCCGCCTGGAGTTCGCCTGGGAGGGGGAGACGCTCGCCCTCACCGCCTTCCCCGGTCACGGCGGCGGCCTCCTCGTGCTGTTCACCGATGCGACGAGCGGGCGCACGACCTACGCGGCGAACCGCTCGGTCGCGGTGGACGCCCCCGATGCGGACGGCTGGACGGCGATCGACTTCACCCGCGCGACGAACCTGCCGTGCGCGTACACCGACTTCGCGACGTGCCCGTTGCCGCCGAGCGAGAACCGGCTGCCGATCGCGGTGGAGGCGGGCGAGAAGACCCCCGTCTCGCGCGTGCACGGCGCGACGGCGCCGGTGCCGGCCTGAGCGGTCAGCGCTCGCCGGGCCCGCTCGCCGGGACCTCTCGCGCCGGGACCTCTCGCGCCGGGATCTCTTTCGCGAAGCAGTGCGAGAAGGCGAACGGCGTGTAGGGCTCGTAGATCCCGATGGGGGTGTAGCCCGCCTTCTCGTAGAGCGCCACGGCGTCGTGCTGCCGGTCCCCGGTCTGCAGGATGAGCCGGCGCGCGCCGCGGTGCTGTGCGATGCGCTCCAACTCCGCGAGCAGGGCCCGGCTCACGCCACGGCCGCGCGCGCGGGGGTGCACGAAGAAGCGCTTGATCTCGAGGTCACGGATGCCGTCGTGGGCGAGATCGCGCAGCGCGGCGTGCCCGACCGGGGTGCCGTCCTCGTCGAGGGCGATCAGGGTGGCGACGATCGTCGCGGGGTCGACGGCGAACGCCCTCTCGGCGACGGACGGGTCGCCGTCGCGGAAGCGGTCGGCGTAGCGGGGGCCGACCTCGGCATCCATGAGCTCGCGGAGCGCGGCGGCGCGGGTGTCGGCCCAGGGGACTTCGAGCAGTCGCCCGCGCTCGTCGGGGGCGCGCTCGGCAGGGGGCGCGGGTGCGGGAGCCAGGTCGTAGCCGAAGGCGAGGAGCGTGACGATGCGGCCCGGCTCGAGCTCGCGTGCCTGCTCCCGGTCGGGCAGCCGGCGGAACCCCAGCTTCGCGTACAGCGCGTGGGCCCCGGTCATCTCCGGACCCGAGTTCATGACGACGCGGTGCGAGCCGCGCTCGCGGGCCAGCGCGATGACGTGGCGCGTCAGCGCGGCGCCGATGCCGCGGCCGCGCGCCGACGGGGCGACCGCGAGCTGGCGGAAGTCGGTCTCGCCCGGCCGTCCGATGTCGGGGTTGAGGGCCCGGTTCGGCCGCGACACCCACACGGTGCCGACGATCTCTCCCGTGTCGTCGACGGCCACCCACACGTCGCCCGCGCGCACGCGGGAGGCGACGTCGCGCAGGGAGGCGAGATAACCGTCGGACAGCGCGCCGTAGCTGGCGAGGTACGCCGCGGCGGTCACCTCGCCGGCGCGCGCGTACTCCTCGGTGCGCACGAGGCGGATGGTGACGGCGTCGGCCGGCGACGCCGGGTCGTGGGCCGCTCGCGCGGGCGCCGCGGGAGCGGGGACGGGGGAAGAAGGGGGCATGGGATCTCCAGAGGACGAGGATACCGGCCGGTCCCGCGGACGGGACCGGCCGGTGGGAGGGCGTGGACTCAGGACTTCGGCAGACCCTGCGGGTTGACCTCGCTCTTGTCGACCCGCTCGCCCTCCAGACCCCAGGTCTTCAGGAGCTCGTCGTACTGGCCGCCGTCGATGATGGCGTTGAGGGCGATCTGGACCGGCTCGATGAGGCCGTTGCCCTTCTTCGTCGCCGCCGCGATGTTGGCCGTCAGCGGCCAGCCGCCCGACACCAGCCCGACGAGCTTGGTGTCTCCGGTCTCGCGCGCGGCCCAGGCGGAGGTCGCGTTGGGGCCGAAGGTGGCGTCGGCGCGACCCGACTGGATCGCGAGCGTCGCGGCCGCGTTGTCGTCGTAGTAGACGAGCTCAGCGGGCGCCTTGCCCTTCTTCTCGAGCTCCGCGTTCCAGGCGAGCAGCACCTTCTCCTGGTTCGTGCCCGAGCCCACGATGATCTTCAGCCCCGAGATGTCGTCGGAGCCCGCGATGGAGGTGATCGCGCTGTCGGACTTCACGTAGAAGCCGAGCTGGTCGACACGGTAGCTCGCGAAGTCGTACAGCTCCTTGCGCTCCTCGGTCACCGTGACGTTCGACGCGATGAGGTCGTACTTGCCCGACTGGATGCCGAGCGGCCAGTCGGCCCAGGCGACCACGACGGGGTTGTACTCCAGCCCCAGCGCCTCGGCGATGAGCGAGCCGATGTTCGGCTCGGTGCCCGCGACGTCCGTCGCGGCCGAGGTGCCCTCCGGCTGGTAGCTCAGCGGCGGGACGAAGGCGCCGATCGCGACGGTGAGCTTCCCGGGCTCGATCGGGGTGAAGCCGCTCTCCTTGAGCGCCTCGACGGCGGCGGGGACGGACGAGTCCAGGTGGACCCAGTGGATGTCGGAGGTGGACACGTTCGCGCTGGTCTCGGTCGGGCCGGGCTCGGCGGCGGTCGCCGAGCCGTTGAGACTGACCGCCGTGACGATGCCGCCGACGATCGCGGCGACGGCGACGACCGCGATGCCGAGGGCGATGCCCTGCTTCTTGCTGATGGCCATGTGCTGTGTTCTGCTTTCTGTGTCGGGTGTGATCTGCGGTGGGGTTGTCAGGAGAGGACCTTGGCGAGGAACTCCTGCACGCGGGGGTGCTGCGGACGCACGAGGACCTCGGAGGGCGGACCCTGCTCGATGATGCGACCGCCGTCGAGGAAGACGACGCGGTCGGCGACCTCGCGTGCGAAGCCGACCTCATGGGTGACGATGACCAGCGTGGTGCCGAGCTGCGCGAGGTCGCGGATGACGTCGAGCACCTCGCCGACCAGTTCCGGATCGAGGGCGCTCGTCGGCTCGTCGAACAGGATCACCTTCGGTGCGAGGGCCAGCGCGCGGGCGATCGCCACCCGCTGCTGCTGACCGCCGGAGAGCTGGCGCGGGTAGCGGTCGGCCTTGTCCGCGAGGCCCACGCGGTCCAGCAGCCCCAGCCCGAGCTCGCGGGCATCCTCCTTGGAGTGTCGCCCGAGGGCGATCGGCGCCTCCGTGACGTTCTCCAGGGCGGTCAGGTGCGGGAAGAGGTTGAAGTTCTGGAAGACGATGCCGATCTGCGTGCGTCGCGCGAGCACGTCGCGCTCGCGCAGCTCGTGGAGGACGCCGCCGCGCTTCTCGTAGCCGATGAACTCGCCGTCGACCGTGACCGAGCCGGCATCCACCGTCTCGAGGTGGTTGATGGTGCGCAGCAGGGTCGACTTGCCCGAGCCGCTGGCGCCGAGGATCGCCACGACCTCGCCGGGGGCGATCGTCAGATGGATGCCGCGGAGCACCTCGATGCCGCCGTAGCTCTTGTGCACGTCGTGGATCTCCACGAGTCCCGTCGTCGCGCTCATGACCGTCCTGCGACCTTCTCGTCGTGCGACACCGGTCGCGCCGCTGTCGGGTTCTCGTCGGCCAGGCGCGCCCACTGCGCGGCGATCCACGCGCGCGCCTTCTGCACCGGCGTGGGCGGGAGCACGCGCACGGTTCCGCGGGCGTAGTGGCGCTCGATGTAGTACTGCGCGATGCTCAGGATCGTCGTGACGATCGTGTACCAGACCACCGCGACCAGCAGCAGCGGGATGACGCGGCTGTTGCGGTTGTAGATGACCTGCACCGCGTAGAACAGCTCGGGGATGGCGATGACGAAGAGCACCGACGTCCCCTTGACGAGACCGATGACCTCGTTGGTCGCGTTGGGCACGATCGAGCGCATGGCCTGCGGGAGCACGATGCGGGTGAGGCGGCGGCGGGGTGGGATGCCGAGCGAGGCGGCGGCCTCCAGCTGTCCCTGGTCCACCGACAGCAGTCCACCGCGGATGATCTCCGCCGAGTAGGCGGCCTGGTGGAGGGAGAGACCGAGCACGCCGGCTGCGAACGCCGAGATCAGCTGGACGGTGGGGAACTCGACGATCCAGAAGTCCGTCGTGAACGGCGTTCCGAGGCCGAGGGTGGGGTAGAGGTAGCCGAGGTTGTACCAGACCACCAGCTGCACGACGAGCGGCACCGAGCGGAAGAACCAGATGTACAGCCAGGCGGCGCTGTTCAGCAGCGGCGACTTCGCGAGGCGGGCCAGGGCGATCAGCGTCCCGAGGAGGAAGCCGATCACGGCCGAGACCGCCGTGTACAGCAGCGTCAGGCCGAGTCCGCGCAGGACCGGCTCGGAGACGAAGTAGCGCGCGAACACGTCCCACTCGTAGTTCTCGTTGGTCACGAGCGACCACGCGAACTGCGCGAGGACGAAGATCACGACGGCCGCGAGCGCCCAGCGGAACCAGTGTTTCGTGCGGACGACGCGGATGGTGCCGAGGTCCCACCGGTCGCCGTCGGGCGGCGATCCGGGGGCGGTCGCGGACGCGCCGGTGGCGCGGGCCAGGGTGTCGGTCATGGAAGCCTCTTTCGGGCCGTTCTCTCGGGAAGGCTCATCGGGGACGAGCCGGTTGCCTGACGGTAGAGAGCGGCACGGGCGCACGGCAAACACCGTTCGTCACGGCCCGTGATCATCCGTAGCGTGGCGTCACACAGAGCAATCCGGCGACGCATCGGCCGGCGCTGCGCGGGGGCGCACCTATCGTCGGACGCATGCGGACCACCCCCTTCCGATCCCGACCCACGAGGAGACATCCGTGACCCACGACCACGTCGCACCCGCATCCACCCCCGCCGTCGAGGCCCCGCTGATCAGCCCGGAAGAGGCCGCCGACCGGTTCGCGGCCGGCGCCGTCGTGGTCGACGTGCGCAGCGACGCCGGTCGCGCCAAAGACGGGGTGATCCGCGGTGACCGCGATCGCATCGACGCGCAGTTCCTCCTCGACTCTCCGGAGAAGCTCGCCGAGATCACCGAGTGGGATCAGGACATCGTCATCGTCTGCGGATCCATCCGCGGCTCGGGACCGGTGGCGCAGAAGCTGCGCGAGAGCGGTTTCACCAACGTCGCGCACGTCGACGGCGGCTTCCCCGCCTGGCGCGACGCGGGGGCACCGGCGGCCGAGCTCCCGTCCGAGGACTGAATCCCCGACGGCCCGCATCCTGCCCGCTAGG
>NZ_BCWI01000025.1 GCF_001592125.1 Microbacterium hominis NBRC 15708
GCTAGGGACGGCGCTGGAGTGCTCCCGACGCAAACCACTGCACAAGCGGCACCGCGAGCATGACCGCCGTTTCTGCTTCGGACTGTGTGGGCTTGCGGTAGCCGTTTCCACCGTGTCGGCTCTCTTGGCCGACCCACAGCGCCCCAGCCATAGTCACCGGAACGCCAGCGTCGGGCGTCGCCAGATCGAGCTTCCAATCCTTCTGCGCTTTCATGTCACGGATCATCGTGCCGAGCGTGGCGGTGCGGTTGTTCGGGGTGACGATATGCGCACCGGCTTCCTCGACAGCCTTGATCGCCTTCTCGTACGCTTCCTCCGTGTCCGGAGACTTGCCGAATGCGGCATGCCACGCCTCCGCGAGCAGGGCACCCGCCGAACCGGAGTTTGACATGGTCTCTTCGGCGGCTGCTACAACCCCTTCTGGAACGCGCTTCTCCAGTGCGGCGTGTCCGTCGCGCTGTCCAACCCTCCACTCGGAACCAGCCTCCGCGAGGATCTTCTCGAGCAGGTTCAATGTGCGGTACCCGTCCGACGAGCCGGTCGCCGCCTTGTAGATGAGGAAGTCCACGAAGTCCAGGAATTCGTCGTCTCCCATCTCGCGAAGAAGGCGATCCATGCCGTACGAGACGTACACGGACTCCAGAGAGGCTGGTCGCCGAACGGCGCTCTCGTACTCGAGGATGTACTTAGGGTCCGGCACGCGCGGGCCATACCCGTTCGGATTCATCTGGTACGCGACGCTCTCGGCCCACGCAACAATGAATCGCCTCATCCAGGATGGGACGCCGGAGTGGAGCGCTTCGAGCGCTTTGGGATCGGCATCACGCTTACGCCATTGCATGAGTTCATGTTGGCAGACCCGACCGACATCGCGTCTGTCCGACGACCTCTGCGATCTATCGCCGGATAGGCCACGGCAGACCGCTCGGACCGCTCCCTACTGAGTCTGATCCCCGGCTTCGAGCGTGAGACGGTCGCCAGGATATATCTGACCTGGATTGATGCCGTTGCGCTCTGCGACGTCGTCCAGGCACACGCGGTTCTGGATTCCCCACATAGTGTCGCCCGCCTCGACGATGTACGCGATGGGGACTCCGCTCTCGTCGGTCTCGACCGTGCCGGTAGCCGAATCGTTGGGTCCGTTGTCGCAGGCCACCTGAGGCTCGGGATCGGATGTCGGGGTGGCGCTTGGGGTCGCGCTCTCGGTCGGGGTGGAGACGGTCGGTGACGGAGCCGTATCAGCCGGTGTGGTCGATGTAGCTTCGGGGGTCGCCGTGCATCCAGTGAGCACGGCTGTAGCGAGGATGAGAACAGCGGCTGTTGAAGCGATCTTGTGCATGGATCAGCCCTCGCACAACTCGTCGGTGGCGAACCCGGAAGGGTGCTCGTTGGCGTTGTAGCCAGGTGTGGCAGGGCTGACGCCGTCGGAGACTTCTACCCGATTCGCGGCAGGGGCGCTGTCTCCGGCCTGTACCGCGTGATCGCAGATGTGCAGCATCGTGTCGTTGGCGATCTGCTGAGCCTGCTCGTTGGTCGTTTCGGTCGGCACGTAGATGTACGCCTTGCGCGCGGACATCTCGGCACTCTCAAAGGCCACACCTGACTCGGTGAGGAACGCCTCCAGGTCGAGCGGGGCGACGTCGGTCGGCGTCTCAGCCTCGGTGGGCGGGGTGTTCTGCGACGGTTCGGGTGCCGGGGCGGAAGTCTCGTTACCCTCTGGATTGACGAGAGCGCCGATGCCGCCGATCACTACCGCCGCCGCGATCAGCCATACCCACCACTTCAGGTACCACGCCTTGCCAGTCGCGGATGCGGGCGGTTGTGACTGATCGGACATACAGGCGCTCCTTGCTGATGTGACTCATAGTCCGTGGACTCATTGTCACCTTAGCGTGAGCGTTGATAGATGCCCGTTCCCACCCACCGAGCCGCGTTCGGGGCGCGCGTGCGTGAGCTCAGAACCGGGCATGGCTGGTCGCAGGAGGACTTCGCTCATCGGGCAGAACTCGACCGCACCTACGTCTCCGGTATCGAGCGCGGCACCAGGAACCCGACGCTCGACATCATCTACAAGCTGGCGCGCACTCTCGACGTGCCTGCCGCCGATCTCCTCACCGAGTAAGGGTCTCGCCTGTCGTCGCTGAGGCGTCCGCTGTCTCGTGGATACCGCACCGGCTACCCCAGCACATAGCAAGAGACCCCCAGCGATGCCAGGGGTCTCTCGTCGTCCTGCCGTGTGCATCACATCTCCACGTGCCTCTGCTCCGCGATGATGGTGCCCTCCTTGGTCGCCACAGTGAACCCCTTGCGGCTGACGGGCTTCTTGGTCGCCGCCGCCTTCTGGACGTTGGTCTGGCTCGTCGGCTTCGGCGCGGGCTTCTTCGGGGCAGGCTTGGCACCGGCCTTGCGTGCCCTCTCGGCCTCGGCGGTGAGCATCCAGCCGGAGGGCAGGTTGCCGACGTTGGCGCTGGCACGCTTGACCAGCTCCTCGAAGTTGCCTTCCTCGAAGTACTCGCTGAACGCCTGGAACGCGATAGCGCGCATCGCCTTGTAGCGGTCCTTCTGGATGTTGACGCTGTGCGTGCTGGACACGTGCTTGATGCCCGCGTCGATGGCCTCCAGCAGGTCGGACATGAACGCCTCCTCAACGGTGAGGATGTCAGCGAGGACCTTGGCGTCGGTCGTGGTCTTGGTAGCCATGATGGCGTCTCCTTGAGTCGGTAGAACCTCGAAGCTGTCTTCGAGCAGAAGCGTTTTTGCCTGAACCCCGATCGCAGTGCCAAATCCGGTTTCGAGCGGGTGTCAACAGGGTCTAGAACGGCTAAGCGACTCGCCAGCGGTTGTCAGGAACCGCCCCGTTCAGCACAAGTTGGGCGGATGGTGCTGACCAGCGAAGGTCCTGTGCTCCACGCCTAACCGCGATCGCGCTTGTTTGTCGGAGGCTCTTGGTACGTTGAGCGAGAGTGGCCCGATTCCGCGCGGCGCTCTGCTCAACACTGGAGGTTCGATGGATTGGTTCCTGGACGGGCTGGGCACCATGCTCATCGGTCTGATCATTGGCGGCGGCGCAGGTAGCGCGGTAACTTGGCGCGTGATGTCGAAGCGGTCATCCGTGAAACAGAGCCAACGTTCTGGCGATGGTTCGCGTCAGACTCAGATCGGTCGGGACATGAAGGGCGACGTTCGATGACCGAGGGCCGCCAGATTCAGCGAGCCGGTGGAGGCTCGCAACAGCTCCAGGTCGCGGGCGACCTCATCGTAAACACGGGGATAACCGAAGAGCGTGCACATGAAATCTCGCTCGCCAACGCGAAGCACGTCGTGGCGCAATTCGCGAGTGAGTCTCACGGAGTGCTTCAGGCGAGGGTCGATGAACTCGACCAGCGAGTGATCACTCACTTGTCCAATCAAGGGGCGCTAGATTCATTCGCTGACCCCGCGTTTATTCGGTCATATCGCAAGGCTCAGGAGGGGGCCGCTTCGAGCGAACGGCCCGCTGACTACGACATGTTGGCGGCGCTCCTTGCCGACCGTGCGAAGAGTGCCCGAGAGCGCCCGACTGTCGTAGGCATTGACGGGGCAATCGACGTCGTTGATCGCATCGATGAGGATGCACTTAGGGCACTGACGATCGCGAACGCCATCGAGCAGTGGACCGTCAAAGGGCCGCTCGTCGGCCCCGGTATCTCCCTGCTCAATGACATATTCGAGTCCCTGGTCGACGGCCCACTTCCAATGGCCGCGGAATGGCTCGACCATCTTGATGTGCTCAATGTTGTTCGTCGTAACACATTGACTGGCATGAAGCCGATGGAGGAGTTCTACAGCGAGCAATTCGTCGGGTGTATCGCTCCAGGCGCGATGGGCAGCGGCGATGCTGGGTCCCTCAGCCTCGTGGCCGAGCTGACGACAGTTCTCGCCTCGGAAGGCTGGCCTGTAAGAATCGTGCCGCATGAACTCAAGGCGCAGTCTTTTCGAGTTGGAGCAATGAACAGAGCTGATCTTGACCGCCAGCTGAAGGATGCCGGGAAGAGTGACGAATATGTCTCTAGGGTCATCAGTCTCGCAGAGACAGAGTTCGGTTTTGGTCAGCAGGACGATGCCGCACGTACGGAGCTAATGACGCGGATGCGCGCTCTGCCCTCCCTCGGCACAGTGATGGAATGGTGGGATTCGAACGCCGATAGCGGTTTCTACATAACTCCGATTGGCCGCGCGCTCGCACGGGCCAACGCATTCCGACTCGACACAGAAAATCGCCTCACAAGGGAGTAGAGACTCGAGACCGCGCGGCGGTGTCTGGCACAAGAGGGCGAGGACTTGCTATCCCGCTTCGGCCTCAGCGCAGGTGGCCTCAGGCGGCGAGTGCCTCTCGCAGGCGCGCGGCCGTAGCGTCACGGGCGAGCCGGTGCTGGGTCTTGCAGACTTTGTGTTCATCCCACGAGGTGCCGGTCGCCGTGGTGTGTCCCTCCGCGTTGAGTGCGTCGGCGGTGGCCGCGAGGGTGCGCGTTGCTCGAAGCTCCAGCAGGCGGTCGGCTGTGTTCTGCGGGAGGGTCGAGTGCCGACCCATGTGCCTGCCCTGACGCTTAGCGGCCTGCATCGCGTCCGACGTACGCTGGCCGATGGTGCGGCGCTCCCACTGGCTCACGGCCATCATCACGTTGGCGACCATCTCGCCCGTCGGGGTGCTGGTATCGACACCGAGGTCGATGGCGACCAGTGACCATTGACGTGCACGGGCACGCTCCAGTAGGTCGGCGAAGTCGGCAAGGCTACGGCTCAGGCGGTCGAGCTTGGAGACCAGTAGGCCGTCCGCATCACGGCGCTTGGCGGGCGCGTTCAGTCGGTCGAGCGCGGCCTGGAGCTGAGGCCGGTCGAGGCTCTTGCCGCTAAGTCCCGCGTCCACGTACCACTCGACCTCCCAGCCGTGCGCGTCGGCGTAGCGCTGGATGGTGTCGCGCTGTGCCTCGATGCCAAGGCCACTGTCGGCCTGCTGATCTGTGGACACCCTCAGGTAAGCGAGCATGACGGTCATGCCTGACCTCCCGCAAGAGCCACGCGCAGGAGCGCCGTTCGGAAGGCGGACGCGGGTGCGTGCTCGACAGCCGTGGGGGTGTCCATGATGATGTGCTCCGGCCGCACGCGGTAGGTCCAGCCTCCGCCTTCCGGGTGCTCGACCGTGACCGAGCCGTCGGCGTGGCGCTCGATGACCTTGCCCTCGATGCGCGATCCGGGCAGGGTGCCTTCGTAGGTGATGGTGGTGCTCATGGTGTGGAACCTTTCGAGTGGGGCGAAGCTCGAACAGATGCACGAACAAGCGAAGCTTTGCTGAAGGGGACCGATGCCACCAAATCCGGTTCTTGGGGGTCTGGCGGCAGTCGTCCACGGTGTTGCGGCGTGTGGCCGGGACACGGTGCCGCGCATGTCTCTGCCGCTGTCGCCAGGGTCGGCGCAGGCGAGACAGCGGGGCGCGGGCTACCCCAACCACGCGAAGAGACCCCCAACGACGCAGGTGGTCGCTAGGGGTCTCTCGGCGCTGGGGCACAACTCCCAGCACTTGGGTGAGGGCAGAAAGAGAGTCGAAAGATCCCTCACCCCGTCTGTGGCGCTCAGCCGAGCGGTGCGGCGAACGTGATCTGGTTGGCGAGGTTGAAGCCCGTGTCCCGGTCCAGTCCCTCGACCACGGCCAGCGCGGCGGCGGCGGCGGCCGATGCAGGCTGAGCCGCACGGTATGCGTCGGTCACCTCGACCCAGCCCTTCTGTCGCCCGATGTGCGCGACGGCGTGCTGGAGGGTGACGTCACCCCCACGGATGGCATCGCTCAGCACGTCCAGCGCTTCGACCTCGTCGATGATCTTGCGGGCGCGGTCGGCGGCGTCACGGCGGAGCAGGACGCTGTTGGCGTCGGTCGGCTGGCTCCCGCGCAGGGCGGACTCGACGTTGGAGCGCAGGGTGCTGATGTACGCCTCCTGCTCACCCTTGATGCTCGCGATCTGCTCGGCCGTCTTCTCGGACAGCTTGGCCAGGTCGGCGGTCTTGGCGGCGTCGGTCAGGCGCTCGTCGCGCAGGATGTCCTGACGCTTGGCGGTGTATGCCTTCTTGATCGCCGTGACGCGGCTCTTGAACCCGGCGATCTTCGACTGAAGCTCGCGCTCGACGCCGGATGCGGTGTACTTGCTCATGATCTTGGTTTCCTTTCGGTTGGTCGCCGGATACCGTCCGGTCGGCGGTGGTTGATGGTTAGCGGCGCTTGTTGCGCTTGGGTGATTAGAGCTGTCCCGCCCAGATGCCGCACTCGACCTTGGCGGCTGTCGCGTATGTCCTGCACTCCAGGGCAATGGGGCATCGAGCGCAGATGGCGACGCACTCGGCCAGTTGCTCATCGCTCAGCCGGTCAGCCGTGAACAGCGCGCGTCCATCGCACGGAGGGGTGTAGTCCTCCAGTGCGGCGTTGAGCGCATCCCAGGCGGCTTCAGCGTTCATCGTGGGAGGCGGTACTTCCGCATGACGCGCCCGGTGCCACTACGCCGCGCCGCGCGACCGTCGTACACGGCCTGCACCTGGCCCGCATCGATGGCCTTCTTGAGGAGCTGGCGCACGGTGCTCTCGGCCAGGTCGCCACACGCGGCCACCAGATCAGGGAGGGTGTGGTGCTCACCATCGGCCAGGGTGGCGGTGATGCGCTCCCACGCGGCAGACAACCGTGTGCCAGCGGTGATCCGTCATTCTCGACGACAGCCGCATAGGGGTCCACACGAGCGGTGCTCGCAAGCGTCGGCTCAGGCGCGGACTCGGCGGTGGCCTCGGGCGTCGTGGTCTTGCTCATGATGTGATTCCTTCCGATGAGGGGTGAGGTAGCGGCGCTGGGTCCGCCTGCCGTGGACTGTCCACAGCGGGTGTACGAGGTGCCCGTGGCCGGAGCAGGCTCGGCACGATCACGACGGTGGCCTGTTCGCGGTCGACCTTGATCCACGCGGGGATGCCGTCAACGTCCTCCGTCACGGTGACCTGCTCAATGGTCGTGTGCTGGCCGTGGAGCGATTCCAGATCGCCAGGCTCACGCTCGGTCACGAGTACGCCTCCTCGTCGTCTTCGAGGTCGTCTTCCTCGATGACCGCATACAGGCGGACAGGCAGGTCAGGGCCGAAGCGGTACACGTCGGGGTAGCGGGCGTTGAGGAGCCGTCCGTTGTGCAACTCGCTCAGGGCGCGCACCATGCTCTCCCTGTCGGGGAAGGTGTGCACTTCGATCTCGGGGTTCTCGCGGGTGCCGGCGAGCGTGGCATACCCGTACAGGTTCTCGGCCCCCGGCACGAGCAGGATCGCGCTCGTCGCGGAGGCCAGGTGGGCATCGTGGAGGCTGTAGTTTGCGGTCGGCATGCAAGGCAGTTTTGCCAGCCGGTGTAGGCCTCCGCAGGTCGAGAAATGACCCCGGCAGACGCGCGACCTAGTACCCGTAAGCAAAATTCGTACGGCAATTCGTGCGCGTCCCTGGCGTGTCGCGTGGGCACGTGTGGCCGTAGCGCCGAGGCAGGCTGGCAGGGGTCTCTCTCAGCGCTCCCTGGCTCCCGCCAGCGTCGTTGGGGCGCGGGGCATAGGTGTTGGGTAGGGGCGCGCCTGTTGCGGTCTCCCTGGTCCTGCCTGCTGTGCGCCGTGCAGACAGCACGAGACCCCCAGCCGTGCTACGGGCCAGGGGTCTCGCAGGTGGATTGTCGGGATGGGTGCGGTTCCTGACAATGCGTCCATCGGGGTCGGGCGGATTCGTACGTGTCAGCCGTGTGCCTCACGCGGTGCATCGCGTGGACGGCATCGACGTCGTCCGGGGTCAGGCGGCGCGCGACATGCCGTGCTAAATGTGCGCATGATCTAGAGCCCTTTCGATTGATGGTGTTGCCGGTCCGAGACAGCCGGGGATCGGCGCGTTCGTTCGCGCGTGGCGTGCGGTTGTCGTGTTCTGATGTGCCTTCGGCTGTGACGCCGGGCGCTCTTCCCGTGTGGATCGACGGATGTCCACACAGCCGTCGGGGTGTTCCAGTAGTCATGCGTTGCCCTGCTTGGAGCGGCCGGAGTGCCTACCTAGTGGGCTTGCGCGCGGGGGGGACCTGCCACCACTGCAACGACTGGCACGACTGTGTTTGGGCTACTAGTGGTGCTAGTTGTTGTAGTTGTTCTCTCTCCCTTGGGGTCCTGCAACGACTGGCCACCACCGGGCAGGTCCCAGAACGTGACGCGGGGGTATCCGCCCTGCGTGACCTTGACCTGAATCCGCTTGCGCGCCCTCTGCAAAGCGGCCTCCGAGTGACCCGCCCGCTTGCCCTCGTCCTTGACCTTTGACGATGCGATGGGGCCGTTGATCTCCAGGTAGTCGTGGAGCCACGCGGCGGCTTCTCCCGTGACGGTGTGGTCGCCTTCGGTGCCAGCGCGGTCCATCACCGACCCGATGGACTCCGTGAGCTCTTCGCCCCACACGACGCGACCAGTCCACGCGGTGCCCTCCTCGGTGCGGATCGGCGCTGACTCGATGCTGAAGCTCAGAGTTGGCATGTCGTCACGGCCGAGGTTGTTCTTGGGCGTGCCGAAGAGCTTTCGTTGGCCGGTCTCGTCGTCGGGGTCGATGATGACGGTGTGCACCGAGCGCGCCACCGCCGTGAACGCCTTGGACGCCATCACAAGCTGGAGCGGGTCGGTCGAGCCGGACTTGTTGTGGTGCATCAGGCCGATCACGGCCATGCCCGTGCGGTCGGCAACGTCCACGAGGGGTTCCAACGCGATCCGCACCTCTGCGTCCTTGTGCGTGTCGAGTTCGCCGAGGCGGCTCATGAGCGGGTCCAGCAGGAGTAGCCCGGCGTCGACCTGCACAGCCGCCTGCTCCAGTTCGTGGAGATCGTGGACAAGGTTGAGTCCCACGTGGATGTCGTCGGCGGTGCGCACCCGAACCCGGAACACCCTGTCGAGGTCGGCGTCTGCCGCCATCAAGCGCGGCACGATGGTGTGCTCCCACGAGTCCTCAGTGGCGGCAATCAGCACCGCGCGCGGCTTGCCGAACGACTCGCCCGGAAGCTCCCCACGAGTGACCCTCGCCGCGATCCAATACGCCGTCGTTGACTTGCCGATGCCCTCCCGGCCTGCCAACAGAGCCAGCGTGCCGAGCGCGATCCTGCCCGTCCACATCCAGAACACGGGGCGCGGCTTGATAGCCGATGCCGGGGTGAGCTGGAGCGTGCGCGAGCGCACCTTGCCGTCCTCAGCGGGCGTCTTGTTCGATGCCTTCTTGTCCTTCTTCGGCTCCTGCCAGTCGTGCTCCATCCGCGAGATTGCCTTGCCGAACGCGCGGTCGAACGCGATGCCGTACTGGGTGCGGTGCTCGGGGTACTCACGACTCCAGCGCTCGCGGGCGATATCGTATGCCTGCCGCCTGCCATACCCGTGCTTCAGGCTCCGGACGATGGGCGTCAGCAACGTGAGCAAGTCCGGGTTGCTCATGCCCTGGAGCGGCACCTTGCGCACCAAGTGGCGCGTCTCGTGGCGAGGCTCCGGAGACCGCTCGGCCTCCAGCCAGGCCTCTACGTCTGCCGCGTCGTAGTCGGTGGCACCCTTGTGGACGATGGCCCACTCCGGAGCCGGTGCCAGCGAGGGCTTCTTGTCAAGAATCGGCCCGTTGTAGAAAATGACCCCGTTGCCACTGCGGATGTCCACACCGTCGAGGCGTGTGCCGTCGGACAGTATGAGGTTGGTTGCGATGGTGAGCTGTTCGCCCTTGGGCGCGCGGTAGACATGGTGCTGGCCCTTGCCTGATCGACTGTTGTACGAGAGCGTGCGCGGCAAAGGCAGGCCAGCCTCGGCGACACGGGCAACCCCGTCCTTGCCGTTCTTCACGTCGAGGTCGACCCCCACCAGCCCGGACATGCCCGCGTGAACGCCAAGCCGCGCGTTGGGCCAGCGCTTCCACCAGCGCCGGATGGTCGCCGCATCGGTCGTGGCTTCCGCCGTCCACTGGACATGCCCCTTGCCGAGCGCGTCGTTCCACGGGAAGACGTACCAGCCGATGCGGGCCAGACTGATAGCGACGTCCACGGTGTCCGCTGTCACTTCGACCCTCCCGTGCGCAGGAGGCCGGACAGGCGCTTGATCTGCTCGGGAGTGAGTGGAGGGGCGACAGCGATGGCACGCTCGATAGCGTCAGCGATCTGGGCCTCTGCCAGGTTGCGACGCGCGACGGTCTCGCGCTCGGGGTCCTTGAGACGGACTGCAACGGCGACGTGCGCCGATGCCTTGAGGGTACGAGTGACGGTAGCCACGGGAGTTTCCTTCGCGAATTGAAGTAACTCCCGCGAAGGAGGCTCGACCGGACTGGCCACGGCACCTGGAGCATCCAGGCATTTTGATGCCGCACTGTGGCCCTGATGTTTACAGCGCCGACCACCAGCGCTTGGGTATAGCTAGCTTAGACCATGACTCGTTCGTCGTTGCGGACGGCCTCGGCGATCTTCGACTGAATCTCGTCGTGGGTGAACACCGGAGTGTTTCCGCACGGGCACTCGAACACCGGGCGAGGGTACGCCTGAAGGCCATTCGGCCCGACCTCGATATGAAAGTCCTTGTCGGAGGCGTGCTGATCGCTACGGACCCACACGCCATCGGCGGCATACCACGAGTACCGAGCGAGCGTGCGCTCGTCGTTCTTGCAGAACACCTTGATGGTGGTTCGTTGGTGGGCCATGCCAACAAGCTTTGCCCAGCCGCCCACCAGCGGCCAAATTCTCCGGGACCGCTCGGCGCGCCGCATAGCGGTTGTAGGGCACGTATTGCCCCATCCCCTGCGACCGCCTGTCGTCCCGGGGTGCCGTGGGTAGGTGCCAAGGTAGGCCGGTGCCCGCTGGCGACCCCTGCTACCTCTCGAGCGACCAGCGCAGAGACGGCATACCGGCGCACCGGGCGCTGTCGGTGCCGACCGGTAGATTGCTCGACATGACCGAGATGTTGGCGGCGCTACTGGGTGCCCTCGTTGGTGGACTTCTGTCCGCTTGGGTGGGATCACGCCAGACCGCGAAGGTGCTGAACCACGAGACGGAGTTAGCGGCGACGGAACGGCGGGAGGCGCAACGTGTCGATGAGGAGCGCCGACGGACACTCGCGGCCGACCAGCTGATTGCGGCGCTCGCCGAGTTCATCACGGTTGATGCAGGCATCCATGATCGGTCGGCATCGTTCGTGAGAGTCGCCACGACCGAGGCCGTCCACCACGAACGAAACAAGCGCGCCGCCGCGTTGTTGCAAGCGAGTTCCACGCACTCCCATGCGCTCCCTGAAGACGTGCGCGAGCGTTGGGATGCGCTTATCTGGATGGTTCGCTTCAACCAGTCAAAGCAGGAAGAGCGTTCTGAGCGATTGCGACGGCGCGATGCGAGCGACCTACTCAACTACATCGAGTACGTCAGGCGGTCCCTGTGCGCGATCACCGAGGGCGTCCCCATACCGCCGCACTACCTTGCACCGAACGTACGTCGAGATGAGGCCCGAATCTGGGGGTTCAAACCCGAGGATGGCACGGAGCCTGACCTGAGCGAGTGGCAACTTCGGGACCGCTTGGTTGGCAAGGTGACCTTCAACACGGGTGAGGTTCGCTGGTACGGCCCGAATGGGCTTGTCGTGGAACTGCCTAGGGAACACGTCGACACTGACGAGCCTGAAGACTAGAGGACTCGACCCTTCCAAGCCACCTGCACGCTCTCGGGGTCGAAGCCCTTCTTCCCTCGCTTGCCCCGGAGTAGGTACACCGTCATCAGGGTGTCGATCAGTGCTCTCTGCCGGTCGCGTTCGAGTGCGGCCACACCAGCGGCCATCTCCTCGTCGCTGAGCATCACAGCAGGTGCGTCGACGCCATCGAGCAAGCGGTCAAGCTCAGCCAGCCGTGCATTCAGCCGCTCGACGTGGTCGCGCACTTCAGCGCCGGTCATGGTGCCGTCGGCCACGAGGCCCGCGAGTGTGGCCTTGCGCTCGGTGAGGGTCGCGTGCTCGTCACGTAGCGGGTCGGCGTCCACATCAGGGGTCAGCGCGGCCAGTGCATCCGGCTGTGTCAGACGGGCCTCGGCCAGCCTCATTACGAAGTCGTCGATGGGTGCCATCGTGCGGTTGAGATGGCACACCGGGCAGGCGTACCGGCCGCCAGCGCCAGCCGTGCGCACCGTGGGGTGATCGTCGCACTCGCCACATCGGAACAGGCTCGTGCCGAGATGCTTGCGCGCCGTGGACCCGGTGCGGTTGGTGATGCGTGCCGGGTCGGCCAGCCGTCGATTGACGCTGTCGAACAGCTCCCCGCTCACGATGGCCTCCCATTCACCCGTGCCCACGATCTCACCCTTGTAGACGCGACGGCCAGCGTAGCGAGGGTTCGTCAGAAGGGTGCGCACGGTGCTCGGGGTCAGATCGTACTTGCGCGCCAGCGTGCGGAGGGTCAGCCCGGTACTGAACCCCTCGAAAAGCTCGCGCACCACGTCGGCCTCATCCGGCACCAGCTCCCCGGCTGTCGTGTAGCCCTTGAGTCGTACGCCCTTCGGAACCCCGCCCTTGGCCGCGCGTTGTGCGTTGGCGCGGCTCTGACGCTCGCCCTTGCGACGCACCTCGAAGCGGGCGATAGCCGCCAGCATGGACGCACGGAATTCCCCATCGGCTGTCGTCAGGTCGATCTCGCCATCGAGGGTCACCAGCATCAGCCCGTGGTCGATCAAGGTGTTCAGGTCACGGGTGGAGCGCACCACTCGGTCCAGGTCCACACCGATGACGACGTCCAGCTCATCCGACGCGGCCAGCATCCTGCCCCACGCAGTCTGTGGGCCACGGACCTTGGACGCGCTCACGTCGTTGTCGATGAAGGTGGCCGCTACCGTCCACCCGCGTGCCGTGGCAAGTGCCGTCGTGCGCTCAGTCTGCCGCTCGATGCCCTCATCGTCGGACTTGGACTGGCGGAGGTACAGCGCGGCACGTTTGGGCATAACCTCAAGTTTGCCTGAAATGCCTAACTGTGACGGAACTCCACCACGTCGCCGTCCTGCATGACGTAGTCCTTGCCCTCCAGGCGGGCCTTGCCCTTCGCACGCGCCTCGGCGACGGAGCCCAGCGCGACGAGATCGTCGAACGAGATGACCTCCGCCTTGATGAAGCCCTTCTCGAAGTCGGTGTGGATCACCCCCGCGGCCTGCGGCGCCTTCCATCCCTTGCCGATCGTCCAGGCGCGCGCCTCCTTGGGGCCCGCCGTGAGGTAGGTCTGGAGTCCGAGCGTGTCGAAGCCGATGCGGGCGAGCTGGTCGAGTCCCGACTCGTCCTGCCCCGTCGACGCGAGGAGGTCGGCGGCATCCGCCGGGTCGAGGTCGATGAGCTCGGACTCGATCTTCGCGTCGAGGAAGACGGCCTTCGCCGGAGCCACGAGCGCGGCCAGCTCGGCCTTGCGGTCGGCATCCGTCAGCACCGCTTCGTCGACGTTGAACACGAAGATGAACGGCTTCGCCGTCAGCAGACCGAGCTCCCTGATCGGCGCGAGGTCGATTCCGGAGGCCGACAGCAGCTCGCCGCGCTGCAGCGCGTCGCGCGCGGCGACGGCGGCCTCGAGCACGGCGGGATCGAGCTTCTTCCCGCGCACTTCCTTCTCGTACCGGGTGATCGCCTTCTCGAGCGTCTCGAGGTCGGCCAGCTGGAGCTCGGCGTTGATGGTCTCCATGTCGGATGCCGGGTCGACCTTGCCGTCCACGTGCACGACGTCGGAGTCGGCGAAGCCGCGGACCACCTGCGCGATCGCATCGGCCTCGCGGATGTTGGCGAGGAACTTGTTGCCGAGTCCCTCCCCCTCGCTCGCGCCGCGAACGATGCCCGCGATGTCCACGAAGGAGACGGCGGCCGGAAGGATGCGTTCGCTTCCGAACACCGCGGCGAGCTTCTCGAGCCGCGGGTCGGGGAGGTTGACGACGCCGACGTTCGGCTCGATCGTCGCGAAGGGATAGTTGGCCGCGAGAACCTGGTTCTTGGTCAGCGCGTTGAACAGGGTCGACTTGCCGACGTTGGGGAGACCGACGATTCCGATGGTAAGAGCCACGGGATCTCAGTCTACGCGGGCGACGACCTCACCCCGCGACGGCACGGAACCCGTGCGTGACGTACGGCAGCTCCACGCGCGCGTCGCCGACGGCTCCGATCTCGTCGAGCAGTGCGGCGACCTCCTGCTCGATGCGTGCGCGCTCCTCGGCCGGCGCGGTGATGACGTAGCTGCGCGAACGCACCATCGAGAGGACCCCATCGCGGGTGACCGCCCGCGACCAGCGCCAGCTCTCATGCTCCAGCGTGCCGAACGGCGCCGCGACGGTCGGCCCCTCGCCCGCGAGCAGCTCCTCCGCGTAGCTTCCCTTCATCGCCGCACCCAGTCGCGCGACCCAGGAGACCGACTCGTCGCGGATGTTCCAGATCAGCCCGATCACACCGCCGGACCGCAGCACCCGCGCGGCCTCGGCAGAGGCCTCGGGAACGCGCACCCAGTGCCACGCCTGGCCGAAGACGACCGCATCGACGCTGCCGTCGGCCAGCCCCGTGGCCTCGGCCGCGCCCGCGCGCACCTCGACACCCGGAAGGGAACGACGAAAGGCGTCCCGCATCGCGGCATCCGGTTCGACGGCGACCACCTCCGCGCCCGCCCGCCGCAGCGCCTCGGTCAGCTTGCCGGTGCCGGCGCCGACGTCGGCGACCCGCGGACGGGGGCCGGCCGGAGCGATCATCCAGGCGACCGCCTCCGCCGGGTACGACGGACGACCCCGCTCGTACTCCCCCGCCGCCGCCCCGAAGCTCGTCGCCATCTCGTCGCGCGTCGCCATGGTCCGACCCTACGCCGCCCGCAACCGCGTGCAACCTTCGGGTTCCTAGCGTCGGAGCATCGGGCGGAACGGCTCCGCCGAGAGGAAGTGATGTCGATGACGACTCTGACCGAAACCTCCGTCGCGGCGGGAACACGCGACGATCGGACGACGATGCGCGCAGCCGTCGTGACCGCGGCGGGCGAACCCCTCGTCGTCGCGGAGGTCCCCGTCCCCACGCCGGGACCGGGCCAAGCCCTCGTGAAGGTCATCACGAGCGGTGTCTGCCACACCGACCTGCACGCCGCCCGCGGCGACTGGCCCGTCGCGCCGAAGCCGCAGCTCATCCCCGGCCACGAAGGCTACGGCGAGGTCGTCGCCCTCGGCCCCGGCGTGACCACCCTGTCGATCGGACAGAAGGTGGGCAACGCGTGGCTGTGGTCGGCCTGCGGCACGTGCGAATACTGCCGCACCGGCTGGGAGACGCTGTGCCCCGATCAGCAGAACGGCGGATACTCCGTCGACGGCAGCTTCGGGGAGTTCATGCTCGTGGACGAGAAGTACGCGGCCCGCATCCCCGACGGCGCCGACCCGGTGGAGGTGGCGCCGATCCTCTGCGCCGGCGTCACCGTCTACAAGGGGCTGAAGATGACCGGGGTGCGCCCCGGCGAATGGGTCACGATCTCGGGCATCGGCGGGCTCGGACACATCGCCGTGCAGTACGCACGCGCCCTCGGGATGCGGGTCGCAGCGGTCGACGTCGACGACGACAAGCTGGAGCTCGCGCGGCGGCACGGCGCCGAGGTGACGGTCAACGCGGCACACACCGACCCGGGAGCCGCCATCCAGGAGGCCACCGGCGGCACCCACGGGGTGCTCGTCACGGCCGTGCACCCGAAGGCGTTCGATCAGGCGCTCAGCGTCGTGCGGCGCGGAGCGACGATCGTCTTCAACGGACTGCCGCCCGGGACCTTCGACGCCGACATCTTCGACATCGTGCTGCGGGCGATCACGATCCGCGGCTCGATCGTGGGCACCCGCCAGGACATGATCGAGGCCCTGGACTTCTACGCGCGCGGCCAGATCCATCCGACGGTGCACGTCGAGACCCTCGAGGACATCAACGACATCTTCGAGCGGATGGAGCGGGGCAAGATCGACGGCCGGATCGTCATGACCTACTGACCCGGCGCCACGACCAGCGGGGAGCGATCGCAGCAGGATCGCTCCCCGCTCTCCTTGCGCCCGGCCACACACGGCGGTGTGCGGCGAGCACGGCGCGCCTGCCGCGGCGGCCGGGGCACGACACGCAGAGTGGACGCGTGGCCCTGGACTTCACCGCGATCGACTTCGAGACGGCGAACTCCTCCAGCGCCTCCGCGTGCGCCGTAGGACTCACCCGCGTCCGCGACGGGCGCGTCGTGGCGACCGCGGGCTGGCTGATCCAGCCCCCGCCGGGCCACGACCGGTTCTTCGAGATCAACGTCGGCATCCACGGCATCCGCCCCGAGGACGTCGCCGACGCCCCCTCCTGGGCCACCCAGCTCGACGACCTCGCCGCCTTCGTCGGCGATGACGTGGTCGTCGCGCACAACGCGGGCTTCGACATGAGCGTCCTGCGCCGCGCCTGCGAGGTGACGGATGCCGCGTGCCCGCCGTACCGTTACGTATGCAGCCTCCAGGTGGCGCGCAAGACGTACGATCTCGCGTCATACCGGCTCCCGCTGGTGGCCGCCGCCGCAGGGTTCCTCGATTTCGCGCACCACGATGCGACGGCCGACTCTTTGGCCTGCGCGCACATCATGATCGACGCCGCGGCCCGCGCGGGGGCGCACGACGTCGTCGAGCTCGCGATGCTGCTCGGTGTGCGCGTGCCGCAGCTCGCGGGCACGGCATCGCGCCCCACCGCGGCGGTTCCGACCTTCTGACGGTGCGGCGCACGACGATGTCCGAGGCCTCGGGCACGCTGTGCACATGGATGCACTCGTCGTCATCTCCCTCGCGGTCCTCTGCCTGATCTGCGGCCTGGTCGCCGGCTGGTTCACCGGCGGCGCCCGCGCCGCCGAACGTGCCGCCCGCGATGCTGCGGCGCTCACCGCGCGCCTGGGCGCCGCCGACGCGACGGCACGCTCGCTCGGCGAGCAGCTCGAGCAGCAGCGGGCGCTCACCCGTGAGCTCAGCGCGCAGGCGCGCGCCGACCAGAGCGCGCAGCAGGAGCGGGAACGACGCGAGCAGCTCGTGCTCCGCGCGCTCGCCCCGGTCCAGGAGACCTTGGAGGCGATGCAGCAGAAGGTGACCGCCCTCGAACGCGACCGCCAGGCCCAGTTCGGCTCCCTCGCGGAACAGCTGCGCCAGGCGCAGGCGTCGGATGAGGCGCTGCGCGCGACGACGGAGTCGCTCGCCGGAGCCCTCCGCTCGAATGCGACGCGCGGGGTCTGGGGCGAGACGCAGCTGCGGCGGGTCGTCGAGTCGGCCGGGCTGACGCGTTACGTCGACTTCGACCTGCAGTCGTCGGTCACCTCGCACGCCGGCGAGGGGCGCCCCGACATGATCGTGCGCCTTCCCGGGGGCAAGTCGCTCGCCGTCGATGCGAAGGTGCCGCTCGACGCGTACCTCGAGGCATCCGCGATCCCCGTGACCGCTCTCGGGGAGGAGGCGGCCCGGCGGGCACAGCTGCTGCAGCGGCACGTGAAGGCGGTCCGCGCGCACGTGGACGCCCTCGCGAAGAAGGCCTACTGGAGCGGATTGGACTCCAGCCCCGAGTTCGTCGTGTGCTTCCTGCCGAACGAGGCGCTGCTCGCGACCGCCCTCGAGGAGGATCCGACCCTGCTCGACTACGCGTTCGGCAAGCGCGTGGCTCTGGCGTCGCCGGTCAACCTGTGGGCGGTCCTGAAGACCGTCGCCTACACCTGGACCCAGCAGGACGTCTCCGCCGAGGCGCGTCGTCTGTTCGATCTCGGAACCGAGCTCTACCAGCGCCTCGGCGCGCTCGCCGGGCACGCCGACGATCTCCGCCGCGCCATCGAGCGGACGGTGGACACCTACAACCGCTTCGCCGGGTCGCTGGAGACCCGCGTGCTCGTCACGGCGCGCAAGTTCCCCGGCATCGATGAGACGAAGCTGGATGCGGCGGCGGCACCCGCCGCGATCGAGAAGACACCGCGGAAGCTGATCGCCCCCGAACTCACCGACGGTGCCGCCGAGGCCATGGTCGCCGACGTGGGCGACCTGCGCGATCGACTGTGAGCGCGCCGGATCAGGCCGGGAAGAGGTTCAGCAGCCCGACGACCGCGACGGAGACCGCGACGAAAGCGCCGATCATCCACCACGCGCTGACCTGATGCCCCTCCGGCATCCGTCGCCGCAACAGGACGTCGGGCCTGCGCGCGGGGTCGACCGGCACGGTGACCTGACCCGTTCTGGGACTGCTCGATGCTGCGGACATGTGACCCCCGGACTGCGTGGACGACGAATGTGTCGCCGGTGACACCGCTCCACATTCTGCCAGAGCGGGCGTCAGCTGTCCTCCACGCCCCCGCGCGTCGCGCTCAGAGCCACTTCGAGGTGAGGTGCTCCGAGGAGATGCGGCGCAGCGTTCCGGACGCGCCGCGCAGGACGACGCTCTCGGTGTAGACGAAGTCGCCGTCGCGACGCACGCCCGCGACGAGCTCGCCGTTGGTGACACCGGTCGCGACGAAGATCGTGTTGCGTCCCTTCACCAATTCGTCGGCTTCGTAGACGTAGCCGTCCAGCTTGAGACCGGCGTCGATCCCCCGCTGCTTCTCGTCGTCGTCGCGCGCCCAGAGCCGACCCTGGATGTGACCGCCCAGCGCCTTGATCGCGCAGGTGGTCGCCACGCCCTCGGGGCTGCCGCCGATGCCGATGCACATGTCGGTGCGCGCGTTGTGGCGCGCCGCGTTGATGCCACCGGCGACGTCGCCGTCGCTCATCAGACGCGTGCCCGCGCCGGCTTCGCGGATCTCCTCGATGAGGCGCGCGTGGCGCGGACGGTTGAGCACGGAGACGACGAGTTCGTCGACGGGCTTGCCGAGCGACGCGGCGAGCCGGCGGATGTTCTCGCCGACGGGCAGGCGGATGTCGACGACGCCGACGCCGGCGGGGCCGGTGACGATCTTGTCCATGTAGAAGACGCTCGAGGCGTCGAGCATCGAGCCGCGGTCGGAGACGGCGAGCACCGAGAGGGCGTTGTTGCGACCCTCCGCGGTCAGCGACGTGCCGTCGATGGGATCGACGGCGACATCGCACTGCGGCCCCCGCCCCGTCCCGACGTGCTCGCCGTTGAAGAGCATCGGGGCGTTGTCCTTCTCGCCCTCGCCGATCACGATGACGCCGTCGAAGGCCACGGTGGTCAGGAACGCGCGCATCGCGTCGACGGCCGCGCCGTCGGCCTTCTCCTTCTCGCCGCGCCCGATGAAGGGGACCGAGCGGATGGCTGCGGCCTCGGTGGCGCGCACGAGCTCCATCGCGAGGTTGCGGTCGGGGTGCAAAGGGCTCATGTCCGCGGTCAGGCTCACCATGTCGCCAGCCTAGAGCGACACCTGCGTCTGCCGTGGCGTTTTCGGCGGCGCCGCAACGAAGGAACCGCGATTCTTTCACCGCGGACAAGCGGGAGGGGACTCTTTTGCCCGGTCGCCCCCTCACGGACGGTGCCGCCGCTTCGATAGGCTGAGCCTGGAATCCCCGCAGAACTGAGGAGCAGAAATGCCTGTCGCCACCCCTGAGCAATACGCCGAGATGCTGGACCGTGCGAAGGCCGGTGGATACGCGTTCCCCGCGATCAACGCCGCCAGCTCGCAGTCGATCAATGCCGTCCTGCAGGGTCTGACCGAAGCCGGCTCCGACGGCATCATCCAGGTGACGACCGGCGGCGCCGACTACTTCGCCGGCCACACCGTCAAGGGCCGTGCCACGGGTGCCCTCGCGTTCGCGAAGTTCGCCACCGAGGTCGCGAAGAACTACCCGATCACGGTGGCCCTGCACACCGACCACTGCCCGAAGCCGGCGCTGGAGGACTTCGTGCTGCCGCTGATCGCGGCATCCGAGGAGGAGGTGCGCGCCGGTCGCAACCCCATCTTCCAGTCGCACATGTGGGACGGCTCGGCGGTGCCGCTCGAGGAGAACATCGAGATCGCCAAGCAGCTGCTCCCCCGCATGAAGAACATCAACGCCATCCTCGAGGTCGAGATCGGCGTCGTGGGCGGCGAGGAGGACGGCGTCAAGCACGAGGGGTCGAACGAGGCCCTGTACACGACCACCGCGGACGTCTCGAAGTTCGTCGACGCGCTCGGACTCGGCGAGAACGGCCGGTACATCGCGGCGCTGACGTTCGGCAACGTGCACGGCGTCTACAAGCCGGGCAACGTGAAGCTGCGCCCCGAGCTGCTCGGCGAGATCCAGGCGGGCATCGCGGAGAAGTTCGGCACCGGCGCGAAGCCGCTCGACCTCGTGTTCCACGGCGGCAGCGGCTCGACGCCGGAGGAGATCGCGACCGCGGTCGCCAACGGCGTCGTCAAGATGAACATCGACACCGACACGCAGTACGCGTTCACGCGCTCGGTCGCCGGGTTCATGTTCAGCAACTACGACGGCGTGCTCAAGGTCGACGGCGAGGTGGGCAACAAGAAGGCCTACGACCCGCGCGCCTGGGGCAAGATCGCCGAGTCGGCGATGGCGGCCCGCGTGGTCGAGGCCACGCAGCAGCTCGGTTCGGCGGGCCACTCGATCAGCATCTGATCCGTCCCCGTACGACGAACGCCCCCGGAGCCGCGCTCCGGGGGCGTTCGACGTACGGGCCGTCGCCGCGGATGCCCGACCGTGACCGGCGCGGGGCGCCCGCGACGATCACGCGGGATCGGCGTACGCGTCCAGGAGTCCGGGCGCGCCGTCGGGCACGTGGATGACGGTGAGGGGGTCGCCGGCGCGGACCGACCCGGTGCGCACGACGCGCAGGTACGGGCCCAGTCGACGCTCCGCCGAGAAACGGCGCACCCAGCCGCGCTCGGCCGACCGGTCGACCGTGCGCACCCAGCGCGCGAACGTCTGGCAGGGCGTCCGCGGCATCGTCACCTCGACGACGGCGGTCTCGCCGATCCTCCATCGCTCACCGATGCGCGAGCGGTTGACGTCCAGCCCGTCGACGCGGAGGTTCTCGCCGAACCACCCGGGCGGCAGGTCGACGCCCAACTCGGCCGCCCAGAAGTCGGCGTCCTCCTGCGCGTAGGCGTAGAGGGCCTTGTCGAGGCCGCCGTGGTGCTTGCGATTGGCCTGGACGTCGGCATAGGCGCCGTAGCGTCCGAGGCGGACCGGCCCCTCGACGGCGGCCTTGTCGATCGCGGTCACCCCGAGCGCCCCGGCGTCGGGTCGCAGCGCCCGCACGACGCACACCGCGAGGAGCGTGCCGGATGCGCTCATCGGGCGAAGTGGCTGACGATCGCGGGGTCGCCGAGCAGGGGGATCGTGAGGCACACCGTCGCGATGATGAACGTCACGATGGCCCCGACGAGGGGAATCCACCACGACAGCCGGTGCGCCCTCAGCGAGGCCCAGGACAGCACGGCCGTCAGCATCCAGCCTCCGATGAAGACGAACGCCGAGATGCGCCCCCATAGCTCGCCCTGCGCCGTGTTGGTGAAGGTGGCGTCGATCCCGGCGACCTGCATCCAGGTCTGCGCGAAGCCCGCGAAGTCCCACAGCTGGGGAACCGCGCTGATGACGGTGACGAGGCCGTACACGAGCAGCGCGAAGGTGATGATCCGATCGGCCGTGCGCGACGGACGCGCCGCGGCGGTCGTCGCCGGCGCGGTCGGCGGATGGGCACGGCTCGGGACGGTGGGCGGGAGCACGGGATGCTGCGCCGGCAGCGCCGGCTGCGCGATGCGCGCGCGCTGCTCCTCCGGTGTGGCGTACTCGCCGTACTGCGGGCGCGGGCGCGTCGGCTCCGCCGCGGGCTCGCTCACGTCCGGGACCGCCCGCCGAGCGCGCGGTCGTCACGGCGTCCGGTGGCGTCCTGACGCAGTTCCTTCGGGAGGGAGAACATCAGGTCCTCCTCGGCGGTGCGCACCTGCTCGACGTCGGCGTAGCCGGCGCCGGCCAGATCGGCGAGCACCTCCTGGACGAGGACCTCGGGGACCGAGGCGCCGCTGGTGACGCCGACCGTTCCGACGCCGTCGAGCCACTCCTGCCGGATCTCGTGCGCGTAGTCGACCCGGTAGGCCGCCTTCGCGCCGTACTCGAGGGCGACCTCGACCAGGCGCACCGAGTTCGAGGAGTTCGACGAGCCGACGACGATGACCAGATCCGCGTCCTTGGCGACCTTCTTGATGGCGACCTGGCGGTTCTGCGTCGCGTAGCAGATGTCGTCCGACGGCGGATCCTGCAGGCTCGGGAAGCGCTCACGCAGACGGCGCACGGTCTCCATGGTCTCGTCGACCGAGAGCGTGGTCTGCGAGAGCCACACGACCTTCTCCGGGTCTTTGACGACCACGCGATCGGCCTCGTCGGGCGAGTTCACGACGGTGACGTGGTCGGGAGCCTCTCCGGCGGTGCCTTCGACCTCTTCGTGGCCGTCGTGGCCGATGAGCAGGATCTCGAAGTCGTCGCGCGCGAAGCGCACCGCCTCGCGGTGCACCTTCGTGACGAGCGGGCAGGTCGCGTCGATCGCCTGCAGCCCGCGCTCGGATGCCGCGTTCACGACGGCCGGCGATACCCCGTGCGCGCTGAAGACCACGTGCGCACCGGACGGGACCTCGTCGACCTCTTCGACGAAGATCGCCCCCTTCGCCTCGAGCTCGGTGACGACGTGGATGTTGTGGACGATCTGCTTGCGCACGTACACCGGGGCGCCGTAGCGTTCCAGCGCCTTCTCGACGGCGATCACGGCGCGGTCCACCCCCGCGCAGTATCCGCGCGGGGAGGCCAGGAGGACCTTCTTGGGTCCTGGCACCGGGTTATCCTGGAGCCGTCCGCGCGGTCCTGGGATATGGGGCGTCGGTAGACGGACGGCAGAGCTGCTCACCCCTCGATTCTAGGGAGGGCGGGCTGAGTGAGGGCCGCATGCGCGCGGCGGAAAGGCAGCGATGGCTTCGTTCGCGTCCGCTCCCGGTGAGGTCGCTCCGCCGGATGCCGTGGCCCCGCGCGATTCCCGCGCCGACGCGCCGACCTCCGTGTCGCGGCTGAACGAGACGATCCGCGGCTTCGTGTCGACCTGGGGCTCGGTGTGGGTCGAAGGCGAGATCACGGCGTGGAACCTCCGCGGCGGTCATGTCTTCGGCCGCCTGAAGGACGCCAACGGCGACGCGATGATCTCCTTCCGCCTGTGGTCCTCGACGCTGCAGCGGCTGCAGGACGACGTGAAGGTGGGCGACCTGGTGGTCGCGTGCGTCAAGAGCGACTTCTTCGTCAAGACGGGCGATTTCACCTTCACGGTGTCGGCCATGCGGCACACGGGCCTGGGAGACCAGCTCGAACGGCTGGAGCGACTGCGCACCCGGCTGCGGAGCGAGGGGCTGTTCGACCCCGCGCGCAAGAAGCGCATCCCGTTCCTCCCGCACGTCGTCGGGCTCATCACGGGTGAGCGCAGCGACGCCGAGAAGGACGTGCACCGCAACGCCGAGCTGCGCTGGCCAGAGGTGCGCTTCCGCACGATCCACGCCGCGGTGCAGGGCGAGCGCTGCGTGCCGGAGACGATCGCCGCGCTGGCCGCGCTGGACGCCGACCCCGAGGTGGACGTCATCGTGATCGCCCGCGGCGGCGGTGACCCCCAGGCCCTCCTCGGCTTCAGCGACGAGCGTCTGGTGCGGGCGGTGGCCGCGGCATCCACCCCCGTCGTCTCGGCGATCGGGCACGAGAACGACCACCCGCTCCTCGACGACGTCGCCGACCTGCGCGCCTCTACCCCCACGGATGCCGCGAAGAAGGTCGTCCCCGACGTGTCGGAGCAGCGCGCGCTCGTGCAGCAGCTGCGCACGCGCGCCCGCACCCGTCTCACCCAGCGGATCTCGCACGACATCGCCCAGCTGGAGCAGCTGCGCTCGCGGCCGGTGCTGCGCTCCCCCGAGTCGCTGCTCACGCCGCGCTCGCACGAGCTGTGGACGCTCGTGTCGCGCGGTCGCGACGTCGTGACGCGACGCCTGGATGCCGCCGACCGGACGACCGCGCAGCTGCGGGCCTCGCTGCGCGCCCTGTCGCCCGGCGCGACGCTGTCGCGCGGATATGCGATCGCGCACCTGGACGGCGGCGTCATCGTCCGGGACGCCGCGCAGGCCCCGGCGGGGGCGTCGGTCACGGTCACCGTCGCCGAGGGATCGTTCGCCGCGCGATCGGAGGGACCCGTCGCCGAAGACGTCGGGGCGGCGTCCTAGAATGGACGCCATGACCAGCGACACGGCCGCCGACGTCGCCGATCTCTCGTTCGAGCAGGCACGCGACGAGCTCGTCCGCGTCGTCGCCGAACTCGAGCAGGGCGCCCCGACCCTCGAGCACTCCCTCGCGCTCTGGACGCGGGGAGAGGCGCTCGCAGCCCGCTGCGAGGAGTGGCTCCTGGGCGCCAAGCGCCTGCTCGATGCCGCTCGTCCGGCGGACGCGGAGTCGTGATGGCCGCCGGTCCCCGCATCGTCGCCGAGCTCGGTCGCCCCGAGACGCCCGACGAGACCGCCGACCGCAAGGCTGCGGCATCCCGCGCCTACCGGCAGAGCAAGACGTTCCGCAACCTCGTCGCCGCACTGCTCGTGACGATGGCGGTCGTCGCCGTCGTGTACTTCGGCGTGCCCCGCGGGTCGCTGCCCGACCCCGAAGAGGCCGACGTGGCGGCATCCGCGCAGAGCGCATCGGCATCGCTGGAGCACACCCTGCTCGTTCCCACGGTGCCGCAGGACTGGCGCGCCAACTCCGCGCGTCTCGAGGGCTCGATGTGGCGCATCGTCTACGCGCCGCCGACCGGCTACATCCGCATCGCGCAGGGCATCGACGCCGACCCGACGTGGGCGTCGAAGGTACTCGGGGGCTTCGCCCCGACGGGGAGCGTCACGATCGACGGCATCGTCTGGGACGAGTACACGATCCCGGCGTCGGCACGCACCGACACGGTCTCCTACGCCCTCTCGACAGCGGCCGGCACCGACACGGTCCTCATCTACGGGGCCACCGACGCCCCCACCGCCGCGGTCGCCGCCACCGGCGTGACCGACCAGATCCGCACCCTGCGCGAGGAGACGCGATGAGCACGACGATCCGCCCGACGCCCGCGACCGTCTGGGCCGAGATGCGCGAAGGCAATGAGCGCTTCGTGGCGGGAGAGCCCCGCCACCCCCGTCAGGACGTCGAGCGCCGCAACGAACTCGCGGCCGCGCAGACCCCGCGCGCCGCGCTGTTCGGATGCGCGGACTCGCGCCTGGCGGCCGAGATCATCTTCGACCAGGGCCTCGGCGATCTGTTCGTGGTCCGCAACGCCGGACAGGTGGCCTCCGATTCGGCGATCGCCAGCCTGGAGTACGCCGTCGCGGCGCTCGATGTGTCGTTGATCATCGTGCTCGCCCACGACGCGTGCGGGGCGGTGCGCGCCGCGATCGACTCGACGGCCCTCGGCTCGCCCGAGCTGCCCTCGCACATCTGGCGCCTGATCGCCCGCATCGTGCCGGCGGCGCGAACCGTGCTGCGCGACGCCGGCGGCGACGTCGACCCGCGCACGCTGGATGCCGAGGAGGTCGGCCGCGAACACCTCAAGAACACGGTCGACGACCTCCTCGCCTCCTCGCGGCTGATCGCCGAGGCCGTGGCCGAGGGACGACTGGGCATCGTCGGGGCCAACTACCGGCTGAGCGAGGGCACCGCCGTGCCGCACGTCACGGTCGGACTCGACGAGGCCTGACCGGTTCCGCCCGCGCCCCGCCCGACATCACCACAACAGAACACGCACAGGAAACGAGGACGTGACCGCAATGACCGAGACCACCGAGTACCGCATCGAGCACGACACGATGGGTGAGGTGCGCGTCCCCAAGGACGCGCTGTACGCCGCGCAGACGCAGCGCGCCGTGGAGAACTTCCCGATCTCGGGGACGGGACTCGAGTCGACCCAGATCGCCGCGCTCGCCCGCATCAAGAAGGCGGCCGCCCTCGCGAACAAGGAGCTCGGCACCCTGGACGGCGCGATCGCCGATGCGATCGCCGCCGCCGCCGATGACGTCATCACGGGCCGCTACGACGCGCATTTCCCGGTCGACACGTACCAGACCGGCTCGGGCACCTCCTCGAACATGAACATGAACGAGGTGCTGGCCTCCCTCGCGACGCAGAAGCTCGGTGCCCCGGTGCACCCGAACGACCACGTCAACGCGTCGCAGTCGTCCAACGACGTCTTCCCGACATCGGTGCACATCGCGGTCACGCAGGCCCTCATCGACGACCTCATCCCGGCGCTGGACCACCTGGCGGTCGCGCTCGAGGCGAAGGCGGAGCTGTGGAAGGATGCCGTGAAGTCCGGCCGCACGCACCTGATGGATGCGACGCCGGTGACCCTCGGCCAGGAGTTCGGCGGCTACGCCCGCCAGATCCGCCTCGGCATCGAGCGGGTGCGCGCGGTGCTCCCCCGTGTGGGCGAGGTCCCGCTGGGCGGCACCGCCGTGGGTACCGGCATCAACACCCCGCTCGGCTTCCCGCAGAAGGTCATCGCGCTGCTGGCTGAGGAGACCGAGCTGCCGATCACGGAGGCGAAGGACCACTTCGAGGCCCAGGCCAACCGCGACGGGCTCGTCGAGGCCTCCGGCGCGCTGCGCACGATCGCGGTGTCGCTCACGAAGATCAACAACGACCTGCGGTGGATGGGCTCCGGCCCCAACACCGGACTCGGGGAGCTGCACATCCCCGACCTGCAGCCGGGCTCGTCGATCATGCCCGGAAAGGTCAACCCCGTCGTACCCGAGGCCACGCTCATGGTGTGTGCCCGGGTGATCGGCAACGACGCCACGGTCGCCTGGGCCGGGGCGTCGGGCTCGTTCGAGCTCAACGTCGCGATCCCCGTCATGGGCACCGCCCTGCTGGAGTCGATCCGGCTGCTGTCCAACGCGATGCGCGTGCTGGCCGACAAGACGATCGACGGCCTGCAGGCGAACCTCGACCGCGCCGCCGCCTTCGCGGGGATGTCGCCGTCGATCGTGACGCCGCTGAACAAGCTGATCGGGTACGAGGCCGCGGCGAAGATCGCCAAGCACGCCGTCGCCAAGGGCATCACGGTGCGCGAGGCCGTCATCGACCTCGGCTACGTCGAGCGCGGCGAGCTGACGGAGCAGCAGCTCGACGCCAAGCTCGACCTGCTCTCGATGACGCACCCGGGCTGATCGCGGCCGCCTCGATCCCGGGTCGATAATCAGAGGGTGAACCGCGCCGCCAGCACCGCCCGCACGGGACGTCGTGCGCGCACGCTGGCGGTGCTGCTCGCCGTCGTGACCGGCGGATTCGCGTTCACCGCGCTGGCCCTGCTCCTGCTGCACGCGGCCACGGGCACCGAGACGACCTGGGCGGACGTCGGCGTCTTCGCTGCCGCCGCGGTCCTCACCCTGGCCGCGACGGCGGTCGTCGGCTGGTTCCTCGTCGACGCGGATCCGCGTCGCCTTCCCGATCTCCCCGAACTCCCCGAGGGTCTCGACACCCCGGACGCGCTCTTCGACGCGCAGCGCCGACTGCTCGACGACGTGCGCCACGAGCTGAAGACGCCGATCACGATCGTGCGGGGACACCTCGAGCTGATGGATGCCGCGGACCCCGCCGACGTGGCGTCCACCCGGACCCTCGGCATCGCCGAGCTGGATCGCATGACGCGGCTGATCGGCGACATCGATCTGCTGGCGGCGGTGGAGAGCGACAGCTTCACGATGGGCGACGTCGATCTGGCGGCGCTCACCCAGCGCGTCGCCGAGCTCGTCACGGTGATCGGCGGCCACGGCTGGAGCGTCGAACAGCGCGCGGCGGGCATCATCCACGGCGACCACGACCGTCTTCTGCAGGCGTGGCTGCAACTGGCGGACAACGCGGCCAAGTACACGCCGTCCGACTCCCCCATCGAGATCGGCAGTGCCGTGCACCCGTCCGGCGCGCAGCTGTGGGTGCGCGACCACGGCCCCGGCATCCCGCCGTCGCTGCGGCATCGCATCTTCCGCCGCTTCGATCGGGGCACCGGCAAGCGCGCGGTGGGCGGATCGGGACTGGGGCTGGCGATCGTCGACACGATCGCGCGCGCACACGCCGGGCACTGCACCGTCGCCGACACGCCGGGAGGCGGCGCGACGTTCACCATCGAGATCCCCATCGGCACGCAGGCGACCCTCCCGACGCCCGTGCGCGCGGGGGATGTCGTCCAACAACGGGAGGCCTCCGGATGACTCGCATCCTCATCGTCGACGACGAACCGCACATCGTGTCCATGGTGTCGCGCGCCCTGGCGGCCGAGGGTCATGAGAGCGTCGCGTGCGACGACGGTCCGGCCGGCCTGGAACGGGCGCTGCGCGGCGACATCGATCTCGTGATCCTCGACGTGGGCCTTCCCACGATGGACGGGTTCGAGGTGCTGCGGCATCTGCGCGCGGACGGCGCGACCGTGCCGGTGATCATGCTCACCGCCCGCAGCTCGGCGCGCGACGCCGTCGACGGGTTGGATGCCGGGGCCAGCGACTACGTGCCGAAGCCGTTCTCGCTGGCGGAGCTCATGGCGCGGGTGCGCTCGCGTCTGCGGGAGCGCACCGGCACGATCGTCATGGTGCTGACGCAGGGCGACGTCAGTCTGGACCTGCTCGCGCGACGCACGACCGTGGCGGGGCGCGAGGTCGACCTCTCGGCTCGGGAGTTCGCGCTGGCGGAGCAGTTCCTGCGGCATCCGGGCGAGGTGCTCACCCGCGAGACGCTGCTCAGCCGCATCTGGGGTCTGGACTTCGACCCCGGCTCGAACGTGGTCGACGTGTACGTCCGGTATCTGCGGGCGAAACTCGGCGCCGAGCACATCGTGACGGTGCGCGGCGAGGGCTACCGCTGGGAGTAGCCCCCGCCGCGCCCGCGGGGTTCAGCTCAGCTCGCCCTGCTCCAGCAGGTCGGTGACGAGCGCGGCGATCGCCGAGCGCTCCGAGCGGACGAGGGTCACGTGGCCGAAGAGGCCGTGGCCCTTGAGCGTCTCGATGACCGAGGCGATGCCGTCGTGGCGGCCCACCCGCAGGTTGTCGCGCTGCCCGACGTCGTGGGTGAGCACCACGCGGGAGTTCTGCCCGATGCGGCTGAGGACCGTCAGCAGCACGTTGCGCTCGAGGGACTGCGCCTCGTCGACGATCACGAACGCGTCGTGCAGGGAGCGGCCGCGGATGTGCGTGAGGGGAAGCACCTCCAGCATCCCGCGCGCGACCACCTCCTCGAGGACGTTGCCCGACACGACGGAGCCGAGCGTGTCGAAGACCGCCTGCCCCCACGGGTTCATCTTCTCGGCCTGATCGCCCGGCAGGTAGCCGAGCTCCTGACCGCCGACGGCGAACAGCGGGCGGAAGACGATGATCTTCTTCTGCTGCTGCCGTTCCAGCACGGCCTCCAGTCCCGCGCAGAGGGCGAGGGCCGACTTGCCGGTGCCGGCGCGACCGCCGAGCGAGACGATGCCCACCTCGGGGTCGAGAAGCAGGTCGATGGCGATGCGCTGCTCGGCGCTGCGCCCGTGCAGGCCGAAGACGTCGCGGTCGCCGCGCACCAGGCGGAACGCCCCGTCGCCGGTGACGCGCCCGAGGGCGGAGCCGCGCTCGGAGTGGATGACGAGCCCCGTGTTGACCGGGAACCCGCGCACCTCTTCGCTCGTGGCGACCTCGCTCTCGTAGAGGTCGCTGATGTCGTCGCCCGATACGGCGATGTCCGCGATGCCGGTCCACCCGCTGTCGACCGCCTGTTCGGCGAGGTACTCCTCCGCCGGGATGCCGAGGGACGCCGCCTTCACCCGCATGGGCAGGTCCTTCGAGACGACGGTCACCTCCTGACCCTCCTGGGCCAGGTGCATCGCCACGGCGAGGATGCGGGTGTCGTTGTCGCCCAGGCGCATGCCCGCGGGCAGCACGGAGGGGTCGGTGTTGGTGAGCTCGACGCGCAGGGTGCCGCCCTCGCCGACGGGCACGGGGAAGTCGAGTCTGCCGTGCTCGACCCGCAGCTCGTCGAGGTGACGGAGTGCCTGCCGCGCGAAGTAGCCGATCTCCGGGTCGTGGCGCTTGCCTTCGAGCTCGGTGACGACGACGACCGGCACGACGACCGAATGTTCGGCGAAGCGGAAGAAAGCCCGCGGATCGCTCAGCAGGACCGAGGTGTCGAGGACGTAGGTGCGCAGATCCGTGTCCGCGACCTCCTCGGCGACGTCATCGATCCGGCGTTGCTGCAGTGAAGCCCGTGTGGTCACAACTCACTCCCGCCCCGGGTGGAGCACCCGGCAGTCTCGAGTCGACCGTGGCCACGAGTCGTGATGAGGCCGACTCGACCGGGCGCCTTGCCCGATGTGATGACCGTACGGCGGGCGACGCGCCGACGTCATCCACGACACGCCGCGCTGCGGTGTCCGGCGTGTTAATTCGCGGTGTCGGAGCCGACGGCGTCGGCCAGCGCCGGCGGCGCCGGGACGATGTCCGCCTCGGAGAGCGCGAGCGCTCCCGGCGCGGCGTCGATGACGACACGCGTGGCGGCCACCTCGGCGAGGGCGTCGCCGAGCAGACGCAGGCTGTCGGCACCGGTGCCCACGTGCGGCGACACGCGGATGGTGGCGCCGCGCGCGGTCACCGTCACACCGTGGTTCGCGAGGGCGGCCGCGAGCGCGGCGGCGTCGTGCGCGGCGGGCTGGAGGGTGACGATGCCGGCGTGCCGGTCGCGGGGGGTCAGCACCGGTACCGCGTAACGGTCGGCGAGATCCATCACGTCGCGTGCACGCGCGCGCAGCTCCTGGGCGATCGCGGGGATGCCGGCATCCGTCATCTCGCGCAGCGCCGCCGCGAGGCGGCCGGCCGCGAGGGGGTCGGTGGGAGCGACCTGGTACGCCGCCGCGGTCGCGAGGGGCGCGGGCACGCCCGGAGTCGTGGCATCCCCCTGCATCCCGGAGATCCCCGACAGGACGGGTTCGATGCGCTCCCGGGCGCGGTCCGAGAAGCGCGCGAAGCCCGTGCCCCGGCCCGCGCGCAGCCACTTGTAGCCGTTCGCGCAGACGACGTCCGCAGCGGCCCAGTCCACCTCGGTGACCCCGAATCCCTGAATCGCGTCGACGATGAGCAGACGGTCGCCGATGAGCTCGCGCAGCGCCGCGAGGTCGGCGAGGGCGCCCGTCCGGAAGTCGACGAGGCTCACGCCCACGGCCGTCACGTCGTCGTCGAGCGCCTCCGCGACGGCATCCACCGTCACGATGCCGTCGATCGGGTCGATCTCCCGCACGCTGAGCAGGCCGCGCGCGTCCTGGGCGCGCCGAGCGGTGACCCGGAGCGACGGGAAGTCCTGCGCGGAGACGACCACCGTGCCGGTGAGGCCCTGCATCGCGTGGAACAGGCCGTGGGTCGTCGACGGCTGCAGCACGACCTCCTCGGGCGCGCATCCGAGGACGCCCGCCACCAGATCGCGCGCCTCGGTCACACGCGCGGTCACGAGATCGATGCTCGAGCGCCGTCCGCTGCCGAGCAGCTCGGCGTCGGCGAGCATCTCCGCCCGCACCGCCGGGGACAGCGGACCGAAGGCCGCCCAGTCGAGGTATCCCGTCGCGCTGTCGAAGGTCTCGAGGTAGGGCTCCAGGTCGTTCACGTCTGCCATTGTCCCACGCGCCGTGCGCGGGGCCGGGTGCTCAGCCGCCGTACCGGCGGTCGCGGGTGGCGTAGTCGCGGATGGCGCGGAGGAAGTCGACCTCGCGCAGGTCCGGTCCCAGCGCCTCCACGAAGTAGAACTCCGAGTGGGCCGACTGCCAGAGGAGGAAATCGCTCAGCCGCTGCTCGCCGGAGGTGCGGATGACGAGGTCCGGGTCGGCCTGGCCGCCCGTGTAGAGGTGCTCGCCGATCTGCTCCGGCGTGAGGCTGGCCGCCAGCTCTTCGAGCGAGCCGCCGCGCTCGTGATGCTGCGCGATGATGCTGCGCACCGCATCCACGATCTCCCCGCGCCCGCCGTAGCCGACGGCGAGATTGACGTGCAGCCCGGTGTTGCCGGCGGTCCGCTCCTCCGCCGTCCGCAGCACCCGGGCGAGATCGGCCGGGAGGACCTCGGCGCGCCCGACGTGCTGCACGCGCCAGCCGGGTTCGTGCGACAGCTCGTCGGCCAGTTCGGCGATGATCTCGATGAGGTCGGCGAGCTCCTGCGAATCGCGCTTGGTGAGGTTGTCCGTCGACAGCAGGTAGAGCGAGACGACGCGGATGCCGAGGTCATCGCACCAGCGCAGGAACTCGTGCATCTTCGCGGCCCCGGCGCGGTGGCCGTGGGCGACCGTGGTGAAACCCGCCTGGCGTGCCCAGCGGCGGTTGCCGTCGATCATCATCGCCACGTGGTGCGGAACGGTATCGGGGGTCAACTCACGTCGCAGGCGCGAACTGTAGAGGCGATAGAGGAACCCGCGCCCCTCGCCCGAACCGGTGGGTGTCACGGCGACTACGCTACCGCGCGCACCGCCGTCGTCTCGCGCAGGCGCTATGTGCACGAGCCGGCATACGCGGGCGCGTAGGCTCAGGACCGTGACCCGACACGCAGCCTCCGACGGCGCGGACATGCCTCAGCTTCCCCTCATCGAAGCGGCATCCGTCGGCGCCCAGGTGGAGCTGAAGCCGTCGTGGCGCGGCTGGATCCACGCGGGCACCTTCCCCGTGGCGATCGCCGCGGGTGTCGTGCTCATCGTCCTCGCGCAGGGCGCTCCGGCGAAGTGGGCCGCCGCGGTGTTCATGGCGACCTCGCTGCTCCTGTTCGGCAACTCGGCGCTGTACCACCGCTTCAACTGGGGCCCCACGACGAAGGCCGTCCTCAAGCGCATCGACCACGCGAACATCCTCCTGCTGATCGCCGGCACCTACACGCCGATCGCGGTGCTCGCACTGCCCCCCGGCAAGGGCGCGCTGCTGCTCGTGCTCGTATGGTCCGGTGCCCTTCTCGGCATCCTGTTCCGCGTCTTCTGGATCCACGCGCCCCGCTGGCTGTACGTCGCGCTCTACCTGCTGCTGGGCTGGGCGGCCGTGATGTACCTCGGCGACCTGATGGCGGCGAACCTGGCGATGATGATCCTCGTCATCGTCGGCGGGCTGCTGTACACCGCGGGTGCCGTCGTCTACGCGCTCAAGAAGCCGAACCCGTGGCCCGGCCACTTCGGCTTCCATGAGATCTTCCACGTGTGCACGGTGCTGGCGTTCCTGTGCCACTGGACGGCGTGCCTGCTGATCGCTCTCGATCCGCTCGCCCCCTCACTCGGCGCGGCCGGCTGAGCGCCGCCGCGCGCGACGGGCGCGGTCAGCGCGACGGCGGGTCGATGTCCTGGTCGTCGGTGTCGCTCGCCTCGACGGCGGCCCGGGCCTGCGCGTCGGAGGCCGCGGCCGCGGCGTCGCGCTCGTGGGCGTCGAGCTCCTCGGCGATCTCGGAGCGGTATCCCGCCCGGCGGATGCGGCGGAGCATGTCGACGATGAGGAAGATGACGACGACCGACAGCAGGGCGATGGCGACGAAGCCCGCGAATCCCGGCGTGACGACATCCGGATCGACCGTCATCGTCGGGGTGGGCGTCGCCTCGGCGGCGACGCTCGCGAGTGCGACCGTCAGTGCGTGCATCGTTCCTCTGTTCCGCGCGGAGCGCTTAGCCTGGAAGTCCAGCCTAGAACCTCGGGAAGTGTCATGACCGCGATGCGCACGCAGCAGGAGCTCGACGACCGCTACGGACGCGGACGCGGCATCCGCGGGCGCCGGTGGGCGTGGATCGGCGTCGGCGCGCTCGCGATCGCCGTGGTCGGCTACTTCGGGTGGAGCACCTACGCGCAGGCTGCGCAGTCCGTGGACATCGATGTGACCGCGTTCCACCTCGACGACGCGCACAGCGTGACGGTCGACTTCCAGCTCACCCTGCCGCGCGGTGCCGCGGTCGACTGCGTGATCGAGGCGCAGGACACCGAGCACGGCATCGTCGGGTGGAAGGTCGTCTCCTACCCCGCCGACGACGCGCACAGCCGGAGCTTCTCGGAGACCGTCGCGACGACGGCCGAGGCGACGACCGGTTTGGTCCCGTCGTGCTGGATCCCGTAGGCTGATCCGACACACGCGCCCTGGCAGCTGCCGGGGCGTTTGGCTTAGGCCCGCACCGACGGCGCTTCTCCTCGAAGCCGCCGTCGCGCCGCGCGGCCGCACCGACAACGGTCAACGACCACGCTCATCGACAAGGAGACGACGTGCCCGAGAACACGGAGACCTTCCTCACCCAGGACGCCTACGACCGGCTCGCCGCCGAGCTCGAGCACCTGTCGACGACGGGTCGCGAAGAGATCGCCAAGCGCATCGAGGCCGCCCGCGAAGAGGGCGACCTCAAGGAGAACGGCGGCTATCACGCCGCCAAGGACGAGCAGGGCAAGCAGGAGGCGCGCATTCGCACCCTCCAGGCCCTCCTGAAGGATGCCGTCGTCGGCGAGGCGCCGGAGTCGGACGGCACCGTCAAGGGCGGCACCGTCGTCACCGCGATCGTCGCCGGCGGCGAAGAGGTGTTCCTGCTCGGCAGCCGCGAGATCGCGGCCGGTTCGGAGCTCGACGTGTACAGCGAGGCGTCGCCCCTCGGCGCGGCCATCCTGGGCCTGTCCGAGGGCGAGAAGACCTCGTACACGGCCCCCAACGGCCGCGAGATCGCCGTCGAGATCGTCAAGGTCGAGACCTACAACGGTCAGTGACGCCGACGTTTCGGGCGCTTCGAGCGTCCGAAACGGCATCCGCGCGCGTTTCGGGCGCGTGAGGCGACCGAAACACGTCGGCACGGGCCGCTAGC
>NZ_BCWI01000026.1 GCF_001592125.1 Microbacterium hominis NBRC 15708
CGCCGGCCGGCCGGGGATCGGGACCCCGGCCGGCCGGCGCGGGGAGGGTCACCCCTCGTCGAGCGCGTCCTGGACGAGCTTCATGAACTGCTCGGCGGAGAGCTGACCGGTCACCAGCAGGGCGGCGTTGGTCGAGGAGATGTTGCTCGCCTTCGCGTTGAACAGGGCCTCGAACCAGAGGACGCTGTCCTTGGCGCCGGCGATCTCGTCGGCGATCGTCTGCGAGATCGCCGGCAGCTCCACCTTCTTGTCCGCGATGAACCCGGTGATCTGGCCCTGCGCGAGCGCCTCGTTGCCGTAGTTCGACGTGATGCACTTCAGCCACGCCCCGACGCTGTTGTCGGCCGCGTAGGTCTTGGCGTTGAAGGTGGCCGGCAGGCCGACGTTGGAGGGGTACTCGTCGATCGAGCCGCTGCCCCCGGCGACGCCCGGGAACTTGAAGAAGCCCACGTTGTCGGCACCGATCTGGTTGCTGTCGCTGTTGATGTTGCCCAGCAGCCAGCTGCCCATGTAGATCATCGCGGCCTTGCCGGTGAGGAACTCGTTCGTCGCGGCGTCGTAGTCGAGAGAGGCCACGTTCGAGCCGAAGTAGCCGGCGGCGCCGAGGTCGGCGACGGCCTGCGCGGCGGCGACGTACTCAGGGTCGGTGAGCTTGGCCTTGCCGTCGGCGACGTCCTGGAGGGCGTCGGCGCCGAGGGAGCGGAACAGGTAGCCGGAGATGAGGCGGGTCAGCGGCCAGCCCTGCTCGCCCGATGCCGCGAACGGCGTGAGCCCGGCGCTCTTCGCCTCGCCCGCGATCTTCAGCAGGTCGTCCCACGTCTCGGGCACCGCCCAGCCGTTCTTCTCGAAGAGCTCCTTGTTGTAGAAGATGCCCTCGATGTTGTACTGGTAGGGCAGGAAGCTGAAGGAGCCTCCGTAGAGCTTCTTGATCGTCGACACGGCGCCCTCGGCGACCTTGTCGCGCACGCCGAGCTCGGTGAGGGCCTTGTCGAAGTCGACGAGGTAGCCCGCCTTGGCGAGCTTGGCGCCCTCCGCGGGGTTGCCGCCGGCCGAGAACATGGGGGGCAGGCCGTCCTGCGTCGCCAGGAGCTGGACCTGTGCGTCGAGGTCCGCCTGCGGGACCGAGTTGACCTCCAGGGGAGCGGCGTCGTTCTCGGCCGTGCACGATCCGGATGCCAGCGCGTCGAGCACGGGCTGGGTGGTCGTGTTCTCCGCGTTCTTCAGGAACTCGAACGTCGTCGGGTTGTCCGTGCCGCCGCCGCTGCCGCCACCGGAGCAGCCGGTGAGCACCAGCGCGCTGGCGCCCAGGAGCACCACGGCGCTGAGAAGCGGCTTGTTCGGGCGCCGCCGTTTCGCTGTGAACACATTTCCTCCTTGAAAGTGGTCATCTCTTCTTTTGAGACGTTTCAATAGTGGATGCTAGGGCGCTCGCCGACCCCTGTCAACAGTGATTCCCGGCCCTGCGGAGCGGCAGAGCGGCGAAATCCGTGACAGGGGTGAGCCGACTGGGGCAAGATGGGGACGTGGAGTTTGAAACGTCACAATCTCATAACGGGTCGTCGTCGACCCGTCCCGGCGTGCGCGTCGGCATCCGTGACGTCGCCGCTCTCGCCGGTGTCGCCGTCGGCACGGTCTCCAACTACCTGAACCATCCCGACCGCGTCTCGGACGACAAGGCGCAGCGCATCCGCTACGCCATCGACTCCCTCGGCTTCGTGCCCAGCATCGCGGGCCGTCAGCTGCGGCTCGGCGTCAGCCAGGTGATCGGCTACATCGCCCCCGACGTGAGCAACCCCTACTTCGCCGAGATCGCGGAGAGCGTCGAGCGTCGCGCGAGCGAACGCGGCGTGACCGTCTTCCTCGCCAACTCGCATCGCAGCCGGGAGCGGGAGGACGCGTACCTCGAGGTGTTCGAGCAGCACCGCGTGCAGGGGCTGCTGGTGTCCTCCCACCTGCCGATCGAGGACCGTCTCGCCCAGGTGCGCAGACGCGGCACCCCGTCGGTCATCGTCGGCCAGCGCGCCGAGAGCTCCGAGCAGCCGTCCGTGTCGCTGGACGACGTCTCCGGCGGGCGCCAGGCGATGCAGCACCTGCTCGATGTCGGATGCCGTCGCATCGCCTTCGTGGGAGGCCCCCTCGGCATCCCCCAGGTGGCCGACCGCCTGGCCGGGGCGACCGAGGTCGTCCGCACCTTCGGCGCGGCGACCGTCGAGGTGATCGACATGCCCGACCGCACGGTGCGCGGCGGCCGCGAGGTGGCGCGCGCGCTCGTCGCGCGCCCCGAGGCGTTCCGCCCCGACGGCATCTTCGCGGTCAACGACCTCCTCGCGCTGGGCATGATGCAGGTGCTCGTGCAGGCCGGCATCGACGTGCCGCGTCAGACGGCCATCGTGGGCTACGACGACAACGAGTTCGCCGAGGTGTCCCTCATCCCGCTCACCAGCGTCCGGGGCCGTCACGAGGGCTTCGGCATCGCGGTCGTCGACGCCCTCTTCGACGCGATCGCGGGCCGGTCGGCCGCGGACCCGCATCGGATGTTCCAGCCGGACCTGGTCGTGCGGGCCAGCACCGAGGGCTTCGGCCGCGGCTGAGACCGACGGGCCGCGCCGACGGCTCAGAACTCCGCGACGACGGGGCGTCCCTCCTGCCACGCCATCATGTTGAGCACGAGGAAGTTCCAGTTCTGGAAGCCGCTGGTCATGATCGGCTCGCCCGTGTCGGGGTGGTAGTACTCGTGCAGCGCGCCGGAGGCCGCCAGATCGCGCCCGAACAGGGCGACCGTCTCGTCCACGAGCGCCGCCGCATCCGCGTCGAAGCCGTAGCGCGCCAGCGCGCGGAAGACGAGGTAGTTGCTGATGCCCCAGACCGGCCCGAGCCAGTTCGAGGGGTTGTTCGACGCCCTCAGGTCGTACTGCTGCTCCAGCCGCGACAGCGTCCGCACCCCGTAGGCGGCGCGGAACGTGCGGCGGTCCGCGATCCGCGCGCGCACGCGCTCCGCGCGGTCGTGCGGGGCGATGCCCGCCCAGAGGGGAAGGAAGCTCGACCAGTTGTCGATGCGCAGCAGCAGCGAGTTCCAGCGGCGCGGCGCGCCGCGGTGCAGCCAGTCCTCGGGGTCGACGGGGCGGAGGTGGAGGTCGGCGCTGTAGTACATGCCGTCGCGCTCGTCCCAGAGCAGCGCGTTGACGGCATCGGCGAGGTCGGCGGCGCGTCCGCGCCAGTGCAGGGATGCCGCGGCATCCCCGAGGTCCTCGCACAGGGCGCCGAACGCGAGCATCTCGCGGTAGAGCAGGCTGTTGAGGTAGACCGAGGCCGTGCTGCGGTCGGGGCGGTAGTACACGGACGGATCGTTGTCGACGCCGATCGCGAAGTCGGTCTGCCAGTAGGCGAGCCCGGTCGCCGGGTCCATGTGCGAGTGCACGTACCGCTCGAGGAAGCGTCCGATCCGTTCCCGCTCGGGTCTCAGCCACTCGGTCGACCCGCGCCGACGGGCCAGCAGCAGCGCCTGCTGGGCGACGATCGGCTTGTGCATGTTCTCGGTGAAGCCCGCCGCCCGTCCCGGATCGCGGTGCAGGAGCGGTCCGCCCGGCTTGATCAGGATCGGCATGACGCCGTCCTCGTCCATGTGGTCGAGGAAGTTGCGGATCGTCCCCTCCTCGTAGACGCCGAACAGGCCGGGCCGTCCGGTCTCCACCTCGACCTGGCCCATGACGACGCTGATGAACCACGAGTCCCAGTCCCAGAGCGTGTCGGAGTAGAAGGGGGACTCGGGGGCGCTGGGCACCGTGTACGGATGGGTGAGCACGCCGGAGGGCTCCCGGGTCATCCGGATCGTGGCGGCGTGGATGTACTCCGTGAGCAGGCTGCGGTGCGGTGCGGTCATGGGGGCTCCTCGATGAGCGGGTCGGTCGGGGCGGGTCAGTCGTGAGCGGACGGTGCCGTGAGCGGAAGGATCGCGAAGGCTCCGGCGGGAACGGTGCGGGTGCCTCCGGGCTCGACGCGGACGACGCGCGGCACCCGGTCGAGGTTGGCCACGAGGACGCTCCCCCCGTCGTCGCCGCGCCCCCCGACGGCCCAGACGAGGCCGTCCGGGCTGTCGCCGTGCAGCAGGGTGCGGGCTCGCCCGTCGGGCCCGGCGACGTCGGCGAGGGCGCGCAGCGCCGCGGCGACCGGCCGGTCCCGGCCCGCGGCGGTGCGGATGCCGCGGGGCCCCCACTCCTCGAAGAAGGTCAGCGCGGCCACCCCCGGCACGGCGAACGCCGCCGCGCTCGCGATCGTCCATGCGGCCAGCTCGTCGCTGTCGTGGCGCGGATCGTCGGCGTCGAGCAGCTGGGCGCCGTACCCCTCGGCCAGATCGGTGCGCCCGGGGCGGGGCGGGGGCGTGGTCGCGACGTCGTTGAAGCGCGGCCGGAGCGTGACCGGTCCGATGTGCACGGGGAGCCCCGACGCGATGTCCACGGCCTCCTGCGCCACACGTCGTTGCATGGCGAGCGCCTCGACGAGCTGGTCGGTGCCGCGGCTGTGGAACAGCGGCGTGCTGCTGAGCACGATGCCGTCGAGCCCGTCCGGGAGACGGTGGTGCTCGCGGTTGAGCTCGGTGAAGTGCGCGCGGGTTCCGCCGACGACCGGCACGTCGACGTCGGCGGCGCGCAGCGCCGCGCGCAGCGCCCGGATCGTCGGGCCGTCGGACACGTGGCGGGCCGGCCCGGTCGCAGGGAAGGCCGTCACGCGCGCCGTGCGCCGTCCGCGGAGGGCATGCGCCGCCGCCCGGAGCGCGTCCGGGTCGTCGTCCGCGAGCACCAGGCGCACCTCGACCGGCAGTCCCGCCGCGCCCGCCCGGTCCAGGGCCGCGCGCCAGTTGGGATCGGCGAGATCGATGTCGGCGACGACGTGCGAGCCGAGCGGTGAGCCGAGCGGCGGCGCCGGATCCGGCGCGGTCGCGGCGCCGAGGCCGAGGTGCGGGAACGCGCCGCCCGGTCGAAGCTCGATCACCGCGGCCGGGGCGGGCCCCGCCGTCTCGATCACCGGGGCCGAGGCGGAGGCCGTCGCCTCGATCGTCACCGTCTGCGTCACCCGTTCGCCCGCCGCGACGCGGTACGGGAACGGGAGGTCGAGGGGGCGGCTGTACGTCTTGAACGAGGCGTCCGTCCAGTTGCGCTGATCCTCCATCTCGAACACGTCGCCGTCGAAGGTCAGCGCGACGCCGACGCCGCCCGCCGTCCACGCGAGGGCCGCGATGTCGCGCACGGGCTGGTGCGCGCTGATGCGCGGGGGGAAGCGCGTCTCCTCCGGCTCCGCCGCGGAGTGGACCACCCGCAGGGGCGTGCCGGCCAGCGTCGGCGGATGCAGGACCACGAGCCCCGTCCGATTGGTGTCGAACGGCCGCCGGGAGGTCAGGTCGCAGACGATCTCCAGACGATCGCCGTGTGCGTGCACCCGCACGGTGCCCGCGAACGACGACCCCAGCCCGCTCGAGTGCAGGGCGATGATGATCGCGTCGTCGCGGGCGTCGACATCGTCGATCACGAGGGGTGCGGTGCGCCAGTCGTGGTCGCGGACGACCGCGCGCGCGGAGCGGAGCACCACGACGCCGTCGTAGGCGATGTCGGCGAGCTCGTCGCCCCGCAGCTCGAGCGACCACCGCGCGCTGCGCCAGGGTCGCCGAGCCTCGTCATCCCACGTGCCGCTCACAGCGACGTCATGCCTCCGTCGACCTGGAAGACCGCCCCGGTCGCGAAGGCGCCGTCGTCGCTCGCGAGGTAGACCATGATGCCGGCGACGTCGTCGGGGGTGCCGGCGCGGCCGATCGGGATACGGCCGACGATGGTCGCGCGCGCCTGCGGGTCGTCCGTGATGGCCGCGACAAGAGGGGTCTCGGTGTAGGCGGGCTGCACCGTGTTGACGCGGATCCCCCGATCGGCGTAGGCGGCGGCGACGGTGCGTCCCAGCCCGTGGATCGCGGCTTTCGACGCGCTGTACGCCGTGAAGTCCCGGCCCTCGCCGTTGACCGCGGTCGGGCTGCCGGTGAGGATGATCGCCCCGCCGCCGCGGGGGAGCATGCTGCGCACGGCGTGCTTGACGGTGAGGAAGGTGCCCGTGAGATTGACGTCGAGGGTGCGCCGCCAGACGTCCAGCTCGAGGTCGGCGGCGGGGGCGTCCTGCCCGAACAGCTGGACGCCCGCGTTCGCGACGACGACGTCCGGCGCCCACCCCGCGGCCTCCAGCTCAGCGAACCCGGCGGCCACGGCCGCCTCGTCGGAGATGTCCATGCCGAGGGCACGGGCGTGCGCGCCCAGGGCGGAGGCCGCGGTGGTCGCGGCATCCACGTCTCGGTCGGCGAGCACGACCCGCGCGCCCTCGCGGACGAAACGGGAGGCGACGGCGAGGCCGATGCCTTTGGCCGCCCCGGTGACGAGGGCGGTCTTGTCGGTGAGCTGTCCCATGCGATCCTCAGCGTTCGATGCGGTCGAGGTGGAGCATCCGCGCGAGGTTCTTGTCGAGCTCGTCGTCGCGGAAGATCTTCTTCCAGTCGTCCTTGATGATGCTCTCGCGACCGTAGTCCATCGCGATGAGGCAGGCGTCGCTGAAGGGGTTGTCGCCGCGGAGTCCATTGGCCAGCGCCACCTGTGTGTGCCCGTACAGGATGCTGCGCGCCGCCGCCTCGGGAACGCCCATCGTGTGGATCGCCTCGTGCAGCGCCTCGTTGAGGAGGGATCCGATCATGCACGCGACCGTCTCGACGAGGGTGGGCTCCAGCTGGGCGAGCTGCTTGACGCTCACCCAGTGCACGTCGATGACGGGGGCGTAGATGGCGCGCACCGTCTCCTCGACGATCGCCTTCTTGCGCGGGTCGTCGCTCTCGATCGCGGCGATCGCGTCCTGCGGTGCCGCGACGCCGCCGAAGGTGTCGGCCCATTCCTCCTTCGACGTGCGCTCGAGGAACACCGACGGGTGGCACGGATGGGCGACGGCCTGCACGATGTCGTCGCGGGTGGTCAGCAGGCCCGCGTAGGCGGCTGCCGGGTCGAGCGTCAGCACGATCGTCCCCGGCCGCAGCTGCGGAACCAGCTGCGCCGTCACGGGCCCGAGCGCGAGATCGGGCACGGCCAGCACGACGATGTCGGCGTCGGCGACCGCGTCGGCGGCCTCGGACAGCGCGCGACCCGCGGCGCGCACGCGCTCGCGACCGGCGGGCGACGTCTCGACGTAGTGGACGGTGTGATCGGTGCGCACGAGGTTGTCGGACACGCGCGTGCCCATCTTCCCTCCGGCTCCGAAGACGGCGATGGTGTGGCTCATGGGGTTCTCCTCAGGTGGTCCAGGGCGGTGCGGGTCCATTCCCGCTCGGTGCGGACGGTGGTCTCGGCGTCGCTCTGCCAGGGCAGCCAGTGCTCGACGATCTCGTTGATCCCGCGCGCGGCGGGGCGCACGGCGGCCCGCAGGTGCGCGTAGTCGTGCAGTCCGGTCCCCAGGGGGGTGCCGGTGAAGGTGAAGCCCACCCAGCCGTCCTGCCGCGCGAAGGCGAAGTCCTTGACGTGCACGTTGACCGTGGCGGACGCCGCGAGCTCGACCGTCGTCCGCGGTGTCTCCAGCCGGGCCACGACGTTGGCCGGGTCGAGGCACACGCCCAGCGCCGGGCTGCCGACGGCGGCGATGAGAGCGAGCAGGTCCGACGTCGCGATCTGCTCGTACGTCTCCAGAGCCAGCGTCACTCCGGCTCGCTCGAAGTCCCGCACGGACGATCCGAGCCACGTCTGCGCCTGCGCCGTCGTGGGCGCCGAGCCGGGGCCGTTGAGCATGGACCGCACCAGGCGGGCGTCGAAGACCTCGGCCACCCGCAGGTAGCGGCTCAGGTGCTCCGGGGCGATGCCCTTCGTGCCCAGCTCGATGGTCAGGCCCAGGTCGCGGGCGGCGGCCGCCGCCGCGCGCAGCTCCCGCTCGTTCATCGCGTCCAGCGGCGCGTAGTCGCAGATCTGGAACAGGTCGACCCCCAGCGCGCGGGTCGCCTCGAAGGCGCCGACCAGCGACAGGGGGTGGGCGACGCGCTCGGAGTGCTGCCAGAAGAAGGCGTACGTGCCCAGCCCGATCATGGCGCGAGCCCCGGCATCCGCGCGGCCTCGTCGACGACCGCGCGGAAGGCGGCGGGGTCGTGCGCGAACCGACCCAGGAACAGGCCGTCCACGGCGTCGCCGAGGCGGGCGAGCAGGCCGGGGCCGGCCGATCCGCCGTAGACGACGGCGGAGCCGGCGCGTGCGGCATCCGCGTCGAGCGCGACCCGCAGGGCCCGTGTCACCGCGGCGACGTGCGCGACGGGCGCCGGCGCGTCGGCCCCGATCGCCCACACCGGCTCGTAGGCGACGACCAGCCGTCCGGCGGGGGCGCTGTCGGTCGCGGCGCGCAGTTGCGCGAGGGTGGCGGCCGCGGCCGCCGCGGCACCCTCGCGCGCGCTCTCCCCGAGGCAGAGCACGGGCACGACGCCCGCGGCGAGGGCGGCGGCGACCTTCGCGGCCACGTCGGCGTCGGTCTCGCGGTACAGGCGCCGCCGCTCGGCATGGCCGATCTCGGCCAGCGTCACACCGGAGCGGGTGAGCTCGGCCGCGGAGACCTCACCGGTGAACGCGCCGTCGCCGTGGGCGGAGACGTCCTGCGCGGCGACCGCGATCGGTGTGTCCCGGAAGGCACGGACGGCGTCGTCGATCTGCAGGTAGGTCGGCGCGACGAACACCTCGACGGCGCCGGCGCGGACCGCCGGGTGGGCGCCGACCTCGGCGGCGACGACGTCGAACCAGCGGCGGGCGCGGTCGCGGTCGAAGTAGGCCTTGAGGCTGACGCCGACCGTGACGGGGCTCACCCGCACGATCCCGTGCTCTCGTAGGCGGCGATGACGGCGACCTTCTCGGCCGACGCCGACGAGGCGTCGAAGCGGTAGGTGAGCCATTCGCGGACGAGGCGGCGCGCGAGCTCGATGCCGACCACGCGCTGGCCCATCGTGAGCACCTGCGCGTCGTTGGAGAGCACGCCGCGCTCGACGGAGAACGAGTCGTGGGCCGTCACGGCGCGGATGCCGGGGACCTTGTTGGCCGCGATCGCGACACCCAGTCCGGTGCCGCAGATGAGGAGCGCGCGGTCGGCCTCGCCGCGGGCGACGCGCTCGGCGGCCTCGATCGCCACCGTCGGGTAGGGCGTGTGGCCGTCGGCGTCGACGCCGACGTCGACGAGGTCGGCGACGAGAGGGTGGGCCTGGAGGTCGCGCTTGAGGACCTCCTTGTACTCGAAGCCGGCGTCGTCGCTGCCGATGACGAGGCGCAGGGGTGCGGTCATGACGGGGTCCTCTCGGAGGGGCGTGCGGCGAGCACGGGGCCCACGGCGGTCGCGATGAGGGCGAGTGAGTGCGCGCCCGGGTCGGGGGTGCCGACGCTGTTGCGGCCGTGGGTGCGGGCGCGGCCACGACGCGGCACCAGGTCGGCGGTGGCGTCCGCGGCGGTGCGGGCGGCGGCGGCCGCGAGCGGCCAGGCGTCGGCGAGGCCGGCGCCGTCGCCCACGGCGCGCGAGAGCTCGGCGCTGAAGGGCAGGAGGGCGTCGACGAGCGTCTTGTCGCCGGGCTCGGCGCCGCCGTACCGCTGCACGGCGCGCACGGCGTCGGCGACGCCGGCCGCGATCGCCGCGGCATCCGGCGCGCCGGTGTCGCCCAGGTGCTCCGCGATGCGACCGAGGATGACGCCCCAGAGCGCTCCGGACGTGCCGCCGGCGCGGTCGGACCAGGCGTCGGCGGCGCGCAGGAGCGTTCCGCGTGCGCCTGCGCCGTCGGCGGCGGCCTCCGCGGCGGCGTGCCGTGCGGCACGGGCGCCGCGCTGCATGCCGATGCCGTGGTCGCCGTCGCCGGCGACGGCATCCATCCGGCCGAGCTCCGCGACGTTCGCGTCGATGGTGGCGGAGATGGTGCCGAGCACATCGACCACCGTGGCGGCGCAGCGGCGCGAGGCCTCGTCGCCGGGAGGCGCCGCGGGCGCGGCGCTCGGCGCGGCAGGGGTGACCGCGGCGGGGGCGGGCGCCGCGGGGCCGGGCGCGGCCGTCGCGCCGCGGCGGTACGCGGGGGTGTCGACCGGGCTGTCCCAGAGAGCGGCCAGCTCGTCGTCGAGCCAGAGGAGCGTGAGCGACGTGCCGGCCATGTCGAAGCTCGTGCAGTAGTCGCCGACGTGCGGGTCGATGACCTCCACCCCGGCGGCGGCGAGCAGATGGGCGACGCGGCGGTAGACGACGAACATCTCCTCGTGCGCCAGCGAGCCGAGCCCGTTGAGGATCGGCACCACCCGGGCGCCGCTCGCCTCGACGCCGTCCGGGATCTCGCCGAGAAGCGCGTCCACGAGCAGCGCGGCGAGTCCGTCCGCGGTCGGGATGTCGGTCTCGGCGACGCCCGGTTCGCCGTGGATGCCGAGACCCACCGCCATCCGGCCGGGCGGCACCGAGAACAGGGGCGCGTCGGCGCCGGGCAGGCTGCACCCGGAGAAGGCGACGCCGAAGGAACGGGTGCGCTCGTTGGCGAGCGCCGCGACGCGGGCCACGCCGTCCAGGTCGTAGCCCGCCTCGGCGGCGGCACCGGCGATGCGGAACACGGCGAGGTCGCCGGCGATCCCGCGGCGGCGGTGCCGCTCCGCGGGGGCCGCGCTCATGATGTCGTCGGTGACCGCGACGGTCGCGCACGCGATGCCCTCGCCGCGCAGTCGCTCCTGCGCGGCGTCGAAGTTGAGCACGTCCCCGGCGTAGTTCCCGTACGCGAAGAAGACGCCGCCGCCGGCGTGGGCCGCCGACGCGACGGCGTGCACCTGCTGCGCGGAGGGGGAGGCGAACAGGTTCCCCATCGCGGCGCCGTGCGCGAGGCCCGGGCCGACGAGACCGCCGAACGCGGGGTAGTGGCCCGATCCGCCGCCGACGACGACCGCGACCCGGCCGGGCGTGGTGCCGGCGGCGCGGACGACGCCTCCCGTGACGCGGCGCACGTAGCGGGCGTGCGCCGCCACGAAGCCGTCGATCATCTCGTCGGCGAAGTCGGCCGGATCGTTCCACAGCCGCGTCATCGCGCGCTCCGCGCGGTCGCGGCGTGCGCACGAGTGCTCTGGAGTGGGTCCACGGTGACTCCTGGTCGATCGGTCCGGCGGGGAGCTGCCGCTCACCCGTCGATATTCTGACAAACCGGTTGACCAATTGCAAGAACCGGTTGACCAATATCTCGCCCGTGACGGCGACTGCCGTATGTTGGTCCCGTGCCCGCCTACCCGGACGACCGCTCCGCCGAGATCACGGCGGCGCTCGGCGCGCTGCCGTCCGGGACGCCCGTGTCCGAGGTCGCCCGACGGCTCATGGATCTCTTCACCGGCGGCTCGCTCGCGCCCGGCACGCGTCTCCCGCCCGAGCGTCAGCTCGCCGCCACCCTCGGCGTCGGCCGCTCGGCCGTTCGCGAGGCGCTCGCCGCGCTGGAGATCCTCGGCATCGTCGACGTCCGCGCCGGCTCCGGCACCTACCTGCGCGGGACGGCCAGCGACCTGCTGCCGCAGACGCTGCGCTGGGGACTGCTGATCGGACAGCAGAACACCGCCGAGCTGCTCGAACTGCGCTCGGGTCTGGAGATCTACGTCGCACGCCTCGCGGCCGGACGGGCCGACGCCGCGCATCGGGCCGCCCTCGCGGCATCCCTCGATCGCATGCGGGCGGGCACCGCCGACCTGGGCGCCTTCGCCCGCGCGGATGCCGAGTTCCACGAGACGCTCGCCGCGGCCGCCGGCAACGACACGCTGGTCGACCTGCTGCACGTCGTCCGGTCGCTCCTGCAGGTCTACGCCGACCGCGCGGTGCACGACGAGGCGGCGGCCCTGCTGGCCATCGACGAGCACGCCGCCGTGCAGGCCGCCGTCGCCGCCGCCGACGCCGATCTCGCCGCCTCGGCGATGGCGACGCACATGGCGACGGCCTCGCGCCGGCTCTCGGAGGATTCGGGCCCGCTCAGGCCGGAATGACGACGGTGCTGAACGAAGCCGCCGGCAGCTCGAGCGACAGCACCCGTTCGCCCAGCAGCAGGCTGATCGGCAGGGGCTCGGCCAGCTCGTTGTGCAGGACCACCACCACCGAGCCGTCCGGGTTGCGGAACACCAGCTGATTGTCGTGGCCCGCGACGCACCACGTCGGCAGCACGCGGGCTCCGGGCCGCACGAACGCGGCCACGTGCTTGAGCACGAGGTAGTCGGGGGTGTACCGGAAGGTGCGGCGCTGCGGATCGACCACGACGAGCGAGTTCTGGGTCCAGCCCCATCGGCTGCGGCCGCCCTCGGGCAACGCGATGTTCCAGTACTGGTAGGCGTTCGCGCCGTTTCCGAGGAAGTGCTTCATGAGGCGCCACGCGTAGCGCGCCTGGCGCCAGTCGTTGCGGCCGTCGCCGCACTCCTGCTCGGTCTGGACGATGCGCAGGTCCGGATGCAGGCGGTGCAGCGCCGCGACCGCGCCCTTGCCCGCCCACTGCACGCCGATCCCCGACACGACCGCGGGCGCCGCATCGTCGGCGAGCACCGCGCCCACCAGACGGTCGTCGGCGCGCTCGAGGGTGCCGAGGTACACCTCGACCCCGCGGGCCGCCATCTGCGGTCCGAGGTGGCGCAGCAGCGCGGCCAGCCCGGCCGGCGTCCACGTGCAGCTGGGGAAGACCTGCGGCGAGTTGAACTCGTTCTGCGGCATGACCATCGAGATCGGGATCCCGCGCTCGGCGTAGGCGTCGACGAATCGGCCGAAGTAGGCCGCGTAGGCGCGCAGGTGCTCCTCGTCGGTGCGGAACATGTCGGTGCCCTCCGCGCCGACCTGCTCGGGTCGCAGCCCGTTGTCGACGTCGCCGAAGAACGGATGCGGCATCGCTCCGGCGTAGTGGCCGTTGCGCTTCATCCACGTCGGCGGGCTCCACGGGGACGCCCACAGCCGCAGGTCGGGCCGGTGCGCGCGTGCGGCGCGGATGAACGGGACGAGCGTCTCGTCGTCGTGCGACGCGTCGAAATGCGCCAGCGCGAGGTCGCCCGGCGTCTCGTCGTACGAGTACCAGTCCAACGAGAAGTCGTTGGCTCCCACCGGCATCCGGCACAGCCCGAACGACGCGCCCACCCCGGGGGCGAACAGCTCGCGGAGGATGCCGTCGCGCTCCTGCGCCGTGAGCAGCCCGAGCGCCGCCCAGCCCAGTTCGTTGAAGCAGGCGCCGAAGCCGTCGATCTCCTGCTGCGGGTCGTCGACCGCCACGATCACGTCGGGCATGGCCGTGGGGGCCGCCAGGACGGGCGGGGGCGCGGCGCGCCACGGCTCCTCCGGCGTCGTGACGGTCCAGGTCGTCGCGTTCACGCGTCGGTCCGGGTGAGACGCACGGCGATGTACGGGCGACCGGGCAGCTCCACCCGCAGCTGACCGGTGTGGTGGCCCGGGATCTCCTCGATCGTCATGTTCCAGGTGTCGATGACCTCGACGCGCCAGGTGCCGTCGCCGAGGATGACGTGGCGGAAGCGCGGGCGGTTGAACCCGAAGTAGCCGACGCGCACACGCCCGCCTCCGTCGCCTCCCCAGGGCACGTCCCAGTCGCCCGGCAGCGGGTCCCACACGCCGTCGGGGGCCTCGCCGATCAGCCGGTCGAGGAAGGCGATGCGGGCGGGGGAGGTGCCGTGGAGCACGCCGCCCTTCGACCACCACAGCACCTCGTCGTCCTGGTCGTCGGCGTCGACGTCGGCGGGACCGGCGGGATCGGCGGGGAGCGCGGGCGGATAGTAGGTCTCGCCGTGGCCGATGTAGCCGCCGCGGACGGCGCCCTCCCAGAAGCGGCGGACCAGCTCCTCGCCGGTGATGTTGCCCCAGCCCTGGTCGATGTCGCCCTCGTAGGCGCACTCGTCGACGACCACCGGCTTGCCCCACCGCTCGCGCCACTGGTCGGTGTTCTCCGCCGTCCGGTACACGTCGACGCGCTGCACGGAGACATGGGTGACCCACGGCCGGCCGTAGTCGTAGAAGGGCCGGCAGTTGTGGATGGACAGCAGATGGCCGAACGGATCCTCCTCGCCGATGACGGCGGCGAGGCGCTCCCAGTCGTCGAGGTCCTTCGACCACAGCAGGTCGTACTCGTTCGCCAGCGACCACCAGACGTTGGCGAAGCCCGTCAGCCGACGGATCACGTAGCGCAGGTAGCGCTCGTCGACGGCCGGGCCGAGGTCGGAGAAGCCCCACCGGTCGTAGGCGTGGAACAGGATGAGGTCGGCCTGGATGCCGAGGGCCGCGAGATCGGCGATGCGACGCTCGAGCCGGCGGAAGTGCGCGGGATCGAACCGTTCGAGATCGAAGCCCTCCGCGAGCGAGCCGACGAACGGGAAGTCGAGCGGCTCGTTCGCGTTGTACAGGTACGACTTCGGGAACACGCACATGCGCAGCTTCGCGAACGGCGCCGCGGCCAGGGTGCGCAGCGTCTGCTGCTGTCGGGCCTCGCTCTGGTGCGTCCACGCGTAGGCGGTGGTGCCGATCGGGCGGTGGCGTGCGCCGTCCGCGTGCCGGAAGTGGAACCCGTCGACGCGCACCGGTCCATGCGCCTCGACGGGGGCGGCGGCGACCTCGAGGCGTCCGGTCACGCCGTCGAGTGAGCGCGCGGTCGATCGGGTCTCGAAGCGCCATTCGCCCTCGGCATCCGCGAGGGCACGGATCACGTACACGCCGTCGCCGTCGTAGAAGCCGCCGACGCGCACCGTCGTGCCGTCGGGTCGGGTGAACAGGGCGTCGAGGTCGACGTCGACGAAGGGGTTGCCGTGCGCGGGACCCGACAGTCGCACCTCGAGCGGGTCCCATCGCCGCGTCGGCGCCGCCGGCGCCGGAACGGCCGAGCCCCGGGGCACGTCCTCGCCCTCGTAGGCGGGATCGGGCGCGATCGCGGGCGCGTGCGGTGCGCGCGCCGTCCCGTCGCCGACCTCGGCCAGCGCGGCCCACAGCGCGTCGCGCGCGGACGGGTCCTCCAGCTCCGGCACGAGGGCGACCAGCTGGCCCAGGCGCGCGTCGCGGAACTGCTGCGCCATCGGCGAGGCGGCGATGCCGGGTAGGTGCTTCTCGAGCACGGCGCGGCCGGCGGGACTGTCGAGCGTCTCGCCGAACGTGCTGGCGCGGTCGAACATGGTGCTCCTCGGGTGGGTGTCAGGCGGTCGGCGTCGTCGCCGCGCGGACGGCGGCGTCCACGGCGGCGAGGACCCGGGGCGGGGTGAACATCAGGGCGGTCGCGAGCGGGCGCCCGGCCGTCCAGGTCGTCTCGGCGCGCACGGTGGCGACGCGCTCGGGCGCGGCGGCGGCGAGTGCCTCGAGGAGGGCGGCGTAGGCGCGGGGGTCGTCGATCACGGCGGCGAGGTCCGCGTCGAGCCCGGGCAGCGGAGGACGGGGCGCCGGCGGAGCCGCCTCGACGCGCCACTCGTGCGTGCCGGGGCCGACCGTGGTGCGCAGCCCCGGAAGGTCGACCTCGGCATCCGTGTTGGCCGGCACCGTCGCGGTGACGACGATCGTCCCGCCCTCGCGGCGCCACGCGACGGCGGCCTCGCCGTAGGGGGTGAGGTGGCGCGCCGACGCGTGGTCGAGCGACGCGAGGGGGCGGGGTGCGACGCGCAGGCGGCGATAGCCGGGGGATGCCGGGCCGAGCCCCGCCACGGTGCGATGCAGCCAGTCCGCGACGGCTCCGAGCGCGTAGTGGTTGAACGAGGTCATCTCGCCCGGGTTGACCGTGCCGTCGGGAAGCAGCGAGTCCCACCGCTCCCAGACCGTCGTGGCGCCCTGCGTGATCGGGTACAGCCACGACGGGCAGTCGGTCTGCGTGAGCAGACGCTCGGCGGCGTCGAGGTGGCCGGTCGCGGTGAGGGCGTCGGCGACGAGCGGCGTGCCGACGAAGCCGGTGCCGATGCGGTAGCCCCCCTCCCGGACGAGGGCCGCGAGCCGTGCGCCCAGCGCCGCGCGCAGGTCGTCCCCCTCGACCAGATCGAACTGCAGCGCGAGCGCGTACGCCGTGGGCGCGTCGCTCATCATGCGGCCGGCGGGGGTGACGTACTCGGCGGCGAAGGCGGCGCGCGAGCGGGCGGCGAGGGCCCCGTAGCGCGCGGCATCCGCCTCGTGCCCGAGCAGGGCCGCGGCGTCGGCGACCTGCTGCAGCGAGCGGGCGAGATAGGCGGTGGCGACGATGTCGACGTCGACCTTCGCCTGGCCCGGCTTGTCGGGCGGGGCGGCGGGGTCGAGCCAGTCGCCCAGCTGCATGCGTCCCGCCCAGAGACCACCGTCGCCCGCGTCGCGCAGCACCGCCTCGACCCACGCGCGCATGCTCGGATACTGCGCGGCGAGGACCTCGCGGTCGCCGAAACGCTCCCACAGGACGGTCGGCACCACGGTGGCCGCGTCTCCCCACGCGGCGGTGGGCCCGCCCCCGGCGAACGCCGGCAGCGCCGAGGGTACCACGAGGGGGACGACCCCGTCGGCGCGGGCCTGCTCGTGGGCGAGGTCGCGCAGCCACGACGCGAGGAAGCCCGCACAGTCGTAGAGGAACGTCGCGGTCGGCGCGAACACCTGGATGTCGCCCGTCCAGCCCAGACGCTCGTCGCGCTGCGGGCAGTCCGTCGGGATCGAGAGGAAGTTGCCCCGCATGCCCCACCGCACGTTCTCGTGGAGCTTGTCGACGAGGGGGTCGGATGCCGTGAACCAGCCGGTACGCGTGAGATCGGTGTGCAGGACGATCGCCTCGACGTCCTCCGGGGCGACGTCGAGGCCCGTGATCTCCGCGTAGCGGAAGCCGTAGAAGCTGAAGCGCGACTCGAGGACGTCGTCGCCGCCGGACAGCTCGAAGGTGGCCGTCGCGGCGGCGTTTCGCAGGGGGCGGAGGGCGAGCTCGCCGTCCTCGAGCACCTCGGCGTGACGCACGACCACGCGCGTGCCCGCCGCCCCGCGCACGCGCAGGCGCAGGCGGCCGACGAGGTTCTGACCGAAGTCGAGGATCGTGCCGCCCGAGGCGCTCGTGACGACGGCGGCGACGGGCAGCGCCTCGATCCGCCGCACGGGCGGGGCGATGCGCGGCTCGGGCACCGGGACCCGGTCGTAGCCCGGCCGCGCCGCGGGGCCGACGCGGGCCGGGCTCCAGGATGCGCCGGCGGCGTCGCGGCGCAGGTCCTGGTGTTCGCCGGCGTAGATCCCACTGTCCACGACCGGTCCGTCCCCGCTCGCCTCCCACCCGGGGCCCGTGGCGGCCACCGTGGCGACCGTCCCGTCGGCGTAGGTCACGCGCAGCTGCGCGAGCAGCGACGGCTGGTCGCCGTAGAGGCGGTCGGTGAAGGTGAAGAACCCGTAGCGCTCGGTGTACCAGGCGCCGGCGATGGTGGCCGACAGCTCGTTGGGGCCGGGGTGCACGAGCGCCGTGACGTCGACCGTCTCCAGGACCAGGCGGTCGCGGTAGGCGCTCCAGCCGGGGGAGAGGACGTCCGCCGTGACGGGGGCGCCGTTGACGGCGGGCTCGCCGACGCCGAGCGCGGTCCAGAACAGGAGCGCGCGGGTGACGGGGCGATCGAGCGTGAACCTCGTGCGGACCTCGGCGGGCTGCGCCGCACGCGCGGGCTCGGCGAGGCCGATGGGCAGCGCGACCCACTCGCCGTCGGCGAGGAAGCCCGCCTCCACCTCGCGCGGTGCGCTCCAGGGCGTGGACCGGCCGTCCGTGCTGTGGGCGCGCACCCGCACCGAGCGCCGTTCACCGGCGGTGAGCGGGGCGAACGGCCACGCCACGAGGGCGCTCTCGTCGCCGGTGAGCGTGACCTGCTGCGCTCCGTCGGACAGCTCCGCCGACGCCTGCCGCCAGCCGGTGACGTCCCCGCCGACGACCCAGCTCAGCCGCGGACGCGCGGTCGGGACGAAGGCGGTGTCGTCGCGCACCTCGGCGCGCAGGCTCTCGATCACGGTGCTCACGGTCACGCTCCGAGCAGGGTGCCGAGCTCGCGCGCGAGCGACACGGCCCGAGGGTCGGCGCCGCCCGGCCACGGGCCGCGCACGATCGTCCAGGCGAAGGTGACGCCGGTGTCGGGGTCGGCGCACGCCAGCGCCCCCGCCGCGCCGTCGTGGCCGAAGGCCCGGGGGCCGCCGAAGGCGAGCTGCTGGGACGGCTTCTGGAAGACGATCGCGTGGGCGCGGTCGTGCTGGTGCAGCACCTCGTCGTAGCCGCGGACCTGCTGCTGGCCGATCTGCTCGACCGTGTCGGACGAGAGGAACGGGGCGGCGCCGTCGACGCCGGTGACCGCGGCGGCGAACAGGCGCGCGAGCCCGCGGGCCGTCCCCGTCCCGGCGGTCGCGGCGTGGCCGTACCGGTAGTTGCGCGGCGAGTTGGTGTGGTCGATGTCCCGGCTGAGGGGTCCGAACACCACGGGCCCCAAGGCGGAGAACTGCGGGGTCGCCGTGGCCGACGCGGGACGCACCATCGGCTTGAGCGGCGTGAAGCGGTGCTCCTCGTCGGCCGGCAGGCCCAGGTGGAAGTCGATCCCGTGGGGGGCACGGATCTCGCGCTCGTAGAACTCGTGCAGCGTCCGGCCCGTCACCCGGTGCACGAGCTCGTCGCCGAGGCTGCCGATCGTGATCGCGTGGTAGCCGAACGCGCTCCCCGGTCGCCAGAAGGGTCGCGTGTCGGCGAGACGGGCGGCCGCGGCGTGATGGTCCCACAGCTCCTCCCACGTCAGCGGCGTGCTCGCCTGGGGGAGCCCGGCCTGGTGGGAGAGCAGTTCGCGGACGGTGACGGCATCCTTGCCCTTCGCGGCGAACTCGGGCCAGTAGTGGGCCACGCGTTCGTCGAGGTCGATGAGGCCGCGCTCGAGGAGGAGCCCGATCGAGAGCCCGATCGTGTTCTTGGTGACCGAGAAGGGGATGAGCATCGAGTCGGCGCGGATGTCGGGACCGCCCCAGGCGTCGAGCACCGGGGTGCCCCGGTGGAACGCGGCGACCTGGAACGACAGGCCGTCGTCCTCGCGGAGGTATCCGTCGAGGCGTTCGACGACGGCCGCGAGCCGCTCATCGGCTGCGCCCTGCAGCAGGCTCGCCTCGACGGCGGGCATCGGCGCGCTCACGCGGTCACCGTCCACGATGCCGCGAGCGGCAGATCGACGACCGAGGCGCCGACACGCAGCATGTACGTGCCGGGCTCGACGCGCCACCCGCCGCCGTCCCAATACGCGAGTCGCCGGTCGGGGAGCGGAACGGAGACGGTGCCCGTCTCTCCCGGCGACAGCTCGACGGCGGCGAAGCCGACCAGCCAGCGCTCGGGACGCTCCACCGCCGAAGCGGCGCGCTCGGCGTACACCTGGACGACCTGCTTCCCGGTGCGCGCACCCGTGTTGGTCAGCGTCACCGCGACCGCGTCGCCGTCGCGCTGCGCGTCGTCCCACGACCAGGTCGTGTAGCCGAGACCGTGGCCGAAGGGGAAGGCGGGTGCGGCGGCCTCCTTGAGCCAGGCGCGGTAGCCGATGTGGATGCCCTCGCGGTAGCGCAGCACGCCGTCCTGCGGGGTGACGTCGACCACGGGGACGTCGGCGAGCGTCGCGGGCCAGGTGGTCGGCAGGCGGCCGCCGGGTTCGCGGGCGCCGGTCAGCACGTCGGCGATCGCGTGGCCGAACTCCTGGCCGCCGAAGTAGCCCTGCACGACGGCCGACACCTCCTGCGCCCAGGGGAGCGCGACCGGCGAGCCGGCGTTGACGACGACGATCGTGGGCGTGCCCGTCGCCGCGACGGCGCGCACGAGCGCGTCCTGCGCGCCCGGAAGGTCCAGGCTCTCGCGGTCGTAGCCCTCCGACTCGACGCGGGAGGTGGTGCCGACGACCACGACGGCGACGTCGGCGGATGCCGCGGCGGCCACGGCCCGGGCGACGAGCTCGGCGTCGGGGGTGGGCGTGGGCGCGATGCCGACGGTGGCGCTGAGCGCGCCGGCGAGGGCGCCCTGCGGGTCGCACGTGAACTCGACGCGGATGTCGCGGGGCGCGCCCGCGGTGACGGCGACCGTCGTCGTGAGCGACGGCGGGTTGAGGAAGGCGGCGCCGAGGTCGGTGCCCTCGATGACCGGGCTGTCGTCGAGGACGAGCTCGCCGTCGACGAAGAGGCGGCCGGGGTTCGCGCCCGCGAACCCGAGCTCGATCGCGCCCGTCTCGGCGGGGGTGAAGCGGGTCTCGAACACGACCGTGCGGCTCGCGGCGATGGGCGCGTCGCCGCCGAACCACACGAGCGCCGTCGAGCGGCGGTCCTCGGCGAACAGCTCCGTGCCGGCGTCGTCCAGGAAACGCACCCGCAGACCGGGCTCGCCGGTGACGGGGTTCTGCAGCTGGGCCAGCGGGATCTCGACCACGCCGTCTTGCACGAGGGCGCCGAGCTCGTAGGAGACCTCGACGCCGGGAAGCGCCGCGCGCAGACCCTCCAACGGTGAGACGACGTGCGCGGGGACGACGGTGGCGCTGCCGCCGCCCTGCGTGCGGGCGTCACGGGCGTTCTGGCCGATGACGGCGACCGATCCGAGGGATGCCGCCTCCAGCGGCAGCGTGCCGTCGTTGCGCAGCAGCACGGTGCCGGCCACGGCCGCGTCGCGGGCGAAGGCGGGGCCGTCGATCGCGGGCACCGCGGCGCGGCCGGCCGGGCCGGCGTCTCCGAGGGCGCCGACGCGCTCGGCGAGCAGGAGCAGGCGCAGCACCTTGCGGTCGAGGTCCTCCTCGGCGACGCGACCGTCGCGGACGGCGGCGACCAGGTCGGCCCACGCGGGGGCGGGCCCGGGCATCGCGAGGTCCTGCGCGGCCGCGACGGCGTCGAGCGAGCGCACCGCCGTCCAGTCGCTGATCACGACGCCGTCGAAGCCCCATTCGCTGTTCAGCGGGGTCTCGAGCAGATCGTTCTCGGTCATCGTGACGCCGTCGACCGCGTTGTACGCGCTCATGATGCTCCAGGCGTGCGCCTCGGTCACGGCGCGCTCGAACGGGGCGAGGTACAGCTCGCGCAGTGCGCGGTCCTCGACCTCGACATCGACCGTGAAACGGTCCGTCTCCGAGTCGTTGGCGACGTAGTGCTTCGGGCAGGCGGCCACGCCGTTGTCCTGCAGGCCGGCGACGTAGGCGGCCGCCAGCGCGCCGGAGAGTTCCGGATCCTCGCTGAAGCACTCGAAGTGGCGGCCGCCGAGGGGACTGCGGTGCAGGTTGATGGTGGGGCCGAGGACGACGTCGACATCCTTCGCGCGGGCCTCCGCCGCGGCGGCCGCGCCGTAGCGGTAGGCCAGATCCACATCCCACGACGCGGCCAGCGCCGACCCGGAGGGCAGGTTCAGCGACGGCTCGCGCTCGTCCCAGCGCGGCCCGCGCACGCCGGCGGGACCGTCCGACAGGGTCATCGCCCGCAGCCCGATCTCGGGCAGCGGCACCGTCGTCCAGAAGTCGGCGCCCTGGACGAGGGCGGCCTTCTGCTCGAGGGTGAGGGCCTCCAGCAGCGGGCGCAGGTGGTCGACGGGGGAGGTCATGGAGGTCCTTCCGGGGGTGGGTGTGGTCGCGGTCATCAGGAGGATGCGCGGATCTGGCTGACGTACTGCTCGACGCGCGCCAGCAGCTCGTGGTCGTACGGCCCCCAGTCGGGTCGGGGAGTGTCGGGGCCGGCATAGGGCAGGTCTCGATAGTGGTCCTGGTACTCGCGAAGGGTCTGCTCGAGCTGGGCGCGCACCTCGACGTACGCGGGATCGTCGGCCACGTTGCGCAGCTCGGCTGGATCGGCGACGAGGTCGTACAGCTCCCATTCGGGCTCGAACTCGGCATCCGAGGCACCGGGCACGCCCATGCCCACCCCGTAGTAGTGGATGAGCTTGTGCGTCGCGGTACGGATGCCGTAGTGCGCGGGAGCGGCATGGATCGGGTCGTCGTGCTCCCAGTAGCGGTAGTACGCGGCCTCCGGCCAGTCCTCCACCTCTTCGCCGCGCAGCAGCGGGCGGAAGCTGCGGCCCTGCGAGGTGGGCAGGGCGGATGCCGCGTCGATCCCGCACACGTCCAGGAAGGTCGCGGCGAAATCGACGTTGGTGACGATGCCCGCGCAGCGGCTCGCGGCGGGGATCTCGGCCGGCCAGCGGATGAGCATCGGCATCTGCAGCGACTCGTCGAACATGAGTCGCTTGTCGAACCAGCCGTGATCGCCGAGGAAGAACCCCTGGTCGGAGGTGTAGACGACCATCGTGTTCTCGGCGAGGCCGCGCTCGGCGAGGTGGTCGAGCAGTCGGCCCACGTTGTCGTCGATGGACTGCACGCACTGCAGATAATCGCGCATGTAGATCTGGTACTTCCAGCGCATGCGCGCCTCGCGGTTCTCGGGGCCGCGCAAATGCGCCGGCACCTCCTCCTTCAGGTCGTCCGCCCCCATGTCGTCGGCGATCGTCATACGCACGCCCTGCACGGCCTTGCTGCGCGTCGCGTGGTCGTCGAAGAACGTGTCGGGCTCGGGGATCGTGCCGTCCGCGTAGAGGTGGTGGTGCTTCTCGTCCGGAACCCACGGCCGGTGCGGCGCCTTGTGGTGGACCATCATGCAGAACGGTTCATCACCCCTCGTGGAGACCTCGTCGATCCAGTCGATCGCGAGGTCCGTGACGATGTCCGTCGCGTAGCCGGGGACCGGCCGGCTGCCGTTCTCATCGATCATCTCCGGGTCGACGTAGTCGCCCTGTCCGGGGAAGATCTTCCACGCGTCGAACCCGCGCGGCAGCGCGTTGCCGTGCTCGCCGAGATGCCATTTGCCGAACATCGCGGTGCGGTATCCGGCGCCGTGGAGCACATCGATGAACGTCGGCACCCGGTAGTCCATCTCGGTCCAGATCGAGGAGACGCCGTTGATGTGGCTGTAGGTGCCGGTCAGGATCGTGGCCCGGGACGGGCTGCAGATGGAGTTCGTGCAATAGACGGCATCCATGCGCACACCCTCCTGTGCCAAACGGTCCAGGTGCGGCGTCGCGTTGACCTTGCTGCCGTAGGCGGAGATCGCGTGGGCGGCGTGGTCGTCCGACATCACGAAGACGATGTTCGGGCGACTCATCGTGCGGCGGCCTCGGCCGCGAGCACCGCTCGTCGGGCGAGGCGGCGCTCCTCCTGCTTGTCGGGATCGGGCACGGGGGCCGCCATGAACAGCCGCTGCGTGTAGGGGTGCTGCGGCCGAGAGGTGACCTGGTCGCCGTCGCCGGCCTCGACGATCTCGCCCCGGTACATGACGGCCACGCGGTGGCTGACGTGACGGACGACGGCGAGGTCGTGGGTGACGAAGAGGTAGGCGACGCCCGTGCGCTCCTGGATCTCGATCAACAGGTCGAGCACGCGCGCCTGGGTCGACAGGTCCAGCGCCGACACGGGCTCGTCGCAGACGATGAGGCGAGGACTCAGCGCGAGGGCGCGGGCGATCGCGACGCGCTGGCGCTGGCCGCCCGAGAACTCACGCGGCAGGCGGCTGCGCGCATCGCCGGGCAGGCCCACCTGATCCAGCAGCTCCCGCACGCGGGTCTTGGCCTCCGCCGAGCCGACGCCGGCGACCGTGAGGGGCTCCGTCAGGATCTGCTCGATGGTCATCGACGGGTTCAGCGACGAGTACGGGTCCTGGAAGACGACCTGGATCTGCGAGCTGAGGGCGCGGCGCTCCCGTCGCCCCAGGTGCGAGATGTCCTGGCCATCGAAGCGGATCGTCCCTGCCGTGACCGGCGCGAGCCCGAGCGCGGCGCGCCCCAGCGTCGTCTTCCCCGATCCGGACTCGTCGACCAGTCCCACCGTCTCGCCCGGCAGGATGTCGAGGGAGACGCCCTTCAACGCCCGGAACGGTTCGGCGCGGAAGCCCTTGCCGGGGTATTCGACGACGAGGTCGGTGACCTCCAGCAGCGGCGCGCTCATGCTCCGGCTCCGTTCGTGGTGGGGAGGAGGGGGCCGCGGGCGGGACCCTCGTCGAGGATCGCGTCCAGCAGCGTCTGCGTGTACGGGTGCCGCGCGTCGGTGAAGATCGCCCGCACGGGGCCCTGCTCGACGAAGCGGCCGTTCTGCATGACCGTCACGCGGTCGCAGAGGTCGGCGACGACGCCGAAGTTGTGCGTGACCAGCAGCATCGCCATGTTGCGCTCCGCCTGCAGGTCGCGCAGCAGATCGAGCACCTCGGCCTGCACCGTCACGTCGAGGGCCGTCGTCGGCTCGTCGGCGATGATCAGGTCGGGGTCGGTCGAGACGGCGCCGGCGATCAGCACGCGCTGGGCCATGCCGCCCGACACCTCGAACGGGTAGGCGTCGAAGGTGCGCTTGGGCTGCGGGATGCCGACGCGGGCGAGCAGATCGAGCGCGCGCTCGCGTGCCTCGGCCTTGGACAGGCCCAGGTTCTTGCGCAACGGCTCGACCAGCTGGCTGCCGATCGTGAACGACGGGTCGAGGTTGCTCATCGGCTCCTGGGGGATGTAGCCGATGCGCTTGCCGCGGATGCCGGAGTACACGCGCTCCGAGGCGTCGGCCAGCTCGGTGCCCTCGTAGAGGATCGAGCCGCCGGTGACGGTGCCGCCGCGCGGGAGCAGCCCCAGGACGGCGAACGCCGTCTGGGTCTTGCCCGATCCGGACTCGCCGATGAGGCCGTGGACCTCGCCGCGGCGGATGTCGAGGGACACGCCGTGCACCACCTCGATGTGCGAGCGGTCCGGCTGGTCGTAGCCGACCCGCAGGTCGCGCACCTGGAGCACCGTCGCGCTCGCCTTGCTGCGCGCGTCCTCGGGGTGCACGATCACGTCGGCGCCGTCGAGGACCGGCGGCTCGTCGGGGTCGACGAGGTCGCCGCCGCCGAGTCGCACCGACGTCGTCACCGCGGCGATCGAGCCGGTGGCGGTCGTGACGGCGCGGCGGCGCTTGCGGCGCACCGTCACGGTCCGCTCGAGCTCGTCGCGCATGACGTTGGCGAGCAGCGTCAGGGCGATGCAGGTCAGGGCGATGGCCAGCGACGGCCACAGCATGAGCGTGGGCTGCTTGTAGATGCTCTTGAAGCCGTCGTTGAGCATGGCGCCCCAGGTGGGCACCGACGAGTCGCCGAGGCCGAGGAACTCGAGGCCGGACTGGATCGCGATGGCGATGCCCGCGATGATCGCCGACTGGATGATGATCGGCGCGCGCACGACCGACAGCACGTGGCGGCCGATGATGCGGACGTCGCTGAGGCCGGAGACGCGCGCGGCATCCACGTAGAGCTCGGCGCGCACGGCCGTGACGGACGCGAACACCAGCCGGAAATAGGCGGGCGACAGCAGGACGCCGAAGATGAGCATCGACAGCCACACGGAGGGGCCCAGCGCGGCGCGCGCCGCGAGCAGGACGACCATCGCCGGAAGCGCCATGTTCAGCTCGGTGACCCAGGTGGCCACCGTGTTGAACCAGCCCTGGTAGTAGCCGGCGATCAAGCCGGCCACGACGCCGAGCAGGAGGGCGGTGATCAGCGCCACGAGCGCCGCGGCGATGCTGGTCTGCGTCGACAGCAGCAGACGCGAGAACACGTCGCGGCCGGCGCTGTCGGTGCCGAGCAGGTGAGCGCCGCCGGGCGGGGCGAGGATCGCGCGGATGTCGGCGTAGTTGGGGTCCTGCGGGGCGATGACGGGACCGATGATCGCGATCACGGCGACCAGGGCGAGGAACGCGAGGGAGACGAGGCCGAGCGGGCGGCGCACGAGCCGGCGCATCAGCGAGACGCGCACGGGCGCCACGGGCACGGCGGGGGGAACGTCGACAGCGGTCATGACAGACGCACCTTCGGGTTGAGAGCGGCCTGAACGAGATCGATCAGGAGGTTGACGACGACGACGATGATCGCGAAGACGATCACCAGGCCCATGACGGCGGGGATGTCGCCCTGCGTCGTGGCCTTGACGGTCAGCTGGCCCATGCCGGGGATCGCGAAGACCTGCTCGACGATGACGGCGCCGCCGAGCAGCCCGATGAACTGGACCGCGAGCACCGCGAGGGCGGGACCGCCGGCGTTGCGCAGCACGTGCTTGTAGACGACGGAGCCCGTCGACAGGCCGCGCGAGCGGAGCGTGCGGACGTAGTCGCGGGACATCGCGTCGATCACCGAGCCGCGCACCTGCTGGGCGACGGTGGCGATGGCGCCCAGCGAGAGGGCGATGATCGGCAGCGTCACGGACGCGATCCAGCCGCTGAACGATGTGGTGAGGGGGACGAACCCGGTCGCCTTGAACCAGTGCAGCTCGATCGCGAAGACGAGCACGAGGCCCAGGGCGATGAGGAAGCCGGGGATCGCGAAGCCGATGAGCGAGAGGAACTGGACGAGGCCGTCGATCCACCCGCCGCGGCGGGCGGCGAGCACGCCCAGGACGATCGAGAGGACCGCGGAGACGAGAGTGGCGCCGATCACGATCGACAGCGTCACGCCGACGCGTCCCGACACGCTGACGCTGACGAGCTCGCCGCTGAACCAGCTGCGGCCCAGGTCGCCCGTGAGCGCCGAGGTCAGCCAGTCCCAGTACTGCACCAGGAGGGGCCGGTTCAGGCCGAGCTCCTCGGTCTTCTTGGCGACCGTCTCGGCCGTGGCGGTCTCGCCGAGGATGCGGCGGGCGATGTCACCGCCGGCCGCATAGAGCAGCACGTAGGCGAGGAAGGAGATGACGGCGACGAGGACGACGCCCGAGGCGATCCGCCTGAGGATGAAGGTGAGCATGGCTCTCTCCGGGTTCGAGCGGCGCTGCCCGCCTGCGGAGGCCGCAGGCGGGCAGCGCGGCGGATCAGTTCTTCGGCGAGAAGCTGAAGATCGACGGGTAGGCGTTCGTCGGCCAGAAGTCGACGGTCGTGTTCGCGTCGGTCGCGAAGGAGCCCTGCACGCGGAAGAACGGGGCGAACCATGCCTGGTCGACCAGGTACTTGTTCAGGTCCTTCAGCGCCTGGTCGGACTCCTCGGTGGAGCCGGTCTGGATCGTCGCGATGTACTCGTCGACCTTCGGGTCCTGGGACTTGAAGGGGTTGAAGGTCGCGCCGGGGGCGATCATGAAGTTGATCAGCTGCCAGTCGGGGTCCTGCTGCAGCGCCATCCAGGTCGCCGGGTACTTCGGCGTCAGCATGTCGGAGATGAAGTTGTTCGTCCCGGTGTCGGTGTACTGCACCGTGACGCCGATGTCCTGCAGCTGCTGCTTGATCAGGTCGAACGAGGTCTGGAAGGCGGCGACCGAGGGCATGCTGATCGTCAGCCCGTTCGCGTAGCCGGCCTCGGCGAGCAGCTTCTTGGCGCCCTCGGGGTCGTAGGCGTACGTCGAGTCCAGCGCGGCGTCGTACGCGACGGAGGAGGTGGGGAAGACCTGCTCGGTGACGGTGCCGTAGCCGCTCTGCAGCGACTGCAGGAGCGCCTCGCGGTCGAAGGCCATGTTGATGGCCTGGCGCACCTTGACATCGCCCAGCGCCGGGTTCATCGTGCCCGCGCGGTCGAACAGGAGCAGGCCCTGGAAGTCGAGCTCGTTGGACGCGATCGTCCAGCCCGAGCCCTCGACCTCGCTGATGGTCGTGTTGTCGGCGATCTTCGCGCCGTTGGCCTCGCCGGCCTTGATGGCGTTCAGGATGGCGGTGGTGTCGTCGATCACGTTGACGGTCAGGTTGTCGTACTTGACGGCATCCTTGTTCCAGTAGTCGGGGTTCGCCGTGTACACGTACGTCGTGCCCGTGACCGTGGCGGCCGTGTCGAGGATGTAGGGGCCCGATCCGACCGGCTTGGTGGCCACGTCCGCGTCGGTGAACGACGACGGGGCGGCGACGAGGCCCTGGGCGAGCGAGAGCGAGTTGAGCAGCGCCGGGTTCGGGGCGGTCAGCGTGATGGTCACCGTGTGGTCGTCGGTGGCGGCGTAGACGTTGCCCTTCATGGTTCCCGCCTGCGGCGACGTGCCGTCGCGGAAGCGCTCCAGGCTGGCGACGACGGCCTTCGCGTCGACGGGCGTGCCGTCGGTGAAGGTCGCGTCGGTGCGCAGCGTGAGCGTGAGGACCGTCTTGTCGTCGTTGTAGGACCACTCGGTGGCCAGGTTGGGCTGGAGCTGACCCTTCGAGTCCTGTCGGAGGAGGGTGTCGAACACCGCCTCGAAGTACTCGCTGCGGTTGCCCCATTCGGCGCCCGCGCCGATGTCGTAGCTCGTGGGGGCGGCGATCGTGATGAGGGTGAGGCGGTCTGCCCGCTCACTGCTCGACCCGCTGCCGCCGCCGGATTCCCCGCCACCGGCGCAGCCGGTGAGTGCGAGTGCAGCGACGACCGCGAGGGCTGCTGTGGCCTTCCAACGGAACATCCTTGGTCCCTTTCTCGGGTGGGCGATACCCCTGCGGACCGCCCTGTCGGGGGACGCTAGCAGCAAATCCGAAGGAGCACTAGGTTTTGAAGTCAAATATCTAACGACTACTAGGTTTTCGTTATGAAACCGTGCACACTGGTGCCGACGGCGCCGAACCGCGGCGACCGGGATGGGGCACGATGGTCACGATGACCGAGACGACGACACCGCGACGCGCACAGCGCGGCGAATACGCCAAGAGCGAGGTCACGCGCAACGCGATCCTCGATGCGGCGCTGGAGGTGTTCGCCCAGGGCGGCTACCGGGCGGGATCCCTCCGGGAGATCGCGCAGCGCGTCGGCATGAGCGAAGCCGGCCTGCTGCACCACTTCAAGAACAAGAGCACGCTCCTGCTCGCGGTGCTCGACCACCGCGACGAGCAATCGCGCAAGGTCGTCGACTTCGACGACGAGGACGGGGTCGAGACGCTGCGCGCGCTCGTGCAGCTCGCCCGCTACAACGCCTCGATCCCCGGCGTCATCGAGCTCTTCTGCACCCTGTCGGCCGAGGCCACGTCGCCGACGCACCCCGCGCACGGCTACTTCCTGCGCCGCTACGAGTACGTGCGCTCCAGCATCGCGGCGGCCTTTCGGAAGATCGAGGCCGACGGACGTCTGATCGGCACCATCGATCCCTTCCGCGCCGCGGTGGCGACCACCGCGCTCATGGACGGCCTGCAGGTGCAGTGGCTGCTCGACCCGACGTCGACGGACATGGCCGAGGCGCTCGCGGAGTTCTTCCGCGGGTTCGTGCGCGGCTACGACCTCGACGCGCTGGAGCAGATCCTCGACGCGCGGATGGGTGCCGAGCCGGACGTCGCCCCGTGATCCGGCTGCCCTTCCACCAGGGGTGGACGGTCGCGCCCAAGCTCGCCGCGTTCGAGAGCCGGGAGGCGGCGACGGCGCCGGTGCCGGTCGCGATCCCGCACGATGCGCTGCGCGATCTTCCCCGCGGCGCCGACAACGACGGCGGTGTCCACACCGGCTACATCCCCGGCGGGGTGTTCGTCTACGCGCGCTCCTTCGAGGTGCCCGCCGCGTGGGAGCACAAAGGCGTCACGATCGAGTTCGAGGGCGTCTACCGCGACGCCGTCGTCTACGTCAACGGCGACTTCGCGGCCCATCAGCCCGACGGCTATGCGGCGTTCGCGGTGGCCGTCGACGCGTTCCTGCGGTTCGGTCGCACCAACACGATCACGGTGGAGGCGCGCGCCCACCGCGACAGTCGCTGGTACACGGGTGCCGGCATCTACCGGCCCGTCCACCTCGTGGTCGCCGACCCCGTGCATCTCAGCCTGGACGGCACGACGGTGACCACCCCCGACATCGATGCCGAGCGTGCGGTCGTCGAGGTCGCCACGCGCGTCGAGAACCTCACGCGTCACACCCGCACGCTCCGCCTGCGCTGGGAGATGGTCGATCCCCGCGGCGGCACGGTCGCCGCGACGCACGCGCCCGTGACGGTGCTGCCCGGGGCGTCGGCCGTCGCCCGGGCGCGCCTGATCGTCGAGCGCCCCGCGCTGTGGGGGCCCGACGATCCCGCCCTCCACGAGGTGCGGGTGACGCTCGCCGACGAGGCCGCGGGGGAGGCGGTGGGGGAGGAGGTGGAGGGCGGCGGTGCGGTGCTCGACGAGGATGCCGTCCGCTTCGGCATCCGGCGCCTGCAGCTCGACCCGCAGCACGGTCTGCGCATCAACGGCGTCGTGGTGGATCTCCGCGGCGCGTGCGTCCACCACGACAACGGCGCGCTCGGGGCGATCACGCACCCCGACGCCGAAGACCGGCGCGTGCGGCTGTTGAAGGATGCCGGGTTCAACGCGATCCGCAGCGCGCACAACCCCGCCTCCCGGGCGCTGCTGGATGCCTGCGACCGACACGGCATGCTCGTGATGGACGAGTTGAGCGACGTGTGGACGCGCGCCAAGACGGGCTTCGACGCGTCGGTCGGCTTCGACGGCCGGTGGTCCGCGTCGGTCGCCGCGCTCGTCGCGAAGGACCGCAACCGTCCGAGCGTCATCCTGTACTCGATCGGCAACGAGATCCTCGAGCTGGCGACGCCGCACGGCGCGACGTGGAGCCGGCGCATCGCCGAGGAGTTCCGCCGTCTCGACCCGACCCGCTACGTCACCAACGGCATCAACGGTGTGATCGCGAACATGGAGCGGCTGCCGGAGATCCTCGGCGAGATCGCCGCGACCGACCCGAACACGATGATGGCCGGACTCGGCGCGCAGATGGCCGCCGCGAACGCGTCGGAGCTGATCACCCGCTCCACGGAGGAGTCGGCCGCCGTGCTCGACGTCGTCGGCTTCAACTACGGCGATGCCCGCTACGAGCTCGACGCGGAGCTGTTCCCCGACCGCATCATCGTCGGCTCGGAGACCTTCCCCGACCGCATCGCGCACCTGTGGGAGCAGGTGCGCCGGCTGCCGCACGTCATCGGCGACTTCACCTGGACCGGGTGGGACTACGTCGGCGAGGCCGGCATCGGTCGGGTGGAGTACACCGACGTCGACGGGTACCGCTCGACCGGCACGGCCGGGCCGTACCCGTATCTGCTCGCGCAGTGCGGCGACATCGATCTGACGGGGCGGCGCACCCCGGCATCCTTCTACCGGGAGATCGCGTTCGGGTTGCGGCGCGCGCCGGCGATCGCCGTGCACCGGCCCGCGCACCACGGCCGGCCGGTGGAGAAGACGCCCTGGTCGTGGGACGACGTCGTGTCGTCGTGGTCGTGGGCCGTCGAGGCGGGTGCGCCGGTGACCGTCGACGTGTACGCGGATGCCGAGGAGGTCGAGCTGCGTCTGGTCGACGCGGACGGCGACCGCCTGATCGGCCGGGCGCCGGTGGGCGACCCGCGGCCGCTCATCGCGCGGTTCGAGACGCACTACCGCCCGGGGCGGCTGGTGGCGATCGCGTGGCGTGGCGGGGTGGAGGTGGGTCGCACCGACCTGGTCACCGCGGGCGCGCTCGCGCTGCGCGTTCGTGCCGAACAGGATGCCGTGGACGCCGACGGCGGCCTCGCCCATCTCGTGATCGAGCTCGCGGATGCCGCTGAAGCCAGTGCCGATACCGGTACGGACGGCGCCGTGGTGTGCGACCGCGACACGGAGGTGACGGTCCAGGTGACCGGCGCGGGCGAGTTGGCGGCGCTCGGGTCGAGCCGTGCGCGGACGACGGAGTCGTTCGCCGGTCCGTCGCGTCGCACGCACGACGGACGCGCGCTCGCCGTGGTGCGCGCCACGGGCGAGGGAGAGATCACGGTCACCGTGTCGGCGGAGGGATACGCCCCCGTCGTGCGGCGACTGGTCGCGCAGTCGCGGTAGGGAGTGTTGCGGGAACCTGCCTCTGCTAGCGCGAGCTCTCGGTGGAGCGGAGGGCATTGAGGCGCTCCTGAAGGCCGTACTTCACGGTCGGCCATTCCCCGTCGATGATCGAGTACACGACCGTGTCGCGGATGGTCCCGTTCTCGAAGACCGTGTGGTTACGCAACACGCCGTCTTGCTTCGCGCCCAGCTTCTCGATGGCCGTGCGGGATTGCCGGTTGTGCCAGTGCGCGCGGAACTCGACTGCCCCGCAGCCCAGATCGTCGAACGCGCGACTCAGCAGCAACAGCTTGGCGGCGGGGTTGATCCCTGTTCCTTGCGCATTCCTGCCCAGCCACGTGCCTCCGATCTCCAGGCGTCGATTCGTCGGCTCGATGTTCAGGTACGACGTCATGCCGACGGCACGGTCGGAGGCGGCATCGATCACAGCCCACGGAACCATCGAGCCCTCAGTGTGCGCGGCGAGACGTTTCTCGATGGTCCCCGACATCTCGTCCGGCGAGGGGATGTGGGTGTACCAGGCTTCCCACATATTGCCCACTCGAACGGCGTCGACCAGGTCGGCGCGATGCGCCGCGCTGAGCGGTTCCACACGCACGAACTCATTGCTGAGAACTGGAGCGGCGAGGAAGTCCATTTCCCCATCGTATGGTTCCCGCTCACCTCGACATCGAGCCCCACCATCCTCGAGCAACACGCCCGAGGCGCCCGCGACGCGCGGCGTCAGAAGGGTGGTGGCTCGGCCGGTGTGGCGGTGGTGGGGACGAATCTGACCAGGCTGGGTGGGTGGTCTTCGTAGTGGCGTCCGGTGGGTGAAGTCCATTGGAGGGTGCCGTGGCCGAGGTGTCGGACCTGCCAGGCGGTGTGGTGTTTGACGGTGTGGTGGCGGCGGCAGAGGTGGGCGAGGTTGTCGGGGGCGGTGTGGCCGCCGTGGCTGGCGGGGGTGGTGTGGTCGCGGTCGCAGCGGTGGGCGGGGCGGGTGCAGCCGGGGGTGCGGCAGCGTTCATCCCGTGCAGCGAGGTAACGGCGGATCTCGGCGGACGGCCGGTACCGGTCGACGGCGACGGGGATGCCGGTGGCGGGGTCGATGAACACGCGATCCCACCCGGGGGCCAGGGCGGCCAGGCGTCGGGCGATCGTCGGGTCGATGGGCCCGTAGCCGGTGAGCAGGGCCGGGGCGCTGTTCGGGTCGCCGGCGAGGGTGAGGGCAGGGACCGTCACCTGGATCTGCGCCGTCACCGCTTCCACTCCGGCACCGGTGGCGCGGGTGGAGGCAGTGGCGGTCAGGAGCAGGTCGGTGAGGATGTCCGCGCGGACCTGCGCCAGAGTGCGGGAGTCCTTCACGATCGGCGTGGTCGTGCAGGTCGCGTCGGTGGCGCGGACGGAGCTGGTGATGAGTGTCTCGCCACGGCGGGTGTCGCTCGTGCCCCCGGCGACGCGCGTGTTCACATCGATATCGACGCCAGTGATGGCATTGGACTCAGTGTCCTCGTCGGTCTGATCGAGGATCGCCCGACCCCGGGCCGTGAGGGTGTCGTGGATGGCGTGGGCGAGCGGCGCGGGAAGATCCGCGATCAACCGGGCCATCCCATCGTCCAAGGCGAACAAGCGCACGGATCTCTCGTCGTACGCGCGCTGCGCGGCCTCGGTGAACGCGGCCGGGTCGATGGTCGCTGCGATCGCCTTCGCCGCCGCGCTCATCCGCGCAGGCGACTCCGACCGGGCCGCCTCCAGGGCGAGACTCTCGTACCGCGCCCGGTCTGATTCAGAGGTGAGAAGCGTGCCGGTGCGGCTGATCGCCCACGCATGAGCGGCATCGATCTCCCCGCCCGCCCACACCTCAAGTGTCCGCGGGAACAGGGTGCTCAGCAGGTATGCCTCCGACATCCGGCGTTGCACACCCCGATCCGACACCCGCAACGCCATCGCGAGCTCCAACGCGACC
>NZ_BCWI01000027.1 GCF_001592125.1 Microbacterium hominis NBRC 15708
CCCCCGCTGCCTCGGCGGCACACCGCCGCCGTCACCCCGTGCCCGCTCGTCCACCGTCACGAAAAGGAGATCCCATGTCACTCTCATCACTCGACCGCCCCTCGCCGAGGACCGCGACCGCGTCCTTGCCGCCGTTGAGCGCTCGACGCGCCCGCGCCCTGTACGCCGACGAGGACGGTGCCGCCACGGCGGAGTACGCCGTCGCGACGATGGCGGCCGTCGCGTTCGCGGGGCTGCTCGTCGTGATCATGCGCAGCGACGAGGTGCGCGGCATCCTCACCGATCTGGTCCGCCGCGCACTCACGGTCGCATGAGTCGCCGGGGCGATGACGGCGGTTCGGCGACCGCGGAGTTCGCCGTCATCGTTCCCGCGGTGCTGCTGGTCGTGGCGCTGACCGCGGGCGCCGTGTCCGCGGTGGGACGGCAGGTGCGACTGGAGCACGCGGCCGCGCAGGCCTCGAGGCTCGCCGCGCGCGGCGAGCCCGATCGCGCCGGCGAGATCGTGCAGGCGATCGCCGGTGGACACGTCGCCGGGGTCACCGCCGACGGCGATCTCGTGTGCGTCACCGCGACGGCGTCCCCCGGCATCCCGCTTCCGCTGCCCGAGCTGCGGGCCCGCTCCTGCGCCCTCGACGGCGGACGGTGACGACAGTGATGATGAGGAGGGATCGCTGATGGCGGGGGCAGCGGCCGCGCTCGCCGCGGTCGCCGTCGCGTCGGCCGTCGCGGTCGGTGTCGTGACCGCCGGGGCGGCGGCGGTCATCGGAGCCCGCGCGGCCGGCATCGCGGATGCCGCAGCCCTCGCCGCCGCCGATACGGCCGCGGGCCTCGTGCCGGGGACGGCGTGCCAACGCGCCGTCGATGTCGCGGCCGTGGCGGGTGCCGCGGTCGTGGCGTGCGACGTGGTCGGAACGATCGCGACGGTCCGCGTCCGCCTCGGGTTGGGGGTGCTTGTCGCGGAGGCTCGCGCGCGAGCCGGGCCCCCTCCCGGTGATGGGTGAGGCGGCGGCTCCCAGCGTCCTCCACGTCGAGCGGTGTGTATGGTGTGCATCGGAGAAAGGACGCCACGTGGCAGCTGTCAAGAGTGCTGGGGGCAAGAAGCTCGTCATCGTCGAGTCGCCGACGAAGATGAAGTCGATCCAGGGATACCTGGGCGACGGATACGAGGTGCTCAGCTCGGTCGGTCACATCCGTGACCTCGCGGACAAGAAGGACATCCCCGCCGAGCTGAAGAAGACCTCGGTCGGAAAGTACTCGATCGACATCGAGAACGGCTTCACTCCTCTTTATGTGGAGAGCGAGCGCGGCAAGAAGACCGTCGCCGAGCTCAAGCGCGCCCTCAAGAACGCCGACGAGCTCCTGCTCGCCACCGATGAAGACCGCGAAGGCGAAGCCATCGCGTGGCACCTGCTCGAGGCCCTCAAGCCCAAGGTCCCCGTCAAGCGCATGGTGTTCCACGAGATCACCAAGGACGCCATCCGCGCCGCCGTCGACAACACCCGCGAGCTCGACCTCGCCCTCGTCGACGCGCAGGAGACGCGCCGCATCCTCGACCGTCTGTACGGCTGGGACGTCTCCGACGTCACGCGCCGGAAGGTCGGACAGGGCACCTCCGCCGGGCGCGTGCAGTCGGCTGCGACGCGCCTCGTCGTCGACCGCGAACGCGAGCGCATGGCCTTCGTCTCGGCGTCGTACTGGGATGTCGAGGCGCTCGCCGCCTCCGGCGGCGAGGCGTTCGCCACCCGCCTGGCCCGCCTCGACGGCGCTCCGCTGGCGCGCGGCACCGACTTCGACGATGCCGGACAGCTGAAGAAGGCCGTCGTCGTCCTCACCGAATCGCAGGCGCGCGAGCTGGCCGCCGCGATCGAGGCGGGCGGGGAGGCGACCGTCACGGCCGTCGAGGCCAAGCCCGGAACCCGCAGCCCCAAGCCCCCGTTCACGACCTCCACGCTCCAGCAGGAGGCCGGTCGCAAGCTCTCGATGAGCGCGAAGCACGCCATGGGCGTCGCTCAGCGGCTCTACGAGAAGGGGTACATCACCTATATGCGCACCGACTCGACCGCGCTGTCCACGCAGGCGGTCACGGCGGCGCGTACCCAGGCCGTGGCGCTGTACGGCGACAAGGCGGTGCCGGCCAACCCGCGCAGCTACCGCAACAACAGCAAGAACGCGCAGGAGGCGCACGAGGCGATCCGTCCCTCGGGCGACTCCTTCCGCACCCCGGCATCCGTGTCGTCGTCGCTGGACCGCGACGAACTGCGCCTGTACGACCTCATCTGGAAGCGCACCGTCGCCTCGCAGATGTCCGACGCCAAGTACGAGACCACCACGGTGACGCTCGAGACCGAGGCAGCCGGCCGCACGGCGTCGTTCACGGCATCCGGCACCGTGTACACCTTCAAGGGCTTCCTCGAGGCGTACGAGGAAGGGCGCGACGAGAAGCGCGGCGACGCCGACAAGTCCGACGACCAGTCGCTGCCGCCGCTGGCCGTCGGCGACGTGCTCTCGCTGCACGACGTCGAGCCGAAGGGGCATGCCACCAGCCCCAAGCCCCGCTACACCGAGGCGTCGCTCGTGAAGGCGCTGGAGGAGAAGGGCATCGGTCGTCCCTCGACGTTCGCGAGCATCATCGACGTCATCATCAACCGCGAGTACGTCACCAAGCGCGGTCAGGCGCTCGTGCCCAGCTGGCTGGCGTTCAGCGTCGTGCGGCTGCTCGAGGAGCACTTCGCCGACCTCGTCGACTACGACTTCACGGCCGCGCTCGAAGACGACCTCGACGCGATCGCGCGCGGCGAGCAGCAGCGCGTCGCGTGGCTGCAGGAGTTCTACTTCGGCTCCGAGAACCACGTGGGCCTTCGTCACATCCTCGACAACCTCGGCGAGATCGACGCGCGCGAGATCAACGCGACGAAGATCGGCGACGTCGCCACCCTGCGCTTCGGCCGGTATGGCCCCTACCTCGACGTGCCCAACGAGGACGGCACGTCGCGCATCGTCAACGTCCCCGGCGATCTGGCCCCCGACGAGCTCACCCCCGAGAAGGCGCGCGAGCTCATCGACGCCCCGATCGCCGGCGACCGCGTGCTCGGACAGAATCCCGAGAACGGGCGCGACATCGTGGTGAAGGACGGTCGCTTCGGTCCCTACCTCGAAGAGGTGCTCCCCGCCGAGCCCGAGCCTGAGTCCGCGCCCGTCGCCGAGGCCGCGGCCGAGTCGGCGCCGAAGAAGCGGGTCGCGAAGAAGAAGGTCGAGGCGCCCAAGCCGCGCCGCGCCTCGCTCTTCAAGAGCATGTCGCCCGAGACGATCGACCTCGAGACCGCGCTGAAGCTCTTCTCGCTTCCGCGCACCGTCGGTGTCGACCCCGAGACCGACACCCCGATCACGGCGCAGAACGGCCCCTACGGTCCGTACCTGAAGAAGGGCACCGACTCGCGTTCGCTCGCGGGCGAGGACCAGATCTTCGACATCACCCTCGAGCAGGCGCTCGAGATCTACGCGCAGCCGAAGTACGCCAACCGCGCCGCGAGCTTCCTCAAGGAGTTCGAGGCCGATCCGGTGTCGGGCAAGCCCATCCGCATCAAGGACGGCCGCTTCGGCGCCTACGTCACCGACGGGACCACGAACGTGACGATCCCGCGCGGGCAGACCGCCGACGACATCACCTTCGAGGTCGCGGTGCAGATGCTCGCGGACAAGCGTGCGAAGGGGCCCGCGCCCAAGCGCACGACCCGCCGGACGACCACGACCACGCGCAAGCCGGCCGCCAAGAAGAAATGACCCGGGGACTGTGGGTCACGTTCGAGGGCGGTGACGGCACCGGGAAGACGACGCAGGCGAGCCTCCTCGAGCGCTGGCTGCGCGATCAGGGGCGCACGGTCCTGCGCACCCGTGAACCCGGCGGCACGGAGGTCGGCGTCCTGATCCGCGACATCGTCCTGCACCACCGCGGCGAGGTCGCCCCGCGCGCGGAAGCGCTGCTCTACGCGGCGGATCGCGCCCAGCACGTCGCGACGCTCGTGCGACCCGCCCTCGACCGCGGCGAGGTCGTCATCCAGGACCGCTACCTCGACTCGTCGGTGGCCTACCAGGGTGCAGGGCGTGTGCTGGATGCCGACCAGGTGCGTGAGCTGTCGCTGTGGGCCACGGAGGACGCGCTTCCCGACGTGACGGTGCTCCTCGACCTCGATCCGGCCGCCGCCCGTCGGCGACTGGATGCCGCCGACAAGCCCTTCGACCGGCTCGAGGCGGAGAAGGCCGAGTTCCACGATCGTGTCCGCGTCGCGTTCCTGAGCCTGGCCGCCGCCGATCCGCAGCGCTTCCTCGTGCTCGACGCCGCGCTCCCCGCCGCCGAGCTGGCCGCCGCCATCCAGACCCACATCGCCCACCGCCTCGCCTGACCCCGCCCCCACCCCACCCCGCCGAGCCGCCATCCCGCGCCCGAGCCGCCACGCCCCGGGCCGGACGCGCCGTGGCGGCTCGCACAAGACATGGCGGCTCGCCGCTGGGGGGAGAACTCCCTGGGGGTGTCCGTGCGGGCACGTAGGCTGGGGGCATGATTGCGGATGCTCCGATCGCCGAGGGGGAGCCCGGGACGGAGGTCCCGTGGGGCGAGGTGTGGGGCCAGGACGAGGCGTTGCAGCAGCTGCGCGCCGCGGCATCCGATCCCGCTCAGCTCGCGCATGCGTGGCTCATCACCGGCCCGGCCGGCTCGGGCCGCTCGACCCTCGCGTACGCGTTCGCCGCGGCGCTGATCGCCGAGCCGGGGGATGAGAACGCGATGCGTCAGGTGCTCGCCGGCACGCACCCCGACCTCACCGCGTTGCGCACCGAGGGTGTGATCATCTCGATCAAAGACGCCCGCGCGCTCGTCGAGCGCTCCTACTTCTCCCCGTCGCTCGGCCGCTACCGCGTCATGGTGATGGAGGATGCCGACCGGATGGTCGAGCGCACCAACAACGTGCTCCTCAAGGCGCTCGAAGAGCCGCCGGAGCGGACCGTGTGGATCCTCTGCGCGCCCAGCGACGCCGACCTCCTGCCCACGATCCGCTCGCGCGTGCGCACGCTGCGTCTGCGTGAACCCGATGTCGCCGACGTCGGACGCCTCATCGTGGCACGCACCGGCGTCGACCCGGCCACCGCCGAGCAGGCGGCGCGGCTCGCGCAGCGCCACATCGGCATGGCGGTGCGCCTGGCCACCGACGAGGGCGCGCGCGCCCGCCGCGACGAGACGCTGCGCGCCGTGCTGTCGGTCCGCGGCGTCGGGGGAGCGGTCGAGACCGCGGCGCGGATCGTGCAGCTGGCCACCGACGACGCCAAGGCGCTGACGGCCGAGCGCGATGAGGCCGAGCGCGCGTCGCTCCTGCGCACCCTCGGCATCGTCGCCGGCGCGGCGGTGCCGCCCGCCGTGCGCGGTCAGCTCAGCGCGCTGGAGGACGACCAGAAGCGGCGCGCGACCCGCAGCCTGCGCGACGGCATCGACCGCGTGCTCACCGATCTCGAGTCGATGTTCCGCGATGTGCTCATGCTGCAGTTCGGTCGCGGCGACGATCTCATCAACCGCGAGCTGGCGTCCGAACTGCGCGCCCTCGCCGATGCCTGGTCGGCCCTCCGCACGCTGGTGGTGCTGGACGCGATCTCGCAGACGCGCACGAACCTGGAGGGCAACGCCGCCCCCGCCCTGGCCCTGGAGAGCATGCTCGTGACCGTCGCGAGCGGGAGGACACTGTGACCGAGACATCCCACCGCCGTCGTCGTTCCGTCGTCGGCCGATCCGTCGTCCGGCGCGCCGTGGTCACGATCGCCGCCCTCGCGGCGGCGACCACGATGCTGTCCGGCTGCCTGTACGCGGCCATCCCCCCGGAGAGCGCCGCCACACCGGCGCCCAGCCGCGAACCCGACGTCGACGGGGCTCCCGCCGGCTTCGAGGAGTTCTATGGGCAGCAGCTCGACTGGCAGGCGTGCAGCGGCGCGGATGCCGGGAGCTTCGACTGCGCGACGGTCACCGCACCGCTGGACTGGACCGATCCCTCGGTGGGGACCATAGATCTCGCCGTGATCCGCCGCGCCGCGACCGACGGCGACGCCATCGGGTCGCTGCTGACCAACCCCGGCGGACCCGGCGCGAGCGGCTACGATCTCATCGCGCAGTCGTCGTCGTTCGCGGTCGGTGCGGCGCTCTCCGACGTGTACGACGTCATCGGGTTCGACCCGCGCGGCGTCGGCCGTTCCACGGCGGTGCGCTGCTTCGATGCCGCGGAGATGGACGCCTACCTCTTCGACATCCCCGCCGATCCGCGTGGCAGCCAGGGCTGGACCGACGAGCTGACGGCCCGCAACCAGGACTTCGTGAAGGCCTGTGAAGCGGGAAGCGACGGCATCCTGCCGTACATCACGACCGACAACGCGGCGCGCGACATGGATCTGCTGCGCGCCGTGCTCGGCGACAGGAAGCTCAACTACCTGGGCTACTCGTACGGCACCTTCCTCGGCGCGACGTACGCCAAGCTGTTCCCCGAGCGCGTCGGGCGCCTCGTGCTCGACGGCGCGATCGATCCGTCGGTGTCGGGACTGGACGTGAGCACGACACAGGCCATCGGATTCGAGTCGGCGCTGCGGGCCTACATGGCCGACTGTCTGCAGGGCCGTTCCTGCCCGTTCTCGGGCAGCGTCGACGAGGGCATGGCCGCTCTCGGCACGCTCCTGGCGAGCGTGGACAGCTCGCCGCTGACCGGCTCGGACGGGCGTGAGCTGGGCGCCGACACGTTGATGACCGCGATCATCGCCGCCCTGTACTCGCAGGACAGCTGGTCCTACCTCAGCAAGGCCCTCACCGACGCGCTCGCCGGCGACGCCGACACCGCCCTGACGCTGGCCGACTTCTACTACGCCCGCTCCGACGGCACCTATCAGGACAACTCGACCGAGGCCTTCCGGGCCTACAACTGCATGGACTACCCCCTCGACTCCTCGCAGGCCGACAAGGATGCCGCCGACGCGCTCGTGCGTCAGAAGGCGCCGACCATCGCCCCGTACTGGCAGGGTGTGGACGTGTGCGAGGTCTGGCCGTACCCGCCGACGGGCGTGCGCGAGAAGATCGCCGCCGACGGCGCCGCACCCATCGTGGTGGTCGGCACCACCAACGATCCCGCGACGCCGTACGAGTGGTCGGTGTCGCTGGCCGAGCAGCTGTCGTCGGGGGTGCTGGTGACCCGCCAGGGCGAGGGGCACACCGGCTACAACAAGGGCAACACGTGCGTCGACACGGCCGTGGAGGACTACCTGGTCGACGGCACGGTGCCGCTGAACGGGCTCACCTGCTGAGCTCGCGCGGAAGGTCGCTCAGCGGCGCAGGACCCGGCGGGCGAGCGCGTTGCCGACGAACTGCACCAGCTGGACGATCACGACGATGACCAGCACGGCCGACCAGGTCACCCACGGGTTGAACTGCTTGAAGCCGTAGTTGATCGCGAACTCGCCGAGTCCGCCGGCGGCGACGGCGCCGGCCATCGCGGTCATGTCGACGAGCGCCACGACGACGAAGGTGTAGCCGAGCACGAGCGGGCCCAGGGATTCCCGGGGGACGAGCCGGAAGAGGATCCGCGACCGGCTCGCACCCGCTGCGCGCGCGGCCTCGATGACCCCGGGGCGCACGGTCAGCAAATTCTGCTCGACGATGCGGCTGATGGCGAACAGTGAGGCGATCGTGATGGCGAACACCGCGAACGGCACGCCGATGCCGGGCACGCCGACCCCGCGCGCGATGGGCTGCACGGCGGCCAGCAGGATGATGAAGGGGATCGGTCGGATCGTGTTCACGATGACGTTGAGCACTCCGAACACCGCGCGCTGCGGGAAGAGGCTGCCCGGGCGGGTCGCGTAGAGGGCGAGACCGAGCAGCAGGCCGCCGGCACCGCCCAGCACCAGCGCCGCGCTCGCGACGTACAGCGTCTCCAGCGTCGCCTCCCAGAGCTGGGGCAGCAGCGTGATGAGCCTATCCACGGGGGTCCTCCTCGGTCAGGGGCGCGTGCGCGGATGCCGCGGCCAGCGCGCGCGTGACGGCATCCGCGTCACCGGTCACGGCGAGCGTGAGGTGTCCGAAGACGCGGCCCCGGATGTCGTTGATGCCGCCGTGCACGACCTCGAAGCGCACGCCGTGGGCGGCCAGGGCGGCGAACACGTCCGCCTGTGCGGCGACGCCGTCGCGGACGTCCAGCGTGACGATGCGTCCGTCGTGCCGAGCGCGCAGGGCGGCGAGGTCGTCGCCGGTGGGGACGTCGTCGATGACGCTGGCGACGAAGCGCGCGGTCGCCGGATGCTGCGGGGCGGAGAGGATGTCGAAGACGGTGCCGGTCTCGATGACGCGGCCCTGCTCCATCACGACGACGCGATCGGCGAGGGTGCGGATGACCTCCATCTCGTGCGTGATGAGCACGATGGTGACGCCGAGCTCCGCGTTCACCCGGCGGAGGAGGCCCAGGACCTCCTGGGTCGTGTCGGGGTCGAGCGCGCTCGTCGCCTCGTCGGCGAGGAGGATGCGGGGGCTCGTCGCGAGAGCGCGCGCGATGCCGACCCGCTGCTTCTGCCCGCCGGACAGCTGCTCGGGGTAGTTCTGCGCCTTGGCGGACAGGCCGACGAACTCGAGGAGCTCCGCGACGCGTGAGCGGATCTCGCCACGGGGGCGGCCGGCGACCTCCAGCGGATAGGCCACGTTCCCGGCGACCGTCCGCGAGTCGAAGAGGTTGAACTGCTGGAAGATCATGCCGATGTCCGCGCGCAGCCTCCGCAGCTCCCGCTCACCGAACCGGGTGATGTCGGAGCCGTCGATCTCCACGCGTCCCGACGACGGCGTCTCCAGCGCGTTGATGAGACGGAGCACGGTGGACTTGCCCGCGCCGGAGTATCCGATGATGCCGCAGATCTCACCCGCCGCGACGTCGAGGGAGACGTCGTCGAGGGCGACCACGGGCGGTGCCCCCTTCGTCTGCGGGGGGAAGACCTTCGTGGCCGATGTCAGTCTGATGATGCTCATGGGCTCCCGATCCGGGTCGAGGCGGAGACGACGCACGCGTGTGCGGCCCGCCTTCCGACGGGCCGCACACGCGGGGCGATCACTGCTGGGCGCGGATGTCGTCCTCGGTCTTCTTCAGCGACGTGACCAGATCGGCGACCGGCGTCTTCAGGAGCACCGCGGTGCCGCCCGAGGCCTCCAGCACGCCCTCCTGGACAGCGGCGGTGTTCTGGTACAGCTCGACGAGCTTCGCGTAGGTGGGGTTGTCGGCGTCCGCGGCCTTGGCCGCGAAGATGTTGATGTACGGGAACGCCGACGAGTCCGCCGGATCGTCCTGCGCGAGCAGCTGGTCCTTGGTCAGTCCGGACTTGGCGACGAAGTCGTTGTTCACGACCGCGCCGGCGAAGTCGGGGAGCGACGAGGCGGTGAAGTCGGCGGCGACGGCCTCGACCTTGACCTTGGAGCCCGGCTCGATGTCGGCGACGGCCGAGAAGATCGACCCGCCGTCCTTCAGCGTGATCAGGCCCGCCGACTGCAGGACCAGGAGCGCGCGCGCCTGGTTGGACTCGTCGTTGGGGACGGCGATCGTCTCACCGGCGGGGATGTCGGCGACGCTGGCGTACTTGGTCGAGTACAGGCCCAGCGGGTAGATCGCGGTCGCCCCGATCGGCACGAGGTCGTCTCCGGCCTTCACGTTGTAGGTGGCGAGGTAGATGATGTGCTGGAACTGGTTCAGGTCGAGCTCGCCCGCCGACAGAGCCGGGTTCGGCTGGTCGTAGGAGTCGAAGTTCACGATCTCGACGTTGATGCCCTCGGCGGCAGCGGCTTCCTTGTAGGTCTCCCAGTAGGGGTCGCCGGCGCCGACGACGCCGATGCGCACGGGGTCGGAGGAGGCCCCCGCGGAGTCGGAGGGCGATGCGGCGCCGGAGGCGCACGCGCTCAGCAGCAGGACGAGCGGCAGCGCCAGAGCGGCGGCCAGGGTCTTCTTGGACATGGGTGGTGCTCCTTGTGGGTCGGGGCACCGCGTGGCGCGGGAGGACTGCAGGGTCGGCTTCCGCGCTCGCCTCGTCGCGGTGCCTCATCGACGGTAGGCAGATCCGGCGTCCAGATCAGAATCGGGACGTAACACGACGACACCGCCGGATCGGGTCGGCGTCGCCGGCCCCGGCGACCGGTTCGCGAGAGGCGCCCCGACCCTGTAGGATCGATCATCGTGCATGGCGCTCCGGCTCCCTGCGCCGCCTTAGCTCAGACGGCAGAGCGATTCACTCGTAATGAATAGGTCAAGGGTTCGATTCCCTTAGGCGGCTCCACACTTCCCCTCGCCCAGGGAGACTCCATGGATCACGCGATCGACGCGCTGATCGAGATCTTCACGTGGGTCGGACTCGGCGCGTTCGTCGTGCTCGCCGCCGCGGCGGTCGTCGTGTGGGCGGCCGACGGCACGTGGCTCCCGGCGGAGGCCATCATCGACCGCGACGGCGAGCATCCGCTCGCGCGGTGGTTCGACGCGGACGGCGACGCGAACAGTGCGCCCCTGTCGGCGGCGGATGCCGCGGTCATCGGCGACGCCGACGCGGCATCCATCTGGTACCGCCACGGCTGGCAGGGACGCATGCGGCTGCAGCGGCGCCCCGCCGGGCTGCGTGCGCTGACCTGGTCGGCGGCGGGGATGCTCGCGCTCGGCATGATCAGTCTCGTCACGGGCTGGGTGCTCTACTTCGTCCGCGGGTGAGTGCGCGTCACCGCGCAGCACGGCGCTGGCATGCGGGACTTATTACTAGATAAGCTAGCGACATGACTCGTCGCACCGACACCCCGACGCGCTGGCTGCGTATCGGCATTCCCGTTCTGCTGGTCCTGATCTGGCTCGTCGGAGGATCCATCGGCGGCCCCTACTTCGGCAAGGTCGACGAGGTCGCGACCAACGACCAGTCCTCGTTCCTGCCGTCCTCGGCGGAGTCCACGCAGGTGCAGGAGCGGCTCTCGCAGTTCACCGGCGGCGACAGCATCCCCGCCGTCATCGTCGTCACCGGCGACGGGGCGCTCAGCGCGGCGCAGCTCACCCAGATCTCCGACCTTGCCTCGACCATCTCCGGCGTCGAGGGCGTCGAGCAGGTGTCGCCGGCCATCCCGTCCGAAGACGGCGAGGCGGTGCAGTTCTTCGTGCCGATCTCGACCGCGGGCGACGTGGGCGAGACGGTCACGGCCGTCCGCGAGAGCATCGAGAAGAACCTGCCGTCGGGCCTGGAGGCGTGGGTCACCGGCCCCGCCGGGTTCACCGCCGATCTGGTGGCGGGCTTCCTCGGTATCGACGGCCTGCTGCTCGCCGTCGCGCTCGGGGCGGTGTTCATCATCCTGGTGATCGTCTACCGCTCGCCGCTGCTGCCGGTGCTCGTGCTGCTCACCTCGACCTTCGCCCTGTGCGTCGCGCTGCTGACGGTCTGGTGGCTCGCCAAGGCGGGTATCTTCGTGCTGAACGGGCAAGTGCAAGGCATCCTGTTCATCCTCGTCATCGGTGCCGCCACCGACTACGCCCTGCTCTACACGGCACGCTTCCGCGAAGCGATCGGCACGGGGGCCAAGCGGTGGGATGCCGCGATCACCGCCTGGCGCGGCGCGTTCGAGCCGATCATCGCCTCGGGCGGCACGGTCATCGCCGGGCTGCTCTGCCTGCTGCTGAGCGATCTCGCCAGCAACCGGGCGCTCGGGCCGATCGCCTCGATCGGCATCGCGTTCGCGGTGCTGTCCGCCCTCACGTTCCTGCCGGCGCTGCTCGCGATCTTCGGGCGCGCGGCGTTCTGGCCCTTCATCCCGAAGGGCGCCGACGGCGACCCGGGGGACAACGCCGAGCGGCTCGTCACCGACCCGAACGCCCCCGTCCGCGGTTTCTGGGGCCGCCAGGCGCGGCTGGTCGCGCGCCACGCGCGGCCCGTGTGGATCATCTCGACGGTCGTGCTGCTCGCGGCATCCGTCGGCGTGCTGCAGCTCAAGGCCGACGGGGTGCCGCAGAGCGACCTGGTGCTGGGCGCGTCGCAGGCGCGCGACGGGCAGGACGTGCTCGCCCAGCACTTCGCCGCGGGATCGGGCAGCCCCGCCTACATCGTCGTGCCCCAGGATCGGGTGGCCGACGCCGTCACCGTGCTCGAGAAGGCGCCCGGCATCGAGTCCGTCGCCGCGACCGCAAAGGACACCGCGTCGGGTCAGATCGGTGTCTCCGTGCAGAACGGCGCCCCCGTCTACACGCTGGCCGGTCCGCCGAGTGCGACGCCGCCCCAGCCCACGATCGTCGACGGCGACGTGCTGCTGGTGGCGACGCTGTCGGACGAGGCCGACTCGCTGGCCGCGGAGCAGACCGTGCGCGATCTGCGGACGAGCTTCACGACCGAGCTCGGCGCGGACGTCGCCCTGGTCGGCGGGCCGACGGCGATCGACCTCGACACGAACGACACCTCGATCCGCGACCGTACCCTCATCATCCCGGTGATCCTCGCCGTGATCCTCGTGATCCTGATGCTGCTGCTGCGGGCGGTCGTCGCCCCGGTCATCCTGATCCTGAGTGTCATCCTGTCGTTCGGCGCGGCACTCGGCGTCAGCGCGCTCGTCTTCGACAACCTGTTCCACTTCCCGGGGGCGGACCCCGCCGTGCCCCTGTACGGCTTCGTCTTCCTCGTGGCACTCGGCGTCGACTACAACATCTTCCTGATGTCGCGCGTGCGGGAGGAGTCGAAGCGTCACGGCACACGCCCCGGCATCCTGCGCGGGCTCGTCGCGACCGGAGGGGTGATCACCTCGGCGGGGCTCGTGCTGGCCGCGACCTTCGCCGCGCTCGGCGTGATCCCGATCCTGTTCCTCGCCCAGCTCGCGTTCATCGTCGCCTTCGGCGTGCTGCTCGACACGTTCGTCGTGCGCTCGCTGCTGGTGCCGGCGGTCGCGTACGACCTCGGCCGGCGGATCTGGTGGCCCTCACGCCTCGCGCGGGCCGACGTCGATGCCGGGCGAAACTCCTCCATTCCGGTGGCGGCGGGCGCGACACGCCGGTCGCGGCGACGTGGTGGGGGCGATTCGGCGGAGTTGTGACCGGGGCGCCGACCGCAGCCGCCCCGAGGGATTAGCCTCGGTGGTATGACCAGAGCACTGTTCATCGTCGACGTCCAGAACGACTTCACGGAGGGCGGAGCGCTCGCCGTCGCGGGCGGTGACGCGGTCGCGCGCGGTCTGACGGCGTATCTGTCCGCGCACGCCGACGACTACGCGCTGATCGTGGCGTCGCGGGACTGGCATGAAGGTCACACCGACAACGGCGGCCACTTCGCCTCCGATGCGGCCCCCGACTTCGTGGACACCTGGCCGGTGCACTGCGTCGCCGGCACGTCCGGAGCGGACTACGACCCGGAACTCGTCACGGACGCCGTGACCCACCACATCAAGAAGGGACAGGGCATGCCCGCCTACTCGCTGTTCGAAGGAACCACGGATGCCGGTGAGAAGGTGTCGTCCCTGCTGAGCGCCCGCGGCGTCACGCAGGTGGATGTCGCCGGCCTCGCCACCGATCACTGCGTGCGCGCGTCGGCGCTCGACGCGATCGCGCACGGGCTGCACGTCCGCGTCCTGACCGACCTCATCGCGGGCGTCGCGCCGGAGAGCTCGGATGCCGCGCTCGCCGAACTCGCCCACGCCGGTGCCGAGCTGGTCGGAGCGGCCTCGTGAGCGCCCCGGCCGGCTGGTACCCCGACCCGGCGGATGCCGCCGCGCGCCGCTGGTGGGACGGCACCCAGTGGACCGCGCAGACGGCGCCCGCGCCGCGGTTCGGCGAATACGCACCGAATCCCGCCGCGCCGGTCGCACCCGCCGCGCCGGTCGCTCCGGCGTATCCGGCCTACCCGACGGCTCCCGCCCCTGCGGGTCCGGGGGCCACCCCGCCGGCCGTCGACGTTCCGACCCAGACGATCTGGGTGTGGCTGGCGGTCGCCGCATCCGTGCTGCCGATGCTGTCGATCTTCCTTTTCGACTGGAACGGCTACCTCTCCCTCATCGCGGCGATGATGCGCGCGGCGGAGTCGGGCTCGGGGACGGCCGCGGCCGCGGCCACCGCGGACCTGACGTCGTGGGAGATGCGCACTCTCGGCATCTCCCTGATCGGCTGGGCGTGCTACGCCGCGTTCATCGTGTTCAGCTGGCTCGACTGGCGCGAGCTGAAGCGCCGCGGCGTGCCGGCGCCGTTCGGTTGGGCATGGTCGTTCTTCGTGCTGGTGAGTGCAGGATCGGCCGTCTACATGATCGGGCGCGCGGTGGTGCTGCGGCGGCGGACCGTCGCCGGCGGCTGGGCTCCGTTGTGGACGTGGGTCGCGGCGACGGTCGTGGGCTTCGTCGCCGCGATCTCGCTCGGCGTGTGGCTGTTCGGCGAGATCCTGCAGGTCGTGTCCGTCGGCACTCTGGGCAGCTGACCGCGGCATCCGTCCGGGGGAAGGGGCGGCTCAGCCGCCGTCCTTGCCCGGGCCGCCGCCCTTGCCGCCGTTGTTCTCGCCCGGCCCGCCCTTGTCCTTGCCTTTGTCCTTCGGGTCGGCGGGAGCGACGGGGTCGGGGTTCGACACCGTGCTCGCGTCGGTCGCCGCGGGCGTGGGCGTCGATGACGGCGTCGTCGTGGTCGGTGACGGTTCGACGCTCGGCGCCGACGACAGTCCCGACCATGCCGACAGGGCGATGACGATCGCGGCCACCGCCGCGCCCGCGCCGATCAGCAGCGGAGTGCGGCGCCACCACGGGCGTGCCCCGGCCGCATCCCGATCGAACCGCGCCGCGGCTGCGGCGGCGGGCTCCGCCGGCGGCAGCGGCGGGATGAGGACGCGGGTGTCTTCTGCGCCCGTCGCGCGCGGGGGAGCAGCGAGGGTGTCGGCGATCGCGGCGGCGCTCGGGCGCGCCGCCGGGTCGCGGTCGAGCATCGCGGGCAACAGCCCCGCCCACAGGGGCGGGAGGTCCGCGGGGATCTCGGGGTCCTGCGCGAGTCGGGCGAGCAGCTGGCTCGCGCCCTGAGCGGACGGGAAGGCCCGCGCACCGCTGAGCGCCTCCAGCAGCACGAGGCCGAGAGAGTACACGTCGGATGCCGGGGCCGGAGCGTGACCGAGAGCGACCTCGGGAGCGAGGTAAGCGGCGGTGCCGATGAGGGTGCCGGGCTGCGTGATCCGCTCCGAGCCGAGCAGATGAGCGATGCCGAAGTCGGCGAGCTTCGCGCGACGCGGCCGGCTCGATGTCGCGCCGGGCGCGAGCAGGATGTTGGAGGGTTTGATGTCGCGGTGCACGACACCGGCGGCGTGGACGGCGCTCAGCGCCTCGGCCAGCTCGCCGGCGATGCGGGTGAGCTCGGCATCCGTCAGCGCTCCTTCGGCGAGCCGCGCCGACAGCGAGGGGCCGTCGACACGTTCCATGACGAGGTAGCGGGGGCCGGGACCGGTCAGGCGCGCGTCGTGCAGCACGACGAGGTTCGGGTGGGTGAGCGCCGCGAGCGCGGCCGTCTCGACCCGCACCCGCTGGCCGGCATCGAGATCATCGCCTGTCGCCGTGATGATCTTGATCGCGACCGTGCGACCCAGCGTGAGGTCGTGCGCCGCGTAGACACGCGACATGCCTCCCGTGCCGATGAGCGCATCGATGCGGTAGCGCGCATCGAGCAGCATCCCGACATCCACAGCTGACGTCCGATCGTCCACGTTCCGAGGCTAGCCGCGCGCGGCCCACTGGTGGGCCCCGTGGGGCTCGAACCCACGACCCGCGGATTAAAAGAGGGCCAAGAACGAGTTCTCAGGTGAACTGGGGTGCTCCGTCGTGAACCACCGTGCCCCACGCCAAGCCGCTCTACGGCCGGGATCGCGACAGCTAGAGCGGCGCCCGTCGGAGCGCTACGGAGCGGCGTGGGGGAGCGTGGTACGGCGGGATTTCGGCGGGTTTTCTGTCGCCGTTTGCCCGCTCGCAGGAGTGGTTGCAGAGTCTCCTCACCGGCCCGCCGTGGCCCCAACCGAAGGAGAACGACATGAGCACCAAGACCGCAGTGCGAGGGGATGATGAGGCCGTCATCGAGGAGCAGGAGCAGATCGTGCGTGGCAAGGGGGCGGCAGTCGGAGCGATGCACGCCGCGATCATGAGGAGCTACGGGCGCATGGGCGCCCGCCCCGGCTTTGACCGGTTCCGCGAGGATGTCATTGACCGCTTCCTCCGGAGCCTGTCCGACGACTCGCTGCCGTTCTGACGCCGCCTACGCCCGTCTGCCCACGTAGAACAGCCCCGACCTCACCGGCGTACCGGGGCGGGGCTGTTCTCGGCTTACGGCTCAGCTACACCGACGCGCAGCTCAGGCCACCCGCTCGCCGGTGTCGCCGAGGTCGGTGACGGTGTTCGGGCGGAGGCCTGCCGAGCGGACGGCGCGGGCGCGCTCGCTCGTGCTCAGAGGTCGCGGCACCCCGTTGGGCTTGATGCGGTCGCCGTCGCCTGCCCGCCCGTACTCGGAGCGGCCCTGGTTGTCGTGGTCGGAGTATCTGGTGTCGGTCATGGTCGTGTCCTTCCGTCCCTTCTACTCTCCCTCGCCCCGCCACGACTGCGCGTAGTGCTCAGCGACGCATTCATGCAGACAAATATGCACGTCACTATGCACTCTCAAATATGCCTCTCATCTGCGACTTGTCCAGCGGAGAGCAGCCCAAGTAGGCGAGGATATATTCAAGCGGATAAAAACCGGGAGGCGGAATGAGCGCGCAACGAGGGCGACCCAAGGTGATCGAGGGCGAGGTGGTCGAGGTTCGCGCAGGCGTGCCCCGCGAGATCGCCAACGCGATTGAAGCGGTGGTGGCCGGTAGCGGTGGGATGTCCCGCGCAACCGTCCTGCGGCAGATCATCGTCGCCGGGCTTCAGCCGTTCGCTGTGATCTCGCCTGAGGTCGCAGCGGCACTGACTCCCACGCCCTACGGCAAGAAGCGTCCGTAGTTCGCAGTTCAACCCAACGAGAGGAATCATCATGTCCCGAGGACTTGGCGCATACGACGCCCGACAGAAGGCCGAGCTCGCGCACCGCACCGCAGCAGCCGGTCACCGGTTCGACAACGGACCAACCCCGCCGCCCCTGGCAGACGCGCCCGAGGTCGATCTGCCCGCCTATCCGAAGGCGACCGCCAGCCTGGAACTGCGCCTGCGCCGTGTGGTCGACGACCACCGGGCACGCAAGACGCGACTAGAGGAGGCAGTGGACCGCGCTATCGAGGCCTTCGGTGAGGCCCTGGAGCGCGAGGACCGGCGCAATGCCACACTGTCGCGGCTGAAGAAGACCGCGAACCCGAAGCACATCGAAGAGCACAACGCCCGCGTCCTCGGTCGCGGTCGCGGAATCGCCTGAGGAGGCACCCCATGAGCACCCGCAACGCACGCCGCGTCGCCAACCCCGGCGACTCCACTCCCGAGAGCCACGAGGAGGGAACGTATGCGACCAAGCCGCTGCCCTCGCGAGTCGGCAGTTCGTATCGGATCGTTCAGCTGGTCGGCCCGGACGCGCTCGACCGACCGCGGACCGCAGCGCGACACTTGCGCTTCCCGAACACGACCGCCGAGCGCCGCTACCTCGCAGCGATCGACCGGGCGGCATTCGACCGCGTACACCAGTACGAGGCACTGATGATGGATAACGCCGAGATCGCAGTCGACCGCGCCGCCGCTCGCGCAGAAGCTGCGGACGAGGCGATCCGTGCGCTCAACGACCTCGCCGACCGGCTCGACCGTGGCGAGTACAGCGAGGACATGGTGAAGAACTTCAACATGCTCCGGATGCGCGCCGACCAGAAGATCCTCCCCGGTCTGGATCGGGAAGCGCGCTCGTTGGAGACTCACCATCTGCGGAAGCTCGAAGACCCGTACAAGGCTGCACAGGAGACCTGGGCCGCGATGCCCGACAGCACCTTCAACCCGCTCGACCCCACGCCCTACCTCTGACAACAGAGGAGGGCGAGCCGTCGCCTCGGGACCCCTCCCAGCCAACAACCCGCCCACTCCCCGAAAGGAACGAAAATGACCATCGCATCCGAGAGAAGGCTACGCGTTTCGGCCCTCACGCCGATTCCGTACCCGCTCGCCACCTACTACGACCGGTATGCAGACCTTGCGGACGAGCCACCCATCGAGCGCTCGAACCTGCTGCGCCTGCCCGCATTAACGGTCGCATCACTCCGCTATACCGCGCCCGACGTCAACGACCTGCACCCCATGACACGCGGCTTGGCTACCGAGGCGAGCATCCTCCTGGCCGCATGGCGAGACCGTCACATGACCGGCTGGGCGGTAGCGACCGAGCTGCACGAGCGCTACTGGCCCACGTCGCCTCTGCGCGGATTCCGACGGGGTCTCCAGCCTTTCCGGAACGTCCCGCGTCGCGGATACGACCTCATCGCTTCAATCGAGGCTCTGGGCTACGTGCAGTTCTACGCGGATGTCGAAGATGCGAGCGACTGGCGGCGGTATCGCACCGTTCGTCTACGCGACGCGCTGGCAACGTTCGAACGTTCGCGCTCCTGAGCAAACCACCGCTCCCGAGCGGCGCCAGTGCCCCGTGGCGTAGAATGGGGCGTACAACTGAATACCCGCTGTCCCGGACGAGATGTGCGATGTCACAGACTCGATACGGCGAATAGCGGCCAGCTCAACCTCTTCGGAGGGAGCGAAGAAGCAGTCAGAGGGTCGAGGCTATCGGCTCCCGAAGTGAGTACGGCTCGCGGGAGACGCCTTGTAAGTCCAAGCTGCGGACGTCTGGCCGAGCAGCAGAACTTCCCAAACGACAACTCATGTCGAGGGGTTCTGCACTCGGCTCTTGTCGTTTCTGGACCTCTCGGCGAAGACGCCGAAAGAGGCATCCGCAATGTCCAAGCTGAACCACGAGCAGCCTGCCGCTCAGCATCTGTCCACGTACGAGACCGCTCCGGCGCGCAACCGCGAATTGACCGGGCTCGACATCTTCAACACCCGCCAGCTCAAGCGCTGGGTTGAGCAAGGCAAGGTCGAGCACCTGAAGGTCGGTCACCGCGTCTTCTTTACCGACGCCCACCTGCTCGCACTGGTCGAGTCCCTCACGGTCAAGGCCGTCCGATGAGCGATGCCCGCCGCATCTGACCCGCTTCGAGCGTCACCAAGGCTCAGCGCGCTCAATTGACCCCCGAAGGAATCCGACCGTGAGCATCGACTCCGACCCCATCACATCCGATACCGAGCGCATCCTCGCTGCTCTCGACGGCGCTGGCTATCTCGTCGGACCGCTCAGCGGCGACGAGCAGCGCATGTACTGCCCTGCCTGTGAAGACCCCGACACCAGCCACAGCCCGAGCGCGAGCCTCAACATCGTGAAGGCGGAGTTCAACTGCCTCAAGTCGGACAGCGACCACGGAGGCGGACTCGACAAGCTCAACTACTACATGACCGACAAGGGCATCGGTGTGGGCAAGCTCTCTCCCGCTACCGTCGCGGCGGGTCGGGAGCGTGCGCCCAAGGTGCACCCGACAGCCAAACCGCTCCCCGGCCCTCTGCGGCTCCGTTACGAGCATGCCGAGCTGCGGCTCTGGGAGGGCGACGACATCGGCAACGATCACCTGCGGTTTCTGCGGGATGAGCGCGGGCTGACCGACGAGACAATCCGCAAGGGCGGTCTCGGCCTCGAGTTCATCGAGCGCGGCGACGAATCGGAATGGCGCATCACGATCCCGGTCGTGCAGGACGGCAAGCTCATCAACGTCCGCCGGTATCTGCCTCACGCAGCCGACCGCAAGATCATCTCGCTGCACGGGCATGGCTCGGGCGCGTTCCTCTACAACGTCGACGCGCTCGCCGAGCACCCCGACCTCCCGGTGCTGCTGACCGAGTCCGAGTTCGATTGCCTGCTCGCTCAGCAGGAGTCGGAAGGTCTGTACGTCGCGGTCACGGGGACGGGTGGAGCGAGCAACGTTCCCGCCGACATCGACAGGCTGGCCCAGCGCGAGACGTTTATCGCGTACGACGCCGACGAAGCAGGAGCCAAGGGCAGCGCGAAGGTCGCGAGCCGCCTGCGTGACCTGGGCGGAAACCCCGGCATCATCGACCTGACGGCGCTCGGCCTCGCTCCTGGGTCGGGCGAGGACATCACCGACCTCCTCATGGAGCACGTCACCGCTCTCGGGCTGGTCGACACGTTCGTCGCCGCCCACGAAGACACACCGCGCCCCCGCTTCGAAAGATTCAGCGCTGCCGACCTTGCTCAGCCCGTGCCGGCCATGTCATGGCTGGTGAAGGATGTCTGGCCGTCGGGCGCGTATGGCGTATCGGGCGGCGCGAAGAAGACCCTGAAGACCTACAACCTCCTCGCGCTCGTCATCGCTGTCGCGAGCGGTAAGCCTTTCCTCGGCAAGTTCGTCGTGCCGGAACCGAGACCCGTCGTGATGTATCTGGCCGAGGGTGGCCGCACGAGCACGATGCGTCGCCTTCAGCAGATCGCCGAGTGGATGGGGGCGGACCTCGCGTCGCTACCGATCTCGATGTCGTTCGACTCTGCCCCCATCGGCTCCGCAGAACTCACCACCGCTCTCCGTCGAGACATTGCGATCGACCGCCCCGGTCTGGTCGTGCTCGACGCGCTCTATGCGTTCCACGCCGCCGACATCGAAGTCAGCAATCTTTACGCGCGTGGGCAGATGCTGCGTGAGATCGAGCGGTTGGTGGTCGCTCCTGATCGCGGCCTCATCATCGCGGACCACTTCTCCAAGATGCGCAGCCAGGAACTTGATCTGGACGCCGTATCGCAGTCCGGTGTGGGTGAGTGGGTGCAGTCCTGGATTCTCGCCAAGCACCGCGTCTCCCCGAAGGTCTCCGAAGGCGAGTTCCGGCTGGCTGTGCAGTACGGCGGGCGCGAGGGCTACGGCAACGAGTGGGCGATCGACTGGTCGCTGGGCGCTCTCGGCGACGACGGCATCCACGCCGGTCCCGTCGAGGTGTCAGTGCGTCCGCTCGGCGATGCGTCGCCGTCTGACGAGAAGCCTGTCCACGGCGGCATCTTCGGCGACACCCCGCAGGACCTCATGATCCAGGCGCTCATGCTCCGCCTGGTCGAGATGCACCCGTACACCTACACCAAGACGAACTGCGTTGAGAAGGTGCGCCGGGTCGTCCGGGTCGGCACGACCGCTGTCCGTGCGCAGTACGAGTTGCTGTCGAGCGAGGGCTACATCGACGAGCAGAAGGTCGCCCCGCCGAACAACCCCGCTGGGCGTCAAGACAGCCGCGCAGCGATCAACCGCGGTCGCCCCCACAAGCTCCACCTGCGCTTCAAAGAGGCCGAGGACGACGGCGACCAGAGCGCCCTAGATATGGTCGCCGCGCTCACCCGCGAGGAGGTCTCCGGTGCGTAACGCGGGGCGGAGTCCGGGCGGACTTGAGCAAGTCGGCCCCGTCCGGGCGGAGTTTGGGCGGACTTGCCAGCGCGATGGGTCGTTCTGGCCCGGAATCCCTGAGCTCTCAAGTCGGCCCGGAGATGGCCCGGCTTGGGCGGACTCGTTCAACCGGGAGCGCAGAAGGTCGGGCGGGGGCCAAGTCGGCCCCGCCGCCCCGTCCTTAAAGGCGGACTTGCCGGGCGGACTTGATCCCCGGCACCACGGATCAAATCTCCATAGACCGCCGAGAGGACGGGTGCTTCTCCGTCGAAACGAGCCAGCTCGTCCTCTCGGCACCGAATGTCCATGAATCAGATCGAACAGAAAGCAGGTAGATGAAATGTCGCAGGTATGGAGGGATGGTCGTTCGCCAGCAGTGACGTGCAGCGCACGCACGGTCAGCGGGCAACCCTGTAAGAGACCACCCATCAAAGGCTCAAATGTGTGCCGAGCCCACGGCGGTGCCGCACCCCAGGTTCGCGCGAAGGCACAGGTGCGCATCCTGATGTCGGCCGATGCAGCGGCGGCGAAGCTCATCGAGATGATCCACTCCAAGAAGGTCGATGACCGCACCAAGCTCCTCGCGGTTAAGGACCTGCTCGACCGGGCCAACCTCAGCGGCACGCAGAGCATCGAGGTCGGCGTGACCAAACGGGACTTCAGCGATGTCGTGAGCGATGTCGTCATGGACCTCGACTGGGACGACGACGAGGACAACACCGATGTGATCGACGCGGAAGTCATCGAGGATGCCAACAAACCCGAGACTGACGAAGAGCGCTGGGAGCGGGAGGACGCGCAGCACCAGCGCATCAAGGAGATCGAGCGCATGAAGCGCGGCCAGCCGTCGGCCACGACGCCGGACCTCAACGCGAAGCGCGCTCGGCAGGAGGCCGACGCAATGCGGGCGCACGCCGCAGGCGAGCTCGGTGACGATGACCTCCTCCCCGAGCAGGCCGCACGCCGACCGCAGCCCGACCGCTTCGGCGTCGTCCGCGACACACCCGCCGAGGACGCAGCCCGCCGCCGTAGCGCCGCCGCATCCCGGCGCGCCGACAAGACGGTGCGCTCGTCGCGCTCGACGTCTACCGCGGACCCGTACGCGGACAGGTACCCAGAGCGCACCGGGGGACGCCGCACCGTCAGCCCGAAACGCTACGAGCAGCGGAAGAGGGACGGAGGCCAGGGCTAACGCTCACAGGCAAGCCCAGCAACTGAGGCAGGACGTGAGCATTGCGTACGCGAGGAGGGCGGGGAGGGTCGGCGGTCCCCGACGCCGCAGATGGCCACGTAGACGGATTCTCAGCCCGGAGTAGCGGCGGACTCAGCGGGCAAGGTTCCCTTTCGTCTCGGGCGGATACGTCCGTCCCCGCCTTCCGCCTCAACCAACAGGAGCAATCAATGAGCAACCACATGATCGGATACGTCCGAGTCTCGACCGAAGAGCAGGAGCGCTCCGGACTCGGCATCGAGGCGCAAGCCGAGGCGATTCTCGCCGAGTGCGACCGACGCGGCTGGACCGTCGAGATCATGTCCGACCTCGGCCGCAGCGGGAAGCAGGTCAACCCCGAGCTACGCCGTGCGCTCGACCTTCTGGATGCCGGCCAGGCCGACGGGCTGATCGTCGCGAAGCTCGACCGGCTGGCACGGTCCGTGAGGCATGCGTCCGCGATCATCGACGACGCGATCCGGCGAGAATGGGCGCTTGTCGTGCTCGATAACGCGCTCGACCTGACGACACCGGGCGGCAGGGCGATGGCGAACATGCTGGCGACGTTCGCGGAGTTGGAACGCGACCTGATCTCGTCGCGAACCAAGGAAGCGCTCGCCGCTCGCAAGGCTCGTGGTCTCGACAACGGACGCCGCACGGCAATCCCGGCAGGCGTCCTCCGTCGTATCGTTCTGTCGCGCGACGCCGGAGCCAGCTTCGGCCGGATCAGCCGCGAACTCACCCAAGAGGGTGTGCTGTCGCCGACCGGCCTTGCCGACTGGCACGAGTCGACCGTCCGCCGCGCGTACGCAACGGCCACGCGAGAGACGGCGAGCGCATGACTACGCCGAAGCTCAACCCCCGCACCGAGCGCATCCGAGCGGACTCTGTCCGACCCGGCCATGTGCTCATGGAGAGCGATGAGCACCCCGCCGTCGTGATCCGGGCGAACCAACACCACGGCGAAGTGACCTTCTGGTGTCGCTTCACTTGGCAGGCCACCCACGAACCGGCGCGGCCGCACGGCCCGTTCCACCCCGCAGCGCCCATCGACGTCAGCAAGGAGCGATGACATGGCACATCTACGAGAAGTCGCCCGCAAGAAGTCACCGAACGGCATCGCCTACGAGGTCCATTGGCGCGACGGCGACCGAAAGATGCAGCGCACCTTCACCGTCAAGCGCGAAGCAGAGCGGTTCGCGCTGAAGGTCGAGACAGCGAAGGACGCGGGCGACACGACGCGCTCTCTCGTCAGGAACACCGCGACGGTCGCGCAGGTGATCGCGGCGTCGATGGAGGCGGCGAAGCCCCGACTCAAGCCGCGCACCTTCCACAGCTACGAACTCATGTACTCGGCGCGAATCGTGCCCGCGTTCGGCTCGCGCCGCATCACGTCGGTTACCCGCGCCGACGTGCAGGCCTGGATCAACAAGCTCTCGGGCGAAGGGCTCGCCCCGGCGACGGTGCACCATTGCTACGTCGCTCTGCGCAAGGTCATGAAGCACGCGCTCTGGGACCGGCAGATAGCGTTCAACCCCTGCGACGGGATCGACTTGCCCAAGGCGCACGACGTGGACGAGGGCACTCTCGCCGCGCTGACCTACGCGCAGGTGGAGGCTACCGCTGCCCAGCTCGCGCTGTTCAAGCCGTACGACGTGCTGGTGCGGTTCATGGCGTACACCGGCCTCCGTGCCGGGGAGGTCGCCGGGCTGCGTGTTCGGGACATCGACCTCGCCGCGGGCCATGTGTCGGTGCGGCAGACCGCACAGCACATCAAGGGGGAGTGGGTGTTCGGTACGCCGAAGTCACGCCGCTCAACCCGTGACGTACCGCTGCTTGACCGTCGGCTGATCGCCGACCTCAAGGCGCACAAGATGCAGCACCCGCGGTCGGGCGACGGTGACGCGCTGCTTTGGCCGGGGCGCACCCCCGGATCGCACCGGGTGGATCACGGGCGGGTCTGGGACCTCGCGAGCTTCCGTCGGAACTACTTCAAGCCTGCGCTCACCCGCGCAGAGCTACCTGCGATCCGCGTGCACGACCTCCGCCACACGGCGGCCAGCTTGTGGCTCGCGGCAGGGTTTCCGCCCTACCAAGTGAGCCGCTGGCTCGGCCACGCGAGCGTCGTCACCACGGACACGATCTACTCGCATCTCTACCCGACGGACTACGCACAGCACATCGAGCGGTTCGCCGCCTACGCCGCGGAGAGCTAGAAGAGAATCCCGACTATGTCCTCAATGTGGGACTTGGCCTTCGCGACGCTGGGATTGTATTTGTTTGGGTGTCCGCATTGATTGCGTGTATCCAGACATTGACCGAGGATCGTCCACTGGGCTTTGTCGATTTCTCCGAGGTCACGCGCGATGTCAAGGAGAGTCGTTTCCTTCACGGTGGCGAGATCGTCGAACTTTGAGATCTTGGCTTTCTGGTAGTACTTCTGCGCTGCCGCTTCAACAGCGCGCGGTCCGTGGACCCAGACTCGATCTTGCAGAACTCGCACAGCCCCTACCCACATGAACACAATCGCTGCGCGAAGGGCGTTCACACCGAGGCAAAGGATTGCTTCGTCGACGTAGGCGCGGACATCGACATCCTGGATCTTCAAAGCAACTTTGCGTAGCTCTTCGACTCCGTGCTCAACCTCTGGCTGTGTCTCAGGAAGCCCTGCAAGGGAACGCACTGCTGCTTCCCCAGTCGGAGTCAATGCCCACAGACGTTCTCCACCGTCACCCGTTGAGGCGACGTCAACTAGCGCTCCAGCGCGATTCATGACGTCGGCGATGTTCGCGAGCTTAGCTTTGGGAACGCGAGCTGCCTGAAGGGCCGACCTTATTTGGCTACTCGAAAGGGCGCGTTCGTCCTTGAAGTGTGCATGCCAATACATCGTCGCCAGGGCTCGGTCGCGCCAGGTCTTCGCGTTCGAGGACGATAAGAATTCAACGAGGGACGTCAAGCCGCTACTTCTTCGCGTCCTTCTTGGGGAGAGCGAGAACGAGGTTGCGTCCGAGCGATGACAACTTGATGTCATCAAGTCCGGCCGTGTTGTCGAATTCCTTCTTCCCAGCCTGGCTGGCGGTGTTGCGGATATTGGTCGGCAGAGCCCAGTTCATCGCGTGGTAACACGTCACGATCTGCGAGATTCCGGCCTTGGGGTACTCGGCGATGTTCAGCATCCAGAAGATGCACACGGTGTACTTCTCGATCTGAGTAGACGGCTTCTTCTCCGCAACGAAGTCAGCGAGCGATTGCTTCCCCGTAGGCGACAGCTCCAGATTCTTGTCCGGGTTCACTCCTGAGGGGCGAGACTTCCTCGTGCTGGTCCGCTTAGAGGATCGCGTAGATTCGGTTGCGCCATTCGAGGTGTTCGCGTCAGGCTCTTCTTGCGACGGAACCTCAACCTCTGGCTCCTTCTCAGGGGCAGCAGGGCTGTGCGTTCGCCGCGTGATCGGCTGCCCGATTAGGTAGTGGAATGCGTCCGCTTGGAGAGTCTTCGTAGGAAGATCACTGATGACCTCCGCTGCGCGCCTTACACGCTCGAGACGCTCGTCGAATTCTGAATCGGCCACCCCAGCTCCTCTCTCATAGAGGGTTCCCGGGGCGATCATCGCAGGGTCGAGCGCATCTAAGCGTTACAACACGCCCAGTAGACGGGTTCCCGCCGGGATTTCCGTATTTGGATTCCTGTAGGAACGGCGCGATCCCAGTGCCTGACTGGTGGGCCCCGTGGGGCTCGAACCCACGACCCGCGGATTAAAAGTCCGATGCTCTACCGACTGAGCTAGAGGCCCCAGGCCTCCCAGCGTACCGGCTGCGGGCGAGGCGCGGACGCGACGAGGCCGCCGGCGCGCAGTGCGCCGGCGGCCTCGGCCGGGGTGTGACCGGAGACGATCAGTTGGTCGGCGTCAGAACCGTGTCGATGAGGTACACGGTCGCGTTGGCCGTCTGGACGCCGCCGCAGATGACGGTGGCGTCGTTGACCTTCAGGTTGTCGCCGGAGCCGGTGACGGTCAGGTCGCCGCCCTCGACGGTCTTGTGGGTGCCGACGACCTGCGACGGGTCGAGCTGGCCGGGAACCACGTGGTACGTGAGGATCTTGGTCAGTGCGGCGCTGTCGGTCTTCAGCGAGTCGATCGTGGCCGCGTCGATCTTGGCGAACGCGTCGTCGACCGGCGCGAAGACGGTGAACTCACTGCCGTTGAGGGTGTCGACGAGGTTCACGTCGGGGTTGAGCTGGCCGCTCACGGCCGCGACGAGGGTCTTCAGCAGCGGGTTGTTCGAGGCGGCGACGGCCACCGGGTCCTGAGACATGCCCTCGACCGAACCGGCGCCGGACGGCACGGCCTCGGCGTACGCGGCGCATCCGGGGCCCACGAGGTTGGCGGCCGGGTCCATCGTGGACGGCGACGGCGCCATCGACTGGGTCTCCTGCGTCATCGCGGGGGGCGTGGTCTCGGCGCTGGTCGACGAGCCCATCGAACATGCCGAGAGCGCGAACGCGCCGGCGATCGTGAGCGTCAGGGCCGCCGTGATCTTCTTCGTGGTGCTGAGCATGATGTCCTCCATGTGAGCTGACGTGCGGTTGTTGGTCCTGCCGAGCCGCAGGTGCGGTCTCGACAAGTCCTTCGGAGCCCGCCGCGCATCGGATGGGAAAAAGTTCCGAATCTGTTTGCGCCTCCGCATCCGCCCCCCTTATAGACCGAGGGTCTCTTCGCCCGTCTCGGCCTCCGTTCCGGCGGCGCAATCCGATCCCGGTCCGGCGACGAACAGCACATGACCCGAGCGCGTCGCGACCTCGGCGGTCGCGAGCGGCCGGAGCATACTCGTTCGCCGCCGGATGGGCCACCCGCGGCCGCGATGCACGACAGAGGGACGGTGATACGGCATGCTGAGAGAGATGGTCATCGACGGTGTGGACGTACCCGAGGACTCACCGGCGCGTGATCACGCCGGGGAGCTCCTGGTGCGCATCGCGGCGGGAGACCGGACGGCTTTCGGGCAGCTCTACGACATGCTCGCCCCCCGCGCCTTCGGTCTGATCCTGCGGGTGCTCGTGAACCGCGCGCTGAGCGAGGAAGTGCTTCAAGACGTCTTCCTGGAAGTGTGGCAATCCGCTTCCGGTTTCGCTCCGAATAAGGGTCAGGGACGGTCCTGGGTCCTCACCATCGCCCATCGTCGCGCTGTCGATCGCGTGCGCTCCACACGCGCAAGCACGGAGCGAGACGAGAAGGCGGGTCTGCGCGAACTGAACACGGGCCAGGACAGCGTCGACGACCAGGTCGCCCTGCGCATCGAGAGCAGGCGCGTCGCCCGGGCGATGGACGCACTCCCCGACCCTCAGCGAGAAGCGCTGCTGCTCGCCTATGTCGGGGGATATTCTCAGAGCGAGATCGCCGCGTTGGTGGGATCGCCCCTGGGGACGATCAAGACGAGAATGCGCGACGGTCTGTCGCGCCTGAGGCAGGAGATGGGGGTGACGTCATGAACGACCGCGACCACCGAGACATCGGAGAAGACGAGTTCGCCGAGCTGTCGGCAGGGCACGCGATGAACGCGCTGTCGGCCGATGACGAGCGCGCCTATCAGACCGCCCTCGACGCCCATCCCGAGTGGGACGACGTCGTCGCCCTCGACGCTGCCACGATCGACATCCTCGCCGACGCCGTCGCGCCGGTCGCGCCGCCCGTCGACCTGCGTTCGCGACTGATGCGTGCCATCGAGGTCGACCCGTCCGCGCCGACGGACGCCGGTGCGGATGCCGCGGCATCCGCGGACGAGACGGATGCCGCTCCGCCCGCCCCCGACGCCGAGGAGCCGCTGCCCACCGACGTCGTCCAGACGGTCGAGCGTCGCGCGTGGACGCGTGGGCTGTTCGCGCTCGTCGCCTCCGTCGCCCTGCTGATCGGGATCGGCTGGGGAACGGGTGCGGTGACGAGCCTGTGGCGCACGCCGGCCGCCGTGACGGCGTTGGAGCAGATCCAGTCGGCGCCGGATGCCGCATCCGCACAGGTCGACTTCCAGGGCGGCGAGGCGACCGCGCACTGGTCGCAGAGCGTGGGCAAGGTCGTGCTGGTGGCCGAGGGCCTGCCGGAGATCCCCGCGGATCGCACGTTCGAGCTGTGGTTCGTGCGCGGCGATCAGCCGATCGCGGCCGGCACCTTCGACGCCTCCGGTGCGAAGGCCACGGCTCAGCTCGACGGCACGATGCAGCCCGGAGACACTATCGCCGTGACCGTGGAGCAGGCCGGCGGATCGCCCGACGGCTCGCCGACGACCGCGCCGATCATCGCGATCCCGACGGTGTGACCGCGACTGCGGCGATCGGGGCCTCGGCCCCGCCCCGGCAGGCCGCCGGTAGCCTGGAGCGATGAGCGACGACTCCCGGGACTACCACCGCCCCGTCCGTCGACCCGCGGACGCGTTCGACCGCCGATTCGGGTCCACGGATCCGGCCGATGTCTCGCGGATCGCGCATGCCACGGCATCCGCCCTGGTGACGAGGGTGCGCAACGAGCCGACCGACGCGGTCGTCGACCGCCTCGTCACCTTCACCGATGCCCACGGGCTCGAGACGGTGGCCGAGCTGTGGTCGCACTCGCCGGCGAAGTCGCTTCCGGGCACGCTGTGGCGGCTGTATCTGCTGCAGTTGATGGTCCGGGACGACGCGGCGACCGCCGCGCTGCTCTACGAGCGCGGGCGGGTCGTGCTGCCCTCCGTCGACGACGTCGTCGCGGGCGCGCCCACGCCGGCCGGGCCGGAAGAGCTCATGACGCTCGTCGACGAGATCCTGCGGGGCGTGTTCACGGGCGACTTCGCGGTCGCGCTGGAGCGTGCCGCGTCGTTCTGTCGGGTCGAGGCGGCGGGCGCCGCCGATGTCGCCGACGACTACGACGCGGCCGAGCCCGAGCGGGCGAGCGCGTTCACGACCCGCGCCCTGCGCCTGGACACCTACGCCGGAGACCTGACCGCGTGCGCGGGCCTCTGGCGACGTGACGCGTTGACCTGACCCGGCGGCTGCTCCCGGTGGCCGGTGGCGGGTGCCCGGTCGTTGAGCGAGGAGCGCAGCGACGAGTCGAAACGCGGATGTCTCGGGTGCCCGGTCGTTGAGCGAGGAGCGCAGCGACGAGTCGAAACGCGGATGTCGCGGGGGTGCCCGGTACAGAAGTGCCGGGCCGCAGAACGCCTCTCGGCGCGAGGCCGCTCGGAGCGGCGAAAGATGGAGCCCGGGGTTACTGCGGCCCGGCTGTTCCAGTGTAACGGACGCCCCCTGAGGGGTATTCCCGCGGTCTAGGCTCGGGGCATGGCCTGGCACTTCGCGCTGATGATCGACCCCGCCGACGTGGACGACACCCGCTCCGACTTCGCAGCGACCTTCACCGAGGTCGATCCCGCCGCCCCCGCGCTGACCGTCGGAGAGCTCAGCACGCAGCGCGGCGACGGCATCTTCGAGTCGATCGGCGTCATCGACGGTCGTCCGCAGGAGGTCGAGGCGCACCTGTCCCGGCTCGCCCATTCGGCGCAGCTGTGCGACCTCCCCGTGCCCCACGCGGAGCAGTGGCGCCAGGCCGTGGCCCTCGCCGCGTCCGCCTGTGGTGCGGGGGAGGCGGTCATCAAGCTCATCCTGAGCCGGGGAATCGAGCACGGTCCCACTCCGACCGCGTGGGTGACCGCGGCCCCGGCCGCCGACTTCTCGATCGCGCGGTCGCGCGGCATCCGTGTCGTCACCCTCGACCGCGGGTACGCCCTCGACGTGCCGTCGCGGGCGCCGTGGCTGCTGTTGGGCGCGAAGACGCTGTCGTACGCCGTGAACATGGCGGCGCTGCGCGAGGCCCGCCGGCGCGGCGCGGACGACGCAATCTTCACGACGAGCGACGGCTACGTGCTGGAGGCGCCGACCGCGTCGCTCATCCTGCGTCGCGGAGACGCCTTCCTCACCCCCGCGCCGAACGCCGGCATCCTGCACGGCACGACGCAGCTGAGCCTGTTCGAGCACCTCGCCGCCCAGGGCTTCGAAACCGGCTACGAGACGATCCCCGTGGCGGAGCTGCACACCGTGGATGCCGCGTGGCTCGTCTCCAGCGTGCGCCTCGCGGCGCCGATCACGGCGATCGACGATGTCGACGTGCCGATGGATGCCGCTCTCACGGCATCCATGAACGACTACCTGCTGAGTCCGCGGGACTGAACCGGGACACGGGGCTGCGGCTGGGGCTGGGCTGAGGCCGGGGCCGGGGCTTGCCGGCGCGGCTTGCGGCCGCGGCTCGCGGGCGCGTTCTGCGCTCGCGGCCCGAACTGCAAGGCCTCGCGGGTGACACGCCGGGGTGGATGTGGAGGCGCCGGCGTGTCGCCGCGCTGCCCTTGCAGTGCGGTCAGGGGCGTGGCGTGCGGGGTGGCGGCGCTGCCCTTGCAGTTCGGTGAGGGGCGTCGGGTGCGGGGTGACGGCACGGGCGTGGACGCGACGGTGTGGCGAGCGGTGAGGGTAGGCGCAGCCGTGGCCGGGCGCTCGCGGCCCGAACTGCAAGGCCTCGCGGGCGACGCGCCGGGGTGGATGCGGGGCCGCCGGCGTGTCGCGGGGCTGCCCTTGCAGTTCGGTGAGGGGGATCGGGTGCGGGGTGGCGGCGGAGGCGCGGGCGTGGCAGTGCGGTCAGGGGTGATGCTGCTCGGCGCGGCCGAGTGTCGCGAGGGCGCCGACGATCGCAGCTTCGACGAGGTCCCAGTCGTGCACGATCATGGCGTAGTCGAACCGCAGCGTCATGAAGCCCCAGATGGCGGCGGTGGCATCGCGGACGAGGTCCTTGTGGCGGTGCGGCGCGCCATCGTGATTGTCGACGCCGTCGGCCTCGACGAGCAGCCGGTCGCCGATGAGCGCGTCGACGACGCCGACCCCCGCGATGCGCCGTTGGGTCCGTACGCGAAGGCCGAGGTGACGAAGCCGCCACCGCAGCAACGACTCGAGGCCGCTGTCCGCGTCATCCCGTGCGAGGTCGAGCGCTTCGCGCATCGCGGCGGTGCTGCGCTGTCGCAGCCACCGACGGCCGCTGTCGTCGAGCTGACCGAGCCGCAACGCCGACTCGAGCACGACGAAGAACTCCTCGACGCCGTGGCACCGCGCGATCTGCAGCAGCAGCCGCGGGATCGACGGCGTGCTCCCCGGCGGGCCGAGCGGCCCGTCGTCCCAGTGCTCGACGCATCCGCATCCGTTGGGGTGATACGTGCGCTGCCCGTCGCAGAGCCAGACGTGCGCCCGCAGGTCGGCGGTCAGCACCCAGAGCCCGAGGTGCTTCGCGGCTGTGACGCAGGCGAGTCGCCCTCCGTGCCCGGCCACCGCGCGCGCGGCATCGCACGCATCGGCGATGACGTAAACGCCCCGGCGTCGGCGTTCGAGGATGCCGGCTCGCAGTTGCTCTCGCAGCTGGGCGCGCGATAGGCCCGATCGCCGCAGCATCGCGGTCGTCATCACGGCCGGTCGGACATCGCACATGCCGACATCGTCGCCGCTCTGCGCGACGGTGACGGGCGATGTCCCGGCATCCGTGGACGGAGTCGTGTGTCGGCCGTCTGTGGAGGAGCCTCCGGCCGGCTCACGCCCGACCCGAGCTGCAAGGCCGGGCGAGAGACACGCCGGGGTGGATGCTGTGGTGTCGGAGTGTCGGGTCGGATCCCTTGCAGTTCGGTTCGGCGCCCGAGCGGCCGAGCGGCCCGGCGGAGCAGGTGGGTGCGTGGGTGGT
>NZ_BCWI01000028.1 GCF_001592125.1 Microbacterium hominis NBRC 15708
CCCGGATGTCACCGGGTTCGCGGTGGGGCCGTTCACGATCCGCTTCTACGCGGTGTTCATCATCGCCGGGATCGTGATCGCCGTCTGGCTCACCTCCCGCCGGCTGCGGCGGCGCGGCGCGCCTGCGGGCGTCGTGGTCGACGTCGCCCTATGGGCGGTTCCGGCCGGGATCGTCGGCGGCCGGCTCTACCACGTGCTCACCCACCCCGCGGACTACTTCTACGAGGGCGCGGACCTGTGGCGGGTGCTGTACGTGTGGGAGGGCGGTCTGGCGATCTTCGGAGCGATCCTTGCCGGCAGCGTCGCGGCGTGGCTGGTGTGCCGGCGTGCCGGCATCCGGTTCCTTTCGTTCGCGGACGCTCTCGTGCCCGGGCTGCTGATCGCGCAGGCGATCGGTCGGTGGGGCAACTACGTCAACCAGGAGTTGTTCGGCGCCCCCACCACGTTGCCGTGGGGGCTGCAGATTGACCCCGCGAACCATGCCTTCCCGCCCGGGCTGCCTCCGGACACCCTGTTCCATCCGCTGTTCCTGTACGAGATGTTGTGGAACCTTGCCGGCGCGGCCGCGATCCTACTGATCGAACGCAGAGTGTCGTTGCGGTGGGGCAAGGCGCTCGGCGCGTACCTGATTGTCTATGGCACCGGCCGCGCCTGGCTCGAGGCGCTGCGCCTGGATCCGACCGGGCTGCTGCTGTGGGGCGTGAAGGTCAACCTGCTGATGGCCGCACTCATCGCCGTCGCCGGCGTCGCGCTGATCGTCGTGCAGTCCCGACGCCACCCGGAACCGGAACCGTCGCCGTACCTGCCCGGACGCGCTCCCACCCCTGGCGCGACGGTGCCGGGGGCACCTATCGACGTACGGGAAGGAGCACCCGGATGACACGTCGTCCACGACCCGACCCCGATCCGGCCGCAGGTACCGCCGTCGTCGCCGGTACCTGCGGGCCGGGCAGGCGATCATGGCTGTCGGCGCCCTCATCGTCGTGGTGCACTGGCTCGCCCCACATCGAGACGTTCGGCCCGAGGGCTGGATCGACTTGGTCGCCGGGTACCCGATGGGCGCGCTGTTGGTGATTGGCGGCGCGGTCCTGGCCAGCCGCAGACCCACCTGACATGACCTCGCGCACAGGCACACCCCGGCACCTCTCCCGGCAGGGATCCCCGCTGCTGCCGTTGTGGCCGGCGCTGGCGCTCGCGGCCGTGGCCGGGGTGCTGATGGACCTGGCGTACCCGCAGGCCGGCGTGTGGGTGGCCGCGCCGATCGCTGCCGGGCTGCTGTTGTGCGCGCTGATCGGTCGCAGCGCAGCGGGCGCCCTCGGCGTCGGCGCGGTCTTCGGGGTGGTGTTCTTCGCGCTGCTGGTGTCGTGGACCTCCCGCTACCTCGGGCCGGTGCCGTGGCTGGCGTTGACCTTCGTGCAGGCTGCGATCACGGCGGTCGGGGTGATCCCCCTGACCCTCGCCTACCGGTGGATGCCGCGTGTCGCCCCGGGGCGGGCGGGGCGGATGGTGCTGCTGCCGTTGTTGCTGGCGTCGCTGTGGACGGGCCGGGAGATCCTGATGGGGGCGTGGCCGTACGGCGGGTTCCCGTGGGCACGGCTGGGGATGACGCAGGTGGAGAGCCCCGTCGCGGCCGTCTCCTCCTGGGTCGGGGTGAGCGGGCTGAGCTTCGCGATCGTGTTCGCGGTCGCCGTCACGATCGAGTGGGTGCGCGTCTCGCGATGGCGGCGGCCGTCATCGGCGGTGCTTCCCGTGGCGGTCGTCGGCGTCCTGATGCTCGTGCCGGCGTTCCCTACGACGGGATCGGGAACGATGCGGATCGGCGCGGTGCAGGGCAACGGGCCCTCCGGCTACTTCGACGAACGCGAACCGGGTGCGATCGCACGCGCGCAGGCGGCGGCGAGCGTCGCGGTGGAGGGGGAGGATCTCGATCTGCTGGTGTGGCCGGAGGGGCTGGACGGCGACCCGTTCCAGGACGCCCGTCTGGCCCGTGAGCTCGCCGGGGTCGCGGAGCGGGCCGGCGCGCCGCTGCTGGCCAATGCTGCCACGGTCGTCGGCGACGATGTCTACAACACCTCGTTCCTCTGGGACCTGTCTATCGGGGCTGCACCGCGCCGCGCCGACGTGCAGACGCACGCGAAGCGCCACCCGGTCCCGTTCGGGGAGTATGTGCCCGACCGGGAGCTCTACAATGCCCTCGCCCCCGATCTGGTAGGGCTCATCCAGCGGGAGTACACGCACGGCACCGACCCTCCCGTGGTGACCGTCGACGGGACGCCGGTGGGGTTGGCGATCTGCTTCGACGTGATCTACGACGACGTGATCGCCGAGAGCGTCCGGTCGGGTGCCCAGGTGCTGGTGTTCCAGACCAACAACGCCGACTTCCGCGACACCGACGAGAACCTGCAGCAGCTCGCGTTCGCCCGGATGCGAGCCATCGAGACCGGCCGCAGCGTCGTGAACGTCTCCACCGTCGGCACCAGCCAGATCATCGCGCCCGACGGCACCACCGTCGACTCCCTGCCCGCCGGGACCGCAGGCGCGCTGGCCGCCGACGTGGAGCTCCGCACCGGAACCACCCCGGGCCTCCTGCTCGGCCCCGTGCTGGCCGGGCTCATCCTATGGGGCGGTATCGGTGCCCTGGCCGTCGCGGGCGTGCTCAGCAGGGGCACGCGTTCCCCTGCGACCGACGAGCCGGCTCTCACGCCGGCCGGCGGTGGGTGAGATCGTGACAGCGCGGGCGTGGTGGACGGCAGCTCTGGAGGCCTCGAGCCGCAGCCTGCGACGGATGCGACCTGTCGTCCGGGCCGTACTGGTGCTGCTGCTCGCAGTCACCGCGTGGTCCGCATCGCACGGCGCCACCCGAGGCGCGGTAGAACCGCATCCGGTCGCCACGATCTCCTCCGTGGCGACCACGGACGCGCAGGCAACCGGAGAGGATGTGCCGGCGGAGCACCCGACGGCGCTGCCTGCATAAAGCGACGCGGGAACGAACGCCAGTTGGTCCCCGGCGAAGGAGATGTCGGCGATGAGCAGGGAGACGGTGAAGCCGATGCCTGCGACGGCGCTGGCGCCGATCAGGTTGGGCCAGCTGACGGTGAGCGGGAAGCCACCGAGGGCGGGTCGGGAGGCCAGCCAGGTGGAGCCGACGATTCCGATCATCTTGCCGAGGACCAGGCCCACGATGATCCCGAGGGTGATCGGTGAGGTGGCTGCCCGCGAGAGGGTATTGCCGTCGAGGGTTAGGCCGGCGTTGGCTAGGGCGAACAGCGGGACGATCAGGTAGCTGGACCAGGGGTGGAAGATCCGTTGCAGCAGCTCGTTGGGTGAGATGGCTTGGGCCATGGACCGGCTGGCCCGGTGTGCTAGTTCGGGGGTGGGCGCCATCCGGAAGCGGTGCCACCACACTCCGGCCCGGCGCAGTCCTTCGCGTCCGGGCGGGTAGGCGGTGGCGACGAGCCCGGCGGCGACTCCGGCGATGGTGGCGTGCAGCCCGGAGGCTGATACTGCCAGCCACATCCCGGCCGCGACCAGGGCGTAGACCGACAGGTGGCGCACGCCGGCGGCACGCAAGGCGAGGATCAGGCCGAACGCGGCGACCGCGATGAGGAGCCACAGCGGGGAGAGGCTGTCGGTGTAGGCGACGGCGATCACGGTGAGGGCGATCGCGTCGTCGATGATCACCAGGGTGAGCAGGAAGGTGCGCACGCGCGGGGACACCCCACGCGAGAGCGACAGGACACCGAGTGCGAAGGCGGTGTCGGTGCCGACCACGATGCCCCAGCCGCGCATCGAGTCCGCCCCGGCGTTGATGGCCAGGTAGAGCAGTGCGGGCACGATCATGCCGCCGACCGCGGCGATCACTGGGGCCGCCAGACGTCGCCGCTCGCGCAGCTCGCCCATGTCGAACTCGCGGCGGATCTCCAGCCCGGCCACGAAGAAGAACAGTGCCATCAGTCCTTCGTTGACCCAGTCGCGCAGGCTGTGGGACAGCTCTCAGGTTCCGGCCTGGAGGCCCAGCTGGGTGGTCCAAATCGCCTCGTAGGTGCTGGCCCACGGGGAGTTGGCCCAGGCTACGGCGGTGATGGTGGCCACGATGAGCACGATCGCCCCGGAGTTCTCCATGGCCACGAACCGGCGCAGCGGCCCGCCGCGGGGGCCGGCGGGCATGGTGCGTGCTGTGACCGGGGCGTGCCGGCCCATCACTGTCGCCTGTGCCGGCGAACGCGAGGCGGGAGCGGGCACGGCTGCCGGTGGTGGTGGGCGTGTCGCGTCCTTCGTGCCGGGTGCGGCATGTCGGTCTCCGTGGGTGGTCGTGGGCCGGTTCGAGGCCGCAGCGGTGCGCCACCGAACGGGTCCGGCGGGTCAGCGGCGATGGTGGGGGTGGCCTAGCTGCGCACGAGGCGTGCGATGGCCTGGGAGGCTTCGGTGACCTTCTGGGTGTGCAGGTTCGGCCCTGCTTGGGCGGCCTCGGTGAGGCAGTGGTGCAGGTGGTCATCGAGCAGCAGCAGGGCCACCGATTGCAGGGCGCGTGAGGCGGCGGCGACCTGGGTGAGGACGTCGATGCAGTAGGCGTCTTGTTCGACCATGCGCTCGATGCCGCGGACCTGTCCTTCGATCCGGTGCAGCCGGCGGTGCAGGGCGTCGCGGTCGGTTCCGGTGGTGGTCATGGCCGTCCTTCCTGGTGCGGGCCGGTCGCTGTGGAGTGTGTCCTGGCCACGTGGTTGGCGGTGGTGCTAGTGGGTGGGGTGGCCGTAGCGGTGGGGGTCGGCGTCGAAGGTGGCTGCGCAGTGCTCGGAGCAGAAGGCGAACGTGACGCCGTCGTGCTCGCGGGTGGCTGCGGCGGTGGCCGGGTCGATGCTCATCCCGCACACCGGGTCGGTCACGGTGGCGTTGTGGTGCGAGGCGGCCTCGTGGTGGTGGGTCATGGCGGTCTCTTCCTTGTCGTCGTTGGTGTTCTCGTCGTGGTGGTGGTCCCCTCCGAGCTCGACCACCGGTTGTTCGGTAGTAGTGGCCGGTGTCGTGATGGCCGCGGGCACGGGGGCGGGGTTGAAGCGGCGCAGCCGGTTGGAGTTGGCGACGACCGACAGTGAGGACAGCGCCATGGCCAGGGCGGCGATGATCGGGCTGAGCAGCAGCCCGAAGGCGGGGTAGAGGACTCCGGCGGCGATGGGGATGCCCAGGGCGTTGTAGCCGAAGGCGAAGCCGAGGTTCTGTCGGATGTTGCGCATGGTGGCTCGGGACAGGTCCACGGCGGTGACCAGGCCGGACAGGTTCCCCGAGATCAGGGTGATGTCGGAGGACTCGATGGCGACGTCGGTGCCGGTGCCGATGGCCGAGCCGACGTCGGCCTGGGCCAGGGCGGGGGCGTCGTTGATGCCATCGCCCACCATCCCCACGATCCCGCCCTCGGCTTGCAGGCGCTTGACCTCTGCGGCCTTGTGCTCGGGCATGACCTCGGCCAGGACCCGGGTGATGCCGACCTGGCGCGCGATGGCTGCGGCGGTGTCGCGGTTGTCGCCGGTCATCATCACCACGTCCAGCCCGCGCGCCTGCAGGGCGGCGATCGCCTCGATCGAGCCGTCCTTGAGGGTGTCGGCCACGCCGATCACTCCGGCCGGGCGACCGTCCACAGCGGCGAGCATGGGTGTCTTGCCGTCTCGGGCGAGACGTTCGAGGTCGCCGCTCAGGGGTGTGGGGTCGATGCCTGCGCCGGTGAGCAGACGCTTGTTGCCGACCAGCACCTGGCGGCCCTCGACGAGGGCACGCACGCCCTGACCGGTGATCGAGGTGAACTCCTGTGGTGTGCCCAGGGCGTGCCCGGCGTTGGTGGCGCCGGCCACGATCGCGGCCGCGAGCGGGTGCTCGGAGTCGCGTTCGGCGGCGGCGACCAGGGCCAGCAGCTCGGTGTCGTCGAACCCGTCAGCCGGTAGCACATCGGTCAGCGACGGGGCGCCCTTGGTGATGGTGCCGGTCTTGTCCAGGACCACGGTGGTGAGCTTGTGGGCGGTCTCCAGCGCCTCGGCGGAGCGGATCAGGATGCCGTGCGTGGCGCCCTTGCCGGTACCGACGGTGATCGACAGCGGGGTGGCCAGGCCCAGGGCGCAGGGGCAGGCGATGATCAGCACCGCGACCGCGGCGACCAGGGCGAAGATCCCGGCCGGCGGCGGGCCGACCAGGGACCAGATCGCGAAGGTCCAGACCGCGATCACGATCACGGCGGGCACGAAGTAGCTGGAGACGTTGTCCACCAGGCGCTGGATCGGGGCCTTGGAGCCCTGGGCCTCGCGGACCAGGCGGATGATCTGGGCGAGCATGGTGTCCGCGCCGACCTTGGTGGCCACGTAGCGGAACGCCCCGGTCTGGTTGATCGTGGCACCGATGACGGTGTCCCCGGCGGCCTTGAGGACCGGGATCGGCTCGCCGGTGACCATCGACTCATCGATCGCCGAGGTGCCCTCGCTGACCTCGCCGTCCACGGGCAGCTTCTCTCCGGGGCGGATCGCGATCACGTCACCGACCTGGACGTCACCGACGCCGATCTCCAGCTCCTCACCGGCGCGGATGACCCGCGCGGTGCGTGGCTGCAGGCCGATCAGGGCCCGGATGGCCTCACCGGTTCCGGCCTTGGCCTTCGTCTCCAGCAGCCGGCCCAGCAGGATCAGCGTCAAGATGACCCCGACGGCCTCGTAGTAGACCTCTTGGGCATCGGCGGGCAGCACGTCCGGGACGAAGGTGGCCACCAGGCTGAACCCGAAGGCGGCGATCGTGCCGAGGGTGATCAGGGAGTTCATCTCGGCCGTGCGGTGCGAGAGTGCCAGCCACCCGGTGCGGTGGATCGGCCAGCCGGTGTAGACCATCACCGGGGCGATCAGCAGCAGCTGCAGCCACGGCTCCAGCAGCACCCCGGGCCACATCGCCCCGAACAGCTCATGGGCCATCACCGCCACCAGCACCGGGAAGGTCAGCACCGCGCCGATGATCACTCGCCGACGCAGATCGGCGATCTCGCTCGCGCGCTCGGTGGCTTCGGCGTCGACCGACTCGTCCTCGGCCACATGCAGCGCCACCGGACCACCCACCGCGGTGGTGGCAGTCTCGCCCCCGCTCTGGTGCTCGTGCGGAGCGCCCGTCACCGGCGCGATCTCCTCGGTCGGGCGTGGGGGTGCGATCACGCCACCACCGGTGGGTGGGTTCGAGGCTGCCGCAGCACCCGAGTCGGCACCACCAGCGCCAGCGGTGCCGGAGACCACGCGGACCTTGCCGTGCAGCATGTTCATCCCGCAGGCGAAGCCGTACTCACCGACCTCCTGGGGGGTGAAGTCCACGGCCGTGGTGGCGTAGGCGGGCAGAGACTGGTTGACCTTGAAGTCGGGGAAGACCACCCGGGAGGAGCAGTCCCCTGACTCCTGACGGTCGAAGACCATCCGCACCGGGACGCCCTGGACGACCTCGATGACGTCGGGGCTGTAGCCGCCCTTGACCGAGACGGTCACGACCTGCACACCGCCATCGACCTGTGCGCGGCGGGACTTCTTCGGGCCGAAGAAGTACCAGCCGATCAGGGCCGTCAGCACCAGGGCCGCGGCCAGCGTGGCGAGGATTCCCATGACCTCGCTCCTTCCTGTTGGGCCAGATGGCTCGAACCCCGCCGATACCCGGTGGGGGTATCTCCCACGGTAGGGCGGTAGAACCTGTACTGCCCTGATGGATCGATGAAAGTTCGATGAAGACGCCCGCTGTGCGTGACCCCGTGCCGTCTGCGGTGTGCAGGAATGACGAGGCCGGCGCGGGCGTGTGCGCTGCAGGGGGATCAGCGGGGGCACGCCCGCGCCGGCCAGAACGGAAGGGCCGACGCCTGGGTCGAGGGTCGGTCTCAGGGGATGCGTTCGTGGTCCTCGCGGGTCGGCGTGACGTGCTCGTGCCCCGGGTCCTGGCCGGTGGCGTCGCCGTGGTTGTGGCCGCCTTGGCGGTTCATGAAGAACATCATCGCGACCATCCCCAAGGGGCAGGCCAGCAAGATCGCATACGGCAGCGCCTGGCCCAGGTTGACGCCCAAGGCCAGCAACACGGCGAGGATGACGACCGCGCCGATGGCCATGTGCTTGAGGTGGTGTTTCATCGTGGTCCTTTCGTGGTGACCGGCGCGGAGTCGGCCAGGTGGGAGGGGTCGGCCAGCTGGGAGCGCAGCGACCGGTAGGTCTCGGGGTCGACCTCGCCCGCGGCGAGGCGGGCGTCCAGGAGTGCCTGCGGGTCGAGGCTGGGATCGGGCCGTCGGCGGGCGGTGGGGAACATCCGAGACACGGCCCAGACGACGACCACCAGCAACCCGACCCACAGGGCGATCATGGCGGCCCAGCCGGCGACGCCCATCTGGTTGCACCACAGGCCCATCACGGTCTCCTTGCGCTGACCCCGGTGTGTGCCACCGGTGGCTTGGTTCCAGCCTGGGCCAGGGGGATCAAGAAGAGGCGGTCGCTTGATGAAGTCTCACTGAAGATCGGCGGTGGGCAGATCAGCCACGGTCGCTGCTGCGGGCAGGTCGATGACGAACCGGGTCCCGGTGCCCACCCCGGCGCTGTGGGCGGTGATCGTGCCGCCGTGGGCGTGCACGAGCGCCCGGGTGATGCTCAACCCGATACCGGAGCCGCCGTGGTCACGGTCGCGGGCGGTATCGACCCGGTAGAACCGCTCGAATACGTGGGGCAGATGGACACCGTCGATACCCTCACCGGTATCGGCGACCACCAGCCGCACGCCGTCGCCGTGCCGGCTCGCGCCCAGGCCGACCCGGCCACCGGTCGGGGTGTGGCGCAGCGCGTTGTCCAGCAGGTTGGCCAGCACCTGCCCAAACCGATCGGCGTCCACCCAGACCTCGGGCAGGTGTGTGCTGGCCTCGACGACCAGCTCGACGCCGGCGGCGGTGTAGCGGTCGCGGGCGGACTCGGCCGCCACCTCCAGCACGTCCTGCGGGGTCATGGGTTGCCGGTCCAGGTGCAGGGCGCCGGTCTCGGCCCGGGTCACGGCGGCGAGATCGGCGGCCAGGCGGGTCAGCCGAGAAGCTTGGGTGCGCAGCACCTCGACGGTCTGCGGGTCCAGCTGCTGCACCCCGTCTTCCAGGGCGTCTACGGTCGCGGAGATCGTGGTGACCGGGGTGCGCAGCTCATGCGCCACATCGGCCATCAGCCGCCGCCGCAGGTCCTCGTCACGGTCCAGGCGGGTGGCCATGTCGTTGAAGGCGTCGGCCAGCTCATCGAACTCCGCACCCACCCGCGGCCGTGCCACGCGGGCCTGGAATCGGCCCGCGGCCACCTGAGCCGCAGCAGTGGACATGGTGCCCAGCGAGGCACCGATGCGGCGGGCCAAGATCAGGCTGACGGCCAACGAGGTCAGCGCCGAGGCTCCCAGAGCGATGGCCAGGGTCAGCGTGCTGGCCGAGATGAAGGCGGCCTCGGCATGCTCGAACGTCGTCCCGGGCGAGTTCTCCACCTCGATCAGGTGCTGGTGGAAGAACACCGGCCCCACCAGGGCGGCGATCAGCAGTGCCGTGATGCCTCCGGCGATGATCACCAGCGCCATCGCGATGATCAGGCGCGCAGCGATCCCACCCGCGCGCCCCGACGCCGCCGACCGGCTCCGCGCAGTCATTGGCCTGTGCCCATCCGGTACCCGACGCCGCGCACCGTGCGCACGTACTTCTGCTCCTTGGCGCTGTCGCCCAGCTTCTGCCGCACGTGCAGGATGTGCACGTCCACCAGATGCTCATCGCCCACCCAGTCCGCACCCCAGACTGCGTTGATCAACGCCTGGCGGGTGAAGACTTGTCGCGGATGGGCCGCCAGGGCCGCCAGCACGTCGAACTCGGTGCGTGTCAGCGCCACCGGCTCGCCGTCCAAATGGACCTCACGTCCCGACTGATCGATGCTCAACCCGCCAAAGACCAGCCGCTCGGCGAGCGCCGCCGCAGCCGGTGCGGTGCGGGGTCGGCGCATCATCACCCCGACCCGGGCGATCAGCTCACGGGTGCTGAACGGTTTGGTCATGTAGTCATCAGCCCCGACCGACAACCCGATCAACGTGTCGATCTCCTCGGCGCGGGCGGTGAGCATGAGGATGTAGCAGTCCGAGAAGGTGCGGATCTGGCGGCAGACCTCCACCCCGTCCAGGCCCGGTAGGCCCAGGTCGAGGATGATCACCAGTGGATCACTCTGCCGGGCCAGCTCCACTGCGGAGGGCCCGTCAAAGGCCAGGTCGACCTCGAACCCCTCCCGCTCCAAGTAGCCGGCCAGCACACGCGCCAGCGGCTGCTCATCGTCGACGACGAGAGCACGGCGACTATCGGAAGTGGAAGTGTTCATGCCTACCAGTGTCTCTGCTCACCCCGACAAAGTGGCCATCAGCGTGGGCCTGTTCGTCGGTGCCACGGGTGGGGAAACGGCGACGGCGCGACTGGGGCGCGAGCCTGAGGGCGCACCTGGTCTTGCTCGCTGGGCCCGTGGACGCGTGTCGTTGCTGCGGACTCCTGCCGGGCTGGCGCATCGGCTGGGTCAGGAAGGGGTCGAGGACGACACCGCGGGTGGCGCCAGTGACCGGTCGCGTGCTGCGAGGCGGGGTGGCGCACTGCTGCCCTGCAGGTGGCGTCGGCGGACCATGACGACCAGGACAGCACCGGCGAGCATGCTGGCGATCGACCACAGCTGTGGCTGCGTCAGACCGAAGAGCGCGGGCTCGTTGATGCGCAGGAACTCGACCGCGAACCGGGCACCACCGCTGAGGATCAGATAGCCGGCGAAGATCGTCAGGGGCGGCTGTCGCCGGCGAGCCACCCGCCACAGCACAGCAGCGATCAGGACGGCCGCAAGTGCTTCGTACAGGGGTGTGGGGTGCACGGGCACGTCGGTGGGAACCGTGCCATCGGAGACCGTCATGCCCCACGGCAGTGTGGTGGGTCGCCCGTAAGTGCCGTCACCGGAGAACCAGCACCCCAGCCGGCCGACCCCGTAAGCCAGGGTCAACGGGATCGCCGCTGCATCGGCGACCACGGCCAGAGGTAGGTGTCGACGGCGGATGAGCACGAGCGTGGCGGCGAGGCCGGCCAGGAGCCCGCCGTACCAGGTGAACCCGGTGCCGCCGAAGTGGTGCCAGGTGAGGTTCGGCAGGTTCTCCAGCAGGTGGTAGATCTTCGCGCCCACGAACCCCCAGACCGTCGCCCACAGGACTAGGGCGTGAGCGTCGTCCTTCTTCAGGCCCAGGCGCTGGAAGGCCCGTCCGAGCAGGAAGGCGCCCAGCAGCGCCGCCAACGCCTTGCTGAGGCCGTAGGTCTGGATGTCCAGGCCGAGGACGGAGAAGAGGATCGGTCGCATGGTGCGCTCCTGTGGTGGGCTGGTCGCCTATCGGGGTGTTCGGTCGGCAGCGTCGCTGAGGCGGCTGTCGGTCTCAGGAACCGTGCAGCAGGCTTCGTGCCCGGTGGTCGGCTGCGTGGCGGCATGCCCGCCGCAGCACCTCTGGTCTGACGCGGTCGTTCGGTCGGGTGCACTATCGCGGCAGCAGGTGGTCATCGTGTCCTCCGTGGATCGTGGGCGTGTGGGGATGGGTGGGCTAGA
>NZ_BCWI01000029.1 GCF_001592125.1 Microbacterium hominis NBRC 15708
GGGCCGAACTGCAAGGGATGCCGGGCGACACGCCGCAGCATCCCCCTGCGGAGACCGCGTGTCGGACACCGCGCCTTGCAGTTCGGGGCATACGCGCGCGGGCGTTTCGACTCGGCGCTGCGCGCCTCGCTCAACGACCGGAGTGCGGCATGCCTGTGCCCCCCGCCTGTGCCCGCGGGCCGAAATGCAAGGGATGCGGGGCGACACGCCGCCGCATCCCCCTGCGGAGACGGCGCGTCGGACACCGCGCCTTGCAGTTGAGGCGGCGGGCGCGGGGCGTTTCGACTCGGCGCTGCGCGCCTCGCTCAACGACCGGGGGCGCCGCGCAAGACCGCCAGCGCCGCGCCGAAGCGCCGCAGCGCCCCGCCGAAGCCAGGCGGGGCGCTGCGGGGTCGAGGGCTCAGACCGTGCGGTCGGCCATCGTCCTGCGGCGGATCGCCACCAGGCCCGCACCGAGCAGGAGCATTCCGAGCCCCACCCAGACGGTTCCGCCCGGCATCGTTCCGCCCGTGGCCGCGAGGGCTCCCGACGTCGCCGTGTCGCACGGCACCTCCGCGCCCAGCGGGAAGGAGAACGACACCGGATCGAGGCTCTCTCCCGCCGCGTAGAAGCCGCCGAAGGCCTCCGCACCGGCCGCCGTCAGGGTGGCCGCGGCATCCGTCCACGCGATCGCGCCGCCGCGGGTCGTCGCCGCCGGGAGCGTCAGGTTCGCGAGCACGACGCGGCCGTCGACCGACGGGCTGCCGCCGTATCCCTTCGACTGCACGTAGGTGCTGAGGGTCGCAGTGCGCGCGCCGGTGACCTGGATCACGGGGTTGGAGATCGTCAGGTCGAGCAGGCCCCCGTGTCCGGTGAAGCTCGCCGCTCCGCCGAAGGACACCCGGCCGATGCCCTCCTCGGTGTTGAACGCCCCCGATCCGCTGCGCCACGCGATCGACGCGGAGCCCTTCGCGATCGGGCCGTTCACGTACGACACGAAGCTCTGCTTCACACCCCACGTGAGGGAGGCCCCGTCGACCGCCCGCGCCGTGCAGACCGCGACCGGTGCGGTGACCGCCTCGGGCGCGGGGGATGCCGATGCGGCCTCGACCGTGATCGGCTGCTCCACGGTGATGTCGCCCGCACGGACGACGACCGTGTGCGCGCCCGCGGGCAGGGTCGCCGGGATGACGCCGGTGACCGAGAAGAGGCCGCCGTCGCCGACGGTCGTGGTGCCCAGGGTGACCACGTCGGAGTGCACCTCGACGGTGACGGCGACCCCCGCGGGGAAGCCGCTGCCGCGCACCGTGAGCGATCCGCCCTGGACGACGCTGGGTGCGCTCAGGAACACGGTGGGCGTCGTGGTGGTCGGCGTCGCCACCGTGACCGCCGTGAAGGTGTCGAGGCTGCGGTCCGTCAGCGACAGCCCGTGCGCCGCGGACGTCGCGACCTGGTAGCTCGTGCCCGGCTCGAGGGTGCCGGCCGGGATCGTCAGCGTCGTGGTGAACGCGCCGTCGAGGATCGTCGGGACCCAGGCCTGCGCGATCCACCCGCCGGCGGGGAGCGCGGACTGCCCCGACCACAGCGAACTCTCGCCGAACAGCACGTACACGCCGTTCGCCGCGCCGGGTCCGGTGAAGCCGGTGCCCGAGACGGTCAGGACGTTCTCGACGGCGGGGTCCAGTTCGGATGCCGGGGTCACGGTGACCTTCGGGCCATCGGCCGGGGGCACCTCGGCCGCGAACGAGATCGGCGTGGCGGTCTCGAACGGCGCGTACGTCGCACCGCCGGCCGCGTAGGTGTACACGCCCCACGTGCCGTTCGCGAGCGCGCCGTCGGCCTTCGAGACGTGCAGCGTGGTCGAGAAGCTGCCGTCGGCGGCGATCTCGATCGCACCTGCGGCGGCGCCCCCGACCTTCGAAACGTCGGCGGCGAGCAGGCCCCACTTCGTGTCGAAGCCCTTGCGCGCGGAGGAGGTCGCGCCGGTGCTCGGTCGCCAGTCGGCGGCGAAGGAGCCGAACACGACGTAGGCCCCGGTGAACGAGCCCTGCAGCGGCGGCCGGGTGCCGTCAGTGTCGGGCGAATGGGGGAGGAAGCCGGTGCCGGTGACCGTCACCGTCTCGCCGCTCGGGTCGAGATCCGCCGTCTTCGACACGGTGACGGTCGGGGTCGGGGCGGGCTCCGGCACGGAGCCGGCCGCGTCGACGACGGTGAACGTCGAGAAGGGCGCGTAGACCGCGCCGCCGGCGGCCCACGTGCGCACGCCGAAGCGGGCACCGTCGGGCGCCGTCGCGCTGCGCACGACGCTCAGCGTCGTGGCGAAGGTGCCGTCCGCCGCGATGGCGACGGCACCCGCCGCCGCGCCGCCGATCTTGGCGACATCACCCTCCGACACCGCCCACCGGGTGTACTCGGTGCTGCGGCCGGCCGAGGTCCAGGCGTCGCCGGCGGAGAAGCCGAAGCCCACGTACGCGCCGCCGAAGGCGCCCGCGAGAGGCGGACGCGTTCCGTCGGTCGCCGGCGCGTCCGGCACGAAACCACGGCCCTTCACGACGACGGTGTCGCCGTCGTACAGCGCCTGACCCGTGTACGCGGTGACGCCGTCGGCGAGGAACACCGAGACGGCGGGCGTCGGCTTCTCGGGCTCGACGACCGCGGTGATGTCGTAGGCGACGGCATCCGACGTCGAGCCGCTGGTGGCGGCATCGGCCGGGGTGAACACGGCCGTCAGCGAGTGCCCGCCGACGCTCAGCGCCGAGGTGCTCACCTGCGCCGAGCCGGCCGCGACGGCGACGGAGCCCAGCGACACGGAGCCGTCGAAGAACTCCACGGCGCCGGATGCCGCGGGCGTGACGGTTGCGGTCAGTGCCACGCTCGTGCCCGACACGGCGGACCCGCTCGGCGACACGGTGAGGGTCGTCGTGGTCGCGGTGGGCGGGAACAGCGCCTCCCAGTCGATGGTGACCGCGGTGCGCGCGAGCAGGTTCGACGCCGACGGGAACGAGCGCGACGGCCACGCGATCACGTCGTACGCCGTCGCGCGATCCAGCTTCGCGGCGGTCTGCGTGAGGGTTCCGGCCACGTTTCCGCCCGCATCCACGACGGCATCCGTGTTCGGAGTGCTGGCCTGGTCGACGTCGTAGCCGTCGCGCGTCACCAGCGCGAGGTAGACGTGCGGTGCCGTCTGACCCGGCAGCGCCTGCACGTTCTGGAACCCGGTGCCCGCGACCGCGATGTCGATGCCGACGCCGGGGGTGACGCCGACGGTCGCCGTCAGCGCGGGATCGGATGCGGCCTGCGCGGGCGCGGCGACGCCGACGAGCGCACCGGCGGCGACGAGCACGGCGGCCAGCCCGCTCGCGAGGGCGCGTCTCAGCGACGGCCTCCTTGTTCTGTGCACGGGAGAACCTCCAGGAGTGTGGCGAAAGGAAGCGGATGACGTAGGGCAAACGTCCAGCTTGGAGTTAGCTTAGCCTATCCTTATTCATTCCATTCACCGGTATGAACCGCGCCGGGGGAGGATGATCGGCCGGCCCGTGTCGGGGTCGGCCAGCACGCGCACGGGGATGCCGTAGACCTCGGCGATCCGCTCCTCCACCAAGACCTCCGCGGGCTCGCCGTGCGCAACGAGTCGGCCGCGATCGATGACCGCGATCTCGTCGGCGTAGGCGCCGGCGAGCGACAGGTCGTGGAGCACCACGACCACCGCGCGCCCCTCCGCCGCCAGCTCCCGGGCGATCCGCAGCACGTCCTCCTGGTGGCGGAGGTCGAGGGCGGCCGTGGGCTCGTCGAGCAGCACGATGGGCGTGTCCTGCGCCAGCACGCGGGCCAGCGACACCCGCGCCTTCTCGCCGCCCGACAACGACGGGAACTCCCGCTCGCGCAGGTGGGACACGTCCGCCCGCCTCAGCGCCTCGGCGATGAGGCGATCGTCGTCGTCGGCCCGCGCCGTGTTGATCCAGGGCGCTCGACCCATCTCCACGACGTCGGCCGCCGTGAACGAGAACGCGACCCGATGCGACTGCAGGAGGACCGACCGGGCGCGTGCGAGCTCCCGCGCGCGCCACTGGGCGAGCGGACGCCCGTCGAGCTCCACCGTGCCGGCGGAGGGCGCCGCATCCCCGGTCAGCACGCTCAGGAGAGTCGACTTCCCCGCACCGTTGGGACCGACGAGGGCCAGAACCCGCCCGTACGCGATGTCGAGGGTGACGCCCGCGAGGATCTCGGCGCCTCCCCCGGGCGAGCCGACCCGGTAGGACACGTCGCGGAGCGCATAGGCGAGCCCGCTCACGCCCAGCCTCCGGCACGGCGACGGGTGCGGCGGATGAGCACGTAGAAGAACGGTCCGCCGACCAGTGAGGTCAGCACGCCGATGGGAAGGTCCGCCGACGGGATCACCGTGCGGGCGAGGAGGTCGGCAGAGACGAGCACGACCGCCCCGCCGAGCAGCGAGGCGGGAAGCAGCGTGCGGTTCGAGGGGCCCAGCAGCATCCGCATCACGTGCGGCACCACCAGCCCCACGAACGCGATGATGCCCACGAAGGCCACGGCGACGCCCGTGAGCAGGGCGACCAGCACGATCGCGATCACGCGCAGCCGTTCGACCCGCACCCCCAGGTGCGCCGCCGTGCGGTCGCCGAGGGCCAGCAGGTCGAGCCGGCGCGCGAGACCGACCGTGGCGGATGCCGCGGCCAGCCCGACCAGGGCGACGAGCCCCACCTCGGTCCACCGGGAGCCGTTCATCGAGCCCAGCTGCCAGAACACGATCTGCTCGCGAGACGCCGTGTCGCCCGCGAACATCAGCACGGCGAGCGCGGCTCCCGTGAAGGCGTTGACCGCGATGCCGGTGAGGATCAGCGTGACCGATTCGGTGCGGCCCTGCGACCGGGCCGTCGCGTACACGACGAGGGTCGCCGCCAGCCCTCCGACGAAGGCGAACACGGCAGTCGTCCAGCCGCCGAGGGAGGTGAGGCCGAGGGTGATCGCGGCGGCGGCCCCGACGGCGGCGCCGGACGACACCCCGACGACACCGGGCTCGGCCAGGGGGTTGGCGAAGATGGCCTGCATGACGGCGCCGGCGAGCGCCAGCAACGCCCCCACCAGCACCGACATGACCACGCGGGGGAAGCGGATCTGCCACAGCGTCTGCTCGATCAACGGCGCCGACGGCGCCCAGGCGTTCGGGATGCCGAGGGAGCGCAGCAGGGAGCCGACGACCTCGGCCGGGCCGATCGGCAACTGACCGATGCCCGCCGAGAGGATGACCCCGACCAGGAGCAGGGCCGCCGTCACCGCGAAGACGGCGGCCGCACGGCCCCGACGGCGCGGACGCGGCGGCACCCGCGTCGCCGCGCCGCGCGACGGACCCGGCGAGGGGGCGGGGGCGACGGAGGTCACGGGCCCTGCTCCGCCGGCACGGCCGGCGACGCGGCATCCGACGCGCCGTCGGGCGCATAGACCGCCCGCGCGAGCGCATCCAGCACCTCCGCCGACCGCGGGCCGAACGAGAGGATCTGCCCGTCCGCCATGTCGACGAAGCGTCGGTGCTGACCCGCGGAGGTGAGCGCGATCGCGGGCTTCTCGGCGAGCAGCCCGTCGATGCCGCCGACCGACGCGATGCCGGCGGTCATGACGAGGATCAGGTCGGGGTCGGCGGCGACCATCGCCTCGTCGGTCATCGGCTGCATGCCGCGCCAGCCCAGCTGACCGGCGACGTCGATGCCGCCGAGGGCGCCGATGAGGTCGTCGGCGCCGGACTCGCTGCCGAACAGGTAGTAGATGCCCGACGTCCCGCGCAGATAGAGGAAGACCATGCGCAGCCGGTCGGACTCGGCGGCGGGCGCGATCCGGGAGATCTGCGCGGTGACGGTCTGCAGCTCGCCCTCGATGCGGCCGACCAGCAGGTCTCCGGCGTCGGCGGCACCGAAGATCGCGGCGACGGCGCGCGCCTGCGCGGCGGCGCCCGCGAACGAGGACGAGCGCTCGACGAACACCACCGTGATGCCGACGTCGCGCAGCTGCTGGACGACGTCGGCCGGACCGATGCTCCCGTCCGTGATGACGAGCGTCGGCGCGAGCCCGATGATCGCCTCGGCGTTGACGGAGTGGCCGCCGGAGGTGATCACGGGCAGGTCGCTCACGCCCGCGAAGGTGGTCGAGATGTCGCGGCCGACCAGCCGGTCGGCGAAGCCGAGCCCCGCGACGGTCGCCGCGAGGGAACCGGAGAGGTCCATGGCGATGACACGCGAGGCGTCGGTGACGGTGACCTCCACATCGCCCGACAGGTCGTGGGAGGTCACGGTGACCGGCAGCTGCGACGACGGCGCGGCGAGGACGGGCTCGATCGCGGCGTCGTCGAGCGTCGCGGTCGAGGGGCCGACGTACGCCTTGGGGTCGGCGAGCGGGCTGACCTCCGACAACGCGACGCGCGGAGCGGATGCCGTGGGCTCGGCGGGCGCCGCCGCGGCGGAGCAGCCGGCCAGGAGCACGACGACGAGGCTCAGCGCCGTCGCCGCGACGCGGCGGAGGATCACGAGCCCTCCCCTTCCGCGCCGGCGCGGTTCCGGCGCCGGCGGACGAGGAGCAGCGCGGCCGCCGCGACCGCGACGACGGCGGCGGCCGCCCCGGCGATCGCCCCGACCGGCGCCGAGGACTCAGGGCTCGCGGCGAGTGCGGCGTCGTCCGTCCCGGATTCCGCGGGGGCGGCGAGCGCGACCCCGGCGGTCGGGGTGGATGCCGGGCACTGCGCCGTGACCGAGAACGTGAGCGGGTCGAACGCCGTTCCGGCCGGATAGCTGCCGAAGGCGGCGAAGCCCTCCTCCGTCACGGCTGTCGCGGCATCCGTCGCGGAGAACGTGACGACGTCGCCGGCGCGCACGTACTCGATGGCGGCCGCGTCGACCGTGACGAACGGCGTCTGGGTGACCGTGTCGACGGTGCCGTCGCCGGCCATCGCGTTCTCCATCGAGACGCCCGCGACGTCGAGGAGCAGTCGGGCCCCACCCGCCGACAGCGCGAGCGTGGGGTGGGCGACGGTCGTGTCGAGCAGCCCGTCGTGCCCCGTGAACCGGATGCCGCCGGGGAAGGAGACCGCGCCGACGGTGCCGTCCGGGGCGACGGTGCCGGTGCCGGCGGACCAGTGGAAGGCCGGCGTGGTGTACGTCGCGCCATCGACCGTCTCCCACCCACCGCGGGCGATCGAGCCGGAGATGTAGGAGCGGAACGACTCCTTGAACCCCCAGGTCAGCGACGCGGCCGTCACCGTGCAGTCGGCGGGATCGGTCTCTCCCGTCGCAGCGGCGGGGGCGGCGGGAGAGACCGCCGCGACGATCGCGAGCAGGGCGATCGCGACGGAACGCGCAGACGGGGCAGGGCGCACGGGAGCTCCTGACGGGACGACGGCCGGAGCCGACTTCGGATAAGGATTGCCTTACCTAAAGTACACGGCCGGGTGGGCCTCCCGCGCGACGGCGCCTCGCGTCAGGTCGTCCGGCGGCGGTAGATCGCCGAGGCGGCGACGAAGGCCGCGACGAGGATGCCGAGCACCCAGCCCAGGGCCACCCAGATCTGACCCGAGACCGGCGCGCCCGCGAACAGGGCACGGATCGTCTCGACGATCGGCGTCACCGGTTGGTTCTCCGCGAACCAGGCGACCGGAGCCGGCATGGAGTCGGTGGGCACGAAGGCGGAGCTGAGGAACGGGAGGAAGATCAGCGGATAGCTGAAGGCGCTCGCGCCATCCACGGTCTTGGCCGTCAACCCCGCGATCACCGCCACCCAGGTAAGCGCCGTCGTGAACAGCAGCAGGATGCCGATCACCGCGAGCCAGCCGAGCACGCCGGCCCCCGTGCGAAAGCCCATGGCCAGCGCGACGGCGACCACGATGACCAGCGAGGCGGTGTTCGCCGCCAACGACGTGAGCACGTGCGCCCACAGCACACTCGACCGGGCGATCGGCATGGACTGGAACCGCTCGAGGATGCCGCCCTGCAGATCGAGGAAGAGACGGTACGCGGTGTACGCGATGCCCGAGGCGATCGTGATGAGCAGGATGCCGGGGAGCATGTAGTCGATGTACGGACCCGACCCGGTGTCGATGGCCCCGCCGAACACGTAGACGAACAGCAGCAGGAGTGCGACGGGCGTCACGGCCGTCGTGATGATCGTGTCGGGGCTGCGCAGGATGTGGCGCAGCGAGCGCCCGGTGAGGATGCGGGTGTCCAGGAGTGCGGTGCTCATGATGCGCGCCTCTCGGTGTCGGTGTCGGTGCGGGGCTCGGTGTCGGTGTCGGTCTCGGGATCGGCCGCGCCGGTGAGGGCGAGGAAGATCTCCTCGAGCGTGGGCTGCTTCTCGACGTACTCCACCGTCGCCGGGGGCAGCAGGCGCTTCAGCTCCGCGAGCGTGCCCTCGACCAGGATGCGGCCGCGATGCAGGATGGCGATGCGGTCGGCCAGCTGCTCGGCCTCGTCGAGATACTGGGTCGTCAGCAGCACGGTCGTCCCGCCGTCGGCGAGCGCACGGACGGTGCTCCACACCTCCGCGCGCGCCTGGGGGTCGAGGCCCGTCGTCGGCTCGTCGAGGAAGACGACGGACGGATCTCCGACGAGGCTCATCGCGATGTCGAGTCGACGCCGCATGCCGCCGGAGTACGTGCCGGCCGGGCGCGACGCGGCATCCGTCAGCGAGAACCGCGCGAGCAGAGCGTCGACGACGTCGACCGGTGCAGCCACGTGCCGCAGCCGGGCGACGAGCAGGAGGTTCTCCCGCCCCGTCAGCACCTCGTCGACGGCGGCGAACTGGCCGGTCAGGCTGATGGCGCGCCGCGCGGCATCCCCGTCGGTGACCACATCGTGCCCGTCGACCGTCGCGAGCCCGCGATCGGGTCGCAGCAGCGTCGCCAGGATCCGCACGAGGGTCGTCTTGCCGGCCCCGTTCGAGCCCAGCAGGGCCACGATGATGCCCCGCGGCACCTCGAGGTCGACGCCGCGGAGCACCTCCAGGTCTCCGAACGACTTCTCGATGCCGGCGACCCGGATCGCGGGCGCGGCGGCGGCCGGCGTGGTGGCGGCGTTCATGAGCGTTCCCGTTCGGCCCGCTCGATCGCCTCGATCAGCCGCGCGCGCTCCTTGTCGATCCACTGCCGGCCCGAGTACGCGCGGACGAAGTCCTCGCCGAACTCGACGGGATCCGCGCCGACGATGTCGCGCAGCGGGGTGGCGTCGGCCGCGGCGCGCTCCCAGAGGTCGACGAAGTCCGCGAACAGGGTCACGAGCGTGTCGCCGTCGAGGAATCCCGCGGAGTACATGAAGTACCGCTGATAGGCCTTCGCCGCGTCGCGGTACGGCGCGGGCAAGGCATCCATCCGTGCGACGGCGTTCTTGTACTGCTTCTTCTGCTCGAGCGATCCGGTGAGCTTCTCGATCCACGACATCTCAGTTCTCCTTCTGGTCGTCTTCGGCGTGGAGCTGATCGAGTCGGTCGGCGAGGAAGCTCCACGTTCCCCAGAACTCTTCGAGCTGGTCCGCCCCCTGCGCGTTCAGCGTGTAGACCTTGCGGGGTGGACCCTTCTCCGACGGCACCTTCTCGACGTCGACGAGACCGCGTTGCTCGATGCGCACGAGGAGCGCGTACACCGTCCCCTCGGCGATCTCCGCGAACCCCTGCTCGCGCAGCCAGGCGGTGATCTCGTAGCCGTACGCCGGACGGCGGCCGAGAATCGCCAGCACGATGCCCTCGAGCACGCCCTTGAGCATCTCGGTGGATTGGCGTCCCATGGATCCTCCTCAGTCGGTACTCATCAACAACGAGTACCGGTACATAGTAAGCATGAGTACCGGTACTCCGCAAGACTGAGTACCGATCCCGGTTTTGACCTGGAGCGCGCTCCAGGTGGTGGGCTGTGAGGCCATGGACACCACTCATCGCAAGGAACTGGCTCTGGGCACGATCTGGTTCGGCACGCGACAGGATGCCGAATGCTCGTATGCGCTGCTCGATCACTACGTGGCACGCGGCGGGCGCTGGCTCGACACCGCCGACAACTACGCGTTCTGGGAGTCGCCGAGCGGCACAGGCGGCGCGAGCGAGACCGTCATCGGCGACTGGCTCCGCCGGCATCCGGGCATACGCGACGAGGTGGCGATCTCGACCAAGATCGGCGCGAACCCGACGGTGCCCGGCACGTGGGCAGCCCCGATGGAGGGTCTCGGCCCGCGCGCCGTCGAGGAGGCGGTCGCGCCGTCGATGGCCCGTCTCGGCGTGGACGTCATCGACCTGCTCTGGGCGCACATCGAAGACCGCGCGGTTCCCCTCGAGGAGCAGGTCGAGGCGCTCGGGTCGCTCGTCGCCGACGGCCGCGTGCGTCGACTCGGCGCGTCGAACCACGCGACCTGGCGCGTCGAACGCGCGCGCTCCCTCGCCCGCACGCGCGGACTGGCCTCCTACGATGCCCTCCAACTGCGGCACAGCTACCTCCAGCCGATGCCGTTCGCACCGCTGCCGCCGGGCCACGTGGTCGCGACCCCCGAGTCCCTCGACTACGTCGCCTCCGAGGGACTCGGCATGTGGGCCTACACGACGCTCCTGTCGGGGGCGTACGCGCGCACCGACCGGCTGCCGCACGCCTACCGGCATCCCGACACCGACCGGCGCCTGGCCGCGCTGGACCGCGTCGCCCGGCGCCTGGACGCCACGCGCAGCCAGGTGGTGCTCGCGTGGCTGATCGGCGGCACGCCGGCCGTCACGCCCGTCGTCGGCGTGTCCGACATCGCACAGTTGGATGAGGCGATGGACGCGCTCGCACTGCAGCTGGATGCCGAGGCGCGCGCCGTGCTCGACGGAAGGGATGCGCAATGACCACGATGCTCACGATGGGCGAGGCCGTCGCGGCGAGCGGCCTCTCGGCCGACACCCTCCGCTACTACGAGGACGAGGGGATCATCGGCCCGCTCACGCGCGATCGCCGCAACCATCGGGTGTTCAGCGACAACGATCTCGCCTGGATCGGGGTCGTCACGTGCATGAAGGATGCCGGGCTCGGCATCGACGATCTGCGCACGTTCGCCGATCTCCTCCACGGCCCCCACGCCTCGGTCGACCCGGTGGCCTTCCTCGAGGAGCGCCGCGGGGCCCTCGAGGAGCGCCGTCGCGTGCTCTCCCGCGCGATCGCGGTCATGGACGACAAGATCGCGCACTTCCGCGGGTCTCGCGATCGAGCGGGCTCTCCCGACGCCGGCTGAGCCGGGCGCGCGTTTCGACTCGGCGCTGCGCGCCTCG
>NZ_BCWI01000030.1 GCF_001592125.1 Microbacterium hominis NBRC 15708
CCAGCCCGACGAGGGCAGCGACGGCAACGATGGCGCTTCATCGGATGCCAGCGCGGACACGGACGACGCACCGCACGGCGAAAGAGTCATCACCGGCTCCCGCCCCTGCGCTCATGCAGACACCCGCACGTTGGCGCAGGTGCGTGCGGACATCCTCACCGACCTGCTCCTGACCGCTACTCCCTCCACCCGCGCCACTGGCGCCGGTATCGAGGCGGTGACGGCGCAGATTCAGGTGACGGTCCCTGCCCTCACCCTCGCCGGCGACCCCGACGGAGGCCCGGCCCTGCTCACCGGGTACGGCCCCATCGACCCGGCGCTCGCCCGCCGGTTGGCAGGGCTCGCGCCCGGATGGGATCGGGTGTTCACCGACCCGACCACCGGCATCCCCGTCGCCGTCGACCGCTACCGACCCAGTGCGGAAATCCGCCGTTACCTCGCTGCGAGGGATGAACGCTGCCGCACCCCCGGCTGCACCCGCCCCGCCCACCGGTGCGACCACGACCACACCACCGCAGCCGCAGACGGCGGCCCCACCGCCCCCGACAACCTCGCCCACCTCTGCCGCCGCCACCACACCGTGAAGCACCACACCGCCTGGCAGGTCCGACACCTCGGCCACGGAACCCTCCAATGGACCTCACCCACCGGACGCCACTACCAAGACCACCCACCCGGACGCGTCCGATTCGTCCCGCACACCGACGACCCACCACCGTTCTGAGCACCACGCACGGGCAGCGTCACCGGGCAGCGACCCGCACGTCGGTCGCGACGATCGACAGGCGCACCTCGTCACCCTCGGCGACGTCGGCGGCGGCGAACTCGGCGATCGCGAGCTCGCAGACGACGGCAGGCTCGCGGGTGTGCAGGCGGACACCCGCGGCGGTCGCCTCGATCCGCACCACCCTGGCGCTCCAGCGGATACCGGGTGCCGAGGCGCCAAAGGCCGCCGCCTCAGCCGAATCCCTCTCCCCAGCCCCCCGCCCGGACCACACCCGGACCGCGCCGGTCGGGATCAGCGCCACGGCGTCGCCGTCGGAGAGGCCGGGCGCGGGAAGGCGCACCGCACCGGCCGTCCACACCCCCGCCTGCACCCGACCCGGCACGCGGTTGACCCCGCCGAGCGCCGCGACGAAGTCGGTCGCGGGCGTCGTGAGCACCTCGCGGGCGGGTCCCTGCTGCGACACCCGGCCGTCCTCGATCACGACGAGGCGGTCGGCGAGGGTGACGGCATCCACGACGTCATGCGTCACGAACAGCGTCGTCGTGCCGGAAGCGCGCAGATGCGCGGCGAGCACACGGCGGATGTCGGCGACCGTCACCGGGTCGAGCGCGGTGAAGGGCTCGTCGAGCAGGAGCAGCCGCGGCGCGGTGGCGAGGGCGCGGGCGAGGGCCACCCGCTGCTGCTGGCCGCCGGAGAGCTCCGCGGGCCGGCGGTGGCCGACACCCGGCAGCCCGACGTTCTCGAGCCAGCGCTGCGCCTGCGCGCGGCGCGCGACCCGGGCAGCCGCCCTCCCGGCATCGTCGGAGACGCGCAGCCCGAATGCGACGTTGTCGCGTGCGGACAGATGCGGGAACAGGCGCGGATCCTGGCCGAGCAGCACGACACCCCGCCGCTGCGGCGCCACCTGCACCGCGGGCGACGAGACGACCTCACCTCCGACACGCACCTCCCCGGCGCTCGCGCGCATCAGTCCCGACACGACATCCAGCAGGGTCGACTTGCCCGCGCCGCTCGGTCCCATGACGGCGACGATCTCCCCCGCGGCCGCGGAAATCGCGACATCCAGCACGAACGCGTCGCGGCGCACGACGACGTGCGCGTCGAGCGCGGCCACGGTCACCGCCCCGCCCCCGGCATCGGCCGCCAGGCACGGACGAGAAGCAGCACGCCCACCGCCGTCACCAGCAGCAGCAACGACAGGGCGACGGCGGTGCCCTGCGAGACACCCGCCCCGTTGAAGGCGGTGTAGATCGCGAGCGGCATCGTCTGCGTCACGCCCGGCGCGTTGCCCGCGAACAGCGCCGTGGCCCCGAACTCCCCGATGGCCCGCGCGAAGCACAGCACGACCCCGGCGAGCAGGCCGGGCGCGGCCAGGGGCAGCGTGATCCGCCAGAGGATCCGCCACCGTCCCGCCCCCAGCGCCGCCGCGGCATGCTCGTAGCCCACGCCGGTCGCGCGCAGGGCTCCCTCGAGCGCCAGCACGAGGAATGGGAGCGCGACGAACGTCTGCGCGATCACGACCGCGGTCGTCGTGAACGGGATGCGCAGCCCCGCCCCCGCGAGCAGCTGTCCCAGCCAGCCGTTGCGGCCGAGGAGGAACAGCAGCGCGACGCCGCCGACCATCGGCGGGAGCACGAGCGGAACCGTCACGACCGCGCGCAGCACTCCCGCCAGCCGCGGCCTCGACCGGGCGATCACGAGCGCGAGCGGCACGCCCAGCACGACGCACGCCGCCGTCGCCACGGCACCCGTTCCGAGGGAGAGGCCGAGCGCCGACACGGCGGCAGGCGAGGTGACGTCCGCCCACAGCGTGGACGGATCGACGCGACCGACGAGCGCGGTCAGCGGAAGCACGAGGAAGGCGACCCCGACAACGGCCGGCACGAGCAGCACCTGCGGCACGAACCCGCGCGACGCGCGCTGCCCGGCGATCATCGCGGCTGCCCGGCGATCATCGCGGCTGTCCGAAGCCGAGCCCGGCGAGCACCGCGCGGCCCTCGTCGGACAGCACGAAGGCGACGAACGCCTCGGCCGCCGCCGGGTTCGCGGCGCCGGCGAGGGCGACGATCGGATACGTGTTGACGACGGCGTCGGCCCCCGCGGTCGTCACGGTCTGGACGTCGGTCGTGGTCTTCGCGTCGGTGACGTAGACGAGGCCGGCATCCGCCTCGCCGCTGGCGACCTTGGTCAGCACCGCCGTCACGTTCTGCTCGTAGCTGTCGACGGACGCGGTGACGCCCGCGTCGGCCAGCAGAGTGGCGGATGCGGCGCCGCACGGCACCTCGGCGGCGCACAGCACGACCGACAGGTCGGGCGTCGCGAGATCGGCCAGCCCCGTCACGCCGCCCGGGTTGCCCTTCGGCACGACCAGCGTCAGCACGTTCGTCGCGAACGGCTGCGGCGCCGCCGCGAGCCCGGCGTCGACGACCTTCTGCATGTTCTTCTGATCGGCCGAGGCGAAGACGTCGGCCGCCGCCCCCTCGACGAGCTGGGTGGCGAGAGTGGACGATCCGTCGTAGCTGATCGGCCGGATGCTCACGCCGGGATGGGCGGCTTCGAACGCCTCGGCGAGCTGGGTGAACGCGGCCTTCAGCGACGCGGCCGCGAAGACCGTGAGCTCGCCCGACAGCGCGTCGGCCGACGCGGATGCCGGGGCGGTCGCCGCCGGCGCAGCATCCGTGGCCGCGCCGCCGGCGCCGCATCCGACCAGCGCGAGGGCCGCCGAGGCGAGGAGGGCGAGGGCGGGACCGCGTCGCGTGCGCATCAGTGCTCCTGGGGGGTTTCGACGATGACGTTCGTGGCTTTGACGATCGCGACGGCGAGCGCACCGGCTTCGAGGCCCAGGTCGCGCACGGCCTCGGCCGACATGAGCGACACGACGCGGTGCGGCCCGGACTGGATGTCGACCTGCGCCATGACCCCGTCCATCTGCACCCGGGTGACCAGGCCCACGAAGCGGTTGCGCGCGCTCGAGAGCGCGTCGCCGGGATCCGCGGCGGCGCGGGCGGTCTCCACGGCCCGCGCGGCGAGCGCGTCGCCCGGCACGCGCGCGGGCGACTCCCCCGTCGTCGGCAGGACGCCGTGGTCGATCCAGCGACGCACGGTGTCGTCGCTCACGCCCAGCAGACGGGCGGCTTCGGTGATGCGATACGAGCGCATACGGCGACGATATCGCTCATCTGCGGAGAAAGTGACGCGTGCTCCCCGCATCCGCGGAAATCTGCGGGTGCGTGACACCCGTACCGGCCCCGGCGTCGATGCCGCGGTTTACGCTGACACCGTGCCCCTCGCTCCCCTCGTCGACCCTGTCCCCGCGCTGACCGCGGCCGAGCGCGCGCGCACGCAGCGCCACCTCGTCCTCACCGGCATCGGCGATCTCGGTCAGCGCCGCCTCGCCGCCGCGCGCATCGCCGTCGTCGGCGCGGGCGGACTCGGCTCCCCCGTGATCATGGCCCTCGCGGCAGCCGGGGTCGGCGGTCTCACCGTGATCGACGACGACGACGTGGATCAGACCAACCTGCAGCGACAGCTCCTGCACCGCCACGCCGACATCGGCGCCCCCAAGACCGACTCGGCCGTGCGGGTGGCCGCGGACCTCTCGCCCGAGACCGTCGTCACGGCGGTGCGGGAGCGCCTGACCGCCGACAACGCCGAGCGCCTGCTCGCCGACGTCGACCTCGTCGTGGACGGCAGCGACACGTTCGCCACGCGCACCGCCGTCGCGGCGGCCTGCGAGGCCCGCGGCATCCCGCTCGTCTGGGGCGTGGTGCAGGAGTTCCACGCCCAGGTGACCGTCTTCTGGAGCGCACCGCCCGCGGGGACGGAGGCCGTCCGCCTGTCGGACCTGCACCCCGCCGACGCCGCGGGCGAGCCGCCCACCTGCGCCGAGGTGGGCGTGCTGGGCGCGCTGTGCCTGCAGGTCGGCGGCATCCTCGCGACCGAGGCGATCAAGCTCGTCGTGGGCGTCGGCGAGCCGCTGCTGGGTCGCGTGCTCGTCATCGACGCCCTTCGCGCCACCCAGACCGAGGTCGCCCTGCACGCGGCGGCAGAGCGCACCTCCGCGCCCGTGCCGCCGGCGCCCGCGACGGACGGGATCCGTGAGCTGACGGCATCCGAGATGCTCTCCGCACAGGATGCCGGGGCCACCCTCCTCGACGTGCGGGAGCCGTGGGAGACCCAGGGCGGCATCGTGGCGGGGTCGGTCCTGATCCCCCTCGGTGACCTGCTCGATGACCCGGACCGCGTCGAGGACGATCGTGTCGTGGTCATCTGCGCCCACGGCGTGCGCGCCCGCCACGCCGCCGAGGTCCTCCGCGCCCGCGGGGTCGAGGCCGACATCCTCGTCGGTGGTCTCGCCGCCTGGCAGCAGGCATGAGCGCCGCCGACACGACGCCGCCGGCGCTGCGGACCGTCGAGGAGCAGCTCGGCGATGTGCTCGCCGCGGTGCGGCCGCTCGCGGCGGCCACCGTGGCGCTGGAGGAGGCGGCGGGCCGCACGCTGCGCGCGCCGCTGCGGGCGGCCCTCGACATCCCCGTCTTCGACAACTCGGCGATGGACGGCTTCGCGGTGCGTTTCGCCGACGTCGCCGCCGCGACCGGCGACGTCCCCGCCGTGCTCCGCGTCGTCGCCGATCTGCCGGCCGGCACCAGCGACGACCCCCGTCTGGGTGCGGGCGAGGCCGCGCGCATCATGACCGGCTCCCCCGTGCCGGCGGATGCCGACGCCATCGTCCCCTTCGAGGACACCGCCGGCGGCCTGGCGGACTCGCTGCACACCGCGCGGGTGCTGCGCGCACCCGCCCGCCCGGGCGTCTTCGTCCGCCGTGCCGGCGACGACGTGCACGCCGGCGACATCCTCCTCGAGGAGGGCACCGTCCTCGGGCCGTTGCAGATCGCCGCCGCGACCGCGGCCGGCGCGACGGCGGCGTTCGTGTCGGCCCGCCCCCGCGTCGCGATCGTGTCCACCGGCAGCGAGCTGGCCCCCGCCGGGACGCCCCTGCGCCGCGGCCAGATCCCCGAGTCCAACGGCGTCCTGCTCGCGGGCCTCGCCGCCGCGGCCGGTGCGGAGGTCGTCGCGCGCCTCTGCGTCGACGACGAGGGCGCCGGACTGCGCGACGCGGTGTCGGCGGCGCGTGCGGCATCCGTCGACGCCGTCGTCTTCTCGGGCGGCGTCAGTGCCGGCGCGTTCGAGGTCGTGCGCGCCGAGCTGTCCGGCGCGATGACGTTCAGCCGCATCGCCATGCAGCCCGGCAAGCCCCAGGGCTTCGGCACGCTGCCGACACCGGCCGGTGCGGCCCTGCTGTTCGGGTTGCCGGGTAACCCCGTCAGCGCGGCGGTGTCGTTCGAGGTCTTCGTCCGGCCGGCGCTGCTGGCGCTGCAGGGTCGCCGCGCGATCCACCGGCCGATCCTGCAGCTGCCCGCCGGAGCCCCCTGGCGCACGCCGGAGGGACGCCGGCACTACCTGCCCGCGGTCGTCGACACCGACCGTGACGGCTCGTGGACCGTCCGCCCGGCGACGGCGGGCGGCTCCGGGTCGCATCTCGCCGGCGGACTCGGCCGCGCCCGCGCCCTCGCGGTCGTTCCCGCCGAGGTCGTCGAGGTGCGCACCGGCGACCCGGTCGCCGTCATGCTGCTGGAAGGATGGGACGCATGAGCTTCACCCATCTGGATGCCGCCGGTCACGCACGAATGGTCGATGTGACCGAGAAGCAGCCGACGGTGCGTGCCGCGACCGCCCGCGGATTCGTCCGCTGCGCCGCGCCGGTCGTCGCCGCCCTCCGCGACGGCTCCGTCCCCAAGGGCGACGTGCTGGCCGTCGCGCGCATCGCCGGCATCCAGGCGGCCAAGCGCACGCCCGAGCTGCTGCCGCTCGCCCACGTCATCGGCGTGCACGGCGCCGTCGTCGATGCGATCGTCACGGACGAGGGCGTCGAGGTCACCGCGACCGTGCGGACGGCCGACCGCACGGGCGTCGAGATGGAGGCGCTGACGGCCGTCGCCGTCGCCGCCCTCGCGATCGTCGACATGGTCAAGGGCATGGACAAGGCGACCGCCATCGAGAACGTGCGTCTGATCGCGAAGACCGGCGGCAAGTCGGGCGACTGGACTCGGGAGGCCTGATGGCGAGGGTGCGTTACTTCGCCGCCGCCGCCGAGTTCGCGGGGCGCGACGAGGAGGTCCGCGGCGAGCACGACCTCGAGGCCCTGCGCTCCGCGTGGGCGGCGGAGTACCCCGGCCTCGGGCGCATCCTGCCGCGCTGCGCCGTGCTCGTCGACGGGCGGCGCACCGACGGCGACGCCGCGCTCGGCGACGACACCCTGATCGACGTGCTCCCGCCCTTCGCCGGAGGCTGAGCGCGGGTCGCGGAACCCTGGGGCACCGCCGCGTTCAGCCGCCGAGCCCCTTCCACGCCGCCGACCCGTCGTCGGCCAGCTGACGCTTCCACACCGGCAGCTCGCGCTTGATCGCCTCGATGATCTCCCGACACACCTCGAACGCCTCCGCGCGGTGCGGTGTGGCCACGGCGATCGCGACCGCGATGTCGCCGACCTCGAGCCGTCCGATGCGGTGGCTCACCGCCACGATCGCGCGGCGGTCGCCGACCGCGGTGACCGCGATGTCGTGCAGCGTCGCCTCGGCGTCGGGATGGGCCGAGTATTCGAGCGCGACGACCGCCCCGCGCGCGTCGGGGTCGTGGTCGCGCACCGTGCCGATGAAGCTGGCCACGGCGCCGGCGGCGGCATCCTCGACCGCGGCGATGTGGACGGCGAGATCGAGCGGTTCGTCGGTGATGCGGGCGATGCGCACGGCCATCAGTGGTCGCCTCCGTCGAGCTGGTGGCGGACGTGGTCCGCGATGGAGAGGATCACCGGCATCCCGGATGCCACGGCGGCGGGAGAGCCGGGCAGATTGACGATGAGGGCGGTGCCGGCGACGCCGGCGAGCCCGCGCGACAGCATCCCCGCGGGCTTCTCGGCGACCGACCGGCGGCGCAGCTCCTCGGCGATGCCGGGGAGCTCCCGATCGATCACGCGAGCCGTGCCCTCGGGGGTCCGGTCGCGCCGCGCCACGCCGGTGCCGCCGGTCGTGACGACGAGGCGGGCGCCGGCGGCGATCGCCTCCCGCAGCGCGGCCTCGACGCTGTCGGCGCCGTCGGCCACCACGCGCGCGTCGGCGCACGCGAAGCCCGCCTCGCGCAGCACGCGCACGGCGACCGGGCCGCTCACGTCGTCGCGCGCCCCCGCCGCGCTCCGGTCGGACACGGTGATCACAGCGGCAGACATCGACACGCCGCCAGCCTACGCCCCGCCCTCCCGCGGCGCGCGGGCGGACGAGCCGATGTCACAGCACGAGGCCGAACGCGGCGACGTCGGTCGGGCCGTCCAGACGCGAGAAGCCGATGCGCTCGTAGAACGCGATCGCGCCGGCGTTGCCGCCCGCGGCGACGAGGTGCAGGCCCACGACGCCGCGGGCGCGCAGCGCGTCGACGAGCGCGGCGATGAGCCGCCGTCCCCATCCCTGACCCTGCAGCTCGGGCAGGAGGTCGATGTGCAGGTGTGCCGGATGGGTCGCGGCGTACGGCTCCGCGCCGGGGCGCCGGCTGTCGGCATACGCCAGGACGGCATCCTGCCGGGTGCCCTCCCCCTCCTCGCCACCCGCGGCGCGCCGCGGCCAGCGCGAGCCGACCCGCGGCCACCAGTCGGAGCGGAACCACTCCTCGAAGGCGTCGGTGTCATCGGTGCCGACGACGTAGCCGGCCACGCGGCCGTCGTCGGTCTCCACGACGAAGGCGAGGTCGGGATGGCGAGCCGCGTACGGGAGCACGAAGACGGCGCCCCAGATGTCGTCGTCGTCCAGGATGCCGGTGCCGTCCGCGCCGGCATCCGCGGTCCGCAGGCAGACCTCGGCGAGCGCGGCCTCGTCGCCGGCGCGGAACGGTCGCAGGTGCGGCATCCCGCGATTCTATGCCGCCGGCTGCGCGGCCTCGGCGGCCGCGGTGATCCGGTTGGCCATCCCGCGGAAGATGAACCCGTGGAACGGCAGCACGGCCAGCCAGTACAGCCGCCCCGACAGCCCCGACGGGAAGAAGACCGCGCGCTGACGGTACACCGCGCCGCCGTCCGCGCCCGGCTCGCAGCCGAGGTCGAGCCAGGCCAGCCCGGGCACCTTCATCTCGGCACGCAGGCGCAGCAGCCGCCCGGGCTCCACCTTCTCGACCCGCCAGAAGTCGATCACGTCGCCGACCGCGACGCGCGTACGGTTGCGGCGACCCCGCACGAGGCCGACGCCCCCGACAAGGCGGTCCATCCACCCCCGCAGCGCCCACAGCAGGGGCGCCGAGTACCAGCCGTTCTCCCCGCCGATGCCCTCGATGACGTCCCAGAGCCGCTCCGGCGCCGCGGTGGTGGCCGCCGTGCGCACGTCGGTGTAGACCGTGCGCCCCGCCCACTCCGGGTCGGACGGCAGCGGATCCGACGGGACCCCGCTGACCTCGGCATCCTGCCAGCTCGTCTCGACGCTGTCGGCCGCGACGCGACCGAGGGCGAGTGCGACGGCGCGGCGGTACGGGGTGAGGCCGCCCTCCGGCGGCGGGATGATCGCGTCGATGTCGTGATCGTCCATGACGCACTCGTTCTGCAGTGAGGCGATGAGCGGGCGCGCGATCGAGCGCGGCACGGGTGTGACGACGTTGACCCAGTGCGAGGCGAGACCCGGGGTGAGCACCGGCAGCGGGGCGATCGGGCGTTGCGGGAGCCCGGCTTCGACCGCGTAGCCGTTCATCATCTGCCCGTAGCGCAGCACGTCGGGACCGCCGATGTCGACCGCGCGGTTGACCTCGGGAGCGACCCGCGCCGCGCCCAGGAGGTAGTACATGACGTCGCGCACCGCGATCGGCTGGATGAAGTTGCGCACCCACTTCGGCGCGGGCATGTAGGGCAGCACCTCGGTGAGGTGGCGGATCATCTCGAAAGACGCGGACCCCGAGCCGATGACGACCCCCGCCTGCAGCACGAGCGTCGGCACTCCGCTGCGCAGGAACACGTCGCCCACCTCGACCCGCGAGCGCAGGTGCGGGCTCAGAGGCACCCCGTCGGGGTGCAGGCCGCCCAGGTAGACGATCCGGCCCACGGACGCCGCGGCCGCCGCGGTGGCGACGGCCCGGGCGGCGGCGAGGTCGGCCTCCTCGAACCCCGCGCCCGCCGACATCGAGTGGATGAGGTAGAAGAGCACGTCGACGTCGTCGCAGGCCCGGGCGAGCGCGGGGCGATCGACCGCCGCACCGGCGACGACCTCGACCTCGTCCCCCCAGTCGAACGCCGCGAGGCGGGCGGGATCGCGCGCGAGGACCCGCACGCGGTACCCGGCCGCGATCAGCCGCGGCACGAGCCGGCCGCCGATGTAGCCGGTGGCGCCGAGCACGAGGGCGCGCGGCGCGCTACCGTCGGCGCGCGGCACGGCCCGCAGGGCCTCTTCGCGGCCGGTGGGCGTGGACAGTTCGCTCATGCCCGCCACGCTAGCCCGCCTTCCCCCGAGCCGCCATGACGCGGCCGAGCCGCTACCGCGCGGGCGGGCCGGCGGGTAGCGGCTCGGCCGGCGGG
>NZ_BCWI01000031.1 GCF_001592125.1 Microbacterium hominis NBRC 15708
GCGTGCACTCGGAGGCCCCGGTGCCGGTGGAGGAGCTGATCGCGGCGGTCGAGCAGGCGGGGTACGGAGCGAGCCTCCCAGCCCCGCCTGTGCCCGACACGGCTGAGCAGACCATCCCGCGGGACGATGAGCTGGCGTCGCTGCGGCAGCGGCTGATCGTCTCGGCGGTGCTGGCGGTGCCGGTCGCGGTGCTGTCGATGATCCCCGCCCTGCAGTTCACCTACTGGCAGTGGCTCACGCTCACCCTGGCCGCGCCGGTGGTGGTGTGGGGGGCGTGGCCGTTCCACCGCGCCGCGGCGATCAATGCCCGGCACGGGGCGGCGACGATGGACACTCTGATCAGCGTCGGGGTGCTGGCCGCGTTCGGCTGGTCGCTGTACGCGCTGTTCTTCGGCGGTGCGGGGATGCCGGGAATGCGGATGAGCGTCACCTTCGTCGGCACCCCGCAGGCCGGTGGCCACGAGGTGTACCTGGAGGTCGCCGCGCTGGTGACCGTGTTCATCCTCCTCGGCCGCTACCTCGAGGTTCGTGCCAAGCGGCAGTCCGGCGAGGCCCTGCGCGCCCTGCTGGAGCTCGGCGCCAAGGACGCAGTGATCCTCCGCGAAGGCACTGAGCAGCGCGTCCCCGTCGCACAGCTCGTTCCGGGTGATGTCGTGGTGGTGCGGCCGGGTGAGAAGATCCCCGCCGACGGCCTCGTCACCGAGGGAATGTCCGCGGTGGACGAGTCGATGCTGACCGGCGAGTCCGTGCCGGTCGAAGTCGCCCCCGGCTCCCGCGTGGTCGGCGCGACTGTGAACACCGGCGGGCGCCTGCTCGTGCAGATCACCCGCGTCGGCGCCGACACCGAGCTGGCCCGGATGGCGCGGCTGGTCGAGGAGGCGCAGACCGGCAAGGCCCAGGTGCAGCGCCTCGCCGACCGGGTGTCGGCCGTCTTCGTCCCCATCGTCATCGTCCTCGCCCTGGCCGCGTTCGCCGGGTGGCTGATCGCGGGGGCGCCCTTGGAGGTCGCCTTCACCGCCGCGGTGACCACCCTGATCATCGCCTGCCCGTGCGCGCTGGGGCTGGCGACGCCGACCGCTCTGCTGGTCGGCACCGGCCGCGGCGCCCAGCTGGGCATCCTCATCCGCGGACCCCAGGTGCTCGAGCAGACCCGCCGCATCGACACCGTCGTGCTCGACAAGACCGGCACCATCACCGCCGGCACCATGACCGTCACCGGCATCCACCCCGCTCCCGGCACCGATGAGGCGGAGCTGATCCGGTTCGCCGCGGCGCTCGAGCACGGCTCCGAGCACCCCATCGGCCGCGCCATCACCGCCGCAGCCGACGGCCCGACGGATGCCGTGGAGTCATTCGCCGCCGAGGCCGGTCAAGGCGTGCAGGGCATCGTCGACGGCCGCCTGGTCGCCGCCGGCCGCGCCTCCTGGATCACCACCCAATGGGCGCTCCCCATCCCCGCCGAGCTCGCCGCGACCATCGCGGCGGACGAGGCGGCGGGGGCGACGGTGACGGTGGTGGCGTGGGACGGGCAGGTGCGCGGGGCGATCAGCGTCGCCGACACCATCAAACCCACCAGCCGTGAGGCGGTCGCACGGCTCCGGGAGCTCGGGTTGACCCCGATCCTGCTCACCGGCGACAACCCCGGCGCCGCCCGCGCGATCGCCAACCAGGCCGGGATCGAGGACGTCCGCGCCGGGGTCACCCCGCAGGGCAAGCTCGACACCATCCGCGACCTGCAGGCCGCGGGCCGGGTGGTCGCGATGGTCGGCGACGGCGTCAACGACGCCGCAGCCCTCGCCGCCGCCGACCTCGGGATCGCGATGGGCACCGGCACCGACGCGGCCATCACCGCCGCGGACCTGACCATCGTCTCCGGCGACCTGATGCTGGTCCCGGACGCGATCCGGCTGGCCCGCCGCACCCTGGGCACGATCAAGGGGAACCTGTTCTGGGCGTTCGCGTACAACGTCGCCGCGATCCCGGTCGCGATGCTCGCCCTGCTCAACCCCATCCTCGCCGCCGCGGCAATGGCGTTCAGCAGCGTGTTCGTCGTCACCAACAGCCTCCGCCTGCGCCGCTTCCGCCCCCTGCCCACCCCGACCCGTGCCGGCGCCCCCGCCACCCGAGAGCCCGCGCCCGTCCAGGCCTAACCATCGCTCGAGAAGGAGACACACCATGTCCCACGACCACGACCACTCCGGGCACGACCACACGCACGGGCACGACCATGGAGGACACGAGCATGGTGCGCACGAGCATCACCATCACGAGCCGCCGGCGGGGGCGACGAACCTGGTGACCTGTCCGGTGATGCCCGGCAACCAGGTCGACCCGGCCTGGGCCGAGCAGCGCGGCCTGTTCCGCGACTACCAGGGCAGCCGGTACTGGTTCTGCTGCGCCGAGTGCGGGCCGCTGTTCGACGCCGACCCGGCCCGCTACGCGCACGCCGCCTGACCGGCCAGATAACCCGGTCGGAGATAGAGGGTGGACACGGCGGTCGGGCTGGTGCAGGCGTACCTGCGGGTCAACGGCTACTTCACCGTCGCCGAATACCCCGTGCTGGACGCCACCGGTCCCGGCGGTCCCCGCACCATCACCGACCTGGACATCCTCGCCGTACGGCTGCACCGCGCACCGGGAGCGTCCGGGACCGTCGACGCACCGCTGGACCCGGCCCTGGGTGCCGGGGGCGGAGCGGACATGATCGTCGGCGAGGTCAAGGAAGGCCGCCCGCACCCCAACCCGGCGATGCGGGACCCGGCCGTGCTGGAAGCCGCGTTCACCCGGTTCGGGTGCTGCGCCCCGACCGATGCCGCCCGGCTGGTCGCCGAACTGCTGGAAACGGGACGGACGGTTGCTGGAGCGGTTCTTCCGGTTCCTCGGGGAGGGGATGCCCGAGGATGTGCGGGCCGATCTTCACCGGGAGGCGTTCCGGCCCGCGGTGGTGGTCACCCAGGGTCGGCAAGCGCGCACCTTCCTCACCGAGCTGCACGCCTGGCAGGGCGACCCGCCGGCGCTGCCCGATGTCCCGGTCACCGTCATCTCCGGCAGTCTCGCGGACGGGATGCCGCGACGGGTCCGGGATGCCGCGACCGCCGCCGGGCGGTATCGGGCCGCACAGTCCCGGCAGGGCCGGCACGTGGTCGCTGCCCGCTCCGGCCACTACATCCCCGCCACAGAACCAGATCTGATCGCTGCGGAGATCCGCCGCCTCGTCCTCCCACCCGCAGGATAACCCCGGGTTGTCTGGCGGGCATGCCTAGTCAGGCCACAGCAGGGGTGCGCCGCCGCCAGGCGATCGCGCCGGTGAGGGCGAGACCACCCAGCCCACCCCACAAGGTGACAGCGGAGACGCCTTGCCCGATGAGGACGGCGGGGGTGATGCCGGTGCGCAGGTCGGTGTCGGCGATCAGCGCCCCGGCCTGTCCGGCGGGCAGACCGGTGAGGGTGCTGCCGTCGGGGCGGATGATCTGGCTGGTGCCGACGGTGGAGACGTTCACCACGGTACGGCCGGTCTCTACCGCGCGGATCCGGGCGACCGCGAGCTGCTGCAGGTTCTCGTCCGTGCCGCGGAAGTCGGCGTTGTTGGTCTGGAACACCAGCAGCTCCGCACCGGCGGTGATGCTCTCGGCGATGACCTCGTCGTAGATCACGTCGAAGCAGATCGCCAACCCCACCGGCACACCGCCGACGGTGACCAGCGGCACGTCCGTGCCGTGCGCGTAGTCGCGTTGCAGCAGCCCGACCAGGTCGGGGGCGAGCAGGGTGTAGAACGCCCGGTCGGGCACGTACTCGCCGAACGGCACCGGGTGGCGTTTCGCGTGCGTCTGCACCTGCTCCCGCTGCGGCGTGGCACCGGTGGTGGCCGGGTCCCACAGGAACGACGTGTTGTAGATGTTGCCGCCCGCCGTGGTGGCCGCGTTCGCCAGCAGCGGGGCACCTGCCCGGGTGCTGATGCCGGTGAGATACTCGGCCAGCCACGGGGTCTGGAACGGGTCAGCATCCAGCCCTTCCGGCCACACCACCAGATCCACATCCGCGTCGAGCACCGGGCCGGTCGCGTCCCCCTGCGCCCGGGCGATCGCCCCCACGGTGCGCTGGTCGAAGTACCCGGACGGGCCGTTGCCTTGCACCGCCCCGACCCGCATCGTCCCGGCCGGTGTGGTGGGAAACGCCGGGACCAGGACCAGCATCAGGGTGGTGACGGCGGGTACGGCGGCGGGGAACGGGCGACGCCACCGGCCGGTCCGGATGGCTTCGATCGCGGCGGCGACGGTGAAAACCATCAGGAAGGTGAGCCCGCTCACCCCGACCCAGGACACCGTCTGAACGAGGGGGCTGTCGGCTTGGGTGATCCCGAGCCGCGCCCACGGCAGCCCCCCGTACGGCCAGGCGCCCAGCAGCACCTCCCGGCCCGTCCACAACGCGGCCACCAGGCCCGGCAGCAGCAGCAGGCGTCCGACCGGGCCGGGGACGGCGCGCGGCACCCACCGGTACGCGAGTGCCAGCGGGATGATCCCGACCGCGGTCAGGGTCCCTTCCACCATGGTCAGTGCCGCCCACGGCACCGGCCCGAGATACCGGGTCGTCCAGGACACCAGCAGCCCGAAGAACAGCAACCCGAACACCGCCCCGACCGCCACCGCCCCCCACACGCTCCGGCCGATCAGGGCGAGAAGCAGCAGCCCGGTCGCGGCGAACGCGGCCGGCCAGAACCCCACCTCCGGGTAGGCGAGATCCATCAGCACCGCCGCGGCTGCCGCGACCGGCAACGCCACCGCCAACGGCATCACCGCCCGGGCACGGCGGTTCGGCGGGGTGGGTTGGGGGCGTCCGTGCGGGTCCTGGAGGGTCGTCGGGGTGGCGGTCATGGCCGGTCCGCGATGGTGCGGGCGATTACGGCGGCGTCCCGGGACACCCCGGCGAGGGTGTCCGCTCCGGGGCGGCTGTGGGCGGGGATCCCGGCGACGAACAAGCCCGGCAGCCCGGTCATCGCCGGGCGGGACCGGGCTGCGGTCGCCTCGGCGGGGAGCCAGTCCTCGCCGGGGTCGTACCCGGTGGCGAGGATTACCGAGTCCGGGGCGAGGGTGCTGCCATCGGCGAACGTGACCTGCCCGCCGTCCGCGCCGGTCACCGCCGGGGCGACCGCCACACCCGCGTGACGCAGCGCATGGTAGCTGTCGCCGAACACCGGCTGCACGGCGGGTGGGCGACCCAGCCAGGACGAGCCTGCCCGGGCGTGGACGGGGAAGGTACGGGCGGGTCGGTGCGGCCGTCGGGTGCGGACCGCGAGGGTGACCTCGTGGGAGGTGGATAGCTCTCGCGCCAGCTGCACGCCGCTGTTTCCGCCGCCGACGATCAGCACCCGCCCGGTGGGCACCTGCCGGGGGAATTGGTAGTGGGCGCTGTGCAGCACCACCCCGGGCACCCGCAGCTGCTGCGCCCACGCAGGGATGCGGGGGTGGGTGGCGGCGCCGGTCGCGCACACCACGTTGCGGGTCTGCACGTCGCCCTCTGCGGTCTGCAGCTGCAGCACCGACCCGTGACCGACGCGTTCCACCCCGACCACACGCAACCCCCAGAACGGGTCCACCCCCAGGGTGTGCTGCACCTGGTCCAGGTAGTTCGCGATCTCATCCGCCCGCGGGTGCTCGTGCGGGTCCACCGGTAGAGGCCGGACTGGCAGCGTGCTGTGGCGGGCGTCGGATAGCAGCCGCATCGAATGCCACCGGGACGCCCAACTGCGTTGCCGGTCCGTGGCGGCGTCGACGACCACGAACTCCTGCTGCGGCCGGAACCCCAACCCGATTAGCGCGGCGGCCACCGCGAGCCCGGCCTGCCCGGCCCCGACGATGATCGCCCGCCGATGCGTCAACCCCGACCGCATCACCACCCCCTCCCCGCAGAAGAGGGCCGGGGCGGGAATGGACGGAGGATGATCGCGCCAGCGCCGCGGCGGGACGGGGCCGGACGGGGCCGAGCGGGGCCGGGTGGGCGGCGGTGACCGGCCGCAGCCGTCGGCACCGGATCGGCGAAGGGGGCCGCCGTGATACGGGTCATCAAGACATTCTCCAAACCTAGAAATCGGCATCACACAGCGCCCGCACACGGGCGGGCGGGAAGACGCCGCCCATGGGTGGGCGGCATGCCGGATCTCAGGTTCGGGAAATCGACAACAGCAGCAGTGAGGGCGCGGCCGGACGCCGCGACACGGGCACCGGCACCAGCAGCGGCGCGCGCACCGGACGGGATACCCGCAGTATCCGCAGCCGGCCCTGGAGCCGGGAAGCCGTCACGGCCGCCAGTACCAGCAGCGTGCACACCACCCCGATCAGGCACCCCCACGCCCCGGACGCATCGACGGACACCCCCGCAGAGGACGACGCCGTCCGGCCCTCCACCGGTGCCCCCGAGTCTGGGGTAGAGCCGGTCGCGACGGGGGAGCCCGCACTGGTGTCGGCGTGCGCGTCAGCCGTGGTGTGGGAGGTGGTCCAGCCGCCGATGATGAGCACAAGTGCCAGGCCCAGGATGGTCAGCAGCCGCCCCGACCACCACCCCGCCGCGATGACCCGGTCGGGCCGGGATCGGGGGTCGCGGGGCATAGTCCCTCACTGTACCAATCCGACCTTTGCGTCTCCCGGATCTCGCCCGGCCGCAGGCCTTCCACGCCTTCGCCGACAGAGCAGCCACATCGCGTCCACCGGCACGTCGTTCTCGATTATCGGCGAACGACGTCGGTCTCCTGAGCGGAAGGATCAGTGCCCTCGGGGTGCCGTGGTGTCGGTCAAGGCGGGCAGCAGGATCGCCGTGACGCCGTCGGGGTCGAGTCTGCCGGTGCGGACTTCTTCGGCGGCGCCGTTGAGGACGGCACGGGTCGCTGAACTCCGCCGCGATCGTCTCGGCTGCGTCAGGTTCGCCCCACCGGGCACGTGCACCCGTCGGCACCCGAGGCGGGCGCCGATTGAAAGAATACCTATAGGGGGTATAAGGTGTGGGGGAGTCGTGTGCGAGGGAGAGGCGGGCGAGGTTGATTCAACCGATCGACTATTTCCTGGTCGCCTGGTTCGTGCTGGTCGCGATCAGCACGATCTGGGTCGGGGTGGACCAGTTCCGTCACAACCCGGAGCCGGCGGTGATGAAGTGGGGCTTCATCCTGGTCACCCTCTACCTGGGGCCGATCGGGGCGCTGCTGTATGTGCTCGCGGACAAGGAGCCACGGCCGGGAGAGCATGAGGAGTTCACCCGGCCGCTGTGGAAGCAGGGCATCGGCTCGACCATCCACTGCGTCGCGGGCGATGCCACCGGCATCATCGTCGCCGCCGTCGTCGTCGCGTCGCTGGGCCTGCCGATGTGGCTGGATCTGATCATCGAGTACGCCGCCGGGTTCGCGTTCGGGTTGTTCGTGTTCCAGGCCCTGTTCATGAAGAACATGATGGGCGGCAGCTACTGGCAGAACGTGCGCCGCTCGTTCCTGCCCGAGTTCATCAGCATGAACTTGATGATGGCGGGCATGGCGCCGGTGATGTCGCTGCTGATGATGGGCCGCGACATGCGGGCCATGCTGCCCACCGAGTTGCTGTTCTGGGCGGTGATGAGTTTCGGGATCGCGGTCGGGTTCGTGCTCGCTTACCCCGTGAACGTGTGGATGGTGAAGAAGGGCCTCAAGCACGGTCTGATGACCGTCCGCCCCCAGCCCGCCACCCACCCCCAGGAGCATGACGCGCACGCGCAGCACAGCCCGCGGCCGGAGGCGCACGCCGGCCACGACCAGGCGGCGGGCGGTGCGTCGTCGCCGGGGTCGGGGCATGAGGCGCACCAGCCTTCTGGCGCCGGAGCGGTGACCGTGCCGCAGCTGACCGTGGTCGGCGCGTTCTCCGCGATCGCGCTCGTGGTCGGGATGGTCGCCCCCGCGAACGCCGTCAACATGACTCTCAGCGCGCACGACGTCGGTGGGCTGATCATGCCGCCCGGGATGATCATGACCCGTGACACCCCCGCCGAGGCGATGCGGGACATGGCCGCCGTCGACCCGCGGGCCGCGACCGCCGCGTACGACGTGGACACCCGCGGTGATGAGGTGCTGGAACCTGCCCGCGTCGAGGACGGGGTGAGGGTGTTCGAGCTGACCGTGTCGCAGATCCGCTGGGAGATCCTCCCCGGCGTCACCGTCGACGCGTACGCGTACAACGGGCAGATCCCGGGGCCTCGGCTGCAGGTCACCCAGGGCGACCGGATCCGCATCGACGTGACCAACGAGCTCGACGAGTCCACGACCGTGCACTGGCACGGCCTGGACGTGCCCAACGAGATGGACGGGCCCGCCGGGATCACCCAGGATCCCATCCAACCCGGCGACACCTACCGGTACGAGTACACGGTGAAGCAGTGGGGCACGTTCTTCTACCACTCCCACGATCACGCCGACCGGCAGCAGGCCCTCGGCCTGTACGGGGCGCTGATCATCGACCCCGCCGACCCTGGCCTGCAGCCGCCTGCCGATCGCGAGTACACGATCCAGCTGCAGGAGTGGCTGTCCCGGGAGGGGCTGACCTATCCGGCGATGCCGATGGAAGGGGGCATGCCGAACTACTTCACCATCAACGGGAAGGCGTACCCGGCCACCGAGACCATCGACATGAAGGTGGGGGAGACCCTCCGGGTGCGGTTCATCGGCTCGAACACCAACGACATCCACCCGATGCACATCCACGGCGGCCCGTTCACCGTCGTCGCCCGCGACGGGGCGGCCCTCACCACGGCGCAGCAGTTCCAGGCCGACACGATCAACGTCGGGCCGGGACAACGCTACGACGTGCTCTGGAACGCGCTCGAGCCCGGCCAGTGGCTCATCCACTGCCACATCAACCACCACACCACCAACAACAACGTCGAAACCGACGGCGCTGGCGGCCTGACCATGATCATCAACGTCACCGAATAACCCCACGAACCGAAGAACCGCCGCCGTTGTGGTCGCCGTTGCCGCGTCGAGTCACGTCCGCGCCCTCCGGCAGCACAGCAGGCGGATGCCAGGGGTGCCCAGCTCATCGTGCCCGACCGTTTCGGTTGCCGGAGGCCGAGATCGCCCGCCCGCCCGCAACGGGGCGCGGTGACCTCGCCGTGGTCAGGTGGTCGCGGGAGGGAGGACGCGTCGGCGGCGGGCGACGGTGACGGCCGCGGCGACCGTGAGTGCCGTCGAGACGGCGAGGAGCACGGCGCCGAGGATGATCTGCCCCGGTGACGGGGTGAGGGCGGTGACGGGCTGGTAGAGGTTGCGCTGCTGGCTCTGCGGGCCGGTGAGTTGCTGATCGACGGGCACCCACACCTCGAGGGTGCGTTCGCCGGTGGCGAACTGGGCGTACACGAACCACAGCCCCGGTGACGGCAGTGCCAGTTCCCCGGTGAAGGTACCGGGAGGCGGGGTGCCGGGTTGTGCGCGCAGCGGCGCGGTGAGGTCCTCTCCGGTGCGGCGGGCGACCAGACGGGACGGGGTGAGGTCGGTGTCGTCGGTGAGGCGGATGCCGGTGATGGTGACGGTCAGCTGCCCGGTGCCGTCGCCGGTGACGGTCATCTGTGCGGTGCCGTAGGCGGTGCCCTGGCCGGGGTCGTGCGCCTGCGCGGGTGGGGGCGGGGCGAGGGCGACCAGCAGAAGGGTGAGGGCCGCGGCCGCGCCGCCGGATCGGAGGCGAGTCCCCGGCCGCACGGTGAGGGCGATCATGCTGACGATGATCACCGTGGTGGTGCCGACGGCGGACCAGGCGACGGGGGTGGGTGGGACGCTGCTGATCCCGGTCCCGGAGGCCAGCAGTTGCAGGGTGGTCACGGCGAGGGCGGCCACCGGCCACCGCCACCGGGGGACGGGCAGGGCCAGCAGGAAGAGCCCGGCCACCGCGACCGGCAGGTCGGGGGCGAGCCACCCAGAGGTGGTGAGCAGCACCCACAGCACCACCCGGAACACCAGGTACACGGCGACGACGAGGACAAGGCGGGTGCGGCCGGGGACCAGGGTGGTGATCACCCATGCCGCGCCGAGC
>NZ_BCWI01000032.1 GCF_001592125.1 Microbacterium hominis NBRC 15708
GGGGCGGCTCAGTACGAGCCGCGTACCGTGTCGTCCGCGGCGGGCACCCACCGCGCCGCGAGCGCCTCGGACCCCCGCGCGAGCAGCGCCACGTCGGCGCCGACGAGGACGAAGGCGGCCCCGGCATCCAGATACGACTGGGCGACGCGCGGGTCGAACGCATTGACGCCCACGGGTGTGCCCGTCGACCGCACCGCCTCGAAGGCGCGGATCACGGCGGCCGTGACGTCGGGATGGGTCTGCTGACCGAGCAGCCCCATCGAGGCGGCCAGGTCGCTCGGCCCCACGAAGACCCCGTCGATGCCGTCGACCGCGGCGATCTCGGCGGCCGCGTCGACGCCCTCGGCCGTCTCGACCTGCACGAACACCGAGACGTACGCGTCGGCGTTCGGGAGGTAGTCCTCGACGCGGTTCCAGCGGGCGGAACGCGCGAGCGCGGAGCCGACGCCCCGCCGGCCGCGCGGGGGATAGCGGGTGGCCTCCACGACGGCGCGTGCCTCGGCGGCCGACGACACCATCGGCACGAGGATGTTCTGCGCGCCCAGGTCGAGCACCTGCTTGATGGTCACGACGTCGCCGATCGGCACGCGCACCACCGCCGTCGCGGGCGACCCCTCGACGGCCTGCAGCTGCTCCCGCACAGAGGCGAGGGTGTTCGGCCCGTGCTCCATGTCGATGAGCAGCCAGTCCAGGCCCGAGCCCGCCATGATCTCGGCGACGAGCGCGGAGCCGGAGCACACCCAGCCTCCGGCGAGGGGGCGGGATGCCGCGGCCAGCCGGTCGCGGAAGGTCGGGCTCAGACGAAACGACACTCGATGACCCCCATCTCGCCGAAGTCGCAGCGCACCTCGTCGCCGCGTCGGACCCACATGGGCCGCGTGAACGACCCGGCGAGGATGATCTCGCCCGCCTCGAGTCTGGCACCGTGCTGCGCGAACTTGTCGGCAAGCCACGCCACGCCCGCCGCGGGATGGCCGAGGACGCCGGCGGCGACACCCGTCTCCTCGATCTCGCCGTTGCGGCTGAGCACGCCGGGCACCCAGCGCAGGTCGATCTCGTCGGGCCGGCGATGGACGTCGCCGAGCACCATCGCGCCGTACGCGGCGTTGTCGCTGATCGTGTCGACGATCGTGCGGCCCTCCAGCTCGATGTGCGAATTGAGCACCTCCAGCGCGGGCACCGCGTAGTCGATCGCCGCGAGCGCGTCCTCGAGCGTGCAGCCCGGCCCCGCGAGCGGGGTCTTCAGCACGAAGGCCAGCTCGACCTCGATGCGCACGTTCGAGAAGTGGTCCACCGGGATGGCCGCTCCCGTCGGGTAGACGGTGTCGTCGAACATGACGCCGTAGTCGGGCTCGGTGATGCCGGTGGCCTGCTGCATCGCCTTCGAGGTGAGTCCGATCTTGCGGCCCACGAGAGTGCGTCCGGCCGCGATCATGCGGTCGCGCCAGACGCCCTGGATCGCGTAGGAGTCCTCGATCGTCGCCTCGGGGTGTCGCGCCGTGATCCGGGGGATGACGGTGTGGGTGCGGTCGGCTTCGGCCAGCTCCTCGGCGAGGCCGGCGATGGTCTCGGCATCCATGATCAGAGCTGGTGGCCCAGCTTGTACTCGCCCTGCTTCCATTCCGGCAGTGACGACTCGTCGTCGCCGCGGGTGTAACTGAAGCCGTCGGCGCCGATCGTCACGGCCATCTCCGAGGCGTCGGTGCGGGTGACGACGGGCTGCGGGTTGCCGTCCAGGTCGAGCACGAGCGACGCATCCGTGTACCAGGACGGCACGACCGGGGTGCCCCACCAGTCGCGGCGCTGGTTGTCGTGCACGTCCCACGTGACGACGGGGTTGTCCGGGTCGCCGGTGTAGTAGTCCTGCGTGTAGATCTCGACGCGGTGGCCGTCGGGGTCGCGCAGGTACAGGTAGAACGCGTTGCTGACGCCGTGGCGGCCCGGCCCGCGCTCGATCATGTCGCTGCGGCGGAGGGCGCCGAGCTTGTCGCAGATCGCGAGGATGTTGTGCTTCTCGTGGGTCGAGAACGCGACGTGGTGCATCCGCGGGCCGTCGCCGCCGGTCGTCGCCGTGTCGTGCACGGTGGGCTTGCGGCGCATCCAGGCGGCGTAGACCGTTCCCTCCTCGTCCTGGATGTCCTCCGTCACGCGGAAGCCGAGGTCCTGGTAGTGGCGCACCGCCCGGGGGACGTCGGGCGTCACCTGGTTGAAGTGGTCGAGGCGCACGAGCGCTCCCGGTGTGTACAGGTCGTACCGCCAGGCGAGCCGCTCGACGTGCTCCGTCTCGTAGAAGAACTCGTACGGGAAGCCGAGGGGGTCGACGACCCGGACGGCGTCGCCGATGCCCTTCGTGAAGCCCTCCGGGTTGCGGCGCACGTCGCAGCCGAGCTCGGTGTAGAAGGCGACGGCGCGGTCGAGGTCGTCCGCGGAGCGCACCCGGTAGCTGAACGCGGCCACGGCGGCGATCGGTCCCCGGCGCAGGACGAGGTTGTGGTGGATGAACTCCTCGAGCGAGCGCAGGTAGACGGTGTCCTCGTCCTCCTCGGTGACCGTCAGCCCCAGGACGTCCACGTAGAACTCGCGGGAGCGCGCCAGATCGGTGACGACGAGCTCCATGTAGGCGCAGCGCAGGATGTCGGGGGCCGGCGACGTCGGGGTGGCGACGGGGTTGTCCGAGGCGATGGGCGCCTCGGGCGAGACGAAGAACCCGGACGCGGTCTTCGTCATGGTCGAGCGGTCGGTCATGTCAGCGTCCTTGCGTGATGAGGGGTGGGTCAGTTCTTGCCGAATGTCGGGTTGTGGACCGCGCCGAGCGTGATGTGCACGGCCTGCTGGTCGGTGTAGAAGTCGATGGAGCGGTAGCCGCCCTCGTGGCCGAGGCCCGACGCCTTCACTCCGCCGAACGGGGTGCGCAGGTCGCGCACGTTGTTCGAGTTGAGCCAGACCATGCCGGCCTCCACCGCCTGGGCGAAGTTGTGCGCGCGTCTGAGGTCGTTGGTCCAGACGTAGGCGGCGAGCCCGTAGCGCGTGTCGTTGGCGAGCGCGAGGGCCTCCTCGTCGGTGTCGAACGGCGTGATCGCGACGACCGGACCGAAGATCTCCTCCTGGAAGATGCGGGCGTCGGGGGCGACGTCGGCGAACACCGTCGGGGCGACGAAGTTGCCGAACGCGAAGCCTTCGGGCCGTCCGCCTCCGGCGACCAGGCGCCCCTCGGTCTTGCCGATCTCGACGTAGCCCATCACCTTCGCGAAGTGCTCGGGGTGCACGAGCGCGCCGACCTCGGTCGCCGGGTCGTGCGGGTAGCCGACCTTCACGCGCGACGCCTGCGCCGCGTAGCGCTCCACGAACTCGTCGTAGACGCCCCGCTGGACGAGGATGCGGCTGCCGGCCGTGCAGCGCTCGCCGTTGAGGGAGAACACGCCGAAGATGGTCGCGTCGATCGCGGCATCCAGGTCGGCGTCGGCGAAGACGATCGCCGGGCTCTTGCCGCCGAGCTCCATCGACAGGCCCTTCAGGAACGGCGCCGCGTTGCCGAAGATGATCTGGCCCGTGCGGCTCTCGCCCGTGAAGGAGATGAGGGGCACGTCGGGGTGCTTCACGAGGGCGTCGCCCGCGTCTTCGCCGAGGCCGTTGACGAGGTTGAAGACGCCCTGCGGCAGGCCCGCCTCCTCGAAGATCCCCGCCCAGAGGGATGCCGACAGCGGCGTGAACTCCGCGGGCTTGAGCACGACGGTGTTGCCGGTCGCCAGGGCGGGGCCGAGCTTCCACGACTCGAGCATGAACGGGGTGTTCCAGGGCGTGATCAGTCCCGCCACGCCGATCGGCTTGCGGTTGACGTAGTTGATCTGCCGGCCCGGCACCTTGAAGGTGTCGTCGGACTGGGCGACGATGAGGTCCGCGAAGAAGCGGAAGTTCTCCGCGGCCCGCCGTGCCTGACCGAGGGCCTGGGTGATGGGAAGGCCCGAGTCGAAGGATTCGAGCTCGGCGAGACGGGCGTCGCGCGACTCGACGATGTCCGCGATGCGGTGCAGGATGCGGGAGCGCTCGCGCGGCAGCATCCGCGGCCAGGGCCCCTCGGTGAAGGCGCGTCGCGCCGCGGCGACGGCGAGGTCGATGTCGGCCTTCTTGCCGGCCGCGGCCCGCACGTAGACCTCGTTGCTGACCGGCTCGAGCACCTCGAACGTGTCGCCGTCGACCGCGTCCACGAAGCGCCCGTCGATGTAGTGGCGGATGCGGTCGGGCAGGTCGGCGGGCACATGCCGCGTGTCCAGGGCCGGAGTCGTCGTGTCGGTCATGGTCTCTCCGATCGATGGCGGGTCAACGCCCGGGGGTGTCGTGTCGGGCCTGCAGGAACGCGTCGAGCGTGCGCAGGCGGTGGGTGCGGGTGAACATCTCCAGCTCGTCCGGGTCGGCCTGGCCGCGGATGAGGTCGAGGATGCGATCGTGCTCCTCCACGGAGTGGCGCGGGCGCTCCGGGATGAGCGCGAAGGAGGTGTCGCGAAGACCCGCCAGGCGCGACCAGCCGCGATCGACGAGGTCGAGGATGTGCGGGTTGGGGCAGCGGTCGAACAGCACGGCGTGGAAGCGCTGGTTGAGCTGGGTGTACGTGTGCGCGTCGAAGTCGTCGAGCAGCCGGTGCATGCGTGCGTTGATCTCGGATGCCGCGGCGAGGTCGTCCGCCGTCACGAACGGCGCGGCGAGGCGCGTCGCGTAGCCCTCGACGAGGCTCAGCGTCTGCATCGTGTGGACGTAGGCCTCCTCGTCGACCACCGACACCCGCGCGCCGACGTTCTTCTCGAACGTGACCAGATGTTCCGCCTCGAGGCGGCGGATCGCCTCGCGCACCGGCACCACGCTCATCTCCAGCTCCGCGGCGATGGCGCCGAGCACCAGGCGGTAGCCGGGCCCGTACTCGTGGCGGTGGATGCGCTCGCGGATCCAGTCGTAGGCGATCTCCGACTTGCTGCCGGTGGCGACCGTGGTCATCGCGACTCCTCGTAGATGGCGCGCCAGTGCGCGTTCATCGGGAACAGGCCCTCCACGGGATGGCCTTCGGCGACCCGGGCGGCGATCCACGCGTCCTCCTCCTCCTGGAGGAGTGCCGCATCCGCGATCTCCTGAGCCCGTGCCGGAGGGATGACGATGACGCCGTCGGCATCGCCGACGAGGATGTCGCCGGGCTGCACGGTCGTGCCGCCGCAGGCGATCGTGACGTCCACGTCCCAGGGCACGTGCTTGCGGCCGAGCACGGCAGGGTGCCCGCCGACGGTGTAGACCGGGATGCCCACGTCCGCCACGGCGGCGATGTCGCGCACGCCGCCGTCGGTGACGATGCCGGCGGCGCCGCGGGCGTGGGCGCGGATGGCGAGGACGTCGCCGAGTGTTCCCGACCCCGCCTCGCCGCGGGCCTCGATCACGATGACCTCGCCCTCCGCGACGGCGTCGAAGGCGCGCTTCTGCGCGTTGTAGCCGCCGCCGTGGCTGGCGAAGAGGTCTTCGCGGCCCGGGACGAACCGCAGCGTCTTCGCGGTGCCGACGAGCTTGCTCGCGGGGTGCAGCGGGCGCACGCCGTCGATCGTGACGTTGTCGAGTCCGCGCTTGCGCAGCTGCTGCGACAGTGCGGCCACCGGGGTGCGCAGGAGCTTGTCGCGCAGCTCCGGGCTCAGCGGCCCTCCGACGCGGCCTTCCGGCCCGGCGGAACCCTGAGCCGACACGCCGCCACCCGCGAGGCCGGCGGCCTCCCGGGAGCCCCAGGCCTCCTCGCGCTGCAGATCGTCGACGGCCGGCAGCGATCCGAGCGTCTCGTCGAACGGGATGTCGGGACCGTCGACCACCGTGGTGATCAGGCGCCCGGTGCTCGCGCCGGTCGCCGGCACGTCGACTTCGACCTCGACGACCTCGCCGGGGACGACGACGGAGGAGCCGGCCGGTGTGCCCGTCAGGATGATGTCGCCGGACTCCAGCGTGAAGTGCTGCGAGAGGTCGGCGACGAGCTGCGCGAGCGGGAAGAGGAGGTCGTCGGTGGTGCCCTCCTGCCGCAGCCGGCCGTCCACCCAGGTGCGCACGCGGAGGGCGGTGGGGTCGAGGTCGGCGGCGGGCAGCAGCGCCGGCCCGATGGGCGTGAACCCGTCGCCGCCCTTGGAGCGGACGTTGGAGCCCTTGTCGTTGGCGCGCAGGTCGTAGAGGCCGAGGTCGTTGGCCGCGGTGACCCAGCCGACGTGCCGCCAGGCGTCGTCCACGCCCACCCGTCGGGCGGCGGCGCCGATGACGAGCGCGATCTCGCCCTCGAACGCCAGCAGCTCGGTGCCGGCGGGGCGTTCCACGACACCGCCCGAGGCGGCGACGGAGCTGGACGCCTTGAAGAAGTAGGAGGGGGCGGCGGGTCGGCGGCCGCGCTGGGCGGCCCGCGACTCGTAGCTGAGGTGGACGGCGACGATCTTCCCCGGCCGGCTCGGCAGCGCGGCGAAACGGGTGTCGACGGCATCCGCCGTGTCGTTGTCAGTCACCGTGGGGTGGTCGATGGTCATGAGCTCCCTCGCCCTTGCGTCGTATCCGAAATCGTATATGATCGTTCGCACCGGAGCAAGCATCGCTTCTCCGCACGACAGAGACGTCACACGACACGGGAGTCACACACCGATGAGCGCATCCCCGAGCCAGGCCGGCGGGTTCACCCCGACCGGCACGATCGCCGCCCACACCGATCGCCGCCGGGTGGTGTTCGCCACCATCGTGGGCACGACGGTCGAGTGGTACGACTTCTTCATCTACGCCTCGGCGGCCGGCCTCGTCTTCGGCCAGCTGTTCTTCGCGCCCGCCGGCGAGGGCTTCGCCCAGGTGCTCTCGTTCATCACGGTGGGCATCAGCTTCCTGTTCCGGCCCTTCGGAGCCTTCCTCGCCGGCCACTTCGGCGACAAGTACGGCCGCCGCCTCGTCCTCATGGTGACGCTCGTCCTGATGGGCATCGCGACGACGCTCGTGGGGTTGCTGCCCACGTATGCCGCGATCGGCATGGCCGCGCCGATCCTCCTCGTCCTCCTGCGCATCCTCCAGGGCATCTCGGCCGGCGGCGAGTGGGGCGGCGCGGTGCTCATGGCCGTCGAGCACGCGCCCAAGACGCGCCGCGGGGTCTTCGGCGCCTCGCCGCAGATGGGCGTTCCCCTCGGACTGCTCCTCGCGTCGGGCATGCTCGCCCTGATGGCGCTCATCGCGCCGGGGGAGGCCTTCCTGCAGTGGGGGTGGCGGGTGCCGTTCCTGCTGTCGTTCGTCCTGATCGTCATCGGCTCCTACGTGCGCCGCCGCGTCGAGGAGAGCCCCGTGTTCACCGAGCTCGCCGAGCGCAAGGAGGAGACCCGGATGCCGATCGTGCAGCTGTTCCGTCGTCACGCGCTCCTCGTGATCGTCGCCGCGCTCGTCTTCGCCGGCAACAACGCCGTCGGCTACATGACCACCGGCGGCTACATCCAGCGCTACGCCACCGACCCCAAGGGGCCGATCGGCCTCGCGACGGCCGACGTGCTGGGTGCCGTCACCCTGTCGGCGATCACCTGGCTGCTGTTCACGTTCCTGTCCGGCTGGATCTCCGACCGCATCGGGCGCCGCACCACCTACCTGATCGGCTGGGTGCTGCAGCTGATCGGCGTGTTCCTCCTGTTCCCGCTCGTCGACACGGGATCGATCGTGACGCTGACCGTCGGTCTGGTGATCCTCACCGTCGGCCTCGGGTTCACCTACGGCCCGCAGGCTGCGCTGTACGCCGAGCTGTTCCCGGCATCCATCCGCTTCTCGGGAGTCTCCATCTCCTACGCGATCGGGGCCATCCTCGGCGGGGCGTTCGCACCCACGATCGCCCAGGCGATCGTCCAGGCGACGGGGTCGACCACGGGCGTGACCTGGTACCTCGCCGGCATGACGGTGCTGGGCCTCGTCGCGACCCTGCTGCTGCGCGACCGCAGCGGCATCCCGCTCGGTCCCGACCACGAGGCGGAGCAAGCCGTGAGTCCCCTCTACGGCATGTCGAAGGCGTGAGCCGGAAAGGCGACGACGATGCAGTTCCATCACCACGGGTACGTCTCGGAGGATCCGCGGGTGCTCCCCGCCGCCGGCACGGGCCTCGACCGTCCCGCCGCGCTGCCCGACGAGATCGACGTGCTCATCGTGGGCTCGGGTCCGGCAGGGATGCTGCTGGCCGCGCAGCTGTCGCAGTACCCCGATGTCGTCACCCGCATCGTGGAGCGGCGCAGCGGACGCCTGCCGCTCGGTCAGGCCGACGGCATCCAGCCGCGCAGCGTCGAGACGTTCCAGGCGTTCGGCTTCGCCGAACGCATCATCGCCGAGGCCTACAACATCGGCTGGATGAACTTCTGGGGGCCCGACCCCGAGAACCCGCGCGCCATCGTGCGCCGTTCGCGCACCGCCGACTACGCGTACGACATCAGCGAGTTCCCGCACCTCATCGTCAACCAGGCGCGCGTGCTCGACTACTTCGCCGAGGCGGCGGCCCACGGGCCCGGGCGGATCGTCCCCGACTACGGCATCGAGTTCACCGGGCTCACCGTCCACGACACGGGGGAGTATCCCGTCGAGGTGGGGCTGCGGGTCGTGGCCGGGCCGGACGCGGGAGACGAGCGGGTCGTGCGCGCCAGATACGTCGTCGGATGCGACGGGGCGCGCAGCGGCGTGCGGGCGGCGATCGGGCGCGTGCACGTCGGCGACATCTCGCAGCACGCCTGGGGCGTCATGGACGTGCTGGTCGAGACCGACTTCCCCGACTGGCGCATCAAGTGCGCGATCAACGCCGAAGCGGGCAACATCCTCCACATCCCGCGCGAGGGCGGCTATCTCAGCCGCGTCTACGTGGATCTCGGCGCGGTCGCCGCGGACGACGACCACCGGGTGCGCCAGACGCCGATCGAGGAGATCATCCGGCGCGCAGGCGAGATCCTCCATCCGTACACGCTCGATGTGAAGAGCGTGGCCTGGCACAGC
>NZ_BCWI01000033.1 GCF_001592125.1 Microbacterium hominis NBRC 15708
TCGATCGGGCTCATCGAGGGATCCCGGAGGTCGCGCGTGCCGGCCCACGCCCCGGCCGCAGCGCGCAGACCGGTGCAGCGCAGAGTGGGGTCGCGCCGTTCCCGCTGCCAGGCTCCGGCCGTGCGCATGGTCGGGTCGACCCACGGTGCCAACAGGATCAGTCCGTCGAGCGGATGCCGATGGGTGTCGCGGACGCGCAGAGCCAACGTCGTCGCGACGTTGCCCCCGGCGGAGTCGCCCGCCACGAAGATCTCCCTGGTGGTGGGGCGGTGCGCCACCTCGTCGTAGACCGCGTCGATGAACGCCTCCGCCTCGTCGACGGTGTGCTCCGGCGTGAGCGGATACGGAGCGATCGTGAGGGCGGCGCGCGTGGCCGTCATGATGCGCTGGACGATCCACCAGTGCTCACGGACCATCGGGCTCACGAACCCGCCGCCGGGCAGGTAGATCAGTTCGCGTCCGACGACGTGATCGTGCGGCTGCCAGCGCAGCACCGTCGAACCCGCGACCCTGCTCTCCGTCAGACGCCCGAACGCGCCGGCATCCCGCGGCGGCGGGGCGAAGGTACGCTGCGGATCGACCCGGGACAGATACTCTGCACCGGAGAGGTCACGACGCGTCCGCCCGGACGTGAGCCACAGCGCGCCGACGGTGAGCTTCATGAGCAGGGTCACGCGTCGAGACTAACGTCCGGGTTCCGCTGTCGATGACACCGCGTGTCATCTAGGCTGGTGCCCTCACGCGCGAAGGAGCCCCGATCAGATGAGCCTCGACCTCCTGAGCCTGCGCACGCAGTCCGACGATGCGCGGCGCGATCCGTCGGCCTCCTGGGCGGCACGCTCCGCGGCGATCGCGGAGCTGTCCGGGCCCGTGGCGACGATCGACCTCGACGCGTTGCGCTTCAACGCGATGGACCTCGTCGTGCGCTCCGGAGGCGTTCCCATCCGCGTGGCGAGCAAGTCGATCCGCGTGCGCGAGGTGCTCGACGCGACGCTCGCGATCGCGGGCTTCCGCGGCATCCTCGCGTTCACCCTGCCGGAAGCGCTCTGGCTCGCCCGCGACCACGACGACGTGGTGCTCGGGTACCCGACCGTCGACCGGGCCGCGCTGGCCGCGCTCGTGCACGACGATGAGGCGGCCGCCCGCATCACGCTGATGGTCGACGACCTCGCGCAACTCGACGTGGTGGATGCCGTGGCCTCGCCCGCCTCCCGCGCGACGCTCCGCGTCGCGATCGACGCGGACGCCTCCTGGCGGTCTCCGATGCTCGGACACATCGGTGTGCGACGCTCGCCCGTGCACGAGCCCGCCGAGGTCACCCGTCTCGCACGCGCGATCACGCGCCGACCCGGCTTCCGCCTCGTCGGGCTGATGATGTACGAGGCCCAGATCGCCGGACAGCCCGACGCGACCGGCTCGGGCGACGCCGTCATCAGATGGATGCAGGGCCGATCGCGCAGCGAGCTCGTCGACCGTCGCGGGGCCATCGTCGCCGCACTGCGGGAGATCGCACCGCTCGAGTTCGTCAACGGCGGCGGCACGGGCTCGCTCGAGTCGACCTCGGCCGACCTCGCGGTCACCGAGACGACGGCCGGCAGCGGCCTGCTCGCCGGGCACCTCTTCGACGGATACCGCGCGTTCGACCCGGCGCCCGCGGCGGCGTTCGCCCTCGAGGTGGTCCGAAAGCCCACCGCGGACATCGCCGTCGTGCTCGGCGGCGGGTGGATCGCGTCGGGACCGCCCGTGGTCTCGCGTCAGCCCCTCCCGGTGTGGCCGCCGGGCCTCAAGACGCTCGCGCGCGAGGGCGCCGGAGAGGTGCAGACCCCGTTGCAGGGCGATGCCGCCCGCGGCCTGGCGGTGGGGGATCGCGTGTGGTTCCGGCACGCCAAGAGCGGCGAGCTCGCCGAGCGCGTCGACCGCTACCACTTCACCCTCGGCGATCGCCTCGTGGGCGAAGCGCCGACGTACCGCGGCGAAGGGAAGAGCTTCCTGTGACACGACCGGGCGGCACATGGCAGAACTGGGCGCGCACCGAACGGGTCCGTCCGCAGCTGGTCGAATACCCGACGACCGTGGAGGCCGTCCGACGCTCGGTACGCTCGGCCGCCGCCCGCGGACGAGCCGTGAAGGCGGTGGGCGCGGGACACAGCTTCACCGGCATCGCCGTCGCGCCGGGAACCCTGCTGGAGCTCACGGAGCTCTCGGGCCTGATCTCCGTCGACCGCGACCGGGGGAGGGCCCGGATCCTCGCCGGCACACGGCTGCATCGGATCCCCGCCCTTCTCGCGCCCTACGGACTCGCGATGGCCAACCTGGGCGACATCGACCGGCAGTCCATCGCGGGAGCCGTCTCGACCGGCACCCATGGGACGGGTCTGGGCTTCGGCGGGCTCGCGACCCAGGTGGTGGCCGCGACGCTCGTCACCGCCGACGGCGAGCTGCTCACCGTCGACGAGGACCACGAGCCCGAGCTGCTGCCCGCCGTCGCCCTCGGTCTGGGTGCCCTCGGCATCCTCGTCGACGTCACACTGCAGTGCGTGCCCGCCTTCGGCCTGCACGCCGAGGAGCGCCCCGAGGACCTCGACGCGGTGCTCGGCGCGCTGGATGCGCGGATGCGCGACGCCGACCATTTCGAGTTCTACTGGTTCCCGCACACCGACGTCGCCCTCACCAAGACGAACACCCGGCTCGCCGCCGATGCGCCCACCGCGCCGCTGTCGATCGTGTCGCGGGTGATCGACGACGTGGTCGTCGGCAACGGCGTGCACCAGCTGGCCTGCTCCCTCGGTCGGACGGTCCCGGCCCTCGTCCCCGGCATCAATCGGCTGTCGGCACGGGTGTGGGGAGACCGCGAGTTCTCCGACGCCTCGCACCGCGTGTTCGCGACGAGCCGCGGCGTGCGCTTCCGCGAGATGGAGTACGCGGTGCCGATCGAGCACCTGGGCTCGGCCGTCCGCGCCGTACGCGCGCTCGTCGACGCGCGCGGGTGGCGTGTGGAGTTCCCGATCGAGGTGCGGGTCGCCGCCGGCGACGACCGCTGGCTGTCGACGGCCCACGGCCGCGACAGCGGGTACGTCGCGGTCCATCGGTACTGGCGGGCCGATCATCGCGCCTACTTCGAGGCGGTCGAGCAGATCATGCTCGATCACGACGGACGTCCGCACTGGGGGAAGCTCCACACCCTGGATGCGGCGACCCTACGGAGCCGCTACCCCCGCTTCGACGACTTCGTCGCCCTGCGCGAGCGACTCGATCCCGGGCGCATGTTCCGCAACCCCTACCTGGACCGGATTCTCGGCGCCTGATCGCGTCCACCCGCGCGCGCCGCGCGGGTGCGCGAGGTGGGGAACGCCTGGGAGTGGGGGTCGGGGCCGACGCGGGACGCCGTGACGCCGATAGGATGAGCCTCAGTCGATGGGAGTCGTATGGAATGGCTGATCCCGGTCCTGATCGTCGTCGCTCTGGTGGTGATCGCCGGAATCTATCTGTGGGCGACGTACAACTCGCTGGTGGCGCTCGGCGTGCGCGTCGACGAGGCCTGGAGCGACATCACCGTGCAGCTCAAGCGTCGCGCCGACCTGCTTCCGAACCTCATCGAGACGGTCAAGGGCTACGCCGCGCATGAGAAGGCGGTCTTCGAGAACGTCACCCGCGCCCGCGCCGAGACGCTCACCGCGGGCTCGCCCGCGGAGGCGGGCGTCGCCGAGGGGCACATGCAGCAGGCGCTGAAGTCGCTGTTCGCCGTGGCAGAGGCCTACCCGCAGCTGCAGGCGAGCCAGAACTTCCTCCAGCTCCAGCAGTCGATCGTCGACACCGAGGACAAGATCCAGGCGTCGCGCCGGTTCTACAACGGTGGTGTGCGCGAGCTCAACACCAAGATCAAGGTGTTCCCGAACAACATGTTCGCCCGGAACCTCGGCTTCCACGAGCGGGAGTTCTTCGAGGTCGTCGACGGCGCCGCCATCGCCGAGCCGCCGCGCATCCAGTTCTGAACGCGCGCGCGGCATGTACTCCGCGATCGCACGCAACAAGCGCAACACCTGGCTGATCCTGGCCGGCTTCGTCGTCGTGCTCGGACTCATCGGTCTCGCCGCCGGCTGGCTCGCGGGCAACAACTGGTGGATCACCGCCTTCGTGCTGCTCGGCTCCGCGGGCTACGCCACGGTGCAGTATTTCGTCGCCGATCGGGAGGCGCTCGCGCTGTCGGGGGCCCAGCCGGTGACGAAGGAGGAGGCGCCCCGCTACCACCGCCTCGTCGAGAACCTCTGCATCTCGACCGGCACCCCCATGCCGGCGCTGTACGTCGTGGAGGATCCCGCCCCCAACGCGTTCGCCACCGGACGCACGCCCGATCGGGCCGCGATCACGGTCACCACCGGGCTGTTCGAGCTCATGACCGATCGTGAGCTGGAGGGCGTGCTCGGCCACGAGCTCGGCCACATCCGCAACTACGACATCCGGGTGTCGCTCGTCGTCTTCGGCCTCGTCGTCGCCGTCGGCCTCGTCGCCGACATCCTGCTGCGCATCGCCTTCTTCGGGGGCGGCCGTCGCGGCGGCAACAACCAGTCGCAGCTGGTCTTCCTGATCTTCGGCGTCGTGGCCGCCATCGTCGCGCCGCTGCTGGCCGCCCTCGTGCAGGCGGCGATCTCCCGCCAGCGCGAGTACCTGGCCGACGCGACGAGCGCGCTGACCACCCGCGACCCCGACGCGCTCGCGTCCGCGCTCGCCAAGCTCGGTGAGTACGGGCGGCCGCTCGCCAAGGCGAACACCTCGATGGCGCACCTGTGGATCAGCGACCCGCTGCGCCCCGGAGCGGTGCAGCGCATGTTCGCGACGCATCCGCCGATCCCCGATCGCATCGCCCGTCTGGAGGAGATGGGCGGACGGTTCTGAGTCTTAGACTGGCGGGATGAGCGGTTCCGACGACACACCCGGCTCCGCACCGCGCGGGTCGTTCCTCGACGCCCTGCGCGAGCGGACGGTCGCCTCGGACATCGACCGCGGACTGCCGCGCGGACTGCGCGTCGCGACCGCCTACGCCTGGCGGTTCGTGGTGATCGCGGCGGCCGCCGGCATCCTCATCTGGCTCGTCATCCAGCTGAAGCTCCTCGTCATCCCGCTGCTCGTCTCCATCTTGATCACGGCGCTGCTCTGGCCCGTGTTCACGTGGATGCTGCGCCGCGGCGTGCCGCGATGGCTCGCGATCGTGATCGCCGTCATCGGCACGATCGGCGTGATCGGGGGGCTCCTGTGGCTCGCCGTCTGGCAGATCACCCGCGAGTGGGCGAGCGTGCAGGCGCGCACGACGGAGGCGATCGGCCAGTTCCGCGACTACCTGATCGACGGCCCCCTGCACCTGACCGCCCAGCAGATCGACGACCTCCTCGCGCAGGCGTGGACCTTCCTGCAGCAGCAGGCGGAGCTGCTGTGGTCGGGCGCCCTCGTCGTGGGCTCCACGGTCGGGCACGTGGTCACCGGCGCCGTGCTCGCGCTGTTCATCCTGCTGTGTACGCTGGCGGACGGTGCCGGCATCTGGCGGTGGGTCGTGCGGCTCTTCCCGCGCCGCGCGCGCAGCGAGGTCGACGGCGCCGGTCGCGCGGGATGGCGGACGGTCGTCACCTACGCCCGCACCCAGCTGCTGGTCGCGACCATCGACGCGACCGGCATCGCGCTCGGCGCCTTCCTGCTGGGCGTTCCGCTGGCGATCCCGATCGGCGTCCTCGTCTTCCTCGGCGCCTTCGTCCCCTTCGTCGGTGCGATCGTCACCGGAGCGCTGGCCGTCTTCCTCGCCCTCGTCTACAACGGACCGTGGATCGCGCTGTGGATGCTGGTGGTGGTGCTCGCCGTCCAGCAGCTGGAGGGACACGTCCTGCAGCCGCTGCTGATGGGGTCCGCCGTCAAGGTGCATCCGCTGGCCGTGGTCCTCGTCGTCACCGGGGGAGCCATGATCGCCGGCATCCCGGGCGCCCTCTTCGCGGTGCCCCTCGCCGCCTTCGTGAACGTCGTCGCCGTCTATCTGGGGCGTCGAACCGAGAACGGGGCGCTGCCACCCGACAGCGCCGACCTCATCTGGAGCACCGTTCCCCGCAGCAGGAAGAAGACCGCGTGACCCTCCCGACCCTGGCGGAATTCGAGGACGCCGCCGCCGTCCTCCGCGACGTCATCGTGAAGACCCCCTTCGACGTCTCCGAGCACCTCACGGAGGTGCTGGGTGCGCCGGTGTACCTCAAGCTCGAGAACCTCCAGCGCACCGGATCGTTCAAGATCCGCGGCGCGACCTACCGTCTGTCGCGGCTGAGCGCGGAGGAGCGTGCGCGCGGCGTCGTCGCCGCCTCGGCGGGAAACCACGCCCAAGGCGTCGCACTGGCCGCCCAGAAGCTCGGCATCCCGGCGACGATCTTCATGCCACTAGGCGTCCCGGTGCCCAAGCTGCTCGCCACCCGCGGCTACGGCGCCGAGGTGGTGCTGGAGGGGGCGACGGTCGAGACGCCGCTGCGTCTCGCCGCAGAGTTCGCCGAGCGCACCGGCGCCGTGATGATCCACCCCTACGACCACCGCGATGTCATCGTCGGTCAGGGGACACTGGGCCTGGAGGTCTGGGATGCCGTGCCCGACCTCGACACCGTCGTGGTCGGCATCGGCGGGGGAGGCCTGATCGCGGGCGTCGCCGCCGCGGTGAAGGCCCGCGCCGCGCTCGAGGGCCGCACGGTCCGGGTGATCGGCGTGCAGGCGGAGAACTCCGCCGCCTATCCGTCCTCTCTCGCCGCGGGGGTGCCCCTCACGGTCGACACGACCCCGACGATCGCGGACGGCATCGCCGTCGCGCGCCCCGGTGACGTGCCCTTCGAGGTGATCAGCGAGCTGGTCGACGAGGTCGTGACGGTCAGCGACGACGACATCGCGCGGGCCCTGCTGGTGCTGCTCGAACGCGCGAAGCAGGTCGTCGAGCCCGCCGGAGCCGTCGGCGTGGCCGCGATCCTGGCCGGGAAGATCATCGCGAGCGGGCCGACCGCCGTGATCCTGTCGGGCGGCAACATCGACCCGCTGCTGCTGCAGCGTGTCGTGGCGCACGGACTTGCGGCATCCGGTCGGTACATGACGCTGCAGGTGCCGCTGCCGGATCGCCCGGGCCAGCTCGCGCGGGTGTCGGAGCTGCTGGCGATCGCCGGCGCGAACGTGATCGAGGCGCTGCACACGCGCCACGGCCAGGGGCTGCAGATCAGCGAGGTGATCCTCCAGCTCAGCGTCGAGACGCGCGGTCAGGAGCACCGCGCCCACGTCATCAGCGTGCTCGAGGAAGCGGGCTTCCGCCCCCGCGTCGCGCAGGACTGAGCCTCTCCGCGAGTTTCGGTCGCCTCACACGCCCGAAACGCGTGCGGACGCCGTTTCGGGCGCTCGAAGCGACCGAAACGCGGGCCGCGGGGCGGCTCCTGTGGACGGGGAGAGATGGGGCGGGGGATGCTGCGGCATCCTCGAGTCATGTCCGAGCTGCCGCGCGCGTTCACCGTCGCTCGCGCGCGCGCCCAGGGGACCGCGGCGTCGGCACTGCGCTCGCGCGCGCAGTGGGCGCGTCCGTTCCGCGGGCTGCGCGCCGCGGTCGACGCGACGTGGGTCGACGTGACCCGGGCCCGCGTCGCGGCGGCGGGGGAGGGTGTCTTCGTGTTCGGCCCCAGCGCGCTGCGGCTGTGGGGGCTCGACCTGCCCGCGCCTTACGCCGACGACGGACTTCTGCATCTCGCGGTGCCGCGTCCGGGACGGGCTCCGCGCGGCGAGGGTGTGGTGGGGGTCAGCGTCGGCATCGATCCGGTGCTCGGCACCTGGCGGCTCGGCATCCGGGTCACGACGCCTGCACGGACGTGGGTGGATCTCGCGCGGATGCTGTCCGTTCCGGCGCTCGTCGCCGTCGCCGATCGGCTGTGTCTGCCCGAGCTCGACGCGTGCACCATCCGCGAGCTGCAGGTCGCGCTCGACCTGTCGCCGCGGGTGCGCGGCGCCGCGCACCTGCGTGCCGCGTGGCCGCTCGTGGTGCCAGGGGCTGAGTCGTACCCGGAGTCGCAGATCCGGGTCTCGCTGGAGACCGCGGGTCTGCCGCGACCGCTCGTGAACGCCGAGATCCGCGACGGCCGAGACCTGGTGGCGCGCGTCGACCTGCTCTTCGCGCCCTGGGGCGTGGTCGTGGAGTACGAAGGGGCCCATCATGCCGATGACCGGCGCCAGTGGCGCCGCGACCTCACCCGGATCGGGGAGCTGCAGCGCCTGGGCTACATCGTCGAGCGCGCGCACGCCGACGACCTGCGCGATCCGGCGCGGCTGATCGCGCGCGTCCGCACGCACCTCGAGCGCCGCGGCTGGCGCGG
>NZ_BCWI01000034.1 GCF_001592125.1 Microbacterium hominis NBRC 15708
CCCCGCATCCCTTGCACTTCGGCACCGGCCCCGGCCCCCGGCCTCGGCCCCCGGCCCGGCCGCGGCTCAGTCGGCTCAGTCGGCGTCGGGGGCAGCGGGGACGCCGGCGTCGGCATCGGCCGCGGCGCGCTGTTCGGGGGTGAGGCGGCGGCGCTGCGCCTTCGACGGGCGGATCGCGGGCACGTCGCCGACGATCGGCACCGGTGTGCGATACAGGTGCACGCCGTAGCGGGCCACCAGTCCGATCAGCACCATCAGCTTGTTGCGGGGCCCGAGCAGGCTCGCGATGTGGACGAACAGCCACGTCATCCACGCGACCGATCCGGTGAGCGCCACCGTCTTGCGCAGCAGCGGGATCTTGCCGAGGAAGCGCAGACGGTGCAGCACCGGCAGGTTCGCGATGCCGGGGAGCTCCCCGATCGCCGAGCGACGGCCGATGATCGCGAGCTGACCCTTGTCGTAGTAGGAGAACGGCTCGGTCGGCTCGCCCGCGATGAGGCGCACGATCTGGCGCGCCACGTGCTCACCGCCCTGGATCGCCGGCTGCGCCAGCTGGGGCAGATCCTGCGGCGCGATCGCGACGTCGCCGGCGGCGAAGACCCCGGGCAGCCCCACGACCTGCAGGTCCTCCCCGACGCGGATGCGGTCGCCCTTGTCCAGCGGCAGGCTCCAGTCGCGCACCTCCTCGTGCGGCGCGACACCGGTCGCCCACACGGTGAGATCGGACGGCAGCACGGTGCCGTCCGAGAGCACGACGGCATCCGGTCGCACCTCGTCCACGCCCGCCCCGAGGCGCAGCTCGACGTCGCGGCGCCGCAGTTGGGCGGCCGCGTAGTCGCGGAGCTTCGGGATGAACGGCTTGAGGATCTCGCTGCGCTGCACGAGCGTGATGCGGAAGGCATCGCCGTCGAGCTCGGGGTACGCCGGCTCGAGGCCCTGGTCGCGCAGCTCGGCGAGGGCACCGGCCATCTCGATGCCGGTCGGCCCGCCGCCGATCACGACGACCGAGAGCCCCTTGGTGCGGCCGCCCTGCACCGCGACGCGCTCCAGACGGGTGAAGAGCGTGTCGCGGATCGCGATCGCCTGCGAGCGGGAGTACACGGCGAACGAGTTCTCCTTCGCCCCGGGGGTGCCGTGATACGCCGTGGTGACGCCGTTCGCGACGAGCAGGTAGTCGTATGACATCTCCTGACCGTCGAGCAGACGCACGGTGCGGGCATCCGTGTCGATCTCCATGAGGTGCTCGTGCACGACGTCGAGGTTGGGCTGGCGCACGCGCAGGCTTCGCAGGAAGTGGGTCACGTCGCCGGGGTTCAGCCCGCCGGTGGCCACCTGATACAGCAGCGGCTGGAAGGTGTTGTAGACGCGCCGGTCGACGAGCGTCACGCGCACCGGTGCGTGGCGCAGCGCCCGCGCCGCGCTGATTCCGGCGAAGCCCCCGCCGATGATGACCACGTGCGGCCTCGCATCCGGAACCGGGTTCGTCGCGCCGTCAGAAGCCAGGGGAGCGGATGCCGTCATAGCCGCAGATTACCGCGACGCCGTGACGAGCTCGTGTCGCCCGCCTCCGGATGGGAGGTGGGACAATGGGGTCATGACGCCCACCGCCGACCACCGCATCGAGACCGCCCAGGTGCGGCGCAGCCCGCGGTACGCGGTGTTCCTCCTGGCGGGCGCTGCCCTCGGCATCCTGGTCGCCCTGGTGCTGACCTTCGCGTTCGACGGCACCGAGAACGTCAGCGCGACCACGGGTGTGACCTACTCGACCTCGCAGGTCTTCGGCTTCGTGTGCCTCTTCGCGATCCCCCTCGGCATCGCCGTCGGCGGCGTGGTCGCGCTGGTGCTCGATCGCTCCCTCGCCCGCCGCGCCCGCGAGGTGCGCGTCGATCACGAGGTCATCACCGTCGACGACGCCGAGTAACCCCCGTTCGCACGACCGTCGCCGCCCGAGGGCCGGCGATCTGCCGGCAGCAGGCGCTTCTCGCCGCGAACGGCCTGCCCCGGGCCCCGGGCCGCTCGCCTCTCCCGGGCCGCTCACCCGCCCCGGCCCGTGCGCCGTGACAGCGGATGCCGCGATCAGGCGATATCGGCGATGATCGGCCCCACGGCGGCGTCGAAGGCCGCGATGTCGCCGCGCAGACCGTCGGTGACGGCGATCGTCAGCGCCCCGATCCACCACACGCCGCGCTGCGTGAACGGAAGCACCTGGACGTTCAGCTCGAACGAGTGCGCGCGCCGCCCCACCACCCGCTCGTGTTCGGCGATCGCGCTCGCGTAGGCCCGGTACGACGCCCCGCTGCCGAGGCTGGAACGGTAGCGGCCGTTCGCGGATCGCGCGTACGCCACCGCATCCTCGCCGTGGGGGGCGATCGCCGCCTGCAGCTCGGTGAACCCCTCGACCGGAAGCGCGACGTAGGTGTCGAACCCGTCGATCAGCTCCAGCGGCACGGGCGAAGGGTTCGCCTGCGGCTCGACGGTCAGGTCCCAGTACGCGCGCCACTCGCGCTCGATCGCCGGCCGATCGTCGTACTCGCCCATCTCGGCGCGAGCCGTCGGCGGGATGCCGCGCAGGTGCGGCAGCTCCTCGGGAAAACGGATGCCGAGCACCTGACGCAGATACAGGGCGACGAGGACGGGGAGGCTCGCGTCTTCGCGCACGATCCATTCCGGTGTTCCCGCCGCTGCCATGCCGCCATCCTAGGGACAGCGGTCGGGCCGGCGACAGGGTGCGCGCCTCGCGTAGTCTGAGGGCATTCTCGGAGCCGGACCATGACGGTCGGCCGCAGGGGGAGGGGCACAGGATGGGCGTCGACTTTCCGGAGGGGTCGGTCGTCGTCACGACCGCGGGCGGCGATGTCGTCATCCTGCGCATCTGCGACGTGTGCGGGGCCGCCGTCGTCGATGCGAACGACACCGATCTCGCGTTCCACCGGCGCTGGCACCGGCTCACCGGCTCCGGCAGCTGGATCGATCCCGCGACCGGTCGTCACCACGGCCCGGGGAGCCCGCACGATCCCTCGGCGTCGTAGGCGTCTCCTGCGCGGTCGGCGCCGCAGCGTCGCCCGCACGCACGGCCGGATGCCGCGGTCCGCGCGCCCCGCCCCTGCCGGTAGGCTGTTCGCGTGGCAGAAGCCCCACAGAACCCCTATTCCGAAGCCGGCGTCGACACTGCGGCGGGAGACCTCGCCGTCGAACTGATGAAGTCGGCGGTTCGTCGCACCCACGGGCCCGAGGTGCTGGGCGGTGTGGGCGGCTTCGCCGGCCTGTTCGACGCCTCGGCGCTGCAGGCGTACGAGAAGCCGCTGCTGGCGACCTCGACCGACGGCGTCGGCACGAAGGTGGCCATCGCGCAGGCCCTCGACAAGCACGACACGATCGGCCAGGACCTCGTCGGCATGGTCGTCGACGACATCGTCGTGGTGGGCGCGAAGCCGCTCTTCATGACCGACTACATCGCGTGCGGCAAGGTCTTCCCCGAGCGCATCGCCGACATCGTCCGCGGCATCGCCTCCGGGTGCGAGCAGACCGGCACGGCGCTCGTCGGCGGCGAGACCGCGGAGCACCCGGGTCTGCTCGGCGTCAACGACTACGACGTCGCGGGAGCGGCGACCGGTGTCGTGGATGCCGGTGACGTGCTCGGCGCCGACCGCGTGCAGCCGGGCGACGTGGTGCTGGCCCTGGCATCCAGTGGCCCGCACTCCAACGGGTACTCGCTCATCCGCCACATCGTCGCGGGCACGGGCCTCAGCTACGGCGCCCACGCCGCGGACTTCGGCCGCACGTGGGGCGAGGAACTGCTCGAGCCCACCCGCCTGTACACGCTGCCACTGCTGAACCTGCTCACCGCCCTGCCGGGCGCGGTCCACGCGCTCAGCCACGTGACCGGTGGTGGCATCGCCGCGAACGTGGCCCGCGTGCTCCCGCCGCAGGCGTGGGTCGAAATCGACCGCTCGACGTGGTCGCCGACGCCCGTGTTCCGCGTGCTCGCCGACCTCGGCGGACTGCGGCTCGAAGACACCGAGGGCACCTGGAACCTCGGCATCGGCTTCGTCGCCGTCGTCTCGGCGGCGCAGGCGGATGCCGCGGCATCCCTCCTGTCGGCGGCCGGCATCGCGACGTGGCAGGTCGGCGTCGTGCACGAGGGCGCCCGTCCCGACGGGCACTTCGAGCAGGGTGCCAAGGGCGTGGACGGCGGCGCCGTGCGTCTGGTCGGCGCGTACTCATCAGCGGTTTAGACGCAGAAACGGATTGAGCTACACCACATGTGCGGAATCGTCGGCGTCGTCGGACAGGGCCCGGTCAACCAGGACATCTACGACTCGCTCCTGCTGCTGCAGCACCGCGGTCAGGACTCCACCGGCATCGCGACGGCGGAGACCAACGGCGTCTTCCACCTCTTCAAGGCGAAGGGCCAGGTGCGCGAGGCCTTCCGCACCCGCGACATGCGCGCCCTCCTCGGCAATATCGGCCTCGGGCACGTGCGCTACGCCACCAAGGGCACCGCGTCGAGCGAGGAGGAGGCGCAGCCGTTCTACGTCAACGCCCCCTACGGCATCGTGCTGGTGCACAACGGCAACCTCACCAACACGCGTGAGCTGACCAAGGAGCTCTTCAGCAAGGACCGCCGCCACCTCAACACCAGCTCCGACACCGAGCTGCTGGTGAACGTGCTGGCCAACGAGCTGCAGTCCTCGATCTCCGGGTTCGAGCTCGACCCGGCGCAGGTCTTCCAGGCGGTCACCCGCGTGCACGAGCGCGTCGAGGGGTCGTACGCCACGATCGCGCTGATCGCCGGGTACGGCCTGCTCGCCTTCCGCGACCCGTTCGGCATCCGCCCCCTCATCCTGGGCACGCGCCCCGCGGTGGATGCCGAGGGCACCGCCACCGGCCGCTACGAGTGGATCGTCGCCTCCGAGTCGCTGGTGCTGGAGAACGGCGGTTTCGAGGTCGTCCGCGACGTCGAGCCCGGCGAGGCCGTCTTCATCGACCTCGAGGGACGCCTGCACACCCAGCAGTGCGCGACGAACCCGCAGCTCGTGCCCTGCTCGTTCGAGTACGTCTACCTCGCCCGTCCCGACTCGGTCATGAACGGCATCTCGGTGTACGAGGCGCGCCTGCGGATGGGCGAGCGCCTCGCCGACACGATCGCCAAGTACACGCCGGCGGGGGCCATCGACGTCGTCATGCCCATCCCCGACAGCTCGCGACCCGCCGCCATGCAGGTGGCCCGCAAGCTCGGCATCGAGTATCGCGAGGGCTTCTACAAGAACCGCTACGTCGGGCGGACCTTCATCATGCCGGGGCAGGCGGTGCGCAAGAAGAGCGTCCGCCAGAAGCTCAACGCGATGTCGAGCGAGTTCAAGGGCAAGAACGTGCTGCTCATCGACGACTCGATCGTCCGCGGCACGACGTCCAAGGAGATCATCCAGATGGCCCGGGATGCCGGGGCCAAGAGCGTCACGTTCGCCTCGGCCGCCCCGCCCGTGCGCTACCCGCACGTGTACGGCATCAACATGCCGTCGCGGCACGAGCTCGTCGCCCACGGCCGCACGATCCCCGAGATCGCGGCGGAGCTGGGCGCGGACTACATGGTGTACCAGGAGATCGACGACCTGAAGGCCGCGATCCTCGAGGGAGCGCCCGACGTCGAAGACCTCGACATGAGCTGCTTCGACGGGCGGTACATCACCGGCACGGTGTCGGACGAGTACCTCGCCTGGGTCGAGGGCACGCAGGAGAGCTGAGCCCGCGCGTCGCGGACGTTTCGACTCGGCGCTGCGCGCCTCGCTCAACGCCCGGGAACCACCGCC
>NZ_BCWI01000035.1 GCF_001592125.1 Microbacterium hominis NBRC 15708
CGGCGGCGATGAAGGGCAACCCCAGGCCCAGGCAGTAGGTGACGGCGAGGAGGGCGCCGCGGGCGGGGTTGCCGGTGGTGAGGCTGAGGGCGGAGATCGCGGCGAGGGTGGGGCCCAGGCACGGGGTCCAGCCGAGCCCGAACGCGATGCCGAGCAGGGGAGCTCCGGCCAGCCCGCTGGGTGGGTGGATGGCGGGTTTCGCGGTGCGTTGGAGAAGCCGGAACACGCCGAGGAACACGAGCCCCATCAGCAGGACCACGATCCCGAGGATGCGGGTGAGGAGATCTTGCCAGCGGATGAGCCAGCCACCCAGGGCGCCGAACGCGGCCCCGTAGCCGATGAACAGGACGGAGAAGCCGAGGGTGAACAGTCCGGTCCCGGCCAGCGCCCGCCACCGGGAGACCCCCGCGGTGGTGGTGGTGCCGGTGAGGTAGCCGAGGTAGCCGGGCACGAGGGGGAGCACGCAGGGGGAGGCGAAGGACACCAGCCCGGCGAGGAGGGCTAGGGGGAGGGCGGCCCAGATGCTGCCGGCGGTGATGATCTCCCCCATCAGGGGCTCGTCTCGGCGAGGACGGTGTCGATGAGGGCGGCGAGGGTGGTGCGGGTAGGCAGTTGCCCGATGATGCGGGCGGCCATCCGGCCGGTGCGGTCCAGGACGATTGTGGTGGGCACGGCGCCGGGGGCGGCTTTCCCGGCGAACGCGGCTTGCACCGTGCCGGTGGTGGCGTCCAGGATCGACGGGTAGGTGATGCCGAACTGGTTCTCGAACGCGGCGGCGGTGTCGGCGCTGTCGCGCACGTTGACGCCGATGAACACGACACCGTCGGGCTGGTAGGTCTGGGCGAGGGCTTCCAGGTCGGGCGCTTCGGCCCGGCAGGGCGGGCAGGCGGCGTACCAGAAGTTCACCACAACGACCGAACCCGCCCACGCGGTGGAATCCGCCTGCTCCCCGGTGTCGGTGGTGCCGGTGAAGGTGACCGGGTCGTCGCGCTGGTCGGCGGGGATCTCCCGCACGGTCTCGTCCGCGGACAGATACCCCGGGGACGGGGAGGAGGACAACAGGCCGGGCGTCTGGGCGGTGCACCCGGCCAGAAGCAGGACGAGCGCGCCGAACACGGCGACCGCGGCGGCGGTGACGGCGCGGCGGGGTGGGCGTGTCAGGGTGGTGGGGGTGCGCATGCGGGATCACTCCGGTCGGTCAGGTGTTCGTGCTCTTGCTGGTGGGGCGGCGGCGGCCGGCGAGGATGGCGCCGGTGATCAGCAGCAGCGCCCCGGTCGGGTACCCGGCGACCAGGTCGAGCCAGCCGGAGGGCTGGCCGGGGCCGAACACTTCCAGGTGCGCGAGCCAGTGGATGATCGCGACGATCGCGCCGGCGGCCATCAGGGCCTGGCCGACCCGGACGAGCAGGCGGTGTCGCCGCCAGGCGCGTTGCGGGTCCTCAGCTGGGGCGGGGCGGGGGGTGGTGCGGGTCATGAGCGGTCCTTTCGCAGGGGGCGGGTCACAGTCCGGAGTAGGAGTGCAGCCCGGTGAAGAAGACGTTGACGACGCCGAAGTTGAACAGCACGGCGGCGAAGCCGACGATGCACAGCCAGGCGGCGCGGGTGCCGGCCCAGCCGCGGGTGGCGGTGGCGTGCAGGTATCCGGCGTAGAGCACCCAGATGATGAACGTCCACACCTCTTTCACGTCCCACCCCCAGAACCTGCCCCAGGCGCGGCCGGCCCAGATCGCCCCGGCGATCAGGGTGAAGGTCCACAGGATGAACCCGACGATCGTCAGCCGGTATGCGAGTCGGTCCAGATCCTCCGGCCCGGGCAGACTGTCCCGCAGCCGGGTGAGCCGGGAGGGGAGGCCGCGGCGGCGGGTGGTGAGCAGGTAGGTGAGGGAGACGAGGAACGCGAGCCCGAAGAACGCGGTCGCCAGCAGCGCGACCAGCACGTGGATGACCAGCCACCCGGACTGCAGGGCGGGCATCAGGGGGACGACGGGGACGTAGAAGCTGACCGTCGCGACGCCGAGCAGCAGCACGGTCAGCCCGAGCACGGCGCTGCCCAGGTACGCCAGCCGCACCCGCAGCGACACGGCCAGGAAGGTGGCGATGATCAGGGCGGTGCCGGTGAGGGAGAACTCGAACATGTTCGCCCACGGCACCCGGTCCGCGGCGACCCCGCGCAGCACCACCCCGGCAAGATGGAACACCCAGCCCAGCACGGTCAACACGAACCCGACCCGCGCCGCCTTCCCCGCCCCCCGTCCGCCCCCCGGGGCAGCGGCGGCACCGAGTGCGGTGTCGGGGGCGGGGGCGGTGGGTGTGCCTGCCAGGTCCGGGTCGGTGGTGCTGGTGGCGCCGGCGGTGACCGGCACCCGGACGGTGACCGGGACGGCAGGGGTGCTGGCGCGGCGGGCGAGGTGAAGGGTGTAGGCGACGAATGCGGCGGCGTAGATCGCGATCGCCGAGTACACCAGCAGCAGGGACAGGGCGTCAAGGAACGGGGTCATCAGAGCCTCCTCGAAGGGGTGCGGGGGAAGGGGTGAGGCGGGTGGCGAGGGTGTCGACGGTGGGTTGCAGGCGGGGGTCGTCGCCGCGGGCGAGCCCGGCGACCTCAAGCACCGTGCCGCCGTCCCGGCCGGTGGTTGTGCGGACCCAAAGGCGGCGGCGGGGCACGAACAGGGACAGGGCCAACCCGGCCATCGCGACGACCGCGGCGATCAGAGTGGGGGTTTGGGTGGGGTCGGCGGCGATCTCCAGCGACGCGAATCGGGGGATCGGGCCGAGCTCGATCGTGCCCAGCTCGTCCGGCAGCGGAACCGGGGTGCCGGGGACCAGCTGCAGGGCGGGGGTGGGGGTGCCCCGCCCGGCGATCTGGGTGAGGGTGCTGGTGTCCAGTGCGTACACCGACACCGGGACCCCGGTGTTCAGGCCCAGGTCGCCGACGTACACGTTGAAGGTGACGACCGGGTCCAGCAGGTCCGGGTAGCTGGACGCGAACGCCCCAGAGGCGGTGGTCGCGCGGGTGGGGTACAGCATCCCGACCAGGCCGACCTGCTCGGCCAGCCCGTCGGGAACCTTCACGATGCCCAGGCTGGTCAAATTCGCGTCCTGCGGCAGGAACGGGACCGTGTCACGGAACACGATCTTCCCGGCCGGGTTTCGGACGGTGAGGGTGGGGGCGTACCCGTTGCCGAGCAGATAGATGTCGGTGCCAGCCACCGGCAGCGGCTCGTTGACCCGGATGCTGGAGGCCTGCCGGGTGCCGCCAGTGGTGGTCGTGACCTGCGCGTCGAACGTCTTCGGCATGCCGAGCGCGTTGACGTTGTCCAGGACGTAGTCGACGCGGAACCGGTCCAGGGTGAGGGAGAACGCCGGGATCTGCGTGTCAGTGATGAACCGGCCGGCGGTGAACGAGTCGTACGCGATCCGGGTGGACGCGAACGTCTGCCCCTCCACCAGCACCCGCTGCCCGGTGAACCGGAACCCGCCGCCGACGCCGACCACGACCAGCACCGCCAGCAGCGCCACGTGGAACAGCAGGTTCCCGGTCTCCCGCAGGTAGCCGCGCTCGGCTGCGACCGAGTCCCGTCCGTCGTCGCCGCGGACCCGGCGGGTGCGGTACCGCTGCCGACGCAGCGCCTTCTCGGCCGCGTCCAAGACCGCACCGGGGGGCGTGTCGGGGAGGACGCGGCGGGTGTGGGCGGGCAGGCGGGACAGGTTGCGGGGGGTGGCCGGGGGCGGGGCGAGCAGCGCGGTCAGGTGGTGGCGGATGCGGGGGATGACGCAGCCGATCAGCGACGCGAACAACAGCAGGTAGATCGCGGAGAACCACACCGACCCGAACACGTCGTGCAGCTGCAGCAGGTCCACCGCCCACATCCAGCCCGGGTTGGTCTTGTCGAACTGGATCACCCCGTTCGGGTCGGAGGAGCGTTGCGGGATCAACGACCCGGGGATCGCGGCCACCGCGAGCAGCAGCAACAACACCAGGGCGGTGCGCATGCTGGTCAGCTGCCGCCACGCCCACCGCGCCCACCCCGACACGCTCAGGCGCGGATTCGTGGGCTCCTCCACCGGCCGGTCGACGTGATCGGCGGGCAGCTGCGGGGCCTGCTCACTGCGGATCGACACGCGCATCCCCCCTCCCCCGGACGGGTGCGCGGCGGCGGGCGCGCCAGGAGGCGTGGGCGAGCAGCCCGACCCCCAGTACGGCGGCCACCAGGGCGGTGAGCACGTTCGCTTTCAGCCCGCCGGCGAGCAGCTCGGTGGGATCCAGCCGGATGGACTCCAGCGCCGCCCGCCCTGCCCCGTACCACAGCAGGTACACGCCCAGACTCCGCCCGGCGCCCAACGTAATCCGGCCGTGCCGGCGGCGGTGATGCTCGAGCAGCACGATCACGGCGGCACCGGCCAGGTTCCACAGCAGCTCGTACAGGAACAGCGGATGAAACAGGGTCCCCGCCGGGGTCCCCGGCGGGATCGCGGGGGCTGAGGGGTCGATCTGCAGCCCCCACGGTAAGGTGGTGGGCGGGCCGAACAGTTCCTGGTTGAAGTAGTTCCCCAGCCGCCCCACCGCCTGGGCGACCAGCATCCCCGGGGCGAGCGCGTCCAGGGACAGCAGCACCGGGATCCCGGCGCGACGGGTGGCGATCACGATCCCGACCAGCCCGCCCAGGATCGCACCGAAGATTGCGATCCCGCCTTCCCAGATGTAGAGCACCCGCCACAGGTCCGCGCCAGGGAAGAAGTAGTCGCCGGGATGGGTGAGCACATGGTAGATCCGGGCGCCGAGGATCCCGAACGGCACCGCCCACATCGCCACATCCACCACGACCCCGGCCGGGTGCCCGACCGCCCGCAGCCGACGGCCGGTGATCAGCACCGCCAGCACGATCCCGGCCAGGATCGCCAGCGCGTAGAACCGGATCTGGAACGGACCGACCTGAACGAAGCTGATCCCCGGGCTCGGGATCAGCGCCGGAGCCACAATGAGGAGTGCGTCCATCAGGGCCTCACCCTCGCCGGAAGCCACGCCAGCGGGTCCACCGCTTCGCCTCCGGTGCGGATCTCGAAGTGCAGGTGTGCGCCGAAGCTGCGTCCACTGTCCCCGACCCGGCCGACCATCTGCCCCACCCGCACGGTCTGTCCCGGGGTCAGGGCGAGGGACCCTTCCCGCATGTGCGCGTACGCGCTTTCCACGACCTGCCCGTCGATCTCGTGTCGGATCACCACGTACACCCCGTACGCGCCGCCCTGCTCCGTCGCGGTGGTGACCACCCCGTCGGCGATCGCCTGGATCGGGGTGCCGATCCCGGGGGTCATGTCCAGTCCGGCATGGAAATTTGAGCAGCACGGGCACGGCCGGGTGCGATAGCCGAACGTGCTGCTGATCGGCACTCCCACGGTGAACGGCCACTGCACCGCCGACGCCGGGTCGTTGGTGAACGTGTCCGCGGTGTGCGCGTACGACTCGGTCCCGGCAGGGCCGGTCACAGCCACCGTGTAGTCCCCGCGCACCATCACCGTCTCGGTGACGGTGTCGGGGGTGGTGAACGACTGGGCGCGCACCGGGGTGCGGGTCGCCTCGACGGCGAACACCGGCTCCGGCGTCAAC
>NZ_BCWI01000036.1 GCF_001592125.1 Microbacterium hominis NBRC 15708
GGGAGCATCCGATCCTTGAGAACTCAACAGCGTGCACTTGTCAAATGCCAAATAACCTCGTCTCAGCTTCGGCTGGGTGAGATTCCTTTGGATCAAGTCCAGCCTCTTTTGGGGTTGGCGTATGGATTGTCAGTAATGGCATCCTTTTGGTCAGTTTCGAACTCGCTGCATCGTCGTTTTCCCGGTGGTGTATGCATTTTTTCTTTTTGGAGAGTTTGATCCTGGCTCAGGATGAACGCTGGCGGCGTGCTTAACACATGCAAGTCGAACGGTGAAGCCCAGCTTGCTGGGTGGATCAGTGGCGAACGGGTGAGTAACACGTGAGCAATCTGCCCCTGACTCTGGGATAAGCGCTGGAAACGGCGTCTAATACTGGATATGAGCTGCGATCGCATGGTCAGTAGCTGGAAAGATTTTTTGGTCAGGGATGAGCTCGCGGCCTATCAGCTTGTTGGTGAGGTAATGGCTCACCAAGGCGTCGACGGGTAGCCGGCCTGAGAGGGTGACCGGCCACACTGGGACTGAGACACGGCCCAGACTCCTACGGGAGGCAGCAGTGGGGAATATTGCACAATGGGCGCAAGCCTGATGCAGCAACGCCGCGTGAGGGATGACGGCCTTCGGGTTGTAAACCTCTTTTAGCAGGGAAGAAGCGAAAGTGACGGTACCTGCAGAAAAAGCGCCGGCTAACTACGTGCCAGCAGCCGCGGTAATACGTAGGGCGCAAGCGTTATCCGGAATTATTGGGCGTAAAGAGCTCGTAGGCGGTTTGTCGCGTCTGCTGTGAAATCCCGAGGCTCAACCTCGGGTCTGCAGTGGGTACGGGCAGACTAGAGTGCGGTAGGGGAGATTGGAATTCCTGGTGTAGCGGTGGAATGCGCAGATATCAGGAGGAACACCGATGGCGAAGGCAGATCTCTGGGCCGTAACTGACGCTGAGGAGCGAAAGGGTGGGGAGCAAACAGGCTTAGATACCCTGGTAGTCCACCCCGTAAACGTTGGGAACTAGTTGTGGGGTCCATTCCACGGATTCCGTGACGCAGCTAACGCATTAAGTTCCCCGCCTGGGGAGTACGGCCGCAAGGCTAAAACTCAAAGGAATTGACGGGGACCCGCACAAGCGGCGGAGCATGCGGATTAATTCGATGCAACGCGAAGAACCTTACCAAGGCTTGACATACACCAGAACACCGTAGAAATACGGGACTCTTTGGACACTGGTGAACAGGTGGTGCATGGTTGTCGTCAGCTCGTGTCGTGAGATGTTGGGTTAAGTCCCGCAACGAGCGCAACCCTCGTTCTATGTTGCCAGCACGTAATGGTGGGAACTCATGGGATACTGCCGGGGTCAACTCGGAGGAAGGTGGGGATGACGTCAAATCATCATGCCCCTTATGTCTTGGGCTTCACGCATGCTACAATGGCCGGTACAAAGGGCTGCAATACCGTGAGGTGGAGCGAATCCCAAAAAGCCGGTCCCAGTTCGGATTGAGGTCTGCAACTCGACCTCATGAAGTCGGAGTCGCTAGTAATCGCAGATCAGCAACGCTGCGGTGAATACGTTCCCGGGTCTTGTACACACCGCCCGTCAAGTCATGAAAGTCGGTAACACCTGAAGCCGGTGGCCCAACCCTTGTGGAGGGAGCCGTCGAAGGTGGGATCGGTAATTAGGACTAAGTCGTAACAAGGTAGCCGTACCGGAAGGTGCGGCTGGATCACCTCCTTTCTAAGGAGCATCTGGCACTCTTTGGGGTGTCCAGGCGCCGGATCAGGGCCGAATGTGTCTTGCCGGTTAGCTCATGGGTGGAACGTTTGATGAGGTGTGGGGGAGTGATCTTCGAGTTAGTACGGCCTTCGGGTTGGGAACGCTGGGGGTGAGTGAGCCGGCACATGCACGCTGTTGGGTCCTGAGGGACCGGATGCGCTCTGATCTTCGGATTGGGAGCAGACGAACCTCAGGACTCTTTCTGTTGCCGGCTGGTGCTGGTGCGGGGAGGGTACCGCCCGTACTTTGAGAACTACACAGTGGACGCGAGCATCTTCGAGATGAGTAATCATCTCGTGAAGATGATCTTAAAGATCATTAGTCAATTTCGATTGACGATTCAAACTCATGTGATTTCAAGTCTTTAAGAGCAAACGGTGGATGCCTTGGCATCTGGAGCCGAAGAAGGACGTAGCAATCTGCGATAAGCCTCGGGGAGTGGATAAGCACACTGTGATCCGAGGGTGTCCGAATGGGGAAACCCCGCTGGGCGGCGTGCCGACCCAGTGACTCCCGCCTGAATATATAGGGCGGGTAGAGGGAACGTGGGGAAGTGAAACATCTCAGTACCCACAGGAAGAGAAAGCAACCGCGATTCCGTTAGTAGTGGCGAGCGAAACCGGAACAGGCTAAACCGAGTACGTGTGATATCCGGCAGGAGTTGCGTATTCGGGGTTGTGGGACTTTTCTGGTTGTTCTGCCGAGCAGCCGGCGTTACAAGAAGGTATAGACGAACTGGATTGAAAGCCAGGTCATAGAGGGTGCCAACCCCGTAGTCGAAATGCCTCTCTTGGCGCGAAGAGTATCCCAAGTAGCACGGGGCCCGAGAAATCCCGTGTGAATCTGTCAGGACCACCTGATAAGCCTAAATACTCCCAGATGACCGATAGCGGACAAGTACCGTGAGGGAAAGGTGAAAAGTACCCCGGGAGGGGAGTGAAATAGTACCTGAAACCGTTTGCTTACAAACCGTTGGAGCCTCCTTAGTAGGGGTGACAGCGTGCCTTTTGAAGAATGAGCCTGCGAGTTAGCGATACGTGGCGAGGTTAACCCGTGTGGGGTAGCCGTAGCGAAAGCGAGTCTGAATAGGGCGATTCAGTCGCGTGTCCTAGACCCGAAGCGAAGTGATCTATCCATGGCCAGGCTGAAGCGACGGTAAGACGTCGTGGAGGGCCGAACCCACTTAGGTTGAAAACTGAGGGGATGAGCTGTGGATAGGGGTGAAAGGCCAATCAAACTTCGTGATAGCTGGTTCTCTCCGAAATGCATTTAGGTGCAGCGTTGCGTGTTTCTTGCCGGAGGTAGAGCTACTGGATGGCCGATGGGCCCTACAAGGTTACTGACGTCAGCCAAACTCCGAATGCCGGTAAGTGAGAGCGCAGCAGTGAGACTGTGGGGGATAAGCTTCATAGTCGAGAGGGAAACAACCCAGACCACCAACTAAGGTCCCAAAGCGCGTGCTAAGTGGGAAAGGATGTGGAGTTGCTCTGACAACCAGGAGGTTGGCTTAGAAGCAGCCACCCTTGAAAGAGTGCGTAATAGCTCACTGGTCAAGTGATTCCGCGCCGACAATGTAACGGGGCTCAAGCACGCCACCGAAGTTGTGGCATTGACATTATTGGTAGGCCTTCGTGGTCCAGCCGTGTTGATGGGTAGGAGAGCGTCGTGTGGCCAGCGAAGCGGCGGTGTGAACCAGCCGTGGAGGCCACACGAGTGAGAATGCAGGCATGAGTAGCGAAAGACGTGTGAGAAACACGTCCTCCGAAAGACCAAGGGTTCCAGGGTCAAGCTAATCTTCCCTGGGTAAGTCGGGACCTAAGGCGAGGCCGACAGGCGTAGTCGATGGACAACGGGTTGATATTCCCGTACCGGCGAAGAACCGCCCAAACTAATCCAGTGGTGCTAAGTGCCCGAATTCCTTTGTATCGATCCCTTCGGGGTGAGAGCGTTGGAGCTAGCGCATGACCCCATGCTGGTGCGGTTAGCGTATTAACAGGTGTGACGCAGGAAGGTAGCCCAACCCGGGCGATGGTTGTCCCGGGGCAAGTGCGTAGGCCGAGTCATAGGCAAATCCGTGACTCTTACAGGCTGAGACACGATGCGGATAAAAAGTGGGTGATCCTCTGCTGCCAAGAAAAGCATCGACGCGAGGTTCTAGCCGCCCGTACCCCAAACCGACTCAGGTGGTCAGGTAGAGAATACCAAGGAGATCGAGAGAATCGTGGTTAAGGAACTCGGCAAAATGCCCCCGTAACTTCGGGAGAAGGGGGGCCATCCACTTATATGAGCTTGCCTCAAAAAGGGTGTGGTGGCCGCAGAGACTAGTGGGTAGCGACTGTTTATTAAAAACACAGGTCCGTGCCAAGTCGCAAGACGATGTATACGGACTGACGCCTGCCCGGTGCTGGAAGGTTAAGAGGACCGGTTAGCCGTAAGGCGAAGCTGAGAATTTAAGCCCCAGTAAACGGCGGTGGTAACTATAACCATCCTAAGGTAGCGAAATTCCTTGTCGGGTAAGTTCCGACCTGCACGAATGGCGTAACGACTTCCCAACTGTCTCAACCGCGAACTCGGCGAAATTGCACTACGAGTAAAGATGCTCGTTACGCGCAGCAGGACGGAAAGACCCCGTGACCTTTACTACAGCTTGGTATTGGTGTTCGGTGTGGCTTGTGTAGGATAGGTGGGAGACTTTGAAGCGGTGACGCCAGTTACCGTGGAGTCATTGTTGAAATACCACTCTGGTCACTCTGGATATCTAACTTCGAACCGTAATCCGGTTCAGGGACAGTGCCTGGTGGGTAGTTTAACTGGGGCGGTTGCCTCCCAAAAAGTAACGGAGGCGCCCAAAGGTTCCCTCAACCTGGTTGGCAATCAGGTGGCGAGTGTAAGTGCACAAGGGAGCTTGACTGTGAGACTGACAGGTCGAGCAGGGACGAAAGTCGGGACTAGTGATCCGGCAGTGGCTTGTGGAAGCGCTGTCGCTCAACGGATAAAAGGTACCTCGGGGATAACAGGCTGATCTTGCCCAAGAGTCCATATCGACGGCATGGTTTGGCACCTCGATGTCGGCTCGTCGCATCCTGGGGCTGGAGTAGGTCCCAAGGGTTGGGCTGTTCGCCCATTAAAGCGGTACGCGAGCTGGGTTTAGAACGTCGTGAGACAGTTCGGTCCCTATCCGCTGCGCGCGTAGGAAATTTGAGAGGATCTGACCCTAGTACGAGAGGACCGGGTTGGACGAACCTCTGGTGTGCCAGTTGTTCTGCCAAGAGCACCGCTGGTTAGCTACGTTCGGGATGGATAACCGCTGAAAGCATCTAAGCGGGAAGCCGGCCTCAAGATGAGATTTCCATGCCTTCGGGCGAGAGGCTCCCAGCCAGACTACTGGGTTGATAGGCCGGATGTGGAAGCGTGGCAACACGTGAAGCTGACCGGTACTAATAAGCCGATGACTTGATAACACACCGTTTTGGTGCTTGCGTCCACTGAGTGGTTCTCGATGTACGGTCGAGAACTGCACAACTGATCTTCGATCGTTGTGTGCTTGATGAAACATCAATAGTGTTTCGGCGGCCATAGCGTGAGGGAAACGCCCGGTCACATTCCGAACCCGGAAGCTAAGCCTCACAGCGCCGATGGTACTGCAGGGGGGACCCTGTGGGAGAGTAGGACACCGCCGGACTTCATTTCAGGAAATGGCCACCCAACGCTGGGTGGCCATTTCCCGTTAACAGA
>NZ_BCWI01000037.1 GCF_001592125.1 Microbacterium hominis NBRC 15708
GGGGGGGGGGGGGGGGGGGGGGGGACACGCCGTGGCATCTGTCGCACCGGCGGTGTGTCGCGGCGTCGGCCTTGCAGTTGGGGTGGGGTAGGCGCTGCCGGTCGTTGGGACCCGGCTGCCCCCACCTGCCCGAGCTGAACCCACCGCCGGCCCGGCAACCGACCCGAACTGCAAGGGATGCCGGGGGACACGCCGTGGCATCCGTCGCACCGGCGGCGTGTCGGCGCGGCGGCCTTGCAGTGCGGTTGCTCCCGGGGGTTCCGACTCCGCCCCGCTCGTCGAGCGAGCGAGCGAGCGCAGCGCGTCGAGACCCCGCTTGCCGCCGTCCCGCACGCGTCAGCGTCCGAGGGCATCGAGGGCGAGGTTCAGCTCGAGCACGTTCACCCGGGGCTCGCCGAGGAAACCGAGGTCCCGGCCGGTGGTGTGCTGATCGACGAGCGCCGACACCGCGGCGGGATCCAGGCCCCGGGCCTCGGCGACACGCGCCACCTGCAGCTGCGCGTACGCCGGCGAGATGTGCGGGTCGAGGCCCGACCCGGATGCCGTGACGGCGTCGGCCGGGATGTCGCCGATCGCCACGCCGTCCGACGAGGCGATCGCCACCTGGTGCTCGCCGATCGCGGCCACGAGGTCCGTGTTCTCGGGCCCGAGGTTCGAGCCGCTCGAGGCCGTGCCGTCGTAGCCCTCGCCGGCGGCGGACGGCCGCGACTGGAAGTACTGCGGGAGGGCCGCGCCGTCGGCATCCGTGAAGGACTGGCCGATCAGCGCGCTGCCGACGACCTGTCCGTCGGTGCCGCGCACGAGCGAGCCGTTCGCCTGCGCGGGGAGGGCGAGCTGCCCGACGCCGGTGATCACGGCGGTGTAGGCGAGGCCGAGCACGGCGGTGGCGACGAGCATCGCGCGGGCGGCGACGCCGAGGTGGCGGGCATAGGTACGGGTGGAGGTGCGGGTGGACATGACGATGCCTTTCGGAAGCCCGGTCAGAAGCCCGGGAGAAGGCTCACGACGAGGTCGATGAGCTTGATGCCGACGAACGGGGCGACCACTCCGCCCAGGCCGTAGATGAGGAGGTTGCGTCCGAGGATCTGCGAGGCGCTCGCCGGCCGGTACGCGACGCCCTTCAGCGCCAGCGGGATGAGCACGACGATGATGATCGCGTTGAAGATGATCGCGCTCGTCACGGCGGATGCCGGGGAGTGCAGCTGCATGAGGTTCAGCGCCGCGAGTCCGGGGAAGACGCCCATGAACATCGCCGGGATGATCGCGAAGTACTTCGCGATGTCGTTGGCGAGGGAGAACGTGGTCAGGGCGCCGCGGGTGATCAGCAGCTGCTTGCCGATGCGGACGATGTCGATGAGCTTCGTCGGGTCGCTGTCGAGGTCGACCATGTTGCCGGCCTCCTTCGCGGCCGAGGTGCCCGTGTTCATCGCGACACCGACGTCGGCCTGCGCGAGCGCGGGGGCGTCGTTGGTGCCGTCGCCGGTCATCGCGACGAGCGCGCCGCCGGCCTGCTCGCGCTGGATGAGCGCCAGCTTGTCCTCCGGGGTGGCCTCGGCGAGGAAGTCGTCGACACCCGCCTCCGCGGCGATCGCCCGCGCGGTGAGCGGGTTGTCGCCCGTGATCATCACGGTGCGGATGCCCATCGCACGCAGTTGCGTGAACCGCTCGGCGAGACCCTCCTTGACGACGTCCTTCAGGTGCACGGCGCCGAGCGGAACTCCTCCAGATCGGGGGTCGAGCGTGGCGACCACCAGCGGGGTTCCGCCGGACTGGGCGATGGCGTCGGTGAATTGGAGGAGTTCGGCGCGCTGCTGCGGCGCCACCGCGTGCCCCTCCGCCTCGAGCCAGGCGAGCACGGCGGATGCCGCGCCCTTGCGCACCTGCGTGCCGTCGACCAGATCGAGACCGCTCATGCGCGTCTGCGCCGTGAACGGCACGGGCGTCGATCCGTCCGGCGCGGCGGGAGCGACCCCCTGAGCCGCGGCGAGCTCGACGATCGACACGCCCTCGGGGGTCGGGTCGGCGAGCGAGGACAGCGCGGCCGCGCGAGCCAGCTCGTCGCCGGCGACACCGGTGAGCGCGACGAAGGCGCTCGCGCGGCGGTTGCCGTAGGTGATCGTGCCGGTCTTGTCGAGCAGCAGCGTGGTCACGTCGCCGGCGGCTTCGACGGCGCGCCCCGACATGGCGAGCACGTTGTGCTGCACGAGGCGGTCCATGCCCGCGATGCCGATCGCCGACAGGAGGGCGCCGATCGTGGTCGGGATGAGGCACACGAGCAGGGCGACGAGCACGGGGATGCTGACCGGGCTCGCCGCGTACGACGCGATCGGGTTGAGGGTCAGCACGACGATCACGAACACGATCGACAGGCTCGCCAGCAGGATGCCGAGGGCGATCTCGTTGGGCGTGCGCTGGCGGTTCGCGCCCTCGACGAGCGCGATCATGCGGTCGACGAAGGTCTGGCCCGGCTGGGACGTGATGCGCACCACGATGCGGTCGCTGAGCACCCGCGTGCCGCCGGTGACGGCGCTGCGGTCGCCGCCGGACTCCCGGACGACGGGGGCGGACTCGCCCGTGATCGCCGACTCGTCGACCGTGGCGATGCCCCAGATCACGTCGCCGTCGCCGGGGATGAGCTCGCCCGCCGACACGACCACGACGTCATCGAGGGCGAGCTCGGACGAGGCGACGTCGTCGGTGGCGGCCGCGGTGGCCGCGGCATCCGTCGTGGGGTCGTAGCCCCGCACGAGGTGCGCGAGCGTCGCGGTGCGGGTCGTCCGCAGGGCTTGCGCCTGCGCCTTGCCGCGGCCCTCCGCGACCGACTCGGCGAGGTTGGCGAACAGCACGGTCAGCCAGAGCCACACGGCGATGCCCCACGTGAAACCGGTCGGCACGGGCGTGCCGCCGGAGCTCTGCGGTCCGCCGAGGAACGGCTCGGCGATGGCGATGGCGGTGGTGAGGGCCGCGCCGACCCACACGAGGAACATGACGGGGCTGCGCCACAGCTCGGCGGGGTTGAGCTTGCGGAGGGCGCCGGGGAGGGCGCCGACCAGCTGCGTCCAGCCGAACGCGCGGCGGGCGGGGGCGGGCGACGACGCGGTGTCGTCGCCGGCGGGCTGCGGACGGTGGAGGACCGGGGTGGACGTGTTCATGTCAGGACAGACCTTCTGCCAGGGGACCCAGCGCGAGAACGGGGAAGTAGGTGAGAGCGGTGATGACGACCGTCACGACCGCGAGCAGGCCGACGAACTGCGGACGGTGCGTGGGCAGCGTCCCGGCCGTGGACGGAACACGCTCCTGCGCGGCGAGCGAGCCGGCCAGGGCGAGCACGAGCACGATCGGCACGAACCGGCCGAGCAGCATCACCACCCCGAGCGCCGTGTTGAACCAGGGCGTGTTGGCGGTGAGGCCCGCGAAGGCGGAGCCGTTGTTGTTCGCGGCCGAGGTGAACGCGTAGAGCACCTCCGTCATCCCGTGGATGCCGGGATTGAGGATCGAGGTCGCCTCGACGTCGGCACGCACGGCGGGGATGCCGAAGCTCAGCGCCGTGCCGGCGAGCACGAGCGTCGGGGTCACGAGGATGTAGAGGCTCGCGAGCTTGATCTGCGTCGGGCCGATCTTCTTGCCCAGGTACTCGGGGGTGCGCCCGACGAGCAGGCCGCCGACGAAGACCGCGATGATCGCGAGCACGAGCATGCCGTACAGGCCCGAGCCGACGCCGCCGGGGGCGACCTCGCCGAGCATCATGTTCAGTAGCGGGATCATGCCGCCGGTGGCGGTGTACGAGTCGTGCATCGAGTTCACGGCGCCGGTCGAGGTGAGGGTCGTCACGGCCGCGTACAGGGCGGAGCCGACGATGCCGAAACGCTGCTCCTTGCCCTCCATGGCGCCGCCCGCGAGCTGCGGAGCGGTGCCGTGGCCGGCGACCTCGAGCGCGCTCACCGCGGCGATCGACGCGATCGCGAGGGTCGACATGACGGCGAGGATCGCGTAGCCCTGGCGGTTGTCGCCGACCATGCGGCCGAACGTGCGGGGGAGCGAGATCGGGATGACGAGGATCAGCAGCAGCTGGACCAGGTTCGTCCACGGCGTCGGGTTCTCGAACGGGTGCGCGGAGTTCGCATTGAAGAACCCGCCGCCGTTGGTGCCGAGCATCTTGATCGCCTCCTGCGAGGCGACCGGTCCGCCCGGGATCGACTGCGTCGCTCCGGTGAGGGTGTGCGCGTCGACGAAGCCGTTCAGATTCTGGATGACGCCGCCGGCCAGCAGCACGAGCGCCGCCACGACCGCGATCGGCAGCAGCAGCCGGCCGAGCCCGCGGGTCAGGTCGACCCAGAAGTTGCCGATCGTGCTCTGCCCGCGCCGCGCGAAGCCGCGCACGAGCGCGATCGCGACCGCGATGCCCACCGCGGCCGACACGAAGTTCTGCACGGTGAGACCGGCCAGCTGCACGAGGTAGCCCATCGTCGCCTCGGGCGAGTACGACTGCCAGTTGGTGTTCGTGACGAAGGATGCCGCGGTGTTGAACGCCAGCCCCTCCGGCACGGCCGGCAGCCCGAGCGAAGCGGGCAGGAACGCCTGCAGTCGCTGGAGCGCGTAGACGAACAGCACGCCCAGGAGCGAGAAGGCGAGCACGCCGCGGGTGTAGGCCTGCCAGGTCTGTTCGCTCTGCGGATCGACGCCGATGAGGCGGTAGACGACGCGCTCGGCGGCGGCATCCTTCTCGCTCGTGAAGATGCGGAACATGAGATCGCCCACGGGACGGTAGAGCAGCGCGAGCAGCAGGACGAGCGTCGCGATCTGCAGGACGCCGAACCAGATGTCGGCGGTGTCGACGCCCATCAGAAGCGCTCCGGCTTCACGAGGGCGACGACCAGGTAGACGACGCTGGCGACGCCGAGCACGGCGCCGATGATCGAGAAGACGTCCATCAGAGTCGCTCCGCCCCCTTCGCGACGAGGGCGACGACCGCGAACACCGCGATCGTCACGACGACGTAGATCACATCGAGCACAGGAACTCCCGGACACTGACCGCGCTCCGTCATCGGGCCTCTGCGCGGGCGCCCACCGTGGGCACGGAATCCGATCCAACTCCGGCATCGCGGCGGGCTGCGCCGTCCTTACGGTTTCCCTACGGCCCGGCGGGCGGTCCTCACGGCTCGCTCACGTCGCGGGCGGGGGTGGGG
>NZ_BCWI01000038.1 GCF_001592125.1 Microbacterium hominis NBRC 15708
CCCGTGCGTGGTGTTCTGACCGTGTCGCGGAGGCAGGGCACCGCTACCCTGGACGGGAAGGAGGTCGGTCGTGAACGTGATTCGCTCGCACGCGCGTCTGACCCCCGGGGTGCGACGGCTCCTGCTGGCCGCTCCGATCGCCCTGGCGATCATCACCGGGCTGCTGTCCATGCACGTCCTGACCGGTTCCCACCAGCCCGCCCTGGCATCAGAGACCAGCGCGATGAGCACGCACAGCCAGGTCGGCTCCGCACCAGCCGCTGCCGACGATACGCCGATGACCACAGCTGCGGCGGAGGCCGCTGGGGGTCATTGCCAGGACGGGTGCGGCACCCCTGCGGGGGTGCCGGATCATTCGTTGCTGATGATGGTGTGCGTGCTGGCGCTGCTGGCCGCGGCGATCGTCCTGCTCGCCCCGACGTCCCGTGCCCTTCTCACATACGCCGTAGCCCGCTCGCGCTCCCATACCCGGACTCTGCTGGTCGGGTTGCCGCATCCCCGCCCGCCTTCACTGCTTGTCCTGTCCATCAGTCGCACCTGAGTCCGTCTGCACCCCGGCGACCCCGCTGGGGATGCTGCACCGTGCCCTCCCGGGCAGTGAATCAGACCCTCACCGACTGAATAGATAAGGACACCCCTGATGCGTTTTCGTACTCTCGCGCTGACCGCCGGCGCCCTGGCCACCGTGCTCGTGCTCGCTGGCTGCGCCCCCACCGACGGCACCATGCCCGGCATGGACCACGGACCCGGGGGGATGACCAGCACCGCCCCCTCCCAGTCCGCCGCCGCGTTCAACGCCGCGGACGAGATGTTCGTGACCATGATGATCCCGCACCACCAGCAGGCCATCGAGATGGCCGATCAGATCCTCGCGAAAGACGGCATCGACGAGCGGGTGGTGGACCTCGCCGAGCAGATCAAGGCCGCACAGGACCCGGAGATCCAGACCATGAAGGGCTGGCTGGAGGAGTGGGGCGTCCCGTACGACGACTCCATGTCCGGAATGGATGGCATGGACATGGGCGGCGGGATGATGTCGGAGGACGACATGGCCGCTTTGGATGCCGCGACCGGGGTCGAGGCGACCCGCCTGTTCCTGAACGGCATGATCGCCCACCACGAGGGCGCCGTGACGATGGCGCAGTCGGTGCTCACCGACGGGCAGAACCCGGACGTGGCCGCCCTCGCGCAGCAGATCATCGACGGGCAGACCGCCGAGATCACCACGATGCAGGACATCCTCGCCAGCCTCTGACCCGGTACCCCTCGGACGGGACCCGCGCTCCCGATGCCGGTCCCGTCCGAGGCCCCACCCTCGACCCCTGTGCGGTCACCGGTATCCGGCGTACCCGCACGGAAAGGACCTCCGTTCATGATCTCTCCCACCACCCGCAGACTGGCGATCACGGCCACCGTCACCGTCGCGCTGCTGCTCACGGGCTGCAGCACCACCCCTGCGGAGCCCGATGCCCCCGCGGGCACCGCGGCCGGGTTCGGGCATGTGCACGGCATCGTCGACGCCGGTGACAGCACCGTGCTGCTGGGCACCCACACCGGCCTGTACACGCTGGGCGAGGACGGCACCGTCACCGGCCCGGTCGGTGGCATCGACCTGGACGCGATGGGACTGACCGCTACCGGTGACACCCTCTACGCGTCCGGGCACCCCGGCCCGTCCACCCCGGCGGAGCTCGGCGCCCCCAACCTCGGCATCATCCGCAGCCTCGACGCCGGCGCCTCGTGGGAACCGGTCGCGTTCACCGGGGAAGAGGACTTCCACGTCCTCACCGTCACCGGCGACGGCACCCTGTACGGGATCGGATCCTCCCGGCTGCTGCTGCGCACCAGCAGCGACGGCGGGCAGAGTTGGGCGGACGGTGCCGAGCTGCCCGCCGTCGACCTGGCCGCCGCGACCGACGGCACCCTGTACGCCGCCACCCAGGACGGGCTGCAGCACAGCACCGACGGTGGCGCCACCTTCACCCCGGCGCCGGACGCGCCAGTGCTGTACCTGGTGGAGACCGACCCAACCGGTGGGGTGGTCGGAGTGGACACCGACGGGACGTTGCGACGCCTAGTCGGCACCGGCTGGGAGAACGTCGGCACCACCACGGGAACCGTCCAAGCCCTCGGGGTCACCGGGGACGGTGCGATCGTCCTGGTCGATGACCGCGGCGTGGTCTGGATCCGCGACACCACCGCCACCGTTCTCATCCCGGCGGCAACACCATGACCACCGTCATTCGCACCTGGCGCGACCCGAGCGGTCGCGGATCGGAAGGAGACCGACCATGACCCCCACACCGGCACCCCCCGCGTGGGCGCACCGCACCACTGATGCCACCGCCGAGCAGTTGGCGGCGGTGGATGCGTGGTGGCGGGCGGCGAACTATCTGAGCATCGGGCAGATCTACCTGCAGGGGAACCCGCTGCTGCGCCACCGCCTCAGCCGGGACGACATCAAGCCGCGGCTGCTGGGGCATTGGGGCACCACCCCGGGCCTGAACTTCCTCTACGCCCACCTGAACCGCGCCATCCGCGACCGCGACCTGAACACCCTGTACGTGACCGGGCCCGGGCACGGCGGACCCGGCATGGTCGCCAACGCCTACCTCGACGGCACCTACACCGAACGCTACCCGGGCATCGACCGCACCGAAGAGGGGCTGCGGGCGGTGTTCCGGCAGTTCTCCTTCCCGGGCGGGATCCCCTCGCACGCGTCCCCGGAAACGCCCGGGTCGATCAACGAGGGCGGGGAGCTGGGCTACTCCCTCGTGCACGCCTACGGGGCCGCGTTCGACAACCCCGACCTGCTGGTCGCCTGCGTGATCGGTGACGGGGAGGCGGAGACCGGGCCGCTGGCGACCGCGTGGCACGGCAACAAGTTCCTCAACCCCGCCCATGACGGGGTGGTGCTGCCGATCCTGCATCTGAACGGGTACAAGATCGCCAACCCGACCGTGCTGTCCCGCATCCCCGAGGAAGAGCTGGTCGCGCTGCTGCGCGGCTACGGCCATCACCCCCACGTCGTCACGGTCGGCTTCGATGGCGAGACCCCGCAGGAGTCCCACGCGACGTTCGCGGCGGTCCTGGATGCGGTGCTGGATGAGATCGCGGACATCAAGGCCGCCGCGGCGGCCGGGACGCTGGAGGGGCGGCCGGCGTGGCCGGCGATCGTGCTGCGCAGCCCGAAGGGGTGGACCTGCCCGAAGATCATCGACGGTCTGCCGGTGGAGGGCACCTGGCGGGCACACCAGGTGCCGCTCGCCGAGGTCCGCGACAATCCCGAGCACCTGCGGATCCTCGAGGACTGGCTGGCGTCCTACCGCCCGCACGAGCTGTTCGACGTGACCGGCGCCCCCCGCCCGGCCACGGTCGCGATCGCCCCGGACGGGGATCGGCGGATGAGCGCGAACCCGGCCGGCAACGGCGGACAACTCACCGTCCCGCTGCGGCTCCCGGACTTCCACAAGCACGCGCAGCCGGTCGACCCGGCCGAGCGGGGTGCGGGAACCGGGGAAGCGACCCGCGTGCTGGGCGAGTGGCTGGCGGGGGTGATCCGGGACAACCCGGACAACTTCCGCATCTTCGGCCCGGACGAGACCGCCTCCAACCGGCTCGCCCCACCCGTCTACCAGGCCACCGGCAAGCAGTGGAACGCGGCCGTGGAGCCCGTCGACGAGCACCTGGCCCCGACTGGGCGGGTGATGGAGGTGCTCAGCGAGCACCAGTGCCAGGGCTGGCTCGAGGGCTACGTCCTGACCGGCCGGCATGGGCTGTTCAACTGCTACGAGGCGTTCACCCACATCGTCGACTCGATGTTCAACCAGCACGCCAAATGGCTCGAAGCGGCCCGGGAGGTGTCGTGGCGGGACCCGATCCCGAGCTTCAACTACCTGCTCTCCAGCCACGTCTGGCGGCAGGACCACAACGGGTTCTCTCACCAGGACCCCGGGTTCATCGACCTCGCCCTGAACAAGAGCCCCGACATCGTCCGCGTCTACCTGCCGTTCGACGCGAACACGCTGCTGTCCACCTACGACCACTGCCTGCGCTCGGCCGGGTACATCAACGTCGTCGTCGCCGGGAAGCAGCCCGCCCCGCAGTGGCTGACGATGGACGAGGCGATCGAGCACTGCACCCGCGGGCTCGGGATCCTGCCGTGGGCGGGCACCGAAACCGAAGGCACCGAGCCGGATGTGGTGCTCGCCGCCGCCGGCGACGTCCCCACCCTCGAGACCCTCGCCGCGGCGGCGCTGCTGCGCGAGCACATCCCCGACCTGAGAGTGCGGGTGGTGAACGTGGTCGACCTGACCCGGCTGCAATCCGAGGACCAGCACCCGCACGGTCTCCCGGACCGGGAGTTCGATGCGATCTTCACTCCCGACAAGCCGGTGATCTTCGCCTACCACGGCTACCCGTGGCTGATCCACCGACTCACCTACAAGCGCGCCGGGCACCAGAACCTGCACGTGCACGG
>NZ_BCWI01000039.1 GCF_001592125.1 Microbacterium hominis NBRC 15708
CGATCGAGACCGCCGACGTCGTGCTGATGCGCTCCGACCCCCTCGACGTCGCGATCGCGCTGAAGATCGGCAAGGGCACGCTGCGGAAGATGCGGCAGAACCTGGGATGGGCCATCGGCTACAACGCCGCCGCCCTGCCGATCGCCGCCGGGGTGTTCTACCCCGCGTTCGGGATCATTCTCTCCCCCGAGATCGCCGCACTGTCCATGTCGGGCTCCAGCGTGATCGTCGCCGTCAACGCTCTCCTGCTCAAGCGGCTGCGCCTTCCCGAACAGGCTCCCGAGGAGACCAGCACCGTCTCCCCAACGAAAGAGCCAGAACCCGTGTGACCCGTCCTCGTCGTCGTGCCTGGTGTCCGTCGAGACACCGCGCCATGAAGTACGCCTATGTAATGGCTGACGGTGGGCTGTCGCAACCCGATCTCGTCGGGTGTCGAGCTCTCATCTGCCGCCGCGCCGGGGGGTGCCCACAACACCCCAAAATCCGCGCGAATCGAGAAATATCCCTTGGGGCGGAGCCGCGCTCGTCGGATCTGCAATCCCATGTGACCCTCGCCACGCGACTTAGCGTCTCGATAGCGGATCGCTCATCGGACGGCTATCGCGTGCGCGGGCCGTGGCCAGTGGTGGGAGTTGTCTGCTTTCGTCGGGTTTCGCCGCGGCCTGGTACCAGCATGCGCAGGCCGTTGAGGATGATGAGAGCGGCGCTGCCTTCGTTCAGAAGGAGGCCGGTGGTCAGGGACATCCACCCGGCGAGAGCGGCGATGATCAGGGTGGCCACGACGGTCAGGCTGAGCACGATGTTGATCTTGATGTTGTTCCGTGCTCGGCGGGAGAGGCGGATCGCGGCGGGGAGCCGGTCGAGTTCGTCGGCCATGAGGGCGACGTCTGCGGTCTCCAGGGCGACATCGGCGCCGGCGGCGCCCATCGCGATGGCAAGGTCGGCGTTGGCCAGGGCGGGGGCGTCGTTGACGCCGTCACCGACCATGGCGATCAGGCCGTGCGTCTGACGCAGTTCAAGGATTGCGGCGGATTTGTCCTCGGGCAACAGCTCGGCGCGGTAGTCATCCAGGCCGAGGGCGTCGGCGGTGGATCGGGCAACGGTGGTGCTGTCGCCGGTGAGCATTATGACCCGTGTGATTCCCAGTGCGCGGAGCTCGTCAATGGTGGACTGTGCATCTGGACGCAGTTGGTCGGCCACAGTCAGCACGGCCAGTGCGCGGGTTTCGTCGCGGAGCACGACAGCTGTCCGGCCTTCTGACTCGGCTTGGGAGACCACCAATCCGACATCTGACCTTGCACGGTCGGCGGCTGTCGGCCGACCGATGTGCAGGGGGCGGCCGTCGACAATGGCATCCATGCCCGCACCGGGCAGGGCGCGAGCGCCCATCGCGGCGGGAAAGACGAGGCCGCGAGCGTTCGCGCCGGCGACGATCGCGGTGGCGATGGGGTGTTCGCTGCCCGCCTCGACCGCGGCCGCCAATGTTAAGGTCTCGTCCTCGGTGAGGTCGCCCACGGGGATGACGGTCGTCAGCGCGGGTCGTCCTCGGGTCAGCGTGCCGGTCTTGTCGAAGGCGACGGTCTTGATGTCGGCGAGGCGTTCGAGGTAGACCCCGCCCTTGATGAGGATCCCATCCCGTGCGCCGCGGGCGATCGCGGTGACGACGCTGACGGGCACGGAGATGATGAGCGCGCAGGAGCACGAGACGACCAGGATGACCAGTGCCCGGTAGATCGCCTCACGCCACTCGAACCCGAACAGCGGCAGGAGCAGGGCGACCGCGACGGCCAGGATGAACATCGCCGGGGTGTAGACGGCGCTGAACTTGTCCGCGAATCGTTCGGCTCCGCTCCGGTTGGCCTGCGCTTCCTCGACCTGCTCGATGACACGGGCGAGCACGGTGTCATAGTGCTCCTTGGTGACCCGTACCCGCAGCACTCCGTTGCCGTTCATACTTCCCCCGAAGACCTCGGTGCCGGCAGTGGCCTCGACCGGCACCGATTCTCCGGTGACTGGACTGGCATCCACCCATGAAGCACCGTCGGCGACGATGCCATCGGTGGGGAGGCGTTCGCCGGGACGCACGAGTACGACATCGCCGGGGTGCAGCTCCTCCACCGCCACGGTCTCGGTCCGGTCGCCGTGGGTGAGGCGGGTGGCGGTCGGGGGTGCCAGCTCCATCAGCGCGTCGATGGACCCGCGCGCCTTGTCGGTCGCGTAGGCTTCCATCGCTTCACCCAGGCTGAAGATGACCACGAGCATCGCGGCTTCTTCGACGACACCCAGCGCAATCGCGCCGATCACGGCCACCACCAGCAGCACGGTGATCGTCAGCCGCCTGTTTCGGACCGCCCGGACCGCGCTGCGCAGCGGATAAACACCCCCGACAATGATCGCGGCCCAAAACAGAGCCAGCGAGACCGGCTCGAGATGGGCCGTCCACTCCACGACCAGGCCCGCGACCAGCAGCACCGACGCAACCCCCAGGGTCACCATCTCGGGCTCCTGCCACCACCGACGTCGGACAGCCCGTGCTGTCACGGGTGCCACCTGTGCCGGTGCGCTCGCGCCAATGCTCATCCGTTGTCCTTCTTCCTGGGAGTGACGTTCTGGGGAGGGGTTAACCGCGGAGGGGACGGGCAGGACCTGTCGCGGCCAGGGGCAGCCCGGCCTTCTGGGCGGCCTCGATCACGGCAGCGTCAGTCACGGAGCCGTCGTGCGTGACCAGCACGACACCGGAGGCCAGCGCGTCGACGTCCTGCACGCCCGGCACAGACTGGATCGTGGCGAGGTCGCCGGAGCAACTCACGCACCCGCCTTCGAGGGTGCGGTACTTGGAACGAACAAGCTGGATCGGTGCACTCACGGGTATCTCCTTCAGTCGAGATGACTTCGATGGACTTCAAAGTCCGACTCACATCCTACGCAGATATCGACATTCGTCAAAGTATCGAAGTGTGGGACACTGGAGGCATGTCAATGCCCCTGACCCTTTCCTCGGGCAGCGCCCTCGGGTACTGCACACCGTTGTCCCGCGAGCCGATCACCCCCACCCAGGCAGAGCCTCTGTCTCGGATGCTGAAGGCCCTCGCAGACCCGGTGCGGCTACGACTGATGTCGATGGTGCTCTCGCACGAGAACGGCGAAGCATGCGCCATGTGCGACCTGACCGAGGGCTTCGACCTTTCCCAATCGACCCTCAGCCACCACCTCAAGATCCTGCACGACGCGGGACTCGTCGACCGGGAAAAGCGCGGAGTGTGGGTCTACTACAAGGCACGCCCCGATGCCATGACCGCGCTACGCACCGTATTCAGCACCGACCTCTGATCCCGCGGCTCATCCCGAACGCCGCGGCTGTCGGCAGCGCCGCGCAGATGACCGTTCCTCGCACTACTTGTGGTTCCAGACCTTCCACGCGGACAGGACGAGCAGCAGGGCGAGCAGCGGGACTATGACGACGCTCGGGAACACACCCAGCAGCAGTCCGCCGATGATGGTGCCGACGATCGACCCGGCGGTCATGGCGATGAGGAATCCGGGGTTCTGCCGTAGGACGGTGAAGCTGTTGTCGCGACTGTAGCGGGCGAACGCGACCAGCATCGTCGGCAGCGATACCGCCAGTGACAGGGTGCCGGCAATCTTGATGTCGATACCGTAGAGCAGCACAATCGGCGGAATCAGCAACTCACCCCCGGCCACGCCCATCAGGGCAGCGACGACGCCGATCGCGAACCCGGCGACCACGCCGATCACCCACTGCCACGTCACGGGCAGGTTCAGCGGGTTGGCGGCGATGAAGTGCGTGAGCACGAGGACGACGGCGATCAGGACGAGCAGGGCGGCGAGGACGCGGTAGAGGGTCTTGCTCGCGATCTTCGTCGCCCAGTTCGCCCCCACCCACGCGCCGATGAGGCTGCCGATCAGCAGGTTCACGATGACGTACCAGTACGGGGTCACCTCGGCCAGCGGGACGGTGAGGAGACGGGCGGGCAGGGCGGTGATGACGACGATGAGGCTCATCGCCTTGTTCATGATGATCGCCGGGAGCGCGGCGAGGCCGAACAGGCCGATCAGCAGCGGCAACCGGAACTCCGCGCCGCCCAAGCCGATCATCCCGCCCAGCACCCCGACCGCAGCTCCGATAAGGAAGACCAACGGCAGCGACTGCCGCCAACGGCCCGGCGAGGTCCCCGCCGTCAACCCGGAGGCCGTGCCTTGCGGGTCCCGGCTCATTGGCTCAGCCTATCCAGCGGTCGCAGCAACTTCCGAGCCTCTAGC
>NZ_BCWI01000040.1 GCF_001592125.1 Microbacterium hominis NBRC 15708
AGGTTGTCGAGGGCGATGCCCAGCAGGTCGTCGGCGTCGATCCACATCGAGGGATAGTCGCCGGACCAGACCTGCTGGCCGTCTGCGTCGATGAGGACGAAGCCGTGCCCTGGCAGGCCCTCGTGCATGCCGGTGCCGAGCGTGTCGTACTCGGCGGAGACGGCGCCGTCGTCGAGCAGGAACGCGCTGGTGGCTCCGAGGCGTTCGCGTTCGGCGTTGATCTGCTCTGCGGTGTTCATCACGATCGGCAGGACGGTGATGCCGGCGTCGGCGAAGCCCGGCTCGGCCTCGATCGCTGTCATCTGGACGATGCAGGCGTCGCAGCCGGCGCCCTCGTTGAAGTAGAGCAGCACCGGCGCACCGCGCAGGTCCGAGAGCCTCACCGAGGTGCCGTCGGAGGCGGGGAGGGTGAAGTCGGGAGCCGTGCGCACCTGGTCGGACTGCTCGGGCCGGGCAGACAGCAGCGCCATGACCACCAATGCGACGACCGCCAGGATCACCAAGCTCACGATGCTCAGGCGCGCCGTCCTCCTGCGGCGTGCCCGGGTGTCCTGCTCGTGCCTCATCGTCTCCTGGCGCTCCTTGGCTCGTCGGGTGGCAGATCGAGAGGTCATTGCGGGTTCCTCGTGCTGGTCGTGTCGTGGCAGGTCGGCACCGGACTGCCGTGGTTCTCGCCTGCGGATGGGTGACCTTCCACGGGATGGAGAGCTGTCTCTGCGGCCGAACCGTGCCCGGCCATGGAGTCGAGGGAGCCGGTGCGCCGCCCTCTGCGGCGCCCGATGAGCGTGGCCCAGATGAACGCCCCGGCAACCACGAACAGGATCAGCGCCTGAACGGGCTCAGGTATGGGCGCGGCCCACTGCTGGATGCGCAGGAACGTCTCGGTCAGCCAGGTAGCGATGGCCGACTGAGCCTCGGTGCCGCCGGTCATGCCCGGCTGGTTGGCCAGGGCGATGACCGCTCCGCCCATGACCATGAACCCGACGGCCACGACAAGGTTGACCGTGTTGGTGGCCAGCACGTGCCCTCGCACCCTTAGGCGGACCGGCTTGGCGCGCCAGAAGGTGCGCTCGCCCAGCCTGGCGGCATCCCACAGCAGGGCCATGACGAACAGCGGGAACACCATCCCGAACACGTAGGCCAGTCCAAGCACCAGCCCACCAGCCGGAGTCGCCGAGAGGGCCGAGAGGGTCATCACACCGACCAGCACGGGTGCGCAACACGCCGAGGCGATGCCCGAGAACACCCCCAGAGCGAAGAAGCTCGCGGTGTCGGCCCGCGTCGTGTCCGGTGCACGCACGAAGCTCGGCAGCGACCACATGCGCCCCGACAGCGCCAGCACAGCGAGTCCGATCATCAAGGCGCCGCCGGCGTAGTAGAGCACCTGGTGGTACCGGGCGATGGCACCGGCCAGCAGGCTGGCTCCCAGGGTCAGCGGCAGCAGCACCACACCCAACCCGGCGGCGAAGACGAACGTCAACGGCAACAACCGCCATCGCCGGTTCTTGACCGCGCCGGCCAGGTAGCTCGGTGCCAGGAACACGATGCAGCACGGCGCGAACAACGCCACCCCACCAGCCAGGAACGCCGCCACCACACTCCCGGTGGTCAGCAGCTCACTTCCCACCAGCGCCACCCAACGCGCCTGAACCGGCCCGAGAGAGGGTGGCCGCGCCCATCCGAGCCAGCGCACGGGCGAGCTTCTTGCGCGGCAGTCGGCCCGAGCTGAAGTAGGCCCCCTCCAGCAACACCAGTGGGCTCATGGCCGGCCGGTGCTCAGCGACCAGCCGCCTGCCCTCAGCGCTGTCGAGCGCGACCTGGCTGACCGCAACTGCGAATTCGCGCGCCAACTCCTGCAACGCCTGGTCGGCGTCCTCGCAGAAGTGGCACGCCGGGGCTGATACCACCGTGATACGCGGCGTGTACCTCATTGCTGAACCACCCGATCCTTCGATCTCCTCGTGGGCGCCCCCTGCGCGTGGCCGCGCGAGGTTCGCTGTCGAGACCATGTTCACTGCACCGCCCCACGCCACCGATCGGGGTTCGATCAACATTCGATGAAGCCACCAGCTGGTCACCACCCGGCCACGGTGATCGACCCCACGGGCAGGCCGGGGACACGCGAACCCGGGGCTCGGCGAGCCCGAGCCTGGCCCTTGTTCGCGCGTCACCCGATCCACTGCCACTGCGGCTCGGGCGACCGGCGCGGCAGGCACCCCAGGAGTGAATCGGCCTGACTTTCGTTCCGTTCTTCAAGCAAGGATGGAACTCGATGAACAGGAAGTACTCGCCGGAGATGCGTGAGCGTGCGCTGCGGATGCTCGCGGAGGCGCGGCCGGAGCACGCGACGATGATGGCCGCGATCCGGCATGTTGCTGGGTTGCTCGGGATGAGCCCGGAGACGCTGCGGCTTTGGCAGCGTCGCGACGAGGTCGACGCGGGCGTGAAGCCCGGGCTGACCACCGACGCGGCGGCGGAGATCAAGCGGTTGCAGAAGGAGGTCTCGGAGCTGCGGAAGGCGAACGAGATCCTCAAGGCTGCGAGCGTGTTTTTCGCGAAGGAGCTCGACCGCCCCTGACCGAGATGATCCGGTTCATCACCGAGTACCGGGATCGTTTCGGGGTCGAGCTCATCTGCCGCGTCCTCAGACCGGCAGTTCAAGGGTTCCTCACCTCCCGTGGTTACCGCGCCGCGGTCGGCCGTGCGCCGTCGGCTCGGCGGCTGCGCGACGATCTCCTCGCGGTGACGTCCCGGGTGGTGGTGGAGTTTTCGGCGGAGTCGTTGGTGTCGTTGACGCTGGCGAGCCATCGTGCGTGGTCAAGATGAGTACCGATCAAAGAACTCAGAGAAAGACACACGCACGATGGCTCTTGACCAGTCTGCCCTCCTCGAGCTGCTCGGGGAACTGAAACTCACCGATGTCAACGACCGGGTCCGGGTCGCGACCGAGACGCTCTATCAGGAGCTGATCGACGCGGAAGCGGCCGCGTTCATCAGGGCTGCCCCGTTCGAGCGTTCCCCCGATCGGGTGACGCAACGCAACGGCACCCGCCCGAAGACCGTGAGCACGAAGGTCGGGGACCTGGAATTGCGGATCCCGAAGCTGCGGCAGGGGTCGTTTTTCCCGTCCCTGTTGGAACGTCGCCGTCGGGTCGATCAGGCACTGTTCGCGGTCGTGATGGAGGCCTACGTCCACGGTGTTTCCACCCGGAAAGTCGACGACCTCGTGAAGGCGCTTGGCGCAGACACCGGGATTTCCAAGTCCGAGGTGTCACGGATCTGCTCGGGCCTGGACGAGGACGTCGCCGCGTTCCGGGACCGGCCGCTCGCGGACACCACCTACCCGTATGTGTTCCTCGACGCGACCTACTGCAAAGCCCGCGTCGGCCGGCGGGTGGTGTCCCAAGCGGTGGTCGTCGCCGTCGGCGTCGCCGCCGACGGGCGGCGAGAAGTCCTGGGCTTCGAGGTCGGAGACACCGAATCGCAACCGTTTTGGACCGCGTTCCTGCGCTCGTTGAAAGCACGCGGTCTGGGCGGGGTGAAGCTGGTGATCTCCGACGCTCACACGGGCCTGATCGCCGCGATTGCGACGGTCTTCCACGGCTCGTCCTGGCAGCGGTGTCGGGTTCACTTCATGCGCAACGTCCTCGCGAACGTCCCGAAAACCGCCGGGCCGATGGTCGCGTCGATCATCCGCACGATCTTCGCGCAACCCGACACCGAGCACGTGTTCGCCCAGTTCCACGAGGTCTCTCGCATGCTCGGCAGGTCACACCCGAAGGTCGCGGACATGCTCAACGACGCCCAGGACGACCTGC
>NZ_BCWI01000041.1 GCF_001592125.1 Microbacterium hominis NBRC 15708
CCTCGGCGCGGCATGGGCGATCACCACCCTGGTCCACGGCCGAACCCGCATCGTCCTCGTCGTCGCCGGGTACCTGGTGTTCCGGGTGGTGCTGTGGGTGCTACTCACCAGCGCGGGACGATCATGTCCGCCCCGCCCCCGGCATCCAGCGCCGTGTCCAGCGGTGTGCGGCTGCCCCGGACGCTCCCGGTGTCCGGGGCAGCCGCACACCGAGGATGTCCAGGTCCTTGATGGTGCGCGGCCCGCCCGGGCCGGCCGCGTCCAGCACCGGGTATTCGGCGACGGTGAAGTAGCCGTTGACCCGCAGGTACGCCTGCACCAGCTCGACCGCCGTATCCACTTCGCGCGCCGTCCTTCTTCTGTGGCGCGGGTCAGGCGGCGTGCGTGTAACGGGCGGGGTCTGCGTCGAACAGCGGCCCGCACTCGGCGCAGCAGAACCAGTACCGGCTGCGCTGGTAATCGCGGAACAGGCCGCGCTGCTCCGCCCAGGCCGGGTCGACCTGATTGCCGGGCATCACCGGGCAGGTCACCAGGTTCGTCGCCCCCTCCGGCGGCTCATGATGGTGATGCTCGTGCGCACCGTGCTCGTGCGCGTGCGTGTGGTCGTGCCCGGAGTGGTCGTGGTCGTGGGACATGACATTTCTCCTTCTCAGGGGGATGGGTTAGGCCCGGACGGGCGCGGGCTCCCGGGCGGCGGCACGGGTCGGGGTGGGGAGCGGGCGGAAGCGGCGCAGTCGGAGGCTGTTGGTGACGACGAAGACGCTGCTGAACGCCATCGCTGCGGCGGCGAGGATGGGGTTCAGCAGGGCGAGCATCGCGACCGGGATCGCGGCGACGTTGTACGCGAACGCCCAGAACAGGTTCCCCTTGATCGTCCCGAGGGTGCGCCGGGCCAGCCGGATCGCGTCCGGCACGAGCACGAGGTCGCCGGAGACGATGGTCAGGTCAGCGGCGGTGATGGCCGCGTCGGTGCCGGTGCCCATCGCGATCCCGAGGTCTGCTGCAGCGAGGGCTGCGGCGTCGTTCACCCCGTCGCCGACCATCGCGACCACCCGGTCCGCGGTCTGCAGGTCGCGGATGGTGTCGAGCTTGCCCTGCGGGGTAACCCCGGCACGGACGTCCTCGATCCCGGCCTGGTCGGCGATCGCCCGTGCGGCGCCGGGGTTGTCGCCGGTGAGCAGGATCGGGGTCAAACCGAGCTCCCGGAGCCGGGCGACCGCCTCACGGCTGGTGGGTTTAATGGTGTCGGCGACGCTCATCGCTCCACGCACCTGCCCGTCCCACACCACCACCGTCACCGTCGCCCCCGCTGCCTCGTCCGCCGCGATGGTGCCGGCGAGGCCAGTGGGGATCGGGAGGGACCACTGGCTGGTGATCCAGGAGGCGCGGCCGGCGGCGACCATGCGGCCCTCGACGATGCCCTGCACGCCCTGCCCGGCCTCGGCTTGGAACGACTCCACTGCCGCGAGCGGGCCGGTGGCGGCAGCGGTGATGGCGCGGCCGATGGGGTGCTCCGAGCCGTGCTCGAGCGCTGCAGCGACCCGCAACAGCTCCGCCTGGTCGGTGCCGGGGGTGGGGTGGATGTGGGTGACGGTCATGGTGCCGGTGGTGATGGTGCCGGTCTTGTCCAACACGACCGTGTCGATGCGGCGGGTCTGCTCCAGCACCTGGGGTCCGCGGATCAGGATGCCCAGCTGCGCGCCACGCCCCGTGCCCACCAGCAGCGCCGTCGGAGTCGCCAACCCGAGCGCGCACGGACACGCAATGATCAGCGTCGTCACCGCGGCGGTGAACGCGACCTCCGGCCCTGCGCCGACCAGCAGCCACACAGCGAACGCGGCCACCGCGAGGACGATCACGATGGGCACGAAGATGGCGGAGACCCGGTCGGCGAGGCGCTGCACCTGCGCCTTCCCGGTCTGCGCCTCCTCCACCAACCTGCCCATCCGCGCCAGCTCCGTGTCCGCGCCGACCCGGGTGAGCTCCACCAGCAGCCGGCCCCCGGTGTTCACGGTGGCGCCGACCACTCGCGAGCCTGGGCCGACCTCCACCGGGACGGATTCGCCTGTCAGCATCGATTCGTCCACCGCGGACACACCCTCGGTGACGTGGCCGTCGGCGGGGACCTTCTCCCCCGGCCGCACCACGACGATGTCGCCGGGGGCGAGCTGAGCGACGGGGATGCGCTGCTCGGTGCCGTTGCGGAGGACGACGGCGTCTTTCGCGCCGAGCTCCAGCAGGGCTCGGAGGGCTTCCCCGGATTGCCGCTTCGCACGGACCTCGAGGTAGCGGCCGAGGAGGATGAACACCGTCACCAGCGCGGCGACCTCCAGATACACCTCGTGGCCTCCGGCCTGCGGGGTGCCGACGAAGGTGACGCTCATCTGCATGCCCGGCATCCCGGCCCCGCCGAAGAACAGGGCGTACAGCGACCAGCCGAATGCGGCCAGCACACCCACGCTGATCAGCGTGTCCATCGTCGCCGCCCCGTGACGGGCGTTGATCGCCGCGGCACGGTGGAACGGCCACGCCCCCCACACCACCACCGGTGCCGCCAGGGTCAGGGTCAGCCACTGCCAGTAGGTGAACTGCAGCGCCGGGATCATCGACAGCACCGCGACCGGCGACGCCAGGATCGTCGAGACGATCAGCCGCTGCCGCAACGACACCAACTCCGCATCCTGCGGCGCGGTCTTCTCGTCGGGGGTGTGGACGGGCGGGGCGGGGACGGATGCCCCGTACCCGGCCTGCTCGACCGCCGCGATCAGCTCCTCCACCTCAACCGGCGAGTCGGCGTGCACGCGGA
>NZ_BCWI01000042.1 GCF_001592125.1 Microbacterium hominis NBRC 15708
CTTCCAGGAGCGCGGCACCACCACGACCCCGTTCGACATGGTCATGCTCAACGACCTCGACCGGTACCGGCTCGCGATCGACGTCCTCGACCACGTCCCGGGCCTCGCCGCCCGCCACGCCGGCCTGCGGCAGGAGCTGCAGGACGCCCGCCTGCACGCCCGCGCCCACACCCGCGAGCACGGCACCGACATCCCCGCCGTCGCCGACTGGCAATGGCCCCACCCCGACACCACCGACCCCACCCTCGGGAAGGAACCGAAATGAGCGACACCAGAACCGTGACCCTGCAGGTCAGCGGCATGATCCGCGCGACCTCCAAGAACGTCACCGAAGCCCACCTGAGCCGACAACCCGGAGTGATCGCCGTGGACGCGAACCCGGTCTCACAGACCGCGACCGTCACCTACGACCCCGAGACCACCTCGGTCGCCCACCTCCAGCAATGGGTCATCGACTGCGGGTATCACTGCGCCGGCCAGTCCGTCCCCGACCATATCTGCGACCCCGCGCACGACCCGCACGACGAGGGTGCGCACGACCACAGCGCCCACCACGGCCCCGCAGCTGAGGGCGCACAAGAACCGCACGCGAGTCACGACGCGCACGAGGGCCACACGGATGCCACGGGTCACGCCAGCCACGCGGGCCATAAGGGTCCTGCGGGCTATCACGACGACCCCGTCCACGACCACGCCGCTGGCCACGACCACACGCACGCCCCGTCGGCGACGGCGGATGACGGTGAGCATGCCGGTCACCACGTCGAGCACGCCGGTCACACCGCGGCCGCGGGTGGGCACGATCATGGTGCAGCGTCGGGTCACAGTGCGCAGGAGATGATGGGCCACGGTGGGCATCACGGCGGGATGTCGATGGACGCGATGATCCGCGACATGCGCAACCGGTTCCTGGTCGCGCTGATCCTGTCGATCCCGATCACCCTGTGGTCTCCGATCGGGCGGGAGGTGATCGGATTCGAGGTGCCGGCACCGTTCGGGCTGCGCGATGACGTGTTCATGCTGATCCTGTCGCTGCCGGTGATCTTCTACTCGGCGTGGATCTTCTTCGACGGCGCCTACCGGGCGCTGCGCGCGAAGACCCTCGACATGATGGTGCTCGTCGCAGTCGGTGTCGGCGCCGGCTGGCTGTACTCCCTCGCGGTCACCCTCACCGGCGGCGGTGAAGTGTTCTACGAAGCCGCCACGGTGCTTGCCACCTTCGTGCTGCTGGGGCATTGGGTGGAGATGCGCGCCCGCGGCGGCGCGAACGACGCCATCCGCACCCTCCTGGAGCTCGCACCCTCGCAGGCGGTCGTGATCCGTGACGGGCAGGAGGTCGAGATCCCCACCAGCGAGGTCGTCCCGGGGGATCTGATGCTGGTGCGGCCGGGGGCCAAGATCCCCACCGACGGTGTCGTGGAATCCGGAGAGTCCGAGGTGGACGAGTCGATGGTCACCGGCGAGTCCATGCCGGTGGACAAAGCGCCCGGGTCGGAGGTGATCGGAGCGACCGTGAACACCGTCGGCACCCTCCGCGTCACAGCCACCAAAGTCGGCTCGGACACGGCGTTGGCGCAGATCGTGAAGCTCGTGCAGGAGGCGCAGAACTCCAAAGCCCCCGGGCAGCGCCTCGCCGACCGGGCAGCGTTCTGGCTCGTCCTGGTCGCCCTGATCGGCGGCACCCTCACCTTCCTGGTGTGGCTGCTCGCCGGCGCTGCAATCCCGATGGCGATCCTGTTCGCTATCACCGTCGTCGTCATCACCTGCCCCGACGCGCTCGGCCTCGCCACCCCGACGGCGATCATGGTCGGCACCGGGCTCGGCGCGAAACGGGGCGTGTTGTTCAAGAACGCCTCCGGGATCGAAACCGCCGCCCACATCGACACGGTCGTGTTCGACAAGACCGGCACCCTCACCAAGGGGGAGCCGGAGGTCACCGACTACATCCCCGTCGGCGGCGACGAGCTCGAGACTCTCTCCCTCGCGGTCGCGTTGGAGCGGGAATCCGAGCATCCTCTGGCGAAAGCGATCGTGAATTACGCCGACGCCCGCGACATCCCCCGTCGCACCGCGACCGCGTTCCGAAACGTCACCGGGCAGGGCGCGATCGCCACCGTCGACGGTCGACAGGTCGTCCTCGGCAACCCGCGCCTTCTCACCGGGGAGGGGATCGACATCAGCGGGGTGCAGGCCGCTCAGCAGGACCTGGCTGGGTCCGGCCGCACCGCGATCCTGTTCGCCGTGGACGGGCAAGTCGCCGGGATCATCGGTCTCGCCGACGCACCCCGGGACACCGCAAAGACCGCGATCGACGCTCTCCACGAGCAGGGCGTCGAGGTCGCAATGCTCACCGGGGACAACAAGCCCACCGCCGACCGGATCGCCGCTCTCCTCGGCATCGACACCGTGATCGCGGATGTGCTCCCCGAGGACAAGTCCGCGAAGGTCGCCGAGCTGCAGAAGACGGG
>NZ_BCWI01000043.1 GCF_001592125.1 Microbacterium hominis NBRC 15708
ATTCATGGAGCGCGGCACCACCACGACCCCGTTCGACATGGTCATGCTCAACGACCTCGACCGGTACCGGCTCGTCATCGACGTCCTCGACCACGTCCCGGGCCTCGCCGCCGGCCACGCCGGTCTCCGGCAGGAGCTGCAGGACGCCCGCCTGCGCGCCCGCGCCCACACCCGCCAGCACGGCACCGACATCCCCGCCGTGACCGACTGGCAATGGCCCCACCCCAAGACCGGTCCCCGCTCCACCGACCCCGCTATCGGGAAGGAACTGTGATGAACGACACGAACACCGTGACCCTGCAGGTGGGCGGCATGATCCGCGCGACCTCCAAGAACGTCACCGAAGCCCACCTGGGCCGACAGCCCGGCGTGATCAGCGTCGACGCGAACCCCGTCTCGCAGACCGCGACCGTCACCTACGACCCCGAGTCCACCTCGGTCGCCCACCTGCAGCAATGGGTGATCGAGTGCGGCTACCACTGCGCCGGCCAGTCCGTCCCCGACCACATCTGCGATCCCACCCACGAACCTCATGACCACGGCGCCCACGCCGGGCAAGAGGGGCATGCCGGGCACGAGGGCCACGTCGACCATGACACTCCCGCCGACCACGGCGCGCCCACCGGGCACAAGGATGCCGAAGACCACGCAGGTCACGCCGAGCACGCTGGGCACGCTCATCCGGCGCCCGCCGATGCGGCTGAGCACGCCGGTCATACCCCGGCGCCGGCCGCCGGCCATGACGGCGGTCAGGCGGCCGCGCATTCCGCGCAGGAGATGATGGGCCACGGTGGGCACCACGGCGGCATGTCTATGGACGCGATGATCCGCGACATGCGTAACCGGTTCCTGGTCGCGCTGATCCTGTCGATCCCGATCACCCTGTGGTCGCCGATCGGCCGGGACGTGATCGGGTTCGAGGTGCCGGCGCCGTTCGGGCTGCGCGATGACGTGTTCATGCTGATCCTTTCGCTGCCGGTGATCTTCTACTCGGCGTGGATCTTCTTCGACGGCGCCTACCGGGCACTGCGGGCCCGAACGCTGGACATGATGGTGCTCGTCTCGGTCGGGGTCGGCGCCGGCTGGCTGTACAGCCTGTTCATCACCCTCACCGGCGGCGGCGAGGTGTTCTACGAAGCCGCCACCGTCCTCGCCACCTTCGTGCTGCTGGGGCACTGGGTGGAGATGCGCGCCCGCGGCGGCGCGAACGACGCCATCCGCACCCTCCTGGAGCTCGCGCCCTCCCAGGCGGTCGTGATTCGCGACGGGCAGGAGGTGGAGATCCCCACGTCCGACGTCGTCCCGGGGGATCTGATGCTGGTCCGACCGGGGGCGAAGATCCCCACCGATGGCGTGGTGGAGTCCGGCGAGTCCGAGGTGGACGAGTCGATGGTCACCGGCGAGTCCATGCCGGTCGACAAGACACCCGAGTCGGAGGTGATCGGCGCGACCGTGAACACCGTCGGCACCCTCCGGGTGACCGCGACCAAGGTCGGAGCGGACACCGCGCTCGCGCAGATCGTGAAGCTCGTCCAGGAGGCGCAGAACTCCAAGGCCCCTGGGCAGCGGCTCGCCGACCGTGCCGCTTTCTGGCTGGTGCTAGTCGCCTTGATCGGCGGCACGCTGACCTTCCTGATCTGGCTGCTCGCGGGCGCCGAGGTGCCGATGGCGATCCTGTTCGCGATCACCGTCGTGGTCATCACCTGCCCCGACGCCCTCGGATTGGCGACCCCGACCGCGATCATGGTCGGCACCGGTCTCGGCGCCAAACGAGGGGTGCTGTTCAAGAACGCGTCCGGGATCGAGACCGCCGCCCGCATCGACACGGTCGTGTTCGACAAGACCGGCACCCTCACCAAAGGGGAGCCGGAGGTCACCGACTACCTCACCTCCGGCGGGAACGACCTCGAGCTGCTCAGCCTGGCCGCGGCGGCGGAACGGGAGTCGGAGCATCCGCTCGCCGAGGCGATCGTCGCGTACGCCGATGCCCGCGACATCCCGCGCCGCACCGCCACCGCGTTCCGCAACATAACCGGACAGGGCGCCGTCGCGACCGTCGACGGCAAGCGGGTCGTCCTCGGCAACACCCGCCTGATGGCCGCCGAGCACATCGACATCACCCCCGTCGAAGCGTCCCAGCGGGAACTGGCCGGCTCAGGGCGCACCGCGATCCTGTTCGCCGTCGACGGGCAGATCGCCGGCGTCATCGCCCTCGCCGACGCGCCCCGGGAGAGCGCGAAGACCGCGATCGACGCCCTGCACGAGCAGGGTGTCGAGGTCGCGATGCTCACCGGCGACAACCAACCCACCGCGGAACGGATCGCCGCCCTGCTGGGCATCGACACCGTGATCGCCGAGGTGCTGCCCGAGGACAAGTCGCAGAAGGTCGCCGAGCTCCAAGCATCCGGG
>NZ_BCWI01000044.1 GCF_001592125.1 Microbacterium hominis NBRC 15708
TGCTGCTCGGCCTCTCAGCCTCACCCGCAGGGCAACTTCTCTATCTTATCCCTCTCGCGCATCTTGTCAAGTCGGTGTCTCAGGATCCGAGGATCCGTGGTGACGACCGCTGGCAGCGGGTGCACGGGGGAAACCCTCATCCCAGACCGGATGGTCTGCCCTCGTGGAGGGTGTGGGATGGAGATCGGTTCTCCGCTTGAGGGGGCGAGGCCTTCCGGCCCTTCGCTCTTCCCTGTGGGGCGAACGGATACAAACTTAGGTCGGATCCGCGCCGGCGGCAAATCACACCGGCATCCCGGGCGTGTCGCGCGCTCCCCGGCGTCTGTCGACGCGGCGTCGCGGCGATACTGGCGGTATGCGCATCCCCGTCGGCGACGGCCCGGCCTGTCCTCTGTGCGGGGATCGCCTGGGCTTCGAGGTCCTGGACGACGAGAGGTTCCTCGTCGCCTGGTCGTGTCTCACGTGCGGGCCCGTCCTCACCACGGAGCCGTAGCCGGCGCCCCTCTCACCGCCGCGGGGTCAGAGCCGACGATCGAGTGGGCTCGTCCGTCCGCCGCGCATGGTGAGCGCAGTGGCGAGGGTGATCCCCACCAGCACCGTCACGTATCCGGAGAAGACCCACGGCGTCGCCGCGGTGGCGTGGTAGATCAGCGGCGCCGTTCCACCGAAGAGGGAGTTGGCCACGGCATAGCCGAAGCCGACGCCGAGAGCACGCAGCTGCGGAGGGAAGGCCTCGGCCTTGACGATCGTGTTGGTGGCGAGATAACCGGTGAGCACGGTGAACACCGCGACGAGGGCGGCGAACAGCACCCACGGATCGAGGAGTCCCCCGGCCACGGCGACGACCGGGCCGATGACGATGACGCCCGCTACGCCGAAGAACACCAGCAGCGCCTTGCGCCCGACGCGATCGCTGAGCGCGCCGCCGACGGGCTGCAGCACCATCAGCACGATCAGCGCGAGCAGGATCGCGGTCGTGCTGGCCCGCTCGGCTGCCGCACCCCCGGAGCCGTACGCGGCCTCACGCGACACCGCCGGCACCGTGACGGTGAACGTGTAGAAGGCGGCCGTCCCGCCGGAGGTCATCAGGACGACCCACAGCAGCGGACGCCACCCCTCGCGCAGGAGGACGGTCAGGGTGACTCCCGCCGTGGGGCGACGCCGCTCCCCCGGCATCCGCCGCGCGACCAGCAGGGTCGACAGCCCGGCGAGCGCACCGATGCCGAACGCGACCCGCCATCCCCACACGGACACCTCTGCACGGTCGACCGATGTGAGCAGCACCAGCAGCGTCGCCTGCGCGAGCACCTGACCCGCCACGATCGTCGCCGTCTGGAACGAGGAGAAGAAGCCGCGTCGGCCGTCGGTCGACACCTCCGAGAGGTACACCGCCGACACACCGTACTCTCCGCCGGTCGCCACGCCCTGCACGAGCCCGACGAGCAGGAGGATGCCACCGGCCGCCGCGCCCGCGTCCGACGCCGTCGGACTCACCGCCAGCACGGCCGACCCCGCCGACATCAGCAGGACGCTCGACACGAGCGCGAATCGCAGGCCTCGCCGATCGGCGATACGTCCGAACAGCCAGGACCCCACCGGTCGCATGACGAAGGTCAGCGCGAAGATGCCGTAGACGTAGACGAGTGAGCCCCCGTCGGCGGGGTCGAAGAACTCCGTCCGGAAGAACGGCGCGAACGCCGCGAAGACGTAGAGGTTGTACCACTGCACGAGGTTCGGGAACGACCCGCTGAGCAGCATCCGGAGACCTCGGGAGCGAGCCGGATCGACGCCGGCCGCCGGCGCGGCAGAACTCATGCGCTCACTTTAAGGGTGCTCCGCGGTGCGCCGGTGCGCCGGTGCGAGCGGGCCGGGACCTCAGACGTTGAAGCGGAACTCCACCGGGTTACGTCATGGATAGGCGTTTTCCGCAGTGCCCCTCCTCTCGCCCCCCACGCGCACGCAGCCCAGGTTCAAGAGCTCCGCCAAGATCGCCGCTGAAGTAGTCAATCTGACAGTCGTCGCGAGCAAGAAGCTCGCTCCCGCAGCGCCGATCGGCGG
>NZ_BCWI01000045.1 GCF_001592125.1 Microbacterium hominis NBRC 15708
TGTACCCGGTCATGAGGTTGGTGTCGCGCGGGTGATGGGGGGTTGGCCGCCGCAGGCGGTGTGGGGTCGAGCGTAGTTGTAGTGCTCGAGCCAGGGCGAGAGGGCGTTGAGTCGGGCTTGGTTCGAGCTGAACGGCTGCCGGTAGGCCCAGCCCTCTTGGAGGGTGCGGTTGAAGCGTTCCGCTTTGCCGTTCTGCCAGGGCGAGTAGGCGCGGGTAAGCACGTGGCGCGCCCCGAGCGCAGCGAGAACGTTCTGGAAGTCTCGGGAGAGCCGGTAGTTCATCGCGTTGTCGGTCATGACCTCGCGGATGCGGATGCCGTGGGTGGCGAAGAACGCGGCGGCGTCGGCGAGGAAGCCGGCGCAGGTCGCGCCCTTCTCGTCGGGCAGCACCCGCGCGAACGCGAGCCGGGAGTGGTCGTCGACGGCGACATGGACGTAGTCAAACCCGATCCGCTGTTTGCGTTTGTCGGCGGTGCGGTGGTGATTCAGCGTCGCCGGGCCTTCCACGCGCCATCCGCCGGTGTCGGGGATGCGGCCTAGCTTCTTCACGTCGATATGGATCAGATCGCCCGGCGCTGCACGCTCGTATCGGTGCTGGGTGCGGCGGGACGCGCGGATGCGGATGCCGGTGACCGGGTCCAGCTCGTGCAACGCGGGCAGTCCGGCCCGGGCGATCAGCCGCGACGCGGTCGCCGGGCTGATCCCGAACCGCCGGGCCAGCTCGTCACGGCCCAGCCGCTCCGCCTGCCGTGCGGCCAGCAGCGCCGCCGTGACCTGCGGATCCGTCGCAGTCGGCATCGAGCGCGGACGGGAGCTGCGATCACGCAGCCCCGCCAGACCCTGCAACCGAAACCGCGACACCCAGCGATGCGCGCAGGTCCGCGAGACCCCGAGCTCCTTCGCGACATGCGATACGGGACGGCCCGAGAGCACCCGACGGACAAGGATCAGACGACCGGCCTCAGCCAATCGCGCGTTACGGTGAACCAAGAGGAGGCCTCCCTTCGAGAGTGACTTAGACACCACTCAGAATGGAGGCCTTCTCCCTATCGGTCGATCACCAACGTGCTGACCCGGTACAGCTAG
>NZ_BCWI01000046.1 GCF_001592125.1 Microbacterium hominis NBRC 15708
GTGATAAGCAACGGCAGCGCGGCGAGGGGAGCGTCCGTGAACATCACGGTGCCGGCGAGCATCCGATGGTGGGTGAGCGTGCTGCGAGGCGCGTGTCGAGGTGTCCGGGCGTTACGGGTAGGCCGACGGCGTCGATCGCCTCGCGTCGGCACGGGTGGGGAAGAGAGGGCGGCTCTCGCAGCGCGGCGCGTATCGATACCGGTCGTCGGGGGAGAAAGGGCGGGTTCGGGCATACAAGACTTTCCTGGAGGAGGGGGACGATGAAGGTGAGCACGGTCGCCGCCGCCGTCACACGGTCCAACCAGGAGGTGCGGCCGGGAAGTGTGCCGCTTCGGCGGCGATAATCCTGAATCGGGTCACACACGGTGCTGCAGGCGGGGCGCGCTTCGGGGCGCACATCGTGGCCGTCGGCGGCATCACGCAGACGGGACGCGCCAGCGGTGGCTTAGAGGGCGGGCGCGAGCTGAGCGTTGATCAGGTGCGACTGATCGACAAAACGATCAGGGAGGGCCGCAGAAGAGCCGACCTGGACGTGAACGAGGCCGACCTGCCGGGGAGGGATCGCAGCCACGCCGGCAGCGACATCCACCCGTCCCGGGCGGGTAACACCAGGATGAGCAGGGTCAGCAACGCGAGCAGACACGTCACGGCAGCTACAGCATGAGACGTCCCGCAGACCGTCTCATCGCACGAGGGTGTCACCACCCCGCTGACCAGGATGTCGGCGGCGGTGTCGGGAGCCGCAACGGCGGCGGCGACGACAGCGCCCGCCTGGTCCTCTTCCAGACTCAGCGAGTGCATCGCGAGCAGTCCCGCGATGATCGCGGTCACCGCGGCCAGGTAGAACCACAGGGCGCGCCGGGACCCGAGTGCCCGCCGTCGCGCCACCAACTGATTCACCGTCGACGCTCCTTCCTCAATGTCGCCAGCATACCCCTGGCGGGTAGCCGTCTCCGAGGCGGGTCTCATCGGCGGCCGCGGGCGACCGCGACACGTCCCCCCCCGGATACCCCGGATGGGTATATGCTGGGTGGGAGGGCGCCTCGC
>NZ_BCWI01000047.1 GCF_001592125.1 Microbacterium hominis NBRC 15708
GTCGCATTGGAGCTCGCGATGGCCTTACGGGTGTCGGATCGGGGTGTGCAACGCCGGATGTCGGAGGCGTACCTGCTGACCAACCTCTTCCCGCGGACGCTTGAGGTGTGGGCCAGCGGGGAGATCGATGCGGCTCATGCGTGGGCGATCAGCCGCACCGGCACGATGTTGACGACCGAGGAGGACCGGGCACGGTACGAGACCCTCGCCCTGGAGGCGGCCCGGTCGGAGTCGCCTGCGCGGATGAGCGCGGCGGCGAAGGCGATCGCCGCGACCATCGACCCGAATGCGTTCACCGAGGCCGCGCAGCGCGCGTACGACGAGAGGTCCGTCCGCTTGTTCCCGTTGGACGATGGGATGGCTCGACTGGTCGCGGATCTTCCCGCCCCGCTCGCCCACGCGATCCACGACACGCTGACGGCCCGGGGTCGGGCGATCCTCGATCAGACCGACGAGGACAGCGACGGCGACGCGGATGTCACCGACGCGGATGCCCTCGTCGATGCCGACACGCTCATCACCAGCCCCGTCCGCCCCACCGGCGTGACCTGCACGACCACGACCACGGCCACGGCCACGACCGCCGCGAAAGACTCCCGCACGTTGGCGCAGGTGCGTGCGGACGTCCTCACCGACCTGCTCCTGACCGCCACTCCCTCCACCCGCGCCACCGGCGCCGGTATCGAGACGGTGACGGCGCAGATCCAGGTGACGGTCCCCGCCCTCACCCTCGCCGGCGACCCCGACGGAGGCCCGGCGATCCTGACCGGGTACGGGCCCATCGACCCCGCGATCGCCCGACGCCTCGCCGGGCTCACCCCCGGGTGGGATCGCGTGTTCACCGACCCGACCACCGGCATCCCCGTCGCCGTCGACCGCTACCGACCGTCCGCGGAAATCCGCCGTTACCTCGCCGCACGGGATGAGCGCTGCCGCACCCCTGGCTGCACCCGCCCCGCGCACCGGTGCGACCGCGACCACACGACCCCAGCCGCAGACGGCGGCCACACCGCCCCCGACAACCTCGCCCACCTC
>NZ_BCWI01000048.1 GCF_001592125.1 Microbacterium hominis NBRC 15708
TCATCGACGACCCGGACGAGAAGGTGACGTGGGACGACGAATGGGTGCTGATCCTCGACGACTGGCTCGACGGCGTCACCGCCACCCCGGACCAGGTCCTCACCGACCTCTCGAAGGGCATGGGAGACATGGGCGGGATGGGCGACATGTTCATGCGGATGGGGAACCTGCTGATGGGCGCCACCTCCGAGCTGCTCGGCGGCGACGCCGGCGACGTCTACTACCCGCAGTACCTCATCAACGGCAAACCCAAAGCCGACCCCGCCCAATTCACCGGCACTCCTGGTGCCCGGGTGCGGATCCGTGTCATCAACGCCGGCAGCGACACCGCGTTCCGGTTCGCGATCGGCGGCCACACCCTGACGATCACCCACACCGACGGGTTCCCGGTGGATCCTGTCGAGGTCGACAGTGTCCTGATCGGGATGGGCGAACGCTACGACCTGCAGGTCACCCTGGACGATGGGGTGTTCCCTGTCGTCGCCGACGCGGAAGGCAAGCAGGATCGCGCGTTCGCGCTCGTTCGCACCGCCGCTGGCACGGCTCCGGCCAGCGACGTCCCCGTCGCCGAGCTCGGCACCGGCAGGGTCGGCACCGCTGCCGGACTGAGCGCGACCGCCTCCGTCACCCTGCACCAGGCATCCCCCGACCGGGTCGTGCACCTCGCGCTGACCGGGGGGATGGAGGCGTACGACTGGGGGATCAATGGGCGCCGGTTCGACATGAACGACCCGTTGCGGGACGCGCACGCGGTCAGTATGGGGGAGCGGGTGCAGTTGCGGATCCGCAATGACACCGAGATGTGGCATCCGTTCCACCTGCACGGCCACACCTACCAGCACGCGAACGGCGGCCCCCGGAAGGACACCTCCATCATCCTCCCGGGCCAGACCCTGACAGTCGACTTCGACGCCGACAACCCCGGCCAGTGGGTCGCGCACTGCCACAACATCTACCACGCCGAGACCGGCATGACCACGGTGCTCGGATACCAGTCATGAACCGCGCGTTCATCCCCAG
>NZ_BCWI01000049.1 GCF_001592125.1 Microbacterium hominis NBRC 15708
GGGATCAGCAACGGCAGTCCGGCGATCGACGCGACCGGGAGCATCACCGCGCCGGCGAGCATCCGGGATCGGGTGAGCGTGCGGCGCGGCGCGTGTCGAGGTGTCCGGGCGGCACGGGTGGGCCGACGGCGTCGATCGCGTCGCGTCTGGACGGGTGGGGAAGACAGGGCGGCTCTCGCCGCACGGCGCGTTCCGGTACCGGGAGTCGGGGTGGAGGGGGCGGGTTCGGGCATACAAGACTTTCCTGGATGAGGGGGACGATGAAGGTGCGCACGGTCGCCGTCACACGGTCCAACCGGGAGCCGCGGCCCGGAGTGCACGGCGAGAATCCGGGATCGGATCACCCATGGCGCTGCCGCAGACGGGTCGCGCTCGCCTGCGGGCCGCACATCGTGGACCGTCGGCGACATCACGCGCCGGCGGCGGCTCAGGCGGCGGGCGCGGGCGGGGTGCTGATCAGGTGCGGCTGATCGACAGCACGATCAGGGAGGGCCGCAGAAGAGGCGACCTGGACGTGAACGAGCTCGACCTGCCGGGGAGGGATCGCAGCCACGCCGGCAGCGACATCCACCCGTCCCGGGCCGGGAGCACCAGGATGAGCAGGGTCAGCAACGCGAGCAGACACGTCACGGCAGCTACAGCATGAGACGTCCCGCAGACCGTCTCATCGCACGAGGGCGTCACCACCCCGCTGACCAGGACATCAGCGGCGGCATCGGGGGCCGCAACGACTGCGGAGGCGGACACGACAGTGCCCGCCTGGTCCTCTTCCAGACTCAGCGAATGCATCGCAAGCAGCCCCGCGATGATCGCGGTCACCGCGGCCAGGTAGAACCACAGGGCACGCCGGGACCCGAGTGCCCGCCGTCGCGCCACCACCTGGTTCACCGTCGACGCCCCTTCCTCGATCACGCCCAGCATACCCCGGGCGGGTAGCCATCCCCGAAGCGATACCCATCCTGGATACCCCGGATGGGTATATGCTGAGTGGTAGGGGGCACCCGCT
>NZ_BCWI01000050.1 GCF_001592125.1 Microbacterium hominis NBRC 15708
TGAGCGCACCGTAGAGGCCGTGGTCCAGTTGCGGGCCGACGTGGGGGTGGAACCAGTAGGTGCCCGGATGCGGGGTGACGAACTCGTATGCGAACTGTCCGCCCGGGGCGATGGGGGCTTGGGTTACCGGAGGGACCCCATCCATGTCGTTGCGGAGGGCGAGTCCGTGCCAGTGCACGGAGGTGTCCGCGTCGAGCTGGTTGCGGACGGTCGCTTTCAGCGTGTCGCCTGCGGTGAGCCGGATTACCGGGGCGGGGATACCTCCGAACGCCCAGGTGGCGGCGGCGGTACCGGCCAGGTCGAGCGTGGTGGGGGCGGCGGTGAGGTCGACGGTGGTGACTCGGCCGGTGCCGCCGCGGTTCTTCTCCGTGCCGGACACCGCTGCGCCGGTGGGTGTCACCCATTGCGGCGCGGGGGTGCAGGAGGCGAGCACGGCTGCCGCGACGGCGCCCAGTCCGAGTCCGAGCACACCTCGTCGGGTCAGCAGCATCGGGGAGGACGGTGTGGGAGAGAGCGGACGGTCAGGCATGTTCGGGCTCCTTCTGCATGGTCGTCGCAGCGGGCGCCTGGGCGGGCAGGCGGAGCCGCTTGAGGAGGAGGGCGTTGACGGCGACGATCACGGAGGAACCGGACATCGACAGGGCGGCGATCTCCGGGGACAGCATGATCCCGAACGCCGGATAGAACACGCCAGCGGCGATGGGGAGGGCGGCGGCGTTGTATCCGATGGCCCAGCCCAGGTTCTGCCGCATCTTTCGCAGTGTGCCCTTGCCGATCTTGAGTGCGATCGCAACATCGAGCGGGTCCGAGCGCATCAGGACCACGTCGGCGGTCTCGATGG
>NZ_BCWI01000051.1 GCF_001592125.1 Microbacterium hominis NBRC 15708
TGATCGATCCGCCGTCTTCGGTATCGTCCCCGGCTGAGGCTGGATGGCCCGGGTTGGATGCCGTGGTGACCGGTGTCGTGGATGCGCGGCGGTGTGTGGCTCGGGCGCAGGCGGCGGAGGCGAGGCTGCTGGCCGATGCGGTGGGACTGGTCGCGGAGCGGGCGGCGTTGCTGAGGCAGGAGGCGCAGCAGCGGGGTGGGTCGGTGCGGTCGTCGGATGCGGATCTGCCGTTGCGGGAGGTCGCGTTGGAGCTGGCGATGGCGTTGCGGGTGTCGGATCGGGGTGTGCAGCGGCGGATGTCGGAGGCGTACCTGCTGATGACCCCGTTCCCCACCACCTGGGGTGTGTGGGAGCGCGGGGAGATCGATGCGGGTCATGCGTGGGCGATCAGCCGCACCGGCACGCTTCTCACCTCTGAATCAGACCGGGCGCGGTACGAGACCCTCGCTCTGGAGGCGGCCCGGTGGGAGTCGCCTGCGCGGATGAGCGCGGCGGCGAAGGCGATCGCCGCGACCATCGACCCGGCCGCGTTCACCGAGGCCGCGCAGCGTGCGTATGAAGAACGCTCGGTGCGGTTGTTCCCGTTGGAGGACGGTATGGCTCGACTGGTCGCGGATCTTCCCGCGCCGCTCGCCCACGCGATCCACGACACCCTGACCGCCCGGGGTCGGGTGATCCTCGA
>NZ_BCWI01000052.1 GCF_001592125.1 Microbacterium hominis NBRC 15708
AGACGAGGACCCGTGAGGGTGATGCGATCTGGCCCGGGTTGGATGCCGTGGTGACCGGTGTCGTGGATGCGCGGCGTCGGGCCGCTGCCGCGCAGGCCGCGGAGGCGCGGCTCCTGGCCGACGCGGTGGGACTGGTCGCGGAACGGACGGCGTTGCTGCGTCAGGAGGCGCAGCAGCGGGGTGGGTCGGTGCGGTCGTCGGATGCGGATCTGCCGTTGCGGGAAGTCGCGTTGGAACTCGCGATGGCGCTGCGGGTGTCGGATCGGGGTGTGCAACGCCGGATGTCGGAGGCGTACCTGTTGACGACCCTGTTCCCGACCACGTGGGGTGTGTGGGAGCAGGGGGAGATCGATGCCGGTCACGCGTGGGCGATCAGCCGCACCGGCACGCTGTTGACGACCGAGGAGGACCGGGGACGGTACGAGACCCTCGCGTTGGAGGCGGCCCGGTCGGAGTCGCCTGCGCGGATGAGTGCGGCGGCGAAGGCGATCGCGGCGACTATCGACCCTGCCGCGTTCACCGAGGCCGCGCAGCGCGCGTATGAAGAACGCTCCGTCCGGTTGTTCCCCTTGGAGGATGGGATGGCTCGACTGGTCGCGGATCTTCCCGCGCCGCTCGCCCACGCGATCCACGACACCCTGACCGCCCGGGGTCGGGT